>NZ_JBALEO010000083.1:0-304530 GCF_036918015.1 Nostoc sp.
TTCGATGAGATTCATACTTTTTATCTATCAATTTTTCTCCACCCTCTACAAATCATTATTATTTTTCTTTCTTTGTATGAAACCACCCTGCCTCCCCGCAAGCGAGGAGGGGGCTAATTATGTGGTTTTTGATGAGGAAGTGCGATCGCAGTAGTGTAATCCAGTCCATTTATGTTTCTGCGAATCTTTTGATGAGATTATTCTATTAAAATATCCAGTTGGCGTAAAGCTTTAAATCAGTCTGGGTGATATTCCCAAAAGTCACGTTACATTTTGTAATTAATCTTAAATTAAATAAATTATGGATGCCAAAACTTTATATTGAGTGGCAAATTGTACGAGTTCAGCCTATATTTAGTCTACCTTTATTAGTAGAACCCCTTTTGGACCAATTATTTTTTGATTTGATTCATTGAACTTGATCGCTAAAGATAATCTATCTCCTGACCCAAAAACATGAGTTACTTGACCTATGCCGAAATCTTTGTGACTTACTCGATCCCCCGCTTTCCAGTTCGGCTTTTGGTGATTCTGAGACTTAGTTTCCTGCTGAAGTTGTCTAATTTTCTTTAGTGCTATGTTGTAAAAATTTTGGTTTGCTTGTTTTTTAAATAAATCAGCAGCTTCTTGAAAATCTGCAATTGCTCTTTGCTTATTCCCTATCTTAATATGAATAAGACCACGGTTATAAATATAGCCTGCTGCTAAAAAGCTACTCAGTTGAAAGGCTTGTGTGAAATCTTGGATAGCACTTCGATAATCTGCAAGTTTTTTATGAGCTAAACCTCGTTTATTATACGCTTCAGGAATATTAGGATTAAGACGAATAACGTCATCAAAATCTTCAATAGCTTTTTCATATTTATGGTTGACATAGCGATCAATACCTACACTTAAGTAGGCAAAAGCTTTGCTTTGATCATCTAATGAGACAAGCATGTTTTCATTTTCAGTACGATCAATATCTTGTTTGCTCTCTTTTTGCTCTTTGTGGCTAGCGAAGCTTAAGTGTTCAGATTCTAAAGACTCGATATTTTCTAGATAACTTTGTAATCCACCACAGTATAATAATTCATCTATTTTTACTGAAGCTGTACCATTACTTACTGTAATCATTACAGTTGGTAAAAAGCCAGCTTGGATTAGATGATATTCGGTTTGTGCTTCGCTCACCTCTTCTTGAATTAAAATACAAATTAAAACAGCATTTTTTTCAAGTTCCTCTTGAATAACTGACCATTGGACTGTTTCAATACTGCTATGACGTGCTTTAACTTGAATACCAACAGATGGAGTAGAAGTTAAGAAGAAATCAACTTTCCCATCACCGCCAAACCTTGTTTCATAGTCAACTTCTGTAACTGAATTAGCTAAACGGGCTTTAACAACTTCTTCACCCAGTTTTCCTTTCATGTGGTTGATGAAGACAATTTCAACATCAGCATTCTGCTTATATTTGTTTGCCATCCGCCAGCAAAATTTTCGCAACTGTTTTAACTTTTCTCCCGATATCACAGTTAATTCACTGTGCTGACCTTCTATTTCACAATTCAATAAACACCCAGCTTTTAACCTTTGAATAAAATCAGCTTGTTGCGCTTTGAGTGTAGTTGTCCAGTCCATATCTTTAGGATTTTATTTTAGAATAAATCAAATAATTAGTATTACCCATTAAACAAATTAAATATAAAACCCTTATTAATTGTATTAACGTAAACCCTTCTTTTGCAAAAGTGCATCTGCCCAAACCATGTTCGCTTGTGACACGACAAAATATTTAAGACGTAGTTGAGGAGAGAGATAATCTGCGATCGCAACTATTAGTCTCCCATGTACTCCTGGCCATAATTCAGGATCTTCTAAATACGGGTTCATTCCTGGAAATGGATAAGCCATAACAAATATCCCAAAACCAAAATTTTAAAAGTAATTCTCATAGCCCCCTCCTCACTTGCGGGGAGGGGTTGGGGGTGGGGTTCTAAGAACAACTAGTAAGGGCTGCACCACATTGTTCTTCCCTTGTCAACCAACCCTTAACACCTCGATATTCTACCTGCGCCCAATCTCCCTGACAGCCTAACAATTTTACGGGCGTATTAGCAGGAATTCTTCTCAGTTTTTGGCTTTTTTGACTGCTACTAACATAGAAATCCACGCCGTTAGTACCGTAGCCCCGCGTTGTTAAGCCTAACTTTGGTACGAATACCCATCCAGTTCCTTGAAAACCATTGCTAGCATTAGTAATCTGCACCCAATTTCCAGCAGCACCAATAACCTGAACTGTTTCGTTGATGGGTATTTGTCCTATAATGACATTATTTGTACTTGCACCACTCCGCACATTTAACCCTTGCGAATCTGTATCGGTGACGTAGGCAAAAATATCGCACTTTTGAGAATTACTTGATTTCGCTAAACTTATTTTACTAGCGATACCAGTATTGAGTATCACACTAATACAACTGAATGCCAATCCGATCGCTAACTTTGATGCTGGATTTTTCACTTTTTTTGTCATTATTTATTCAAGTTTCTGGCATCAGTACCCAAGGCTGGAGTCTTATTGATATATCAGAATCTACATAAACTTCAAGACGCGATAAATCGCGTCTCTACATTAGGGTTTTGTTGCTCTATCTAAACTGTATTGAGCTATAACAGGTTACTTCATATCATAGCCAAACAAATTTGGGTCTACTTCTCCTAATTGCAACTCTGCCAAACCATACTCCGCCCATCGTCTCTCAACCATCGCTGCCACATCTGGGTCGGATTCTAAAGGCGAACCCCATTCATGATTTGTTTCCGGCGGAATCTTTGTAGTTGCATCAATTCCCATGCGTCCACCTAAGCCAATCTTCTCACTAGCAAAATCCAAGGTATCAAAAGGTGTATTTGGCAAAATAAACACATCTCGCACTGGGTCAACTTTGGAACTAATCGCCCACACAACTTGACGCGGATCGCGAATATTTATGTCTTTATCCACAACAATTACAAATTTGGTGTACGTAAATTGTGGTAAAGCACTCCAAAACGCTAAAGCCGCCCGTCGTGCTTGTCCGGGATATGCTTTATCAATGGAAATAATCGCTGCTTTGTAACTCAAAGCTTCCATTGGGAGGAAGAAATCGACAATTTCAGATACTTGTTGGCGCAGTATGGGCGTATAAATGCGATTTAGTGCGATCGCCATCATCGCTTCTTCTTTGGGTGGACGACCGCTAAATGTTGTTAAGTAAATCGGATTTTTCCGGTGCGTCATACACTCAAAGCGTACCAACGGCGAATCTTCCACGCCGCCGTAATAACCCATGTGGTCGCCAAAAGGCCCATCTGGTAAAACTTCCCCTGGTGTAATCGTTCCTTCCAAGACAAATTCGGAATCTGCGGGAACTTCCAAATCTACAGTTTTACACTTTGCCAACTGCACACCAGAACCGCCGTAAAGTCCAGCAAACAGCCATTCTGATAAATCTACAGGGATGGGTGTAGCTGCTGCCATAATAATTAGAGGATCTACACCAAGTGCGATCGCAACTTCTAATTTTTTCCCACGTTCCGCTGCTTTTCGCAAATGCCTCGCCCCACCCCGCACCGATAACCAGTGAACCGTCATGGTATTTTTAGATTGTAGTTGCAAGCGATACACACCTACATTTGGAGTACCAGTCTCACAATCCTTGGTAATTACTAGTCCTAGCGTGATGATCTTGCCAGCATCACCAATATAAGGACGTATCAAAGGCAACTTATTTAAATCTAAATCATTACCTTGAAGCACAACTTGCTGACAAGCGGGGAAAAAGTCTCGTCCTGGTTTCGCTTTCACCACATCAAACAGCACTTTGCCAAAATCTATCGCCTGGGAAATCTTCTTCGGTGGTTTTGGCTGTTGCAGCATACTTAATTTTTTCCCCAGAGTTTCCAACTCCTCTGGATGCTGCATATTCATCGCCCAGCAAATCCTTTCCACAGTTCCCATCAAATTCACCGCCACCGGGAAGGAAGCGCCTTTGACGTTTTCAAACAACAACCCTGGCCCACCTTTTTGCAGCATCCGGTTGGAAATCTCAGCAATTTCCAAGTCTGGGTCAACTAAAGCAGAAATTCGCCGTAATTGTCCTCTTTCTTCCAAAATTTTAATGAATCCCCGCAAGTCTCTCGCCATTGTTCTAATAAAGCTGATTATTTAAGAAGTGTGAAGCGCTTTCTTATATTATGGGGCATCCCTTCTCTGCGAGACGCTACGCGAACGGCTTCTCTGCGAGACGCTACGCGAACGCTCAGGGCAAGTGGGGATTGGGCATTGGGAAGAGGCAAAGAAGAAATTTGTTCAATCATTCTCCCTTGTCTTCCCTGCCCCTCCATTCGGGAAATTGTTGGTTTTAATTCAATACAGTTCAGATAGAGCAACAAAATCCTGATGTAGAGACGCGATTTATCGCGTCTTGATTTATCGCGTCTTGAAAAACCAATTATCTAGGTCGAATAACTCTTAACCCAAGCCTATTGGGTTTTAATTGGAAATTAACCTATTTAGTAACTTTTCTTAACTGTGTTTTCCGAAGCATTTAGTTATTGTATTTAGGGATACGCAATTATTTTTTACAAATAAGCGCTAACCAATCAAACATGGCCAGAATATACTATACCTTCCTGGCAGGCGACCTTGTTATATAGTCCCTGCTGGGTTTATTTGTTACAAACTTTAAGTTTTTTCTAAATTTTTGTGAGTTTGCGTTAGCGTAGATCAACTCAAACATTTTTCCAACATTATTGAACTAAGAATCCTACGCTTAAAAGGTGTGAAATATTCAAGTAATAATGTTGACTTTACCAGTGTCAATATCGTAACAAGCACCAACAATTTTTAGTTTACCTTCACCGAGCAATTTAGCTAAAATAGTTGAGCTTTCCTGCAATTTTTCAGTCTGATACTGAATGTTGGCTATAACTGCATCTTGCATATTATCACCAGTTCTGAACTTTACCCTTTCTATAGATGGTTTGATACCCTCAATAATCAAACCAATTCTACCAGGAAGTGGTTCGTTTTTGATTGCTTCTGCTACTGCACCGCATCTTCTATGACCCAAAACCATAATCAACTGCGAACCCAATACTGCTGTAGAATATTCCAGACTACCTATAACCGTGTCACTGACAACATTACCAGCAACTCGCACGACAAATAAATCTCCAAGTCCTTGATCGAAGACAATTTCCGCAGGTACTCTAGAATCTGCACAGCCTAATATGGCAGCAAAGGGATACTGAGCTTTCGCAACTAATCGTAAGCGTTCTAGTGATTGATCTGGATATTGACGTTTTTGATTGATAAATCTTTGATTACCATCAAGCAAGCGTTTGATGGCTTCATTTGGACTGATTGAATTAGGGTTAACTGGGTGAATATCAGCAACAGCAGTTTGCTCTGTATTCCAAAAGCTATCACCAAAAGTAGTAGCTGCAATACCTACGACACTGGCGAATTTCAAGAAATTACGTCGCCCGACAAATCCATTAATTCGACTCATCAATCTACCTGACAACAATAAAGCTGTTCTCAAGAAGATATCAGACTTAACTAAGATGCAAGAGTACTGAATTACACGGTTTAAGAGTCATTTAATATTCGTATGTTTTAGAGTGGTTATAATCCAGTTAACTTTAGTAATTAAAGCAGATGAACAAGCGATAAAAGATAGTCATTAAGGCGGCTTTTTTGCTCTTTTTCTAAATCTAATAATCAATAAAATCGTAAGTTTTTAAAGTCTTTTTGTGGATAAATTGTAGATAGAGTATAATTCATAATTCATGAGTTAAAATGGGCTTATGCCTCGCTGTGGCAACAGAAGTAAAACAGTCTTTATACTGGGTTTTGAAACTTAGATAGATTGTGTATTTAACTCACTTGAATATTCTGTAATATCATGTCCGCTTGATTACTTACTAAACCTCAAGAACCCCACCCCGCCAAAGCTGCGCTTTGTCTCCCCTCCCCGCAAGCCTACGGTGTACACACAAGTGTTGGTGCAGTGTATCTATCCCGCCTCGGAATAAATTCCGAGTCTCATAGCGAAAGTCATCTTTTGGAGGACTAAACAATAAATTTAGTTCAGTCCACGCTTAGTGGACTTTAGCTATCAGCCCGGAACTTGAGTTCTGGGCGTGATATTTGCTCAGTGTGCGATTTTCACTTGAACAGAAATATTGGGTGGGTAGGATTTTTAGAGATGTGTGTACACCGTAGCCTTATAAAGGGGAGGGGCTGGGGTGCAATGACTGTGGGAATCATAACTAATTATGCGGACATGATATAACCCAACATAAAATTTGGTGGTAATGTTGGGTTGCGTTTCACTCCACCCAACCTACATAAATATATCTTTTAAAAAACTCTAGGTTTCAACATAGATGAGGTTTATTATCTTTTAATATATTAGTCAGTATTCAAACGATACATCTAGCTATTTAAGAGAATGTTTGAAAAGTATTGGGCGAATAGAATTCGGTAATACACAAACTCTCGTCCACTTCCGTAGACTAATACAAAACAAGGGTTTTGGCTGTGTAGGCGAGATTTACAATTGCCGAGTTAGTAATAAATTAGACTTTTCAAACAACCTCTAAAAGCTTACGCATAGCTCGTTTGGTGTTTGCTTCCTGATTCACTCAGGCACAAAGCTCTGTTCTGACGTTCATTTTCAAAAGTTTGTGGTTGACTGAAATTGGTTCTCTGGCTAATAATGTGTTTTTTCTAGTCAAATTTAAAGTACTTTTATCTAAACTCAGGTTAGGCATCTCTTGCCAGCAGTGACGGCAGAACCAGTAGGTTTCTTGTAAACGAATGTGACGAAGCATTTGGTTAGAACAACAAGGGCAGTTTGTCATAGTATTGTTGTTTTATTAAAAAAGTTAAACACAAATAAGTAGTTTGCTCTTGGCTTAACTACCAACAGCTTTAATTTATAAACAGAAAATAAAGAACTAATAAAGAAATGACAGTAGTGAAAAAACTTTAGAAAATATTAACAATTACTTGATTAGCGTAGGGTAGCAAGAACCGCAGGTATCACTCACTCTCTAAGAGGTTGTTTTAAAAGTGTTTGGCTGTGATTTTAATCACATTCTTACCCCCCTTAATCCCCCCGATATATTGGGGAGGGTTAGGGAGGGGTAAAAAAATATTTGATACATCAATCATGACTTTTCAAAGATCCTCTAACACAGTCTATTTATACAAGAACGATTACGCCCGTTTGCTTTGGCTTGATAAAGGGCTTGATCTGCTGCCTCAATCAAATCTAAAGGAACCATATTAGATGTCGGAATAACTGTGGCAATTCCGATACTCAAAGTGACGTGGTGCTTCACAGGCGATGCCGTATGGGGAATATTTAGCTGTTGGATAGCTTTATGAATTTCTTGGGCAACGTGAAAAGCCCCATCACTAGCAGTGTTAGGCAAGATGACAACAAACTCTTCTCCGCCATAACGAGCAGCTAAATCTCTAGAACGTTTGACACTTTGTTTGAAAGCTTGGGCAATAAAGCGCAAACAATCATCTCCGGTCGCATGACCATAAGTATCGTTATATTGTTTAAAATAATCAATGTCGCATAAAAGTAGTGAGACAAAACCTTTTTCTCGTAAAAGATATTGCCAGACAGAATTAAGCTTAATATCAAAACATCGGCGATTGGCAATTTGAGTTAATTCATCTACCATTACCATATTTTCAAGCTGCTGGTTGGCACGCTGCAATTGTTGATAAAGTTCTGATTGCTGAATAGCGATCGCTACCTGTGTTGCCAATTGCTGAAGTAGTTCGCTTGCCCAAGGTTGCCACTGACGTGGGGCGCTACAATGATGAGCAACCAAAAGACCCCAAAGGCGATCGCCTTGTAAAATTGGTACAACTAGCTTGGCTCTGACTTGCAACCTTTCCAATAACTCTACATGACAAGGTGAAAATCCAGCGCTATAGATGTCTGGAGTGACTGTGAGACTACTTTGTTGGTAATACTGTCCCTGTGTTTCGACAAAATAGCTATCTGTAATTTCCATATTCAAAATCGATTGCCAACCTGCTGCTACAGATTCCGTGACAATCACACCACTCCAATCACGGTTAAAGCGATAGATGATGACGCGATCGGTTTGCAGAAAATGTCGGACTTCAGCAACAGTTGTGTTTAAGATTTCATCTAAGTCTAAAGACCTACGGATATGTTGAGCGATCGCATAAACCATGCGTTCCCGTTCTGTTTGCTGTTGCAGGGCAATTTGTGCCTGTTTGCGCTCTGTGATATCTGTAAATGATGTCACCACCGCAGATGGTTTTGATTCATCGGATTCAAACAGTGGCTGAGAATTGATTGAAATCCAAGTCAAGCTGCCATCAGGTTTATGAACTCCCATAATCACATGAAATTGAGGTTTTCCGGTGCGTAAGGTGACAATGGCGGGGTGAGTTTCGCCTGGAAAAGAAGTACCATCTTCATGAATGGCTCGCCATAGCAAAGCGATGGAAGTTCGCCCCATCATTTGATCGGCTGTTAACCCTAAAATTCTTTCGGCACTGTCATTACAAGTGGTAATGCGTCCATCGGATTGCTGTAGGACAATACCTTCTGCCATCGCTGTAATTACAGAACGATAGCGTTGTTCGCTTTCTCGTAGCGCTTCTTCCATACGCTTGCGTTCAGTAATATCAGTATGGGTTCCTAGCATCCGTAGGGGAAAACCATTCTTGGCGCGACTCGAAACTTGACCCCGATCTAGAATCCACTTGTAGGTTCCATCCTTGCACTTAATCCGATATTCACTGACATATTGTTGGGTTTCACCGGACAAATGCTTGATAATCTCCTCGTAAACCCTCGCTTTATCATCGGAGTGAACCCGCTGTTCCCATTCACTGAGGGTATTTCCAATTTCATGCTCTGCAAACCCTAACATTTCTTTCCATCGGCGGGAAAAAAAGACTTCGTTAGTTTCAGCATTCAAATCCCAAACTGCGTCGCCATTTCCTTCCAAGGCATACTGCCATCTTTCTTCACTGGTTTTGAGTGCGGCTTCGATTTGTTTACGAGGAGTAATGTCTTCAAAAATGTATAACCGCCCAAAGTATCGATCCTGAGTATCCCGAATTTGGCTGGAAAAGCGGCGAATCGTTCGCCCATCGACAAATAAAATTTCATCCTCAATCGTGCAACGATTTTCTTCAGACTGCAACGGTTTATAGGATTCAACAAATGCCGATGCATTGACAATTGAAGATATACAATCACGAATGATGTCATTATTTTTTAAAGCACCCAAACGCATTTGGTCTTCTAGATGTTCAATGCCCCAAATTGTACAGAAGTGGTGATTGAAATAAAGGATTTCGTCGGTACGATTGTCAACAACAAAAAATCCCAGCAAAGAAGTTTCAGTCATAGAACGCAGCAAAGTTTCCCGCCAGCGCAATTCTGATTCTACACGCTGGTGTTCTTGTAGTGCAGCTTGTTGCTTGGTAATATTCTTTTCGTTGACGAGGATGATGGAGTTACCCGTTACGGGATCGCGGGTAGATCGTATATCCATCCCATGCCATTGAATCCCCTCAGTAGTGAACACTTGAGCCTCTATGCTGAACGCCTCACCGAAATGAATCGCTTTCATAACTTGTTGTCCAACACTCTTGTCAACAAAGTGACTCAGGAAAATATTCTCAGCTGACGAGTTAGGGTACAGCGTATCCCGATAACAGCGCAGGGCTGCCGGGTTTTGCATCAAAGGTACACCATCCATCGTGTAAAGCGAGATCATTACTGTGGTGTGACGTAGGGCTTCAACCGATCTGAGTGTTTCTCGATCGATCTGATTGATAATTTCTGTCGATCCTTCAACCAGCATCGCCATTCGCCCTTCTTCAATTTGAATTCCAGAAAAGATGCAGCGCAGAGAAACAGGTTTTCCTTCTGGGTAAAATGTCCAGTTTTCAGTGATGGTTTTCCCTTGCTGAAATTCTTGCAAATAACTTTGCATTCGAGTGTGAGTAGACACAGAAACATCACTGAAGTTGCGACTGAGCAATTCTTCTCGACTTTGAGCATTCCAAATATGCAGAGCGGATTGATTAGCCCACCACATCTGCAAGTTTTGAATATCATAAATCCAAACTGGAGTTTGTAATCGGTCAAATGCAATCAAGTCCCCAACTGATATATTCTTTGGCAATGCTGTTCTTGTGATAATGGAACCTCTAAAATTCTGATACAGATTTCTTTTCATTGACTTCAACTTTGGCTGAACTGTCAAATTTTTCAGGTTTTGATTGAGTTGCAGCGTTAGTTTTTGGCAGGATGTAGCCTTTTGCTGATGGCGTTCTGCTTCCCCAAGAGCGATTCCTAGCTCTGCGGCTATCAGTTGGAAATACTCAATTTCTAAAGAACTCCATTGACGCGAGCCACTGCACTGGTGAGCAATTACTAAGCCCCATAAATGAGGATATGTACTAGAAACTCCATCAAGTTCTTGATAGTTTATTAAAATTGGTACTACTAAATTAGCTCGAATCTGCAAGTCCGTTAATAGTTTTTTGTAACAAGGGCCAAGGGTTGTAGTATGAATGTCTTTAATGACACCAACGCTTCCATCTCGATATCGCTCTACCCATGTCGCATTGAAGCAAGGATGGTAAATTAATTGCCCTAGAATCGGTTTACATCCATTACTTACAGACTCTTCTGCGATAACTCCATCTCCATCGGAAAAAAAGCGATAGATAATGGCACGTAGGCGTAGCCCGTTGTAGACATCGCTTTCTAATGTTGTTCTAACTTCGCTGACAATAATCTTGAGAATTTCACTTACTTCAAGTGACTGATGAATTTGATCGACCAGCATCCTAATTCGATCGAGGATTTGCTTTAAATCAATTTCAGAACCCGATAGACGATTGAAGAGCATAGTAATAATCTATGTATATGCACTTAACTAGATGTAAAATTTTTCTCTAGTATTTAATTTTATTCCAAATTCCGCAAAACGTTAAGTTAAATTCAAGCTTAAACTTGATATAGCAATCCAAATTGAAATGTGAGAAAATGTATAGGCAGAAAGTAAGTATCTATAAGTGTTTCAGCGATTTTCTTTCTTACTAATGATTTAGGATTGCTGTAGTTGATAATAACGTCAAAATCAAACCAATTGCTTAAAGGCTAAACCTTGATATTCGGGCTGCAATTTATAGGAATTTTCATTTGCATGAGATACACGCTAAGGACGCACAGCTAGTTATGCGTCTCTAGGAATTTTTTGTACTCCAAGTAATTGCAAATTCTGTTATATATTTGGATGTTTGTAAGAATTCAGGAGTCATATCATGTCGGCTTGATTACTTACTAAACCCCAAGAACCCCACCCCGCCAAAGCTATGCTTTGTCTCCCCTCCCCGCCTGCGGGGAGGGGCTGGGGGTGGGGTGCAATGACTGTGGAAATCATAACTAATTATACGGACATGATATCAGGAGTCAGGAGCCAGAATAATTGTAAAATCAAGGGTGTAATAACTTCTTGATTTTATTAAACTTATTAAGTTTAGGTATCAAAGTCTTCTTAATTCTGACTTCTGGATTCTGGATTCTGGATTCTTACGGATGTTTTACCCATTCTTGTTTAATCTTTTAGTCAAGTAAAATCCCAACCCAGCAATTGAGCAACCTGAGCCGGGAGGGTAACTGGATTAAAGGGTTTGAGAATTACACCTGCAACTTGATACTGTCGCAAAATTTGCGAATCCAACCATCGCGCTTTCGCACTGAGCAACACTACAGGAATAGCTTGAGTTTCTGGATGATTTCTTAGTTTATTCATAAACTCAAAACTAGCCAGATCGCGGATTGAGATATCTAATACGATCGCATCAGGAGTATGGTGTACTGCATTCTGCAATCCTTCTAATGGAGAATCTGCTGTCACCACATTCCAACCAGCTAAATCTTGGAGGCAAAATTTTACTATCTCACGGACATGCAGTTCATCATCAATGAGCAATATCGTTTTGCAGATTATATTTACCTCCTCTAGTATGTTCATTTTATTTCATATACCTTTCTTGGTTACAGATAAAAATCTTTTATCTGTAACCAAGAAAGATAAATTACAAAAATAAAAAACTAATAAAGATATAGATTTTGTTACAAAAATTAACGTAAGAATTCAGCACCCAGGTGGTCGCCGAGCGTAGTCGAGGTGAGTCAGGAGTCAGAATTTATCAGGAATCTAGAATGATTGGTATATTTATTCATCAAATGCTCTGCTGATTCTTTAACTATTCTGAATCCTGAGTTCTGACTCCTGAATTCTTACAAATTAACTATTAATCGTTCCACCCCAGAATCTCACTAACTTCGTTGCAAATAGAGGTGGGTTCAAAAGGTTTGGTGATAATCCCAGCAATTCCCATCTGGGCAAAACGGGCGCGATCGCTTCCTTGGACTTTCGCTGTTAATAGAATCACTGGAATCCCTTGGGTTGCTGAATTTGCCTGAAGTTTTTCGTATACTGCAAAGCCGTCCATGTCAGGCATAGAGACATCAAGTAGAATGGCATCAATGGGTTCTGTCTGGGCGATTTTTAATCCTTCTGACCCTGATGCAGCAGTCAGCGTGTCCCATCCTCCCAAGTCTTCTAAACAAGCTTGTACTAATTCGCGGATTCGTTCTTCATCATCCACAATTAACAATTTTTTAGTCATTGGTCATTTGTCATTTGTCATTTGTCATTGGTTATTCTCCCCTGCTCCCCTGCTCCCCTGCTCCCCTGCTCCCCTGCTCCCCTGCTCCCCTGCTCCCCTGCTCCCCTGCTCCCCTGCTCCCCTGCTCCCCTGCCCCTCTGCCCCTCTGCTCCTCTGCCTAATTTCCCGGCAATGGTAGAGTGAAGAAAAACGTGCTGCCAATACTAAGAGTACTTTCAGCCCAAATTTGCCCACCATGCCGATCAATAATACTACGACAGATTGCCAATCCCAAGCCTGTGCCGCCTTTGGTGCGAGAATCAGAGGCATCTACTTGCTGAAATCTTCCAAAGATTGCTTCTAACTTATCTGCTGGAATACCTCGTCCTCGATCCGTTATTTGGAATAGTACGCGGTCTGTTTGCTGTTGGACACTGAGAGTAATAGTAGAATCGGCAGGTGAGAATTTAATCGCATTACCTAACAAATTGGTGAGTGTTTGCACAATAGCATCAGCCGCCGCCCAAACTTGAGCATTGGTAGGGTGGATCTGAAAGGTAATATTTTGCTGATTGGCGATCGCTTGCAGTCCGGCTACTGCTTGTTGAATTAAATCAGCCGCATTGCAGGTGGTTTTTTCTAAGACGGCTCGATCCGATTCTAAGCGTTCCAAATCGAGAATATCGTTGACAAGACGCACTAAGCGATCGCTATCGATGGCTGCAATCTCAATCATCCGCTTAAATTTATCTGGTTTTTTGTCGTAGATACCAGTTTGTAGTAAGCCTAGTGCTGCGCGAATTGCAGTTAAGGGAGTGCGGAGTTCGTGACTCACAATGCCAATAAACTCACTCTTGATCAAATTAATCTGCTCTAATTCAGTAATATCTTCGGCAATCCCAGCAATCCGAACTACTGCGCCTAATTCATTTTTGATCGGAAATGCGCGATCGCGAATCCAACGGATTGAACCATCAGGACGGATAATCCGATATTTTTTATCGTATTGCCCTGGTTTAAGCTGTTCAATGACTTCAATTTCGACGCGCTGGCGATCTTCTGGGTGAATTGCATCTAACCAATTTGAATAGTTATGATACAAGTCTTCACAACTTCTTTGCCAGATGGTTTCATAAGCATTGCTCACATATAGAACTTGCTGACTTTGATTATCGGTCATCCAAAATACTGCTTGGATGTTTTCTGCCAACTGACGAAACTTTTCTTCGCTTTCGCGTAAAGCTTCTTCAATGCCTTTGCGCTCAGTGATATCTTGGTGAACTGCAACTAGAACGTCGCCGTAGTCGGGATGTCTGAATACAGAAGCTGTCACACTACACCAAAATGGTGTACCATCTTTTTTAAGATTCTGGACTTGATATGTGGCTTCAGTATTTTGTAAAACGGCAGACAAAGTGGCTTGATTTACATTTTTAGTAGTTACCGATTTGGTGACACAGTTCACAATCGAAACTTGTTGACCATTGAGTTCATTAGATTCATAGCCAAACATCTGCTCAAATTTCGGATTGGCATAGACAATGATTGCATTATCAATTCTCACTAAGCAGATGCCTTCCCCCATATTTCGGGTGATTACAGCCTGAAGCTCCAGCATTTGCGCCTGTTCTAAAAGTGTGAGTTGGGTTTGTTGCTGCTCTATAACTGTTTTTCGCAGGCGATCGTTCGTCTCTGTCAGTTGTGCAGTGCGTTCTTGCACCCGTTGCTCAAGTTCGGTATTCAGTTGTTGTAGGTCAATTTCTGCCTGTTTGCGCTCTGTTAGTTCTGTCTGTAACTGTTTGAACAAAGCTGCTTGCTGGATAGCAATGCTTACCTGCGCTCCTAACTGCCGCAACAGAGCAATTTCTGAAGATTGCCACTCACGAGGAGCCTTACATTGATGAGCTGCCAATAATCCCCACAATTCATCTCCCAAGGAAACGGGAACGACCAGATTTGCCCTTACTTGGAGACTTTCTAAAAATGCAATGTGACAGGGACTAATTCCGGCAGTATAAATATCAGTTTTCGCAGTGACTAAGCCTTGTTTAAAAGGTTCGACGTTCTCTTCACCAATGCAAGGGTCATAAATCTGGAGTGGTAAAAGAGCCATGCAGTCTGGTGCAACGGACTCAATCACAATCGTTCCACCCCAACCTGGATAAAATTGGAAGATCGTGACGCGATCGCACTCCAGAAAATGCCGCACTTCATCAACAGTAGTTTGCAAGATATCTTGTAAATTCAGCGATCGCCGGATACGCTGGGTCATCTCCATCACTAAACGCTGTTGCTCAAATTGCTGTTGCAGCGTTTCTTGTGCTTGTTTGCGTTCGTCAAGAGTCATCCGTAATTGCTCGGCATTTTCTTGAGACAATTGTTGGTTGAGTTGTTGAATCTTCCGTCTGCTGTACTGAAGATTGCCTGTCACCAGGTTAATTATCAAGGCAACTAGTAGGAAAAGAGCTAGCCGGAATATATCTTCTGGTTGATTAATCGCCAGCTGATACCGAGGGGGAATCAAGAAATAATCAATTGCCAGTGTGGAAAGGACAACTGTAACGATCCCTGGTTGAAAGCCACCGTACCAAGTACTTGCAACGATCGCTATGTAGAAAAATGCCCCAATGGTTCGAGAAATCAGCGGTTCTAGCCAGAGTGAGAGGAGGGTGGCGATCGCAGCTGAACCAATAGCAACACCGTACTTCAATAATCGTGAATAATTTCTCATCATGCTTAACTTTTCCCTGCATGAGAGCGCCAGCGCGTTCTTTGAATGCGGCTCAGTACCCGTGTCACAAGTTCTGGCCCTAGCACTGGCTTGCTAATAAAATCATCGGCTCCGGCAGCAAAAGCTTGCTGAAGAAATTCTGCTTCGGTATGGGCTGTAACTACTAAAATCGGTAAATCTCCCCACTGGGCATCTTGGCGCACGACTTGGCACAACTCTAAACCGTTCACTATCGGCATTTCTAAATCTAGTACTACCAAATCTGGAGATGTTGCAATCAACACCTGCCAAAATTGTTGTGATTGGGAGAGGGTTGTTACTTCCAGCCCCCAAGGAGTTAGTAACGCCGATAATCCAGCCAGTATTACATGGTCATCGTCTACGATTAAAACTTTGGCTTCGGAAGTTTGAGGTTGAGGTAAGACACGAGCGATCGCCTGAAAAATCTGCTCGGTTGTCGCCGGTTTATGCAAAAATTGTCTAGCTCCTAAACGCGAGACTGCCAGTCGATCTGCTAGGGTATCTCGTCCGGTAAAAACAATTACTGGGATATTTGGTGATCGCTGTACTATCTCGCTCAATAATATTAATCCATCTTCCTCTGTTGTTGGAAAACTCAAATCCAGTAAAACTACGTCAGGGGTTTTTAAGGAAAAAAGCGATCGGGCTGTTGCTAAGTTTGGTGCAACCTTCATCCTCATGCCCCATGAGTCGGCTTCTGCTTGTAACTGCTCCGTCAGCGTCGTATCATCATCGATGACTAACAGACGATAACTTTGGTTGATCGGGAATTTTTGAGCGGTGGAAGTGACAGCAGGCTTAGTTAACTCTTGCTGTAATGCTGTTACCAGTTGCGAGAAATCAGAGATTTGATCGGGAGATAACGAGAAATCTCCAAGCAGCAAATGCTCTATTTTCCGTGCTAGCCGGGAACCCTCTGGATAACCAAACGACCCCATTGAGCCTGCTAGCTTATGGGCTTCATGCAATGCCTGCTGATGTAACTCTTCATTTAAATTCCCGGCTAAGAGTGCAGTTTTTGCCCGCTCCAGTACCACAACCTGTCCAGCAAAGGAATTACGAAAGCGCTCCAGCACCCGATTTACAGAAGTCATATCTTTGGGGCCGGGTTTTTTCTTTCCCTCTTGATTCCTTTCCCCAACAGAGATGGAGCGATTAGGTGCAGGCTTGATCCGATAGCCCATACCATATACCGTTTCTAGAAAATCTTCTGCTAGACCTACTGTTTTCAGTTTCTTTCGCAAGTCTTTAATATGAGTCGTAACTGCATTTTCAGTCGGTGTATCATCAAATCCCCAAAGCCGATCTATAATCACTGCACGACTAAAGATCCGGTCTGGGTTTTGCAAAAACAACTCCAGCAGTTTGTATTCTTTTGCTGTCAGGGGAATTTCCTGCTCATTACAAGTTACTCTGCCGGCACTTGGATCTAAACAGAGATTTCCCCAGGTTAAGGTGGATGATGAGATTGCCTCATTGCGTCGTAATAAAGAGCGAATTCTGGCTAGTAATGCTTCTGGGTTGAATGGCTTAATGACGTAATCATCTGCTCCAGCATCTAACCCCGCCACAATATCTGCATTAGAATTTTTCCCTGTTAACAACAGAATAGATTTACGGTAGCCTTGCTTTCGCAGTTGCCGACACAAGGTAATCCCATCCAGTTTCGGAATTAGCCAATCCAGCAAAATCAACTCATATTCAGTCGATAGTGCTAGTTCTAATCCAGCTTGGCCATTGCTTGCGATGTCGATAGTATAACGATTTGCACTCAACAACTCGAAGAGTGCTGTACTCAGTGATACGTCATCCTCTACCAACAAAATTTTCATAAGTTGTATCAAAAGAAGATTGGCATCTTCGCGATCGCAGGATACACCCTCTGCGTGGTCAAACTTTTGTATAATTTTAATATATTGTTACAAACAACACAACAAGTTAATTTAGATTCTGCAATCTGACATATTTATTTGCAAACCTTAATAGACAAAGTAGTATTTCCCTTTACTTTGATTAGAAGAAATTTATCTAATTATTTTTTCTGTAAAAACTTAGAATCCTCATTAAATCTTTAGATTTATAGATTATTTTTTGAAAGTCTCAATTCTGCTTTAAAAATTATGCAATACCTATACTATCTGGCCAATGCTAGTCTGACACTGCGGGTTGTGGAATATTTTAGTAGGAATGACTTTTGTCTGGAATTTATTACTGTAATTAATCAATTTCATGGTTGGATAATCAATGTCAAAATTAAATCTTTTGTATCGGAACAAAAATATAAAGATATTAAAGCTTTCTTGAGCGAAGTGGGAATTATTTACTCACCACCCGAATTCATAAGTAATGTTCTGAGCAGTTTGGAAGCTGGAGAATCAGCACTTAATGTTATGCAACGCTATCAGGTAGCAGTAGTTTCTCATGGTAGACCGCAACCCAATGAAATTGAAATATTCCGACAAAGTTATATTCGTGGATTGGGCTACTGTCCTCAACACTTAGCTTGACATAAACTTAGACAACTACAGACTCAAACACTGCCATCACCAACTTATATCTGTGCCAGTGCATTTGTACTATATATTTTCTGTTTGATTTCTTCAAGCCGCACACTCGTGACTTCCAGTCATGAGTTAGGCGCTCTATATTAAGCGTGAATTCGTGTTAAAATTAAGGTGTATCGTAACAATTGCAAAAAGTTGCCAGCCATCCAAAAAGCATTTAAAGTCACTCTCATACCTACACACAACCAAGAAGTCTTAATCAACAAGACTATTGGTTGTGCAAGGTATGTATACAACCGCTTTTTGGCATTAAGAAAAGAGTTATATAGTACTGAACAAAAAACCTTAAACTACAACGCTTGCAGTCAGCAACTAACTGTACTCAAGAAAGAAATTGAATGGCTCAAAGAGGTAGATAAGTTTGCCTTACAGAACTCACTCAAGAATTTAGAGACGGCGTACAAAAACTTTTTTGCTGATTTAAAGAAGACCAAAGGGAAGAAGTGTTTCGACAACGCTTGCCATAAAGGTGTAGGTTTTCCTAAATTTAAAAAGAAACATGGGTGTAAACAGTCTTACAAAACTAACCTGACTAACGGCAACATTCAGGTAATAGAGAATCGTTTAAAACTCCCAAAGTTAGGATGGGTGAAGTTTCACTGCTCTCAAGACATTACCGGGAAGCTTGTAAACGTTACCATAACTCGTACAACGTCCGGTAAATATATTGCTAGTATTTTGTGCGAAACAGAGATAGAAAAGTATCCTCAAGTCACACAGAATATTGGACTGGACTTAGGGCTAAAGTCTTACCTGACTA
This sequence comes from Nostoc sp., assembly GCF_036918015.1. Taxonomy (GTDB): domain Bacteria; phylum Cyanobacteriota; class Cyanobacteriia; order Cyanobacteriales; family Nostocaceae; genus Nostoc. The sequence continues at coordinate 18,810 of NZ_JBALEO010000083.1, forward strand.
CTAGTAATGGCGAGACGGTAGACAACCCCAAATATTATCGGACTCAAACTCGTAAGTTACGCTTATGCCATAAAAAACTATCCCGCACTGTAAAAGGTAGTAGCAATAGAGTTAAAGCGAAAATCAAGCTGGCTCGTACCTATGAACGAATTACGAATCTGAGAGATGACTTTCTGCACAAGCTGTCAACTCGCTTAATCAAGGAAAACAGCATTATCTGTATTGAGGATTTGCGAGTTGCCAACATGGTAAAGAATCACAAATTAGCTCTCTCGCTTTCAGATGCTAGTTGGTCAAAATTTGTCGCCATGCTTGAATACAAAGCTTTATGGCATGACAGAATTGTACAGAAAGTCGGGACATTTTATCCCTCATCTCAAACTTGTAACTGTTGTGGTTTTATCAATCCACTAGTTAAGGATTTAAAGTTGCGTGAATGGTCTTGTCCTAGTTGTGATAACTACAACTTGAGAGACGTGAATGCAAGTTTAAATATTTTAGGTGAGGGGTTGAGAATTTTAACAGCCGCCGTGGGTATCCCGGAGGCTCTAAACGCCTGTGGAGAACTTGTAAGACCTGGAGCAATTCAGGCAAAGATCGTTGAAGCAGGAATCACGCGACAACAAGAGTCGTGTGAGGTTCAATTCTAGCCAGTTGTGGTGAAGCGGTGACGCTTGTGCTGCATCCACCTTAAGGTGGTTGGGAGAGCATGAACGTCAACAACTGGCCATTGGGTGGGATTTTGAGACGGGAATTGATCCCTTGTAGAATTTTCTCAATGTCCCTGTAACCCTGTTGATATATAAATTAAAACTGCAACAGAAAAACTTTGGATGCCAATTTGCCAAAAGCACTCAACACAATAGAATTCTTACATAAACGCTATATATATTTAAAAGGATCGGCTAGATTTGCAATCATACCTTGTATGGTAGTTCTGCACGCACTTTCAGATTTCATCGACTGCGATTTTGCGATCGCTGACTCATCTTGTAGTTATTGGTACGAAGGGCGTTGTCCGCAAAGTGGCGTTCGCCTAAAATTACCCCGCACCTCAATGTCCGAAGCGATCGCCCACGGACTAATGCAATATCTTGCCAACAATGACTGTTATTCTCGTGAAGGCAAAATGTATGGAATCCTATTAGTTGAACTGCCTAATGGCGAACAACGGGTACTAAAAGCTTTTTCCGGTCTTTTGAATGGTTGCAGTGTGGTTGAGGGCTGGGTTCCACCAATTCCTGGACGAGACGAAGTTGCTTTCGAGGAAAGCCGGACTTTGGCTGAGTTGGACGCGATTAAGCAAGAAATTATTACCTTGAAGCAACTAACCGAACGCCAGCAGTATGAAATCCTGTTTAATGACTTTGAACAACAGTTGCAAGCAATGAGCGATCGCCATCGCCATTGCAAACACCAACGACAGGAAAAACGTCAGCAAATCTGCAATACACTCACTCCCGAAGCGCTTACTATTGCCCTTGAACAACTTGACGAAGAGAGTCGTCAGCAGGGAATTGAGCGACGACAACTTAAACGCCAGCAAAATGCCGTATTACAGCCCCTACAACAGGTAATTGCAGCGACGGATGCGCGAATTAGTGAACTGAAACAACGGCGCAAAGCACTTTCCCGTCAATTGCAAGCTCAAATGCACGCTAGCTACAGCCTGACTAATTTTTCCGGGCGATCGCGATCGTTGCAACAATTGATGCCAGGAGGTTTGCCCACTGGTACGGGTGACTGTTGTGCCCCAAAGCTGCTTCATTATGCCGCAACACATAATCTCAAACCCCTAGCAATGGCAGAATTTTGGTGGGGTGAGTCTTCCGTAAATCAGGATAAAATTCCGGGAGAATTTTACGGAGCGTGTGCCGAGCGATGTCAGCCATTAATGGGGTTTTTACTCTCAGGGTTAAGACCTAACCCCCCAGCCCCCTTCCCTATCAGGGAAGGGGGAGTAAGAAGCCCCTCCCCTGATAGGGGAGGGGTTTGGGGAGAGGTTACTTTACCGATTATTTATGAAGATGAATGGCTGATTGCTGTCAACAAACCTGCTGGATTACTTTCGGTGCCTGGGCGTTATCGCGATCGCCAAGATAGTGTTTTGAGTCGCTTACGTAATTTGTTAGCTGATGGCATGGCACTTGTATCTGTGCATCGCTTAGATCGAGAAACTTCTGGGATTTTGTTGTTGGCACGCGATCGCCAAACCCATCGGCAACTCAGCCAGCAGTTTCAGCAACGCCAGGTTCACAAGGTTTATGAAGCTATACTTTCGGGTGTTTTGACAGTTGAGCAAGGTAAAATTGAACTGCCATTGTGGGGAGATCCTGAAAATCGCCCTGAGCAAAAAGTTGATTGGCAGCACGGTAAACCCAGCTTGACACACTTCCAAATAATAGCGAGAGAAGGAGACTACACCCGCGTAGAATTTACACCACTAACAGGACGCACTCATCAGTTGAGAGTTCATGCAGCTGATGCGCGAGGACTTGGGATAACTATTTTAGGCGATCGCCTTTATGGATGCTATGCAGTTACTAGTCGGTTACATCTGCACGCCAGAGAACTTCGCTTCAAACATCCGCAGTTAGAAAAAACCCTGCATTTACAAGCAATTACGCCCTTTTAACCCATCATAACCACAATAACCCCAAATAGCGAAAGCGTAGCTTTATCTTCCCTAACAGCTAGCCTATTGCTTTTTAAATTTGTATGTGATAATTTCTGCTTGTAGCTAATGAGCGGTTATCCTACCGACTTACCGTATTTATGAAAATTAATATCATCGCTAAGAGCTTCCCAATAGAAATATCCAACCACAAATGATTGTGAGACACCCCACAGAATTGGATGATTTATTCCTTGGAAATTCCTAAATGAGCAGTAAAGACAAGAGTGCTGGAGTTGATATATAGACTCTCATTATTATCTTTTCTTTAATAAAAGGAGTAATAAAAAAGTTGTTGAATCATTTCAAAAAATTGTTATTTTTATTGCCACAACACTTAACCAAGTCCTTTAGTGTCTTATTGGTTACTAGTTCCTGGCTAGGTTTGGTGATTTCTAGCTGCACTCCAAGTAACTCTGCAAATAGTAATACAACTGCCAAAAATGTCAGTAACCAGACTCAAGAGAAAACTAGTTTGATTCGCCTGGGATACCAAAAGGGAGGTGTAGTACCAATTGCACGTCAACGAGGAGAGTTAGAAAAGAAGCTTGCAGCCCAGAATATTAAAACTGAATGGGCTGGCCCCTTTGATAGATGTGCTACTTTACTTCAAGCAATTAGTGCTAATCAAGCCGATATCGGTGGGTGCGGAGACATTCCTGGATTGTCAGCTATTGCCGCCGGTCAGGAGCTTTGCATTGGTGCTGTCCAGCGTCCCAGACCGGAATCATTGGCGAGTGCGATCGTAGTCCGTGGTGATTCTTCTATCCGTAAGCCTGCTGACCTTGTAGGTAAAAAAGTCGCTGTAAATCAAGCTGGTGCAGGTGAGTACCTGTTATTAAAAGTATTGGAAAAAGAGAAAATTTCTAAAGATAAAGTTCAACGCATTTTCTTAGCTCCAACTGATGCTGCACCTGCGCTCTACCAAGGAACTGTAGACGCTTGGGCAGTTTGGGAACCATATATCTCAGTTGCTGAATTAGAGCATGGTGCTAGGAGAATCACTACAACCCATCCAGCACCAACCTACAGTGTAATGCTTGTGCGTAATCAGGCTGCTGCTAAATCTCCAGAGGCGGTGAAAGCTGCTTTGGACGGTTTAAGCAAGGAATATGATTGGTTGAATAAAAATACCGCAAAATCAGCCGAATTTCTAGTTAAAGACATCAAAATTTCTCCAGCCGTAGCCAAGCGGGTAACTGAAAATCAAGGGTTACAGCAACTTGTCATACCTAATGCTGATGATGTTGCCAAAATTCAGAAGACGGCTAACTGGATGCTAGAGCAAAAGATTCTACCGAAAAGGGTAGATGTTGCTGCAACTATTTGCCCCACCGCTAAGTAAGAGCAGAGGGGCGGGAGGCAGAGGAGAATAATTTTCTTGTTCCCTAACTCAGTAAGAGAATTCTCCCAATTTCCAGTCCCCAATCTAAAAATTCAAAATTCAAAATTCAAAATAGCATGACTAAAGTATTCATTCTTGATGCCAACCAACAACCGTTATATCCAGTACGCATCAGCCATGCTAGGCTGCTATTGTCACAAGGTAAAGCTACTGTCTTCCAGCGATATCCTTTTACTATCATTCTGAAGGAGTCCCTTTCCCATCTAAAACTTGAGCAACTTGGCTTCAAGATTCATCCTGGTATTAAAATAAATCGTAATTGAATTACGAATTACGAATTACGAATTACGAATTACGAATTACGAATTACGAATTAGTTAATCTTAGTCGCCTCCTAAACAGAGGAATATAGATGACGAACCACACTATTTTAGAACCGTTACCAAAAGACCAATGGTTTATTGAGAGCCAGGAACTACGATCCTTTGTCGCAACAGTGCGGGAAATTAGCACTAGCACTGTTGACGATCGCACCCAAACTCTCGCTAGACTAGAACCCTATTTTCAAGAACTCCTTGCCCAACAGCAATGGCTACCGGAAAAGTTTGCCCAAGTCAATCCCGAAAGCCGGATGGGTGGCGGTATTGGTCAATGGCTGCTTTATCGCGCCAAAGACCGTTCCCTGTCAGTATTCAGTTTGGTGATTCCCCCAGGCTCAACGACTCCCGTCCATGACCATTTAGCCTGGGGATTGATTGGTTTATATAAAGGTAATCAAGAAGAAACAGTCTATCGCCGTGTAGATAGCGGTAATGACGAAGGACACGCACAATTACAAGTAACTGAAGTGCGTAGCCTTCAACCAGGGGATATCTACCGTCTCTTACCCCCAGATGGTGATATCCACGCCGTCAAAACCACATCCCAGAGCGCATCTGTATCCATTCATATTTTGGGTAATGATACTGGTTGCGTCTTGCGTCACCAGTTCATCCCAGAATCTCACAGCGTCAAATCCTTTCGCTCTGGATATTCCAACGCTCCCTGTAAAGAAGAGGAGGAAAAAGAACATGGCCAACTATATTAGACCAAAACCCCCAGTTTTCGAGCGAGTTGAAGACGAACGCCTGCACCGTAAACAACGCCTCGCCGCCGCCTTTCGCCTGTTTGGTAAGTTTGGCTTCAGCGAGGGAATTGCAGGCCATATTACGGCTCGCGATCCTGAGTTTACAGACCATTTTTGGGTCAATCCATTCGGCGCATACTTCGGTCATATCCGAGTTTCTGACCTGATTCTAGTTAACAAAGAAGGTGAGGTGGTTAAAGGCGATGCGGAGGTAAATCAAGCTGCTTTCGCCATCCATTCTCAGATTCATGAAGCTCGACCTGATGTCATTGCAGCAGCTCACGCCCATTCACTTTATGGTAAAGCCTGGTCTAGTTTGGGGCGTCTCCTTGACCCCTTGACTCAAGATTCTTGTGCTTTTTACGAAGATCATGCCCTGTTTGACGATTTTACAGGTGTTGTCTTAGAAACTTCTGAAGGTCAGCGATTGGCGCATACCTTGGGGCCAAAGAAAGCCATAATCCTACGTAACCATAGCATTTTAACTGTGGGACATACAGTAGATGAAGCTGCCTTTTGGTACATTAGCTTAGAGCGATCGTGCCAAGGTCAACTGTTGGCAGAAGCTGCGGGTAGACCTACTGCTATCAAACACGAAACAGCCCGTTTAACACAAACTCAAGTGGGGTCACATGTAAGTGGATGGTTCAGTTTCCAGCCCCTTTACGACCGGATTGTGCGCGAAGAACCTGATTTACTAAATTAGTACTGTGTTTTTTGGCATTGGGATAATAAGCGGGGAAGTATCAAGTTAACCCACTTCCCGCTATTGTGATGTCAATTTATATCTAAATTATCTAAATTTATTTATATACTCCGGTAAACCTATAAGTTTATAGTATTGTTGTAGTCCAGAGAAATCATTTTGATGATTAACCAAATCTTTCGCCGCTTAATTCCCAAGTGGATATCGTTGATAGAATTCAAAAATATCCCCTTTAACAACCAACATAAATTATTCTTTTCTTTTCCTTTGCCAATAGTGGGGGCTTTTGTTACAGGTCTTTGTCTGAGCTTGCTATTTGCTGCTTGTTCATCGACACCGACTGTTAATGCACCTAATCCCAGTGCCACATCTGTTAGCAATTCTGCTTCCAATGCAAAAGTAGTCAGATTTGGCTATCAAAAAACGACCGTTTTGCTGAGAGCTAAGGGTGTTTTAGAAAAGCGTTTAGCACCACAAGGTATTACTGTAAAGTGGACTGAATTTCAAGCGGGGCCACAACTACTAGAAGCGATGAATGTGGGTAGTATTGACATTGGCCCTGTGGGAGAATCACCGCCAATATTTGCCCAAGCAGCGGGAGCATCACTAACTTATGTTGTTGGGACTGCGGCTACTCCAGCTAGTTCCGCAATTCTTGTTCCTCAAAATTCCCAAATTCAAAAAGTTACTGACTTGAAGGGCAAAAGAGTTGCCTTTCAAAAAGGTTCTAGTGCCCACTTATTGTTAGTCCAAGCTTTAGAAAAAGCGGGATTAAAATATACAGATATTGAACCTAAATATTTGGCTCCGGCTGATGCTCGTGCTGCATTTGTGAAAGGGAGTGTGGATGCTTGGGTAATTTGGGACCCTTTCTATGCAGCGGCTCAAGAGGCAACTAAAGCTAGAGTCCTAATTGATGGCACAGGAATTAATAAACAGGGAGGATATTATTTGATGACTCGCAAATTTGTCACTGAAAATCCCCAAACTGTCAAGGCAATACTGGAGGAAATTCAAAATTTAGAAGAATGGTCTAAACAGAATCGAGAAGAAGTAGCAAAAACTCTCGCACCTGTGTTAGGAATTGATTTAGAAACGATGAAAAAAGCAACTAACAGGCGGACTTTTGGGATTGTACCAATTGACGACAATTTGATAAATCTACAACAAGGTGTTGCAGATACATATTATAAATTGAAGTTAATTCCCAAAGAGGTAAATGTGAAAGATGCAGTGTTGACAAAAGAAGAATATGCTGCATTTTCACCAAAAACTTAAACTAGTACAATGAATTGGCTGTAGGAGCATAGAGATGTGATTGGTGTCAACTTAACGCTAAACCCGCTTGGTGAAAACGTTTTGCCCTCACCCCCAGCCCCTCTCCCCAAGAGAGAGGGGAGCTAGACATTCAATTCCCCTTCTCCTTTGGGAGAAGGGGTTAGGGGATGAGGGCGTGATGGATTTGCAAAACGCCTGTCTGATATAGTTTTCGGCTTAAGTTGACACGTATGAGAAATGTATGCCCCTACAGATGAAATTGGTATTAGTAGTAAAACAACTGACCATTTTTGAAATGTAAATCTTGGAATTGATTATGACTAATCCTACAGAACTACTGCGATCGCGCTACGGTGAAATTCCCTTCAATCCCGAAATTGCATGGAATGATTCGCTCACAGCACTACTATCTCACCGTTCAATTCGGTCTTATCTAACCGATCCTTTACCACCGGGAACTCTGGAGTTACTAATTGCAGCCGCCCAATCTGCATCTACTTCCTCGAATTTGCAAACTTGGAGTGTGGTAGCAGTCGAAGATCAACAGCGCAAAGAGGAGTTATCCAAGCTGGCGGGAAACCAAGCACATATTAAGCAGGTTCCTTTATTCTTGGTTTGGTTAGCAGATTTGGCGCGTCTAAGTCATGTTGCTGACAGTCGCGGCATATCTCACGATGCGCTGGAATATTTGGAAATGTTTGTGATGGCAACAATCGATGCAACGTTGGCGGCGCAAAATGCCGCAGTTGCAGCTGAGTCCCTTGGTTTAGGAACAGTATATATCGGCGGAATCCGCAACCGTCCGCAAGAGGTAGCACAGATATTGAATTTGCCCTCCTCTGTGTATGCCGTATTTGGGCTGTGTGTGGGCTATCCAAATCCTGAAGTCGAAGCAGCGATTAAGCCAAGGTTGCCCCAGTCAGTTGTGCTGCATCGTGAAACCTATAAATTGGCAGAACAAGAAGAAGCGATCACTCACTACAACGAAATCATCAAAGAATTCTATACTGAACAAAAGATGAATATTGCTGACGATTGGTCAGAACACTCAGCCCAACGCATCGCCACTGTAGAATCATTGAGAGGACGCGATCGCTTGCGTGAAGCTCTCAATAACCTTGGCTTCAAATTGCTGTAAATTAAGAAGAATCAAGATTATGGATTTGCAACTCCGTGGCAAAGTCGCCTTAGTGACAGCTGCTAGTAAAGGTTTGGGCAAAGCTACAGCGAGGCAATTTGCCCGTGAGGGTGCAAAAGTTGCCATCTGCGCCCGCAGTGAGTTAATTGACAAAACTGCTGCGGAGATTGAAAGCGAAACAGGTACAGAAGTGCTATCTCTGCGTGCGGATGTTACTAATCAAGAAGATATTGAACGGGTAATTAACGCCACAGTAGAAAAATTCGGCGGGTTGGATATCCTCGTTACCAACGCTGGCGGGCCACCTGCTGGCACTTTTGACGATATCGATTTGGCAACTTGGGAAACTTCGATCGACTTGACTTTGCTGAGTGCGGTACGTCTGGTAAAGTACGCTTTACCTCACTTACGCCAATCTACCGCACCAGCAATTCTGACCATCACCTCAACCTCAACTAAACAACCAGCCGAAAATCTGGTTTTATCTAATTCCATTCGATTAGCAGTGATTGGTTTAACGAAAACTCTTAGCCAAGAACTGGGTAGCGATAAAATTCGCGTTAATAGCATTTTACCAGGCTGGACATATACAGAACGGGTGGAAGAATTAATTAACGCCCGCATTGCTAAAAATGGTGAAACGAAAGAAGCAGAAATTGCTAGAATCAATGGGATAGTCCCTTTGGGTCGTATCGGGACACCAGAAGAGTTTGCCAATGTTGCGGTATTTCTGAGTTCACCAGCAGCCTCATTTGTGAATGGAGTCATGCTGCAAGTAGATGGCGGAATTATTCAAAGTACATTTTGAGCTGCTTGATTGAGCAAACAGAATTCAGGAGTCAGGAGTCAGAATTCAGAATTCAGAATGAATTCTCTACGACTGGCGGCTAGCGAGTCATCGTACCCTTACGCAGTTTTCCCCCTGCCCGGTTGTTGAGGGCAGGGTGGTTTCATACAACCAGAGATAAAACTAAAACTGGGTTTCAAAGCCTCTCTCCGTTTCGGGGAGAGGTTTGGAGAGGGGTAAAAAGCTATGCTACAAAACAAGAAATCAAGGCTTATGTATTTTTCTTTTTTCGTATGAAACCACCCTGCCCTGCCCGGTTGTTGAGCGTAGTCGAAACACTGCCTTCCTCGATAAAAACTAACTTTGACTACTTTCATCATTTCTTCAAATGTTCTAAATAGACAGCAACCACTATCATAATGCTGTTACATCTTTGTTAAGAATAGTTACAAGTTCTTAACACAAGGAAATATTTCTGATGGAAGTCTCACTTGAAAAGAATGCACCACATCGGGTTGTTATCGTTGGTGGCGGCTTTGGTGGACTGTATACAGCAAAAGCTTTGAAGAAAGCAAATGTAAATGTTACTCTCATTGATAAACGTAACTTTCACCTATTTCAGCCGCTTTTATATCAAGTTGCCACAGGTACGCTATCACCTGCTGATATTTCTGCACCGTTGCGATCTGTATTCAGCAAAAGCAAGAATACAAAAGTGCTGTTGGGAGAGGTAAATGATATCGATCCAAAAGCGCAACAAGTTATTTTGGGTGATGAAGTAGTACCTTATGACACATTAATTGTTGCCACAGGTGCTAACCATTCCTATTTTGGTAAAGATAACTGGAAAGAATTTGCTCCTGGCTTGAAAACTGTTGAAGATGCCATAGAAATGCGTCGCCAGATATTTTCGGCATTTGAAGCAGCAGAAAAAGAAACCGATCCCGAAAAACGCCGTGCTTTGTTGACTTTTGTGATTGTCGGGGGTGGGCCCACCGGTGTAGAATTATCCGGTGCGATCGCAGAATTGGCATACCAAACTCTCACAGAAGATTTCCGCAGCATCAACACCTCAGAGGCGAGTATTTTACTATTGCAAGGGGGCGATCGCATCCTCCCACACATTTCACCAGAATTATCGAAAGTAGCAGCAGAATCTTTGCAAAAGTTAGGTGTGGCTGTCTACACTAACACCAGAGTGACAAAGATTGAAGATAACATCGTTACTTTCAAGCAAGGCGATGAATTGACAGAAATTACCTCAAAAACTATCTTGTGGGCAGCAGGTGTTCAAGGTTCGCCTATAGGGAAAGCCCTAGCAAAAAGTACAGATGTAGAGTGCGATCGCTCAGGACGTGTGATTGTAGAACCAGACTTGTCTATCAAGGGTTATAAAAACATTTTTGTAGTGGGAGATTTAAGCAACTTTTCCCATCAAAATGGTAAACCCTTACCTGGTGTTGCACCTGTAGCCAAACAACAAGGAGAGTATGTAGCTAAACTCATTAAACGCAGGCTTAAAGGTGAGACTTTGCCACAATTTCGTTACAATGACGTAGGTACTTTGGCGATGATTGGGCAAAATCTAGCTGTTGTAGATTTAGGCTTAGTCCAACTCAAAGGTTTCATTGCTTGGCTCTTTTGGCTAGTAATTCACATCTACTTCTTAATCGAGTTTGACACTAAAATAGTAGTAGCAATTCAGTGGGGATGGAATTATATTACTCGTAATCGTCGCTCTAGATTGATTACAGGTCGAGATGGTTTTGTAGAAGCAAAAACTGTTAACAAGAAGGTGCAACAGCCTTCTGGGACACCTCTGTAACTAGGGGGCAGGGAGAAAACTTTCTATACGATACGCTGCGCTATCTGCTTTTTTGGTCAGAATTCTGAATTCTGAATTCTGACTCCTGAATTCTATTCTGTTAAATTATTTACTGTCATAGCTGGCGATCGCCACAATCGTAGATAAGGGAACTTCCGCAAAATACTGTTGCTGAAATTGTTCTTCTCGAACAGCAGCTAAAAATCGTGCAACTGCTTCGTCAGCAAGGTTTTCGGCACTATCGTTTGGATTCCAGGTAATTTGTAAAGAACGGTCTTGTCGTTGAACTGTGAACCCTAAGTATTTTAAAGCTTTGATGCCGACAAGTAAGGTTTGGTCGCTGATGCCGATTTTCTCTAAAAGTTGTCCGCGAGTAACTAGTTGATTTGTGCGACTGAGATATTTGGCAATTCCGACAAGAGTCAGCCAAATTTGATTGGGTGGTTGATGCTTAGGTTTAGACCAAGCGATCGCTAATTGTTGCTGATTGTCAAGCCCAGACGTAGAGCGGCTGATCGCCAAACATCGCCGCAACCACATACGTAAATCATCCCAATTCGTGGGACAATCTTCAATAATTAGTGCTGAATGTTGAGTGTTGAGTGCTGAGTGTTCCTGATTCCGTAAGTCTAGGATGAAGGGTGTTAGCGCTAGCGGGGCGTTGAGTGCTGAGTTAGCAGAAGAACGCACGGCAATCAATCTGATTTCATAACGTTTTTTGAAGGTGTTGTAGTCTAGTTCTGCTATGCAATCACACCTTCCTATGGGCAATTCATCTTTGTAGTGTCCCCACCATAAGCCAGGAAAAGCACTTCTGCTAGAATCATCTCGAATATCAAACTCAGCTTTAATGTACTGTACCTTTTTCCCTAGCCAATCCTGCTGATTGCGATGCCAAGAATTTTCAAACCAGCAGTTTTGAATTAGCAATTTCGGAACAGGATTACCCATTCCACAAGGTTCTAACAGTTTCAGTTCCAAAAATAACTCTTTCCCCAAATCTGCTACCGTTACCGTCAAGTCTGCTTGCACAGTTGGCGTTAGAGTTGTACTACCCAAAGATTGCCGTAACTGCTGATTAATTGCCGCCGTAAACAAAGGAATATTTTCCACCAACAAACTCAAACCCGCTGCAAAGGGATGTCCCCCAAAGCGATGTAACAAATGTGCTTGCTCTTTCACCAATTGGTATAAATCGACAGAATTCACCGAACGAGCGGAACCCCTTGCAAGCAGAGGGGCAGAGGGGCGGAGGGGCAGAGGAGAAGAATTGCTCCCCTGCTCCCCTGCTCCCCTGCTCCCCTGCTCCTCTGCTCCCCTGCTCCCCTGCTCCTCTGCTCCCCTGCTCCCCTGCTCCCCTGCACCTTCCGTACTCAACAAAATCGTCGGGCGACCTGTTTCTTGTGCTACCTGTCCAGCGACTAAGCCCAATACACCCGCAGGCCATTGGGCATCTTCTAAGACAATAACGCTGGTGGTTGATAAATCTAGTTGAGTAAGTTTTTGCGCCACTTGTGCTTGCACATCTTTTTGTAAAGATTTGCGGCGGGCGTTGGCGAGTTCTGTAACTTCGGCGAGTTCGTTACAACGTTTGACATCCCGACTAGTTAATAATTCCACGCAGAAACTAGCATCACCTTGGATGCGACTAACGGCGTTAATTCTTGGCCCCAAACCAAAAGAAATATCTGTGGGGCGATCGCCACTTTTCTGGCACAATTCTAATAATCGCCCTACCCCTGGACGCCGCCGCGCTGCTGCTGGCTGTTTAAAATCTTCTTGCAGTCGTTGAATTCCCATCTGTGCCAAGTAGCGGCAATCTCCACTTAACTGCACCAAATCGGCAATTAATCCAACTGCAACTAAATCTAATAAATCTTCTAACGGATATTTAGCAACATTGGGCAAGCTTTGATATAGTGCTTCCACCAACTTATAAGCTACCGCCACCCCAGAAAGATTAAATAACTGGTGTTCTTTTGGAAAATAACGAGGATTGATAATTGCTGCGACAAGTGGGCGTTCGGCTGGTAAAGTGTGATGGTCTGTAACTATTACATCTATACCTAAATGTTTAGCATAAATAATTTCTTCAACATTTGTGCTACCTGTATCGCAAGTAACAATTAATTTGCAACCTTGTTTTGCTAAGTTATCAATCCCTTGATTATTAAGTCCGTGGGATTCTTTCAGGCGATTGGGAATGTAGTAAACTAACTGAGTATTTTGAGCGAAAAACTGCCCCAATCCATCCCACAGTACCGATGTGGCGGTAATCCCATCAGCGTCGAAGTCTCCCCAAATAGCGATTTTTTCTTTAGTATTATATGCTTGTTGCAACCGTGCGATCGCCAGATGCATTTCTTGCCCAAACTCAAAGGGACTTGCTGGTTGATAAGCTTTATAGTTAATAAAAGCTGTTAATTGTTGACGATCTTTAATACCCCGTTGCCACAACAACTGCGCTGCATACAGTCCACTTGATGCAGGTGTATGCTGTTTCACTGCTTGGATAAACCATTCTGGTGGTTGTTCAGTTGCTGTTATAGTCCACTGCTGTTGTTCTGGCATATAAACAAAGTTAGGATTTAGAAGTTAAAACTCTTCAAATACAATGATAATTTGTAAATCTGTGGAGTTGAGTTTTAGAAGATTGAAGAAAAGTTCTAGGAATTGCTCAGATAATCTGATCGTCAAACTGAAATTCTAATTCTACCTCTTGAATAGAGAAAGCTTCATCTTTATGACTATGAATGTGAGAAGGTGTAAAGTTTTGTAGCTGAATAGCGATTCCCCGATCCCTACTCTCCGCGATCGTTTAATTAATTTTAACTACTCAACTTAGCAGCACCAAAAGTAGCATTGAACTTGCGACACCAGATAGCGGCAGATTTGTAATCTGCTAAATTGATATTGTTAGGAATAGAATATGTTTGAGCGCCGCTATATTTTTTTAAGGGAGCAAGAATGATATAGTCTCCATTTTTTAAAGAATAAGCTGGTGGCTTAGTTGAACCGATTACATTATCTGAACGATGCAAAATTACGACTAAATCCGGGCCTGATTCCGAGGTTTTAAACGATTCTCCAAGCTCTAGAAATGATTTACTGTCTTTGGTAGTAATACTGACTGTTCCTTCAGTTGTCTGTTCTCCAGAAACAAAAGTACCTGACTTCTGAGATTGCACCGAAGGGGTTAAAGACTTTGCCGGAGTTGGAGATTTGGGAACAGATGTATTGACTGCGATCGCAACTTTTTTAGACTCATTATTTGATACTTCTCGGACACAGCTAATCATGACAAGAGAAGACAAAATTAGTATTGATAAATTTCTGATCTTCATAATCAACAATATAGGTTTTGAATTGAGCTTTGAACTAATTATTGCTTACATAATTATAGGATTACTATTTGATTTTTGAACAACACGTAGAGTGTGTTATCGCGAAGCGTAACGCACCATTTTCAAGGCTTTGGTGCGTTAGACTAAAGTCATAACACACCCTACAAATACTTAATTTTTTTCAGAAATCAAACCGGATTCCTATAGTCTAAAACTTATGGATATCTAAGAGGTTGTTTGAAAAATAATATGTTGTGATTTTAATCGAATTATTACCCCCCTTAATCTCCCCTTATAAGGGGAAACAATAAAATCCAGTTCCCTCCCCTTTATAAGGGGAGGGTTAGGGTGGGGTAAAAAAAATTTTATACATCAATCATGACTTTTCAAACATCCTCTAAGGATTAATTTCTAAAAAGCTGATATTTTGTTTAGAAAGTTCTTATGGATTTTTCAGCACAATCTAAACTTTCAGTTTGCAAGTATTTAGGTATAAATACAATATTATCATCGTAAACGTAACAGACTGAAATCAACCAAGCATAATTTTCTAGAATTATTTAACTTTGCTTACAATGATACCGCTTATTTTTACCTATTTAATTTTTATATAAATTTAAATTTAGTCAAGTAAAATTTCATGATTTTGTTGTATACAAATAGCAGTAGTTTGCATTAATGTCCATAATAGCGGTGAGCCAATTGCATCGGAAGTTATCACCAAACTTTTTCAGCCATTCTTCTCTACAAAACCTTGTGGCACTGGGCTATAACTTGCTATTAGTAAACCCATCGTCAATGCTCATAATGGGGAACTGTTAATCTCTTCTGACCTCTTGACAGGAACTACTGTGAGTGTTCAATTACCTATAGTTATTAAATAAAATTTTGATTGATATCAATGCCAGCTTTCTGTAATGATAATATTTATTACTTTTATTGTATTTGCAACTTGTGAGCTAAATCACACTAGCAACCTCAGCACTGAAATAAAATTCCATTTATACATAAAATATTACACACAAAATGATGGAATTACTTCAACTAATGTTGGTGTTAGGTACAGTAGTTGGTGTTACAGACGGGAACACAATTTTGGTTAAAGATAATGTAGGACAAACAACTATAGTCAAGTTAGCGTGTATTAATGCACCAGAGGCAACTGACAAGCGCTATGGTTTAGCAGCAATACAAAGGCTAAAAAAGCTATTACCACCTCAAACTCCTGTCGTGATTAGAAGCACAGAACAAATTAAAAGTGGTCGCCCAGCGGGTGAAGTGTTTGTAGATAATCGGTCAGTAAATCTCCTTTTGGTAGAGTCAGGTAATGCCGTTGTTGACCAAGAATCTTTACAAAATTGCTATGAGAGCAAAACCGAATTTTTAATTGCAGAAGCTAATGCTAAAAATAAGCATTTGGGTTTGTGGCAACAATCAAAATTACAATTGAAGTTACATACCAAGTAAGCGCTGACATTATCAATTATAATAAGCTGAAGCAATTCTAAAACAATAGAGTTGAGAATGAGAAACAAAACCCTTATATAGCGATTTATCGCGTCTTGAAAGACCAATTATCTACACCAATAACCCTTAACTGAATCGGATTAAATTTTAGGATTGCTGGACTTATTTGATTGTTGCATTTTTAATATCACCAATCAACTCATCAATCCTTGATTGAGTAGTGTTCCAAGAACACATAAAACGTACTCCTCCCACACCAATAAATGTATAAAACTGCCAGTTTTTGGCTTTTAAGCTGTGAATGACTTCTTCAGGTAATTTCACAAATACGGCGTTGGCTTCTCTAGGAAACATCAAGTCAACGCCTTCTATGTTTAATAGTTGATTTTCTAAGTATTCAGCACATTGATTGGCGTGTCTGGCATTTTTAAGCCAAGCACCAGTTTCTAATAAACCCAACCAAGGAGCCGAAATAAACCGCATTTTTGAAGCTAGCTGGCCTGCTTGCTTGCATCGATAATCAAAATCTTCTGCTAGCGCTTTATTGAAGAAAAGAATGGCTTCACCTAATGCCATTCCATTCTTAGTACCACAAAAACACAATACATCCACTCCACTTTTCCAAGTAATTTCAGCAGGGCTTTTATTCATAGCGGCAACTGCATTTGCAAAACGAGCGCCATCCATGTGAATCTTTAAGTTATATTTGTTTGCAACTTCTTTAATACTTAAAAGTTCTTCAATAGAATATAAAGTTCCTAATTCAGTTGATTGTGTAATGCTAATAACTTTAGGTTTGGGATAATGAATATCAGTACGTTTGGTAACAATCGACTCTATAGACTCTGATGTTAATTTACCATTTTTACCGTGAGCAAGTAGGAGTTTAGAGCCATTAGATGCAAATTCAGGTGCGCCACATTCATCTGTTTCTATGTGAGATGTTTCATGGCAAATGACGCTGTGATATGACTGGCAAAGAGCAGCTAAAGATAAAGAATTTGCGGCTGTACCGTTAAAGGTAAAAAATACTTCACAATCAATTTCAAAGAGTTCCCGAAAATAATCTGCTGCTTTTTGAGTCCATTCATCATTTCCATAAGCTGGAACACTACCTTGATTTGCCCTAATCATATATTCCAGTGCTTCAGGACAAATACCAGAGGAATTATCACTTGCAAACTGCTCTAATTGGCTACTCATAATTTATACTTTGATTTTTAACTTTCACATCACTGAGATGTTTAATTACTACGGTATCTTCGTCAGCCTTGGGTTGAGCGTATTTTGAGACGTTAAACATCGCAAATAACTAAATATTAATTATGCTAAAAAAATAAAGTTTGCTAATCAGAATGCTAATTATGTACTTATAATATACTATACAATAATTTCCTACTAATAAGTATGAAATCACTATTGGGCATATTTGTCTATTGTTCGTTCTCAGTAGTCATTTGTTTATTTTCTACTGACTAATGACCAATGACCAGTGATTAATGACTAATAACTAATGACTGAACCATTGATTGAACTGAAAGGTGTTTCTAAGTCCTTTGGTAGCCATAAAGTTCTAGATAATGTAGACTTGACCGTTTACCGGGGAGAAGCACTGGGGATTATTGGGCCATCAGGGACTGGGAAATCAACTATCTTACGAGTAATAGCGGGGTTACTTAGTCCTGATGAAGGAGAAATTTATGTGCAAGGAGTGCGGCGAGAGGGTTTGATTGAGGATGGCGGCCAGCAGGTTGGCATTGGTATGGTGTTTCAGCAGGCGGCGCTATTTGATTCGCTGACAGTAGAGGAGAATGTGGGATTTTTACTTTATCAAAATTCAAAGCTGCCGCGATCGCGCATCCGAGATTTGGTAAACGAAAAATTGGAGATGGTAGGTTTGCCAGAAATAGGCCACCTCTACCCAGCTGAACTTTCCGGGGGAATGCGCAAACGGGTGAGTTTTGCCCGTGCGATTATGTCTAACCCTGATAATCCCAGTGAAGGGCCAGAAGTTCTACTATACGACGAACCAACAGCCGGACTCGATCCCATTGCCTCGACAGTCATCGAAGATTTAATCCGCCACTTGCAATGTTTAAATGGAGTTTGTAGTACTTATGCCGTTGTTACCCACCAGGACAGCACTATCCGCCGTACATCTGATAGACTTATATTTCTCTATGAAGGTAAAGTGCAGTGGCAAGGTACAGTTAGTGAAATATACAACACAGAACATCCCTTGATCAGACAATTTATCAGTGGAAGTGTTAAAGGCCCGATTAAAGTCGCCGGTTAGAAACTTAAAAGCCAGGAGTAAAAAGTTAAATTTAACTACTAACTCCTCACTTTTAACACCTAATTGGTTATTGGTTGTTGGTGGAGGCAAAAAAATGCGAGGTCTTATGACAAGCCGCTTCGCGTCTGGGCGAACATTTAGAGAAGGTTCTGTGGGATTATTACTCCTGCTAGGACTAGGGGTATTTGGATTACTCTTTCTGTGGTTAAATAGATTCACCGCTGCTGGCCGTTCATACAAAATTATTGTAGAATTTGCTAACGCTGGCGGAATGCAAAAGGGAGCAGCAGTTCGCTATCGTGGCGTTAAGGTAGGAACTATTTCCCATGTTCGACCAGGCCCAAATGCCATTGATGTAGAGATTGAAATTGCCCAAACTGACCTCATTATTCCCCGTAATGTAGTAGTGGAAGCTAATCAAAGCGGATTAATTAGCGAAAGTATTATCGACATCACACCAAAAGCAACCTTGCCTGCTGGGGTTGTAACTGCTAAACCCCTAGATAAAAGTTGTGATACCAGTCTCATAGTCTGTAATGGCTCGCGGTTAAAAGGTCAGGTTGGCATCAGTGTTGATGCACTAATTCGTAGTTCAACTGACCTAGCTGCTGCATACAATAACCCAAAATTTTATAGAAATGTCAATAGGCTTCTAGAAACTACCACAGGCGCAGCATCCAGTTTTAGTGAGCTAAGTCAGGATTTACAAGGTTTGACTAAAAGCTTACAACTACAACTTAATACCTTTTCCGCTACGGCTAATTCAGTGCAACGGGCGACAAACCAACTTAATACATCAGCAAATCAAACAGTCAATAAATTCGGTGCAACTGCAACTCAAGCAAATCGATTGCTCAACAACCTGGATAATTTGTTGACAACAAATCGTTCGACGCTGGTTGGTGCGTTGAATAATATCACCGAAACCAGCAACCAATTGCGTGTTACAGTCAGTAGCTTATCACCATCAGTCAATCGATTGACTCAAGGAGAATTACTGAACAATTTAGAAACGCTTTCAGCAAATGCAGCCCAAGCCTCAGCTAATTTACGCGATGCTTCTAAAACCTTAAACGATCCAAAAAATGCGGTGTTACTGCAACAAACTTTAGATTCAGCACGAGTAACCTTTGAAAATACCCAAAAAATTACATCTGATTTAGATGAATTGACAGGCGATCCTAATTTCCGTAAAAATCTGCGGCAATTGGTGAATGGTTTAAGTGGTTTAGTATCTTCTACACAACAGATGCAGCAACAAGTGCAGGTTGCTACTACTCTAGATTCGGTAAAAGCTGCTGTGAGCAAACCAAAGAATCTAATTCCTATCCCAGCACCAACCCAACAGGCGATGTTTAATGACAAGTCGCTACCAGTCTACGAAATGAATCCCTCAGTGGCTAATTTTGCAAGTACCGACACCGACCTTCAACCAAGTCCCAGTCCGTCTATCCCGAACTCATCTCAAGAAAACCTTTTGAAGCAACTGCGGGAGTATGGCAAGCAACGGGAGACGGAGAAAGAGGCTATACAGGTTGACCCTTCAGCTTCGCTCACTGCTGACCCTGAGCAAAGCCAAACTGTTGAAGATTTTAAGTAATATCATGTCCGCATAATTAGTTATGCTAACCAGAGTCATTATACCCCACCCCCAACCCCTCCCCGCAAGCGGGGAGGGGAGACAAAGCGCAGCTTTGGCGGGGTGGGGTTCTTCGGGTTTAATAAACAATCAAGCGGACATGATATAAGATATTTTACTGTTAGGTGAATGTGTTGAAGCTCATCGACACCACTCGCTATAACCTTGAAAGGTGTCGATTGTTTGCATAGTAGAGTTTTCAGGCTGTAAAACCCATTGCTTAGTCATACAGCAGATTTCAAGGAAAGTGAGGTACACAAGCTAATTCTGTTACCCAGATATAAAGCGTGTTTTACTCCTGAATTCTGCTGTATATGAATCCGATTTGATTCCTGAAAAAATCTAAGTATATGTAGTGGGGTGGCAAGCAAAAAAATTGTGCATTAGACGTAGGTTGGGTGGGCAGAGCGCAACCCAACAGATATCAGGATGTTGGGTTACGCAAAGCCTCCACCCAACCTACAATTTTTTTGCAACTGAATTCTGAATTCTGAATTCTGCTGTATCTTCCAAAACTCAAATAAGTTTGCTCCCATTAATGACAGCACCCGCTTTTAAGAACGAATTAACATTGGGTCATAAATTTGAGACTCTTGAACCCCATAATTACACAGAATAGACCTAGCTATATCTTGCTCACGATCTGTGCCACTAACGATAAGTATGTAATTGCCTTGCTCTATTTGCTCATTATAAAAGCGTGCCCACTCATCTGCTATTCCTAACCTCATCGCGTCAAAGCGTTCACTTAAATTAATACCTGTTGACCCAACCAATTGAGAAAAGTCTTTGCAAATTAAGGAAATCTGGTTTACTGAAAAACCTGCGATACACATATCCTTAATTGCCGCTTCAGCATTATCTATGCTATTAAAGCAACTAACACTATATTTAGACATCATCCCACTTTTATTAGGAATTGTAGTAGCAGAAGTCGTTGTGGTCAGAGAATTTGTAGTTTCAGATTCACTGTTGAGATGCTCGTAAATGCCAAACTCTTCAATACCCCAACGCTGTAGTATTTCTTGTACTTTAGCAATTTCAAAAGATGTACAATCCACGATTATTAAATAGTGTCCATCCTCGACTCGCTCGTTATATGCTCTAGCTTGCTCTGACGACATTCCCCAACCAACTAATGCACCAGCAAAAGTCCCAGTGGCAGCACCAATACTTGCCCCAACAAGGGTTGTAACCAAAGCAGTTGCCGCTGCCCCAGCCAGCATTATTGGGCCAACTCCAGGGATTGCTAAAGTCCCAAGACCCACTAATAAACCAGTTAACCCACCAACAGCGCCCCCTGAAAGTCCTCCTACTGTTGCACCTTCGTCAGCTTTATCACCAGTGTCCTCTTTAACTTCATTACCGGCAATCTCATGATTACGATCTGAATTTTGTACAACTACAGATACTTTCTCCATCGCCAAGCCAGAATCTCTCAACTCATGTATTGCCTGCTCTGCATCTATCCGATGAGTAAATACGCCTACAGCACGTTGATATTGACTTAAAACCATAATTACTCCTTGGTCGCAGGGGAAAGATTAATCACTGACAAAGTTGATTCTTCAGTACTTGTTATATTAAATACGAGTTGGTTCAATTCAAAACTATCCTTAGTAATAAAATACATTCTCTCGCTCATGAGGTAGGCAATAACACCCTCAAGGGTGCGAGTCAAAAATTAAATACACCAAGATGGAAAGATCCCTAACTGATTTAGTGAGTGACACGGAACAGCCTCAACTAAATGTGTTTGTTCAACGCAGACATAACGACATTTCCCTGTGTTGATATCCCAAATTCTCGGAGCTTGGTCATGGAATGCAAATTACGTGTCTAAACTTATCTCGTTCTGGAAACGAGGTAGCGATCGCAAGGTTTATTTTAATATTCCAAAAACTATTTGGTTATTTCTTGACCAACCAAACCAGTAAGTAAAAATACTGGCTTATGATTAGCCACTTCCCGGTAGATTAGAAAAGAAAAACATGGTGTACAATTCACAGTGACATCTGAATTAGGCAAAGGCATAGAATTAGCGATGCCTACGGCGGGCTTTGCCAAAGCGATTCCAGCGCTGAGTCAGGAGTTAGGAATGGAAAATAATAACTAATTCCAATCCTGTTCATCTTTCTTGCCACGGCTTTTGTAAATTCCACCCAAATCGTGAATTTGACGAGTTTTTTCAAAAAGCTCGGCTTCGGTCAAACCCCACTGTTGCAAGACTTTATCTAGGTCTTTTTGGATGTCTCTCGCCCCTGGAAACCCTTGATAGCGCATTCGCAGTCTAGCCAATTCTGCTAAGTTATAGTCTGTCGCCTCTTGAGCGAGTAAAATATCAATAAGGGGGCGATCGCGGTTATAAAGTGGATGTTGTTGATCTTTACCGGCCGTTGCTTCAGTCATTTTCAGTCCTGAGTGATAAGTTAGGAGTTAGGAGTTAAAAGTTAAGAGTACTGAGTCTTGGTTTTTAAGTTTAGCCGAGAGCAGAGGAGCAGAAAAGACAAAATAAAATAATCTTCTGCACTTAAAAGCTAATTGTAAAATTGATAACTCCTTACTTAATTATCACTCCTAACTCATTACTTCTAACTCACATTAGACGGCAAGTACACCTGATGTCTTACGGCTCTCACCACTGCCACTTAACTTTAAATAAAGTTACATTAGTCCTTAAGAAAATACAAAAAACTTTAGATGAGGGTGAATTTTATCTCACCCAAAGTCCAAGCAGCGAGGGAGCAATAACCCATTATGTTTGAACACTTCACTTCCGAAGCCATTAGAGTAATTATGTTAGCTCAGGAGGAAGCACGTCGCCTGGGACATAACTTCGTAGGAACTGAGCAAATTCTCCTGGGTTTAATGGGAGAAGGAACTGGGGTTGCTGCTAAAGTGCTAGCTGAATTAGGCGTTACCCTCAAAGATGCACGTCGCGAGGTAGAAAAAATTATTGGTAGGGGTTCTGGCTTTGTACCACCAGAAATTCCTTTTACTCCTAAAGTAAAAAGCCTCTTCGAGCAATCGTTTAAAGAAGCTCATAGTTTGGGACAGAATTACATAAACACTGAACACTTACTCTTAGGATTAACCGAGGCTGGTGAAGGTGTCGCCGCCAAAGTACTGCAAAATCTAGGAGTTGACTTCAAGAGTGTCCGCAGTGCCATAGTTCGCCGTTTGGGTGAAAATGCACCGGCTTTTGCTGGTAGTGGTAATCAAAAGCGCACCCAACCGCTAACGATGGAAGAGTATGGCAGAAATTTGACCAAATTAGCCCAAGAAGGCAGACTCGACCCCGTAGTTGGTCGCCAAAAGGAAATTGAGCGGGCAATCCAAATTCTCGGTCGCCGTACTAAGAATAACCCAGTGTTGATTGGGGAACCAGGAGTTGGCAAAACTGCGATCGCAGAAGGTCTAGCTCAACGGATTATCAACCAGGATGTTCCTGAAAGTTTGCAAGACAAACAAGTTATCAGCCTCGATATGGGGTCATTGGTAGCTGGAACTCGCTTCCGTGGCGATTTTGAGGAACGCATCAAAAAAGTCGTGGAAGAAGTCCGCACTGTCGGCAATATCATCTTGGTGATTGACGAAATTCACACCTTGGTTGGCGCTGGTGGTACAGAAGGTGGTTTGGATGCAGCCAACATCCTTAAACCTGCCTTAGCACGGGGTGAACTCCAGTGCATCGGCGCAACTACCCTCGATGAATATCGTAAGCATATCGAGCGTGATGCTGCCCTAGAGCGTCGTTTCCAACCGATTAAGGTTGGGGAACCCTCGGTAGAGGAAACCGTACAAATTCTCTACGGCTTGCGCGGTGCTTATGAACAACACCACAAAGTCACAATTTTGGATGCGGCACTTGTGGCAGCAGCAGAATTATCAGACCGCTATATTAGCGATCGCTTCTTGCCAGATAAGGCAATTGACTTGATTGATGAAGCTGGTTCTCGCGTTCGGCTGCGGAACTCCCAAAGTTCTCCCAATAAAGAACTTAAGCGCGAACTCGCTGGCGTTACCAAAGAAAAAGAAGCAGCAGTCAGAGTCCAAGATTTTGACAAAGCTACAGAACTGCGCGACCAAGAATTAAAACTCGCAGAACAACTGCAAGCAACGTTTACACCAACCGAGCAACCTGTCAACTCGACTGTAGTTGACGAAGAAGACATTGCCCAAATCGTTGCCTCTTGGACTGGCGTACCAGTCAACAAGCTAACTGAATCTGAGTCAGAGTTGCTCCTACACCTAGAAGACACTCTGCATCAGCGGCTCATCGGACAAGAGCAAGCAGTTACGGCTGTTTCTCGCGGTATTCGTCGCGCCCGTGTCGGCTTAAAAAATCCCAATCGTCCCATTGCTAGCTTTATCTTCTCTGGCCCCACTGGAGTTGGTAAAACAGAATTGGCGAAAGCACTAGCTTCTTACTTCTTCGGTGCGGAAGACTCGATGATTCGGCTAGATATGTCCGAATACATGGAAAGCCACACCGTCGCCAAGCTCATTGGTTCGCCTCCTGGTTATGTCGGATACGACGAAGGCGGACAACTTACAGAAGCTGTGCGGCGGAAACCCTACTCAGTGCTGCTATTCGACGAAATCGAAAAAGCGCACCCCGATGTATTCAATATGCTGCTGCAACTCTTGGATGACGGTCATCTTACCGATGCCAAAGGTCGGAAAGTGGATTTCAAGAACACGCTGATCATTTTGACTTCTAACATCGGTTCCAAGGTGATTGAAAAAGGTGGTAGTGGCTTAGGCTTTGACTTCGACACTCAAGCCGACGCTAGTTATAACCGTATCCGCACCCTGGTAAATGAGGAATTGAAAGCTTACTTCCGTCCTGAGTTCCTTAACCGTCTTGATGAGATTATCGTCTTCACCCAGCTTTCTAGGGATGAAGTTAAGCAAATCGCTGAGATTATGCTTCGCGATGTTGCTAGCCGCTTGACAGAAAAAGGAATTATCTTAGAAGTTAGCGATCGCTTCAAAGACCTTGTGGTACAAGAGGGTTATAACCCCAGCTACGGCGCTAGGCCGTTACGTCGGGCAATTATGCGTCTCCTAGAAGATTCTCTCGCCGAAGCAATGCTGTCTGGTGAAATTACAGATGGAGACACAGCCCTTATCGATGTTGATGATGACTCTAAAGTGAGAGTACAAAAATCAGAAAAACGAGAATTGCTCTTGGCAAATGTTGGCTAATTTTATACCCGATCGCTTTTTACTGTAATATTTGAGAAACACTCCAGCCTCTTGCGTAGAGCAGAGGCATAAACAGGGTCATCTCAGACAAACATCAAGTGAAATGGTATTATTTATCACCCCTAGTAGAAATGCTAGGGGTTTTTTTATGCGATTTATTTTGAGTGGGCAATACCCATCTACCCACTGTAGCAAATAGAGGATTGAGGAGGGATACGATCGCGGACATAAAATAATACCAATTCAATTAATGATTGCAACACATCCTTGGGTAAAGACGCGATGAATCGCGTCTCTACAAATGGTCTATTTGTTGCATTCTTTTTTCAAATTGGTATAACTTACGGTCTTTTTATAGTTTTCTCGGTTGACTTATGGCTCTTGACTCCTGCCCAAACAGTAAGTGGCTGCCCAACTTGCTTATACAGTAAGCTTTCCATAATTACACCATTATTGTTAGCGGTGAGAGTTTTATTCGGCTGATGCAGAGACTCATAAAAGCCGTTGTACCAGCCTTCTTGAGACTTAAGATTGCCTTGAACGAAATCAAATAACTGACGAGTATAAGCAGTATTATAAAGCACGTGCCAGCCGATCGCAGCTTTGGCACTGAGGAATCGCAAATCGTTGTGCTTTTCTCTAGTATCTGCGATGGTTGCCCAAGGTTCTCCATTGACAAATAGGCTGCTGTAAACAAAGTATGGCGGGCGATCTAAGTTGTCTTCGGTGACGGCGGTTAATTGTTTTGTCGCTTCATAACGCGCTGCTTGAGCAGCTAAAATCCGATCGGCATAAGCTTTAGGCAAAGCTTGAAACCCAGTTTCGATACCATCCAAGATATAGGGTTCGCTAAGAACGTAGTTATTGGCTCCAGAGTTTTTATAGTCCCGTTTGTCGTAAGGAATTCCCTGTCCGTAAAGATCGACAAAGGCAGTATGGGACTGATAATCTAAAGCTTTATTAACATTTAAGCCCCAAAGCTTCAAACCATAAGCAGCATAATTTTCATAGCCCAAGCGACCTTCTTGATTGTATTCTTCTTTGCCTTTGATGACAGCAGTACCATACATTTGACCGTTTGTCGTCAGACGCTTAACTTGCCAGTGTTGCCAAACTGCTGCTGTTTGCGATCGCATTTCTGGATACTTTGCCTCGACAATCTTCAGCCAGATTGCCATTCTTCCCAAATCAATGGCTGACCAACCAATTTCTTCTCGTTTTTCTAGTTGACCATAATCAACAGGTACGAGAGTTTTCGCATTGTAAACTTTGTTTGGTAGTTCTCCTTTATACAAAGGCATTGACGCCAGTGTATTCAACATTTTGCTCATTTTGGCGTCAAATTCATCCGCAGGCACGATATTCAGTTCTTTAGCACTGACTAAGGCTGCGATCGCTGCTGTCTGATCCCACATACTTACAGCAGCAAAGCCATCAACAGAATTGACTAAGCCAGTTTCATCATTCCAGTTACGCTGGAAGTATGACCAAGCTTGACGGGCCGTTGTCATTTCTTCTGGGGTCAGTTTTCCAACTCCAGGAGCAACGTATGGAATTATGGCTACTGTTAATTGATTCTTAGGAATCGGTTGACCTGGCAAAACTACGGATTGAGCATCAAGGCTGGCAACTATTTCAGCTTTTTTTGCACTAGAGACAGGGCTTTGGGGTTTCTCTGGTTGGGAAGCAGTTGGGGATGTTGATATTTCAGGTTTTTGTATAGAAGTATTGGAAAGCTGCTTAGACCAACCATTTAAAAGTGCGATCGCGATCGCAGCGGTAACTACTCCTCCTACAGAAGCTAGTATAGACAAGCTCTTAGGTGGCGGTTGAAAGTCAGAACTCATACTGATTAAAGCCTTATTTTGTAAGTCAGGGTTATTTGCGTAGTTTCACTAAATACATTCTTCCCAACTTTGAAATCTAACTAACACCCAGAAGTCCACTTGACCACTACAATAAAATAGTCACGCACCCGATCTCTGGAGTTCTAGCAGTGGGCTTATTTGATGATTTGAGTCGGTTTCTAGAAAACCGTTTAGAAGAATTCTTGCGTAATAATCCACATTTGGAGTTAGAGGCGCTGCTAGAACAGCTGCGTGAGCAAGAAGAAGACACATTAAAGCTAATCGCAGATTTAAGATTACAAGAGAAGCGATCGCAAGAAGAAATTCTCTCCACCGCGCAAGAAATTCAGCGTTGGCATATCCGAATTCAAAAAGCCAAGAACGCCAATAGAGAAGATTTGGCGGCGGCGGCGGGTGAGCGAGAAGCAGCCCTGTTGCGCGAAGGAAATCAGCGCTGGGGACACATGCAAGGGCTGAAAGAACGCATTAACCAATCTCAAGAACTACTGCAAAAAATTCAGCAACGGCGACAGGAGGTACAAGCTAAAGCCGCCGAAGCACAGACAGCCCGCGCTCAAGCGCAAACCCAGCAGCGATCGGAAAGCATTGGCTGGTCGAATCAGACTAGCAATTATTCTGGTGGGTTGGATGATTTAGAAGAGAAGTTCCGTAGCTGGGAAACTCAGGATGAATTAGAGCAAATGAAGCGGAATATGCAGAAGTAGCGCGTATTGGCTAAAATACGCTGAAATAGCAAATGAGTACGCTGAAATAGCAAATGAGTACGCTGAAATAGCAAATGAGTACCCCGAAATAGCAAATGAGTACTCCGAAATAGCAAATGCGTTCGCCGAAATAGCAAATGAGTACCCCGAAATAGCAAATGAGTACCCCGAAATAGCAAATGAGTTCGCCGAAATAGCAAATGAGTACCCCGAAATAGCAAATGAGTTCGCCGAAATAGCAAATGAGTTCGCCGAAATAGCAAATGCGATCGCCGAAATAGCAAATGCGATCGCCAAAAATAGCTTATATCATCAATACCTTAGCCAATTTACGAGGTTTCAATGCCTGTGAAAATGGGATGAATACGTCTCAAGGAAGTGAGCTTGGAAAAAATTTGGGCTAATGGTTTACCGCACTGGGTGTCAGCACAATGACGTTCAACTTGAACGGCTTCAACTTCAACCAATCTGTAATTGACTCCCAAGGTCGTGTTGTGAACACCTGGGCTGACATCATCAACTGCGCTAACCTGAGTATGGAAGTAATGCACAAGCGTATTTAGGTTCTGGCATTTGTTCGTAAAGCCGCACGAGGTTAGGCGCGTACTTCATAGTAATTGTGCCAGCAGTAATGAGCAAAGGGCAGATTCAGGGCATTTTTCCCTTCTGCCTTCTATATTTTTTCGGTGTAATTGCGGTTCTCCATCATCTGAGTTGCGTGAAAAGCTGGGAGCGATCGCACAAATATTTTCTCAGGCGTGCAACTATTAATAGGTTGATTAATCGATGTCTTCATCTGAAAAACCATCTTCAGGATACTCCTTCCGTACAGGCACTGTTGCAGAGCTACAAGCGCGCAACTCTAAATACTCTGGTTGGATATTTCTTTTGACATCTATCTTAGGGATAGTTCTTTGTATCCGAACAGTTTTAGAAATATTTGTCAAGAGATTAGAGATAAATTATAAAGCATATTTATTTGAGTATGGAAAACCGCCAAATCACTTCTTTGATTGGCAGATTATTTCTTCAGCAGTCAGCCCAAGTGATTTTTTTGTATTTTTGTATATGGGTGGTGCAGTTGCATTTGGATTTGGTATATACATACTTTCTGCATATTTAATGTCACGTCATTATACCAATGATAAAGTTTGGTTTGTTGAATATCAAAAGCAAATTGTTGGCTGGGCATTCTTTGTAGCGAGAAAAAAATATAATATACTGTCTAACATTTATATTGCTCCTAAACATCGCCACCAAGGTGTTGGTTCACTGTTACTCTGGAATTGCCTAGAAAATGTTAGTTTACCTGTATATCTAGTTTATCTTCCTCATCTCAAATTATTTTATGAACGATTTGGGTTTGTCGCTCTTCCCAAAAAAGATAAGCCCAAAGAATTGCAGCTTTATCAACTACCTGCAATGGTATTATTGCAACCACCAATTCCCATCGGCGAACATCAATCAACAAGTTTACCTTTACCACCTGGGATTTCTATTCGCCCCCTCCAAGATGTTAAAGAGCAATGGCAAATTTACAAAACCTTTTGGCATCGGCAAAGATTTAGAAAATCTCTACTTTATATTTTGACTGTACTTGCTTTGATGGCAAGCGGCAGTTTTGTGGTGATTAGTCTAACTTTAAGCTTTATCAAAGCCCTTTTGGGTTTAACCTGGATAGCGGAATTTGATTATTATTTACTGGATCTACCAGTTTCGGGAATTGCGATCGCTTTGTGGTTCATCTCCTTATACTTCATTTTGAATCGCTTTATTTTTAGATGGCAAGAGTTAATAATTGAAAAAGATAAACGCCCAATAGGTTACGTTCACTTTGGTCAGAATACGAACTGTTCGATATTATTTAACTTACATATTGAGCCACAATATCAACCACAAGAAATTACGAGGTTGTTATTAGCTCGGATTCAGCCGCAAATCACCTTGCCCCTGTACTGTCTAGGTTGGCGTAAAGATAAACAGTTTTATAATGGGCTGGGTTTTATTTCAGCTAATCGTCAAGAACTACCATTAGAATTTAAAATTCTTCAGTTGAGCGAGCAAGTATATTTAAAGCTGACATCTCAGGCGGCGACAAACATATCTAATCAGTTACCGGAAGCTATCGCAGCTATTAGCGCACATCAAACTATACACCCAGCAAATCCACCAGTTAAAAAGTCACGCGGGAGCAAGTGGTTTTTGATTGTCGATGTGGTGATTTTTCTGGTGATGTATATGCTGACACCACTTTGGCAAATACCACAAATTTACGCTGACTCACAGCAACAAGCTCCAAAAAAGGATATCTCGACTCATACACCAGCTATCCCAGCCTGGAAAATACCAGAATATATTGGAGTTTTAGCGATCGCACCAGATAACCAAACACTCATCAGCGGGAATTGGGAGAACAAAATTCAAATTTGGGATATTAACAGCAAGAGTCTGCAACAAACCTTGAGCGTCTTTTCTGGCAAAATTCAATCTATCGCTGTAAGTCCAGATAATCAAACTTTAGTCGTAGGTACGTCTACAGGCGTAATTCAAAAATGGAATTATAAAAGTATCACATTAGATAAAACCTTTTCTCCCGGACATTTAGGAGAAGTCCAAGCCTTAAATATCAGTGCTGATGCTCAAACTTTGGTTACTGGGAGTATGAACGATCCGGTTGTAAAAGTTTGGAATTTACCTCAGGGTAAACTTCAGCAGCAAGTCAATACTCGTGGTTATGTTTTGTCTTTAGCAGTCAGCAAAGATAATCAAAATTTATATATTGGTAGCCTGGGTGGAGTCAAGATTTGGGATTTACGTCAACAAAAGTTTATCCAAAGCTGGGCGGCTCATTCTCTTGGAGTTGAGGTAATCGCCCTCAGCGCTGATGGTAAATTAATAGTCACTGGCGGGATGGATCGTCAAGAACTCAGTACAATTTGGATGGTTAAAGTTTGGGATGCTCAAAGCTTAAAACTCTTAAAAACATTGCCGGGGTATTCTAGTTCATTAAATTCATTAACTATTACTCCTGATAGTCAAACAATCATTTTTAACGATTGTTGTTCCACAAACTTGTGGAATTGGATGAATGACAAATATATTTCTGATGTTGATGGACTTAAACATAATGCTGTGCTAAGTCCAGATGGTGCAAATCTTATGGGTGCAGCGTCTGATCGTCAAACCATCACAATTAAAAATTTAAACAGTCTGTTGCCATCCAATTCTAATCAATGAAAGGAAAACTCGGACCATGCCTGATATCTTATCATTACCCCCAACCCCTCCCCGCTTGCGGGGAGGGGAGACAAAGCGTAGCTTTGGCGGGGGTGGGGTTCTTTGGGTTTAATAAGCAATCAAGCGGACATGATATTACTCACTGTTTACTCAAAGATGAGAGTCAGATTGTGCCTAGCTCTGCTGCTCAAGCATTGGGCAAGTTGGGCAAAAACTCCAGCAATGTTACTGCTACTGTCGCCGAATGGATTTCACAACACCATGATTCAGAATATGTAGGCAGTGGAATTGATGCGCTGTGGAATTTGGTAGTAACAGAAGAATAATTTTTGTTTTTTCACTGGAAGTTCCTAAAGAGTGCTGAGTATTCAGCACTCTGTCGATCGAGCAAACCATTGACATTCAGTTAAAAATCGAAGGTTGTGCGAAGCACACCCACATACTGCGTATCATTTCTGCTGTCGTTTTCCGGGTTGAGAATCACCCAAAAACCAGGAGTCACTGAAATGTTGTCATTTAGTCGATAACGATAAAATGCTTCTATATGATAAGCGTTGTCTCGCTCTTGACGGACATCACTGTTAGAGACATGGGGTGGTATACCAAAGAGAATTCCCGGCAGATTCCCTCTACCACCCACATCGGGAAACGACACACCAATCGCCCCAAACCAGACATTGGCATTGTCACCATTGTTCACAAATAGAGAATCCGTTCCACCCCTACCATTAGAAATATCACTCAAACCAGAACTCTTGGCATTTGCCCAAATATATCCACCCCAAGCGTGGACTTGAAAATTCGGGGAGAAGCGATAGTATCCTTGTGTGCCGACAATATCGTTGGAAGTAGCAATGTTGTTGCCAAAGGGAGCGTTTGACAAGACGCTACCCGTCCCAGCGGAGATATCGGGTACTCCACCAGGGCTATAGCCATGAGAGTAGGCAACACCGATCGCTCCTTGCTTACCATAATAGGCTAAGTGCGCCAGGGCATTATAGCCGCCATCAAACAAGCCGTTGCTCCCCGATGGCACATTGGGACTGTTTGCTAAATAGCCCAAGGTAAGAACCAAGTCTTTGGTAATGTTCCAGTTAGCGGCTGCACCACCGCCACCTCGCCGGAATAAGGGACTGTATGAACCAAATAGTGAGGGAACCCCATTACCGTCGTCAGCAATTGTGGGGGGAGTGACGGTGGTGGAAATGTCGGTGTAACCAATGCCTGTAGGCCCAACAACGAAGTTAAGGGATTCACTTACTGGGAAGTAATAACGGATGTGGGGGACAAGAAGTGTCTCGTTGCTGTCATAATCGAAATTCAGGCGTGTCATCCCTGTGCCTGTGGCTGCGGCAATTTGGCTTGCACCATTGGAATTCGCAAAGTTACCAAATTCTAACCGGACTCGCAATAAATCTTTGCCAGTAAAACTGCTCTCAAAGTTGAGACGACCCCGATTTGAAAAGTAGAGATTGGATTCATCGCGATCGCCACCTACTCTATTACCAAAAGTATCACTAATAGCGGTAATAATTTGAGCATTCAACCTAGTAGTTGTGGAAAACTGCTGCGCCTCCAATGTTGCTGTATGTGCCTCTACGGTATCTACTCGTCCGCGCAGAGTTGTCAGTTCTGCGGCAAAGTCTTGCTGCAACTTTTGCAGCACTGCCAAATCTTGCTTATTAACTAAATCGCTAGTAGCTGTAGAAATTAACTCATTAATCCGATCCAAACAAGCATTTAAACCTGCGGCAAACTCATAACGGGTTAAGGCACGGTTGCCGCGATAGGTGGAATTGGGATAACCTGCAATACAGCCGTAGCGTTCCACCAGTGATTGCAATGCACCAAATGCCCAATCGGTTGGTTGTACATCAGAAAACTGAGAAACAGAAGTCACTTGTCCCTGCAAAGTCCTATTAGCATCTGCTGCATTTGGATCGTCTTCTGGAGGTGCTGCCCAAACTGCTGGAATTGCCAAAAATAAGAGAAAAAAGCTATAAAAAAGAGTTTTGATCATTGACTTATTAGTTGAATATGGTTGAATTTTGACTTTGTAACGAAAGAGTACAAGAACCCCACCCCCAACCCCCTCCCCGCAAGCGAGGAGGGGGCTAAGATGTACCTTGTATGATTAGGAAACGCTATATGAGCTAATCTACATATTTTGATTTGGGGTTTTAGGTCACTTAAAGCAACGCTATGACTTTCTGCTCATTGCTGCTTTTAATAGCCGCTTCTATAATTCGCATTACATTAATTCCGTCTTCGGCGGTAACAGCAATTGGCTGATTATTAATAATAGATTTATACACGGCATCGTAATAGCCTAAATAGCTACCCTGTGAACTTTTGACTTTTTCTCGAATTACTTTTGTGTCTTTTTCTGTATGTAGCAAGCCATATTCACTTTCCGGCTCTGTATACCAATCAAGTGTGTTGGGCTTCATCCCTGCCACTAAATACTCTTCTTGCTTATCGGCTCTGCTTTTAAGAAAAGAACCCTTCGTGCCATGTATGATATAGGCTGGCGCAGGTTCACGCACAAGGAAGCTTGCTTTTAATTTGACGCGCAGTTTGTCGTAGTATAGTATCAACTCAAAATAATCATCTACCTGCGATCGCAGCCTAGTTATGCGGATGTCTGCAAAAATAGCATCAGGCATTCCAAATAAATGCAAAGCTTGGTCTATTAAGTGCGGCCCTAAATTATTTAATGTTCCTGCCCCCGGACTTGGAGCTTCTACGTGTTGTTTATGGCTGAGGGTTGGTTTATATTTTTGAAATTGAAATTCTGCTTCAATAATATCACCCAGCAAGCCTTCTTGGACAATTTTTTTGACTGTTTTAAAATCACTATCCCACCTCCGGTTTTGATATACAGATAATTTTTTGCTCTGTTTTTGCGCCAATTCTTTCAGGTTTTGAGCTTCTGCTACCGTTGTGGTGAATGCTTTTTCTACCACTACATGTTTATCTGCAAGCAAAGCCTGTTTAGCATAATCGTAATGGGTATAAGTGGGTGTATTTACTACCACTAAGATTACTCGATCGTCTGCTAGCAATGCTTCCAAAGAAGGATAGCTTTTTACATGAGGATAATGTTGCTGTATCAGCTTTTTGCTTCTTTCCCAAGAACCTGCTAATTTAAATCCGGGATGTAAATCAATAAACGGCGCATGAAATACCATGCCGGACAAACCAGATGAACAAAGAGCCGTATTGATAGTTTCCATCTTTTTAATGATTGACTGAAGCGAAATTTGGTATTTAGTTATTGCCTGATATTTGTTTACTGGATGTAGGATCGCAGAAGAGAGCAAGGGGAGAGAAAATACCTCTCCTCCTCTACGAATTACGAATTACGAACTTGTACTGAGCGTAGCCGAAGTATTACGAACTACGAATTACATATCTTCTAACTCAATTCCTTTGGTTTCTTTAATAAAGAAGAGAATGAAAAAGAATGAGGTAGCTGCTGCAATTGTATAGAGTCCATAGGCAGAACCTAGACCGAAATATTGCAGTATGGGAGGAAATGTTGTGGAAATAACGAAATTCGCAACCCATTGTATGGCAGCTGCAATCGAAAGCGCAGCGGCTCGAATTTTGTTATTAAACATTTCTCCCAACAGCACCCAAACCACTGGCCCCCAGGAGAAACCGAAGCAAAATACATAGAGGTTGGCTGCAATGAGAGCCATAGTCCCGGCGCTGCCGGTAAGATTGGGGTTCCCAGCAGCATCGAGGGGAGCATTACCAAAAAGATAAGCCATCGTCCCCAAGGTCAAGGTCATGCCAATTGACCCTACTATAAGTAAGGGCTTGCGACCAAATCGATCCACGAAGGCGATCGCAATTAGTGTTGTAATAATGTTGACGGCTCCTGTAATCACCGTGATTGATAGGGAATCTTTTTCGGAAAACCCTACAGCACGCCACAAAACGCTGCTGTAGTAAAAGATTACATTAATCCCAACAAATTGCTGTAATACAGATAAGCCTATTCCTATCCAAACAATGGGGAGGAGTCCGCCACTTCTGCTTAAGAGGTCAGAAAAGCTGGGTTGGCGTTCGCGAAGCACTGTCTGCCGAATTTCTTCGATTTTTGGCAGTACGTCACCTCCTAAAATCTTGGTCAAAACGTTAGCAGCTTCTGGTTCCCGTCCTTTAGCAACCAAGTAACGGGGGGATTCAGGAATTGTTAAAGCTACTATCCCGTAGAATAATGCTGGTGGGACTGCTGTCCAAAACATCCAGCGCCAAGCTGCAACCCCAAACAAAAACGGCGAGTCTGCTGAACCTGCTGACGTAGCGATAAAGTAGTCGCTCAATAAGGCAACGAAAATTCCCACTACGATCGCTAATTGTTGCAGAGATCCTAACCTTCCCCGCAAATGAGTAGGAGAACATTCGGCAATGTAAGCAGGGGCGATGACGCTAGCAACGCCGATTCCAATCCCACCCAATACTCGCCAAAAGATAAAATCCCAGATAGTGAAGGCAAACCCAGAGCCAATGGCACTGATAGTAAACAACGCCGAAGCGACCACCATTGCGTTGACTCGACCATAACGGTCTGCAATCTGTCCGGCAAAGAAGGCTCCTACCGCAGACCCCAGCAACGCTAGAGACACTGCCAGCCCTGTCACCCAACTACTGGTGTTAAAAGCTTTTGCTAGAGATAAAACCGCGCCGTTGATTACAGCAGTATCAAAACCGAATAAAAACCCGCCGAGTGCGGCAGCACCAGCAATCAAAATTACATAAAACGTGTTGGCTTTACGACGAATAGTAGTAGAAGACATAGTTTAAATATTGGGAATTGGGAATTGGGAATTGGGCATTGGGCATTGGGCATTGGGCATAGTTAGTTATTCTTTGCGTTCCCCAATCCCCAGTCTCTAGTAGTCTGTCAATAAATAATTGATGGATAAATTTCTTGTAGAGATGGCGATTTATCGCGTCTCTCTAACCGTCAAAATAAATTTGACAGACTACTAATCCATTTCATGCTTCAACGTCTGGAACGTCTGCGTAACCGATCGATCATTACTGCCAAAATAATTACTAGTCCTTTGACGACTAGTTGCCAGAAGTAAGATAGGTTCAACAAGGTTAAACCGTTGTTGAGAATCGCAATAATCAATGCACCGAGAAGAGTGCCGCCAATGGTGCCAATACCACCTGTAAAGCTGGTTCCACCTAGAATAACAGCTGCGATCGCATCTAATTCATAACCTTGACCTAATACGCCACTGGCACTATAAAGACGGCTGGCGCTCATGATTCCTCCTAAGCCTGCCAGTAATCCGCTAATACCATAGACGAATAGCAACACCCGATTAACTTTAATCCCTGTTAATCTGGCTGCCCGTTCGTTACCACCAACGGCATATATCTGCACTCCTAAAACAGTTTGCCGCAACACAAACCAGCTAGCTATCACAGTCAGTAGCGCAATTATCACTAGCCAAGGAATGGGGCCGACGTATGTATTACCCACCCAAGCAAAATTTATGTCTCGGTTAATCAAGGTTGTACCTTTGGCAATTAAAAAGGCAACACCCCGCAAGGCTGTAAGTGAACCCAGCGTGACAATAAAAGGTGGCACATCCAAGAAGGTAATGAGCGCACCGTTGAGTAAGCCTAATAGCAATCCTGCTAGCAAGGCAGCAGGTACAGCTGCCCAACTTAAAGCCGGCAGTAGCGATACCAGCAATGCAACTACCGCAGAAACAGCCAATATTGACCCAACTGAAAGGTCAATACCGCCGGTGAGAATTACAAAGGTCATTCCTGTCGCCAGCACAATATTGATTGATGCCTGACGCAAGATATTAACGATGTTACCGCCGGTGAGGAAGTTGGGAGAAAGGAATGCAAATAAGATGCAGATAATTACTAAGATTGGCAAAATACCCGCAACTTCCAACAGAGTGCTGATTGATTTCCGGTTGCGAGCTGCGGGATTGTTGGCTGATTTATTGATAGGCGGTCTGACTGTCTGACTCATGATGCTAATACCTCCGATGCTCCAGTTGCATAGTGCATAATCTTTTCTTGGGTGATTTCTTTGCCAAGACTGCCATCCAGTTCGCCTACCAGTTGTCCTTCTCGCATCACCAAGACGCGATCGCTCATGCCGACAATCTCTGATAGTTCGCTGGAAACCATTAAAATAGCAACACCTTGTGCTGCTAATTCGCTCATTATTCGGTAAATTTCACTTTTAGCACCGATATCTACGCCGCGTGTCGGTTCATCTAACATCAACACTCTCGGTTTAATGGCTAACCAACGCGCTAGCAGTAGCTTCTGTTGATTACCACCAGAAAGATCCAATGCTCTAATTTCCAAATTGGCTAGACGGATATTAAAGTTTTCCACCGCGTCTGTTGATAGCCGATTCACTGAAGGCCAGTTAACAATTCCACCCCTGGCATCTTGCTTGAGTGTATTGATAGCAATATTCTTGCGGGCGCTCATTTCCAGAAATAAACCTTGGTCTTTGCGGTCTTCTGGGACGTAGCCAATTCCCGCTTCAATGGCATCACTGGGGGTATTAATTTCCAGTTTTTTGCCATTCAAGAATACTTCGCCACTAGCTTTACGGTCTGCACCAAAAATCAGCCGCGATAGTTCTGTGCGTCCAGCACCAACTAACCCAGCTAAACCGAGAATTTCTCCCGCATGAAGTTCAAAACTAGCCGGCTCAATCTTATGACGCGCATCGCTCATATTTCTGACTGACAGCACGACGGGGCCAGGATTCATTTGTCGTTGATGTTCGTAAAAGTCTTGCATGGAGCGACCGACCATCATCTGCACCAATCGCTGGGGAGAAATTTCGCTGCGTGTCAGACTGCCAATATATTGACCATCGCGCAACACGCTAATCCGGTCAGCTAACGCATAGATTTCTTCCATGCGATGGCTGATGTAAATAATGGCAATGCCATCACGCCGCAGTTTGCGAATTACCTCAAATAAATGATCGCTCTCGCGGTCAGACAAGGCTGCTGTTGGCTCATCCATCACCAAAACGCGGCTTTTATCCTTCAGCGCCCTGGCAATTTCCACTTGCTGCTGTTCGGCGATGGACAAAGTACCAACTATAGTCTGGGCGGTAAAATTGGCTCCCAGGCTTTCCAGCACTTCCTCTGCTTCCAGTTGCATCGCTTTGCGGTCTAAAAGCTGACCACGCCGCAACTCGCTACCCATAAACATATTTTCGGTAACGGTTAAATTCGGTGCAACATTCAGTTCTTGATAAATCAGATTAATACCCGATTTGCGTGCCGTCGCCGGATCGGTAATTTTCAAGGGTTGACCATTGATGCGAATTTCTCCTTCGTCGGCAATGTAAGCCCCAGCCAGGATTTTCATCAATGTGCTTTTGCCTGCTCCGTTTTCACCCATGAGGGCGTGAACTTCTCCCGGATAAATCGTGAGATTAACATTTTGGAGCGCAGATACACCATGAAAGCGTTTTGTAATTCCTTGCATTTCTAACACTGGGGTGCTAGTTGGTGTATCAGAAAGTGAGGTTTCAATATTGGTTGTCATGAGCAAAACCTGTAAAAACTATTTAAAATTTGCGATTGTGAATTAGAAATTAATAAATTCATATTTGATTGATCGCAAAATCATGTTTTAAAAGCTGACTAGGAGTTGTAAAGAGATATTTTCATCCTTTGTTGTTAACGTTAGTTCAGAGAGATTCTTGGGAAAGTCTAAGTGCTATAAATAGACACTCAAACTTTCCACTGATGCACATACATAGCGGTTATCAATTGGGTGCAGCAGAGTTTTAACCTCTTTCTAAACCCATCTTTCTATTAAAGAAAAGATGGGAACAAAGATGAGGTTTGGTATTAATTTAAGTGAAAACCGCCAGACATTCTAGGTATGTGCAAAAACTTTACAAATGCACCAAAGGATTGATATCAAAAGACATAATTTTCAATTGCAAATTCACAATTTCTATTACTTCCAGCCTTTTTCTGTGCTGACGTTATCTTTTGTGATCAACTTAACTGGTATTAAGATGGTTGAATTACTTGGTTTTTTCCCATTTAAGATGTCGTTGCCAACTTGAACTGCTTTTTCGGCCATCCCTCGCGGATTTTGAGTAGCAGTTGCCGCATATATACCATCTTTAGCTGCGATCGCAGTAATAGCTTCCGGCGCACCATCAACCCCGACAATAAAGAAATCTTTACGTTGTGCTTGGTTCGCTGCTAATTCTGCACCGACTCCACTCGGATCGTTGATGGCAAAAACCGCATCAATCTTGGGAAAGGTTGTGAGCAAATCAGTCATAACTCTGAGTCCTCCATCCCGACTACCCTCTGCATTTTGATTTTTGGAGAGTATTTTGATATCAGGATATTTAGACAATACGTTCTCGCAGCCACTAACTCGCTGAGTCACCGAGTCCACTGGCGGCCCGTTAACTATGACAACATTGCCTTTACCCTTGAGGCGGTCAGCAATATACTTGCAACTAACTTCTCCAGCTTGGACATTATTAGTCGTAATGGTGGCATCTACACCTCCTTCCGCACCTGTATCTACCGCAATGACAATTCTACCTGCTTGTTTCGCCTTTTCAATTGCTGGTTTAATGCCACTTTTATCAGCAGCATTGACGATAATGATGTCAGTATTGGAAGCCGTGAAATTTTCAATTTGATTAGCTTGTTGGTTGAGGTCATAGGCACTAGAAACTACAGTAACATTGACATCCTTACCGCCGATTTTCTTCGCTTCTGCCTCAGTTGCTTGTCCCATGAGGACGAAGAAGGGATTACTTAAATCACCAACGGTAAAGGCAACTGATTTTAATTTTCCATTGCCAGTGGCAGTTTGAGTCTCTGCACTGGTATTGGTAGCAGGTTTGGTTTCAGGGTTAGTAGCAGTGCCATCAGGAGAAGCATTTGTACAGCCGACAAGACTACCACTGATGATACCTATTAGACTAGCTGCGATCGCAATCTTTTTCACATTCATATATCTCCTACAAGTGATTCTTAGTTACACCAAATTTGGAAACGATGTATTTTAAAAAACCGGGTAAAATATACTAACCTTACGCCGTGTGCAACTTTCTCTCAGACCTAACCCCCAACCCCTTCCCTACAAGGGAAGGGGAGCAAGAATCAAAGCCTCTCTCCCTGTGGGGGAGAGGTTTGGAGAGGGGTTCTAAGGATAAGTTGCACATCGCGTAACCTTGCTTTATCAAGCCTTTTTCTGTGTTTTGTAATTACGAATTACGAACTTGTACTGAGCGTAGCCGAAGTATTACGAATTACAAATTACCAGCCTTTATAGTTGCTAAGATTCTCTCTAGTAACCAAGTTGACTGGAATCAGAATATTCGGTGACTCAGGTTTTTTACCCTGAATGATATCGTTACCAATCTGAACCGCTTTTTGAGCCATCCCTGCGGGATTTTGAGCAGCAGTTGCGGCAAATACACCATCCTTATCTTCCATTGCTTTGGTTGCATCTGGCGATCCGTCAACCCCAACAATAAAAAATTCTTTACGTCTTGCTTGTTTCGCTGCTAAATCTGCGCCGACACCGCTTTGGTCGTTAGTGGCAAAAACAGCATCAATTTTCGGAAAGGTTGTCAGCAAATCGCTCATGACTCTTAGTCCTCCATCCCTTGTCCCTTCAGCATTTTGGTCTTTAGAGATGAGTTTAATATTCGGATATTTGGACAATGACTTCTCACAGCCACCCACTCGCTGATTGATTGAGTCCATCGGAGTCCCGTTGAGAATGACTACACTACCTTGACCTTTGAGGCGATCGGCAATATATTGGCAAGCAACCTCACCAGCTTGGGTATTGTTGGAACTAATCATCGCATCCACATCTGCATCAACGGCTGAATCTAATGCAATCACAACCCTACCTGCAAGCCTTGCTTGATCGATAACTGGTTTAACACCTTTTTTATCAACAGCGCTGAGGATAATTAGGTCAGTATTCGCAGCCGTAAAATTTTCGATTTGGTTGCTTTGTTGGTTCAAATCAAAGGCACTAGAAACTGCATTAACTCTGATATTACCCCCGATTTTCTGGGCTTCTGTCTCAGCCCCCTTCTGCACTGCATTATAGAAAGGATTGCCTAAGTCACCCAAAGCTACGCCGATTGTTTGCAATTTTTTATTTGGACTAGTAAGACTCTCTGCACTTATGTTAGTAGCTTTGTTGTTGGTATTAGTTGCAGTATTATCATTTTTAAGACCATTTGTGCAACCAACAACCGCGAAACCTAATATGCCAACTATGAGTGAAATTCTCTTCATATTTATAACAACGGATTTAAATTTGAGAAAGGTCATGACAATGTAAACTAGGTATGAAAATCCTAGACCTAACCTAGTGATACTACTAGCTTTTGTAATTTCAACTCCAAGGGTCTTTTGATATGACGTAAATGGAGTTATTGCTATTAGTGTTACGAAAGAAAATGGTTTATTCTTAAAGCAGAATCATGAACATTACACTACTTCAAATAATCACATTATTTTGGTGAAATTACTTCGTAGTTCATAGCCTGAAAACAGCTTTTAAGTGAAACTTCCAAAAATTAGTTTTATTAAAGTTGTCAATCTTGCTTTTGACTTTTTTCATTTTATCCCGCTCCTGTGCAAAAATTAATTTTGTTTATCGAACTTTACAAATGAAAAAGGTTTTAAATCTTGCGATCGAACCCCAGGTCTTATTTTCAAAGCATTCGCATAAATTAACCTATTCAATATTAGAGTCAATGTTAAAAACGTTAACATTTCTCAACCAATATCTCTCAGAAAAGATACTATTAGACTAGAGAGGTTTTTGATTGTGAATGCTAGATTTTGAAAAATGTAAACATCCT
The DNA here is from genome assembly GCF_036918015.1 of Nostoc sp. Lineage (GTDB taxonomy): Bacteria > Cyanobacteriota > Cyanobacteriia > Cyanobacteriales > Nostocaceae > Nostoc. The sequence continues at coordinate 60,349 of NZ_JBALEO010000083.1, forward strand.
TTTGTTAGATTTTCTAAATGAACTCTAATCAGCTTGCCAAGGGTATTTATTTCTTATTCCTCCTCCATCACTTGCAGGCAATAGAGGAGTAAACAAGATAATATTGTAAGAATTCAGCACCCAGGTGGTCGCCGAGCGTAGCCGTACCCCTTCGGGGAAGCAAGCTACGCACAGCGTCTCCGGCAGGAGAGGTGAGTCAGGAGTCATAATTTATAAGGAATCTAGAATAATTAGTATATTTATTCATCAAAGTTATTCTGATTTTCTAACTATTCTGACTCCTGAATTCTGACTCCTGAATTCTTCTTCAAGCAGTTTAAAACTTTAATGTTGCGGGTAAATATTTAGCCACCAAATCTTCATAGTATGGTTTTAATTTCTGCCAATCAGGAGGAATAGGGTTTTTTGAATATAAATCGTAGGGATTGAACAAACGTACCCATTTAAACATTTCTCGATCTTGTTTATCCATCAAATGTTCATACGCATTGTCACGATGTTGAGGATAAAATGAGTGATAGCGAAGCATATATAATGCAGGTTCGGGCAAATAGTTTTTCATCATCTGATAAAAATACTCATCATGCCCCCATGACATATGTACATTATTCAATCCACAGTTAGGCTCATAAATGCCATATTTAGTGTTGTAATCGGGGTTATTATAATCAGGGTTTTCTTTGAAAAATTCTGAGAAAACAATTTTATCAGAAAATGCACAACCTACAGGATAAGTATCGCCTACGGTAGCCCATTGAGGCTCACCAAACAGACAAAGCACTTTCCCCATATCGTGAAAGAAGCCAGTAAGTACCATCCAATCAGGATGACCATCGGCGCGAATAGCTTCTGATGTTTGCAATAGATGCTGTAACTGATCCATGTCTGTATCAGGATCGGAATCATCGACTAATTGATTTAAAAATTCGACCGCATCCCAAACAGACATTTCTTTTTTATCAAACTTCAAAAATTCTTTTTCTTTTTGAAGTACAAAATTATATGTTTGATTAATATGATTTAACCGATAAAACTCTTTCACCGTATCTCTAATAGTCGTTTCGTAATTCCTATACTCTTCGGTGGTTTTACCTTCTTTAACTATGCTGTCTGGATCGGGATAACGATTAAGTAAGTCTTCTTCCCACTCTTCTAGTGAGTGTAAAGGGTTGTTTTGAAGCTGAAGAATGGCATTATTTAAAGTTTGAGACATATCTTCCTACTTGTCGATATTGTATTTGTTAAATGGTACTTTCACACATATTTTTGCACAGGTGTGCATAAGTTGCCTTGGACTTATTTATTATTTTTGCACACGTGTGCAAAAATATGTGTTAAGTTTCATTTCGTCTTTGCATACCCATGCACGCTCTACTTCACCAAGTGTTTTATCCGATCTGTTTGGTTCAGAATAAAAATGGTGCTTCTATTTTTTGTACATCTGTGCATAAATTTACTAAATATATATTAATCTTTTGTATTACACATAATATGTGCAAAAGCTATACTTATTAATTTTATGTCGGACTAAATCAGCGCAGTATCAATTTGTCAACTGTACAGCAGTGGAATACTTAATAAGGTTAGCCAACTCTTGTAACTGGTTGATCGCTTCTGCACCTTCCAACTTCATTAATTCGCGATCGTCCCACAATTCCATCCAAGTAATTCCGTAATCAGACACTAAAAACCGAATCAGGTGCTTTTCTCTGAGACTAACCATAAATGAAGCACTCTTCATTTGATCGCCACATGTATAACAAGACGCAGTATAGCCACGCCGCTCAAGTATAATTGTCAAGGCTTGCAGGTTCATTACCAAATCTTGGACGAATTGCTGATGCTGTTGCGCTAATCTTAGAAACACTACTTTTCTCCTACCATTACAGTTATCTGCTTGCTTTGATATTCCTTTAGACTTACATCTGATGTGATTTAGTTGCCAAAAGTTCGTGTTTTCCTATATACGTGATTAATCTTAATATTACGGTTGTCACCAATAAGCTAAATTTCTAGAGCAGTCCTAATGTTTTGGACAATTATCTGGGGTGGCTGTGCAACATCCATACATAGAGTATCTACTGGTTCTTCAAGGGTATAAAACTGACTACTGAGTAGTTTATCGCTCATGTAATGATTGCTACGCTCTTGTAAGCGCATTTGAATCAACTCATAAGACCCTTTGAGGTAAACTAGTTTGGTGCGATCGCTATCCAATACCAAAAATTTCCGATAGCTATCTTTTAAAGCCGAACACGCCAGCACCACATTTTTATTTTCTTGCAGCCAGTGTTTAATAGCTGTTTGCAAATCTTGTAACCAAGGCATCCTGTCATCTTCACTCAGAGGGATACCGCACCGCATTTTCTCAACATTCTCTGGCGAATGGAAAGTATCAGCGTCGCTAAATTCCCATTCTAAGGAGTCTGCTAGTAGTTTTCCGATGGTGGTTTTTCCAGAACCAGATACACCCATGACGATAATAATCATTTTTTTCTTAATAAAAGTTCAACTAATTCGGAATTGGTAATTTGTAACTTGTAATCATGGACGGAGGTAAAAATCAAGACTATTAACTCCTTTCCATGCGAAATGTGAGTTGTATTAAAATCTCTTGACAAATAACGATTATTTTCTATAATACATACAAATGCACACGTGTGCAATATTTAAAAGCTAAGATAAAATAATGAATAAACGAAGAATTTCAATTGAAGATATTGCCCGCAGAGCAGGCGTTTCTCATTCTACAGTTTCACGCGCTTTGCGAGATAACGCTCTCATTAGCCCGAAAGTGCGAGAAGAAATTAAGCGACTAGCAGAGGAGATGAGCTATGTGCCGAATGCTATTGCTCAAAGTTTGCAAAATAAACGTACTAATACTATTGGTGTAGTAGTAACTTCAATTTCAGATCCCTTTTACGCTGAGGTAGTAGAGGGAATCGAGAAGATAGCCAAACCAGCGGGTTTGAGTGTTTTATTGAGTGCTTCACACCGAGATTTTGAGCAGGAAATGGCAGCTATTGATACTTTTCATCGCCGCAGGGTAGACGGGATCTTAATAGCCGACTCGCGAATTAGTAAACAGCATACTAAACAACTTACACAAATTGCTGTGCCCACAGTTTTGATTAATAGTCAAACTGAAGATCAATCGGAAATATTTCATTCAGTTGCAATAGACGATCGCTTAGGTGCTAAATTAGCCACAGAGCATTTAATTAGTCTGGGACATACTGCCATTGGTTATCTGGGTGTAGGCGATCGCAGCAGATCGAACCAGCAGCGCCTAAAAGGATATCAAATGGCCCTTACGGAAGCTGGTATTCCACAAAATAGTGATTGGGTTTCAATTAGTGACGAATATGATACCAGAACCAGCGATGTGAACACCGGACAAAATATGCTGTCTAAACTATTGGCTGCGGAAGTTACAGGCATCTTTTGTTACAACGATATGGTGGCAGTTGGCGCTCTGTTAGCCTGTCAAGAATTAGGTATTTTAGTACCGCGAAATTTAAGTATCGTCGGATTTGATGGTATTGCTCTGGGCGGTTACGTTACGCCTGCACTGACCACAGTTAGTCAGCCAATGTTAGAAATTGGTGGCTATGCCATGCAAATGTTACTCGATTTAATAGAAGAAAAAACTGTGGAAAATCGTGTTTTATCTCCTTTTCTAGTAGAGCGTGGTAGCAGTGCAGCATTATTAACAATTTAAAATTCAAAACAATTTATACAAAAATTATGTTAACTAAAAAACCGAGTTTATCTCCCGATCGCTGCTTTTCTCCAGAACCAGTTCAAAGACGACTGGCACATCAATTCTTTGATAGTATATCTGCGTTACCTTTAGTTTGCCCACACGGACACGTAGATCCAGCTTTGTTAGCTAATCCCGCAGCCAGGTTTGGTTCGCCGACGGAATTACTGATTATCCCTGACCACTACCTGTTGCGGATGCTCTATAGTCGGGGCGTATCTCTGCAAGCTTTGGGGATACTAAGCAATGATGGTTCGCCAGGAGAAACAGACCACCGCAAAATCTGGCAATTGTTCGCTGACCATTTTTATCTATTCCAAGGTACTCCATCCGGGTTGTGGTTGAAAGAGGAATTAACTAACGTCTTTGGGGTGGATGAACCTTTAAATTCTCGCAATGCCGGATATATCTATGATTGTCTAGAAGGTTTGTTAGCCTTACCGGAGTTTTCCCCTCGTGCTTTATTCAAACGCTTTAATATCGAAGTGCTTTGTACTACCGATGCCGCCAGTGATAACCTAGAGAATCAGCGATCGCTCCATGAAGAAGGTTTTACTCAAATTAGACCAACTTTTCGCCCAGATGCAGTGGTTAATCTGGATGCTCCTGGCTGGCGGGAAAATCTTACCAAGTTGGAAAGCAGTATCGGTAGAGAAATTAGCACTTACGCCAATTTTGTGCAAGCTTTAGAAGAACGTCGAGCTTTCTTTAAAAAAATGGGGGCGACAGCTACCGATCAAGGTGCAGCCACACCTTATACTACACGTCTTTCTGACCAGGAAGCCGAAGCTATCTTTGCGAGAGCATTAGCCGGCAAGCTGAATCCGGGTGATGTCGAAAATTTTACCGGTCATATCTTCATGGAAATGGCGCGGATGAGTGTGGAAGATGGCTTGGTGATGCAAATGCATTGTGGTGTGATGCGTAACCATAATCCGGCTTTATTTGAGAAATTTGGATCTGATAAAGGTGCTGATATTCCCGTAAAAATAGAATGGACTCAAAATCTGCATCCGTTGTTGTCAGCTTATGGTAACGATCGCCGCTTCCATTTAATCATTTTTGGTATGGATGAAAGCGCTTATAGCCGCGAGATGGCTCCGTTAGCTGGTCATTATCCCAGTGTATTGCTGGGGCCCCCTTGGTGGTTTCATGACAGCGTAAATGGTATGGAGCGTTATTTCAATCAGGTAATGGAAACTGCGGGAATTTATAATACTGCCGGGTTTAATGATGATACGCGGGCTTTTGTTTCGATTCCGGCTCGTCATAATGTCTGGCGGCGGGTAGCTTGTAATTGGTTGGCTGGATTGGTTGCGCGGGGATTGGTTGAGGAGGAGGAGGGGTATGGTATGGCTCGTGCTTTGGCTTATGACCTTGCTAAGGTTGCTTATAAGTTTGAGGGGAATTGAGGGGAATTGAGGGGGAGTTTAAACGCAAAGGGGCGCGGAGGGAAGCGCAGAGGTACGCAGAGAATTTTACTAAGTGGGGGAATCATTTTGATTTTGAGTAAACTTTTTAGTTTGAAGGAGCGGGTTGCGGTAGTTACTGGTGGTTCTGGTGTGCTTGGGGGGGCTATGGCAAGGGGTTTGGCTCTGGCTGGAGCGCGAGTTGTCGTTTTGGGTCGCAATGAAGTTAGGGCGGGGGCGGTGGTGGCTGAGATTACTGCTGGTGGTGGAGAAAGTATGGCTGTGGTGGCAGATGTTAGCGATCGCTCCCAATTAGAAATCGCTAGGGATGTTATTATACAGCGTTGGGGTGAAATAGATATCTTGGTTAATATGGCTGGCGGTAATATTCCGGCTGCCACAATTTCTCCTGATGCGACTATTTTTGATATGCCACACACAGCCTTTGAGGAAGTGGTTAGCCTCAATTTAGTTGGCACTCTCCTACCTTGTCAGGTTTTTGGTCAAGCAATGGTGGAAAGAAGTCAACCCCACGGTTGCATTGTCAATATTTCTTCTATGTCTGCCATTCGAGTGATTAGTCGGGTGGTTGGCTACTCAGCTGCAAAAGCGGGGATAGATAACTTTACTCGCTGGCTAGCGGTAGAACTCGCCCAAAAATATGGTGATAGAATGCGAGTAAATGCGATCGCACCAGGGTTTTTTATTGGCGAACAAAATCGAGATTTACTCTTAAATGCAGATGGTAGTTTGACCGTTCGCGGGCAAAAAATTATTGACCATACCCCCGCTGGACGTTTCGGCAAACCAGATGAATTACTCAGCACCTTGATTTGGTTATGTAGTTCTGGTTCTAGTTTTGTTAACGGGGTAGTCGTGCCGGTAGATGGTGGATTTAGTATCTACAGTGGAGTTTAATCATGTATTCACTGGCTGTAAATAAGGGGACACTTTCAGATGAGCAAGTTTCTGGGCTAGTTCATCAAGCTTTGGCAGACCCTAAGTTAGATGGACAGCGCATCTTGGTGTTAATTCCAGATAGTACCCGCACTGCTCCCATCCCTCAAATGTTTCGATTGCTTCATCAGGAGTTGAGTCAAAGAGTAGCGGCTCTGGATTTTTTAATTGCTCTGGGTACACACAATTCTATGAGTGAAGAACAAATCAATCACTTAGTAGGAGTGACACCAGAGGAGCGAGAGACAACTTTTAAAAAAGTTCGCATCTTTAACCACCTTTGGAATGAGCCGGATACCTTTATTTCTTGTGGAGTAATTTCGGCAGACGAGATAGCAGAAATTAGCGGTGGAATGCTACATCAGTCAGTTGATGTGCGTATTAATAAGCTTGTAACAGAATACGATTTAATCGTGATTTGTGGGCCAGTTTTTCCCCACGAAGTTGTCGGTTTCTCTGGTGGAAATAAATATTTTTTCCCTGGTATTGGTGGTCAAGAAGTAATTAATCTCTCTCACTGGTTAGGTGCTTTAATTACTTGTTACGAAATTATTGGCACGCTGGGAATAACACCAGTCCGGCGTTTGATTAACCGAGCCGCTAACCTGATTTCTACCCCAAAACTTTGTTTGGCGATGGTGGTCGCACCCAAAACAAATCAGCTAGCTGGACTTTATATAGATCGACCAGAGTCAGCTTGGGAAGATGCTGCAAAATTATCAGCTAAACTGCATATTAAATATGTAGATCGGCCTTTTAAACAAGTGCTTTCAGTCATGCCCCAAATGTATGATGACATTTGGACAGCAGCTAAAGGAATGTACAAGCTAGAGCCAGTAGTAGCTGATGGAGGCGAGGTAATTATATATGCTCCTCACATCACCGAATTTAGCTATACACACGGCGAAATTTTATCCGAAGTTGGCTATCATGTGCGGGATTACTTTCTCAAACAGTGGGATAAATTCCAAGACTATCCTGCTGGAGTGCTAGCCCATAGTACTCACTTAAAAGGAATGGGTACTTTTGATCCGATAGAAGGAGAACAAGCGCGGATTCGCGTGACTTTAGCTACTGGGATTTCTGCTGAACGGTGTGCTGCTCATAACTTAAACTATCGCGATCCGGCGACCATTCAACCCACAGAATGGGCAAATCGAGAGGATGAAGGCATTTTACTTGTGCCGAAGGCTGGCGAGATACTGTACCGTCTCAGTTACGGCAATTTTCAGACAACTAAATCATAGACGCGATAAATCGCCGTCTCTACAAGTGTTTTGGTCTTATCTGAACTGTATTGAATCATAAACTGCGATATCTACGATGGGCTACGCCTACGCGATCGCAGTTTATTAGGACTTACGCACGGGTAACGGAAAACGAACCACAGAGGGCGCAGAGTTCACGGAGGAATGAGAGTTTGAGAGGGTTTTTGCGTAAGTCCTATTTATAATTTTACACTTCGCGCTATTCTTGATCTGATGAAACGTCAGCGAATCAGTTTATAGCAGCGAACAAAAAAGCATGGGTGGGAAATTAATTGTATTTGAAGGGGTGGAAGGCTGTGGCAAAACCAGCCAAATGCAGCTTTGTTCTGAGTGGTTGGAAAGTCTCGGTGTTTCTGTGGTGGTAACTCGCGAACCAGGAGGAACAGAGTTAGGTGTACATCTTCGCCGCTTGCTACTAGAAAAGTCAGAAGACGAGCCAGTTGCAGAAGTGACAGAACTCTTATTGTATGCTGCTGACCGATCGCAACACGTTGAACAAGAACTTAAACCAAATCTCGCAACTGGGAAATATATTTTATGCGATCGCTACACTGACTCTACCATTGCCTACCAAGGATATGGTCGCGGTCTGAACATGAGTTTAATCAATCAGCTTAATAATATTGCTACTGGTGGTTTAGAAAGCGATCTAACTATTTGGCTAGATGTCGATGTTGAAGTAGGACTAGCCCGCAAACTCTCAGATAAAGTAGGACTAGACCGCATTGAACAAGAAGCGATCGCTTTTCATCGGCGCGTTCAGCAAGGATACGCACACTTAGCAGCATCTCATCCCTCACGAATTGTTCGGGTAGATGGCAGCTTGAGTAAAGAAGCTGTGCAAGAGGTAATTCAAGGAATTTTGCGCGTACATCTGCACTTGGCGAGGTAAGGCGAAAATAAACCTCAAAGTTTTTTATGAGAGTTTGGGCAAACTAGATATGGAAAAAGGTCTAGTTGATACAAGGCAGTAGTAAGAAATAATGGATTGTAATCGTCTGGATTATATCAAAAGTGTCACTGACCAAGGTGATGACAAACAGTGGGCGTATCCTGAATATCCTATTGGAGCTTACTTTCGGTTGAATTTTAAAAGACGTGAAAGTACAACAGTAGTAGAATCTCACGCGCGTAAACTACCAAAAGGATCTCTTCTCATCCTTTCTCAAATACCGCATGACTGTAAAGACAATACCACAGTAGAGCATAAAAAAATACCAGATGGGTGCAAAAAGAGATACCTGACGCACGTAGTTGAACTGGTTAATGAGGCAAGTGAGGATGAACCTCAGTGGGGAGAAGAAGTGTGGGGGATTTTTCGATGGGTTAAGGTTCATTGGATTACTGATTTCAGTAACTGCCGCAAAATTCCTGTTGAGTTAGATGTAATTAAAGTCAAGTGGAGTCGTCGTAACACTTACGCTATATCGTTGGAAAGTAAAACACTGAAAGCTCACTGGAATGATGTCCATGATTTAAGAGAACACTTAAAAAAAGAATTGAATTTGTGTTGCCCTAAAGTCCAATAACGCGGCACTACTTCTCTTTTTTCTCATCCAGTGCTTTCTGAATAGCTTCTCTGCAAAATTCAGGAGGGTCGTCTTGTGCTTTTACCTCTTCCTTCATTTTTTCGGTGACACGAAAATTAAGATTTTGTGTTAGCGGTTCTTCTCTATCAGACTTAAGTGGTTTTAAATTTTTTGGATTACCTTTAGGGTTAGGCATTGTTGAGAGATGTAAGACTTTTCTATATCCTATATACCCAAAGGGTTTGCTGTCGCTATTAACCCTTATGCTGAAAGGGAAAATAAAAACAACAGCTATGAAATTTTTACAAAATCTCATCCCCCGTCAAGGTTTACTGAAAGCCCTGACTCTAGCTTTCCTTGTATTGGCAGCTGTAATATCTCCCAATGTTCTAGCCAACGAGAGCGAAAAAGCGACATTCAACGGCACAACCACACTTCAAACTATACTCACCAGCAGTCATCGCTCAGAGCAGAATCGCCTTCGAGACAAATACCGCCACCCAGCCCAAACTCTCGAATTCTTCGGTCTGCGCCCAAATATGACGGTGGTTGAATTGTGGCCAGGAGGCGGCTGGTACACTGAGATATTAGCCCCATTTTTAGCACCCAAGGGACAACTCATAATTACTAACTTGGCTTCTAGCACAAGTAAACCCGCTTTGGCTTTGCAAGAGAAACTGGCAGCGAATCCAGAGATATTTGGTAAGGTCAAAGTAGCCCAAATCAATCCCCCAAATGAACTTACCCTAGCCCCAGAAAACTCTGTGGACATAGTTGTTACTTTCCGCAATATTCACAACTGGGTGAAAGCTGGCTATGCCGAGCAAGTTTACGCAGCTGCTTACAAAGCATTGAAGCCAGGGGGCATTTTAGGGGTAGAAGAACACCGCGCCCTTGAAGGGACTTCTTTACAAGAGAGTATCAAAACAGGCTATATGTCTGAAGATGGGGTAATTGCTGCTGTGGAGAAGGCTGGTTTCAAATTAGTAGGTAAATCAGAGATTAATGCCAATCCAAAAGATACCAAAGACTATCCGGGCGGAGTTTGGACACTACCACCAACCTTGAGCCAAGGTGAAAAGGATAGGGAACGCTTCATTACTATTGGGGAAAGCGATCGCATGACCCTCAAGTTCATCAAACCCAAAGCCTTCTGATCATCGCACGAATGGCAGCTTTTAAGCGATCGCTACTTTCTTATCCATCACTCTGAATGTACAAGTTGTTCCAATACAGTTCGGTTAAGGTTTTTTGATGAAAATTTTAGATCGCTAAAAATACTATAAATCATCACAAAAACGCAATAAATCGCCGTCTCTGCAAAAGACTGGTTATTGTAGAGACGGCGATTCATCGCGTCTCTTGCCTTAATCGAAAAGTATTGCAAGTTGTTCTTGTCAACATTGCAATGTTTGAGAGAAACATTGCAATATTCCTCATCAACATTACGACATTCATAAGGAATATTGTAATATTTCTCGTCAACATTACAATATTCTTTATCAATGCTGCAATATTTCTCATCAACATTACGACATTCATAAGGAATATTGTAATATTCCTCATCAGCATTACAATATTCCTTATCAATACTGCAATATTTCTCATCAACATTAAAATATTTCGGTATAACCTACTTTCCAGTCGAACACGCTGACTGCACTTTTTGGGGAAGTTGCCGACAAATCTGTTGGAATCCTTGAGGATTAATTTGCCACCAAGCAAATAATCCCAGACTTGTACCCCCCACAAGTAACGCCAACACTCCCCCCAGCATTACCAAACGTTTATCCCACTTCGGTTTTGTAATTAAAGTTGGTGGAATTTCTGGGTTGAGAGGTGGTTCCTCTGAAAGATCCAAATCTAAATCCAAATCTAGATCCAAATCTAGCAAAGCTTGCGAACTTTCTGTAAAAGAAGTTGGTTCTTCTAATTCCTCTAGTTCTTTTAGTTCTTCTAATTCCTCTTCCTGTATTTCTGCTTCTATAATCTCTTCTGGCAACGCCGGAGTCACAGGTACTAAATATTCTGGAGAAACACGGCAATAGGTCATCACAACCGAAGTATTATCACGCCCATTTTTTTCATTTGCCAAGTTAATCCAGTTGCGGACAGCATCTTCAACAGTCATTTGCCCTGTTAACACGGGTATTGCATAATCCTGCCAAGAATGTTCCACCCAGTTATTATCACTTAAACCATCAGAACACAGCAGCAAAATGCCATCTTCTTCCAGAATAAATCGCTGAAGTTTGAGACGCAAAGATTCTGAATCTCTTGTTCCCAATGCTTGAGTTAAGGCACTTGCATCTGGTCTAAAAAGTGCCTTTCGATACAAGCTTTTAGCCAAACGTACTTCTCGCGTTGCCACATCATCATCTACTGTTAGTAGCTGACAATAATTGCGAGTAATCCAATAGGCCCGGCTATCGCCAACATTAGCCAAATAAAGCTCATGGGTATTATTTGATTGCCACCCAGTACTTGTCTGGACTCGTTGTGGAACTTGCAACGCCATGACAATAGTTGTAGCCATGCGTTCTTTGCCCTGGCGTTTTTGTTCGTTATTGCGGGCACAAATTACATTATTTACCACCCGTAAGCTTGCTTCTAATTGTTCCTGCAACAACTCAGGTGGAAAAAGTGCAGTTTGTTCTGTCACCTCAGTTAGTAAAGCGCGAATTTGCAACTTTACAGACTGCACTGCCAACTGACTCGCAACCTCACCGCCTTCATGCCCGCCAATGCCATCGCAAACAATTGACAAGTGGCGCAATAAAGGTTCATCTAAATCACTCAAACTATTGGGATAGCAAGCATCTTCATTTTGCGCCATTATTGGGCCAATATCTGTAGAACCTGCCACGTTCAAGACTAATGGCAATTCTGCCGCAGCTGCTAGTAGTAAATTATTGAGTTGAATATTAATCGCCTCTAACTCAATCTCAGTTTCACACATCTCCTGCACAATGTTCTGTAACCCCTTGGCTACTGATGCCTTTGCAGAAGCTACCCAAAACTGCCAACACTCCCCCAGATTTTGTAAACTCAGCTTTTCATCAGCTGGTGTTTGGTAGAGTTCCAACAGTTGCACACACCAACCTTCGACTCTCAAGTTGTCTATTACTAATAAACTGCGGCTAAGTCCCAATTCTGCTAGAGGTGTCCAAAGTTGGAGAATTTGCCACAGCCAATAAACTTGTCTTACTGCCGTGGCTTCCTCCCAAGCCTCAACAATAGTTGGATAGATATTTCCTGTCTTATCTATCGGCGCATTTTCCAATAAGAGGATATCAGTTGTATCTTGCTCAAGATTACTAACAAACCCATAAGCCTGGGGCAGATGTAACCGCTCTTGATATAACTGTAAATAAGGAATTACTTCTGTTGGCAATTCTTCAGGTACATCTGGCGGCAGTCCCGGTTGAGTATCCAGCCAAATCTGTTGTTTAATTACCTCATACCTATCGGCTACCTTTGTGCCTGGTGGGATGTAAGCAGACAATGAGCCAGTCGCCCAAAGATAGCGATGAACCAAAGGAGTTTGGCAACTAGCACAAACGTTATCTCCCATAGGATTAATGGGGCTATTACAGCGTGGATTTATACAAAAAATTATCAGTTGAGTAGAAATCATAAATATAGGAGTCAGGAGTCAGAATTCAGGATTCAGAATTCAAGAGTCAGAATTTAGAATTCAGAATACTCTACCCAAAAAAGGATAGAGTTTGGGAATGGTAATATGTAATACTTATTTTTGCCTACAAAGGACAAGGTTTTAAACCAATATTTACTTACTAAACCCCAATAACCCCACTACGCTTCGTCTCCCCTCCCGAAGAGCGGGGTTATGGTGTACACACAAGTCGAATTACCCCCCTTAATCCCCCCTTATAAAGGCTTGTCATTACCAACATATTTTAAAGTGAGGTAGGGGTGTATTAGAGTCAGAGTATGAAGTTGGAAAATTTCACAGACCTCAATGCTTGGGCAGTTGAGCAATGGGCAGATGCCGAATTAGGCGATAGTCGTCGTACAGATAGAGCGATCGCTGTCGGAGCAGCAATGGTAGGCAACCCAGGGGCAAGTCTGCCAAATATTATGTCAGGCTGGAATGAAGTCAGGGCAGGGTATAGATTATTTGCTGAAGAAGACGTTACCCACAGTGAGTTGATCAAACCACACACAGCAGCAACAAAAGCAATAGCGAAAAATAGTTCTGACTCAGTCGTCCTATTTATCCAAGACATATCAGAACTAGACTACACAGCAGCGCGAAACATTGAGGGATTAGGACATATAGGTGATGGAAAAGGGCGAGGAATTATGCTGCACAATTGCTTGGCAGTAGTACCAGTACCAGGAACGAGCGAGATATTGGGACTGGCAGGACAAATACCTTGGGTACGTGGTAGCGATCGCCAAAATCGACAAATCGAGAACATTTCACAGGAATTACTGAGAACCGAAAGTGAGGGTGAAATTTGGTCGCAGATGGTCGAATCAATCGGAGAAGCTCCACAGTCAGATTCAATGTGGGTTCAGCAAATGGTTTAGTTACATTACTTGGTTTTTTTGCCATCGTTGCTGTGCGATTGTTACAGTTACGCGAACTTAGTCGCAATAATCCGCTATTGCCTGCTCAACATTTTGTGCCCCCGATGATGCTGAATATTTTGATTGCTCGTCTTGGTTTGTTGTCAAATAATTTCACTATTGGTGAGTTTTGGAAATCCGTTGCTCGTTTGGGTGGTTTTCTCGGTCGTAAAAGTGATGGGCTTCCTGGTTGGCAAACTTTATGGCGCGGATGGTGTCGATTGATAGATATGTGCTGGGCTGCTGATTTTACAACCCAGTCTCTTGAAAAATGTTGGTAATGACAAGCCTTAAAAAGGGGGGATTAAGGGGGGTAATTCGACTTATGTGTACACCGCAGCTTAAAAAGGGGGGCTAGGGGGGATCAATTAGTGCCTAAAATACACAGCCAACCACTTTTTAAACAACCTCTTATCGTGTATTCCATTGATACGAAAACAGTTATGTACATAAGCGATCGCATCATTTATATATACTCAAGTGAAGAAAGTTTATTCTCTTAATATCTAATGCCCAAAATCAAGGTATTTCTATTCTCTAGCAATGACAATATCGTTAGATTTAATAACTGCATAAGCTTCTTTTCCCTCAGATAATTCCAACTCTTCTGCGGAAGCTCTGGTGATAATCGAAGTTAATTCTACTTTGTGAATAATCTCCAAAGTAACCTCACTATTAACTGCTCCATAAACAACTCGTTTAACCACACCTTTAAGAATATTGCGAGAGCTAACTTTTAGTGATTTCTTTTGAATATTACTTTCTATGTCAGGCTTTTGAGTGTAATAGATATCTTCCTGTTTTTCTTGCTGAGTTGCTGGTGATATTGGTGTTGAGGACTGCTGAGTGAGACTACGCACGAGTTCCCGCAGAATCTCAGTCTTAGTGCGTTGAGACTGTTCGCAGAACTCCTCTAGAATCTTCCGCTCGTCCTCTGAGGTTTGAAATGTAACCCATCCTTGTTCTTTTCTTGGCATAATAATATTATCAATTTTGGTTATCTTGGTAAAATTCTACCAAGTGTCAATTCGATACGTCGTTTTAGTAATAACATTTTTTGTCGGTATTTTCGGCATTTTTATCGCAAACTAATCAACTATTCTCATATAGTTAACTACATATATATTTATTTTTTTGTAGATGCGAAATATTTTGTTACTTGAAATTGTCTAAATCGTCACTAAAATGATACCAACTAAGATGGTATAACATTGGTCTATAGTATTTGTTGGGATAGCTACGCTTACGCAAGGATAATCTAACAGAAAATTCCACTGGCGTAGGCGTAGCCCGTCGCAGACATCGCGTGAGTGCCGTAGGATTATTTAACGTGAGTTTACAGCCGGGGGATGAAACACCTAAAATCACGTTCTCAAGACCTGCGGAGTTTATTTGAGAACAATATCACCATTGAATACGTGGCAGAACCGCTGAAAGCTATGCCAGCTGATGCGGAGGCGAAAGAAGTGCTGCATTGGATGCAAGCACAAAATTTTGATGTTATCGGCGTTGAGACAGGAGATATTATTAGTGGTTATGTAGAACGCTCTAGTTTGATCCCAGGTAAATCTGGTAAATGTAGCGACTATCAACGGGTGTTTCATCCCAAAGAACTAATTGCCATTTCCACTCCACTGATAAAGTTGCTACCCATTTTGCAACAAACTCCGCGATTGTTTGTCTTGGATTGCAATCAGGTAAGTGGTATTGTTACCTGCGGTGATTTGCAGAAAGCACCCGTGCGAATGCTACTGTTTGGCTTAGTAACGCTGCTAGAAATGAATTTGCTGCGGCTGGTGCGGATTTACTATCCTCAAGATTCTTGGCAAAAAGTCCTTAAACCTGAGCGTTTAGAAGTTGCTCAAAGACTATGGCGAGAGAGTCAGGAAAGAAACGAAGCCACGGATTTGTTAGATTATCTGCAATTCTGCGATAAGCGAGAGTTGATTTTAAATCAACCAGAACTTCTCCAGCAACTAGGACTAAAATCAAAACGGTTTGGCGAACGTTTCCTCAAGTCTGCTGAACAGTTGCGAAACCGATTAGCTCACGCCCAAAGTTTAGTTAGTGGTTCCTCTTGGACAGAGTTGATTTCTCTAGCAGAAGCGATGGAAAAGCTGTTAATTCATTGTGAGGAAGTTGAGTAAAGATAAATCATCACAAAGACGCAATAAATCGCCGTCTCTACAAAAGAATGATTATTGTAGAGACGGCGATTCATCGCGTCTCTTGCCTTAACGTAATTTTGAATAAAGTCGATCTTACAAGATGTTTGAAAAGTTATGTTGTCGATATCAAAAGTTTTAGCTCCCTCTAAATCCCCGTTTTAAAGGGGATCTTTGATTCCAGTTAGCCCCTTTTTAAGGTGGCTAAGAGGGGATTTAAAAGTATCTAACGTCATAGCAAAACACTTTTCAAACAACCTCTGAAATCATCTAATTGAGTCAGAGACAATACTTCATCTGCGATGTTTACGACGGGCAACTCTTGGAGACACACTTGCGTTTGCTTACATAATTTTAGAGCAATTATTGCAAGCTTATTTTTGAGTAAACTTATAACTGTTTTTCTGTCAACTGTAGGTTAGCAAGCACCGCTCTTATTTGACACAACTTTTAAAGTTTTCAAGATGAGAGTCATATCATAAACTATAGACCACTTACGTTGGTAGTCTAAGTCCATGTGAACAATATCTTCAAAGTCTTTAATACTGGAGCGACCATGAGCTTGCCATTCACCAGTCATACCCGGTTTGACATTCAACCTTTCCCAGTGGTGCTTTGAGTAGTGTATCACTTCATTAGGAGTGGGAGGGCGGGTACCGACTAGACTCATTTCCCCCAGCAGCACGTTCCAAAACTGAGGAAGTTCATCTAAGCTAGTGCGGCGGAGAAACTTTCCTACACAGGTAATGCGGGGGTCATTCTCATTTTTGAATATCTGATCGCTTTGAGCTTCATTCTTAACTAGATGCTTAAGTTGGTCAGCTCCGACTGACATCGAACGGAATTTCCAAATTCGGAAGTGACGCCCATTCAAACCACAGCGAATTTGACTGTAAAATATAGAACCTGGGCTATCTAACTTAATAGCGATCGCAATAGGAATTGCTAAGAATACTGTAATCGATAGCCCAATAACAGCACCCAAGATGTCAATCATTCGCTTGGCTTTACTGATGACAGAGGGATGAACTGGAACCTTAACTTTAGGAAGAGTATGGGTATTATCTAGAACTTGCATATCAAAACGATGGGAAGTAAAAGTATTAGACATGGGTAATTACAGTTTCATTAGGTAAATTTATGAACTTGTTAGCCTGTATATTTACTTATTTTAGTAACCTGTAAAAGCGGGAATGAGACTTTCTAATAGGTTAAGCAAGTAAATATGTCACCAGTCAACATAATTCGTAATTGATAATGACGCTCCTGCGTCGCTAACGTAATTCGTAATTATTTTTGTACCCTCTTTAATTACGAATTACGAATTAGTAATTATTTGGTCAATCTGTTCTTTAAGATATTTGCAATGACGGTAGCGATCAATACTTCATGTTTAAGCATTCAACATCGTTACAACGGCGTCATAATTCTCATAAATTTCAAACACTGAATCCATCTGAGTCAGTTCCAAGATCGTCCGAACAGGTGCTTGCAAATTGCAAATTAACGAACGACAGGCACTTGAACGTATAGACTAAACCCCCTTAAGTAAAGCGATTAAGCCTGAACTATCTATAAAATCTACTTTGACTAGATGAATAACCCAAAGAGTAGTGTTACAAGCAACTTTTAATCACTCTTGGTGATGAATTAAAAGTTCAAATCGTTTTCAAATCCAGACTTATTTCGTGCAGCTAATGTGATTTGGCTACTTTGTTCTTCACTTTGGCGTCGAGCAAACGCGTAGGTTAGTAGTAAACGTAAAAAGATAAAGTTGCCTAGAAGATAGCGCTGCCAAAGTCGAGTCGGTTCCATTGCCAGTCGCCACAGCCACTCCATACCAACAGAGCGAATTGGATAGGGGGCACGGGTCACACGTTCAGCCATAAAATCGAACAGACCGCCCACACCCATACAAGTGATACGAGGCAATTGGCTAGCGTATTGGTTAATCCAAATTTCCTGTAGGGGTACGCCCATCGCCACTAACAGCAGGTGCGGGCGGGCTATCCTAATAGCCTCTAATACTTGCTGCGTTTGCGATTCAGGAAAATAGCCGTGCTGAGTTCCGGCAATTATCAATCCAGAATATGCTTTCTTGAGGTTAGCTGCCGCTTCTTCAGCTACACCCGGCTTACCACCGAGAAAATAGACTGATAAACCTTTTGCTGCCCCTTCTTTGCACAAAGCTGGAACTAAGTCAGTGCCATTGAGATTATGCACCAATGGCGTACCCAATAAAGCACTACCCCAACGAACTCCGCTCCCATCTGCCAACAACAAATCACTCTGTTCTAACGCCTTTGCCAATGCTGGGTTTTTGGCAGCAGTTACCATCGTGTGGGCGTTAGCATAATACACTCGACCACCCTGCCGCTTCAGCAACTGCGCCAGTAATAGTTCAATTGCCTCGTATAAAGGCATACGATCAAAATCAGTATCGAGAAAACTAACTCGGTCTGCCATATAATTTAATGCTCGCCATCTGGAGTTGCAAAATAGTAGGATTCAGAGCATTGCCCATATTTTCTGCTCACCGGAGATTTACTGACAGTGTTATAGATTAATTGACACAAAAAATTATGGCTGCTGGTAAGTGAGCATCACCTGCAACAAAACTGAAATCCTTGATCTGTCAGGGCTTTTGAGATACTTAACTTTTTAATGTGTAAGTACCAATAAAAAATTTGATCCGAATTGAGAATTTATTCACAAGGTTGAGTAAAAACCTAGTGAACCCTACGTATACTTTCGTACGCAAATACCGATATAAAATACTATCTGGTGGCTACTTAAATTATTTTTTATACAGTATCCTAATGAGGAATAAAATTATCCAGCTAACTATCCGTTTGGCTGTGGCGTACAGATAGTCTAAATTTCATAATAAGGTAATTAGGCAGGATAAAACAAACGTATGTTTAATTTTTTCAAACCTATACAATAACCAATTTATAAGCTATTTGGTGAATTTACATTTCTTCACATAGCTTTGTTTTTTAACGCCGACTGACCGACTACACCATATAAAAAACCAAAAAAATCAGAGATTTTGACAACTACGGAAATTAAGATAACAAACAATTATTGCCACACAGAATTGGTGTTGAACAAATGATATGTTGAGTGAAAATATTTCAAGTAGCGAGTGAGAAGCTTTGTTTATCTCGTCATTTCTCTAGTCAGATAATAATGGCAGTCTGTGGAGTTGTCAGATTGCAAGTTAATTGCTTATGCTCTTTATCTGTTAATGACTTGAGCCTGCCTGGGAAAAAATCAATCTTTATTCGTAAGAATTCAGGAGTCAGAATTCAGAATTCAGAATTCAGAATAGTTAAAGAATGAGGATAAAATTTGATACATAAATGTACTAATCATGCTGCATTCCTTTTAAATTCTGACTTCTGACTTCTGGGTGCTGAATTCTTACCTTTATTCTTTCTATCTTTTTGCTCTTAACTGATGATTTAGCTCAACTTATTCGCCCAAAGCCTTATTATTACGTCCATTCAAGGCGGTTACGCCATCGCACTTCCTTGACGATCGCTAAAACCATTTTCTAGTAGGAATTTCCCATTTGCAGATAAGTCTAAAGATATGAAAAGACTATGAAAAGACACCGAATTATGGTTGTTGGTAGCAATGTCATGACCGTGCAGCGCGTCAGCAGTCATTGCCTAAAACAAAATGCAGAAGTTTTTCCATATTATTGTATTCCCACGCCGGAAGAGATCGCTTTGTTTGAACCTCATGTATTGGTGCTATGTCTACCCATACCTGAGCAATTCCAGCATCAACTACTTCAGCCTTACATTTTGTGGTCAGAACAACTCGTGAATAACATCTCACCACTGGCTACAACTTTTACAGAATTATCTGACTGTTTACATAAATTCCTCTAAGCTTAAATTAACCCTTGGCGTACAGCTAAAGCTGCTGCTTGAACGCGATCGTCAACGCTAAGTTTGTTGAGAACCATACGTACATAAGACTTGACGGTTCCAAGTGAGAGGTAGAGTTGGTTTGCAATCTGCTGGTTTGAGCGTCCTTGTGCAATAAGTTTAAGAATCTCGCGTTCGCGATTACTGAGAATAGGTTGCGCTATTACCTGAGATACAGGAACATCAGGAGCGACAGCAGTTGACCTAAGCATCCGAGCAACTTTTTGAGCGATTAGAGGATCTAAGTAAGCACCACCTTGAAGTATCAATTGAATAACAGCGATGAGCTGTTCCCATTCAATGGTTTTAAGACAGTAACCATCAGCACCAGCTGCAAGCATCCCCATTACCTGGATATCGTCGTCGAAGGCACTTAAGGCTAGAACACAAGTAGTTAAGGAGTTACTTTTTATATGCTGGGTGGCTGTAATCCCATCCATAACTGGTAGATCGATATCCATTAAAACTACATCTGGTTGGAGTTGGCTAGCTAATTCAACAGCCTCTCCACCGTCCAATGCCTCTCCAACTATACTAAAACCAGGTTCTAGGCTAAACTGCCCTTTCATCCCTCGGCGGATTAAAGCGTGATCGTCAACTAATAGAACCCGTACAGTTTTCTCTTTGTCAATATTAGGTATCATTATTACTACATCTGGTTATATTCTGTTCATCGTTGCAATCAAGTTTATTTATGGCACTTGGGAGAGTAAACCAGAAAGTACTTCCTTTTCCAAGAGAACTTTCAACACCAATGTTTCCTCCGTGAGCCTCAATAATTTGACGACATAAGTACAGACCAAGCCCACTTCTCCCACGATGCCCCCGTCCTTGAATAAAGCGGTGGAATAGTTTTTCCTGAGCTTGCGGTGCAATTCCTGAACCGTAATCGCGCACCGAAACCCGCACTTGTTCTTCTCCATCAGGCGTTATCTCAATCAGAATTTCCCCGTTAGGCTTACTTACCCGCACAGCGTTATCAAGTAAGTTTTGTAGAACCCTTTGAATTTCTAATTCATCACCATAGACAGTTGGCAGCAATTGAGAAGTTTTACAAATGAAGGCTAACTCAGATGTAGATGTTGCTTTTATCTGACTAATTACTTTAATTAAAATCTTTTCCCAATTCAGGCGATCGCACATTAAACAAGTGCTGTGTGCTTCATAACGGGAGATATCTAAGAGCAGTTCCACAAGCTTAAGCAGATCCTCATTAGCTTCATGGTACTCTTGAAAAACTTCCTTCCAAGTGTCATTTACTGAACCAAAAGCTCCTTTGAGCATACAATCTAAAGTGTTACGAGTGGCAAGTAAAGGAATACGTAGGTCGTGGGAAAGTGCAGATATCATGTCTTCAAGCTGTTGGTTACGCACCTCAATACTTTGTTGACGATGACGAGTCTTATCAGCGATCGCGTTAAGAACTCCAGCTAGTTGCCCGATCTCATCTAGAGAAGAATGGGAGAGTTGCACTTCCATTTGTCCCGCTTGCCAAAGTTTACAAACTTGTGTCAATTTGCTTAATGGAAGTTTGACTCGCCAATGCAACAACTGGAGATTTAAAATTGCTCCTAACAAAATGATTAATGTGCTGAAAATATTGATCGCAGTGTTAATATCATTTAAATACTGTACGCGATTTTTGCGAACCCTCAAAAGCATCTCTTCGTGCTGCATGAGTTTCCTAATCTCGTAGTGCAAGGAATCAAATAAAGTGCTTTTTGTGAGAGCAGAATTCCTTACAGAACCAGAAAGCGCTTTTTGCTTCAACTCCCTTTGCCACTGGTTATAGATATATCTAATTTTATCGAGTTGTTTTATTTGATCGGGGTTGTCTTGTACGAGATTGTACAGATGGTTGAAGCTGTTGTGGAAGTTGGGCCTCTTCTGACGATAATCTATAAGATTAGTTTGTCCCTGAGTGGAATTTTCTAGAAAACCTTTTTCTTGATTATCTATCACAGCATTGAGTAGACGTTCTCCTTCTCGCCCTACGATTAAAGCATGAGTTACCCGGTCATATACTTCATGATTTAGGTGTGCTATCAAGAGGTTGAAGACTTGCTGTCCGAATAAATACAACACTAGCAGTAAAATACTAGTATGCAGAGGGTTTAAAAAATTACCTTTCCTAGATGAATGAATTAAGAAAGGTATCAAGCTAATAGCTATCACTATCTAATATCTCTACCACCTTAATTAAAGTTACCTAGAATACTACTTAAAACCCGTATATTACAGCACCCCAAAAGCTTTGCTGATGTTTAGCTGTCATTCCATAAGCGTTAACTATACATATACTACATATCCGTATACCTCATATTAACAACCTAATTGTATTAAATAACGTTGCAAAAATTATCCTCCTCTGTTTTTTACAAAAATTAACATAGAACACAAAAATTAATAATCTTTTAGCTTTGTGGTTTTCATCCAACTGATGTCAGTTGTACAAACAATGGTATTTTTTTTACGGGCTACCTCGATATATTCCTCTACCGTTAGTGCCAATAAAGACTAGTCCGAATTTCTGCCAGCTAGCCTCCATTACATTAGGCTCATTGCCCATAGGTTGGTGTAAAAAGGTGATATTTATCCATGTTTTTCCTTTGTCGAGAGAGCGAAATACTCCTTCGCCCATACCAGCAATTTCCCCATACAAATACAGTGCAGGAATTTTGCTTCCCTTTTGTGCTTTACCAAGAGCGAATAAATGAGCTTTCTTCACTTTCGGAATCTGGGCAAAGTTCACACCGCCATTTGTTGAGCGATAAAGTCCGTGAGAGTTAAGACTGAGCCAAACTTCGCCATTAACCCCCGGAACTGTTTTGAGCATAGACCAACTTTCTGAAGGCAATGATGAGTTTACAATCCTAAAGGATGCGCCTCCATTCTTACTACGGTATAACTGGCCACGACTGTAATAGTAAAAAGTGTTGCCATCTAATTTGTCAGCTACTAATGGTTGACCCCAGTACCACGGGCCTTTAGGACCTTTGGGTAATCCTGATACTTTGCTCCAAGAACATCCGCCATTGGTTGTGCGAATAGGCTGTCCTTGATGAATAATTGCGACAAATAGATTTGGATTTGTAGCTGACATGGCTACACGCAATGGGATTGTGTTCTTCGGAAACGAGGAAAATTTTTTCCATGTCAGGCCCCCATCTCCCGAAGTTGCTCCCGTATAAGTATTGTTCCATCGATTACCACCAACACGTACCATTTGTGAAGGATTGCTTTCGCTATAAGCAAGGCCATAGGTATCCTGGAACCGAGGACTATTTTTGCCGCCAAACTGCGTAGATGGGTAGACATCTAGCCCATTGCTGTGGTCAAACCCATCCGTATCAGCAACACCGCTCAACAATTTAGAGCCACTTCGAGGCGAGGCTAGGGCGAAGCTAACTATCTGCTCATGTCCTTTTTCATAGTTCGACCAAACAGATGACTCTGCGTTGATGTTGTCTGTCCGCCATGTTCCATACCAGTCTGTTAACCATAACCGTCCAGGAGTTTTTGGGTCAAACTCAATAGCTGAGGTTGCGGAGGCAAAATACCAGTCAGGCCACCAGGGCACTTGGGGTTTCAAGGTATGCTGTTTCTGTTGCCATGTAGCTCCACCATCAGTAGATTGAAATATTACACGATCGTTTGTTGTGGAAACATACTGGTCGTAAACAATTAAAAGGTGATTGGGATTCCTTGGATCTACAGAAATGGCATTAAATGTAGTTTTCGCGTTACTTGGTGTGATATTGCTCCAAGTACTGTTTGCATATTTGCTGACACCTGACGTATGCGTGACATACAGAACTTTGTCCTTTGCGAGAGCCATTCGATTCACGTGTGATGGGCTTCCTGGTATTTTGCTCCAGGTAACACCTGCATCAGTGGATTTATATATGCCATCTCCATAGGCATTGGCATAGACTAGTCCAGATACATTTTTGCTAAATACAATACCTGCAATTCCAATCTTTGCTTCCGACTTTTCGGGAAAGGAGCTAACCTTGCCCCATGTTGTACCACCATCTGAAGACTTCCATAGCCCATTCAACCGCGAGCCAAATAAAATAAGATTGGAATTAAAGGGATTCAGGGCTAGCCTCTCTCCTAGCCAACGTTTAGTTTCATTGCCACCCATTGGCAAGTCTATTTTCAGCTTATTCCAGGTTTTACCGCGATCGCTCGATTTAAAAATTGTTCCTAATCCACCCCAATCAGTAGTATATTTCCCTGCTGCGATGTAGACAATATCTGGGTTATTTGGGTCAAGTGCTAAGGCTTCTCCCCCGTAGTAATTGCTGTGTCGCAAGCTAAATATATCTGTTAGCGGAATCCATTTGTAGTCTTTTGAATTCCAACGATAAAAGCCCCCCATATCAGTTCTGATATAGGCTAGATTTCGCTCTCGTGGATGCAAATAAATGCCTGTAACATAACCACCTCCTCCGATAGATACATTAGCCCAGTGATAGCCTGATGTAGTACTCCAACTAGATTTAAGGGGTGTAAATTTGACGACAATAGCTAGCGTAAGTATAGCAATACAAATTGTTTGCGCTAGCAGCCTCCAGAAACGGCGATCGCTCATTGCTATTTTCATAAGATTTGCAAGTATTTACTTTACTTTACAAGAAGTAACTTAAAGCAAAGTAAATCACGTACAGCTAGGTGGATATCTGGGTGGATAATTTTATTGAACCCTAGAGGATGCTGTCTGCATTGAGACAATATTGACCATCAGGCAGTTTTTTCATTGCTGTTTAAGAAGGAAACTTTAATAAGAATTATTAATAAATTTTTAAGCGACTATGTAGTACGATCCTGTAAGTTTACTTAGGCGAATCGCAAAACCCCACCTAGATTTTGTAATTCCGCAGCCAGTTCCCGACTTTAGAGGATTTTTAATGGCCAATCATACAGAAATCTCTGCGGTTTACCCTAGCAGTTTGAGAAAATTAGTAACCAAACAAGGATGTTGGCAGCGTTACTTACTTCTAGGTCTAGCTACCAACATAGCATTTTGGACTGCAACTTTTCTTTATTTAAAGCTTACACCACCGACCTATACTAGTTCTTCAGCTATTAATCTGCCAGGAGCATGGTCAAATGCCAATATTAATTTACCAGACATTGGCTATGCTAATTATGAAAATGTCTCTCCATACGCTGCTCTTGCTTCTCAAGATCCAAGAGAAATTTATAAATTTATTGCTGAAAGCGACCCTATATTAAAAGCGGCAGCGGATCAACTTAATATGTCTTTAGAAGAGTTTGGCAAACCTCGGCTCAAGCTAATAATTAATACTTCCATGATGAGCGTTGACTTTGAAGGCGCGAGTCCCCAGGAAGCTCGAAATAAATCTTTAGCTTTTTACAAAGCCTTGCAAGCAAGACTCAGTATGCTACGAAATCAAGAAGCTGTTCAAAGAGATATAGGTTATCAAACTTCCCTAATTTCTTCGCAAAACAAATTAGCACTTGCTCATAAGCGCCTTGCCGATTACAAAGCACGTTCAGGTTTGAACTCGGAAGATCAAATTAAGGATCTGACAACTAACATTGAACAGTTACGTAGACAACGATCTGAAATAATCGGTCAACAGCAACAGGCTACTACTCGTCTGGCACAATTATCGAATAATTTAAAACTATCTGCTGGACAAGCTACAGATGCTTTTACCCTTCAAACAGACCAGATATTTCAACAGAACTTAAAAAATTATAGTGATGCTACCGCTTCTGTGGTTGTTTTAGAATCCAAATTTTTGCCTAGCCATCCGACATTAATTACAGAGCAAGCGAAAAGAGATGCTGCTCAACAGGCCCTGCTAGCTCGAGGTGAGTCTCTTTTAGGGCGAAAAGTCACTTTGGCAGTTCTAAAGCAGTTAAGCCTTAGTAGCAATAACTCTGGTAACAGCGTTCCTCGAGACGCTCTTTCCCAAGAATTAGTTGTAGTTCAGGCAGACCAAAAAGGATTCACCGCTCAAGCTCAAGCAATAGAACAACAGATTAACCAGCTTGAGAGTAGGCTCAAGAATTTAACACAGTTGGAAAGCACCTTGGATTCGCTGAAACGAAATACGCAAATTGCGGAAGCGGTCTTTTCTTCCAATTTGACCAGACTGGATATTGGCAAGTCCAATACTTTTGGATCTTATCCACTGATTCAACTTGTTATACAGCCTACATTACCTGAGAAACCGACTTCACCAAAAGATAAATTGGTTTTACTGGGTTCAACTTTAGGCTCCCTTTTCGTATCCCTTGGACTGGTGTTACTTTGGTGGCGCGAACGTAAAAATTTAATATCCGATAAGACTGGAAGTACAGAGAGGAAGAGAATGGAACAATGAAACCTCAAAACTTTGAAGAAAGTCTTGTTTGGTATTGGGTAATTAGTACCTATGTATTTTATTTTATTGGTATTTTATATCCTGTAAATTTCGTATTAGCCTGGATACTGTTTTTTTACCTATGTAAGCGGCTTTGGAACCAAACAGCGCACACTATTATTGAAAAAAGAATCAAAGTTTATTGGATACATTGGGTTTGGATTGTCTCTATTCTGGTCATAGCGATCGCTACAATTGTAGGCTGTATAAATTATGATGTAGGTACAAATCAAACTCTTAGGTCATTAATTAATTGGTTTACAGATTGGGCTTTGCTAGCACTATTTCCATTAAGCGGCTGTCTCAATATTCGACCACAACTAATCTATAGAGCCGTCTGTATCTTATGCCTTCAAAGTTTGATTTTAATTCCCTTCTTTTATCTAGCTTGGATATTAAAGTTACCTGCACTACTCTATTCTTCTCCAATTGAAAGATTAATACAGAATGGTGAGCTTTTTTACAATGTAAATCTCTATGGTAGTGATTACGGTACAAATGATGTCCGTCTATTTCTATTTGCACCTTGGGCACCTGCGCTAGGTCTCATTGGAAACATCTATTTCTTCCTTGCTCTTGAAGAACGTAACAATAAGTGGCGCTTCATTGGTATAGTCGGCTCTTTAGCTATGAGTATAGTATCTGTTTCTCGCTTATCTTTTATAGCTTTACCGATAGTTTTCATATTAGTTTTGTTGCTTACAAAGATTACTAAACCTACTACGCAAATTGCGATTGGGTTTGTTAGCTTTTTAGCAGGTATTTTTAGCACGGCACTTGTTAGTACTATTAGGGATGCTAAAGAAGCATTTTATAATGCTAGACCAGACTCTTCGCGAGTGCATGAAGCTTTAGGTGTAATTGCCTTAGAGAAATGGAAAGAAGCTCCTATCTGGGGTCATGGTTTTCGAGAAGCACCAGGGCCGAAAGCATTAGCAGAGATGCCTATCGGCTCTCACCATACTTGGTTTGGTCTCTTGTTTGTTAAAGGGATAGTTGGCTTCATTGCCTTTTTAGTACCAATTTTATTGAGTTTTATAGTTTTGCTGATTAAAGCCCAGAAAAGCACAATTGCCAGGGTAGCATTGTATTTTCTTATCACTCTATTACTTTTTACATTTAATGATAGCCAAGAGGCTTTAGCTTATCTATACTATCCCGGTTTAATCATCATGGGAATTGCATTTAAAGAAGAAGTGCAGCTTCCTAAAGCTTCTCTTCATAAGAAGCCTGAAGCTGCTTATACTTAAATTTTAAATTGATTGATAAAAAATATTTTCTAATTGTCTCTTAAGGATGCCCTCATGTTAATCAAAAAGCTAAGGCAAAAAGTATCTAGTCAATATGTGCGTAATATTGGTTGGATGGGGGGGGCGGAGTTAGTAAATCGTGTTTTCCGGTTAGGAACAACAATTACTTTATCTCACCTGTTAAATCCCTACGATTATGGATTGATAGCAATCGTTTTGACTACCAATGAATTTGCAACTGTTTTTACCTTAAGAGCTGGAATTGGCTCTAAAATTATTCAGGCAGCAGAGAAGGATCTGAAAATTATTTGTCAGACATCTTACTGGCTTAATTGGATACTATGTGGAGTAATGTTTATTCTTCAGTGTCTTGCCGCTTTACCGATTGCTTTGTTTTATAGTAATAACCAAGTTATCTTGCCTATCTGCGTTATGGCATTAGTCTACTTAATGCTGCCAATCTTTGCAGTTCAATCTGCCTTAATCCAGCGAGAGAACCGCCTGAAAATTACAGCATTATGCAATGCCACGCAGTCAATCCTAATCAATATTATCACTATAGCTTTAGCTCTATTAGGGATGGGAATGTGGGCTGTTGTTATACCTATTGTTATTACGACTCCAGTATGGATTGTTATCAATCTGATGAATCATCCTTGGCGTCCTACCATGTCGTTTAGTTTTAATAAGTGGCAGGAAGTTGTTAGTTATGCTAGAAATATTCTTGGAGTTGAGTTACTAAATAAGCTAAGAGGTAATCTTGATTACCTGATCGTTGGACGTTTTTTAGGAGTCCAGGCGCTAGGAATTTACTATTTCGCTTTTAATGCTGGGTTAGGAATCAGCATGAATGTTATAAATACAATGACTTGGTCTTTATACCCCCATCTTTGTGCCGCTAGGGGAAACGTTAAGGAGTTTCAAGAACGTTATTTTAGTAGCCTCAAAACATTTGCCTTAATTGTATTTCCATTAGTTTTGCTACAGTCAAGTCTAGCTCCATTTTATGTCCCAATTGTTTTTGGGCAAAAGTGGGTAACAGCAATTCCAATATTGATAGTTATCTGTTTGTCAGCTCTACCACGCCCATTTGCTGATGGCGCTTCTATGTTACTTAACTCTGTAGATAAAAGTCACATTAATCTTTACTGGAATCTAATTTTTACTGTGATTTTTACAATTTCATTACTAGTAGCTGTAAAATGGGGAATTTTTTGGGTAGCCGTTGCGGTGCTAATGACTCATCTATTAGCATTACCTCTTTACAGCATTTGGGCTAGCAAATATGTTTTAGATAAAACGCAATCTTTATCAATCGCAAAATAAAAATTAAATAGCTCTCAGGATTTAATTAAAGCTAAGTAAAAATTTGGCTTTTTATAGAAATAGCTGCTTCTAGCTACACTAATTCATTGAGAAATAACGAATAACAACGAGGAACTAAAATTCATGGCTACCCCCCAACCGGAACAGCTGAAAGAAGTTCTGCATAAATCACTAGGAAAATTAGAGAGATTTCAAGAGTGTGCATTACTAGACTATCCCGACTATCCTAATATTGGCGATCACCTTATCGGGTTAGGTACTGTACTCTATTTAATCAATGTGCAAAAAACAAAAATTAAATATACTGCCAGTCCTAATAACTTTTCTAGCGAAGTAATGGAAGAAAGAATTGGAAAATCTCCTATTTTCCTGCAAGGAGGAGGGAATTTAGGCGATCTTTGGACTGCTCATCAAAAATTTCGCGAACAGATTATTTCCAAGTACCGGGATCAACCAATAATTATTCTACCACAAAGTATTTATTTTGTTGAAACAACCAATTTGATGGAAGCAGCAAATGTATTCAACTCACATCCTAATTTGACTTTATTTGTCCGTGATGACTACAGCTATGAACTTGCTCTAAAATATTTCTACAACTGTCAGGTGATTAAAGCACCTGATATGGCTTTTGAAATGGTCAACTTACCTGGTTTATTATCGAGATATAACGGCAGCAACTCTATTTTGTATCACTATAGAAATGACAAAGAGTTGAATCCAAGTGATTCTCAGACTTCTATTGATCTCCCTAATTTAGTTGTAGAAGATTGGACTTCTTTCAAATATGACACAACTGAACGCATGGAGCGAGTTCGGGAAGGTTTGCAAAAAGGTACAGTGATTCCTGGTGAGTGGATATACCGACATCTCTGGAAATACTTCCATCATTATTCCTTTGGATTCAATAGCTTATATAACTCCTCAATGCATCTTAAATCCTTAAGTTATATGCATCATGGAATGTATCAATTCAAGCAGCATCGTCTAATTATTACAAACCGCTTGCATGGACATATTCTCTGCATTCTTATGGGTATTCCTCATGTCTTTCTACCTAATGCTTACCATAAAAATGAGGCATTTTATCAAGCTTGGACTCACTCGATTCCCTTTTGCAGATTTGTAAAAGAACCTTCACAAATTCAGATGGCTGCACAAGAACTCTTGGAACTATTCCCAAACTAACTGGTTTATGCTCTGCCTACACTAGGTAATAATTCAGCACCCAGAAGTCAGAAGTCAGAATTTAAAATAAATGCAGCATGATTAGTACATTTATGTATCAAATTTTCTCCTAATTCTTTAACTATTCTGAATTCTGACTCCTGAATTCTTACTACACTAAGACTTACAAAAATCCTTCTACTTTCTATCTGGTTAAACTCTATGACAACTATATCCGTTATTATTCCCGCTTACAATGCTGAACGCACTATTTTAGAAACGATAAAATCCGTTCTTCAACAAACCTTTTCTGATTTTGAGCTAATTGTTATTAATGATGGCTCAACCGATCGGACTTTAGAACTATTGAAGACTGTTGAAGACTCTCGTCTCAAGATTTTTTCATACAGTAATGCTGGTCTATCAGTAGCTCGTAATCGTGGTATTTCTCATGCCACTGGAGAGTTTATGGCATTTCTCGATGCCGATGACTTATGGACACCTGATAAATTAGAGCTACAACTAGCAGCATTGCAAAAACATCCAGAGGCAGGACTTGCTTATAGCTGGACTCTGAACATGAGTGAAACAGCAGAGATTTTTCACCCTGGTCATAATGTAGTTTATGAAGGTAATGTGTATGACAAATTATTGCTCAGTAACTTTATTTCCAATGGTTCCAATCCTTTAATTCGTAAACAAGCAATTGAATCTGCTGGAGAATTTGACCCAACACTTTCTTCTGTGGAAGATTGGGATTATTGGTTTCGTGTAGCACAGCATTGGGATTTTGCAG
Organism: Nostoc sp.; assembly: GCF_036918015.1. Lineage (GTDB taxonomy): Bacteria > Cyanobacteriota > Cyanobacteriia > Cyanobacteriales > Nostocaceae > Nostoc. Next base: position 90,917 of record NZ_JBALEO010000083.1, read on the forward strand.
TAGTTCCCAAACCTCAAATTCTCTATCGTCACTCTTCAAAATCTATGTCAACTAAAGTTGAGAAGATGGAGAAATATTTGCTTATTGTCTTGGAGAGAGGCTTTCAAGCAGCACCGCCAGAGTTACAAAATCTTAAAAATCAAAGCCTAGCAAATATCTATCAATATTTAACGGGCATGGAACTAGCTCATGTGACTAATAGAGAACAGGTCAACCAGGCTGGTCGTAAATTGTGGAAGACGGTTTCTTTATATCCTCAGATTTTGCGAGAAAGAGTAACTCAGCGTTATTTAATGAAATGGCTAGTAATGCAAGTCCTTTCTCCTCGAATTGCTAAGTACTTGACTCGACCTTTTTCTTTGGCTAGGTCTGTTGCGGTTCCAAAGCTGCAATAGAGGCTTTTATGAGAAAGCAACCTTTTGATACTAATTAGCTAGTAGAATTTAGCAACTTATTGAAATCATATGCCAACTATATCTGTCATTATTCCCGCTTACAATTCTGAGCGCACAATTGTCGATACAATTGTCTCAGTACAACAACAAACTTTTTCTGATTTTGAGATAATTGTGATCAATGATGGTTCAACAGACGGAACTCTTAAGCTACTGGATGAGTTGAAAGATAGTCGTATAAAAGTCTTTTCCTATGAGAATGGGGGTTTATCAGTAGCTCGTAACCGTGGTATCTCTCATGCCAAGGGAGATTTTGTAGCCTTTCTTGATGCTGACGATTTATGGACAGCCGATAAGCTAGAACTTCAGTTAGAAGCTTTGCAGAAAAATCCAGAGGCAGGTGTTGCTTATAGCTGGACTTATTTTATGGATGAACAAACTGGAAATTGCCATATTGATCGGCCGATCTTTTTCCAAGGTAAGGTTTTGGCGAATTTATTAACCTGGAACTTTATTGCTAGTGGTTCAAATCCCCTAATCCGTAAGCAAGCAATTGAATCTGTCGGAGAGTTTGAACCTTCAGTATCAGGAGCAGCAGATTGGGATTATTGGCTACGTTTAGCTGCCAAATGGTCTTTTGTTGTAGTTACTAAACCGCAGATTTTTTATCGTCAATCTTCAAATTCAATGTCATCTAAAGTTGAATTTATGGAAGACTGTCAGTTCAAAGTCTTGGAGCGAGCTTTTCAATCAGGATCGCCAAAAATTCAAATCTTGAAAAATCATAGTTTAGCTTATGTTTACCGATATTCTTGTAGGCTGTGTCTCACAAGAATTACAGGTGATGAAGGAGTTGAAAAAGCAAGCAAAAAATTGGGGAAGGCAATTCAGCTATATCCAAAAATTCTTCTGGAAAAGGAAACTCAAAAGCTAATTATTAAATTGTTGTTGAAAAAAATACTTGTAGAAAATATTTCTGCATACTTGCTCCAGATTATTAGTAAAATTCGCGTTACTCATGTTCAAAAATTAAATATTCATGAAAAAAGAATCGGTTGAGGTAAGTTGTAGTACTTGCCACTTGGTAACTCAATGGGATAGTTACTCAGTCTTATTCTGGATAATGGTGGAGCGATCGCTTGCTAAGAATTTCAATCAGACTATCCACACGCAGAATATAATGTATTGTGAAACACAGTAAATTGTATTAAGTAACGAATACTAGAAGTAAGTATTTTACATTATCCGGTGAAAAGTTAGGAAGTGGGGTTTGTCTTATAACTAGGTGGATAGCCAGGTGGATAAATATCTCACTTTTTTAGATGCTATCACTAGAAGGTGCGATCGTATCCATCAGATAGTATTCCCATTGGCATATCAAAGATTACTGTACTACCAGTAAAACCTGAGAGCAAACTGAAACTAAAATCGGTCTGGAAAATGAAAAAAGTTTCTGTAATTATTCCGGTTTATGGAGTCGAGAAATATATAGCTGCTACTGTACAATCTGTTCTTGAGCAAACCTATACAAATTTCGAGCTTATAATTATCGATGATGCTTCTTTGGACAGGAGTATAAATATCTGTCAGCAATTTACTGACCCCAGAATTAAAATTATTCGTCAGGCAAATCGAGGAGTATCTGGAGCTAGGAATACTGGTATTCGTCATGCTCAAGGAGAATATTTAGCTTTTTTAGATGGAGATGACCTTTGGTTGCCAGAAAAGTTAGAAAAACAGATTGCTCACTTAGAAAATTCACCAGCAGTCGGTGTTAGCTTCAGTCGTTCTGCTTTTATTGATGAAGCTGGACAAGCTTTAGGTACGTATCAGATGCCCAAGCTTAAAGAAATCACACCATCCTATTTACTCAGTTGCAATCCGGTTGGTAATGGCTCTGCTGCGGTAATGCGCAGAGAAGTTCTGGAAGCGATTAAATTTCAAGATAATCTTTACGGTACTAATGAAGATTGTTATTTTGATGAACGCTTACTCCAATCAGAAGATAACGAATTTTGGATTCGTATTTCCATTAAAAGCAATTGGCAAATAGAGGGCATTCCAGAACCCTTGACTTTGTATCGAGTTAATTCAAAAGGGCTTTCAGCAAATATGCTCAAGCAGTTAGATTTTTGGGAAAAGCTAATTGAAAAGACACGCTCCTACGCTCCAGAAATATTTACTCAAGGGGAAACACTAGCTAGAGCTTACCAGTTGCAGTATTTAGCTCGTAATGCCGTAAGACTACGAGAAGGTTCAATGGCTGTAAAATTAATTAATCGAGCCTTAATAACTGACTGGCATATTCTTCTTGAAAATCCCAGAAGTACACTTTTGACAATGGTAGCAGCCTATTTACTTTTACTCTTACCTCAAAATGTTTACAATAAATTTGAAGCTCTGGTTTCAAATAATATAGTAGGGGCTAACCAAAAACGTCGTATTCTTCAAGAAGATATCTAGAAATAATTAAGAATTTTTCTATCAATAATTAAGAACTTTCTATGCCTAAAGCATAATTAGATTTCTTGCCTAGTGCATAGTAAATTTAATTAGATATTAATTAAAATAAATCAATGGGAATAGTCAACAATGAAGAAAGTTTCTATCATTATTCCGGTTTACAAAGCAGAAAAGTATATAGCTGCTACACTGCAATCGGCTCTGGAACAAACTTACGAAAACTTCGAGATTTTAATTATTGATGATGGCACTCCTGACAGAAGTATAGAAATTTGTCAGCAATTTACAGACCCTAGAATTAAAATTATTCGTCAAAAGAATCGGGGTTTACCTGGGGCAAGAAACACTGGTATTCGCCATGCACAAGGAGAATATTTAACTCTTTTAGATGCTGATGACTTATGGTTGCCAGAAAAATTAGAAAAACACGTTAAGCATTTAGATAATTCGCCTAATGTCGGGGTAAGCTTTAGCCGCTCTGCTTTTATTGATGATAATGGCAACCCTTTAGGTATTTATCAAATGCCTCAGATGCAGGGAATAACTCCAGCGATTATTCTTTGCCGCAATCCAGTTAGCAATGGTTCGGTAGCAGTAATTAAAAGAGAAGTTTTTGAAGCTATTGAATTCCAAGACAATCTTTACGGTACAGTTGAAAACTTTTATTTCGATGAGCGATCGCGTCATACTAATGGTGACTCAACAGATGTTGAATGTTGGTTTCGGATGTCTGTTAAGAGCGATCTGGAAATAGAGGGTATTCCTGAAGCTTTGACCTTATATAGGGTAAATTCAGGGGGACTATCAGCAAACTTGCTTAAGCAGTTAGATTCTTGGGAATTGGCAATCTCTAGGGCACGTTTATACGCCCCAGAAATAGTTAATCAATGGGAAACACTGGCTAGAGCTTACCAGTTGCGGTACTTAGCCCGTAGAGCAGTCAGCCTGCAAGATGGTGAAATGGCTGTGAAGTTGGTGAATCGAGCATTAGCAACGAACTGGCATATTCTCTCTAAAGAACCACGCCGTACACTGTTGACCCTGGGAGCTGCCTATTTCCTTCGGCTTTTGCCCCAGTTCCTTTACAGTCGAATTGAGACTGTTGCTTTAAAGACTACAGGATATACTCAAAGACAGCGCATTTCACAAGGCTTAGGCGGGAGCAACGCGATTTCGTGAGGTGGGTCAAAGGACGTGTATAAGAGTGTTCCAAAAAATAAATGATCCAAAACCCGTCATCGTGTTCGCCCTTGGCGTACGCAATGACAATTGGGCATTTTTTTACTTGGAGTACTCAAATAAGCTTTAACGCGGTTTTTGGATCGAATCACTCACTTGAGTCCCTGTATAATTGGGAACCCAACCTTCTGCAATTGCAAAATAGCGTATCCCTTTGAAATTCAACGATGCAGTTGGGCTGCACCAATGCTCAACGCCGCCGGGGATGTAGAGATAGTCTTGTGCCTGAACTAAAAGCTGTACCTGGCTGCCATCAAGTCGCACGAAGCCATAAATCATTTCTCCTGACAGCATATAGAGGGGTTCAGGCGCAACATGAGTATGGTAACGACTGTAGGTTGCGATCAGGTGGTGAAGATTGAACGAACCTGGATGCACATTTAGTAAGTCACACCAGAGAGCGCCATTTTCTTGCTGAAGAAATTCAAAGACGCTGTTATGGAGTTCTACGCAATAACGTTTCTCGGCCTCAGTTAAAACGTCCTGGTCTAGCAAATTAGGGAAGAGTAGCGATGTTCCTGGGTCGTAGTGTTTGAGTTGAATGCCAAGAGGCGCAAGTTCACGAGCTATTTCGCCTAAATCGCTCTCAATCGTACCGTCGTCAAGTAGTAGGTTAGCCATGACAAAAAGACTAATTAACTGTTAAGAAGAGTATACTAAATTTTGAGATGAAAAGCCACTATTCCCGATTGAGAAACCGGGGTTTAATTGACTGTTGACATCCTGCGATCGCAATTTTCATGTGAATTCGTAAGGATGGCAGATGTGCTCCCTTACACCACGCGATCGCAAACCGCTATAGTTAAATCCTCAATGCCCATCAAGAGAATAAATTTATCGCCAGAATGATGCTTATTGGTACCACTAGCATCTAAGCTAGTACGGGTGAACTATATCCAGCATGGAATGTCTGACTTAATTCTGTTTTGGCATCGGCGCGATTTACGCATTTCTGATAATACGGGACTAGCTGCGGCAAAACGGCAAAGTCCGAAGGTGGTGGGCGTGTTTTGCCTAGATCCGCATATTCTAGAACGGGATGATGTTGCTCCTGTGAGAGTAACTTATATGATTGGCTGTTTGCAGAAACTTCAAGAGCGATATGCTGAAGTTGGTAGCCAGTTGTTAATACTCCACGCCGATCCTGTACAAGCGATACCAGCCTTAGCCGAAGCAATAAATGCCAAAGCTGTTTTTTGGAATTGGGATGTAGAACCTTATTCACAAGAACGCGATCGCACCATCATAAATGCCCTCAAAGAAAAAGGCATTGAGTTTCTTAACCAAAACTGGGATCAAATCCTCAACTCCCCAGAGGAGTTACGCACGGGTAGTAACAGTCCTTACACTGTTTACACACCCTTCTGGAAAAATTGGATTACTAAACCAAAGGCGCAACCAGTAGAAACACTGCAAAATGTTGAGGGATTAACGGAAGCTGAACAGGAAATTGCCAAACTTGCAGGAGCCTTGACACTACCTTCAGCAAAAGATTTAGGATTCATCTGGGATGAACAATTAATTATTTCACCAGGAGAGGCGGCGGCACAAGAACGATTAGAAGAATTTACTAATAAAGCTATTACTGAATATCAAGAACAGCGCAATTTTCCCGCAGTGGAAGGAACATCGCAACTGAGTGCAGCTTTAAAATTTGGGGTAATTGGCATTCGCACCGTTTGGCAAGCCACGGTAGAAGCACTAGAAAATAGCCGCAGTGAGGAAACAGCAGTTAATATCCGCACATGGCAACAGGAATTAGCTTGGCGGGAGTTTTATCAACACGCAATGTATAACTTCCCGGAATTAGCTGATGGTGCTTTCCGCGACACCTTCAAGAACTTTCCTTGGGAAACTAACGAAGAACATTTCCAAGCTTGGTGTGAGGGGAGAACAGGCTACCCCATTGTGGATGCAGCAATGCGTCAGTTAAACGAAAGTGGCTGGATGCATAACCGCTGTCGGATGATTGTTGCGAGTTTCCTCACTAAAGACTTGCTAATTAATCCCCAATTGGGAGAAAAATACTTTATGCAGAAGTTGATTGATGGAGATTTATCTGCTAATAATGGCGGTTGGCAATGGAGTGCTTCTAGCGGCATGGACCCCAAACCTGTGCGGATTTTCAACCCAGCCAGTCAAACACAGAAATTCGATCCAGAAGGGGAATATATTCGGCAATGGGTGTCGGAATTGCGGTCTGTAGATACAGAATATTTAGTTACTGGGAAAATTCCACCTTTAGAACGTCATGCTGTTGGCTATCCTGACCCAATTGTGGATCATAAAATACAGCAACAGCAATTTAAACAGCGTTATCAACAGCAAAAAATTCTTAGTAGTGGTGAGTAAAATTGTTAGTTTTTTAATAGACATTTCCAAAAATTCTGTCCTACATTCCGCAGTTCTATTTTGAGACTGCTCTTATTTGCAAATAATGTGGTTTCAAAATTGCCTTATTTGCGGTTTGAAGTATTTATGTTTGCAGTTCGCTACACCTAGTATTTGGTTGATTTCTTCTACCAAACACATTTGGTCGATTATGCCTGGCCTGCCACTATCCCGCAGTGGTCAATATCTTGTACTCTTATTTCTGATGCTGATGATGTCATTTATCAAAAATATCATCAATCTCTTCACTTACCTGCAAAATGTGAGTCAGCCTACTGGAGAAAAACACATGAACACGATCGCAGTGAAAGACGGCATAGAGATTTACTACAAAGATTGGGGCAGCGGTCAGCCCATAGTTTTCTCGCATGGTTGGCCTCTATCGTCCGATGACTGGGACACCCAAATGATGTTCTTCTTAAATCACGGCTATCGTGTCATCGCCCATGACCGACGAGGGCATGGACGCTCGACCCAAGGCGCCGACGGACACGATATGGATCATTACGCCGATGACCTCGCTGCCCTTACCGCGCATCTCGACTTAAAAAACGCCATCCACGTTGGACACTCGACTGGCGGCGGTGAGGTGACACGCTACATTGCGCGCCACGGCGAAAGCCGCGTCGCGAAGGCCGTTCTCATTAGCGCCGTGCCACCACTGATGGTGAAGACCCCAGAGAATCCCGGCGGTCTACCTAAAGAGGTATTTGACGACTTTCAGACGCAGGTTGCCACCAATCGGGCGCAATTTTATTGGGATGTGCCGAGCGGGCCCTTTTACGGTTACAACCGACCGGGTGCGAAAGCGTCGCAAGGCGTGATTGAGAATTGGTGGCGTCAGGGCATGATGGGCGGTAGCAAGGCGCAGTATGATGGCATCGTGGCTTTCTCCCAGACCGACTTTACTGAGGATCTTAAGAAGTTCTCTGTGCCGACTTTGGTAATGCACGGCGATGATGACCAGATAGTTCCCTATGCCGACTCCGCCCCACTGAGCGCTAAGTTGGTCAAGGGCGCGGTATTGAAAACCTACAAGGGTTTCCCGCACGGTATGCCGACGACAAACGCAGACCAGATCAATGCCGATCTCCTCGAATTCATTCAGTCGTAAAGGCAAACCACTCGGCTAGTCTCCATACTGCCGCCTCAAAACGTCTAACCAGGCGATGCAGCGAACCGCGCCCTGATGCAATGCGTGGCTTTGGTATAGTGTGTTTGTCCACCTTGCAGCCATGCGCGCTCTTGGGTGCGATCGCTTATCTTGTGTCTCGTTAGCCCTCAATCTGTCGATAGGGGCGTAGTGCGATCTCCAGGTGAGCGGCAATGCGATCGCAGATTCCCGGTAGTCTGGGTTAAGGAACGAACCTAGCATTTTAAGCATCAAGCGTGTCAGCCTGCTGGAATTCAACGAGTTACAATACTAACACGACATTATGTCTTGACAGGTAAATGAGAAATTGTCCATAAGATGAGTAGGAAGATTAAGTAAATTGCACCAACTAATCCAAACTCAATCAGAGGAATATAGGTTACTTCGTAAATTCTGCCCAAGCCACGTTCAGTCAGTGCATAAACGACCAGAACACTCACTAAAAAAGCTCCGTAAATAGTACGTTTCGCCGAGATACCCACAGGTAGTCCGTGAAGCTGAGTAAGTACCAGAATGCCAAAAAAACCAAAAAGAAATGTGGGCCACTTGCTTTGTCCTAGTATTAATGACACAATTACACTGTGTAAAAGCACTGAAGCCTCCAAAGTAAATGTCCACCAACGGTTTACATGAGTGCATTCGTAATTCGTAATTCTTAAATTAAGACCTAGCTTTTTAGGCTACACGTTCTGTTTTTGGTTCAGATGCACTTTTAGTTACTCGTAAACTAAGAGTCAAAGCTACTACCATTACTAAAGTTCCACTCAAAAAAGGAGCAGAACTCCCAAATTTTATAAAACTAACCCCTGCCCATGTTGGCCCAGCGATGCGTGCCAATGCAGAGCAAGAACTGGCAATTCCTAATATTTGTCCTTGTTCTTCTGCGGCTGTCATCTGGGAAATTAAGCTGTTCAATATTGGTTGACTGACACTAATTCCCCATGCCACAAGTGTGGTGAGGGTTGAGTTCGGGTATACTTCCAACAAATAGATTATGCAATATTGTGGGGTATTTTTTTATTTGTCAGTCCCCTATGGCAATTTATAGCTACCAACACGTAGATTTAATTCACCTTGGCGCGGGTTATGGCTAAATATAAATGCGCCTTCTTCGCTTTCCCCACTAGATAAAAAGTCAATCTGTTGCTCTCCTGTTTCTGTAACTTTGCCGTCAATCAGTAACTCAGCCATAATCTGAACTGACTCAGCTGTATCTCCTCCACTATTCACAACTTCAAAAGGAACATAAAACTGGCCATTAATTTCTCGAATTGTTTGTTTTTTAGTGACAGAAAGGATCGGAGGTTGATTTTTTTCGTTCAGCCAAGTGTAGCCTACTAGACTCACAATGATTGCTAAGATGAATGAGGCGATGCTGAATGTTATCCACTCAGCCATTGAACGCTTTGGTTGTTGTTCTGTTTCAGTCATATTGCTAACCTTCCGGCTGCACCACCAATAGTTGCAGGTAAACCCAGTATCAATGTGTGATCTAACCACATTGTCCAAGGATCGCTAAGAGTTAACTTTTGAAAGAACCACAACATAAAAGCACCTGCTAGCAATGATACTAAGTAGGACATAATGGTTTCGCTCGATGGCCGTTGAAAAATTCCCTTTTGCTCTTTACGTTTTTGCTGGTTAGAAAAACCTGCCTGAAATACAATGCCATAAGAAATCAGCAAAGATGCGGCGATCATTGCCAACTCCCAAGGTGGAGAGGTTGCGGCTGCAAGCATAGGAATTTCATCTGTGGGAGCGATGTTAAATGCAATTATGGTTGCACCAATCAGGGTTCCACCCACATCAGTAAAGGTGGCGTGTAACTCATCACCTTTGTTCTTGGTTGTGCTATTTTCGCGATCGCTTCCTTGTCCTTTTCCATTACTGTTTTCAGTATCTCCCAACAACTGATTCGCTAATGCTACACCAAGAGCAAAGGGCACACTTTCAAAGATGATTTTACCTAAAGATTCTTTTAGGGAGGTTTCTGGTGTCAATTCTCGCAATAGTAACAGCACAAAGGTAGAACAAGCTATGCCGATCGCGATCGCTTCGACGGTATCGATTGCGGTTTGAGCAGCTAGCCAGCTATATCTGCGTTTGCGAAAGCCTTCTATCTGATTGAGTAAGTAAACCACAATAAACATTAATGCGATCGCCGTCATTATCAGTTGTGCTTTTGCCAGCGATCCAATCCACCAAACCTCCATTGTGTACAGCAAGGGTATGCCAAATAAAAAACCTCCACAAGCACCTCGAATGATGTCATTAATCTCATTCTTCCAGACATTTTTTTGACTTTTTGTTGGCACTCCTTTATTTTCCTTTTATTTAAATTTTGCTTTAACTTATAGTTCATTTATCTGCGAAAAAGTTATTTTTTTAATATATATAAATTTTATTTATCAGATGTTCATGTTTTACATTGTGTGCTATTAGCCCGATCGACATCTATCTTAAGTTGATATAATTTACCAAAATATTCCCTCGGTTGATGGAAGTAAAAAAGAATACATAGATGTTATATTATGTAATAGCTTAGGGACTTCCAAGTAATAAAATAATCAATATTTTATTATTTGTAGGGTGAGCGTCTTGCCCGTCCTGTGAAATGGGCGGGCTTTTCGGCCCACTTTGCAAGTAGTAGTAATTTATTTTTGGAGTTCCCTGAATCAACTACAAGCTGGAGATAAAAACCATGAGTGCCGAAAAGAGAATAGAAGCAACTGCAAAAAATATTGAAGGAAAAATTCAAGAGGTTGTGGGTGAAATAACAGGTAATCCACAAGATAAAACTGAAGGACAAGCAAAGCAAGCTGAAGCCCAAGTTACTCACACCGTAGAAAATATTAAAGACGAACTTAAGAAAGCTTTAGAATAATTTCGCTTGTCGAGTGCAAATAGCGATTTTATCGATGATTGACTCCTAAACTTGTAACATTAATTGCTCCACTTTCTATAAGTTAGTGGGGTTTTTTATTGCGTAAAATCTGAAAGTGTTAGTTACTAAATGATTTAACCCCTACTGGTTTAGGTAAAACCGCAGGACTTTGGGGTGCGATGCCTGCGGCGGGCGGAGCCGTTTTAATCCTCCTCCTTCTCGGCAGCAGTTGGAGGTATTGGCTAAGGTTTTGGGGGGGGTTGATGCCGATAAGTTAGCGCAGATGTTACCACCTGCTGCGGTGGGGATGAAGCTTGAGCCGATTCGGTTATGTGCTGCTTGTTATATAAGAATAATAAATAGCAATAAAATTGTAGGTTGGGTGGAGGCTTTGCGTAACCCAACGCCCGGATTAATGTTGGGTTGCGCTCCGCTTCACCCAACCTACGTCTAATGCACTGAATTAGTTGTAATTAGGTTAAAACCATTATGCTACAAGCAGTACCAAAATTAATCAATGTTAATGAATTTATTACTCAATATGGCGATAACAATCATTATGAACTAATTGATGGGGAATTAATCGAGATGGAACCCACAGGCCCCCATGAACAAGTATCATCTTTTACGAGTCGAAAACTGAATGTAGAAATTGATCGTCATAATTTACTATACTTTACACCCCATCGCTGTTTGATTAAACTATTGGGAACAAGTACGGCTTTTCGCCCCGATGTAATTGTACTCGATCAAACACAACTAATTAATGAACCTTTATGGCAACAAGAACCTGTAATCACATCGGGGAAATCTATTAAAATAATTGCGGAAGTTGTTAGTAGCAACTGGCAAAATGATTACGCTCGAAAAGTTGAAGATTATGCTTTACTCGGTGTACCTGAATATTGGATTATAGATTATTTGGGGCTAGGTGGTAGAGAATATATTGGCAAAACTAAGCAGCCAACGATTACAATTTGTAAGTTAATAGAAGATGAGTATCAAAAGCAATTGTTTCAAAATGATGATCTCCTTGTTTCTTCTATTTTTCCCAGTTTACAATTAACTGCAAAACAAGTTTTAACTGCTGGTGGTACTGTAAATATAGTAGGTAGAGTGTAGTTACGCAAAAACGACAGTTTTTTTTAACTTTCATCAACTAAACAAACACTCTCTGATTTTTTCAGTCAAATCGTCAACTAATGAGATAAGATTATGCAATTAGAAATTCAACTAGATGATGAAGCATCCCACTTTTTTACTTGTCATTGCGAGCGCAACGAAGTGGAGCGTGGCAATCCCATCAACTCGTTAATATTGAAGATTGTGGGATTGCTTCGTCGTTCCTCCTCGCAATGACAATATTATTCTTTTGATGCAAAATAAAAACTGGGATTGTCATTGCGAGCGCAACGAAGTGGAGCGTGGCAATCCCATCAATTCGTTAATATTGAAGATTGTGGGATTGCTTCGTCGTTCCTCCTCGCAATGACAATATTATTCTTTTGATGCAAAATAAAAACTGGGATGCTCCCCTTGATGATGACTCTGTTCAAAAACTTGCGTATATTCAGGAACAAACAAATCAAGATTTTAGCGCAGCGATTAAACAAGCTATTGAGCAATATTACAACCAAATTAACACCACTAATAAACCTCCATTACAAATATTTCAAGAACTTGGTTTAGTTGGATGTTTTAATGGTGATTCTGATCTGTCTGTTAATTATAAAACAAAAATTGCTGATTATCTTAAAGCCAAACAAGAAGACAATAGATTATGATTAGTAATGCTTTTGAACCGCAGAGACGCGGAGGGCGCAGAGAGAAAAAAGAGATTTGGCATTACCAAAAACATCAAATTCCATGACTTTTTCCAATTACCCAATTACGCCGGAAAAACCGAGCTAATGCTGATTCTTCTAAAGATAGATAAATTGGGCGTCCGTGAGGACAAGTGCGGGGGTTACGAGTGCGTTGCCAATTATCTAAAAGTGTCTGCATTTCTTGTTGGTTCATCGGTGTACCGTTACGAATGGCACTGCGACAGGCGACGGCTACTTGGGCTGTTTGTAAATCGCCTCCCCAACTAAGTTCTAAAATTGCTTCTGCACAGTCGTCTCGCTGCTGCAAAGGTGCGGGGATATTACGGACAGCCCAAAGTTGTTCGCCAAAAGGTTCTATGTCTAAACCGATGCGTTGCAGTTGCGATACTTGCGCTGGCGATAATTGATAAAGAATTATTGGCGGTTCGACGGGGACAAGTTGCCAATCATCGCATAATCGCTCATACAAAACTCGCTCATGGGCAATGTGCTGTTCTACTAACCACATACCACCTGAATGTTCCGCCACGATATAAGTATTGCTAACTTGAGCGACAGCTTTTAAAGAGTTAGGAGTTGGGAGTGAGGAGTTAGGAGTTTTAGGATTTTCGTTAGGATTTTGAGAATTGAAATTGTAGCTGCCTTTTGCTTCTGCGGCTTTGAGTAATTTACTAACTCGTGTGGTGTGAACAGCTTCTTTGAGATTGTTAGAAGAAATGCTGAGTGCTTGGTTAATTGCTTGGGTAATTTGCTCTTGCCAATAAATGATTTCGTTGAGGTAAATTTCTGTTTTTGCTGGATTGCGATTCCAGTTAATTTGATCGGGGGAAATGGCAAGATGTAAGAAACAAATTGGATAGCGATCGCGCGGTAATGTTCTATGAAATGCTGATAATATCGTTTGCTCTAGTTCCGGTGTCTTCACCATCCTGCCGTTAATGGCTACACGTACCCAATCTGGACGATGGCGATGACAGCGATCGGGTAATCCTACCACTAAAGTGAGTGCTGAGTGCTGAGTGCTGAGTGCTGAGTGAGGAGTGGGGAGTGGGGAGTGAGGAGTGAGGAGTGAGGAGTTAGGAGTTAGGAGTTCTGAGTTTAGTGGGTTGGGTATTTCGAGTCTTATTTCTTGCAAGTCACCTTGTCGCACTTGCGGTAAAATCTGCGGTAGTAGTTGTCCAGTTGTGGCAGCAGGACAAATGGTGAACCATTGACGGTCATTTTGCCAAATCTGCCAGGTGACGCGGGGATGACACAGGGCGATTTGGTGAATTGTGGCTTGCACGGCTTTCATTTGCTGTGCTGTTGTGGGCAATCCCTGACGACGAGATGAGCAATTACCGAAAAGATGGGAAACTGTAACTACTGTACCAGGTGCGATCGCAGTTGCTTCAACTTGTACAACTTTCCCGCCATCGCCATAAATTATCCGCCATCCTAAATTTCCCCCCAGAGGACGACTCAAAATTTCTAAATCAGCCAGAGTCGTTAAACTGTGCAACGCCTCACCACGAAACCCTAAACTGTTAATTTTCCACAAATCGGCACTAGAGCGAATTTTACTAGTGCTGTGGGCTGTGGCTGCTTGTTGCAAATCATCTAAGTTCATTCCACAACCATTATCTGCTACACGAATTCGCCATTGCTGCGGCCACAGAGAAACCACAATTCGCGTTGCACCTGCGTCTAGGGAATTTTCTACCAATTCCCGCACCACAGAAGCTAAAGAGTCGATTACCTCACCAGCTGTAATGAGATATACGACTTCTGTTGGTAGAGCTTGAATAGTAGATGCCATAAATTATAGTTTATAGCTTCTGGGGGCACGCTATATACGACTTATAGCAACGAATCCTTTCTCAGCAACAAAAGAACCACAAATAAACACTGATAAATTATCTGTGTGCATCTGTGGTTTAATTTCTAAAACATTAATTATTGCAAGATATCTATTGTGCATTACAACTTTCTCTATGGCATCAGAAGAAATTAGTAATTGCAACATTAATTAACATTAAATCACCTGACTTTATGAATATCTTTAGGCGATTTGTTAATTAGTATCTCTCAGGGACAAAATTTTAGCTGGTTCAGGTTTGAGCAAACCGTTCAACAGTGATGCAGGAGGTTGACTGTAAGGCCAAGCAAAAGCATGACGGAAAGCTGCATCTTGACAAGCTTGTAGTTGTTTAAAACTAATGATGTTGTAAGTCAAGAGATTCTCATACTCAAATGGTAGACGCACATTGTGCAATCCAGCATTATCAGTACATATAGCAATCTCGACTCCAGCATCAAAACAACGATCAAAAACTAATTTGAGTTGACGTATATCCTGCAAGGTTCCAGTTTTTAGGTAAGTTGTCGGACAAACCTCTAAACATTGTCCGCGTCTAGCCACATCATTAAGTAGCTCTGGATATAGTAGGGGAATTTGAATACCGTGACCAATCCGCATCAGATAGGGTAGCAGTTCTGGGTAACAACCAGCGGTAGTTTCATATAGATGTCCCGTGGTGTTAACACCCTGCGATCGCGCATAATCATATAAGCTAATCCATTCTTCTAAGCGATCGGCGTAATAACTATCACCTCCTGCTACATCTACTGCACAGACATACTGTTTATTTTGCGCCGCCAAATCAACAATCGCCTTGTTCACCTCATAAGGTAGGCGTGTGTGCATACAGAGAATTTGGCTAGTAACAATCGGATATTCTGGCTGATGGCTGGCAAGTCCTACTACTCGCACAATTTCTGCCATCTTGTCAATTCTTTCCGATTGACTCAGATGTTCAGGTGTCCGCAAATAAGGAGTGTAGCGCAGTTCCAGATAAGCCAAATTTTCAAATATGTAAGCACCCCGCACCAAGCGATAGATAAAGTAAGGCAAAGTCTCCACAGTTTGCACGCTTTCTACCAAGGTGTGTAATTCTAGATACTCATCTAGAGTGTTACGTGGGCGGGTATAAAAATCTTCAAAATCTGAATAGTCAGCAAAGCGGGAAATTAACTCCGAAGAATGCCGCTCGAAATATCGCCATAAAACTCGTGGTACGACCGAGCCGCCTAGATGTCTATGTAGTTCAGCGTATAAAGCCATAGTGTTATTTTTAGGTAAAAATTTCAATGATTGTAACAAAAACATTGAGAGAAAAATCTTCCACCAAAAAAATTTAGCTCTAACTTCTTTAGAGTAGAGGTTTCCCTCCATCTGAATTTCAACAAATACTCCGACTGATAAACTGGGCAAACGATTTGGTGGCTTGGAATTAGATAGGGTTGAGAGCAACAGATCAATTTCTGCCTCCTACCTCCTGCACTAGTATTTGCAGTATGAATAAACTTGACATTACCAAGATTAAATTGATAGCATTGATATCCTTAATTTTTGTGCTATACTAAAAAAACATTGCTATTGTCAAACGAGTGAGATATAGCAATATATTTTTCCTTTAACAAAGCAAATTCCTGGCAAGGTTGGTATTAATTGAAAATTCAAGCGTTGGAAGTCAAGGCTG
Source organism: Nostoc sp. (assembly GCF_036918015.1). Taxonomy (GTDB): domain Bacteria; phylum Cyanobacteriota; class Cyanobacteriia; order Cyanobacteriales; family Nostocaceae; genus Nostoc. The sequence continues at coordinate 106,789 of NZ_JBALEO010000083.1, forward strand.
GCGATCGGATTATTGCTTACTGCAACAATAAAATGCAAACCTGCAAGGTAAAACGCATTTTAGATCCAGGTCAAGCTAATATCACACTATCAGTATTCACCTCTGAGAATTATCGCGGTTGCTCAGTTTCATCTATAGTTCGCTTCCAAAGCAACGCCTTAGTTGATTTGGTAAGCTAAAAACTAAGTAAATATTCAAGCTCAAAAATATTTCTAGCTATTGTCCAGCCTCAAACTGGACAAAACTTTTGCGAAAGGTGCGATGTCTACGCACATACAAATCTGTTAATTATGGCTGGATGCTTTTCGCAACCTTACACTACCTAGTGGCTTGTCCCATTCAATATAATGAGTTTGTAGTAAGCACTTCAGTGCTTAAAAATCCAGGACTAAAGTCCTTACTACAAACTTATTCACCCCTCGTAACTAATAGGACAGACCACTAGCATAGAGAACAATAATTGATAAAATTCTGAGATAAAAATCTAATTTATGGCTTTTGTTAGTTCTTTTTCACATCACGAGCCATGTTTAGGTAGTAGTCGTCAAGTTTGGCATTAGAACGACGGCGGTTAGTGGCAGGAATTTTAGCAATGTTATCCCGATTCGTTTCAATTGGCTGTTTAGCTGAAGCTTGTTTTACGTCTTGCACCCCATCCGATTCCAAGAAATAACCAGACTGAGAAAATCCGAAAAGCTTGCCAAAAAAACCAAATAAATTTCCGAAAAAATTAGAAATACTTTGGAATAAAACACCAAACAAGCCTTCAATACGAAGGAACAAGTTCCGAATAATTTGGGTTAGACGAAGCATAACAGCACCTTTAATGATTGCCTATTCTTATTGTGACTCAATTCGGATTCGGGAATTGAGGATATGGCAAAAATCTACCAGTGGGTAGGTATAATTCCCACAGCCCCTACTTTTCCTGAACCAGCAAAACTGACTTCACAGGACGCTTGATAGAATTTCCCTCCAAATCAACCTTCCCGTAAAAGGTTTTCCCATTGTAATAAAGCGAAGATGAACTTCCCCCATCCAGATTCATCGCCTGATCTGCACCAAGAGTTTTCATCAAATCAGCTAATGCTGGCAACGACACCCCAGAGTTCGCCGAAGCCGAGGGTTTTTGAGCCACCATAACTAAAATAACGCTGCCATCACGAGTGATACCTACAGCAGTTCTGGCATTGGGTTGATTGCTGCCAAGGGCATCTCGTTTATTGGCATTATCTACAAAGCCCTCTTTTTCTAAGGTGAGTTCTGGTAATAGGCGTGGGCCAGCACCTATAGCATCAACTAACTGACAACCTGCTGGTGGTGACTGATTGTGTAGGGCAATGGAATAGTGGGTAGTTTGCCCGCATAAGTAGCGACGGAATTCTGTGCGATTGAATATTTGATCCAAATAAGATTTTAAGTTGGGATTGTTCACCAGCCGCTCGTTTTCCTTGGGATCGGCTATCAACTTTCCTTGTCGGACAACATAAGATGTAGTTTTTTGGTTGGCTGGGTCAAAAAATCCTGCGTTCAAAATAGCCACGGCTTGATACTTTTGGGCAAATTCCTCTACAGTGGCTACCTTCTGTGATAATGCAGGAGTCACCAAGAATTTGCTATTAGCTGGAATCAACACGACGTGAGCGATGCTTTGGGGCAAAGTGCGATCGAAGTAGCGGATAGTTTTTGGTGGTGAAGCCGCAATAGTGGGTATTGAAGGTGTTGAAAAACGCAAATTAAACCACAACACCATTGCCAAACTAATTAATATCAAAGCCAGTAGTTTGATTTTTCTCACTTTTAAACTCACTTGCGGTTAGCTAAAACAAAGTTGATTTAATAATACTTTGACAACATCTGTAAAAGATTAGCAGAAAAATACCTTCACAGTTTTGCGCGTTGGTTACTACCTAATGAACCGCAAAAAATCAAAGTTTTAAAAACTGGATTAAGCATAAAAGTAATTGACGCTGACTCTGTGATATTTCTGTTTCTGGGCGATCGCTAATTTTTGGCTGATGGTAAAAATGCTCTCAAAAGCTCTACTCAATGGAAACCACTTGTTACAATTAAGAGGCAAGCGTTGCAAAACACCTTGTCCCTCATAGAGATTGAAACGCTTGAAAATTACTAAATCCCTATTGGGGATTGAAATTAAGACCATGTTACGAAACACAAACCTAAAAAATATCTCCAAAAAATTCGCTCTAGCCAGAAATTCTGCTTCTTTCAAAGAAAATGAAGCAATGAGAGCGATCGCATATAGCATGGATTTACTACTACCTGGTTTGTATATATGGCTACTTGGTTTTAGTTTTCGCATTGGTGGAAGCGTACCAGATGATATTCCCTATAAATATCCCGGTAAAATTTACAGTAACACTGGAATTGCTTTAGTATTACCAGGATATAGAATTTTTACGACTTACCAGGGTAGCTATGACCCTAAACAGACATCAAATACAGGGACTAACAGCAATTAAAAAGTACAGTTCTCGACTCAAATACTTTTGAAACCTTAATGACTCAGGCAGGATATTCAATCTCAGGTAGCGCACCTGCACAGTCTAATAGAATAAAAGTATGGTGGATTCATAACGAATACCCAAGAGTCGAGTCCGTATATATAGGATTACTATTTGATTTTTGAACAACACGTAGGGTGTGTTATCGCGAAGCGTAACGCACCATTTTCAAGGGTTTGGTGCGTTAGACTAAAGTCATAACGCACCCTACAAATACTTAATTTTTTTCAGAAATCAAACCGGATTCCTATAGTTCAGACAAGAGAATAGTGATATAGCGGTTCTCGGCCCTTGTGAGGTACAAGAACCCCACCCCCAACCCCCTCCCCGCAAGCGAAGAGGGGGCTAAGATGTACCTTATGTGATTAGGAAACGCTATAACGGCATATCATGTTAACTGAATATTTTTTATTTCTATTAACCAATTTCTAACGTGTATAGAAATTGGTTAATATTATTTTTGTAGTCTGTGATATTTTCACCAGCAAAATAAATTAGCCATCTTTTATAACTGATTCCAATTGTTGAGACAGCGAATGTGTGTCTCTAAATGTTGAGGTAGGCAAGTAGACTGTAAATTGAGTACCTCTGCCTACTTGACTGTAAACATTTACAAAACCACCGTGATTCTTAATAATACCCAACGCCGTAGAAAGTCCTAAACCTGTACCTTTGCCTACCTCTTTGGTAGTGAAAAATGGTTCAAAAATCCTTTGCTGGACTTCTGACGACATTCCCATACCAGTATCCGTCACCACGATCGCAATATAAGAACCAACTTTCGCATCTATATTTATCTGGGCAGAATGTTCGCCAATCACCAGATTTTCCGCCGCAATCCTGAGAATACCGCCATTGGGCATAGCGTCGCGGGCGTTGATTACCAAGTTTATCAATACCTGATGTAGTTGAGTTATGTCTCCACGAACGTACCAGAGATTTTTAGGGATATCTATCTGGCAACTAATGGATTTGGGGAATGTTTGAGCGATAATTTGCTCAATCTCTGCCATCAAAGGCTGAATTTCCACAATTGTCCGTTTGCTTTCAATACCCCGTGCAAAAGATAATACTTGTTTAAGCAAATTAGCGCCGCGTTTGACATTATTTTCTAAAGTTTGCAGTATTTGCTGACTCTGCGCATCGGGCAATTTCTTCTGCAACAGTTGAACTGACATTAAAATTGGCGATAGTATGTTGTTGAGGTCGTGAGCGATACCGCCAGCTAGAGTGCCGATACTCTCCAAACGTTGCGATCGCAGAAGTTGAGCTTCTAGTTGTTTCTGTTGCGTAATCTCAGTGTTCACACTCAAAATAGATTTGGGTTGTCCATTATCCTCTCGGATCGATGTCCACCGACTTTCAACGATAATTACTTTGCCTTTTTTTGTCAGTTGATGCAACTCACCCCGCCACTCACCTGTATTCATCACCCTCAAGTAAGCATCTTTTAGCTGTGGTGAAATTTCTTTATATAAAAGTTGTAAAACATTCTTCCCCACAACTTCCTCAGCCTTCCACCCGTATAGACGTTCAGCACCTTTATTCCAAAATAAGATTTGGTGGTGGATATTTCGCACCATAATTGCATCAGTTGATACATCCAATAGCGCTGCTTGTTCGCGAATTTTCTGTTCTGCCTGTTTTTGTTGGGTTATATCTCGCGTCACTGCCAAATGGATAAACGTGCCATCAGATTCGTTACGTAGTGGTACGGCATGAGTTTCTATGTAGCGGCGAGTGCCTTTAAATCCCACGATTTCAAACTCCAAAGTCCCCTTATTACCTTGGCAGACACTTTCATGCAAGTCGGCAAAGGCTGCTTTGTACTCTGGCGCAACTACAGCATCAACTGGTTTACCAATCAAGATATCAGCACTTTCCACTTCCATCATTGCCAGCCCTTCTGCATTAATTTCTAAAAGGGTGCCATCTCTGGCAATTAGCTGGATGCATTCTGGTTCTGCATCTATCACGGCTCGTAAACGATTTTCGCTTTGGCGTAGGGCCAGTTCCGTCTGCTGAAGTTGCCTGATATAACGCCACAACAAATCATACAGCAACGCCACTAGCACCAAATCCACAATCGCAGCGATAAAAAATGTCACTATCGCCTTTTGGGAATTCGCTTGTGACTGCTGCATTTCCTGCTGTAATAAATTTTTCTCCGCTTTCAAAGAGTCGTTAATCAGTTGTTGAATCTCTTTACCAATTTGCTTGTCATTATCAGATAATATTTGCTGCCGAACTGCTTCTAATCCCTGATTTTTTCTGAGGTAAATTTCTTGTTGGAGAATATTGAGTCTCTTGGTAATTTTCGGCTCTAGTAAAGCAATCCACTGCTGCTTTTTAGGGTTATTAACAGTTAAATTCTTGAGAATCTGAATATTGCTATTTGTTTGTTGATCAGCTGTAAGATAAGTTTGTAAATCATCTGCATCTGCTGTAATTAAATAACTACGTTGTGCAGTTTCAGTATCTTTGAGTGTAGATTGGATACTTTCAATTTGGGTAATAACTTTATAGGAGTATGTTAGCCATTGCTGGTTGTGAATCAGCTTCACAGTGTTGCTATACGAAACTACAGCATTAGTAAATACAACAGCCAATGCTAGGACGAATATTGCTTTCAGCTTTTGGACTCGATACCATTTTTTGCTCATGCGATCGCCCCTTCTGCCGCAGATGCCCTTCATCAGTTAAGATTAAAGATTAAAAACAAATACTGAGAATATTTTAAGGATTTTAATAACACGGGTAGCAAAATACAATCTGTTATAGTTGTAAATATCTGGATTTTTAAGGATGATGATTTATACATGATACTCACAAAGAAATCCGCGAAATTTTAATATAAATTCATTTTGATCTGTAGTATCGCTAATACACTTCGGATCGGGTAATTTGCCTATCCATAATATTTGCAGAGACGCTGCAATGCAACATCTCTGATTTGGAATTTTAATTAGGGAACTCCAAAAAATAAATTATCCAATTTTTGGAATCACACAGTTGGTAAAATTGGTCACTGGTAAGTTTGATAACGTTATTAAAGTTGATGGTAATCGCTGTCATAACAGGGTGACATCATACATCAACAATGGAATTTGCTGTTGAGGCGCACGTCTGTACGCTCTTACTACAATTATCTTGACACGACCCAAGCAATATGTTAATAATAATAGTTTGTGGAAACTTTACTTCTTAATATAAGCTCTTGGCTAACGTCATTGTCATAGGTGCCCAATGGGGCGATGAAGGAAAAGGTAAAATAACTGACTTACTCAGCCGTTCCGCAGATGTTGTGGTGCGTTACCAAGGGGGTGTCAATGCTGGACACACGATTGTAGTTAAAGGTCAGACCTTTAAACTGCACTTGATACCCTCTGGGATTTTGTATCCAAATACCGATTGCATTATCGGCTGTGGAACAGTCATCGATCCACAGATTTTGATCGCAGAACTCGACCAACTAAAAGAGTTAAATATTTCCACTGACCACCTGCTGATATCTGAGACAGCCCACGTAACGATGCCTTATCATCGATTGATTGACCAGGCATCTGAAGAACGACGGGGAAGCTATAAGATCGGCACAACAGGTCGGGGCATTGGGCCGACTTATGCTGACAAATCTGAACGTACAGGCATTCGGGTTTTAGACTTGATGAACCCTGATGGGCTGCGCGAGCAGCTGGAGTGGACGATTAATTATAAAAACGTCATTTTAGAAAAGCTTTACAACTTGCCGCCTCTAGATCCACAAGAGGTGATTGAACAGTATTTGGGTTATGCAGAACGCTTGCGGCCTTACGTTATTGATACATCGTTAAAAATATACGATGCAATTCAGCGACGGCGCAATATTTTGTTTGAAGGCGCACAAGGTACACTCCTAGACTTAGATCATGGAACTTATCCTTATGTCACCTCCTCTAACCCGGTGGCGGGTGGGGCTTGCGTTGGTGCAGGGGTAGGTCCGACAATGATTGACCGGGTAATTGGGGTGTCAAAAGCCTATACAACCCGTGTCGGAGAGGGGCCATTTCCGACTGAATTGGATGGCGAGTTAGGAGAATTGCTGTGCGATCGCGGTGCCGAATTTGGCACAACCACCGGACGCAAACGGCGCTGTGGCTGGTTTGATGCTGTCATCGGTCGCTATGCCGTGCGGATTAACGGTATGGATTGTATGGCGCTCACCAAACTGGATGTTCTCGATGAATTAGAGTCAATCCAAGTTTGTGTCGCTTATGACATAGATGGCCAACGCAGCGAACACTTCCCCACCAGTTCTCGTCAATTTGCTAGATGTCGCCCCATCTACAAAACCTTGCCAGGGTGGAAAGTGTCAACAACTCACTGCCGCACCCTAGAAGACTTGCCACAAGCAGCATTGGATTATCTCAAATTCTTAGCCGAATTGATGGAAGTCCCGATCGCGATCGTCTCATTAGGAGCCAGCCGCGATCAAACCATAATCGTAGAAGACCCCATCCACGGGCCCAAACGCGCTTTATTGCACCCCGACGGTACACCTGCTACCCTACTTAGTGCGTAAATTTAGTCATTAGTCATTTGTCATTGGTCATTAGTAAATGACTAATGACAAAGGACAAAGGACAACTGACAACTGACAAAGGACAACTTTTATGGCTATTACAGTCGAATCTCAAAAACGTCCAGAAGGCAGCAAGCCAAGAGCTTTGCGCCGTGCTGGATTGATACCTGCCAATTTGTATGGTCATAAGGGTACAGAATCCATTTCTTTGACCATTGAAGCTAAAACTGTTGAGCGTTTGCTCAAAAAAGCTTCCGTCAACAATACCTTGATTGAGTTGAATGTTGCTGATGCACCTTGGCGTGGTAAAACCTTGCTGCGGGAACTTCAGATCCATCCAGCCAAAGGTACGCCTTACCACCTCAGCTTTTTCGCGGTTGCTGGCCACGGTGACACCACTGTAGAAGTACGTCTGCGTTTTGTGGGAACTGCTGTTGGTGTTAAACAAGAAGGTGGCGTGTTAGACACCGTAATTACTGAATTGCAAGTTAGTTGTGCGCCAGAAAACATCCCAGATGTTATCGAAATCGATGTCTCTAACCTGCAAATTGGAGACAGCTTGAGTATTAGTGATATACCCTTTCCTGAAGGTGTTACACCTCTAGCTGAATCAGAGCGACTTGTTGTCAGCGTTTTGCCACCACAAATTAGCGCTGAAGATGCTGGAACAGAAACTGAAACTGAAGCAGCTTCTTAAGCTAGGTAAACTGTGTAATAATTTTTGATGACACCAGGGGGGAACTCCTGGTTTTTTTGTATTTGAACCGCAGAGGCGCAGAGAGCGCAGAGGACAGAGATGACAGAAGCGACTCTTCCAGCTTTAATTCAGCAAATGTTGCAGCCGGGAGTTTATCCCCATAAGGTAACAGAACCCATTCAACTAATTCAAACTCACATTTCTTATGTGCTGTTGACTGGAGATTACGCTTATAAACTGAAAAAACCTGTGAATTTTGGCTTTTTGGACTTTTCCACCTTAGATAAGCGGCAGCATTTTTGTCAGGAAGAGTTACGGTTAAATCAGCGGGGTGCTGGTGAATTATATTTAGAAGTTTTGCCCATAACTTTGGTAGGGGAGCAATACCAGTTAGGGGGAGCGAGCGAGGCTGTAGAATATGTGCTGAAAATGCGCCAGTTTCCTCAAGAGTCGCTATTAAGCACACTTTTTGAAGAAGGTAAGTTAAATGAGACGCGGCTAGATGAGTTGGGACGGGTGGTGGCTCAATATCATGCCGAAGCACAGACGAATGATTACATTCGCACTTTTGGCGAAGTGCCAAATGTCCGGGCTGCCTTTGATGAGAATTATCAGCAAACTGAGAAGTATATTGGTGGCCCCCAGACTCAGGCGCAATTTACAGAAACACAGCAATATACAGATAAATTTTTTGCTGAACGTCCAGAATTATTTGCTAGCAGAATTCACAACGACTATATTCGTGAATGTCACGGAGACTTACACCTGAGAAATATTGCCCTGTGGCACGATAAAATCTTGTTGTTCGATTGCATTGAATTTAATGAGCCATTTCGCTTTGTCGATGTGATGTATGATGTGGCGTTCACGGTGATGGATTTGGAAGCTCGCCAACGCAAAGACTTGGGTAATGCGTTTTTGAATGCCTATATAGAGCAAACTGGAGACTGGGAAGGTTTACAGGTGTTGCCCTTGTATTTAAGTCGTCAGGCTTATGTCCGAGCTAAGGTGACATCCTTTTTGCTAGACGATCCAAGCGTACCCGCGACGGTGAAGGAAGAAGCGACAAAAACGGCTGCTGATTATTACAAACAGGCTTGGGAATACACTAAACCAAATCTGGGACAACTAATATTGATGTCGGGATTGTCGGGTTCTGGTAAAAGTACCACAGCAAGGTCTTTAGCCCGTCAACAGGGAGCAATTCACCTGCGTTCGGATGCGGTGCGGAAGCATTTAGGGGGAATTCCTTTGTGGGAACGGGGTGGCGATGATTTGTATACGCCGGAGATGACCGAGAAAACTTACACACGGCTGTTAGAATTGGGAATTATCTTGGCTGAACAAGGTTTTTCGGTGATTTTGGATGCCAAGTATGATAAACAACAGTTACGGCAAGAAGCGATCGCCCAAGCTACAAAACATCAACTTCCCCTTCAGATTATCCAATGCACAGCACCGCTGGAAGTCCTAAAAGAGCGTTTGAACAATCGCACTGGTGATATTGCTGATGCCACCGCCGATTTATTAGCCTCACAAATCAAACAAGCTGAACCTTTCACTGAAGAGGAACAACCTTATGTAAAGATTTGGGATACAACTCAGCCACAACAGGCACAATTAAAATAATTCGTAATTCGTAATTCGTAATTCGTAATTCGTAATTCGTAATTTTCAACTCAATTACGAATTATGAATTAGTAATTAGTTAAATAAGTTTTTTATTTTATGGCAGACAAAAAGAACGACTTTTTCAGTATTTCTCCCAGTTTCTTTTCTCAACTATTATTTGGAGCATTTTTAACATTTATATTAATAATGACCGGCTCCGCACCAGCCCTGAGCATCTTTTTAGGAATCATGGGCGGTTTCATCTTAAGCTGGATCACAAATTTAACCGATAATAGCCCCCAGGCTCCAGCTGTCGCCTCATCTGATGGTGTCGATACGGGATTGAAATACTGGTTATTTTTCATGCTGGGCTTTGTATATTTGGGCTATCCAGCACCTATGAGTATCTTGCTAGGTGGATTAGGCGCTTTAGCTGGAGGCTGGATTACTGCTTGGTGGGGAAGTAAGGAAGAAACTAGAACTCAGTTGCAAGTTGAAGAATCAGAAGAGGTTGAAGTTGAGCCAACGAATGAAAGGATCAACAAACGGCAAATCAGAAGAGCCGGTCGCCGTTATCGTCGCGCTCCTGGAAGTAGTTTCAATTTCAAGTTTTGGGAAAGGTAGTAATTTGGGCATTGGGCACAAAAGGCAGAGGGGTAGAGGGGCAGAGGGGCAGAGGGAAAGACTTACTGCAACTTCTCCTCTGCTCCCCTGCTCCCCTGCTCCCCTGCTTCCCTGCCCCACGCCCTAATAATATGTTTTTATATCTATCCAAATTACTGCCGCTATTTTTTTATCCACTAGGATTAGCCTGTGTAAGCTTGGTAGTAGCATTAGTGACTTTGTGGAAACGACCAAGGACTGCTGCGATCGCAATTGCTTTTTCCCTAACTTTATTGCTATTTTGTAGCAATGCTTGGATCGCTAAATCATTAGTGCGATCGCTAGAATGGCAAAATCTTCCACCCGCCCAAATAACTAATGCAGAAGCAATTGTGGTTTTGGGTGGCGCAACAAAATCAGCTTTTCCTCCCAGACCTACCGTCGATTTAAGTGAAGCAGGCGATCGCGTCATCTACGCCGCACAACTCTATCGCCAGAAAAAAGCGCCTATAATCATTCTGAGCGGGGGGCGCATTGATTGGCGTGGAAGTGGTTCACCAGAATCGGCAGATATGGCCACAATACTCACATCTATTGGTATTCCATCTGAGGCAATTGTTCAAGAACCTGACTCTTTCAATACTTATCAAAATGCTGTAAATGTCCGCAAAATCTTGTTATCTCGTGGGATAAATAAAGTATTATTAGTTACTTCGGCAATGCATATGCCGCGATCGCTTCAGATTTTCCAGCGTCAAGGAATCAATGCCATTCCTGCACCCACTGACTTTCTAGTTAGTGAGGGTGAGTTGCAAGAACTCGGTAGTACTCCCAAAGCCGCTATACTAAATTTATTACCTGATACTGATAACTTACACCAATTTACCACCGCTTTAAAAGAATATATTGGTTCTTTCGTTTATCGCTTACGCGGTTGGCTTTAATTAAAGTTAGGAGTTAGGAGTTATGAGTTATGAGTTATGAGTTAGGAATTATGAGTTAGGAATTATGAGTTAGGAAGTGCGGTAATTGCCTGAATTTGAAACTCTTAATGACCAATGACCAATGACAAATGACAAACTAAATCAACTTTATGTCAAAAAATTTACCTTATATTATTCCAGTTGCTCAACCTGAAGTTGAGGAAGCTTTTGCCTCTTACCAAACAACCCATCAGTTTTACCACGAAGTTCGGTCACGGTCGGAGTTTCAGCGTTATTGTGATTGGTATTATACCACAGCAGAACAAAACCGCCAAGAGCTTAAAAGAATGCGCGGCGAACTGAATATTTTTCAGTGGTTTCGCCGCAGATAAGTGCTTTAGATGACTTCTAACTCATTTTCACGTAAGTGGGCTTTAAACTTTTTACTAAACTGGACTACAATCGGCAGATTAGCGCTTACTGGTCTGTCTCGCCATTGGGTGGCAATAGCTACTACATCGCCTTCTGTACCTTTGATATCAAAAGGCTGATTCCGATGTTCAGGATGATGATACACCACTACCGAATCTTTAACGCGGACGCGATCGCCAACTTTCATAACAACATTTACACCTAGCATTTTCTTTTCCACAAGTATCTGCTACAAAATATATGATTAAATCGCTTAGAATTTGATTTAATCAGCTATTTCTTGACGCTTCATCGGGGTGCAACGGCTTAACCCTCTGCGTCCAGGCACGTCTTAGCAATCCGCGCGTACTTTTTTCAGTTTTTTGCCACGTTAATAAGTATCGCCCATAGCCTTTCTCTTTAACCCAAAAGCAGGGAAATGAAAGAAAATCAGGCGATATCGGATGTGCTTAGTACTTTGACAAGATATATCAACCCTTTTATCTTGACTCTAGGATGTTCCCCAGGTCAACTCTCTCACGAATTTTAGTGTATGGCAGACGCGTTCTTATTATCGAATGCACTCTGACCTCTCTCCGAAACGAGTCGAGGTGAAGTGTTCATACTTTACGAGACATTCTCTAACCGCAAAAAATGCACTCTCCCTGAGAACTCCCCTGCCACAATTGTCACCCCATCTGCTGCAACAGCACAGCAAAAAAATGCGGACTCTCCCGTAAAAGTGGCAATTTCTTCACCAGTTTCCAGATTCCAGAGTTTGAGTGTGTTGTCACTTGAAGCAGAAATTACCTGCTTGCCATCGGGGGTAAGGGCTATTGCATCTACCGAGCCGCTATGACCCTGGAAAGTACGTTCATCCTCCCCAGTTTCCAGATTCCAGAGTTTGAGTGTGTTGTCACCTGAAGCAGAAATTACCTGCTTGCCATCGGGGGTAAGGGCTACTGCTGTTACCGAGTTGTCATGACCGTCGAAAGTCCGCTTATCCTCCCCAGTTTCCAGATTCCAGAGTTTGAGTGTGTTGTCATCTGAACCAGAAATCACCTGTTTGCCATTGGGAGTAATGGCTACTGCTCTTACGTAACTGCTATGACCGTGGAAAGCCTGCTCATCCTCTCCAGTTTCCAGATTCCAGAGTTTGAGTGCGTTGTCATCTGAAGCAGAAATCACCTGCTTGCCATCGGGAGTGACGGCTACTGCTGTTACCCAGTAGCTATGACCTTGGAAAGTATGCAAAGTACGCTCATACTGCCCAGTTTCCAGATTCCAGAGTTTGAATGTCTTGTCATCTGAACCAGAAATTACCTGCTTGCCATCGGGGGTGACAGCTATTGTATTTACTGAGTCGCTATGACCCTGGAAAGTCCGCTCATCCTCCCCAGTTTCCAAATTCCAGAGTTTAAATGTCTTGTCATCTGAAGCAGAAATCATCTGCTTGCCATCGGGGGTGAGGGCTACTGCATTTACCGAGTCGCTATGACCGTGGAAAGTTTGCTCATCCTCTCCAGTTTCTAGATTCCAGAGTTTGAGTGTCTTGTCCCATGAACTAGAAATAATTACCTGCTTGCCATCAGGAGTAAGAACTACTGTTCTTACGCAACTGCTATGACAGTGGAAAGTCCGCTCATCTTCCCCAGTTTCCAAATTCCAGAGTTTGGGTGTGTCGCCGCCCAATGAAGCAGAAATCACCTGCTTGCCATCGGGAGTGAGGGCTACTGTTGTTACCTGGCCGTTATGACCGTGGAAAGTACGCTCATTCTCCCCATTTTCTAGATTCCAGAGTTTAAGTGTGTTGTCCCATGAACCAGAAATTACCTGCTTGCCATCGGGGGTGATGGCTACTGCTGTTACCCAGTCGCTATGACCGTGGAAAGTCTGCTTACACTCCCCAGTTTCCAGATTCCAGAGTTTGAGTGTCTTGTCACCTGAACCAGAAATCCCCTGCTTGCCATCGGGGGTGACGGCTACTGCATTTACCGAGCCGCTATGACCGTGGAAAGTCTGCTCACACTCTCCAGTTTCCAGATTCCAGAGTTTGAGTGTCTTGTCAGCTGAACTAGAAATCACCTGCTTGCCATCGGGAGTAAGAGCTACTCCTCTTACGTAACTGCTGTGACCGTGGAAAGTCCGCTCATCCTCCCCAGTTTCTAGATTCCAGAGTTTGAGTGTCTTGTCATCTGAAGCAGAAATCACCCGTTTGTCATCGGGGGTAATGGCTACTGCATTTACCGAGTAGCTATGACCCTGGAAAGTCTGCTCACACTCCCCAGTTTCTAGATTCCAGAGTTTGAGTGTCTTGTCATCTGAAGCAGAAATCACCCGCTTGCCATCGGGGGTGATGGCTACTGCATTTACCCGGTCGCTATGACCTGCAAGGGTGAGAAGTAAACTTCCGCCAGGGGAAATTAAGTTAGATGTTAACGGACGCAACCAAGGTAAAACTTGCTGCTGCTTTGCTACTTCCAGCATCGTTTGAATTTCCGGTACTGCAAAGTGCTGCATTTGCCCCCACAATTGCCCAGCCAATTGCATTTTATCTTTTACTAATATATGCGCTGACAGTCGCAAGGTTCCTTGAATCAATTTCAGCGTTTTAACTTGATCTGGATTATATTCTGAGTTGTTTAATAGTTCTGAATCATTAATTAAATCATAATCCGCAATTAGTGACTGCACACCAAAATCAGAATGCTTGATTTTAGCATCGATAAAATTAAAATCAGTCAGTATTTTATAAAACGGTTTCCACTTTCCTATGTTGGCTTGAACACGAGGGTCAATGAGGATGCTTCGCTGGTCGTTTAAGGATAACTGAGCAAATTTTTCAGCAAAACTACTCATTTTCGTCTTTTTGCTCATTCTAAAACAATTTAGGACAGGTTCAGGTCTAAACACGCCATACTTTACTAAAGCCTGGAGCGTTTCAAAATATTACTTTTTTAAATGCAGAGGGACACAGAGTTTTGCCAAGTAGTACAGGATGTGGTGTAGAGTTATCTCTGGTGCGATCGCAACCTATATTCATGCACTAGCGATCGCCACTTTTTTCTCCGTCACTCTCAATGTACAAGTAGTTCTTGTCAACATTGCAACATTCCTCATCAACATTACAATATCTATAAGGAACATTGTAATATTTCTCATCAACATTAGAATATTCCTTATTAATGCTAGAATATTTCTCATCAACATTACAACATCTATAAGGAACATTGTAATATTCCTCATCAACATTAGAATATTCCTTATTAATGCTGGAATATTTCTCATCAACATTAGAATATTTCTGTATAACTACTACCGTCGTCTCAGTAAGGATTATGAACGTCTCCCAGAAATGAGTAAAGCTGCCATATATGCCGTTATGACTGATTAATTTTGTATTTCTTATTCCCAGCGATCGCTTCAGCTGTTAAATGCGTATTTTTATACTAAAACTGGGTATTACAAATAAGTACTTTCGATCGAATAGGTTTTCAAAGATGATTTTAAGCGTTAGAAATACTAGTGCTGTATGTGCCGTATTTTTATTAGTCAGTGTCAGCAGCTTTCACAAGTCAGCCATAGCAAATATAAACAACCAGTCCCAAATAATAGCACAGCAGAGTAAAACTCAGGTAAACCCAGTTTTTAAATCTATTCTGCCTAAATTAAAGCAAAAAACTCAAATTCGGATTATTTTACCGAAGTTTATTCCTGAGTCGGATGGGGAAAATCCAATTTACGCAACTATAGAAGCTGCTACGCAAAAAAAGTATGATATTTTACTGGGTTACACTTCCGACTGTAATGGTGCTTCTGCCTGTCGTTTAGGCGTTGTTTCTGCTGAAGCCATAACCCGCAAAACACCCAGCCTGACTGGGAAACGTGTATCCTTAGCTAAGGGCATTACTGGTTATTTTGTAGATTTTACTTGTGGTGCTGGTTGCTCAGATGCTACCTTGACTTGGAGACAACAAGGTGTGCAATATGTTTTTGGATTAAAAGCAGGCGATCGCACTTCTTTAGTAAAAATGGCTAATTCTGCGATTAATCCCTAGCTCACGTCATTTGATTCTACTTCCCAACGAAACAGCCGCGGCAATTGAGATACATCTATGGCGTAGTTAACAATCCACATCACCAATTCAAAAATCAATAAATATCGTACCCACTGCAACTCGCTTGTAGAATCCAAAAGTGTCAAACCCTCATACAACTGCCAAAAGCGGTAAGGGAGATATATATAAGGAACCATCACCCACACAACATTTTGCAACTGCCCAAGCGTTACTCTTTCAGAGATGATTTGCAGCCCTAAGACGATAAAATACCAAGCAAGCACAGTTAACACCGTGCGATCGCCCCACCATACACCCCACAATAGCATAACCACTAATGGCGGCACTACTGCTAGCAGTTGCACCGAGCCAAACCAGATTTTATACCAACCGGGAAATGGTAAAGGTAGAGTATAAGGCTTTGCGTTTTTCCATCCCCAGTTCACAACCACAATGAAAAGTGTGGCAATAAGGAAAAACAGGAGATTTTCTAGGAACAGATAGAGGTTGATGTTTAAGGAAGTCATGTCGCTTCTGTTCGAGACGCCAAGGGCGAACGCTCCGAATTCAAAATTCAAAATTCAAAATTCCCATAAATAAATTTAGTTGCTCTGTATCCTTTTGTTTGTCGCTCATGAGGGTACGATCAAGCTCTGATGTTTATGGCTTCAGTAAATCAATATACTTGTCTCTACAATAAAACATCTACTAAGGATCTGCAAAAAACATTTCAACTTTTGTTTGCTCTATTTTCTTGTACCAAATGAATAATCGATGGTACTAAAGAAATAACTATAATTAATCCAATAATCGGTAATAAATACTTATCTACCTGTTCAGGTGGCAGAGATTTTCCTAAGAAAAACCCTAACAGGGTAATGCCGAATGTCCAAAGAAAGCCACCAATTAAGTTGTAAGACATAAATGTGCGATAATGCATTGCACCAATCCCGGCCACAATGGGCGCGAAAGTCCGTACAATCGGTAAAAAGCGTGCTAAAACAACCGTTTTTTTACCGTGCTGGTGATAAAAGTTTTGAGTTTTCACAAGATGTTTTTTATGAAACAGCCATGAATCTTCCTTATTAAATAGTCTTCTGCCAAATTTATGCCCAGTCACATAGCCAACATTGTCACCTAAGACTGCACAAATAAAAGCACCAATCATCAGAACCCAAATGTTCAATAAATTCTGAGATGCAACAAATCCAGCAGTGAACAATAAGCTATCCCCAGGCAGAAAAAAACCAATTAACAAGCCAGATTCAGCAAATACAATCGCCCAGACCCCAAAATAGCCGAGTGATTTAATCAGTTGTGGTAAATCCAGATGCATAAAATTTTTACTTTTCAACAATAGATCCACAACATCTTAACGTTCAGCAATTTTATTGAATAAAAAGTAATATTAAATTTATGTAAATTTATTATGTAATCTTAGGAAAAATAATGACAGATGACAGGTTTTGGGCTATTGGTGCAAGAGACAAGGATATTTGAAGCAGACCATTTCAGTCCCCAGCGCCAAGAACATAAAAAGTATCCTTTTAGTTTAGTTGGTTTTGGCGGTGGGCCACGCATCTGTATTGGTATAGCCTTTGCCAAAATGGAAATGAAGATTGTTGCTGCTCATCTTCTACGCAATTATCATTGGGAGATATTACCCAATCAAAGTTTAGAAACCATGTTTTTTCCCAGCAATCGCCCTAAAGATGGGTTGCGGGTTAGATTTCAACCTTGGTGAAATGTTCTATGGCATCCCAAATAAACGTACATTTACCTAACGGAGTTTTACAACGCTTGCAAAATGTGAAAGATTTTGTGGGCGGAAGCGTTAACTCTCTAAGTAACTCAGCACAACAAGCTGGTGAGTCTTTGAAGACAACAGCCACTACAACGACTGATAAAGCAATTGATACAGTTACAACAAGTTTAGAGCAAACTTGGCAAACAGCAGAGCAATTTAAAAATACAACATCGGGAGCAGTTAAAGATGCAATGGCATCTTCTGCAAGTGATTGGCTGACACAACACCCGATATTTTTTCGATTAGTTCAAATACTAGGTTGGACGGCTAATCACCCAATTATTAGTGTAGTAATTTTGCTGTTTGCACTTGCTCTACTTTGGAGCATCATCAAAGCAATTGTCCGCTTAATTGAAACCGCTAGTTGGTCAATACTCAAAGTTCCATTAAAATTGCTTCAGGCTTTGATTAAAGTTAGCTTTCTATCCTTAATTAAAGTTGGGAGTTTTGCTGTTCAAAGAATCACAGGTGTCAAAAAAACTGAGAACCTGCCTACTTTACTACCTGAAAGTTTTCAACCAAATAAACAACAACGATTAGTAGAAATTTCTAGTCGTTTGGCAGCAATTCAAAAAGAACAACATGAGCTTTTACAAGAAGCAGCAGACTTGATTGCTGCCGACACAATTGATATAGAAATATCAAAAATTAAACAGCTAAAAAGCGCTGAATCACATCTTGGCTAAGTTCGGTGGTGGAACCGGAGGCGACAATACCACCTTTTTGCATGGCGTAATAGTAATCAGCCTGACGGACAAAGTGTAAATGTTGCTCTACTAATAACACCGAAATACCTGTGGTTTCAACGATGCGACGGACTGCGGCTTCAATTTCTAGGATGATGGAGGGTTGAATACCTTCAGTGGGTTCGTCTAAGACGAGTAATTGAGGTTCTCCCATTAAAGCACGTGCGATCGCTAATTGTTGCTGTTGTCCTCCGCTTAAATCACCACCCATCCGCGAAAGCATGGTTTTTAACACCGGAAATAAACTAAAAACTTCCTCTGAAATTTCTGCTTTTTTGACTGGTTTGCGTCTAGCCTCCAACCCCAGCAGTAGATTTTCTTTAACTGTCAAACGAGGGATAATCTCTCGTCCTTGGGGGACATAACCAATTCCCAACTTTGCCCTTTGGTCTGGGGATTTGGAATTGATTAATTCTTCAGCTAAATTAATCGTACCGCTACGGGGTTTGAGTAAACCCATGATAGTTTTGAGTAAGGTAGTTTTTCCAACACCATTGCGTCCAATTAGGCAAACCATTTGCCCAGATGGTACGCTCAAATCTACATTGCGGAGAATATGGCTTTCGCCATAATAAACGTTAAGATTAGAAATTTTTAGCATAAAAGAATTTTTAACTGTTTAGTTTTGATGTTAAGTTTTTAACTGGCGATCGCTCTGTTCAGAAATGATTAACCACAATGTATTAAGAGTCTGGTTAACCCCTTATGATACCTGATTGCGAATGCAACTAAGTAGAAGGTTTATGAAGATTAAGTGTGGCAATCTTGTATAAGATTACCTTGAATACAAAAAGTCCCATTAGGAAAACCCTTAGACCCGGATTTCTCACGCATAGTGTAGGCTTCAGGGGAAGAGGAGTGTGGGGAGTGTGGGGAGTGTGGGGGGTAAGACTTCTTCCCCATCCTCCCACACCTCCCACACCCCTTGGATTTCTCACTTGTGAGAAATCCAGGTTAGAATATCTTACTTATCTCTGCAAGAATCGCTATCCCTCAATAAAATGGTTAATCGAATGCGAGACGCTAAAAATAGTACCTCGCAAACCCTACCGCTTGGCGATCAAAAAGCGCTAATTCCGATTAAACAATCACAAAATTATTTACGCTGAGTGACAATCCAGCAGATAGTTGGGCAAATTTTACCTGAGTAAACCCAGACGCGCTGCCATCAATGTCAAAGAACAGTCCACCTGTAGCACTGTTGTAGATAAATCGTTGATTGCTTGTCGTTGCAGATGTTCCGAGGGTGAACTGACTTGTCTTAAGTGAACCTGCTGATAACCCGCCGCCAAAGCCAGCAGCCGATACCTGAATCAGTTCATTAGTCGCGTTGAAGTCATAAATACTGTCAACACCTTTATTGTAACTATTGAAAACAAAGGTATCAGTACCAGTGCCTCCATAGAGGGTGTCATTACCAAAACCACCTATCAGGATATCATTCCCGCTGCCACCATAGATTGTGTTCTTACCAAAGGCGCTAGAGGCGGAGATATAATCATTGCCAGCACCACCATCCAGTAAGTTATTACCTTTTGAATTACTAGCATTCAAGTTATCATCCCCAGTACCACCGTTAAGAGTGTTATTTCCAGACGAGCGAGAGTCGTATGTAATGGAGACATCGCGGGGTGAGTAGGGGTCGCTAGGAGTGTAATTGTAGTAGCCAGAAATGGAGAGATAATCATTGCCATCACCCCCAGAGAGCAAATTATCGCCTGTTGAACCGCCAGCACTCAAGGTATCTTTACCTGCACCACCGTTGAGGGTGTTCTTACCAGACGAGCGAGAGTCGTCGGCTCCGTAGTTACCTCCATTGTAGTAGCCAGAGATGGAGAGATTATCATTGCCATCGTCCCCAGAGAGCAAATTATTGCCTGTTGAACCGCTAGCACTCAAGTTATCGTCACCTGCGCCACCGTTGAGGGTATTCTTACCAGACGAGCGAGAGTTGTATTCGTAGTCTGGGTAGCTAAAGCTCTCGTAGCCAGAGATGGAGAGATAATCATTGCCATCGCCCCCAGAAAGCAGATTATTGCCAGCAAGGGAATCATTCCCCGTACCACCAATGAGGGAGTCATTTCCCGCACCACCAATGAGGGTATCATCGCCCGCACCACCTCGCAGCAAATCGTTTCCACTCAACCCATCGATTTTGTCATTACCGCCTTGACCATTAACTACATCATTTGAGTCCTCTAACCCCGTAATGTTATTGTTGAGGTCATTGAGGAAAGTTACTGTGTTCTTGATGCCCAGGCTAGTATCAGTAGAGTTGGAATCGAGGACATTAAAGCTGTCAGTGATACTATTTTGCCCATCAAACAGGATATTACCAAGTGCTGGTTTGCCTCCAGAAGCTTTTAGATTCTCCAAGTTTTCTAGTTTGAAGTTTTGCAGGATAACTAGGGTATTAGCATTCCCTTCAAAGGAGATTTCCAGATTGTTGCCATTCTGAATCAGCAATAAATTTTGAGCAGTTAATCCTGCACCCTGGAATTTGATGGTGTCCACTTCAGCAATAACTGCTGCTGTCGGGTTGGTTCCTTTACCGATGCCACCGAAATCAGTGATTGTATCAGTGCCGTCACCCAAGTTGTAAACAAATTTATCCTTGCCACCGCCACCAGTTAAATAATCATCCCCCTGACCACCAATGAGAGTATCATTCCCAGTACCACCTTGTAGTATGTCGTAGCCGTCGGTTCCAATGATATTTGCCATAATTTTTACCTACCTGATTCCATTTTTTCAGTAATTATCAGTTCTTAACCTTGAATTTGGTGCTATTTTCGGGCACACAATACTTACCGAAGTTGACGTATACCTTAAGAATTAGGAACAGTAATATTCATCAAAGATTTACCCTATGAAAAGGCTTTTCAGTAGTACTTAGGACTTACGCACTTTACACATTCGTTCTGAGACATTCTGCGTGCATATCTACCTTAAAAATACAAAATATTTAAATAACCTAACACTAACCATATACTACCGTATTTACTTAGATGTCTTTGCTTAAAAACACATCTAAAGCATATTCTTCACATTATCCCTGTTCTTTAAGTATTGTTACATAGAAATATCCATGAGGAATTGGTGTAAATTTTTCCTCGTTTTTCCTCGTTCCCAGTCTGAGACCTACGGTGTACACACAAGTCTGAAATAGCTGATTAACCAAGGTTTTACCCCACCCTAACCCTCCCCTTATAAAGGGGAGGGAACCAAATTTCTGATTTCCCCCCAATATATCGGGGGAATTAAGGGGGGTAATTCAACTTGTGTGTACACCGTAGCAGTCTGAGACTGGGAACGAGAGTGCTAGTGACGAATAAAAGCAAGTTTGCTAAGTTCCTATATTGAATTTGAGCAGTCGTTTACTGAATTCGGGCAGTCGTTTATTGAATTCGGGCAGTCGTTTATTGAATTCGGGCAGTTGTTTATTGAATTCGGGCAGTCGTTTACTGAATTCGGGCAGTCGTTTACTGAATTCGGGCAGTCGTTTACTGAATTCGGGCAGTTGTTTATTGAATTCGGGCAGTTGTTTATTGAATTCGGGCAGTCGTTGATTGAATTTGGACAATCCCCAAGAATTTACATAAAGCCACTCAATATATTTGTGATAAATAAATCAATTTATACTGAATAATGCTGGTGTCAAGTAACCCTAATTCTGTTTATCCTAGTGCTGTAAAGTTCAGGGTGGAAGTCAGTTTTTATCCTGGCGCATTATTAATAACAGGAAAGTGATTTATGTCACGTCCAAAACGCGGGTCTAAAGTAATTGATAGAGCGCAGCGTCGGATTGCGGCTTTGAAATCGATCAGTCCCACCTTAGATTTAGGCAATGGGGTAACAATTGACTCCTTTGCAGCAGTCATCAAAACAACGCAAGACAAGTTGGAAGCTTATAACTCAAGCCTCTCTACCGTGGATCTGACTCAGGGAGCCTTAGAAGTTGCCGAAAAGTCGCTGATGGAACTAACAGAACATATGTTACTCAGTGTAGCTGCAAAGTATGGCAAGAATAGCGATGAGTATAAAATGGCAGGGGGCGTTCGTCGAAGCGATCGCAAGCGTCCGGTGCGAAAGCCTAAGCAAGAGGCTGTTGCTTGATAAACAGCCTTTTCTTAGTTAATAAAAATTGTAGGTTGGGTGAAGCAAAGCGCAACCCAACAAAGCTATGAAAATGTTGGGTCTACGTTCCTCAACCCAACCTACACAACTACACAACTTAAGGTTTTTGGCGCTAACCCAATTCAATTTAGTATTTGTTGGGATATGAGTATGATTTCATTTAGACCTTTGATTTTGATTATAGGCACAAGTATTGGTTTACTGCCTCTGTTATCCAACTGGTGCGTCCAAGCACAAAATCAATCACAAAAAATTGAGCTAAAAGTTTATAGTGAAAACGAGCAAAAACAAAGCTGTCCAGACAAGGTAATTGTTACTGAAAAACCCCGCCCTTATCAAGAAGGCAGTTTTGCAACAGATGGCTCTATTAACCTGAGTGCTTATGCCAGTAATATCTCTGTTCAAGCCAGTAATAGCTTTAGTGTTACATGGGTTGGTACACTCAAGCCAAAATATGTTAGATGCTTTGCTTCTGCTGGAATGACTAAGGTTGATGGGCAAGACTACTCTGGAAAGATTAATTATTTACGGATGCACTTTGTTAAAGGTAAAGTTTACTTCATCTTAGATTTGGCTGGTGGCTCTGATGCTAATGCTTATCCCCTAGTAGTGCTAAAAAATAGTTTAAAGAATGGCAATCCTAACTGGACTTGGGGTGGAACTGACTAGTACCGCAAGGCGGAAGGTTAGAGAGACGCGATAAATCGCTGTCTCTACAAGGAATTTATCCGTCAATTAGTTCTTGACAGACTACTAGAGGTAATACTGGAGTCCGGCGATCGCTCATTGTTGAGCAAAAGCTAAGTCACTTTCAATTAACTTGGCATTTGTTAGATTAGCCCCACTCAAATTGCACAAGTGAAAATTTGCCCCTCTTAGGTCTGCTAGTGACAGATTAGCTCCTGTTAAATCTGCACCACTGAGGTTGACTTCACTTAAGTTAGCACTACTTAGGTTAGCCCCTTGAAGTGAAGCTCGTTGCAAGTCTGCCTCGCTTAGGTTTGCCCTCATTAGGTATGCTTTAGTCAAGTCGGCTCTACTTAAATTAGCTTGACTGAGGTCTGCTGCTGTTAAATCAGCTTTACTTAAATTGGCTTGACTTAAGTCCGCCCAACTCAAGGAGGCATAACTTAGGTTAATTTCACTCAGCTTCACTGATGCAAGTACTGCACACCTCAAATTAGCATTAACAAAATTTCTTTCTCCCATTGCATAACGGCGTAAAATTTCATTCGTTGTTACTCTGTCTAAAACAGCTTTTGATGCGCCTTGATAACACCATGTAGCTTGTAATAGTTTGGCAGCAGTGTTAACAGCTACCTCATCACTAGAAGCCACGATTACACCATTGCAGCCATCCCATTGACCGTTAAGCATCAGGGCAATCTCATTAGCGGCAGCAATTGAGTCAAATAGTAAAATAGATTCTTTATGCCGTTTTAACCAGTTATTCCAACTAGTCGAGATAATATTTTTCATTTCTATAAATTTTGGTCTTTTCAGACGATTACGGCTCTAACTATCTATTCTGGCTAATAAGAATCAGACTGGTGTGTGTAACAACCGACCATTATTGTGCGTGCTTAACGAACGCTTGCAAAAAGTTCTCTCTTGAGAAACGCTAGGCGG
Organism: Nostoc sp.; assembly: GCF_036918015.1. Taxonomy (GTDB): domain Bacteria; phylum Cyanobacteriota; class Cyanobacteriia; order Cyanobacteriales; family Nostocaceae; genus Nostoc. The sequence continues at coordinate 130,497 of NZ_JBALEO010000083.1, forward strand.
GTATGTCATCATACTTAAATATGTTCTTGTTGGGTGCGTAAGCTGTTAATCGTTGCGGTTAAAACTAGGAAAATTGCCAAAACCAATACGGTATTTCTGAGCATTGAGTTATCAAAGTGTTTAAGTGCGATCGCCACCAATGCCCAAATTGTTACTCCTGTATAAGCGATGTCTCGATGCTGGATAACTATAACTGCTGCAACTGCTGTTGCTATCAATACCATGATCAGAGTCCAGATTACAGCAGAAATCCCCCAACCGTTCCACCTGTGAAAATCCAAAGCACACGCTACATTGACAATTGTCGCCACGCTAATCCAGCCTAGATAAATACTAATTGGAAAGTGAATACACCATTTTTTCAGCCGAGGTACACGCGATTTGCCAATTTCTAACTGCACATAGATAGCAATCAGGGGTAACAGAATCAAGAGCATTGCAATGATAGAAAGAGCAAAAAGCCGAGACAAAAATAGATATACCCAGATGCTTTGAGCAATACAGGCGATCGCCAACAGATAACCTGTCTTACGTAAATCAGGCTCATGTCGTTGATTAGGTAGAACTTGGTATACCCCAAAAGCAAACAACCCCAGGTAAATCAGCCCCCAGATCGCAAAGGCGTAATTTGCAGGGATAATCAGGACATTTTTAAACAAAGTATTGGAAATTTCCCCGATGCTAAGTCCATTAAGCGGAAAAATATTCGATACGACGTTGATAACAAAAGCACCAAAGATTGCAGCCAAAGTAACAAGCTGCCGCCAAAGATCCTGGTAATTGCCTCTTGTAGACTGCTGCATAGGATGTTAACTCATAATCTTTTGTGCTTTTAGCTTACATCTGAAAAAGAGTGATGGATATAAACCACAGTCATATCTAGCAAGTTAATCAGGAGTTAAACTAATTATTGACCTCACTGCTTTAAAGATACTGTCCATGCAGCTACTTCAAACTACCGACAAAGATTTTTCTGTCAAATTTAAAGCTCTTGTAAGCGATCGCCGGGAAGTTACAGTTGATGTTAGTGGGACAGTACGCGAGATTCTAGCTGATGTCAAAGTGCGTGGTGATGCCGCAGTCAAGGACTATACTAGCCGCTTCGATCGCAACAATCTCCAGTCTTTGCATCTTAGTGAAACCTTTATTGCCGAACACGCAACGCAATGTCCTGCCAATGTCTTGGCGGCGCTGGAATTTGCTGCTGAAAGGATTGTGGCTTTCCATCAAAAACAACTACCGCAAGATATTGGCTACACCGATGCAGTCGGGGTAAAACTGGGATTGAATTGGGTAGCGCTGTCGCAAGTGGGAATTTATGTACCAGGGGGACGGGCTAGCTATCCGAGTTCTTTGTTGATGAATGCCTTACCAGCTAAGATTGCTGGTGTTGAAAGAATTGTCATGACAGTACCGATGCCTGGCGGTGAGATTAATCCTGTCGTATTGGCTGCTGCAAAAGTTGCTGGTGTTACAGAAATATATGGCATTGGTGGGGCGCAAGCGATCGCAGCATTAGCTTATGGTACAGAAAGCATTGCCCCGGTAGATAAAATTGTTGGCCCTGGTAATGCTTATGTTGCTGAAGCCAAGCGTCAAGTCTTTGGCACTGTTGGCATTGATAGCATCGCTGGCCCTTCAGAAATTTTAGTGGTAGCCGACAGCCAAAACAACCCAGATTGGATTGCCTGGGATTTACTTTCGCAAGCAGAACACGATCCTAATGCCCAGTCAATTTTAATTACTGATTCCGAAATCTTCGCGCAACAAGTAATCAAGGCTGTTGAGAAAATTCTCGCCGATTTACCCACCAGAGAAGTTGCCAGTGCAAGTTGGCAAAATTATGCAGCCGTGATTCTGGTTAGCGATTTAGCCGAGAGTATACCACTGCTCAATCAACTAGCTCCAGAACACGTGGAATTGTGTGTGGACAACCCGCAACTCCTGGCCAATCAAATTAAGTGCGCCGGCAGCGTGTTTTTAGGACGTTATACTCCAGAAGCGATTGGCGATTATTTAGGAGGCCCCAATCATGTACTGCCAACTGCCCGTTCTGCCCGCTTTGCTTCTGGTTTGAGTGTCTACGACTTTCTCAAACGAATTACTTTTTTAGAATGTGACAAACAATCATTACAGACAATAGGCAAAGCAGCTGTCACCTTAGCAGAGGCAGAAGGTTTGCCAGCCCATGCAGGTAGTGTATCTGTACGCTTGCAATAATCATAAATCATCACCAAGACGCAATAAATCGCCAGACTAATTATTGTAGAGACGGCGATTCATCGCGTCTCTTGCCTACGATTCATCGCGTCTCTTGCCTACGATTCATCGCGTCTCTTGCCTAAGAGCATGAGGGAGCATCTACACTTGACATTGATTAAAAGGTTCTCGAATAAAATAGAGTGCATCGCGTTTTTGAACTTCCATACCGCCTCTATTCCAGCTTCCCCAACGAGTTATAAATTTTTTCTTGCGATCGCGACGTTCAATAGCAACAGTAAAATTATTACGGAGTTCCCGATAACATCCATCCAAATTCGTCAAGGTCAAATCCAGTGCTGGGATATTAAATTTATTCTCCCCTTTATTGACAACAAAAAATCCTTCACTGCCCCGCTCCATTAGTAATACAGTCGGATTATCAATTGCTGCTAAAACATTTTCTTTAGTATTTTTTCCTTGAGTTCCTCGTTGATGCATAATTTGACGGAATTTGACACCATATTTGATAAAAGCAGCATCTCTATTATCCCAGTTCAGTATTAAAGGAGTGCCACTTTCTCTCGCCAGGATATATGCTGTTGCGAGGAAAGAGTCAGAAGGATCGCTATAGGGGTTAATAGCATTGGAATTAATCTCGCGGATAGTATCGTGGTTTCTGCCAAAAGTGACACTACGCGGATCGTTTATGGCTGTAGGAACTCGCAGAAAACGCAAATCTCCACCAAAGCTGAAGGCATTTTTCATTGAATTGTAGAGAACAAAATCTGTGACAGCAGCAATCCAATTATAATTTTCTGCACTGGTGTCGCTATCTGTGATTACCTCAAGATAATTCCATGCTTTTCCTTGACTTTGTTGATCCACATAGCTGATATACTCTTTGACAACATCTACTGGGATATGCTTGGCAGCATCAAACCGAAATCCATCAATCCCTAAATCTAGCAATTTTTTTAAATGAGCTTTTTGAATTTTTTTAACATTATTGGTAAATCTCAATTCAGGAAGTCCACCTAACCAACAATTAATTTCTGAATCTCTGTTACCATCACTATAATTAATGCTACAAGATTTTTTACCTGGACGGTTTGAGTCCGAATTAAAGTCATTGATAGAAAGACCTGGAAATTTAGTTAAATCTTCAAAATCATCATTGCCATCTAAATTAGCCATGTGATTGAAAACAACATCAGCAATCACTTTGACTTGACAACTGTGGGCTTTACTAATAAGGTTTTTTAAATTGAAGAGTGAACCTCTACCTTCGATAATGCTGTAGTCTACTGGTTGATAGCGTGTCCACCATTTTGGAGCGGGATTAGATTTTTGGGCTGGAGAAATTTGAATGTGAGAATATCCTTGCTTCCCTATTTCACAGACAAACTTTTCGATATCAGTGTACTGCTGGTCAAATGCATGAAAAATTGCAGAAGGTTTTTCTCCTGCTAATATTTTAATTGGGTAAATACAAGTTGTGCAGATTACAACTGCACAGATGAAGATATTTTTTATCAAAGATATTACTCCTAAATCGTATCGTGTTTTACTATGCCATAAAGTTTCCTGGGAAAACCTCAAATTCTTCTTTGTCGATTTCTGCGATCGCTTATTCCGATAAAATATAAATCCATTCTTCCTCACAGTGGTGGGAATGGTAAACAAAAGATTCTTTACCCGCAGGAATAACAGCAAAGTTGACCCCAGTCCGCTTTAGCCCAACCGTGCGTCTCATATATGTCCCCGATATTTCCGAATTATCACAATGCCTGGATACTAAAGTTCTATGTATACGTTCGTTGCAAAAAGCAATCGTTGTTTTTTCAACTCGGCATACCGAACTCTCGCAAAGCATACATATTGCAGATATCAGTACCTTTGAGATATTTTTCTTGCTCTACTATAACTTTATTAAATCCCTTATCTCTCAATAATACTGAAATTTTCTCTACTCTATTTTCTAGATCGTGTACTTCAAGAACAATCTGTTTAATCTTTGACCAATCTTGTTCTTCGATTCTCAAAAGTACATCTAATTCACTTTTTTCTACATCTATTTTTAGTAAGTCAATTCTATGAGTTTTGTACTCTTGTATAACTTCGGATAAAGTTCTTAACTGACAGGTAACTTGTTCTACGATGAAAGCTTTCTTGAATTTATAGTCAAGTATCAACGAAAGCAAGAAACGAGGTATTTTAGTATACCAATACAAAGGCGAAGATAAATCTTCACTATCACGAATAGCATCGATTTTCTGAAAAGCAGCTTTTTTAAATTTATCTATTTCCTCTCTTGAACCATCTGGGTATGCAGTGGATATAGATGTAGTATTAGGATAGTAAGCAAATGTCTCAACCTTTGATGTTCGTGAAATACCGCAAGCTATTGCCTTTATTTTTTCTGGATCGAGGGCTTTAACATTCTGCTCTAACACTTTATATGTTTGAGGAACAGGCTAAAAGGCATAAATGTTTATATTTTTATTACACAATTTATATACCCATAAAGAGAACATACCAATATTAGCTCCTACATCAAATACTGTATCACCTTCATTTAGTTCAATTCCATGTCTAAAATACTCTTGTACTTGCTCGTACATTAAAAATATTTCTTCATTTTTTTGCAGACAAAGAATCTCACTACTATTAGGAAGCGTTACCTTTGGTAAGTTAACTTTTTGGTTGAATGACATAACTTTTAGTTCTAAATTAAAAATACTTAAAATTGCTCAATACATTACATATAGCGCTTCTCGTTTGCGTGAGATACACCCGTAGGGGCGCACATCTGTGCATTACAGCTATTTTCAGGTAAATAGACCACACAGTAGAGGCGCAAGGCCTTGCGCCCCTACTTTGCATTGGCTTGGCAACATTTTATCAAAGGTTGTTTAGCTAAATTCTCTAAATCTATGGATTTAAGCAAATTCATCCACTCCACCGCTAGAGTTGGATCTTCAGGTTTGCTAAGACGTAATTCAGCCAAAGTAGTCAAGGCATCGTACCAAATACCATTCTCGGCGTAAAGGTTTACCCGTTGCTGAGGAGTTGCTTGCTTCAAGCTATCTACTAATTGAGGATTTGGATTGACTCGTTGCACCCATCCTTCCACATATTCTCGTTCTGGAGGTTGTTGGGGATTGCAAATGATTTTTATCTTAAAAAACCAGTGATACATCTTGTCTACTTGCAATGGGGGAGTATTTGCGTTTAAGCGAATGTTAACAATTCCTGGTACTTCTGGTGTTGTTACTATTGTTCGGTAAAGAGTTTGACTTTGTTTACCTGACTCATCTTTGACAACAAACTCAATGGAATCAATTAGAGATTTTTGATAGGGGACAAAAAACCAAAAAGTTGGATATTCCTCATTCGTCAAGCCCCAAACTTTAGTAACAGCAACAGCTTCTGTTTGTCCTTGATTGAGTATCTGTTTATATACAGGTGTAAGTGCAACTATAGACTTATTACCAACACCACAACCACGACTTGCAGCCCCGCCGCGATCGCCTGCTGCACCCCTGTCTGGAGGAGGCGGAGGAGGCGAAAATTTCTTAGGAGCGGCCGCAACTGGTGTCATCCAAATCATTGGAGAATAGCCGATAATTCCCCATAAAGTAATTCCCAATGCCGCGATTAATTGTATTTTTTGCCAATAGCTTTTCATCTGAATTCTGACTCCTGAATTCTGACTTCTTCTTCAATATTAATTTTTAAATTTCATGTTTAAGTAAGTTGTAGCTATTAAACTATTACCTACTAAAGCCAACATAGCAGGAATTAGCGGAACCCAACAACTATATACAATTAAAAATATAAAACAGCTAACGTATAAACTGATAATGGCTATTCCTCCTGCCAAGCTTAAGTAAATGAATCGGTGCAGATAAGCAGTAAACAAACCGCCTAAAAAAGACCAACCCCAAACCCAAATTACCTCACCCCAAAGCGGCCAAGTCCACAACAAAGGTTGTCCGTCCAAAGCAGCCCTTAGCAGTTGACTGACCATTTGGGCTTGTAAAAATACTCCTGGTATTGCCTGTAATTTTCCTTGAGGAGTGATGTAGGGAGTTAACCAGTAATCACCAAAAGTTTCTGCTGTTGTGCCAATAATGACTATTTTGCCTTTGACTGCATTGGCATTTAGCTTACCTGTTAGCACTTCTTGTAAGGTCATACTTGGTGCGTTGGCGTTGGCGTAGCCTCTCGTAGAGAAGCCTGCCGAAGGTATCGCTTCTGGGGAACCAGAAGAACGATAATTTAATAAAGTTTGGTGTCCAAAAGCGTCAACCCCTTGATAACCTCCGGTATGAGCTTCTATTGGTTTAAATGTCACCTTCCCTAATCGCCATGCGCCATCAGGGGTAAATTGCAACCGAATTCCCTTTGCGTACAGGTAACGCAGCGCCAGTTGAACATTCAAGGCATAGTGCGCAGTACAAGGAGATGAGGGCGCAGGAGTTAACGCTAACAGATGGCGACGCACAACATTATCTGAATCAATGGCAATATCGCTAAAACCTAGATTCTGTGAAGAAAGTTCTGGGGGTGGTTTTACACCTGGTTTTCCTGCTTGGGAATCGCTGAGTTGACACACTCCCACAAAGCGATCGCTTTTTCGCATCCTTGCTGCCAATGCTGGATAATCCTTACCCACTGGATAATCTCGGTAGATATCCAAACCAATAACTTGTGCTTGATATGCCTCTAATTTTTCTAACAGTTGGGCAAGTGATTTGTCTGACAACGAACCTTGAGGTTTTTCCGGTTTTTGCGCCTGGACATCTTCTTCAGTCACAGTCACAATCAGTAGGCGTGAATCTGGTTTTTCAGGAGGACGCAAGCGTACCAGTTGGTCAAATGCACTTAACTCTAATGGTTGCAGCACACCCAAATACCTTACCCCAATTAATATTCCAGTTACTACCATGCTCGCCAGTAAGATCGATGAGAAGCCAAGCCGATTTGTGGTTTCTCTAACAGGCGTGGTTTGAGACAAAGATGCAGGGAGATTGGGTGTATTTCTAAACAATTCTCCCCAATTCAACGGCATCTCAGCCGGATTTTGAAAGATGACAGGCAACCATGTAGCGCAGGGAAATTGGTTTTCTAGTCCCTGTAATCTTTCTCGTGCTTCCCTGACGGCTAAATACAACGAGTCTCCCCGTGCGAAGGCTTCCAAAAAATACTTTAAAAACTGTTGCGCCACGCGATCGGGTACAGGCTCTCGCATGACGATAATTTGAGGAATATGTAAATCTGCAAACTCCCATGCCAACCCCAAGCCATCACAGGAATTGAAAATCGCTAGTTTTAGACCCCGTTCTACTGCCTTTTTTAAGGCATACTTTAACTGGCTAATTGTGAGACTTTCTGTTTGATTAATGTAGATTTTTCCTGTTTGATTCGTTTCCTGAGTAGAACTATGTCCGGCGAAAAATAGAATCTGCCAATTCTGTTCCCATAGCTGATCGGTAAGGTCAAGGCATTGTGGTTCAACTAAAAAAGTAATATCTGTATTGGGTAACAAATTAAGTAGCGCCTTGTCTGTTTTGGTATCAATACCTTGACTATTACCCAAAATCGCTAAGATTTTTACTTTGTCGGATGTAGTTGCTATGCGGTTAAGGTTGACTTGTTCGTAGCCAGAAGCGCTCAGGGCTATTTCCGCCTGGGGATAGCGTTCTATCAAATCCCAAAGATGCCAGGGGAGTTTCTGTAATCGCAGGTCTTTGGTTTGTAAAAGCATCCGAATATTATCCGCAAGCATGAGTTTTTCTAACAATTTCTCGCGGATAGAACGAAAGGAATCGGAAGCAAGCCAAGTATTAAAACTGACTTTAAATTCCTCACTCACCTGCTGGCAGTATTCTAGGCTGGGGGCTTGGTTAAGTTCTTTAGCTAAACCAATCGGACGAGATGGCAACTTTAAATTACGATAAATAGATTGCCAACGGTGATAATCGCGGAGAATTTCCGGGTTGGGGGGAAGCTCACCTGTGATTTCCACAGTCGGGCGGACATTTTCATCGCCAATCTGTAGAGTCACGGTAAACCCTTGTTCAAAGTTTCCCTCCCCTAACTTTAAGATGATTAACTTGTCCACAGCTAGTTCTTCCTAGATGTTGAGTACACCTGTAGGGGCAGGGCATTGACTATTGGTGTCAACTTAAGCTTAAATGCTTGTCCCACATACGCTTTACCCCACCCTAACCCTCCCCTTGTAAAGGGGAGGGAACTCGATTTCCGGCTTATCCCCTTACCTAACCCTGCCCTTGTAAAGGGGAGGGAACTCGATTTCCGGCTTCCCCCCTTTACAAGGGGGGATTGAGGGGGGTAATTTGACTTGTGTGTACACCCGTAGCCCCTTACCAAGGCGAGGGGCGGTTTTGGCTTTAGACAAAACCGGGGTGAGGTGACGCTGTGAGTAAGCATAAGTGAATGAACTCAATATCACGTCTTGACAAGGGTTTCACGTTAAATTAACACCTTTAACCCTGCTATATATATCTTGATTCTTAAATAGGTTGTTGTGTGTTGTGAAATTCAGTTTAAGAGTAAATAATAGAGGCTGAACGTGAAGATTTTTGAAGGTAATATTTAAAACCGCAAAATCTCTCGCTCATAGTCTTCAGGTGTGGGTTCTATTTCCCAAACCAATCCTTCTCCTAGTTCCAAAATTACTTCCAAATACAACATATCTACAGGAGTTGTTGCTGTATCTTGATTATTTTCAAAAGCTTGTAAGTCTTCCGTTAGTAGTCGAAGCTTAAATCCAGCCGGAATTTGACCATCAAGAGTTGTACTTCGCAATTCAAAACGCCAAACATAATCCTCAGAAGCGCTTTTTGGGAAAATGCGTAACTCGTATGTTTGCTCTGCAACTTTTATTTGCCGAGACAAGCCGAGAACTGGTTCTGCACTCCGCATTCCGGCAGGTAGCACAACGAATTCTCTTTTTTCCCATCCCCACTGTTGGGCTAAATTGGCTACTCCTGCCTGCAACCATTGCGGAATCGATCGCTGTATAAGTAAACCCTGACGCAGTTCATACAACTTTTTTCGCCAACCGCTATGTGCCAAGAGCGCACCCCAGAGTGAAAATGGAACTGCTAAACGCGGGAATTTCACATCGCGATCGCCCAATCTTTCTAAAAGGTTTTCTGCCTGGGTTTTGCTAATAGAATCTAAAGGTGCAATCTCAGCACGTAAGGTTTCTAGCTGATTAAGTTGGCGTGTAACCCACAGCACATTAATATCTGGAATTAAATCTTCTTTTTCCAAGCTGTAAGTGCGATCGCCAGCATCATAAACCCCTTTTGTTTTCAGAATTTGATGGGTTGTGTAGCCAAAAATCTTCATCCAGCCATCATCGGGATTAACTTGTACTGCTATGTAATAGTCAGCAACCCACTCTGGTATATCTACCCATTCCTGCGGTACGCGTAACTCATCGTCATCCATCGCCAGGGTGGGAATTAATACCAGGCGATCGCGATCGAAAGTAATAGCTGTGCCATTGACTACTTCCCAAAAACTCGGCAATGCCGCACTGTGAGGATAAACCCTGGCGGTGGGAGCAATTTCCTCCTGGAACCAAGGCAAAAATGCTTGCAAGCATTTTTGATTTATCCACCCACGTTGACAAGCACCAGCTGTTGAGTATGGTTGTTCTTGCACTTCTGGAAATTGAGTAATTTCCAAGTATAAATGCTGTGAGTCAATAGTGAATGGGGCAGGTGGGTTCAACATAAAAATTCTAGAATGGCTCCATATAAAGACCAATATTGGGGAGAGGGGAGAGACAAAATTATTTCTTGTCTGCTGATTGAATTTGGGTATGGCTATATTGGACTTTGAGCCATTCCTCTAAACTTGTGTTTATGGCATCTACTACGTCGGATTTAGGGGAAATATGCAAGGTGTTTTGACTCCATTGCGTGAGAGTCAGCAGCAATGACTTTTTAATGCTGCTCAGGCGACGAGAAACAGTATATTGCTTAATTTCTAACTGGGCAGCAATTTCTTGTTGAGTCAGTTGTTGAACGTAGTAAGCTTGTAGTATTTTTTGTGACTCAGTATCGAGTGCAGCGATCGCTTGGGACAAAACTTGGTTTAACTGAGCTTGCTGCGATCGCATATTCACCGCTTCTTCCTGCTCAATAATTTCCGTTAGTAAAGATGTTTGCAAATCTACAGGCAATATATCTAATAAATTACCCTCATCTTCTTTGAGGGGAGCGTCTGCGGAAACAATCTGAGGATAAAGGAAAGTACGGGCAGCTTTAGCAGCAGATAATACCCAGGTTTCTATGGTTTGCTGATTGACTGCGGCAGCGGGCGAACTCAATTGGCTGAAACGTTGTGCATTATAAAGATTACTAATAGCCTCCCAAGTCAAAGCATCTGGTTTGGGAAGCTGACGAATTTTTGTATTGTCACCTGTGTAGAGTTCCTTAAAGCATTCCCAGGCTAAAACATAACTCTCGATGCTTTCTTTGTTAAATCCGGCATTTTGTAATGACTGCACTAGTCGTTTGCGGCTGAGTTTATGCAATAATGCCCAGTCTGAGCAAATGTTTGCTTCCCGCTGTAAACGCACTGCATCTTTGATAATCGATTCAAAAGTTAATTGTGCATAGGCTTTTAAATGCGAACTGTATTGAGGATTGAAATTTTTGAGTATTTTGTGAGTATTAGCGATCGCCATCTGAAAACAGTCTGCTACAGACGACTGCGTGGGAAAGTTGAGGGCGAATTTTTTGGCAGTCCAATAGCAAACCTCTTGTAAGTAAGCAGAAATATGTGCAAGTGCCACAGCACTAGATTGAGTTTGCCAAGCTTTATACCAGTAAAGTGCCCAAAATGTATCTGATTTCTCAGTTGACGACTCCAGGCAAACTTTCATACTGCGTCGCAGTTTGGCATCTGTTGCCCAACCACTAAATTGATCTAGATCGAATTGCACAAAGGTAGAAAAGATTTCAACAATGCCCTGTCGGGGTTGCATGGAATACTTGCCGCTGTTTGAAACATAGCCGATTTCAATTATACAACAATATGTCCAAAAGCTAATTCCTTGCTGCGTAAGGATTTTACAGATTTTTCAAAAATTTTCCGATTTCAGTGCATAAAGACTAAAAGTCATCGTAGAGAGTGATATGCAGAGAAGTTCATTTAAAAAGATGCTTTCTTTGGGGACTAGCGGAATCATTGAAGAAGTTCGTCTACAGAACAAAATTTCGATAGTTACATCCGCAAATTTATCCCCCAATTATGCAACTTCTTAAAAGTTACCTAATTATCTCTGCATCACCTAATTAACAAAGAGAGAAAAACCATGTTAACTAATCAAACCTGCCTAGAATCTTTTGGTTTAATTGAAGAACTTGACGAACAAGCTGCTGAAACAATTAGTGGCGGTTACGAAGTTTTTGAAGTTAAAAACAAAACGGGATACAATATCCCCTACACTGTCGATGGTACAACAACAGGCGATCCAGCACCTGGCTCCGATCGTATATGGACTGCTTACAGTGGAGGAATCATTGAATTTGACACTGACGGTCGAAGTGGCTACGAACAATATAAAAAATACAATCTGGCCGATGGAGGAGTGTATGAGTTTCAAGACAACCTAAATACTACTGGCAATCCCTATGATATCGAACTCTATCGGGTAGACTAATCTGCAATTCTCAAGTTAATTTACTGATTTGAATTTTCAAGGTTAGATTGTCCTATCTCGGTTCAGCTCAAAGAGCTAACTACTCAAAAATCTGGGCTAAAAAGCTGAATACAATATAACGTCGGGGCAAGTGCCCCGATTTTTTTTATGCATAAGGATTTGCCAGATTTTTCAAAATAGTTATACTCCAAGTGCATAAAAACTCAAAGTAGTCGTAAAGAGGGTTATGGCAAGCGCAATGACTTTTTAGCGCGTCACCCAAGCTATCAAAAGTCTGAACTGCAACTTCTTAAAAGTTGCCTAATTATCTCTGCATGACCTAATTAACAAAGAGAGAAAAGCCATGTTAACTAATCAAAGCTGCCTAGAATCTTTTGGTTTAATTGAAGAACTTGACGAACAAGCTACTGAAACAATTAGTGGCGGCTACGGGGTTTTTGAAATTAAAAATAAAACGGTATATAATGTCCCCTACGCTATCGATGGTACAGTAACAGGCGATCCAGCACCTGGCTCCGATCGTATATGGACTGTGTACAGTGGAGATGGATTAACCATTGAATTTGATGCTGACGTTAGAATTGACTACATAAAATTAAAAAAATACACTTTGACTGATGGAGTATATGAGTTTCAAAACAACTTAAATACTGACAATCCATCTGATATCGATCTCTATTCCGTAGAACCTATCCCACTATTTTAAAAATCCCCACTTCTTTTTGTCAAATATGTCTGAAAACCTTGATTTTTCGTTTTCAGGCTAATGTGCAATTTGAAAAAAATATTTACAAAATCACTGCCTAAACTCCAAATTATGGGTGGTGGATATTTGAATCTGATTCTTCAGCGCAAATGCTGAAATAAACAAGCTGTCACAAATCTGGGCTGACAAGCTAAACACTCCCATAAGTCGGGGCTTTTAAACCCGACCTTCTTTCTTGGCTACCAAAAAGCTCGAATTATGAAATACCAAATAGTCCTCCAACACACTGAAGAAGACTGTGGTGCAGCGTCCCTAGCCACCATTGCCAAACATTACGGACGCACATTTACCCTCAACCGCGTCCGAGAAGCCGTAGGTACTGGTTCTAGAGGAACATCCTTGCTGGGATTGAAGCGGGGTGCAGAAGTACTAGGATTCAACGCCCGCCAAGTAAAAGCCAGTCCCCAATTAATCGACCAATTAGATCAAGCTCCCTTACCAGCAATTATCCACTGGAAAGGCTACCACTGGGTGGTATTATACGGGCAAAAAGGCAAAAAATACGTCATTGCCGACCCTGGTGTTGGTATCCGTCATCTTACCCGTCAAGAGTTAATGGCAGGTTGGGGTAATGGCGTCATGTTACTGCTGACTCCAGACGACAGTCGTTTTTATCAACAAGAATCAGATAAAATTGGCGGACTGGGAAGATATCTGCAACGGGTTTGGCCCTATCGTTCTATTCTCGCTCAAGCGATCGCCCTTAACATCGCCATTGGACTACTTTCTTTGGCATCTCCCTTCATGATGCAACTCCTCACCGATGATGTCTTAGTACGAGGTGATACTCAACTACTAACCACCGTCGCCATTGGCGTTATCGCCATGAACTTAATTAGAAGCGCCATTAGTTTAGTCCAATCTCACCTCATCGGTCACTTCGGTCAAAGATTGCAATTAGGACTAATTCTAGAATACGGACGCAAACTCTTACATTTACCCCTATCCTACTTTGAAGGACGACGCAGCGGAGAAGTTGTCAGCCGCATTGCCGATGTCAAAGCCATCAATAACTTAGTTTCCCAAATTGTCCTCGGATTACCCAGTCAATTCTTTATTGCTGTAATTTCCTTGGGTTTTATGCTCTTTTACAGTTGGGAACTAACTCTCGCTTCCATAGTTGCATTTATAGTTGTCACGGGTGTTAACCTGCTTTTCTTACCCGCGATGCGCCAGAAAACCCGGAATCTGATTATTTCTGGTACAGAAAATCAAGGCTTTTTGGTAGAAACATTTCGCGGCATCCAAGTATTAAAAACTACCCAAGCCACTCCCCAAGCTTGGTCAGAATACCAAGGGAATTATGGTCGTCTTGCTAACTTGGGCTGGAGTATGATGAAACTGGGACTGTATAGCAGTACAGTTACTGGCATTCTTTCTACCTTCATTAGTATTGGTATCCTTTGGATAGGTAGCTATTTAGTCATTAATCGCACCTTAACAATCGGTCAATTAATGGCATATAACGGCATGAGTGGCAACTTTCTCGGCTTCTTAGGTGCTGCCATCGGCTTAGTAGATGAGTTTATCACAGCCCAGATAGTTCTTCAACGGATGACAGAAGTTATTGACGCTACCCCAGAATCCGAAAATGATTTTAAAAAGCCTTGGGCACAAATTCCTGGTAATGCAGATATTACTTGCACTGAACTTAACTTTCATCACGCAGGTAGAGTTGACCTCTTACAAGATTTTTCCTTAACTATTCCTGGCGGTAAAGTTATTGCTTTAATTGGCAAATCTGGCTGTGGTAAAAGTACCCTGGCAAAATTGCTGACTGGCTTATATAAAGTCGAGTCTGGGAATATTCGTTATGGTTTATATAATCAGCAAGATTTATCCTTAGAATGTTTGCGTCAACAAGTGGTATTAGTTCCTCAAGAACCCCACTTTTGGAGTCGTTCGATTATTGATAACTTCAACTTTAGCTATCCCCATATTAGTTTTGAAGAAATTGTCAAAGCTTGTCAAATTGCAGGTGCAGATGAATTTATTAGCAAACTCCCTGATAAATATCAAACTGTTTTAGGAGAATTTGGGGCAAATCTATCTGGCGGACAACGCCAAAGATTAGCCATAGCCAGAGCCATAGTTACTCAGTCACCAGTCTTAATTTTAGATGAATCCACGGGCGCACTCGACCCCGTAAGCGAAAGACAAGTATTAGATAGACTTTTATCCCATCGTCACAATCAAACGACTATTTTAATTAGTCACCGTCCCAAGGTGATACAGAGGGCAGATTTAATTGTATTTTTAGAACAAGGGCGCTTAAAAATCCAAGGGACACCAGAAGAATTGCGCTCTTTACCTGGCGAACATTTAGATTTCTTAGATGATATTTTTCCCTCTCATAATGGGTTGGCACTGATATCTTCCCCGGCTCATCATAACGGTAAGACTGCCACCATTAATTAAGATAATTCGTAATTCGTAATTCGTAATTTGTAAGAGACATGGTTAGCAACACAAATTTTCTTCCCCCCATTCAAACAAACGAATTTCTCCCACCAATTACTCGTTGGACAACATGGGGCGGTATGTTTATTCTCTGCGTTCTCGGATTAGCTGGGCCACTTGCTGCTATTAGTAAATATAAGGTTACAGTCCAAGCACAGGCGGTTGTGCGTCCGGCGGGTGAATTGCGAATTGTGCAAGCGGCCACCGAAGGTCAGGTTATGCACATTTATGTCAAAGAAAATCAGCTTATCAAAAAAGGAGATGCGATCGCAACTATCGATGACTCCCGTCTGCAAACCAAAAAAAGCCAATTGCAAACTAGTATTCAACAATCTAAGTTACAACTAGTGCAAATCAATGCCCAGATTAGTTCCCTTGATAGCCAGATTCAAGCCGAAACTGACCGCCTTAACCGGATTATTACTGGCGCCCAAGCCGAATTGAGCGGCCGCCGTCGGGAATATCAAGATAAAAATCTGACTACTGTTTCCGAACTCCAAGAAGCTGATGCTAACGTCAAAATTGCTGAGAAAGAATTGCTGGCTGGGGAAGCACAGTTAAAAACAACACAAGCAAATCTCCATGCTGCTGAAGCTGCTTTGGGTGTAGCCCAGTCAAAACAGAAGCGATATGAGAGTGTAGCCAACCAAGGGGCGCTATCTCAGGATCAATTGGAAGAAGCACAATTATCTGCCAGACAGCAAGAGCAAGCGGTAAAGGCGCAACAAGCAGCAGTGGAGGCGCAAAAACAGACAATTGAACGGTTACAACAAGCGGTATCTGCTGTGATTGCCAGAAAACAACGCGCCCAAGTTGCCGTCAATCCAAGTAATGTAGCAGTAACTGTTGCTACTGAGCGAATCGCTCAAGAAAAAGCCGGAGGGGAAAGCAACAAAGCAACAATAGAAAAGGAACGCCAAGCCTTAGTTAACCAACGGATTGAAATTGAAAAGCAGTTAGAGCATGATACTAGCGAACTCAAACAAGCCAAAATAGATTTAGCTCAAACTGCGATTGCAGCTACTGCCGATGGTATCATTTCCCAACTCAATCTGCGAAACCCAGGTCAAACTGTACGTGCTGGCGAAGAAGTATTGCAA
The DNA here is from genome assembly GCF_036918015.1 of Nostoc sp. Taxonomy (GTDB): domain Bacteria; phylum Cyanobacteriota; class Cyanobacteriia; order Cyanobacteriales; family Nostocaceae; genus Nostoc. The sequence continues at coordinate 146,734 of NZ_JBALEO010000083.1, forward strand.
ATTGTCCCCACTGATGCACCTCAAGTTTTGAAGGCTGCGGTAGCATCAGATGAGCAAAGTAAGTTAAAAATTGGTCAAAAAGTCCAAATGCGGGTCAGCGCTTGCCCCTACCCAGATTATGGTACTCTAAATGGTCAAGTACAAACGATTTCTCCAGATGCGATCGCACCTCAAAAGAATGGCACAAATTCATCGATGAATGGGACTACTAGCCCAAAAGCTACTGCACCTGGTGCTTTTTATGAAGTGACAATTGAACCGGAAGCTCTGGTTTTAGGTAAAGGGAAAAACCAGTGTCACATTCAATTGGGCATGGAAGGTAGGGTTGATATTATTTCCCGTGAAGAAACTGTGCTGCAATTTGTCCTCCGTAAGGCGAGGTTGATTAGTGATTTGTAACTTTTTTAATTCCTATATTGAATTCGGGCAGTCGTTGATTGAATTCGGGCAGTCGTTTATCGAATTCGGGCAGTCGTTAATTGAATTCGGGCAGTTGTTAATTGAATTCGGGCAGTCGTTGATTGAATTCGGGCAATCGTTAATTGAATTCGGGCAGTCGTTGATTGAATTCGGGCAATCGTTAATTGAATTCGGGCAGTCGTTGATTGAATTCGGGCAGTCGTTGATTGAATTCGGGCAACCAATGTGTAACGGAATGTAACATATTCACAGATGAAAATGAGCAAGCGAGGCTGGTTCTGATATGACTACCTGTAAAAATAGAAATTGGCACTCAGATTTATTAGAAGTTTTTGGCATTATTGGAGTGCTTGCTCATGTCATATTTTGTTCTGAAAATCACGCCTTAGCCCAGATTCCCCCTGATGGAACATTGGGTAATAACTCTTCAAAAATCACTCCCAATGTTAATATTAAAGGACTTCCGGCTGATCGCATTGATGGTGGAGCAACTCGCGGTGCAAACCTGTTCCATAGTTTTCGTGAATTCAATGTCGAAAAATCTCAGCGAGTTTATTTTGCCAATCCCACGGGAATTAAAAATATTCTCACACGGGTAACGGGAAGTAACGTCTCGAATATTCTCGGCACATTGGGGGTAGATGGTGGCGCAAATTTGTTTTTTATCAATCCCAATGGGATTTTATTTGGGGATAATGCACGCCTAGATGTAGCGGGTTCCTTTGTAGCAAGTACGGCGAATTCTTTTGTGTTTGGCAATGGGTTGGAATTTAGTGCAACAAATCCTCAGAATCCTTCTTCGTTACTAACAGTTAATCCTTCCGCTTTGCTATTCAATCAAATTACTGCTGCACCGATTCAAAACAACTCAGTCGCACCAGCAGGAATAGATCCCACAGGTTTTAATGCATCTGGTTTACGAGTAGGAGATGGTAAAAGTTTGCTGTTAGTTGGTGGCGATATCAGCATTGATGGCGGGAGGTTAAATGCCTTTGGTGGGCGGGTGGAGTTAGGAGGATTAGCAGCAGCGGGAACAGTTGGACTAAATATAGATGGTAATAATCTAAGTCTGAGTTTTCCTGACGGAGTAGAGCGAACAGATGTGTCTGTTACTAACGCAGCTAGATTAGATGTCGCTGCTGGAGATGGCGGCAACATTGCCATCTACGGGCGAAATCTAAATATTGGTGGAATGAGCGAGCTTGTGGGAGGAATACGACCGTCTTTAGGATCTGTGGATAGTCAGGCAGGAGATATTACACTCAACGTAACGGGAGCAATCAAAGTTGATGCAAGTTCAATATGGGATTCAGTATATAATGCATCTGGTAACAGTGGTAGTATTCGTATTAATGCTGAGTCACTTTTTCTTAGCAATGGGAGTTATCTAGAGAGCGGCACTTTTGGCAAGGGGAATGCTGGCAGCGTATTTGTGCAGGCATCAGGTTCTGTCTCTTTGGTGAATAGTTACATCTACAGCACTGTAGAAACAGGAGCAGTCGGAGCGGGTGGCGACATCAATATCACTGCCGGGTCGCTGTCTTTGACCAATGGTGCTCAACTGCTAACCTTCGTTCGGGGAACTTCTGATCCCCCTGCTGGGCGTGGCGATGCTGGCAATGTGAATATTGATGTCCGTGATGCTGTCACTATTGATGGTGTGAATAACGGACGTGTTAGTGCAGTTTACACCTATGTGGACAACGGAGCGATAGGCAATGCGGGTGACATCAATATCACCACCGGGTCGCTGTCTTTAACCAATGGCGCTAAACTGGATGCCAGTATATATGGAGAGGGGAATGCTGGCAGCATATTTGTGCAGGCGTCTGACTCGGTTTCACTCGCAAATAGCAACATCCTCAGTGCTGTAGGAAATGAAGCGGAAGGACTGGGTGGCGATATCAATATTAAAGCTAAGACACTTTCCTTAACTGATGGCAACCTAATTTCTAGTACCCTTGGACGGGGGAATGCAGGTAACATATTTGTGCAAGCCTCTGACTCGGTTTCTCTCATCAATAGCATCATTGGCAGCCCTGTACAAAATGAAGCGGTCGGCAATGGTGGTGATATTAATATTACTACTGGGGCGCTTTCTCTAAGTGATGGCGCTAACCTGTTTGCCAGCACAGATGGGCAGGGGAATGCCGGTAACATTTTTGTGCAAGCTTCGGGTAGAGTCTCCCTTGCAAATAATAGCTTTATTGGCAGCAATGTAGCAAAAGAAGTAGTCGGCAGCAATGGTGGCGACATCAATATCACCGCTGGGTCACTCTCCTTAACTAATGGCGCTTCTCTGAATGCCGGCACCTCTGGACAGGGGAATGGTGGCAGCATTTTTGTGCAAGCGTCGGACTTGGTTTCTCTCACAAATAGCAACATGCTTAACAGTGTAGATAGTGGGGCAGCCGGCAATGGTGGCGATATCAATATTAAAGCTAAGACATTTTCCTTAACTGATGGAGCTGCTCTAGTTACCAGCATCTTTGGAAAAGGGAATGCAGGCAGCGTATTTGTACAGGCATCGGGTAGAGTCTCCCTTGCGAGTGGCAGCTACATCTCTAGCAATGTTATAGGAGTAGGAACGGGGGGCGACATCAATATCACCGCCGACTCCCTTTCCTTAACTGATGGCGCTGCTCTATTTACTGCCACTCTTGGACAGGGGAATGCAGGAAATGTGATGATTAAAGCTGATGGTGCAGTTTTATTGGACGGTGTGCGGGTAATAGATGGCTTTCCTATAGCTAGCGGGGCTTACAGCGGGGTGATACCAGTAGCAACTCTAGGAAGTGTGGGCATTGGCAATGGTGGCGACATCAATATCACCGCAGGTTCATTTTCTCTAACCAATGGCGCTCAATTGAATACCTTCACTGGTGGACAGGGGAATGCAGGAAACGTAACTATTAAAGCTGACGGTGCAGTTTTATTGGACGGTGTGGGGGAAATAAGTGGTATCCCTGTACCAAGCAGCGTTTACAGCGGAGTGGGAGGGTTCTCAGCTAGCCAGTTCTTCGAGGCTTTCGGATTTTTGGGTTTGGGATTGGTACCAGATCAAGGAATTTTGGGCAATGGCAAGGGTGGCAATATCAATATTACTGCTGGTTCACTCTCCTTGACCAATGGTGCTCAACTGGAAACTAGTACTAGTGGGCAGGGAAATGCTGGTAGCGTATTTGTCCAAGCGAAAGATTCAGTTTATCTAGCAGGCAGTGGCACTGGTATCCTCAGTAATGTATCTTCTGAAGCGGTAGGCAAGGGTGGCGAGATCGATATTACCACTGGCTCACTCTTTTTGACCAATGGCGCTGCACTAATTTCGAGTACTCGTGGACAGGGGAATGCTGGTAACGTATTTGTGCAAACTAAAGATTCGGTTTATCTGGCAGGTAGTGGCACTGGTATCTTCAGTAATGTAAATCGTGGAGGAGTAGGCAAGGGTGGTGATATCGACATCTCATCCCGGTCTTTTTCTGTAACGGGTGGCGCTGAACTAGCAGCTAGCACTGAAGGGCGGGGAAATGCAGGAAATATTTTGGTCAATGCAACAGATTCTGTTGAACTCTCTGGAGTTGCTTCGTTCCCAATCCTTGAAGATGGTCGTGCAGGCGGATTCTCTAGTGGGTTGTTTACGACCACCAACAAAGGAGCCACTGGACAAGGTGGTGAACTGGGCGTTACTACTGGTATTTTACGTGTATCAGATGGGGCGGTTTTGAGCGCCCGCAGCCAAAGCGGCTCCAAGGGTGGTAATATCACTGTTAATGCTAATGTGCTTGAAGTAACAAATGGTGGGCAATTTCTTACCACTGCCTTCAACAGCGGCGATGCAGGTAACATCGCCGTCAAAGTTAAAGACCGGATCACTATTTCAGGCAGTGATTCCACCTTCAGCGATCGCTTTAACTCTGTTGCTAAAGTCTTTGGTGAGGAGCAAGCCAAGGCTACAATTGATCCTGTTCGCCCAGAAGCAGGGTTGTTTGCCAACACCGCGACTGGCTCTAGTGGAAATGGTGGTAGTATCTTCATTGACCCGATGCGGTTAGCGATCGCAGATGGTGGGGGTATCGCCGTAGATAGCCAAGGAACCGGGAAGAGTGGCAACTTACAGGTACAAGCAGGCTTTCTTACCCTCGACAATAAGGCTTTCCTCTCGGCAATAGCAAACAGCAGTCAAGGTGGAGATATTGCGCTAACAGTACAGGATCTGCTACTACTCCGTCGCAACAGTCAAATCTCCACCACTGCCGGGAATCGCGAATTCGGTGGCGATGGCGGCAACATCACCATCAATAGCCCTTTCATTGTCGCCGTCCCCGAAGAAAATAGCGATATCAGCGCTAACGCCTTTACAGGGATTGGTGGTAGAGTTGACATTACAACAAACGGTATTTTCGGTATTGTCCGGCAAAAAAGTCCAACCGAAAACAGCGACATTACAGCGAGTTCGGAATTGGGAGTGAGTGGGCAAGTAACTATCAACAGTCCAGATACTGACCCTAGTCGCGGCTTAATTCAACTACCCTCTAACCTCGTGGATGCATCCCAACAAATCGCTCAAGGTTGCACTCCCAGAAGACGACAAAACGCCAGTCGTTTTATCTCTACAGGACGCGGTGGATTACCCCAAAGTCCTAATGAACCGTTGCGAGGACGAGCAGTAATTACTGGTTGGGTAGATTTGCCCACAGAAGTAACAGCCATCACGGATAAATTACCTACTGCATCTATGACCAAATCTACCGATCCGATTGTGGAGGCTCAAGGATGGATTGTCGATGCTAATGGTAATATTATGCTTGTGGCTCAATCTGTGCAAAGTTCTTCTATTCCCTCTGCTATTTCCTGTAGTCAATAATTCGTTACTCCAGGAGTCAGGGCAGGAATTACGATGAAACCCAAGAGCGATCAAAACAATCAGATGCATTACCTAATTTTAAGTTTTAAAAAGTTTACTTTTATCTAGTTAAAATATCTGCTGAAATTAATTGTAGAAAAATTTATCAATACGGCTAGCTGAAAATCCTTGAAGATGTGGCTCAAAGCTGTGGCGTAAGAAAATTGCATATTCACAGGTAGGAAATGAGCAAGCGAGGCTGGTTCTGATATGAGAACCTGTAAAGATAGGAATTGGCACTCAGATTTATTAGAAGTTTTTGGCATTATTGGAGTGCTTGCTCATGGCATATTTTGTGCTGAAAATCACGCGTTAGCTCAGATTACGCCTGATGGAACATTGGGTAATAACTCTTCAAGAATCACTCCCAATGTCAATATTAAAGGACTTCCGGCTGACCGCATTGATGGTGGTGCAACTCGCGGTGCAAACCTGTTCCATAGTTTCCAGGAATTCAATGTGGGAGAGTTGCAGCGTGTTTATTTTGCCAATCCCACAGGAATCTCCAATATTCTCACACGGGTGACGGGAAGTAACGTCTCCAATATTCTCGGCACTTTAGGGGTAGATGGTGGCGCAAATTTGTTTTTGATCAATCCTAATGGCATTTTATTTGGGAACAATGCACGGCTGGATGTAGCGGGTTCCTTTGTAGCAAGTACGGCGAATTCTTTTGTGTTTGGCAATGGGTTGGAATTTAGTGCAACTAATCCTCAGACTCCTTCTTCGTTACTAACAGTTAATCCTTCCGCTTTGCTATTCAATCAACTTCCGGCTGGCAGAATTGAAAACAGGTCAATTGCACCAGTAGAAGATAATATCTTTGGTCTACGAGTGCCAGATGGTCGGAGTTTGCTATTAGTGGGTGGAGAAATTGCCATCAACGAAGGTAAATTGAATGCTCCGGGTGGGCGAGTGGAATTGGCAGGAATTGCAGGTGAGGGGACAGTCGGACTGAATGTGGATGGTAATAATTTGAGTTTGATTGTTCCTGATAATGTAGCTAAAGCCGATATCTCACTCAGTAATCAAGCCTTGGTCAGTACCAGTGGCGAAGGTGGCGGCGCTATTCAGGTGTGGGGTAAAGGAGTTACAGTCAATGGAGGTTCCCAGATTGAAGCCAGCACTTTAGGAGCATTACCTGGAAAAGGATTGAGTGTAAATGCTTCCGAATCAGTGCAAGTCGTTGGAGAATCACCTACTGGAATTCGTAGTGGTTTATTTGCTGAAACTTTTGGGGCAGGAGATGCAGGAAGCCTGACAATTAACACCAGACAGTTACAACTCTTAGCAGGAGGAAAAATTTCATCTAGTACAACAAATGCAGGTGTGGCAGGAAATTTGACCGTGAATGCCTCAGAATCAGTACAACTAATTGGCATTCCAGATAATCCCAATTTAGGCTCTACTGGTATATTTGCTGCATCTAATGGAGTGGGAGACGCCGGAGACATCACGATTAACACTAGACAGTTACTCATCCAAAACGGAGCCGGAATCACAACTGATAACGAAGGTAAAGGGGTTGGAGGGAGTATAACAGTAAATGCCGAATCAGTGCAGCTAGTCGGTACTGCTATTCTTCCACAGTTTCCTAATAGATGGTATCCTAGCAAAATAAGTTCTAACGCTTATACCACTGGGCCCGCAGGAAAGATTACGATTAATACCAATCAGTTGTTAATCCAAGATGGAGCAGCTATTTCATCTCGAACTAGCGGTAGTGGCGCTGGAGGAAGTTTGACGGTAAATGCCTCGCAATCAGTTAAACTGATAGGATCTGCTATTAATAGTAATAGTCTATTTCCCTTTCCCAGCAGCTTGTTGACTCAAACATTGAGTACAGGAACAGCAGGAGATTTGGCAATTAATACCAATCAGTTGATTGTCCGAGAAGGACAACTATCTGCCAGTACTTTTGGACAAGGGAATGCTGGCAATATAAACATTGAAACTGTCACGATGAATATCATTGATAGTCAAGTGGGAAGCAGTGTTTACCGTAAAGGGTTTGCAGGAAATTTGACTATTCACGCTGCCGAGTCAGTGGAAATCAGTGGAAAAATCAAATCGTTTACATCTAATATTGAAAATCCTGCTGGCTTATTCGCTCAGGTAAACCCTAGAGGTGAGGGTCGCGGTGGCAACTTGACTATTGAGACAAAACGCTTGAGTGTCAGTCATGGAGGCAAAGTGCAAGTCGCTACTTTTGGTCAAGGCGACGCTGGTAATCTCACTATTCGGGCTTCTGAAGTAGAGGTATTTGATACACCTGTTGATAACCTCTTTGCTACAGGGATCAATGCAGGTATTGAACTAGACGCAGACGAAACAGTTATTCCACCCAGAGGCAATGGTGGCGATTTAACAATTGAAACCGATCGCTTGAGTGTGAGAGGTGGTGCAATAATATCGGTTGGCACTGCTGGAGTGGGCAATGCAGGTAGATTGCGAATTCATGCGTCGAAATCTGTGGAAGTTGTTGGGAAATCACCAAATGGTAACTTTAACAGCCAAATCAGCGCTGCGGTGACGTCAGAAGGTACTGGTAGTGGGGGAAGTTTAAAGATTGAAACTGAGCAGATGAGTGTTCGGGATGGAGGTGAAGTCACTGTCAGTAGTACCGGAGCGGGGACGGCAGGCGATCTTGAGATCCAAGCTCGTTCTCTGAGCCTGAATAATCAAGGAGCGATCGCCGCCATAACCAGAGCGGGGAATGGTGGTAATATTACCCTGAAGTTGCAAGACTTATTATTACTACGCAATCATAGTCAAATTTCTACCACTGCCGGCAGTAGCGAATTCGGTGGCAATGGCGGTAACATCACCATTAATAGCCCTTTCATTGTCGCTGTTCCCAAAGAAAATAGCGATATCAGCGCTAACGCCTTTACGGGAACTGGTGGTAGAGTTGACATTACAACAAACGGTATTTTCGGTATTCTGCCGCAAAAACGCCTAACCGAAAAGAGCGACATTACAGCGAGTTCGGAATTGGGGGTGAGCGGGGAAGTAACTATCAACAGTCCTGATACTGACCCTAGTCGCGGATTAACTCAACTACCCTCCAACCTCGTGGATGCATCCCGACAAATTGCTCAAGGTTGCACTGCTAGAAGAGGACAAAATGCCAGTCGTTTTATCGCTACCGGACGCGGTGGATTACCCCAAAGCCCTAATGAACCGTTGCGAGGACGAGCAGTGATTACTGGTTGGGTAGATTTGCCCGCACAAGCAACAGCCATCGCGGATAAATCATCTACTGCATCTATGACCAAATCTACCGATCCGATTGTGGAGGCTCAAGGATGGATCGTTGATGGTAACGGTAATATTATGCTTGTGGCTCAATCTGTGCAAAGTTCTTTTATTCCCTCTGCCATGTCTTGTAGTCAATAATTCGTTACTCCAAAATTCAAGGGAGGAATTCCGAACTCAGGAATACTCTTAAACGATCGCTCATATATTTTAGTTACCTCGGCAGATATATTCTCCGTATTTACTTGTACCAATTCAATTAATGATTGCAACACATCTTTGCGTAAAGACGCGATGAATCGCGTCTCTACAAATGGTCTATTTGTCGCATTCTTTTTTCTAATTGGTATTATCTTCACATAGTTTGGTTTTTTATGCCTACCTACTTACACCTGTCAAAGGAGGCAGAGGCAATACTGTCATCACTGTGCCAACAACTTCTGCGGTGGTTTGGGAAAAGGGTTTTTTCTTATACCATTTCCCTACTTGTGCAAGAAGTCTATCGACCGATAATACAAAATTTCTGCTTGGGGTGCATAAAAAATAAAACTCATCGTATATAAGTTCAGCAGGGAGATTCACTTAGCTCAACTTTATTCAGCAAAAACCCTGGCTCTTGGGAAAATGCTTTTTAAGTAAAACTAACTTCCCTTAAAGGTTTCAAGGATAGTGTAGACCTTATTTAGCGTTTTGTTGCAGATATCTTATTAGCAACAAAACCGATAAAGTCGAGCTAAAACCGGACTTCCGATTGCGTCTCTGTGTGATGAAATATCACCCTAGATAGACCTTGCTGAAACCAAAAAACTAAAACCTTTTACTTTTACTACTCAGAGGAATAATTAAAATGCCAACCTATAGTGGAACTAACGGAAATGACAATATTATCGGTAGTATTTTTACTGATAGTATCTTTGGGTTTGGAGGAAACGATACCCTTAATCCTGGGTCTGGACTTAATGATTATATAGATGGCGGCACGGGGGTTGATTTACTCGTAGCCGACTACTCTAATGTCAGCAGTCCCTACAGCTTTTCCTTCAATAATATCGAAAAAATTTCCTTCAATGGCAGTAACGGAGTTGATAATTTTACCTTCAACAATACCACTGATACCCTATACGGTAATGGTGGCAACGATATCTTGGATGCTGGGGCTTTCGATGATTATCTTAATGGCGGCAGTGGAAGTGACTCTATCTACGGAGGCGATGGTAACGATACCCTTAATCCTGGATCTGGAGTTAATGATTATATAGATGGCGGCACGGGGATTGATTTACTCGTAGTCGACTACTTTAATGTCAGCGATCCGTACAGCTTTTCCTTCAATAACATCGAAAAAGTTTCCTTCAATGGCAGTAACGGAGTTGATAATTTTACCTTCAACAATACCACTGACACCCTATACGGCAATGGTGGCAATGATATCTTGGATGCTGGGGCTTTCGATGACTATCTTAATGGCGGCAGTGGTAACGACTCTCTCTACGGAGGAGACGGCAATGATATTTTAAATGGTCGTACAGACAACGATTACCTTGTGGGAGGAAGTGGAGCCGATAAATTTGTCTTCGACTCTCTGTCTGATGGAATTGATTACATTGCAGACTTTAAGTACTTTGAAGGAGATAAAATTCAGATTTCTAAATTTGGATTTGGTGCGAGTTCTACCAGTCAGTTTAGTTATAACAACAGCACAGGTGCTTTGTCTTTTGATAAATCTCCGTTTGATGCGATCGGATCGGTTCAATTTGCCTCTCTCCAAACCAACTTAGGGAGCGGATTTCTTCCTAGTGTTGACATCGTTTTGGTTTAATAACGACAAAACGCTTTATAGAAATCATCTACATGACAAAACAAAGCATCTAAACTAAACATAGGACAGGTTACTGGATTTGTTGTTATTTTCAGCTTACTACCTGTCCTTTTTCTTATCCCAAACTCAGGTTAATTAGATTGTGGAGGCTCAAGGATGGATTGTTGATGGTAACGGTGATATTATGCTTGTGGCTCCATTTGTGCAAAGTTCTTTTATTCCCTCTGTCATGTCTTGTGGTCAATAATTCATTACTCCAAGATTCAAGGGAGGAATTCTGATGAAACCCAAGATTCATAAAAACAATCAGTGGCAACGGATATGTGACGGATTTAATATATGGTTGATTCATCCCTTTAAAATCCATAAGTTGCCTGTTTTCATACTCTTGGTTCTGGTGACAGCTTTTTTGTGCGTTATTGCTTTTCCTGTTGCTGCAACTATAGAGACACAAAATATCGTAACTCTTGGAGTGTCAATCCAAAATCCTCCTGCACAAACACAAGACTTGCTGCAACAGGGTAAACTGCTGTATGAGGCAGGAAAATTTGCAGAAGCGGTTAGAGTTTTGCAACAAGCAGTTAAAAGTTTTGGCAGCCAAGGCAATGAATTGCAGCAAGCTGTGGCATTAAGTAATTTGGCGTTGGCATATCAAAAGCTGGGTAATTTGCCACCAGCGCAACAGGCAATTACGGATAGCTTGAAGTTGCTCGAAAAATCCTCTCCTGCCCAAAATCTTCAGGTTTTGGCTCCAATTCTAGATATTCAAGGTAGTATTCAACTAGACTTGGGACAAGCTGAACAAGCACTTAACACCTGGCAACGTGCGGAAGCCAGCTATAAGCAATTAGGCGATCGCAATGGCATTATCCGCGATCGCATCAATCAAGCACAAGCATGGCAAGTTTTGGGATTTTACCGTCGGGGTTTGACAATCTTGACTCAATTGCAGCAGGAGTTACAATCAAAACCTAATTCAGTCAGTAAAACAGTAGAATTACGGTCTTTTGGGAATGCTCTGCAATTAGCCGGAGATTTGAATCAATCTCGTCAGGTATTACAGCAAAGTTTGTCAATTGCCCAAAAATTGGATTCTCCTCAAGATGTGAGCGCGGCTTTATTCAGTTTAGGCAACACGGCACAAGTACAGCAAGATTTTAAGGGTGCAATACAGTTTTATCAGCAAGCTGCTGCGATCGCTCCTAACCCGATTAGCAAAGTTCAGGCTCAAGTTAATCAGTTGAACTTACTAGTGAACACGGGACAAACAGCCGCCGTGCAGACACTATTGCCGCAAATCCAAACTCAACTGACACAACTACCTGCTTCTGTGACAACTATTTATGCGCAGATTAATCTAGCTCAAAGCTTGATGAAATTCGGAACTACACCCCAAGCGATCGCTCAAATCTGCGCGAGGGCCCTGCAACAAGCTCAAAATTTGGCAGATAAACGAGCCGAGAGCTTTGCCCTTGGGACTCTGGGCAGTGTATACGAACAAACAAAACAATGGTCAATAGCCCAGAACCTCACCCAAGAGGCACTGAACATAGCCCAAACAATCAACGCCCCAGATATCGCTTATCGTTGGCATTGGCAGTTGGGACGCTTGTTAAAACAGCAAAAAGAGATTGAGGGTGCTATTGCCAGCTATGATACTGCGATCGGTGAGTTGCAGACTCTCCGTAGTGACTTAGTAGTTGTGAATCGAGATGTCCAGTTTTCCTTTAAAGAAAGTGTAGAACCTGTATATCGAGAGTCCGTAGAATTATTGTTGCAGTTTCAGCAAACTCATCCCAGCGAACCAATCCTAGACAAAGCTAGACAGAGGATTGAAGCACTGCAACTAGCGGAATTAGACGACTTTTTCCGGGAAGCTTGCATTAATGCTAAAACTGTTTTGCTTGACACAGTGGTAGATAAAGATAATCCCACAGCCGCAATTATTTATCCAATTATTCTGCCCGATCAACTGCAAGTAATTGTCAAAATTCCTAAACAACCACTGCGTAATTATACAGTAAACAAGTCACAGAATCAGGTAGAAGGTACTATAAAACAACTCAGAGAGTATCTATTAGAACCCGATCGCAATGAGGAAGTGCAAGCGTTATCACAGGAAGTCTATGGGTGGTTAATCAAAGAAATTGAGTCAGATTTAAAAGATAGTGGAGTCAAAACCCTTGTATTTGTACTGGATGGAATATTGCGAAATGTGCCAATGGCCATATTGTATGACGGTCAGCAATATCTGGTAGAAAAATACGCTGTAGCACTCAGCTTAGGACTCCAGTTACTCGCACTCAAACCCTTGGCACAAACAAAACTCAATGTCCTAGCTGCCGGGTTAGTGCAACCACCACAAGGCTTTCAACAGCAGTTTCCACCGCTACCAGAAATTAAAGCAGAATTCGACTCTATTTCCCAAGCGATCGCCTCTACCACCCAGTTACTAGATCGAGACTTCAACAGCAAAAACCTAGAGAGTAAGGTAAATACTGTACCATTTAATGTATTACATCTGGCAACTCACGGTCAATTTAGCTCCAGTGTTGAGAATACTTTTATACTTGCAGATGATGGGCCGATCAACGTTACGCAATTTGATAGCCTACTGCGCCGTCGAGATCAAACTCGCTCAGAAGCCTTGGAAATGCTGGTGTTAAGTGCTTGCCAAACCGCTACTGGTGACAATCGCGCCACGCTAGGGCTAGCAGGAGCATCCGTGAAAGCCGGTGCCCGTAGTACCTTGGCTTCACTATGGCATATCAGTGATAAATCTACTGCGATCTTAATCGGTGAATTTTATCGTGAGTTAGTTAAAAATGAGGTGACAAAAGCTGAAGCCTTGCGTCGTGCCCAAGTAAAGTTGTTAAAAGATTATCCCAATTACAGTCGTCCTGGTTACTGGGCACCCTATGTTTTAGTTGGTAACTGGCTTTGACAAATTCTTATCCACTGAATAATCAAGTTTTGATAATAGGATATAGGATAATAACCCTCTTTTATCACTTTGGGAGAATCCAATCACTGAAAGCCTTTCAGAGCTTTAATTTTCAGGTTTTAGCTACAAACTTGAGTTGCTGTTAGAAAATAAAGGCTCAAAGCTTGACTCAATAAAAGTTTCGGAAACTTGCTTCTATTATTGTTTTCCGAGAGTGACAAAACAGGGATAAGTTGCAAAAAAATTGTAGGTTGGGTGGCAATACTTGTCGGGTTTTGGGGAAAAGGGAAAGGGGAAAGAAAAAATCTTTAACCTTTACCCTTTAACCTTTTCCCAAAACCCAATTCCGAGTTAAAAATGCACAAAGCGTGCAGTATTGGGTTGGGTGGAGGCTTTGCGTAACCCAACATCCTGATATATGTTGGGTTGCGCTCCGCTCCACCCAACCTACGTCTAATGTACTATTTTAGCCTAGACAGTCCACTACGTGTATTTCAAAAATCAAATACTAGTCCTATAGACATAATTAAATATAAAATAAACTCCTAGTTTGTAGTGAGCGATTTATCGCTCAGAGCAAGGATTATAAGGACTAAAGTCCTTACTACAAACAATAAATTTATTACAATTTGTCAGTGGGTGGAGGGACAGTATGAGGATAAGATATTTACAGGTGCAACTTGTATGGAATCAGTGGTAGTTGGTGATTGGGCGCTAACAGTAGAGCAGGTGTTTAACAGCGCAAACCTACCAAAATTACCAGGCGAATAGAATCTTATTGAAAAATAAAAACTGGGATGCACTCCGCATCAAATTACAGAAACAAACTCGTTGACTGTAAGCCCAGCAGTGCGAATCAAACTTCGCAACGTTCCTTTTGCTACTTCACGATGCTCAGGAACAGACAGTGTGGCTAACTCTCCTTCCTTAACCAGGATGATATGGCTTCCACTTTGACGTGCAACTTCCCAACCAAATGACTCAAATACACGAACAACTTCACGTCCACTAAGAATAGGAAGAGTAGACGCCATAACTAAGCCACAACCTCTACTTGGTGAGTTTCTATGGTAAGTGGCAAACCGCGCTCGGCACGAACTTGTAGGCAGGCAGCTATTGCATCTTTGATATTCTCTAATGCTTCTTCCTTAGTCTGACCTTGACTAACACAACCCGGAATACTGGGGCACTCTACAATCCATGCACCATCTTCATCACGATCAAGCGTTACATTGAACTTCATATTTCCTCATCCACTAAGCTTATAACTATAGTATATCTAAGCCTTGTAGAGCTAAAAATTTAGTCTTCTTGTTTTCCCAGATATACTTCAATTACACGAGAGTCATTTTGCACTTCTTCAAAATTTCCTTCGCACAACACCGAACCTTCATGTAAGACCGTTACTTTCTTGGCAATTTGACGTACAAATTCCATATCATGTTCAATTACTAAAATTGAATGATTCTGCGCTAATGCTAAAAGTAATTCGCCGATGTTGTATGTTTCTTCATCTGTTAAACCAGCAACTGGTTCATCAACTAGTAATAAATCAGGTGACTGTGCTACTAACATCCCAATTTCTAAACGTTGCTTTTCTCCGTGAGAAAGTAAAGCTGCTCTGATATCGGCTTTTGGCGTTAAACCGATGGTTTCTAATAATCCTTTAATATTATTCTTTTCAACAGCATTAGAATGTTCAAACAAAGTAGAGAAGACATTTTTCTTCTTGTTACTGGTAATTTCTAAATTTTCACGGGGCGTTAAGTTCAGGTAAATTCGGGGTGTTTGAAACTTGCGTCCAATTCCCAATCGGGCAATTTTATATTCAGGTAAAGAACGCAGATTTCTTCCTTTGAATAAAACTCGCCCCACGGTTGGCTGAACTTTACCTGTAATCACATCCAGAAATGTTGTCTTTCCCGCACCATTAGGGCCAATTACTACTCGTAATTCACCCACATCCATACTAAAATTAAGCTGATTTAAAGCCTTAAAACCGTCAAAACTAACAGTTACGTTTTCAGTTTCCAATATTTTCGCGTTCATGTTGCACTTCCGGGTCTTCTTCCAAGGTGGGATATGTAGCAATTTCTTGATGACGGTGGAAAAGAGAAATATTCTGACTACGCAACCATCCCACGATACCGTCGGGAAGGACTGTGACGACTATCAAAAATAGTGCGCCTTGGAAAAATAGCCAGATTTCGGCAAATTGTTCGCTTAAAAAAGTGCGGGCATAATTTACTAACAAAGTTCCGACAATTGCCCCAATTAAAGTAGCGCGTCCGCCTACTGCTACCCAAATCACCATTTCAATCGAAAAGGCAATATCCATTGCTCTGGGTGATACAGAACCACTTTGAATAGTGTAAAATGCTCCTGCTATACCTGCGATC
The DNA here is from genome assembly GCF_036918015.1 of Nostoc sp. Lineage (GTDB taxonomy): Bacteria > Cyanobacteriota > Cyanobacteriia > Cyanobacteriales > Nostocaceae > Nostoc. Next base: position 162,477 of record NZ_JBALEO010000083.1, read on the forward strand.
GCACCGGAAACTGCAAACACCAACACCTTAAAATCTGTAGGGTCATAGCCAGAAAATCTTACCCTACTTTCATCATCCCGAATCGCTATCAACAACCTCCCAAAGCGCCCAGTTGTCAACCAGCGACAAATACCGTAGGTGATTGTGAGAAATATTACCGTCAGCGTGTAGAAAACAAACTGCGTTTTGGCACCGCTCACCGTTGCCCCAAACAAAGTTGTAAAATCTATCAGTCCATTCGTACCGTTGAAAAATTGTTGTTGACCATTAAAGAAGTTGAAAAATACAATAGTTCCGGCTTGAGTCAAGATGGAAAAATAAACTCCCTTGAGACGATTTCGGAAAACCAAATATCCCAACAATCCCGCCAATAACCCTGGAATTAATACCACCAAAGCTATTGTCAAAGGAAAAGAATAAAAAGGTTGCCAAAAGGCGGGAAGTTCTGTAACCCCATAAAGTCCCATGAAATCAGGCAATTCTCCAGTCGGGACTTGCAGTTTCAGGTACATTGCGATCGCATATCCACCCAAACCAAAGAAAATACCATGTCCCAAACTCAATAAACCAGTATACCCCCAAATCAAATCGATACCCAAAGCTGCGATCGCCAGCGACAAAAATCGTCCCAACAAATTCAGGCGAAACTCCGACAGCACCAGTGGCATGATAATTATAAGGAAAAGTGCGATCGCGATCGCCACCCCCACCTCAATTAATAACCCTCCTCCCTTTCTTCTCATTCTCTGCGTCCTTTGCGTCTCTGCGGTTCGTTAAACATCAACAGTACGTCCCTTTTGCGGAAAAATCCCCCCAGGCTTCCACTGCAAAAACACAATAATCAGCGCAAACACCATCACCTTAGCCATACTCGTCGTCGCAAAAAAAGTAAACAAATCAGCCAAAGGTTTAACAGGAGTCAACAACAAAGCCAAAGTACCAGAACCAATTAAAAAATTAGCCGTACCAATACCCAACGCCGCCACAATCGTCCCGGCTAAATTGCCCACACCCCCAACGACAACCACCATAAAAGTATCAATAATATAGTTTTGTCCCGTATTTGGCCCTACAGAACCAAGCAAACTAATCGCACATCCAGCCACACCAGCTAAACCAGAACCCAGCGCAAAAGTAATCGCATCAACCTTTTCAGTTGGGATACCCAAACAAGCGCTCATACTCCGATTTTGCGTCACAGCCCGAATCCTTAAACCCCAGCTAGAACGTTGTAAAAATAAGTAAATTCCTGCTACACAGATTATTGTTAAAGCAATAATAAATAATCTGGCAAAGGGCAATTGCACACCACCTAAAGATATCCCTGCTTGTAACCAAGTCGGTGCTGTTACATCTACATTTTGAGCGCCAAACCAAGGTTGAGTTACTGCTAACTGATAAGTTTGACTCAATAAATTGCCTGTTGTAATTGTCACCCCCAGCGATAATAAAAATATCACCGCCACAATCCAGTTACGAACCCTTCCCAAATCTGTGCGAGAATTTAAAATCCATAAACCTCCAAAAAACAGCAGAGAAAATAGGCCTAGACCAATTATCAATACCCAATTCACACTGCGGACAAACTGCTGAAAAATTAAACTTACTCCCCAAGTTGCCAATAGAGTTTCTAATGGGCGTCCATAGAGATAACGAATCACACCTTTTTCTAGAATTAATCCCACACCAGCCGTGAATATAAACGCGATAATCAAAGCCAAAAATATATAGACTTCAAACCACACCCCACCCAATTGTTTGCAAACATTTTGCACAACATAAGTTGTATAAGCGCCGAACATCATCAATTCACCATGCGCCATATTGATGACGCCCATCAATCCAAATATAATGGCTAATCCCAACGCGGCAATCAATAATACAGCGCCAATACTAATACCATTAAATACAGCTTCCAAAAATCCTGCTAACACTTATTTCTCCACAACAGCTATCAGCTTTTTTAGTCATCAGTCCTTTGTCCTTTATCCTTTGTCATTTGTTGCTTGTAACTATTAACCGATGACTAATGACAAATGACTAATGACTAATGACTAATGAATTAAACTTTCTTGTACTTACCACCCTTAGCAGGGTCACTCCAATCACAAGCAAATCCCTTAGTTTCCTTCACAAATTGATTCCAAGGAACTGGCTCAACTGCTGTCGGAGTAGCATAGACAATATCAAATAAACCATCTTGTCTAACTTGACCAATCCGCACAATTTTGGATATGTGATGATTAGCACCCATTGTCACTTTACCTTCAGGTGCATCTAGAGTTTGACCATAAGCCGCAGCACTTACCTTAGCTATATCTGTAGTACCAGCTTTTTGGACTGCTTGTTTCCACAAATAAACTGCAATGTATGCTGCTTCCATTGGGTCATTTGTCACCCGATTTTCACCATACTCTTTTTTGAAAGCTGCGACAAACTTCTTATTAGCAGGTGTGTCTACTGTTTGGAAATAATTCCAAGCTGCATAGTGACCTTTGAGATACTCTACACCAATCGCTTTAACTTCTTCTTCAGCAATACTTACAGACATAGAGGGATATTTCTCTGGTGTCAATCCAGCCCCTTTTAATTGTTTGAAGAAAGCAACATTGCTATCACCATTTAAGGTGTTGTAAATCACGCCACCATTGGGTAAATTTTGCTTAATTTTAGTGATAATTGGTGTAACTTCTGTATTACCAAGAGGTAAATAATCCTCACCAACTGTTTTTCCGCCTAAAGCTTCTAGTTGAGCTTTAATAATTGTATTAGCAGTCCGGGGAAAAACGTAGTCAGAGCCAACTAAGAAGAATTCTTTGCCCTTATTTTTTAACAGCCAATCAACAGATGGTTCAATTTGTTGATTTGGTGCAGCGCCAGTGTAGAAAATATTTTTAGAACACTCTTGACCTTCGTATTGCACAGGATACCAGAGCATGTGGTTTTTGCTCTCGAATACTGGCTTAACGTTCTTGCGGCTAGCAGAAGTCCAACAACCAAAGACTACAGCTACTTTATCTTGATCGATTAGCTTCGTTGCTTTTTCTCTAAAAGTATCCCAGTTAGAAGCACCATCTTCGGTAATTGCTTCAATTTGTTTACCTAAAACACCACCAGCAGCGTTAATTTCTTTGATTGCTAACTTTTCAGCATCAACAACGCTTTTTTCACTAATAGACATCGTACCACTCAGAGAGTGCAAAATACCGACTTTGATAGTGTCACCAGCAGTCGCCGCCGCTGGTGAAGCAGTAGGAGGTGCGGCTGGACTCTCTGTAGCAGTTGGAGAATTATTCGCGCAAGCTTTCAAAAAAAAGCTGCTACCAAAAGTTAAAGAACCGTAGATTATAAACTTGCGTCGGTTAAATTGTCTTCTCATCTTTTTATGAATTTTCCTGTTGATGAATCAGCCAACTTATAGAAAGCTGACAATATCAATCTTTAAAGTGTGATATTAGTGCGATAGTTTACTAGTAAAAAGTGACGCCTTATACAAAAAAGCTTGTTTTTGTAATAAAAAACAAACTTTTTAAGATTAAGCTTTGTGAACTTTATAAATATTCTCATATCTATGCAATATGTTATGGAAGAAGAAAACCTTTCTCTTTCACGAACATCTTTGATTCTAGACAGTTAAAAACTGCTAATACCATTTCTTTGTGAGGCTGCGCCAAACCCTTTTAACTTCTTTCTTTCTTTCTTTCTTTCTTTCTTTCTTTCTTTCTTTCTTTGTGTCCTTTGCGTCCTTTGCGGTTCGTTTCTCTTTCTTATTTCTTGTACTTCAATATGGTTTAGCGCATCTTCATACAGAATTGGTATAAGTATCTAGGCATAAATAAATTTAAAGTTTGTAGTAAGGACTTTAGTCCTGATAATCCTTGCTCTGATTGTGTTTTTCGCTGTGGGCTTTTAGATTAGCATTTGTGTAATAATTTCATCTTCCTGGCCAGTTGCAAAATTAGCAAAGCGATTTGCCAAAGGTGGTATAAGTACTAGGGGATTGCTAAACCCGGAGAAAACATGAACGCCTTCCAATCCTGGGATAGCACCAATTAAGGGGAGTTGATTGCTACTAAATGCCACTAAGCAGTGATACCAAGTCCCTGGTAAATTCTCCAATGCTGGTAAAATTTGACCAACACTTTTTCGCAACCATTTTTCGCTTACCTCTGAGTTTACATTGGCATGAGGATCTGCGATCGCACGGCTAATCTGCCCAATGCGAATACTACCATCTTGAAACTGAATCGCACCCACATCTAAAATCGGTGGTACTAACTCATTACCAAGTTCATCCCATAATTCATCAACTTGAGTAGATTCAGCTTCTAGTTGAAACCGTTGCTGATTCGCTGGCATAACTAAGGTGCGTAATCTGACATCAACGGCTGGGGTTTCAATGATTTCTGCGTGGGTAAAATACAGCTTGATGGAAACACCAGCAGATTTGAGAAGTTGGCGGCTGAGTCCACCCGCACAAACGACAACGTTAGCGCTGTGGAAAGTTGCACTGGTGGTTTGGACGCCATCTTGCAATATTTGCAATACTTGGGTAATCTGCATTTCACCCCCAGCCCGCTTAAAAGCTTGGATGTAAGCTTGTGCTGTTTTTTCTGGATGAATATGACCGTGTTTGACAGTTAAAGCCCCAGATATCGCCTCTCGATTTAGCTGCGGTTCCAACTCACAAGCTTCTTGGACACTGAGTAAACGGGGTGGAATGGCACAATCATTATATGATGCCGCAGTTGTTTCTGGGTCGTTATGGGCTGAAATAGTCAGTAATAAATCTAATTCCCGAAATTGAATATCAGCGTCTAACTCTTGAGATAGGATATGGTAACGTGCGATCGCTTCTTCGCACAATAGCCGAGTTAGTGGTGTAGTACCCGACCAATAGGCCAGCCCACCATAACTATAGCGAGTTGCATTCTCTGGTCTGCTGTGTTGCTCCAACAAAAGTACAGAAAAGCCAGTTTTAGCCAGTTCATAAGCGAGTGCAGCACCCGTAATTCCGCCGCCAACCACAATCCAGTCGTAGGTTTTCATTATTAAATGTCTTTCTTAATTACGAATTACGAACTTGTACTGAGCGTAGCCGAAGTATTACGAATTACGAATTACCATAAGTTGCTTGTAAACGGCTTAAAAGATATTCTCCCGCCAGGATAGGGGGATAGATAGGTGATTGTTCTTTCTGGCAACTCTCCAAACAAGTAATTTCTGTATCATCATTAGGATGACAGAAAAAAGCCATAGAATACCGCGATTGGTTCACCCTATTATCAGTGGGAATCATCACTCGATGCTTAGTTGAGCAAAATCGATGATTTGTCCACCGTTGCATTAAATCGCCAGTATTGACTATTACAGTATCAGGAATTGCAGGCGCGACAATCCACTCTCCAGATGCTCTCTTTACTTCTAACCCGCCAACGTCATCTTGGAAAAGTAAGGTAATACTGCCATAATCGGAATGCTCACCAGCACGCACCTGTCCGGGTTTCGGTGGTGTCTGCAATGGCGGATAGTGTAATAGTCGCAAGGTATGATTTTGTTGATTATGTTTTATAGTAAAAAAATCTTCTGGCAATTCCAACGCCAACGCATAAGCTTGTAATATCGTATTAGCAAATTCTGTACACCTATCATAGAAGCTAACAAGAGAAGCATCTATCCCTACCGCTTGTTTGTTTACATTAAACGCCTCTTTTAAGTCGCCTGGTTTATTGGGGTCTAGACGTTCTCTCTCAATCCCAACGTAACCCATATTAATAAATTCATCACTCCAAGCTTGCTTTTGCTTAACTTCTAAAGGTAAATTGAAAAAAGATTTGCTGTGAGTGAATACTTCCTCGATTAGGTCTTTTGATATTGCCGAATTTTGCAAGTACATGAAGCCAATTTCATGACAAGCTTCATAGATTTGTTTGATGACAGCTTGCCGAGTTGCTGCGTTGCCCTTAGTAAAATTAGTGAAATCAATTACTGGAATTCTCACCATTGATTTAAAATACCACATCTTTACGCAGCTTCAGATTTTGAATGCGAGTATCTTCGCTAGGTGGTACATCCTCCTGAGCAAATGGAATCTGCTTAAAGTTAGCAGCCAGGTATTCTGCTAATGCATCTTGTTCAGAACCATCAGCAGCAAATGTGGCTAAACCTGTACGTTTAGTATCTTTTGATATCAAATCAACCCGTTCTCTTTTAGGAAAAGGATAACCATCACCACCATTTGCTAAGAAGTTTAGGGTGACAGCGCGGAAGATGCGATTAGAGTCACCCACTAACTCTGCATTTTTCACCACTACATCAATAATTTTGCCTTTTCCATCTTTGATAGCCAGGGATTTAACACGCTTACCTGCTGGCAAGTCCGGGTCAAAGCTAAAGGCTAATCCTGCTACTTGGGGAAAACTGCCAGGGGTAGCACCCGGCGCTATGGCTGCTACACTGTGTTCAATCACTGCTATTAGTTCTTTAGCATTCAAATTCACTAAAGTCAAGCTATTGTTAAACCGTAAAGCATTGGCGATATCAAGTTGGGAAATTTCTTTTTCTTTCTTGCCTGCTACAGGATTTGCTTGGGGTGGCAGTTTGATAGCATCTTGCGAACGAGTCGAACCTGGGGGAAAAGTATAGATACCGATATTGTCACGGATACCACCACCATTTTTGATAGAAATGACAGTTTTAGGATCGTATCGTTTAGCGATCGCTAAATTAGCTTCGGCTGTCAAATTCCCTAAATTGGTTTCTTGGGTGCGGACATCACCCCGCCAGCCGTTAAGAAAAACGTTGGTTTTCCCAAAAATCTGACTATCTTGGGCAATAATCACTTTTTTGAGCGCCTCTGTAATGGCGACAATTTTAGCATCGGGTTTTCCACCTACAGCTGCTACCCCTTGAGAATCAGTCGCATAAGCACCGCTGATTTTAGGGTCAATACTTTTAGGAATAATTACTCCCTTGGCATCAAAGTTAACTACTAGACGACCAACATAACGATAGTTTCCATCAGTATTAACTACAGCTATCGGATTTCCATCTGCGGCTTTTTTGATGATTGGATAAGTTCCAGCAGATTTATCACCGACTCGCAGACGGTCTGTTTTGTCGGCTAGTAAGGTATTGGAACCGCCAGCAACAATAATATCTACTCCCTTAAGTAATGTTGCTAGCTTTTGCTCAATCGCTATTTGCTGCATGTGTGCCAATAGAATGACTTTATTAATCTCTGGATTTTTTGTCAGCAGCGTGTCAACAGAAGTTTGAATTTCAGCAGCTAAGGCGACAATATCTGCGGCATCGCGGTCATTAAATTCTTTAGGCAACACAGTCACACCACCAGGAGAAGAAATAGTCCGCAGTGTGGGAGTTGTCGCCCCAACTACAGCAATTTTTTCACCATTGACAGTAATGATGGTGCTACGGGCAATTTTATTCGGAATTTTACTTGCCTCTTGTCCATCAGCAGTAACTAATTTTGCCAGTTCTTTATCAGTGGTGAAGTCTAGATTCGCGCTGAGATAGGGAAATTTTGTACCTGGGTAATCTTGTTTAGCACGGAGTAAGTCGGCAACAACACCCGTACCTAAGTCAAATTCGTGATTGCCAAATGCGATCGCACCAAACCCAAGAGCATTTAAAATTAAAATATCTCCTCGTCCCTGACCACCAAAAACTGTGTCACTGGCAAATAAGAAGGGACTGGGAATATAAGCATCTCCAGATGAAAGGATTAAGGTATTAGGATAATCAGGTTTGCCATCACCATTAGCATCCTGATTTTTCAGTGCATTCAACACCGCCGAAAAGTTCGGTGCATCTTTCAGCGCTGGGACACCTGCTTCTTGGTCGGAAGTATGTAAAAGTTGTAGTGTGAACCTTGACTTCTGTGCTGTTTTAACTTGCACTACACCACCAGTAGTTCCTAAAAATAAAAAGATGCTAGATATAATCAGCGAACTTAACTGGCTAGTCCTGAAATCTCGGCGATTAAACTTACTGACAAATCGACTTTTCCAATCTAAAAAAGACATAATAAATTTTCTAGCTCATCAATGGTGAATAAATTTTTAGTGATTTATGTGTAGGGTGTGTTATCGCGTAGCGTAACGCACCTAAGCCTTCGGATGGTGCGTTAGCCAGAGGCATAACGCACCCTACGTATATTTCAAAAATAAAATATGAGTCCTATAGCTTTCCTGGGCAATTGCAAAGACTGCGAATAACTTTTATACTTTCAGTCGGCTCTTGTATTCAATGAAAAATCACGTAGCGATCGCATGATATCAAGCTTGGGTGATTACTTATAATAAAACTTATCGAAGTCTTATCCCCCACACTCCCCACACTCCCCACACTCCCCTTCCCCCTCTGCCTACACTATGCGTGAGAAATCCGGGTTAACCTGGTGGGACTGCTTCTTCAAAGGGACGGATAATCGCCGGCGCTGGTGTAACTTCTGGTTTAAAGATTCCCTGCAATGCTTGTTCTAAGGTTTGCGCCATGACAATCCGGTTTTCGTAAGCAACTACTACCCGTACCAAAGTTGGCAGACTATTCTGTGTGGCTTCTAGATAGATTGGCTCGACATACAGCAGCGATTGCTCAATGGGAATTACTAGTAGATTGCCTTGAATAGCTCTCGAACCCTGGCGATTCCACAAGGAAATTTGCTGAGAAATTACTGGGTCTTGGTTAATCCGCGCCTCGATTTGCTCTGTTCCGTAAATCAGGCGTTCTTTAGGAAAGACATATAGCACCAGCTTACCGTAGTTTTTGCCATCCGATCGCGCCGCTAACCAAGCGATTAAATTAGTCCGCTGTCTGGGAGTATAGGGTAAAAACAGCAGAAATTCTTCAAAATCTACGGTGGGTAAACTAGTAATCAAATAATACGGCTCTACCGGACGGGGTTCACTGCCATAGATTTCATTAGGAATCTGCCACTGGTCTTCCCGGTTGTAAAATACTTGGGCGTCGGTCATGTGGTAGGTCATCAACCGCTCAGATTGAATTTTGAAGAAGTCCACTGGATACCGGATATGACTGCGGAGAGTCACTGGCATAGTACTGAGTGGTTTGAAGGTGTTGGGAAATATCCTTGACCAAGTGGCAATGATGGGATCGTTGGGATCGGCAATATAAAAATTAACGCTGCCGTTGTAAGCATCAATCACTACCTTGATCGAGTTACGAATGTAGTTGATACCATCGCTACCAGTGTCTGAGTAGGGATAGCGATCGCTTGTTGTGTAAGCATCAACAATCCAGTAAAGATAACTGGGATTACTGGGAAAATCTTGATTAGCGTTAGTAGCAACTAAATAGGGGTCGCTGTCAAATTTTAGGAAGGGTGCGATCGCTTGAATTCTTTCCTTGACATTTCGCCGCAGTAGCACCCTTGTCTCTGGCAAAAAGTCCCGCGTCAGCACCATCTGCCAATCTTTCAAATACGTGGCAAACAGCCAGCGTCGCCATGCTGAACCGATTTCAACACCACCCAGACCATCGTAAGAGTTGTAAACATTGTCACTACCGCTAGGATAGTCTAACTCTCTAACTCTTGTGCCAGTCATTACATAGGCATTGGCGATTTCACCGTAATAAATTCGGGGTTGCCCAATCGGAATACTTTCACGAATGGCTTTACTAGAAGTTGTCAGAGCGCTACTATCACCGCTAATATCTTTGACAAAATATTCTGGTAGACCACCCGCCCCAACTGTATTAACTGGGCTAACAGTAAACCCAAAACCGTGGGTATAAATTAAATGGCGGTTAACCCATGTTTGAGCTTCCTGTGGTACGCCAGTGTAGTCTAATTCTCGTGCGGCAATCAGTACCTGCCGCCGTTCTGTTGATTCAACTGCTTCCTGCTTAGGTTCTGGTAGCTTTTGTGGGGCAGAGGGTCGGCGTGAAGTTGCATCTGTTTTCAGAGTATATCGATCGATATCGGCATCGGGAAACCGATAATACGGTCGAATTTGTTGCAGCTGACGGTTAGTTTCTAACAGTGGTCGCTGATCCCAAAGGCGAATATTCCGAATTGTCGAGTCGTTCTTTTGGATGTCAGCTTCAGTCAATGTTCCTTGCGGGTTAAAGGTTCTAACATCGATCGCTTCTAAATCAAATGCTTGGCGAGTTAAGGCAATAGTCCGCTGAATGTAGGGTTGCTCTCGTTGCAACTCATTAGGTTGGACAATTAAATATTGCACTACCGTAGGTAAAACAACATCAGCAGCTACAACTAGTACTAGATAAACCCCCAACCCGTAAAATACCAAGCGACGATACTGAGATTTGGGTTTCCAGAAAAACGTTCGCCCAAGTAGGTACGAGGCGATCGCTACTGCCACAACGCACAAAACGGTATAAGCTGGCAACTGGGCTGTCACATCGGTATAGCTAGCACCATAACTCACGCCACGGCTAGAATACACGAGTTCATAGCGACTCAGCCCATAACTCAGAGCCACTACCAGCATCAACAAGCCACCCATACCGAATAAATGACGCTGTTGCTGGGGCGAAAAACCGGGGAAAATTCCCTGACTCAAACTATCCCCCGACAAGAGATAAGTGAGAGTAACGGCGACGAAGCCATACAAACATAATCCCATCAGCCAGAGTTCTAGCAGTTCCCAAAAGGGTAAGGAAAATACGTAAAAGCTGATATCTCGACCAAATAAAGGCTCAGTGCTGTTGAAAAGGGTAGGGTGCAAATATTCCAGCACCTTGGGCCAGTGTCGGAATATGATGAAGGCAAAAATGGGACTAGAGAGAATTGCGATCGCAGTGAGTAAAAATTGGGGATAGATTAAGATGGCGATCGCTACTCCCCCAATTAAACCGAGATACCAGACTTGAGAGACAATCTGCCTCAAAAGTTGCCAGATTGTCTCCGGTCGAAATAGGGCGGGAACGGGTAGAATAGCCTGATTGACTGGAGTATGCCAGTAAAAAAGAGCAATTTGACTATAGTGAGCCAGCATTAACCCAATTAACAAGCTCAATATCAGAGTTAAGGGTAATAACCAGCGTAATTTTAATGCTTGAAAGCGTTGTGGCGCAAGTATCTGGGTTTCGTCGCGTCTTGGATAATTAGGACTGAGAAAATTTGTTAATTCATTGTTGAGTTCTACTTGCTCAATCTTTAGAGATTGGGAATATTTTAGCCGTTGTGCTAAAGCCAGGTTTAACAGTAGATAGGCAGCAGTTATTCCAGCCACGACTACCCACAAAATACCACGAGTCAGCAGCCTCAACAAAAATACTTGGAGATAGCCGACTTCCCGAAACCAAAAAATTTCTGCTCCCAGACGGGAACCCAGATCCAACAGTAGCCACAGCCCAAAAAATCCGATTAATAGCCTAAAGCCCCATTTCCAATACATTGATATGTAATTTAATAAGAACGCCAATTCTCTATTTGCAAGCTGTTTACTCTTTGAAATTCTCGAATATTAGATGTTACAACAATATGATTGTGAGTTAGTGCTGTTGCTGCGATCAATACATCATATAGCGGTTCTCGGTTGAGTGAGGTACAAGAACCCCACCCCCAACCCCCTCCCCGCAAGCGAGGAGGGGGCTAAGATGTACCTCATGTGATTAGGAAACGCTATAAGAACCGATAGGAGTACCCGCTGTTTTCAAAATACTTCTAATTTGGGCAGCTTGTTCTGCTTCTTCCACACTAAAAGGTAAAATCGTAATCGAACCTAACAATGCTTCAATCAATGATTGGATTTTTAAGGCACGTTGAGGATTGATTGCTAATCCATACTTAACCTCGATTACTGTTAAGGAGGAAATAAAAATATCTGTGGGAGTAGTAGACTTTAATAGCTTGAGAGTATTTTTTCTCCCTTGACAAAATCACTAATTACGCAGGTATCGAGTAAATAACCCATCATTAAAACTCGATTTCGTTAGGTGGTAGTAGTTCGTCTCGGTAGGACTCAAAAATAATACTTTCTACTACACCTTGATGTTGCATAATAGTTTCTGGCCAAGTCATGGGTTTTGTTTCTAAGAAAGTAACAAAGACTTTGCTTTCAGTAATACCTTGTGGTTTTTCAGCTAATTCGATTTTGCCGTTTTTATAAATTCCTTCAATGGTTCGTAGCATTGTTTTTACCTCCTATCGAAATTATAGAAGTATTTATCTTATTACCGAACTGGTGGTTCATGATGCCTTGTCAAACTCAATATAGAGGTGCTTCAGTGTCCGCATGAGTACGTTCGGTAAATATTGGTATCCTTCTTGTGCCAAGCGAATATCCTTCAACCGTAGCAGCAAACGCTGATATGCGATCTGCATTTCCTTACGAGCAAGCATAGCGCCCAAACAAAAATGAATCCCATGACCGAAAGATAGGTGGTTGCTGGCATTATGGCGGCGCACATCGAAACGCTCACCCTCAATAAATTTTAGCGAGTCGCGGTTAGCAGCATCGAAGCGGAGCATCACTAAAGACCCAGCTTTGAGATCGACATCTTGGAGCTTTGTATCTTCCGTCACAACTCGCCACATTCCTGCTGTCGGACTTTGCATTCGTAAAACTTCTTCAACAAAGTTCTCTAACAGAGAAATATCTGTTTGTACCAACTTCATCTGCTCTTTGTTGTTTGTCAGCAACAACATCCCACCTGCGATCGCACTGGTGACAGTCTCATTGCCTGCCACTAATATTTGCTGAATTATACTCAGTAGTTCAGCAGTGTCGAGCGATCGCTCTCCATCCACTTTTGCCTGTACCAAGTCAGTAATCAAATCATCTTGAGGCTGTTTTTGGCGTGACTCGATGACATCATGAAAATAATGCTGGAAAGCAACAACATCTTTAGCACACTCGATTTCCTGCTCTCTAGAAAGTAAGTTACCTAAACGCGCAATAAAAGCATCAGACCATTGCTTGAACTTCGGCAAATCTGCTTGCGGCACACCTAACTGTTGAGCAATAACTTTCAGCGGTAAGGGTACGGCAAACTCACTGACGAATTCACACTTGCCGCGATCGATAAAGCTGTCAATGAGTTCATCAACAATCTGCTCAATCAAGTCACGCATTTTGTTGATACGCGACGAGGTGAATGCCTTATTCACCAGCGAGCGAAATCGCTCGTGTTCTGGTGGATCTGCCGTCAGTAACGTGTTCATCTGAGGCCAACCTTGAGCAGCAATTTTCTGCAACTCCTGATCGTGTTGTTCTTTGCCAGCTAGTAAAGTCGAGAAATTGCTAGAGAATACTCTTGTATCCTTAAGAATTTCGATCGCTAAGTCATAGCGAGTAATAAGAAAGAGTTTTGCTTCCGTTGTGGGACTTGGTAGCTCCATAATTGGTGCTTGCTCCTGTGCCAGCTTGTAGAATTCATAAGGGCACACAAGCACTTCTGGATCGAAGAAGTTGTAGTCTGACAGATGCTTCATGCTTCTAAGTGGCGATCAGTGATGGTTTGCTTTGACTCAAAATGAATCAACATCATCTTAACAAGTTACTCACCGTCGGCTCATTGGCGATGAGCTACTTCCGACTTCCACCAACTAGTTAATGAAGTTGTAAGTTGAAGTCGGAAGTTACCGCAATCGGGGGCGCTGTCACCATCTGTCAACGATTGCGTACAAAATCGCCCGGCGATCGCCAAGTTTTTTGCTGGATTGCATACTAGTCCTGTTAAGCCTGGTTGTCGGTCATACTCATCAATTTATGGATGTCTAAAAATTTCTTCTATATTTATGCAGATTCAATTTTTGAATAAGTTTAATCTTTTTTTTTTAGCTTTTGAATCCTTTCAAAAATCTTATTTATTAAATTTGCCCCCAAAAATTTTTCTAAATAATCAATTATTGCTCCATCAAAAGTACTTTTAACCACAAAATCAGGTAAATCTATTCGGTTGTTATTTATTTTGATAAAATCTTTTACCCAGTAATGTCTTTCTTCCAACTTTGAAATAAATGTCTTACTTCTCTTGTATTCATAGATAGCTATAAAAAAATCTTCCGCTTTTATGTTGTATTTTAGATTAGCCCTCGCTACAATCTTTTCTATAATTTCTTCTGGTTGATTAGAATCACTATAGTGTTTAATGTCATCTGTGAAATATGACGATTCAGAAAAATCGGCTAGAACATCTGCGAAGCCTAGTGAATAGCTATAATGGTCAGACATTTTTAGTTATCAAATACATTGCTTATAAATATAATTCCCTAAAACACGATTCAACAAACACTCCCATAAACTAGACAAAAACTCAGCCCGCGATCGCAATTTTAGGTAGGCAACCCAACATCTGGTGAACCCTCGCGCCCGTGCCCCCTTGCTGGTAAACTTTCGGTAAAAAGTTTAATTACCGACAAGTGTTGTGTGGGGATTCTAGCCAGTTGCCCTCGCCCGACAAGCGTGCTATATCAATCTTATAGCCACTACAGCACTCTCATAACTGGCCCACGCCAGGACAATGGAACGACGATGAATTCACTTGGATCTCAGTCGAGGGTTGAACTACAAGATCGAGGGATGTCTCCTTTGAACAACCCCAAGGATTGGTCATGGCCATTCTGGGCTGCTGTCCCACTCTACCCCTACGGCAAGCGGCGGACACTTCGTAAAGAAATAGTTCAGGACACTATCTGGACATTCGATCAGCTTCACGGCATTCTCTACACCATCGTGCCGATTCGCATGACTATCGTCAAGCTCTCTGCCGGAGGACTTCTGGTCTATGCACCCGTTGCTCCAACAACTGAGTGTGTCCGCTTGGTTAATGAGTTGGTAGCAAAGCACGGTGAAGTTAAGTACATCATACTGCCAACCAGTTCTGGTTTGGAGCATAAAGTCTTCGTTGGCCCCTTTGCTCGTCGCTTTCCTCAAGCACAAGTCTTTGTTGCCCCGCACCAGTGGAGTTTCCCGTTCAACCTTCCGCTTAGTTGGCTAGGCTTTCCCCAAAAACGAACTCAAGAACTCCCAGAGGACTCAAGCCTTGCTCCCTTCGCTCTGGAGTTTGACTATGCAATATTAGACATCAACTTGGGACGAGGATCTTTTGCAGAAGTTGCAGTGTTTCACAAGCGATCGCACACTCTGCTTGTAACTGATTCTATCCTTTCTGTGCCAGTTGACCCACCAGAAATCCTCCAATTAGATCCTTATCCCTTACTGTTTCATGCCAGAGATAATGCCTGGGAAACGATCGAGGACAATGAAGACAACCGTCGCAAGGGATGGCAGCGCATTTCACTATTTGCGCTTTACTTCCGTCCAAGTGCCTTAGAAGTTGCTTCAATCGGACAGATGTTTCATGATGCTCTCAAAGCACCACAGCGATCACTAAAAACGTACTTTGGTTTATTTCCTTTTCGCTGGCAAGAAACCTGGAAGCAAGCATTCGACGCTCTACAAGGTCAGGGACGACCATTTGTCGCACCGATTTTGCAAATCCTCATTCTTCCTCAAGCACCAAAACAAGTCCTCAACTGGGCTGATACAGTTGCAAGTTGGGATTTTCAGCAGATTATTCCCTGTCACTTTGACTCCCTAATTAAAGCAAATCCGCGTCAATTCCGGCAAGCATTTGCTTTTCTGGAAAAAAATCTTTCTTCTAGTGAAAACCAGCTTTTATTGGAGGAAGACTTAAAATTCATTCAGGAACTTGAAGCGGGTCTAGTTAAGCGCGGTATCGCAACGCCAGCTAAAGATAAGTTGTAATCAATTAGGGAACTCCAAGAAATAAATTATCTAATATTGTGGGGTGGGCAACATGAGCGCCCAGTCCATAGGGCGGGCGAGACGCCCACCCCACAAGAATTAAATTGTCAACTACTGAGAAAGCAAAATATTAAAAAAGTGAACTTAATTTTAATAGGAAGCCAACCCCTAGATCAAGTTGGCAAAGCTAAATGTATTTTTATACTGACTAATAATTTTAAAACCGCATCTCTGGTGTAGTCAAAAGTATGCAGCTATGAAGGTCAAGACGACTATGTGTCCTCACTATCTGAAGGAAACTTCAGAGTAACAGCGTACTTGTCATTATTAGAAGGGTGGTTGTTGGTTACTGTATTGGCATCTTCTTGATCGGATGGAAACTTCAGAGTTTGGACACCCTCATCATGATTATTGTTTGTGGCATTATTGCATCCACCGATAATCGCTTTTGATTCTTCATCAGAAAGGTCTTCAAGGCTTTGCCCTTCCAAGAATCGAGCAAAGAATGGTACTGCTTGTGAATTCAACTCTTCTGGTTTGTTTTCAGACACAATCTTCCTCCTATAACAAGTGAATCTAAATTTATACTGTACCTGTATGATATGACATAATACTTACCAATATATTTGCCAAAATAAGAGTTTATACATTAACTCACCCTCGAAAAGTGGCAAAGGTATTGACTTACCAAAACAAGTATTAATTCATCCTTTATAAATATTTACTTTTGTGCAATTATGCTTGTATAAAGTTAAAAATATAATAATTTTTCTTAAGCAAGTATGTACAGGGCGATCTTTAAAAGCGCGACATTTCCAAGAATTATTCACTTCAAAATAATTCAAAATATTCTCTTTGCTCCCAGTTAGTCACCTGTTTTAAATAGTCTTCTGGTAGCTGATCGGCGACGGACTGCAAAAAGCGATTGATTTCACTCTGTTTCATCTTTATGATGAAGTTGATGAACTGCTGCCCCATTTTTTGAGAAAAAAGTTCGCTTTGGCTCAAATATGAAATCGCCTCTGGCAAATTTTTGGGTAAGGTCGGACTTTCTGTGGCGTAAGGTGACTCTGTTGGGGAGCCAGGGTCAAGTTTACGATCTACACCATCTAATCCAGAAATCAATTGCGATGCCATATACAGATAAGGATTGGCTGCTGGTTCTCCAACTCGGTTTTCAATGTGGGTGGTGGGGTCATCATAACCGCCTTGTAATCTAATCATTGCCCCTCGGTTTTCCAATCCCCATCCGGCACGGTCAGGTGCTAGGGAATAAGGCCGAAATCTTTTGTAGCCGTTAATTGTCGGGGTTGTGAACACAGAAGCAGCATTGGCGTGTTTCAGAAGACCACCAACGAAATGTTTACCTAAATCTGACATTAGGGATTTGGAGTTTGCAGACATGAAAGCGTTCTCGCCTGTGGTTCGGTCTACAAGGGATTGGTGCAAATGCCAGCCATTGGAAGAAGAACCTTGCAATCCTGGACGACACATAAATGATGCGATGTAACCTTGTTGACGGCAGATTTGCTTGGTCGCCATTCGGAATATCATCATTGTATCCGCAGCTTGTAATGCCGGAATCGGGTCAAAGGTAAATTCAAATTGACCGGCACCTCCTTCGTTTTCTACACTCCTTAAAGGCAATCCCATTTCAACTAAGTTTTCTGCCAGAATACGCAGCAAGTCGTGAATCTCTGGATTGTGGGATTCTAAAAGGTATTGGAAGCTATGCTCTACAGCGCTAACTTTGGCAGGTTCACCGGGTTTTCCAGAAGTACCAACATTAGCGATCGCTAACATCGGATCTAACAACTTTGCCAGATACCACTCAACTTCTAAGCCGACAATATGCTCCAACCCTCTTTGATGTAACTCTACCAATGATTGACGCAAAATACCGCGACTGGAAAAGGGCATTGCCTGACCATTTTGAAAGTACTCGTCACAGAGAATAAAGCCAGTACGTTTTGCCCAAGGCAGAATTTTGAAGGTATCAGGGTCAGGAACAGCCACAAGATTTGGCGCACCTGTCATCAAAGGCATATCTAAACTACCGCCAGGCACAAACGGGTTAAATACTATTGCACCACCAGTATCAAACAGGAATGTCCCTGTGCTGATTTGCATACCGTTTTCTAAGGCACTGAAAAATGTCTGGGGTAAGAGCGATTTACTGCGAACAATCCCATGCTGGTCTGACCAAGCGGTACGAATCAACAATAAATCCCGTTCTTTGACAACAGCCTCGATCTTTTCAGATGCTTGTTTTTGGATTTCTGTCCACAGGTGATGACGCTCAATAAATCCAGGTCTTTTCATTTGGATTGCCTAATCATGTTCAACTGCTTGTGCGGTTAGTTTGAAATCAGCCTTCATGAGGCGTTTCCATTCTTGGTGATAACCGCGAATTGCTAACTCATCTGTTACAGGCCCGGTGATGACACCATCAACATCAACATGATGGCGATCGCTAATGCCAAACCCGCGATTCATTGCCACCCACTCGATTTCTGGAATACTTAACCCCCGCTGACATTCAGCAAAGTTGATCATATCGTCAGGAATGCCAAAACTGGGAAAATCTTCCTGAGTCCTCATCCGCAAAACATTCACTTCATCTGGTACTTCAGCGATGGTGGTAGCATATATTGTCAGTTGAGTGCGATCGACAGCTAGCGGTTCAATCACTTCGATTTGATTCCCAACAACTAGCAGATTGGGAAAAATAGTTAAATTCATCTGCGAACCAATGGACAAATCTAACCAATAATCTGCCCGATCTCCCCACTTTTCTCGGATCTTTGCTTCATAAGCTTCTCGTCCTGGCTGGGGTCGTTGTTGTTGCCAGAAAGCACCAGTTCGTTTTTCGTAACTGGGGCGCTGATCGATGAACATGTGCCCATGACCAAGGTACTGCACATACATCGGCCCTTCATCAGGATTGTGGGCAAAATATTGCATGTCTTTTTCGGTTTCTAAGCGATTGGCCACAGCCAGCAGAGAACGGTGTGAAAACGCGACATGATAACCATCAGCGGCATTATCGTAGGTAAACTTCCAGTTACCTTGATAAATCATTTTATGTGCGCTACTTTGTACGGTGATTTGAGCGTTGGGAAAACGGTCAATCCACTGATCCAATAAATCTTTGGCTCGTCCGAGATAGGTGATTAAATCTGGTGCTTCAGAATTCAAAGTCCCAAAGATAAAACCACGATAGCTTTCTACCCAAGGAATTTGTCCCAGGTTAAATTCTGGACGATGAAAGTCAGCAGCGTAACCCTTTGCCCAAGGAACTCCTGTGAGTTTGCCTGTGTTGCTATAAGTCCAGCCATGATAAGGACAGGTAAAAGTTTTCGCACAACCACGAGTTTCACGGCAAACTGTCGATCCTCTATGGGTACAGCGATTGAACAAAGCGCGAATTTTATCTTGGCGATCGCGCAGGATAATTATTGGACGATGCCCTAAATTAGATGTCTTAAAATCGTTGGGGTTGGGTATTTCGCTTTCATGAGCAAGGTAAACCCAGGTTCCGCCAAAAATCCGAATCATTTCCTCCTGGAAAATTCTCGCATCCGTATAAACACAACGGTGGACTCGTTCTGGCTGAATTAGATAATCCCAGTCATAGTCTTGTTTGAATTCGCTGTTTCCATGTAGCATGGTTAGCTTTTCTCAAAAGAAATTTGACAAATAGACCTGTATGATATTGCTAACTTTAAGCTAATACGTCTCTAAATTAGACATTTTTTTGTTACAGCAGTTTTCATGTATTTGAGTCGTCAGGGCACAAGGTCTTGCGCCCCTACCTGCCGGATTTCTCACAAGTTAGCGATCGCTTACGAGGGGCAAGTATGTCATCGCAATTCTTCCGATCGCTCTAATCAAAGTAAGAAACTCAAGTTTTCATGACCTCGATCCGCATCAATTAAATTCACCTGCTTGAGAGCTATTTTCCATTTGCCATACTGCTGGTGCAACCTGTGTAAGTACCAACCAGCAAAGGTTTGCGTCCGTCCTTGGCGAAATTCGTGAATGAGAAAGTTGGAACGAATTTTGACTTCTTCTTCCTTTGCACACGAAAATATTTCAATATTACTAATTATTCGGCTAGTACGCGATCGCGGTGTTTGAGCATAAGCAAAACCACACTGCAACCAAAAGACCTTATCTTCTAAGCGTCTGTGGTCATCGAAAGCGATGGATACTTCTTTTCTAGGGTCTCCACCACCTGGAATAGTAGGAATCCAATAAAGGCATTTGTTAGTAAATAACCCCAACCAATCATCAAATTTACCATCATCCAGTAACCGTGCTTCCAGAAACAGCAATGCTTTGCACTCTAACTCAATTGATTGATTAACTGCTTTTCCTTCATTTTCCCACTCTGGAAGTCTTTTAATTAATTCATGATAAAATTCCTGATCAACGTAATAGGAATCTCGTGAACTTTTGGGATTTTCTTTATTATATGAATTCATGTCAGTGTGTACGTTGTTGATAAAGCCAGAGATTGCATCATCGCCAGTGCCCGTATCGATGATGTCCCCTCAAGATTGTAGATATCGACCGGGTTGTATCCTTGGTTGGTTTCTATATCAGTGATTGTGTAGTTGCCAGCGCCAGTTTTATGGAGAATTTAGAAAAAGTAAGTTTAGAGTCTAAAAGACTGATTTTGCAAACGATTTCCTTGGAACATACAGAAGATGTATTTCGAGAATTTACAAGCGAAATTACCACCTTTATGTATCCGAAACCAGCCCAGAGTCTCAGTGAAACCGAAAAGATAATTAGAGAGATGATTCTACAACGAGAAAATCACGCTGACCTAGTGTTGGTAATTCTCAAGAAGGATGGTTTAGAGTTTTTAGGAATTTGCGAGGTTGGCGCTATTGATACTCAGACACCGGAGCTAGGAATTTGGCTCAAGAAATCCGCTCATGGTCATGGTTTTGGTAGAGAGGCAATTAATACACTCAAAGACTGGGTGGATAAAAATTTGAAATACAATTATCTTTCCTACCCTGTTGATAAAAGAAATATCCCCAGTCGGAAAATTGCGGAAAGTCTTGGGGGTAAAGTATTTCGGGAGTTTCAACAGATTAACAAGAGTGGCGATCTTCTGGATGAGGTTGAATACAGAATTTATAAATAAACGCCATCTCTTGCTCAATACGCAAAAAATACTTTTTAAATGATTAAAATTATCGCATCTCGCCAAATTCCTTGATGCTGCCTAGACTAAGAGTAATATATACTACTCTCTAGACAAGGGATTATACCACTGATCCTGTGGCAAGAGCAGTTGATCTGACTCAGGTGGCCCCCATGTATTTGGCTCATACTTATAAACAGGTGTGACGTTATCGAGAATTGACTGGACAATGCGCCATTCCTCTTCTACAGTATCTTCCCGTACAAACAAGGTGGGATCGCCCCGCATAGCATCAGCTAACAGACGTTCATAGGGTTCCATCTCGTCGCCACCTCCATAAAAGGCCAGGAGTTCAACCGCAGAGCCGATCATATCTTCTCCAGGGATTTTAGTGCGAGCGCCCAATCCCACAATTACCTCTGGATCTAGTAAAAAACGAACGTAATTAGCGTTTTCTTGTCTTCCCTCCTGGAACACATCTAAAGGTGGACACTTGAACTTGACCATCACCTCAGTACTTTTAACAGGCAATTTCTTCCCAGCCCGGATGTAGATGGGAACTCCTGACCACCGCCACGTATTAATAAATAACCGCACGGCAACAAAAGTTTCTACTTGGGAGTCAGGCGAAACACCTTCTTCGTTGCGGTAATCAGAAAATTGACCGCGAATAATCTCATTGGGTTGCACTGAAGGTATAGCTTTGAGAATACGTTCTTTTTCATCCCGAATGGAATCGGCAGCAGTACTGGCGGGAGCATCCATGCATACTGAAGCCAATACTTGCAGCATATGGTTTTCCACCACATCTCGAATTGCACCAGTCTCCTCATAGAAGCGCCCCCTTCCTTGAATGCCAAAGTCCTCAGCCATCACAATCTGGATGCTTTCAACATAGTTGCGATTCCAGATGGGTTCGAGAAAAGAGTTGGCAAACCGAAAATAGAGTAAATTCAGCAGTGGTTCTTTGCCCAAGTAATGGTCGATGCGATAGATAGCTGATTCGGGAAAAACTGATGCCAGAATTTGATTTAACTCGCGTGCTGATTTCAAATCCCGTCCAAATGGTTTTTCAATTACCACCCGCGCATTTTTAGCACATCCTGATTCGCCCAATCCTGAGACTACTTGTGCAAACAGGCTTGGTGGAATTGCCAGATAGTATAGAGGACGAGTGGCATCACCAAGGGCTTGACGTAATTTTTCGTAAGTTTCTGGTTTGTTGTAGTCACCAGCAACGTATTGGAGTAGTCCAGAAAGTTTCTCAAATGCGTCTCGATCTATACCACCATGATGTTCTAGGCTATCACGTGCCCTTTCTCTAAGTTGCTCCGTCGTCCAAGACCGTCCGGCAACCCCAATCACTGGGACATTAAGATTGCCCCGTCGTACCATTGCCTGAAGGCTGGGGAAGATTTTCTTGTAGGCCAAGTCACCTGTTGCCCCAAAAAATACCAGTGCGTCTGAATCAGGAGTTCCCATGACTAACCTCTTTAGGAATGAGCTTTTTTATGATGTCCGCTAAACTGATAGCGCATGGCTGATAAAAGTTTGTTGTCATGCACTTAACACCGATTCATCAATTGCTGCGATCGCACTCCAGCAACTTTCGCCAGAATTCTCTTGCTTGTATTGAAGTCCGACTGGTGGATAAATTACAGGGGTTTAAGACCCTGACTACGAAAGTTGTGACTTTTTAATTCTGGCTTATGGATTCTTTTTCAATTGGTATCAGAATTATACTCAGGGATTTCCGAAAAATAAATCATACCAATTTGGGATTTTAGATGAAAAATCCTTGCAACTCTCAGATATGCATAGAATGTATACTCAAAAACCTGAAGAATAACACCCCAGTGGATAGAAGAGACAGCAAATAGAGTATGCGAAATTACGATGAGGAATTTCTCAGAAAAGACAATTGATTTGATTTGGGCGATCAAAGAATTTCTTAGTGCCCACCAATGCTGCACTCCTTAGACGAAGAAATTCTAGAGCAAATGTTGTCAGAATTAATCAGATAGTAATTTATTTTTCTTAAAAATCAGAGTTGGCAGTAATTAAATAATGGATTTATTTGACCAGCATCTTGCAAAAATAACTGGAGAAGAAGCACCCCTAGCGGCTCGGATGCGTCCACGGACACTTGATGAATTTGTTGGTCAAGATCATATTATCGGACAAGGAAGGCTACTACGGCGTGCTATTAGCTTGGATCAACTGTCTTCATTAATCTTTTCTGGGCCACCAGGAACTGGCAAGACTACTTTAGCCCGTGTTATTGCCAACACCACCCGCGCTCACTTCATCGCTATCAATGCTGTACTTTCGGGAGTTAAAGAAATTCGAGCGGCAATTGAAATAGCCCAACAACAGCGTAAGTTTCATAATCAACGAACTATTCTTTTTGTCGATGAAGTCCATCGTTTTAATAAGTCTCAGCAAGATGCCCTATTGCCTTGGGTAGAGAATGGTACAATCATTCTCGTTGGTGCTACCACCGAAAATCCTTTTTTTGAGGTCAATAAAGCACTTGTCAGCCGTTCGCGAATTTTTCAACTTCAGCAATTAACTGATAAAGATTTATACAAAATTGTTGAGCAAACACTAGCTGATTCTGAACGCGGTTATGGCAAGTTAACAGTACAAATTAACGTAGATGCTTTAGCTCATCTAGTTAATGTTGCTAATGGTGATGCTCGTTCATTATTAAATGCTTTGCAACTGGCTGTAGAGACTACACCACCGGATGCTACAGGTGTTATTCATATTCCCCTAGCAGTGGCAGAAGAATCAATTCAGCAGCGTGCTGTTTTATACGACAAAGAAGGGGATGCCCATTTTGATACCATCAGTGCTTTTATAAAGAGCTTACGAGGTTCTGACCCAGATGCAGCACTCTACTGGTTGGCTAAAATGGTTTATGCAGGTGAAGACCCCCGATTTATCTTCCGTCGGATGTTAATTCTGGCCAGCGAAGATGTCGGATTAGCCGATCCACAAGCAGTTGTCGTCACGAATGCCTGTGCCGAAGCATTCGATCGCGTGGGAATGCCGGAAGGACGTTATCATTTGGCACAGGCAGTACTTTATTTAGCAACTGCACCAAAATCCAATAGCCTTATGGGCTTTTTTGATGCTTTAGCCGCAGTAGAAAATGAAAATGTTGCAGAAGTTCCCACTCATCTTAAAGATGCCAATCGAGATAAAAAAGGTTTTGGACATGGAGCAGGTTATCTCTATCCTCACGCTTATCGAGATCATTGGGTAGCGCAGCAATATTTACCCAAGAGCTTGCAAGGTCAATTATTTTATCAACCATCAACCCAAGGTTATGAACACCAAATCGCTACACAAGTGGCACGTCGTCGAGAAGCTCAACTTGCTGCAATAGTAGAAGGTATTGGTGTTGCACCAATGGAAATCATGACTTATGGAAGTGTTGACCGAGCAGATGAGCGCTGGTTGCAACGCACACTTTCTCAGGTAAGTACACAATTAGCATCTGTGCGCGATCGCATTTTCACTTTCGCTCTATTACAACGTCATCATTTAGTATTGGATTTAAATGCCGCTACTGGTTTACTTACTTGGGAAGCAATCCGACAAGTTCCTGAAGGTGGGGTTTATGCCTGTGTTCGCAATAGCTCTGATGCCAATGCTTTAGTAGAACTTGCTGCGGCACTTCCTGAAACAATGCGACCAATAGTTTTTACTGCATCTGTTGCACAGATACCTGCTATGCTGGCATCTCTTGCCCCAAATGTACAGTTTGACTCTATTATCGGGCGCAATGTATTAGCCTCCCAAGCGGATAAGGGACTTGCTGCTCAAATTTTAGGTCAATTGCTCCCGCACTCAGTCAAACTTATTTTAGCTGAGACAGTACCTCGTCATACCCAAAGATTTTACCGCTTACTGCCCAGCCAAAATCTCGATGCTCAATTGTATGAGCGATTAGTTTTAGCGGAAGAAGCTATTTATACAGATACCTCTGACCCCATGCTTAACTGGGATGCTGACGATTTGCGTCAGGCTTTTGCTTCAAATGGACACTACGTACAAGTGGTTCTTGAACAGTATTTGACACCAATGCACATCTCTGATAATTTTATCAAGCGTTTATTTACTGCTAATCCTAATCGACCAAGTTATGCAGATCGTCTAGCTGCAAATTTAACAACTGAGGAAATACAGACTATTAAAAATTTGTTTATTCGTTACTTACTCAACCAATCCGTTAATTGGTCAAGCAGTGTGGCATTTTTAAATATTAGCGGATGAACACCTTCTGGCTATCAAATCACAGTTGTTGGTAGCCACAAGCGAGGACTTAGCCTAGATGAAAAAAAGGCTGTATGTTCGCCAGTACCACTTGCTATTTCTAAAATACTGCCCCAAAAGTGAGTTAATTATTTTCTATGTTATCAGCAGTTTGACAAATTAATTGCCAAGCCTACTGTACGTGTATTTTATCTGTGCTTGCTTGTCCAATAGCAGAAATGTTGAATGCTGATACAAAACTTTATATTGTTAGTTACACTAAGTCTCGCCCTACTGATCCTGTTAGTAGCCCAAAATTTCAAAGCAATAGTTACGACTGCTGCCTCAATCGATACAATAGGTCAATATACTGGTATAACGAGATAAAATAAGTTTACTTTTGTAGAGAAGTGGGCATCTGTGGAAGCCCTAGATACTCATTTACCTCATTTGCAAGCAACAGTAGCCCATCAAGAGGGATTAGGGCGTGTTTTCTCACTCTAATTGTAAGTCGGAAACTTTTATGAAAATCTACTATGTAACTTTAAATAATACAGATGAAGCGCGTCAAATTGGTCGAGCATTACTAGAATGTAAGTTAGCAGTTTGTGTCAATTGGTTCCCGATTACTTGTGCTTATAGTTGGCAGGGAGAAATTACTGAAGAACCAGAAGTTGTTTTAATTATCAAAACTCAAGATGGTTATGCTTTAGAAATCGAAAAACTTATTCAAGAGCATATTACTTATACTAATTTTATCGCCGAGATTTCTCCGGTAGCAGTTAATCAGGGTTTTGTCAATTGGTTGAATGCAGAAGTTTCACCGCGCTCACAATAGAAATCACCTAATACCATTTTTCCCCCTGCTCCCGTTCGGCTACGCTCACGGCAAGCCTGCTCCTCTGCTTACACAGCGATAGAATATTTTTTAGTTGGAAGTCCCTTATCCTTCAAAAGCCTATTTTACTGGAGGTCAAAATGGCAGTTCTCAAACTAGAAAATGGAACTCTCCACACCGATTTAATTCACATTGCTCAGGAATTAGCCCCCCTGAATATTCAAATTAATCGTCAGACGGTAGGAGATAACCCCAGACTCCAACATTTGTTGGCACAGGATAGTCTCAACGAAGATGAAAAAGAACAAGTACTCAAAGCAATAGATAGTTACTTCGAGCAACTACAACGGACAGCAGGCTATAAATCTCGTGATTTGGTTGTCCTTCATCAAGGGATTCCTAACCTTGATGAGTCAATGGCAAAGTTTGACCAAATTCATACCCATGCAGATGATGAAGTCCGCTACGTCATTGATGGAGAAGCAATTTTTGGCTTTGTACGTTCTGATGGTAGTCAAGTAGAACTGACAGTACAACCAGAAGAATATATCAACATTCCAGGCGGAACCGAACATTGGTTTTATCTCACCCCAGCAAAGCGGGTGAAAGCAGTACGCTATTTCATCACCACAGAAGGTTGGATACCCCAATATACAGGCAGAGAAATTCGCACCCGCCAACCTCTAGTCAGGTAAATTCTAAATTATCAAACATTACAAATCACCAATTATTATGAAGCGGATTGTTTTTTGTGACTTTGATGGCACTATTACAGTTGATGAAACTTTTGTCGCGGTTCTGAAAAAGTTTGCACCAGTGCTTTCTGCAAAACTACTGCCTGAAATGTATGCAAAAAGGCTGACATTGCGAGAGGGAGTCAAGGAAATTCTACAATCAATTCCATCTGCAAGTTATCCAGAAATTCTGGAATTTACTAAACCTCAATTGATACGTCCTGGGTTTATAGAATTGTTGGATTTTCTGGAGTTTCAGGGAGTTTCATTAATAGTCATTTCTGGGGGATTACGGGGAATGGTAGAGGTTGTTTTGGATAAGATAGTGCATAGAATAGAGAGAATTTATGCTGTAGATGTCGATATTAGTAGTGCTTATTTAAAAGTAAATTCTGAATACGAAGGAGATACCGAACTGATCGCTAAGGTGCAAGTTATGGATCGGTACCCAGCCGATGAAAAGATCGCTATTGGTGACTCCATCACCGACTTAAATATGGGATTGCAAGCTTCTGTTGTCTTTGCACGCTCTCCCTTAGCAGAATATTTAGATGAACACCAAAAACCCTATATTCCCTGGAATGATTTTTTCCAAATCCGCGATTATTTAGCAAAATCATGGAGTTAAACCCAAAAATAGCAGATCCTCGTTTGCAACTAATTGCCACTGCTCGGTATTTTTATCAACAAGGTTGGATGGTAGGAACTGCCGGCAACCTCTCGGCTCGATTAGCTGATGGTAGTTTTTGGATTACAGCTAGTGGTAAATCTAAGGGTGAGTTATTACTCAAAGATTTTGTTCTGATTGCTCCAGATGGCAAAATAGAAGCATCAGCCACTCAGTTGATACCTTCAGCTGAAACAGCTATTCATCAACAAGTTTACCGTCTGTTTCCAGAATCACTTGCTTGTTATCATATACATTCTATTGAGAGCAATTTGGTTTCTCGTTTGGTTGAAGGTGATAGTTTACCTTTACCACCGCTAGAAATGCTCAAAGGTTTGGGAGTTTGGCAAGAAAATCCCTGTTGTGTAATGCCAATTTTTGCTAATCATTTCCAAGTTGCTCAAATTGCTGATGATATTGAACAACGCTTTGCCGTCACTCCACCGCAAATATCCGCATTACTAATTCGGGATCATGGTTTGACAGTTTGGGCTTGTTCTCTTGAAGCTGCTCGTAATTATATTGAGTTATTAGACTACATCTTTCGCTACATGGTTGCTACCATTCGGTTAGGCATAAATATCTGAAATCCTACTTGATGGCAAAATTAGACGGGTCTTGATCTCGTCGATGCTTAGTGGGAATGGGGGCTGGCTGCCCATCACCTGCAAGGGCTGCGGTTTTTTCCAGGGATTCTCTCAATCGCTTGGCTGCGTAGATAGACATATCTCGTGGTACATTAATGCGATCGCGCAAATATCGGAGAGCGACATCAGATCCCGATGGAGGTACACAGTCTTCCCCTGTCATCATGTGTGTTAAAGCACAACGTAGCGCTCGCTCAAACAATTTATCATCTGAGGGGTTGACTCGGATAATATTGATCCGGTGATCGATTGTTCGTTTAAGAGCTTCCATACGGGAGTTTTCCGGCTCTGGATAAGTAACATCTGGTAGCCCGAACCAGGGGCCGTTATCCACCCGCGCTTTATTGAGAAGCATCTGGGTTTCGCCGTTTTCCCAACAGCCTCCCATCTGAGGCGGCAAATCATGTGCGTGGGTGTGAAAGTCGCTCTGGGTACCGCAGTAGGTCGGTCGGCTTTCCATTGCGGCAAACCATGCGCTCAAACGAGGGTTTTCCTCCCGCAGTGAATAGCCCTTGTAGTAGTAAAGGCTCGCATTCATCCGTTCGAGATATGGCGTAAAAATGACATCGACGATGCCGAAGCCCGATAGAAAGTAAGGGCTTGGAGTGCTACCTAGAGCCGACTCGACCTTTTCCACCACTCCGATAAATTGTTCTCGGTTGCGTTGTTCTTGTTGAGAGGAACTAGTTTTTGAACACAGCCAAGCGCACCAAGCTCTAAATAAAAGTCGTTCTAATTGACGTAGAGGAAGCACCGTGTGGTCTTCCATCCCTTGGTTCAATGGAGCAAATACCTTTTCCAAAGCGATCAAAATGTCATCGCTTTCCTTAATAATCCGTCCATCTAACTCGATCGCGGGGAGCATTCCTGATGGTACCTTACGTTTGTACCAACTTTCTTTCTCCCCATAGCAGAACATTGTCACTTTTTCGATGCGGTAGGGGATCTGTTTTTCCTCTAGCCATAACCAAACTTTTTGACAGTAAGGACACCAAGCGTGGTTATCGCGGTACAGCGTTACCCGCACATCAGATTCCGGCTGACCAAACAAGCGCAACCTGGCTCTAGCATTGGTGAGACCATTAACGGTATCTATTTGATAGTCCGT
This sequence comes from Nostoc sp., assembly GCF_036918015.1. Lineage (GTDB taxonomy): Bacteria > Cyanobacteriota > Cyanobacteriia > Cyanobacteriales > Nostocaceae > Nostoc. Next base: position 191,617 of record NZ_JBALEO010000083.1, read on the forward strand.
GAGGGTTTCTAGTTCTTCCCAGCTTAAGGGTGCGGTAGTCATAGGGGGAGTTGCGTAGGGCAATACTTAGGACAATTCTATACTCTACAATATTTTCAATTACACCAAGGCTGAATTTAACCGATAGGTTCGCCCATCAATTCTTTTCACTTCTCTTTTAAGAAAAAGTTGAAGTGACGATACCACGCTCAAACCCGGATTTCTCACGGATAGTGTAGGCTTCAGGGGAAGAGGAGTGTGGGGAGTGTGAGGAGTGTGGGGGGTAAGACTTCTTCCCCATCCTCCCACACCTCCCACACCTCCCACACCTCCCACACCTCCCACACCCCTTGGATTTCTCACAAGTGAGAAATCCAGGTCAAAGGTTTTGGCAATTTGGCATAACTTATCTCTGAATTGCCGTTTAAATGAGATATCAACACGAACAGAACAGACGCAAATCGCCAGTTGTTGACCCAACGCTGTAGACGAACTCAACAGACCACCCACAGCATTCGGTCATCGCTTCTCTACAACTGGCTAGTAATGTACTAGAAAATACATAGTAAATGTGCGATGGCAATGCCTGCGGCCGTAAACTACGCTCTTTTACTACTTAAATTTGGCTGAATTTTTGAGGATAAAGTTCATCAGACACTTTTTTTAGTTCTGGTTCAACTACTGTCAAATGTTGTTCTAAAATTGCCAAATTCCGAATGTTGGACTTATAGAAAGCGTCAAACAAATCACCCACTAAAGGCACAGTACCAACGACTGTTTCCAAACCTACATTAAAAATCATTTTGGCTAAGTCTTGACGCGGGATGCCAAACCGAGTAGCTAAAAATATAATGTAAGCTGAAAACGCTGTACTGATTAAATCACCAGCACCTGGAACTAGACCAATGATTGGGTCTATGCCAATGCGAAAACCTGTCAGAGGGATACGTATTGATGTATCCATCAGACGGCTGAGTTTGCGGATGCGATTTAGAGTAGCAAGGCGTTTGGCAGCGTCCATAATTGACCATATTTACACTACTTTTAAATTGCCTCATTTTTAGTTTTTTGTCTTGTACCGTTAGAAATAACAAGTATGAATAAAAATCCTGAATACTGCCTAAAAAAGCATTATAACTAATTAGCCAGAAATGATATAAGACGTTTTCTCCATGAGTTTGCATACTCTCTAACATCTCTACGAAATTACTTTAGCCTGGAGTGTGACTATTCATAAAAGCCAGGGGTCAGAATATCCTGTGGTGATTCTGCCAATGTATATGCAGCACTATATGATGTTGACCCGGAACCTGTTCTACACTGGTATAACTCGTGCCAAGAAGTTAGCGATCGTGGTTGGAGCGAAAAAAGCGATATCTTTTGCTACCAAATGGTCTATGCGCTAATTGAGGGTGTGAGTTTAGTGCTGAGGAATTGAAATAGATAGATGAGTTAGTCTTTGAAGATTTTGTGTAAGGATTCAGGAGTCAGGAGTCAGAATAAATGAGACAACAAGCCTTGCACATTCCAAGACTTGATAGTTTGGCAGAAAGCACATAAGTTTGTTTTGTGCATTATTTTTACAAGTTCAATGATTTACGTCAACCTGACATTAGATTAGGGACTTCTAGTAAAAAATATCCTATTACAAGGGCGCACGATGTGCGCCCCTATAAATGTACGAATTATTTTAAGAAGCGCTCTAGTAAACGATCGCCAACTCGCAAGGAATTGGCGATAATGGTCAGCGTGGGATTGACTGCGGAACTGGATGGAAAGAAGCTGCCATCGACAACATAGAGATTATCCACATCATGGGTACGGCAATTAAGATCGAGTACAGAGGTTTTTGGGTCTTCTCCAAAAAGACAAGTACCGCATTGATGACCAACCGATTGCAGTGGCATCATGTTGCGGGGATAGAGGCTAAATGGAATACAGTGTTCTGCGCGATCGACCTGCTTGAGAACACCTACCCAGCGTTTAGCTAGGCGATCGCTTGCTTCTAAATTGTTGGGTTTATAGTTTAAGTAAAGGCGCTCTTTTTCTACCTGCACGCGATTCTCAGGATCGGGTAAGTCTTCTGTTTGCAACCACCAGCCAACTGTATGATCGGCAACTGTTTTCAGTTCTGCCCCTGGTCGTAGTTTTAATAGTGGAGCCAGTAGTGCGGGGACTTCAGCGGGTAGCATATCTGCCAATACGTTGCCAGTATTCTGTACCAAACCCATCGGGTAGGGAAAATCAGATTCGCCCCAATAAAAATCACTAATAGCGATCGTCTTTTGATAAACAGATGGATTGAGTTTTGTATTTAGTTGCACCATTGCCATAGAAATATGCTTCATCAGGTTACGCCCTACTTGATCGGAACTGTTGGCCAATCCGTTGGGATGTTGGTCATTGTGCGATCGCAATAACAATGCTGCTGAGTTAATCGCGCCACAAGCAACTACAACAATATCACCTGTAAAGAATTGAGTTTCGCCGTCAATCTCAGTTTCTACGCGGGTGACTTCTCGACCAGAGGGACTTGTATGTAACCGTGTGACTTTGGCTTCAGTCAGTAAAGTAATGTTTTCATTATGGCGAATGGGCTGCATACAGTTAATTTCAGCATCAGCTTTACCTTGAGTTAAACAAGGAAAGCCATCGCAGGTATCGCAACGAATACAGTTCCCCAGGCTTTTATCTACTTCATTAAGTTTCAATCCCAACGGCAGATTAAAGGGATGCAAACCAGCTTCCCTCAGACTGTTAACAAGTTCCTGCATTCGGGGTTCATGGTGTACGGGAGGATAAGGATAAGGTAAACTCCTAGCTGCCTCGGTGGGATCGATACCTCCTTGACCGTGGACATCATAAAGCTGCTCTGCTTGCGTGTAGTACGGTTCAAAGTCGCGGTATTTTAATGGCCATGCTGGTGAAATGCCGTCCTTGTGTTCCACCTCTTCAAAATCACGTTCCCGTAATCGCAACAAAGCTGCACCGTAAACTTTGGTATTACCACCAACCCAGTAGTTCGTTGCTGGACGAAAGGGTTTATGATTTACGTCATACCACTGCTCTGGAGTGTGATACCTTTCTTTTTGGTAAACTTCCAGCGCACTCCAGTTTTCCTTTTCTCGCGGTAAAAATTTACCCCGTTCCAAAATTAAAATTTTCTTGCCACTGGGTGCAAGGTGATAGGCTAAAGTGCCACCACCCGCCCCAGTGCCGATGATAATCGCGTCATAATGAGTGTTCGTTGTCATGATCGTTCTCCGGGAATTGGCAGAGAGTCACTCAAATCGATTTTGCCATTACGATTGTAGTCACAGCGAAAAATACAGCGTTTGTGATTGTTGTGATGCAATTTGGCACACTTGACGGCGCGTTTGCCAAATAGATATTGATATACTCCTGATGCCAAAAACATCCCCGCAGGTGGCACAATTACATATAACCAAAATGATGTCCAAATGTGGGCAGGTAAAGCAGAAGCAAGGCTGCGGGCAGGGTTCATGCTAAAGCCAGATAGAGGAGCTTCAAAAAAAACGTAAAGCATTACCAGAAATCCGGCAAATAGACCTGTAAAGCGACTGAGTTTCTGATTGTTACTACTTAGCAGTACGGTCATCATCATTACAAATGCAATGACTAATTCGCCCAATAAAGCCACAACCCAACCTGATTTTCCTGGCACGGTGACGATATAGTTCACAGGCACTTTGGTGAACACCTGACCCAGCAATAATGCCACCAAATAAACCCCAAACAATCCGCCCAAACATTGAAACAGAATGTAAAAAATAGCATCCTGACGTTTGACTTTTCCCAGACGATAGAATGTGAGCGTGACAGCAGGATTTATATGTGCGCCGGATTGCTTGCCCCAAGGCGAATAAATCAAGGTAATTGCCGTTATTCCCATGACCACACCAATTAAAAACCGACGCAAATCGCCATTGGGTATTGCTTGATGAATCGGGGAACCAGGATACTGAAATACACAGGTGAATACTCCCGCAGCAATCATAAATAATCCTAGCTGTGCTGCTTCCATTAAGTATTCTGGTAAATGCTTTCTAAATGTTTCCATGCTGCTCTTGCGCTCGGTGTTCAGCATTTTGGAGAATTAGCGCGGCGACTAATCCTGTCCAGCCTGTTTGATGACTAGCTCCAATACCAGCCCCATTATCTCCATGAAAGTATTCGTGGAACAAAATATAATTGCGCCAATGGGGATCGGATTGAAATATTTCTAGACCCCCATATACCGGACGACGACCGGCAGGATCTTGCTCAAAAATCGCAACTAAACGATCGGAAAGCGCGATCGCTATTTCCTTTAATGTCATTTCTTCCCCGGAACCTGTGGGATATTCCACCTTCAAGCTATCTCCAAAGTAATCATAAAACCTCCACAGTGATTCAATAATTAAGTAGTTTACCGGGAACCAAATCGGGCCACGCCAGTTAGAGTTACCGCCAAACAAACCTGTGGTAGATTCGGCGGGTTCGTAACGAACGCAGTAATCATGTTCGCCTTGATGTAAAATATAAGGATCTTTGAGGTGATGCTTGGAGATAGCGCGAATTCCGTAATCACTCAAGAATTCATTCTCGTCGAGCATCCGTTGCAAAATACGTTGTAACTTTGTCTGGTAAGCGATCGCTAACAGTCTTCTCGCACCTACCCCCGGTGTTTCCATACAGGCGACATTATCTTTTAAATCTGGGCGATTGCGAATGAACCATTCCATGCGACGCTTGAAGCCTGGAAAACGCTCTAAAGTTTCTAATTCCAGCACTGTGACAGCGTGAAGGGGAATTAACCCAACCATTGAGCGCACTTTGACGGGAAATTGCCGTCCATCGGGTAAATGCAGGGCATCGTAGTAAAAGCCGTCTTCTTCATTCCACAGCGAAATCTCTGCATTTCCAATACCGTCAATGGCATCGGCAATGTAGAGAAAATGCTCGAAGAACTTGCTGGCAATGTCTTCGTAGGTAGAATCTTCTTTGGCGAGTTCCAGTGCGATCTCTAGCATATTTAAACAGTACATTCCCATCCAGCTTGTACCATCTGCTTGATTGAGATGGCCGCCTGTAGGTAGTTCATTGCTGCGGTCAAATACCCCTATGTTGTCCAGCCCCAAAAATCCACCCTGAAATACGTTCTTACCTTCTATATCTTTGCGATTTACCCACCAAGTAAAATTCAGCAACAGTTTGTGAAAGACCTTTTCCAGAAAAGCGCGATCGGCTTTTTTGGAAGACTTCTGTTCGATTTGATAAACCCGCAAAGCTGCCCACGCTTGCACGGGGGGATTAACATCACCAAATGCCCATTCGTAGGCAGGTAATTGACCATTGGGCTGCATATACCATTCTCGTGTCAGGCGGTCTAGCTGCAACTTGGCAAAACTGGGATCGATGACAGCGAGTGGAATCAGGTGAAAGGCTAGATCCCAAGCAGCAAACCAAGGGTATTCCCATTTGTCTGGCATCGAGAGGATATCTTCACTGAAAAGAGAAATCCACTCATGGTTGCGTCCAGCCTGTCGTTCCGGTGGAGGTGGCGGTTGTTGGGGATCGCCCTTGAGCCAGTCATGGACGACATAGTTATAATACTGCTTGCTCCATAGCAAGCCGGCAAAGGCTTGGCGCTGAATATTGCGCTCATCTTCTGACAGGGGGAAGGGACAAATGCCTTGATAAAATTCATCAGCTTCGGCAATGCGTGTCTGGAAAATTGTGTCAAAATCTTTGCCAAAAGGATCTGTCAATGTTTGTACATCACTCAACCGCAAGCGCACAACTTTAGTTTCACCTGGATTGATGGTTAATTTGTAGTGAGAGGCAAACTTTGTACCTATACGTTTGGAATTGACGGCTGCTGTTTTCCCATTCACCACATACTCATTAATGCCATCTTTGACATAAGGTGAATCATTTTTGTAACCAAATAATCGTTCGTAATTGGTTTCGTTGTCCGTAAACAGGAGTTCTGTATCTCCTTGACAGTAAAGCCAGCGAGTTCCCAAGTGAGAATTCTCGGCTTCAATTAAACTGAAGTTGGAATCTGAGCTAACCACTTTCATAAAAGGTTTCTCAATTTCGGGATTCCAAGCCCAGATATTCCGAAACCAGAGTGTTGGCAGTAAGTGGAGTGTGCTGGCTTGGGAACTGCGATTAGCGATCGCAATTTGAATTAAAATATCTTCCGGTGCGGCTTTGGCATACTCGACAAAAACATCAAAATAACGGTTCTCGGCAAAGATCCCCGTATCAAGTAGCTCAAACTCCGGCTCAAATTTGCTTCTGCGTCGATTTTCTTCTACCAGTTGCGTGTAGGGAAATGCTTGTTGGGGATACTTGTACAAGCATTTCATGTAGGAATGGCTGGGCGTATTGTCAAGATAAAAGTAATACTCTTTAACATCTTCACCGTGATTACCTTCTGTACCCGTTAGCCCAAACAATCGTTCTTTAAGAATGGGATCGTTGCCATTCCACAGAGCGATCGCAAAACACAAACGTTGCCGACTATCGGAAATACCTGCAATGCCATCTTCACCCCAACGATAAACACGCGATCGGGCATGATCGTGAGGAAAATAATCCCAAGCAGAACCGTCGCGGCTGTAATCCTCCCGTACCGTTCCCCATTGGCGATCGCTGAGATAAGGCCCCCAGCGTTTCCAGTAGGCAACACGTTCTCGATCCTCCTGCAATCTTAGTTCTTCTGGAGTCATGTCGCTTTGCTCCGAATTCAAAATTTAAAATTGTTATGGGGAATGGGGAATGATATCATGTCCGCCAAATTACCCATAATAAAAGAACCCCACCCCCAACCCCTCCCCGCAGGCGGGGAGGGGAGCTAAAGCGCAGCTTTGGCGGGGTGGGGTTCCGGGTATTATGTTTAATTGCCCGGACATCATCTGAGACTTTGAACTCCATTAATGAGGCTTTGAACTCCAATCTTCTGCCCCCCTGCCCCTCTGCTCCCCTGCCTCTCTTCCCCTCTATTGCTCTTGATAATTCCAGAGCAATCCACCGTCAACAAAAAATGTTGTACCTGTGACATAATCTGACTCAGAAGATGCGAGAAATGCCACCATAGACGCAACATCTCCTGGTTGTCCCAATCGTCCCAAGGGAATGTTTTTCAGGAGTGCCCCTAACTTCTGTGGATCGTTTAAAAGTTTAGTATTGATGGGAGTTTCAATTGCTCCTGGCGCAACATTATTAATATTAATGCCATGAGGAGCCAGTTCCACAGCCAAATTACGGGTGAGCATTTTCAAGCCACCTTTGCTAGCACAGTAGGCGGCAAAGTGCGGAAAGGGTAATTCTTCATGTACAGAACTAATATTAATAATCTTGCCAGGTTGCTTTGTTTCTAGTCGGTGCTGCACAAATGCTTGTGTGGCAAAGAATATTCCTTTGAGATTCACATTCATGACAGCATCATAATCGGCTTCAGTGACATCCCAAAAATTGGCGTTTTTTTCTATCCCTGCATTGTTAACCAAAATATCTAACTTGCCAAAGTGGGAAATACTGTCTGCAATCATGCGCTGCACATCGGCAACCGTACCTGTATCTGCCTGAATTGTGAACCCGTCTACGATATGGCACTGACCACCAGCCGCCTTTACCTTCGATAAGGTTTCTTCTGCCCCTTCAGGATGAGAGCGATAGTTAATAACAATACTTGCTCCTTCCTGTGCTAGACGAATTGCGATCGCCTGTCCTATCCCTTGACTACTCCCTGTAACCAGTGCAATTTTATCTTTTAGTTTCATAACTGTTCCCATGACTTTAGTATTGAAAGCGCTCTGTTACATCAAGTCCAGTTAATTAACGATCGTTCGATATATCTATGCAAAAATCTAAAACTCTTTTCTCCCTGGCTCTCTGCCCACCGTGGTATGAATAAGTCTTTCACTGGATATGATACAACACTATAGAATCCGATCTGTCTCAGTATCCATGCTCATTTGGAAGTCCCTTACAACTTGGAAAACAATATATTTAACCCTTCGGTCATCGTGGGATGAGTCAAAATACCATCGCGCAGAACGGTGTAGGGCATCTGAGCTTGCATCACCATCTGCACTGTCGAAATAACTTCACCTGCTTCATGACACAACAGGGAACACCCTAGAATCCGACCTGTCTCGGTATCTACGATCGCCTTCAGCAGTCCATCGGTTTGACCGAGTGTTCTTGCTCTGGGAATGGCTGACGCATCAACCTTCGCCACGCGGATGGCATATCCTTGTTGCTGGGCTTCAGTTTCAATCAAACCCACATGAGCCAGTTCTGGATCGATGAATAGACACGATGGAACCAGACGATCGCTTGTACTCCGGTTGCCCCCATCAATTAAATTAGCTTTGACAATGCGATAATCATCAAGCGATATATGGGTGTATTGCGGCCCCCCATTGATATCGCCTAACGCCCAAATTCCGGGTACATTTGTCTCCAAGCGATCGTTGACTTGAATAAATCCGCGTGTATCGGTTGCCACACCAGCAGCAGCTAAATGTAAGCTCTCGGTATTGGGCGCACGACCAACGGCGACGAGCAAATGCGACCCCTGGAGGCTGAGGGAGCGATCGCCAACTTGGATTTGCAGGATGGTTTCATTACCAGTGCGATCGATTCTTAACACCTTCGCTTTTAATAAGAATTCAATACCATCTTTTTCTAACAGTGTTTGAACTGCGATCGCTATATCTGGATCTTGCTGTGACAGGATTTGCTCACTTTGCCCAATCACCGTAACGCGAGAGCCAAAGCGCCGAAACATCTGGGCAAACTCCAAACCAATATAGCCACTACCAAGAACAATCAGATGTTCAGGCAAGTATTCTAGCTCCATAATCGACTCACTTGTTAAAAACTCAATTTCTGCGAGTCCTGGTACGGATGGAATTAACGGTCGTGTGCCTGTATTAATAAACAAGCGTTCGGCGGTAAGTAAGCGATTGTTCCCCTCAGTCGTCGTTACTGCGATCGTTTTGGGAGCAACAAAGCGGGCTGTTCCAATAATCAAGTTTTTATCCAGAGCCGTTTCTAGATTGTGCAAATTCATTTCACGCGCAGATTGCACAACCGATCGTTTTCGTTGGATCACCTCTGCTAGATTAACGATGGGTGTATTGGCTTTAATACCATAAGCGGCACTGTTTCGCACTGTGTTTGCTACATTGGCACTCGCCACCATAGTTTTAGTAGGAATGCAGGCAATATTAATACACCCGCCACCAATCATGTTTAAACTGCGTTCAACCAGAGCGGTTTTACGTCCGTTGGCGACCAGCGCTGGTGCCAGTGTTTTACCCGCTTTGCCGCCGCCGATAATAATGTCGTCATAGTATTCAGTGTTCATTTACACATCCTTTGGGTTTTTACAAAGAAAGGCAGAGGGCAGAAGGCAGAAGGCTTTTATGAAAGAAGTACTAATAAAAACTTTAGTTGTGGATCTAAAGCCCACTAGGAGAAAAAATTGTGTCGATAGCGCAGCGTTAGCGACGCAGGAGCGTCGCGGAAAGTGCCACGAGACACAAGGGAGCCAGTGCGGTCTTCGGCTTTGCCCAAGTGGAGCATCTGGCATCGTCCTTACTTCAATCCCACGTTTTTAAACGTGGGTTCCCTTCTGCCTCCTGCCTTCTGCCTTCTGAATGATACTTGCCGTATGTTTAGCCTGAGTACTTGCGAACTGTTAGCTGATATCTTGCACCTAGCGACTGGAAGTCGCCAGGTGCAAGATATGAGTTAGCGAACCATTTCATTAAACTTTGGCGCTGCGCTTTGCGCGATCGCTAAAGATGTTGGCTGTGAAATACCACCTGCGGCTTTAATTAAATCTGCGGCTTTTTCGCCGATCATAATAGTGGGTGCATTTGTATTTCCGGTAGTGATTTTTGGCATGATGGATGCATCCACGACACGCAACCCCTCAACTCCATGTACCCGCAGTTCTGAGTCTACAACTGCCATTGGATCGATACCCATTTTGCAGGTGCCGACTGGATGATATACCGTATTGCAAACTTCTCGAACATAAGCAACGAGTGCTTCATCGCTCTGTTTATCTTTACCAGGAGCGACTTCCTCACCGCGAAATTCATCAAAGGCACTTGCACCGAACAAATCACGCATTAATTTAATCCCAGCAACGAGCTTTTGCACATCGGCTTCACTTTGCAGAAAGTTTAGCAGAATCATCGGCGCATCTTGGGGATTGGATGAACGCAAACTGACACTCCCAATATTTTGGGGATGGGTCAAACAGACTAGACTTGTGAATCCTAAACCAGAGTGAGCATAGCCAGGGGGTGCAAACACAATGGGGCCAAAGAGAAACTGTAAATCTGGTGCAGCATCCACATTACCCTGAGTATGTAAAAATAAACTGGCTTCCGCAATACTACTGGTGCTGGCTGTCTGTAAATCCTTAATTGCTTCGTATACCACGGGTACGACAGGGTGATCCTGAAGATTTTGACCGACACCCGGCAACTCAACTACTACCGGAATTCCCAATGCTTGCAGGTGTTCTGCATTCCCAATACCAGAGAGCATCAGCAGCTTAGGCGAATCGAACGCACCAGCACTTAAAATTACTTCCTGGTTAACCCTGACTTGATGCAGTGTTCCCTCGTGCAGGTATTCCACGCCAACGGTACGCCTGTCCTCAAACAACAATCGAGTCACTAACGCTTTTGTGATTACAGTCAAATTGGGACGCTGGAGAATGGGTAAGAGGAAAGCGGCTGCGGTGCTGTGACGCTTACCATCCTTGATTGTCAACTGATAGAGTCCTGCACCTGACTGCTGCATCCCATTGGCATCAGGATTATTGGGATATCCCATTGCTACTGCTGCATCGACAAAGCGTTGGGATACATCGGCAGGGGCAATGAGATCGGTCACGCTCAATTCCCCGTCAACCCCGTGGTATTCCGAGGCACCGCGTTGCTGATGCTCGGATTTCTTGAAATAAGGCAGTACATTTTGGTAACTCCAGCCGGGATTTCCCAATGACTGCCAGTGGTCATAATCGTGATGATTGCCCCGCAGATAAATCATGAAATTAATCGAACTGCTGCCACCCAAGACTTTGCCACGAGGACAAAAGATTTGGCGATCGTTGAGGTATGGTTCTGGCTCAGAGAAGTATGCCCAGTCAACTTCGGAGCCGAGTAAGCTGACGCATTCTGCCGGGATTTGAATTTCCGGTTTAGTATCTGGGTTGCCAGCTTCGAGTAATAACACGGTTGTTTCACTGTCTTCTGTCAGACGGTTAGCGACTACACAACCTGCCGAACCTGCACCAATTACAATGTAGTCATATTGAGTCATCAGAAAAATGGGTTTGAAACCCCGTGCTTTTAGCACGGCTTTACATGATACAAAAAGTGGTTGAATCACAACAGGACAATAGCTAACCCGGATTTCACTTTGCTGAAAAACTGATCGGGTTGTTCAAACCAGGGAAAATGCTACTTGAAGATTCAACTTTTCGTACAAGCTTGCTTCATCAAGATACGCTTGTTTTTATATACCTCTAGAGTTCCAGACTGCGGGTTATCTAACGTGCCATCCCACACCCAATATTCATAAATTCCACTCCGAAACTTATACACTCGAACACCTTCTGTCGCTTTGCTAGTTCCTTTGCCCAAACTTAAATTACCGTTGGAACTAGTTGAGCGATAGAGCAGTTCGCCGGAAGTATAATTTCGCCAAATATTGATGTTGTAACCACCCTGGCATTTCGTACTCAGGACGATGCCAGCAGTAGAGTCAGCAGAAGCTCTTAAGGAAAAATTAGCTAAGATACTGATTGGGAGAGCGAGGAGTAACGCAGATTTTTTCATGAGTTTTGTAAAATTGATCAGTTTGACATTACTGCATTGCTGTTACAACTTCATCTGTAGAAAGGACTGCATTGGCGATATACCCAAAGTTGATCAGTGCTGCCTTATAGCCGTCACCCAGTTGCGGATGCCGAGGGGCTGCGGTTGCATCCTTGACGACAAGAACCTCAAATCCCTGTTCGAGTAATTCGCGCAGGTGAGCTTCAACACAAAGATTCGCCAACATTCCGAGTAGAATAACTTTGCTGATGTTGCGTTTACGCAGTTGCAAAACGAGGTCGTTAGTTTGCGGCCCATAGACTTTGTGGGGACTGGCCACAATCGTCTTACCATCCTCAATGAAGGGCTTGTAGCGATCAAGCCAGTCAGCACCCGATCCCAGGAATCCATCAAGGCTCAACGCGCCACGGCGATCGAACTCCTTAACCTCAAGCATCATTTGCTCTAGGTTGCCGGCAAATTTCCAATTATGGTCGGTGGGGTAGTAATAGTGAGGGGAGATAAAAACCTCGAATTCATTCTGCTTTGCGGCTTTGAAGATTCGCTCGATGTTCTCGACGGTCTTGTTATCTTTAACACTCTCACCCACCAAATCCCAGGAAACCCCTTTTTCGCTCAAGACATCGTTTTGCGGATCGATGACGACTACTGCGGTGTCATTCTTGTTGATGTTCATGGTTTTCTCCTTGCTTGTTGATTTTCACCGTTCTCTTTCTTAAAAACCACCCGCGATATGCAGCGTTTTCCCAGTGATTCAGAATTAGAACATCTTGGTTGCCAGAGCGATCGCGGTGGGCAATTATCTGGCAGTAGTCGCTCTATTTCAGACTTTGACACCACTGCCTAAATGCTGTTTCAAAAACGCCAAAGTGCGATCGCGTGCTAATTCTGCGGCTTCTTGGCGATAAGCGGAACTACCCACGCGACTAAACCCATGACTCACTCCTTCATAGCGATAGATTGTTACCAAGGGGTTGTTTTTCAGTCCTTGCTGAATGGACGCTTGAGCAGTTGGTGACACAAACTCGTCATTTTCATCCAGATGCAATATCAAGGGTTTCTGAATCTTTGTCGCCTCTGCTAAATTCTTGTCAATCTCAACGCCGTAGTAACTAACGTTGGCATCTGCATCAGTGCGTGTTGCCATGAAATATGCCAGTTTGCCGCCCAAACAAAAGCCCACACTGCCGACCTTGCCTGTGCTGCTGGGATACTGCCGCAAAAAAGACAGACTTGCCTTTAGGTCTTCTACGCCGCTATCCACATCAAATGCTTGGAGTAACTCAAAGGCTTTAACCGACTGATCCCGATCGTCAGCATCAAGTTGCACACCGGGTTCCAGTCGCCAATACAAATCTGGCACAAGCACCAAATAGCCGGATCTAGCATAATCATCGGCAATTTGACGCATATTAGTATTTACCCCAAAAATTTCTTGAATCAGCACAATCCCTGCATCAGGCTGAGTATTGGGTGCTGCTAGATAGGCGCTAAAATTGCCCCCGGACAAGGCTGAAATGGTGACATTTTGAGTTGTCATGGTGTCCTTTTTAATAATTTGCTATTGAGACTTTGACCTATCTTGACGACGACTTTGCTCCTGGAAGTAGTCACGCCAGCTTTCGGGTAAGGCTTCAAGTTGAGCAGCTTGGTGAAGTAATTCTGGATTGTTCTGCTCACGAGTATAAAGCTGAGTGATATTAGCAACAGTAATATTGTTGTTATCTCGGCTCACCAACTCTAAAGTGTCTCCGGCTCCGACTTCGCCCTCTTGCAAAACCCGAAAGTAAAATCCGGTGCGACGACTGGCAAGAAATCGTTTCACCATATCAGGTCGCCCAAACCGAATCCCTAGTTTGTAACAGGGTAGGCGGGGTTGAGTCACCATCAGTTTGACAGTGCCAATATGGAAGCGATCGCCAATGTTCACTTCCTCTTCTCTCAGTCCAGTGGTTGTAAAATTTTCGCCAAAGATACCTAGCGGTAACTCTGTGTCAGGCAATTCATTTCGCCAATAATCGTAATGCTCGAATGGGTATACATAGACTGCTTTATCTACTCCGCCATGAACGGTGAGATCGGCTTGTCCATCACCGTCTAAATTGAGCGATCGCACCATGACGCGATCGCTAACTGGTTCTTTAAAAATTCCAGTGCTAACTGTTTTCCCTTTCCAGTCCACTTCACGCGGCAATCCGACGTTTACAGAGATGATTTTCATCAGAATTTTAAATTTGGTCAATACTCAACTATCTAAATTGAATCAACAAATAAGTTAATTAAAGGAGTGCTTGATGAATTAAGGGTGCAATGATAGCGATGTTCTTTACCAACTCATCGGAGAGAGAAAATCGCTGCTTTAAGTAATTGGGATCGTTGTAACTTACCCATACCTTGCCGTCAGTCGCTTCCCATGCCAGTACTTTCAGGGGTAAATCCAAGGCGATCGTTGGTTCTGCCACCATCAGGGGAGTTCCGGCTTTCGGGTTGCCAAACAGCAACAACTGTGTAGGAGGTAGGCTAAGTCCGACTTTTTCGGCTTCAGCTTGTTGATCGATGCGCGCAAAAACGGTAATGCCTTTTGCTTGAAGGATGGCTGCAAAGCGATCGATAGTTTCAGTCACTGCATACGGGCTGATCTGGTTGATGATGCCGTTGTTTGCATTCATAGCAGTGGACTCCTTGCAGGATAAAAACTGAGTAATATTGTGATTGCTCCAGTTTCTCAAAGATTGAGGTCTGACAATCCGGGATGATCGTCAGGACGACGACCTAGTAGCCAGTGGTATTTGCGATCGCTCTCCAGAATTGGTAGGTCATTGATGCTGGCAATACGCCATCGCATGAATCCATGTTCATCGAATTCCCAATTCTCATTGCCGTAGGAACGGAACCAGTTGCCAGCATCATTATGCCATTCGTAAGCAAACCGGACAGCAATGCGGTTGTCTTGAAAAGCCCAAAGCTCTTTGATCAGACGGTAGTCCAATTCTTTAAGCCACTTACGGGTCAAGAACTCTACGATCGCCTCACGACCAAATAGAAATTCTGAACGGTTGCGCCAAACGCTATCCGACGTGTAAGCAAGTGATACTAGTTCAGGGTTACGTGTGTTCCAAGCATCCTCTGCGATTCGGACTTTTTGGATGGCGGATTCACGATCAAAAGGCGGCAGGGGTAGTCGAGGATTTTCGGGTTTGGTCATGGTATCAATGAATGACAACTACGGCTGCACCTTTGGCTGCCAAATGTTTGGCAATTGAAGCACCAATTCCTTTAGATGCCCCCGTCACAACTGCGATTTTCCCTTCTAGTTTTTTCATGATGATTTCTTAGGATCGGGCAGCGTGAACTTCACAGTTTCGCTGGTGATTACTTTGTGCGTGGGGTCAGCTAGTTCGATCAGCACCTTGTGTACGCCAGGTTCCAGTCCGACCAGGATGATCGTTTCCCCACTGGCATCGACAAAGTGCCACGGCGCATCGTCAACGGTAATGTGGATATGACCGATGCGCGGCGATACTTCGAGGGCACCCTTGCCGAACACCGGCAACACGCGCAGGTTCTCTGTCCGGTACTGGATAAAGACGCGACCCTGGGCTAGTGGTTCGGGAAGCGGTGGATCGACAATCAGCTTGGCCGGTGCTTCGTTTTCGATAGCGATCAATGGTGATGAACCGCGAATGTCCTTGGCGCTCTGGACTGCAATTTTTCCGTCTAGTTTTTCCATGATGGTGAGTCCTATGGTTGTTGACGTTACTTCATTGCTTTTACAAATTCATTCTTAGACAGATTTGCACTGAAACGAGGCTTATAGCACTTTGCAAGTAAATGAAGTACACTCTTCCATTGCTTGGGGCTACGGTAAATTACCCCCCTTAATCCCCCCGATATATTGGGGGGAAACAGCAAATCTAGTTCCCTCACGCCACATACTTCAAGTCGGCAAAGCCGCCCAACGCAGTGGCTCCCCAATATATCGGGGAGGGTTAGGGTGGGGTATTTTTGTACCTAACCAACTCGCAATCTGCTGTAATTGCAACTGCGGTAAAAGAAACGATGCCTGCGGCGGTAAACTACGCTTCCTATTGCAGATATTTCTTCAGTTCGGCGGCTGCATGGACAAAAAGAGAACGAACTGCCGGAACTTCAGCTAAACCATTCAGCAGTCCGAAGTCATGAATCATGCCGTTGTAACGCACGGTTGTCACTTTTACCCCGGCTTCATCTAGCTTGCGTCCATAGGCCTCGCCTCCATCACGCAAGATATCACTTTCTGCAACCTGAATTAACGCCGGAGGCAATCCTTTCAATTGCTCAACAGTAGCCTGTAGCGGAGAGGCATAAATTTCTTTGCGTTTTTCCAGGTCTGTGGTATATAGGTCATACATCCACTTCATCAAAGATGTGGTCAAAAAACGTTTCTCGCCAAATTGTTGATAAGAATCCGTTTCAAAATTAGCGTCTACGAGCGGCCACATCAGGATTTGCAACTTAATCTGCGGACCCCCTTTCGCTTTCGCCATCAAAGTGGTTACAGCCGTCATATTACCGCCGACACTGTTTCCGACTACTGCCAGATTTTTGCCATCAACATTAATCTCCTCACCATGCTCGGCTACCCATTTGGTAGCGGCATATATCTCATTGACAGCCTGTGGATACTGAGCATCTGGAGTTCGAGTGTAGTTGACAAAGACAGCCGCAAAACCTGAAAGCACGACGAGATCCCGAACCATGCGTTTGTGCGTTGGATAATCGCCCAGCACCCAACCCCCACCATGAATAAAGATGAAAACAGGCAATGTGCCTTTGACACCCTCTGGTCGGACGATGTTTAGCGAGATCGAATACCCGTCAACGGTAATCGTCTTCTCAGACTCATCAATGCCTGAAAGGTCTACTTTAACGTCAGCCTGTGCATTCACTAGGACTTGACGCGCTTCGAGTGGAGGTAATGTCTCTAAAGGCGAACCATCACCCGAATTCAGTAATTTCAAAAATGCCTTCACTTCCCTAGAAAGACGCGGATCGTCTGCGACTTCCAAAACTTTCACCGCTTGCGATTTTGCTTGACTAATCATAGAACCTCCTTGGATTTATTTATCGAAAATTTGGGTTTTAAATCCCGTGCTTTGAGCATCGGCTTTCTGGTAAAATATATCTAGTACAGCAAGGCGTAAATAAGCCACCCATTTTAAATGTCTGAAACCCTTGCTAACAGGTAATTACGAATTACGAACTTGTACTGAGCGTAGCCGTTGGCGCAGCCTCTCGTAGAGAAGTATTACGAATTACGAATTACGAATTACGCGCAGCGGTACTAGTCATTTCCTACTGGGGACTGGGATAATGTCCTCCTTCACAACGTGAGTTGTAATGAAGCGACGGATATGGTCTGCGATCGCATCTCCTTCCTCTTCCAGAGCAAAATGTCCAGTATCGAGTAAATGCAACTCCACGTCTTTTAGATCGCGCTTGTAGGGATGAGCGCCTTCTGGGGGGAAAATGTAGTCATTCTTACCCCAAACAATCAGGGTTGGTGGCTGATATTTGCGAAAATACTCCTGCCATTGCGGATATAATGGTGGATTAGTGCCATAGCTATACAGCAGCGCCAGTTGAATCTCATCGTTGCCGGGGCGATCGAGGAACAATTGATCCATATTCCAGGTATCAGGGCTGATTGCTTCTAAATTGCGAACGCCGTTGGTATATTGCCATTTCGTGGCTTCCAAGTTGACAAGGTGTTTAAGCTTGTCAGCATTCTCAGGCGATCGCTCTTGCCAGTAAGCCTTGATTGGGTTCCAAAATTCGCGCAGACCTTCTTCGTAAGCATTCCCGTTTTGGACAATCAGGGCTTCCACTCGCTCTGGATATTTAGCTGCAATTCGATAGCCAATGGGAGCGCCATAATCCATTACATAAAGGCTATATTTCTTGAGAGCGATCGCGGTAATAAATTTCTCTACGATCTGTGCTAGGCGATCAAATGTGTAGTCAAACTCATTTACGGTTGGCATCGAACTGTTGCCGTAACCTGGATAATCGGGTGCAACCAGATGGAAGCGATCGCCAAGCGCAGACATCAGATTGCGGAACATGTGAGATGAGGTCGGGAAGCCGTGCAATAGCAGAATTGTCGGATTACTGCGGGAACCAGCTTCTCGATAAAAGATATCTAAACCATCGATCGAAACTGTGCGATATGTGGTCATAACTTTATTCATCGTAAGGTTATGTAAGTTCGATGAACCTCTCCCTCCCAGCCTCCCTCTCCGAAACGGAAAGGGAGGAGCAACGAAAATTCAGCTTTTTGCTCCCCTCTCCGCCTCGGAGAGGGGCTGGGGGAGAGGTCAAATAAGACTTGTCGAACTCACGTTAAGGTTATGTAGAGTACTTCTAACGCGCAACTTTCACGTCGCGCATCTCGTTGCAACGCCAATAAAGGTTAATGAACTTTAGCTTGAGGCTCCTCTGCCTTTGCAGCTTCAATAATCAGATTTGCTACTTCAGTTGGATGGGAAACCATTGAGACATGGCTTGATGGTAATGAAATGACGGTTGCCCCGATCCGCTTTGCCATAAAACGCTCTAGTTCTGGTGCAATCATGCGATCGTTGGCAGATACCAGATACCATGATGGTTTGGACTTCCAGGCTGCTTGGGTCACTTTCTCGCTAAAGTTCTTGATGGCGATCGGCTTCTGCACAGCAGCCATCACGCGTGCTTCAACGGTGTCAACATCCTGAGCAAATACCTCTTGAAAGGTATCAGGATCAACCTCAAGGAACTCATTATTATAAATAGGGCGAATATTGGAAGAACCAGGTGGGGTGGGAAAACGTTTATTTAAGTCACTGATGCTTTCTCCTTTATCGGGTGTATGACCTGCAATGTAGACCAATCCCGCAACATTTGCTGCATTAGCTGCTGCTTCTGTTATGACTGCACCTCCATAGGAATGACCGACGAGAATTGTGGAACCTGTTTGAGCGGCAATAACTTGCTTGACTACGGCAACATCGTCTGCAAAAGAAGTGAGCGGAATCTGCACTGCCGTGACGCGAAGACCTTTATCTTGCAGTAGCGGGATCACCTTGCTCCAACTTGAGCCGTCTGCAAAGGCTCCATGCACCAGCACGATATTGTTAGCAACCACCTTAGTCTCTTTCGTTTGATGTGAATCCTTTTTAGGCTTGGCAAGTGCGATCGTTGGGGCAGTAATCAAACCTAAACCTACTAAAATCCCTACATTTAATAATTTTCGGCGTGTAAATAAGTTATTCTTCATCAATCACATCCTCAAGTTTGGTCTGCACGATCCTGGTTCTGAAATGAGGTTTGCAGATGGGCTTCTAAAAACCACAACCGCTTGTCTATCGCCCGTGAAATCTCAATAAAGAGATCGTTGGTATCCATGTCACCCAAATTATTTGTTTTTTCAATGTTTTTACGGAGGGATTTGGCGTAAATTGCCAAGCGATCGCTAAGTGCAATGACATGATCTGTGCCATCAACAGCATCGAAGGGATACTCAGGCAGTTCCGATTCTTTGGCAGCAATCCGAGCGGTTCCCAGTGCTTTTCCCCCCAATGTTGCGATCCGTTCGGCAATCAAATCAATAAATTCTTCAACTTCGGAAGCAATTTCATCAAACAGTAGATGCAGTTGGTAAAAATCTTTACCTTGTAAAAATCTTTACCTTTGACATTCCAGTGAGCATATTTGATCTGGGTCTTCAAGTCGATCGCAGTTGCCAAGCTTTGATTGAGTAAGGTATTTACTTGCGATCGCATTTCTACGGGAATATCAATTCGGGTTGAGTAAACTAAAGATTTAGTCTCATTTTGCTTAGTTGTTGCAGTCATAAGTCCTACTCCCAAGATGTTGTTTTGTAATCAGTAAACGTTTAGGGAAACACAAGTATGGCCTCCTCCGCAAGCACATTTAAATTTGTGCCATACCACCATCGACAAACAGTTCAATGCCGTTTACAAAGCTGCTGTCATCCGAGGCAAGGAAAACAACCGCCTTAGCAATTTCGTCCGGTGTACCCACCCGTCCCAGGGGGATAGTGTCAGCTTGGCTGGACACAAATTCCTGTATTTGTTCTTCACTCAATCCCAAGAGATTGTAACCAGGAGTCGGAACCACACCGGGGCTGATGGCATTGACGCGAATCTTGCGCTCTTTGAGGTCGAGTGTCCAGTTACGGGCAAAGGAGCGCACAGCAGCTTTGGTCGCGCTGTAAACGCTAAACGCTGGAGTACCTTTAATCGAAGTGGTCGAAGCATTGAGGACGATGGATGAACCCTCTGGCATCAACGGCAGTGCTTTTTGTACAGTGAAGAGTAAACCCTTGACATTGGTATTAAAGGTTTTATCGAAATGCTCCTCGGTAATCGAGCCGAGTGGGGCAAGTTCGCCGCCTCCAGCGTTAGCGAAGAGGATATCGAGGTGTCCTTTCTCCTGCTGAATCGTAGTGTAAAGACGATCGATATCTGCGAGATTCGATGCATCAGCCTGAACAGCAGTGACGTTTTCTCCAATCTTCTTCACCGCAGCATCAAGTTCGTTTTGACGACGACCAGTGATAAAGACGTAAGCCCCCTCTTGTACAAACCGTTGGGCTGTAGCGAGTCCGATTCCACTGTTACCACCTGTGACTAATGCGATCTTACCTGTAAGTTTACTCACGATAAAACTTCTCCATTTGTGTGAATTTCGCATTGACGTTTGCCTTCAATGCACTGGACGATTACGCAATCTGTCTTATTCTATGGGAAACCATGAAAGTCGCTAAACGATGCGATCGCCTGTCGCAGGCAATGGTAGTAGTTTGCCCCGCAGCAACAGTCGTACTGTCCCCAGAGCAATACTGCCAATCACGATATTTGCGCTAATGAATAGCAGCACTGCCAGCTTTTCCATCACTCCGGTCATGCCGCGTTCAACTAAGCGCAGAGATGCCAGCGACAGGGCGGCAACGCCGAGGGTGAATGCCCAGTAGGACGCTGCAAAGGGTTGTTGAAACAACCACGGTAGCAGCCGCAGTAGAATCAACGCCTGTAACAGTCCATAGCCAAAGAGGATCTGGGCGAAAGCATCGGGCTGACCACTGGTGATACTCAAATAGGCAACACAGCCGACGACAGGGGGTGCTAGTTGAATGCCCAGCGTTGGACGCAGGGACTTGGGCAGTTCTTCCAGGAGGTATAGACGATTCATGATGATGGACTCCAGTGCCAGCCATGAAAACAGCCCCGCCCCAAAAAACAACGCACCCCAATCTCGATAACCGAGGGCACTGGCAACGATCGCACTGACAAAACCACCCGCGACTGTAGGCAGGTAAAGAATGGGTGTTGTCGTTTCTGGCTTACGCCCTCCCATCCATAGCCGACCGGAACGATACACGCCAAAGCTCAACTGACCAATTGCACCTACAACGAATAACGGGACGGCGATCGCACGAGAGTAGGGCGCGATCGCTAGTACCACAATCACCGTAGATACAGGCACCAACCCAATAAAGCAACACAAAACAGGATGCTCAAACTCAGCTAGGGCATCTGCTCTCGCCCACAGCCATTTGCCAACATAGAGCAGTAACAACACGAGCCAGATTACGACTGTCAGCAGCATAATTGCTTCGCCAATCCAGGCAGGCAAGTGCCAAAGTTTAGCAGCTACTCGCCAGCAACTGCCTAATCCTGCTAAACCCAGAATCATGCCAAAAAAGGAAGCAGGAATTGTGATGCGATAATCTTTTAATACGGTAGGCTTTAGACGTGATTTTCTCATGGTCTAGCTTCCTGGCAGCAATAGAGAGATGCAAGCGAGATTCGTCCCCAGAGTGAGTACTCAATACGGTTCGGTTAAGGCTTTTTGATGAAAATTCTAGATCGCAAAAATGGGATAAATCATCACAAAGACGCGATAAATCGCCGTCTCTACAATAATCCAATACACTTGGGTTAGCGCCAAAAACCTTGAAATGTGTAGGTTGGGTTAAAGAACGAAACCCAACATTTTCGGGGCTTTGTTGGGTTAAGCAAAGCGCAACCCAAGCGTATTGTACAATAATCAATCTTTTGTCTTGACGGCGATTCATCGCCTCTCTTGCCTTAACCGAACAGTATTGAGTGAGTACTTATCGGAGTGCGAGCCAACATCACCTCATACCGAGGGTAAGGCTCCGGGCGGCCCCAGAATTTCGTCGCCGATCTCGGTGGAAATGCGATCGAACAGCGCCATGTCCGGTGCTTCTGTCTCATCCTGTGTACCAACTGCTGCGATTAGCCGAGCAAAGCCACTCGGCGCAGCAACCACCAACCCGCGAGCTGGCTGATCGCTGAGTGCAGCGACTACGTGAGGTGTGCCAGCAGGAATCAGGAAGCTTTCACCGGCATTCAGCACAACCTTGTTTTCACCTGCCCAAACCGTGAACTCCCCTTCTAGTACGTAAAGTTGTTCGGAATAGCGCGTGTGGCGGTGGGGGGGTGTTTGTGTGCCGGGAGGGAAGTAGCCTTCGATCAGATCGTACTGACCTCCGGTAGTGGTGCGATCGGCAAGGATGTTGAGGCGAGTGCCAAAAAGCCAGAGAGATTGTGCCATCAGATTCCTCCTGTTGATTAATTGCTTGCGTAATAAGCAGTAATTTTGGTTGTGTGGTTAAGAATCAGGAAACTTAATGACTTGCAGTGATAATAGCTGCCATCAACTGCTCAATGTTCCAGCGAACGCTATACCGAATTCCATTAATAAACAGTGCTGGAGTAGCCGTTACTCCACTGTGTAATCCACTTTCAATATCTTCATTGATGCGATCGATGTAGACTTTTTTAGATATATCTTGGAGAAATTGGGAAATATCAAGTCCTAGATTATTGGCATACTCCACCAGATAGCCGTTTCCCAACTCTTGTTGATGACTGAACAGCATTTCATGCATTGGCCAAAATTGACCTTGGACAGCGGCAGCTTCAGCAGCTTCAGCCGCACGTTGAGCATGAGAATGAATCTCTATCTGTGGAAAATGACGGAAGATGAAACACAAATAATTCTCCCCCAAAGAAACACTAAGCTGTTGCCCAATGACTTTAATCAGCCTGTAAACGTCCGCACTTTGAGAACATTCATAGTCCCCATACATCACCAGCACTACTGTGGCATTCAGCACGCCTTTTATATGATCTTGTGTTGAAGGTGGGACAAATAACAAACTACGGTCATGGTCAAAACTCACTAATACCTCCGACGGTTGTATGCTCGTCGCCAGCGCTGAACATACAACCCTCTTTCTACTTTCTTTGTGTAAAGTAAGCATTGATTGCAACTAGGTTGCAATCAATCTTTGCCTGAATTAAATATATGCAATTAAATTTAACTTGTCGTCCCCTAAAAGTTGAAACTTTTGCTCAATAGAATGATTGATAAATCAGTCCATCTCAAAATGGAAGGTTAACTCCAACTTTAGTTGGAATCCACATTTCAACTAAAGTACAACTTACTCAGATCATTTCTTTGTGAATTTTGCTCTTTTCCTTTCTTAAAGCATTAACTGGTATATATAGCTTAAAAAAGCTAACTCATAATACGGCTCAATCGCCACTATAGCGGTTATCAGTTTAGTGAGGTACAAGAACCCCACCCCCAACCCCCTCCCCGCAAGCGAGGAGGGGACTATGATGTACCTCGTGTGATTAGGAAACGCTATAATACTACGTGCGTTTATCCACATTACAGCAGATTGCGAGTTGGTGAGGTACAAAAATACCCCACCCTAACCCTCCCCTTAGAAAGGGGAGGGAACTAGATTTCCTGTTTCCCCCCAATATATCGGGGGGATTAAGGGGGGTAATTCACCGTAGCCCCAAGCAAGAGAAGGGTGTACTTCATTTACTTACAAAGTGCTGTATCACTCCCAATAGTTTTCCCAGTCATCTTGGAAGGCTTGCTGTAGCTTTTTCATATAGGCATTAGTTTTGATTTTTACCATCCACAAGTCCACAGGGCTGTTACCACCTTTGCACACGACACCCTCAGCTACGCCATACTTCCCAGCGCGGACATCTTCTACAAATTGTCCGGTGAGTTTGCCACGATAAACAACGCGGGCGATCGCTAAATCACTAAAATCCTGTACAAACTGTTCCGCCGGAATTATACCGCGATTAGTCTCTACATCAAAGAGAATCAGTTGTTTCGGTTCGTCGGGTTTGTGCATACCCGCAAAGGAACTAGCACCGAAAAACTCAGTAAAGACGGTGATTTCTGGACTATTATAAATAGGATTTTCTTGAAACAGTTTATCTAGCAGGGTTGCAAAAAGCGTTTGAAATATGCTATGTGCTGCTTCCAAGCCTGGATGGGCGGCGTTAAAGTCAGCGATTCCTTTCTCATCGAAATCGAAGCGATCGCGCCGAGTCCCAAATCCGTACCACCCAAGTTCAAATTCCCAAACCCAATGCAGATTAGTCCCGTCGTATTTCTCGAAGGCAATACAGCGCTCGGATGGGTAGTTTTTACTACCAGGAATTTTGGGATACGCTAGCTGAATACGAGGCATAATGTTGATCTTGTATTTATTAGTTGCATTGACCTGCACCTTTATTGCATTGACCTGCAAAAATTAACTTACTTTAGATTACGTAGTAACTTTAAAAGATTTGTGTGTAGATAGTAGCCTTAACAAGGGGGAATTTAATTATATAGAAATTTAATTGCAAAATTGATATTACAAATTGACAATCCCTCGTTTAACAGCAATAATCACGGCTTGAGTGCGATCGCTCACTCCCAACTTACTTAAAATTCGATTAACGTGAGATTTAACGGTGCTTTCACCGATATTCAAAGTAGTGCTAATTTCTAAATTACTCATTCCTTGCGCCATTAAACGGAGTACATCTAGTTCTCGCTCACTCAGTTCTGGATTGCTCATCCTCTGCACCAATTTTGCCCCTACTTCGGGTGGAATATACTGCTGACCGCGATGAATTGTGCGAATGGCACTCAGAAGTTCGTTAGGTTTAGCATCTTTGAGCAAATATCCTTTAGCGCCTGCGTGTAATCCACGATAGATATCTTCATCACCATCGTAGGTTGTCAGCACAACAATTCGAGCAGCTTTAAATTCGGCACAAATAACAGTAATGGCTTCAACTCCTGCCATCTGCGGCATTCGTAAATCCATTAGCGTTACATCTGGTTGGTATTCACGAAAAAGCGCGATCGCCTGTTGTCCATCTTCTGCTTGAGCAATCACCGTCATCTCTGGATCGCGATTAATGATGGTTGTCAATCCTTGCCTGACAATGGAATGATCGTCAACAATCAGAACCCGAATATTCGTTGATTGGCTCATAATTATTAATAAATTGAAAGTACAAAATTAGAAATTGAGATGTTATATCATGTGCGCTTGATTGCTTATTAAACCCGAAGAACCCCACCCCCGCCAAAGCTATGCTTTGTCTCCCCTCCCCGCAAGCGGGGAGGGGCTGGGGGTGGGGTGTATTGACTGTGGTTAGCATAACTAAATTAATTATGCGGACATGATATTACTACACTTTGCGTTTGTAACGAGTGCATTTTTAATATTCTCACTCTCGATTTACAATGACAACAATTTCTGTTCCTTGCCCAGGTTGGCTCTGAATACTCAGTTGCGCTCCAAGATGTTCTGCTCGCTCGCTCATTCCCAACAATCCAAATCCGCCAACAGATGGGATCGTAGCAACCCCAAAACCCCGCCCATCGTCTTTAACGCGCAGAATACATTGGGCATTGTCATATACCAACTCAACACGAATTTCGGCAGCATCAGCGTATTTTATGGCATTGGTTAATGCTTCCTGCCCAATTCGTAGTAAGTTATTTTCAACCTCGGTTGGCAAAGAATAGGCTGTGCCTTTGATTTCGTAGATCAGAGCGGTATCGGCAACGGCTCTCATTTGAGTCACAAGGCGATGAAGGGCACTATGTAAATTGCCATCCTCCAATAGCTGAGGACGAAGCGCTACCACCGAACGACGCGCCTCAGAAAGCCCAATGCGTGCCAGTTCATCAATCATTTCCAGCATTTCCAAATGTTCCTGTGTCGCTTCTAGATCGTCCGTTAGCACTTGGGTTGCAGCTCCTACTTGGAGCAGAATGCCTGTGAAGGACTGTGCCAGGGTATCGTGAATTTCTCGCGCCATGCGGTTGCGTTCTTCCAGAATTGAGGCTTGCTCGGCGCGTTTTTGTTCACGCAGCGCAGCGTTTCGCTGTTCACTAATGTCTGTGATTAGACTGTAGAATCCTCTTACTTGAGCATTGCGATCGCCTTTGGCACTGCCCCCTGGGCAATCGCAATCAGGAATCAAGGTAGCACTGATGCACCTTTTACCCAGTGAAAAGGGAATCTCTGCTTCCAGGGTTACAGTTTGCCCTTCAAACACTTGATTGATAAACGGCTCAAACCGTTGATAAACCGTCTCACCCAGGAGTTCATGAACAGATTTGCCCAAAATCTCATCTCGACTAAGGTTAAACCAGACCTCATAGATACGGTTAACAAACCGATAGCGCTGATTTGCATCCACGTAGCTGATAAGAACTGGTAGAGCGTCGGTGATTAGTCGTAATTCTTGTTCGCGTAAGCGAAGCTCGTCGTAGACATCGCGCAGTGCGGCTTCGCTTTTTTGTAAAGCCGCAGTTCGTTCTGCTACCTGTTGCTCTAGAGTATGGTTGTAATTGGCTAAGAGGTATTCTGCTTGTTTGCGCTCTGTGATGTCTTGAAAGGCGACGATCGCATAAGCCACATTGCCCTGTTCGTCAAAAACTGGAGTTCCCCACGCCTCAACTGGAATAGTTGCGTTGTTTTGGCAAATTTCTATGTCGTCAACCCTGGTGCGATCGCCACTCAACGCCCGGATAACTGGCAGTTTCTCAGTGAGATATATTTGATCCGTTCCCGCCAGATAAAATTGATAAACCTCTGCGATTTGATCTGGCGGCACGGCGGGGTCAATCCCTTTGCCCATTAACTCAATTCCCCGTTGATTAGCGTAGTAAGGGCGACCAGTCGCATCTGCTATTGCAATTCCCACCGGAACCGCTTCTAGAAATTGAGCCATCTGACTTTCGCTGGTGCGTAGCTTTGAGTAGAGCTTGGCATTTTCGATCGCGATCGCTGCTTGAGTAGATAGCAGATTTAAGACTTGCGATCGCGTAGCGTCTCCTTCAGAGAATCGCTCTGGTGTGAATGCTCCAGCCGCTAGTTTATTTTCTAGATACAACACGCCCACTAGCTTACCTTGATTTAGCATAGGCAAACATAAGATTGATTGAGTTTGATTGTGTTGAATATATGGCTCATTAATAAAATTACCTTCATGAGTAGCATCATTTAAAATGACACATTCATGAGTACGAATAACATAATTAATAATTGATTCAGGTAGATGATTTGCAGTTGGGATAGATTGCAGTACTTGTGTAATATAGATATTCTCACCATCATTTAGTTCACCAGATGCTTCAACAACCCATTTTCCTGAGTTTTCCAAAATCAAAAATCCTGTTTGTGCGCCAGCATTTTCGATTAATATCTTCATCAAGGAACTAAGTAACTTATCCAATTCAATTTCACTCGAAATCGCAAGGGAAGCTTTCATCACTGCCGCTAAGTCGAAAGCGATGGGTGAGTGATTAGAGGTGGTGACAGAAGTTTTGGGGATTGGCACGTAAGCCATGCCCGACGATTGAGGAAATAGCTGGGGATAGCGAGTTTCTAAATCTTTGACTTTCGCATACGCTCCCCATCGTTCATAGCAGTAATGTGCTTCCTTCATGTAAGTTTTGGCGATTTTTTCTCTACCTCTTGCCAGATAATGTTTAGCAGCTAATTCATAAGCTAATGCTTCTTCTTGCAAATATTCGTTGTCTTTAGCCCCAAGAATTGCTTGCTCGTAGAATTCTTCTGCCTCAAGCAACTGACTCAAAACTCGTGCAGTCTCTGCTTGCACTAAATGATATTTATGCAAATGATTCATGGGAGCATAATGTGCCCATTGCTTTATTTTCTCCTGGCTAACCGCAATTTTTTTGAGAATTTCCTCTTGTGCTTGAGCATTGCTTTCAGGGTATGTTGCGAGTCTTGTCAAAGCATCATATAGGTAGTAAAAAGGCGCAACAGGTGTGCCTGTTATTCGGATTAAATAACGTTCTGCTATGGTTGAGTTTTCAACTGCCTGAGCATACTCAGAAAATAGGTAGCACAGGAAAAGTTTATTGAAATAGACATCAAAGGTTGCCGTTCCATCATTTGTTACTTCATGTTGTGGCAATCCATTTTCTTCATTGTAGAATTCGCCAACTAGGCGAGTTAGGCTGACCGAAAAGCCCATCAAATTTGCGATCGTCTGCTGATATATTTGGTTCCAGGTTAGCGCAGTTTTCTGTTTTATTTGACGAATTGCTTCATTGTATTTCGTCATCTCGCGCTCAACTTCTACGAGTTCCTTTCCAACTGCGTAGGATTGGAAGCAATAACAATGAGCAGAATAAGCAGCAAACTCTAAATCTCCAACTTCTAAACTTCTTTGATAGGCTTCTAGCAAGGGCTGGGTTGTGTTTCTAATATGCTCTTTCCAATGAATAATAAAGTTATTCACAATGAGTAATGTTCTAGCTCTGAGAGAATGAACATTAGAGTGTGACAATAGATTTAGCGCAAGTTGTCCAAACTCGTACCCAATCTCAATGTTCCCACTCGTTCCACAAAGAATTAATCCGTAAAAGGCATAGGCAAAGGGAGATACAACAGCATTACCAGATTGAATTGATAAGTTTACTTGTTTAGACACAAGCAGAGGCATCAAATCAGGAGCTGCAACATAGGCAGCGATCGTGATGCTTGATAAGATTCGCATCGCCGCCAACTTGTCCGGTTCGGTCATTTCCGGCAAATGCAGCAAGTCCTCGATTGGCTTCTGGCCAATGAGTGATGTGATTGTGTCTAGCTCAAGCTGAATGTCTGACTGAGTTGGCGTTTCAGGAAAACTGATTCTCAGTTGCTGCAAAACTTGCAATCCAGTGTTGATTGCTTCTAATGGCTGGTTCTGCGCGATGTCAGTTTGAATTTTGACTTCGTAAACTTTCACGATGTCGAGAACCGTTTTGGCTGCTTGCAGAACAACCAATACCCAGGATTCTACCTGCTCAAAATCGCCACACAAATACGCGACTTCTGTTGTTTCTAAATATAAATCTAATGTCAAGTCATAGTTTGTTTCCCAGCTAGAAGCTGCTAGCCAAACTCTTGCTGTGGCTAAATAGTTTTGAGCCACACTATAGGCGATCGCAGCCTTTGCTTTCTGTCCGGCGATTAAATTTAATCTAGCAATTTCATTGCGTTCGGGTTGATCTGCGACAAGCTCAATTCCATGATTAAGATGATCGACAATTTCAAACAGTCGGTCTGATAGTCGCTCTGGCAAAATTTTTTCGAGGAGATTACGACCAATTTGTAAATGAACAATTTGTTTTTGCGACTCATCAATTAAGGTGTATGAGGCTTGCTGCACGCGATCGTGCAGAAACTTATACTCTTGAATTAACAAGTTTTCATCTAATTCAGATAGTGGTTGAATTAATCCAACTTGTATGGCTGTTAGTAAATCTTGAAAAACCATTTCAGGTGGTTGATCACAAACAATTGATAGAGTATCTAAATTAAATTCAGCACCGACGCAAGCAGCTAACCTGAGAATTTTCTGTGTATTCTCTGGCAGTTTCTTCAACTTAATCAGCGTCAACTCCACAACATTATCAGTGATATTTTGGGCTTGGATCTGAGCTATGTTCCATTGCCACCCCCCCTTAGTAAAAGGGGATTGAGGGGGGTCAAAGGTCAATAAATTTTCGCTATGCAGCATTCTCAAGAATTCACTGACAAAGAAGGGATTGCCCTCAGTTTTACGCAACACCAACTCAGCTAACGGACGAACGGTGTCTGCATTCCGATGTAGCGTCTCGGCAATTAACTGACTCAACGACTCAAGTGTTAATGGTGTTAGGGTAATTTCCTGAAGCACTGCCCCTTGTTTTCGCAGTCTCTCTAGCATTAATGCTAATGGATGCGTTGGATTTACTTCATTATCTCGATAGGCTCCAATCAAAAATAGTGATTGGGTTTGCTGATCTAGCAGCATCAACTCGATTAACTTCAGCGTTGCTGAGTCTATCCACTGCAAATCATCTAAGAAGATCGCCAGGGGATGTGATTCTGAACAAAACACCCGCATGAACTGCCCAAAGATTCGATGAAAGCGATTTTGAGCTTCAGTTGCTCCAACTTCTGGTACAGGCGACTGCTTGCCGACAATTAATTCAACTTCGGGGATCGCATCAATGATGATTTGTCCGTTGTTTCCCAAAGCTGTAAGTAAGAGCGATCGCCACTGTTGCACTTGTTCGTCTGGTTCACTGAGCAATTGCTGCACCAATTTTTGCAGAGCATCGGCGATCGCGCTGTAGGGAATATTGCGCTGAAATTGATCGAACTTCCCAGAGATAAAATAGCCGCGCTTTTGGGTAATTGGTTTATAGAGTTCCTGCACTAACGCAGATTTACCAATGCCAGCATAGCCAGATACTAACATCATTTCGACTTGGAATTTTGGATTGCCCGCTTGTTCCCTTTGTAAAGTCGTTTCTGAATTGTTTGGTAAAGCCGCGACGCAATTTGACTCTGGACACGCTACGCGAACAAACGCCGCTAGTAAAATTGCAACTTCCTTGTCCCGCCCATACAGTTTTTGGGGAATTTGAAACTGACTCGAAGCGTCTTGAAGCGCCAGTTTAATGCTAGAGATTTGACCGATTTCTGCTAATTGTTCAGCACAGATTTCTAAATCCGCTTTGATTCCCCAAGCACTCTGATAGCGATCTTCTGCATTTTTCGCCATCAGTTTCAGAATAATATCTGAAACTGGTTTGGGAATCGTTGTGTTTATTTCATGAGGCGGAACAGGCTGTTTAGCAATATGACAATGGACTAGCTCAAGCATATCCACTGTGGGAAACGGCAGATGTCCAGTTAGCAGTTCGTAGAATGTCACACCAAGGGAGTAAAAATCGGTGCGGTAATCAAGTAAACGGTTCATCCGCCCGGTTTGCTCTGGAGATAGATATGCAAGTGTCCCTTCTAAAACATGAGGGCTTTTAAAAGTCGGATTCGTGCGGTTAAATTGGGTAGCAATCCCAAAATCAATAATTTTGACAACGCCAGTATCCAGATTGAGGACTATATTTCCAGGGTTGATATCTTTATGAATGACATTAGCGGTATGGATTCTGCCTAGAATATCTGTGAGGGCGATCGCAAGACCTAAAAAAGTGGATAAAGGCATGGGGCAGAAAATATCTGGCCGCTTGTGTATCCATTGCTCTAAGGACTCTCCCCCAAAATCTTCCAAGATAATCACCAGAGTGCGTTGATAGTCCTGCTGGCTGTATGCTTTGATAACTCCTTCTAAATTTAGGGAACGGGTAATTTTATATTCCTGTCTGTAGCGAGTCAGTTCTTGAGGAGAGGGATAATCAAGCTTTAGCATTTTGATGGCGATCGCTACTCCATCGTCTCTGATGCCCCGATAAACTAGAGAGTTAGAACTTTCATATATCTTGTTTTGAATGGCAATACCAGGTAGAGCAATCATAGAGCAACTCTTGAGAGTATGATCTGGCATAACTCAAACTATACAGCAATTCTTATTCTGAGAATAATTACTTGCTGTTTGCTCCCATCAAGAACAAGTTTGGTGAAATAAGAGATTGATAACTAAACTTTAATTTCCGACTTCAAAACATTCAACACTTTTTCTTCCAAAGCGTTTAAATAAGGTACCTCATGTCCAATTTCTGGCTGCATCCCATCAATCGCTAATATCACTCGTCCTTGATTAGCTACTATTGCTTTTAACCTTTTATGGTCTTTTAGCCATAAAGAAGGTGAGCTTTGTCAAAGTGCGGGTTACGCCTAAGCCTTTCACCCACCATAATTTATACCAATTTAAAAAAAGAATGCGGCAAATAGACCATTTGTAGAGACGCGATTCATGAGCCAGCGCGTTGCGGTGAATCCAGCCCTGTAGGCGGGTTTCCCGCCGTAGGCGACTGGTGAACCCGAAGGGGGGTTCCCCCCGTTGTAGCGACTGGCGTCGCGTCTCTACCCAAGAATGTGTTGCAATTATTAATTGAATTGGTATTACCCTTGGATCTCGGCTGTTGCAGCTGTAAACAGAAAGTTCCGAGTTTTGAGCATCAACTTCCAATTTTTAAAGGTGAAAACTGGAGTTCTGAGCCTAAATGGAGAAGATAATAAGTCTCTTATTTTGTGTTCTCCTTTTTTTACTTACTGCCTTTATAGCTGTTTGCAATTGAGTCGAGTGCAGACCTTCTTAGAGGCACAGCAATGCCTTGTTTTTACCCGCTGACTTTACTCCAAACATATTTTTGGCAGGTTTCGCAGGCGGCTTTTGCTTCCTCTGTTTGCGGATTGGTGAAGACGGGATGGTAACGTAACCTGTCACAACAAACTTGCAACCATGCACGCCAGTCACCGCGCCACAAACGCACAGTGCCATCTTCACCGCCGCTAACAATCGTCTGCCCATCGGCGCTAATGGCGACAGAATAAACCCAACCCTCATGACCGCGTAAAGGTTCAGCTAAAGCAAGACCTTGGTAATTCCACAACCGCACAGTGCCGTCATCACCGCCGCTAACAATCGTCTGCCCATTGGTGCTAATGGCGACAGAATAGACCCAACCTTTATGACCACGCAAAGGTTCAGCTAAAGCAAGACCTTGGTAATTCCACAACCGCACAGTG
Organism: Nostoc sp.; assembly: GCF_036918015.1. Lineage (GTDB taxonomy): Bacteria > Cyanobacteriota > Cyanobacteriia > Cyanobacteriales > Nostocaceae > Nostoc. The sequence continues at coordinate 224,365 of NZ_JBALEO010000083.1, forward strand.
CCATCACCACCGCCACTGACAATCGTCTGCCCATCGGCGCTAATGGCAACAGAATTGACAAAACCCTGATGACCACGCAAAGGTTCAGCTAAGGCAAGACCTTGACGATTCCACAACCGCACAGTGCCATCATCACCGCCACTAACAATCGTCTGCCCATCGGCACTGATGGCGACAGAATTGACATAACCCTGATGACCACACAAAGGTTCAGCTAAAGGAAGACCTTGCAGATTCCACAAACGCACCGTGCCGTCACTACCACCACTGACAATCGTCTGCCCATCGGCGCTAATGGCGACAGAATAGACCCAACCCTCATGAACACACAAAGGTTCAGCTAAAGGAAGACCTTGGTAGTTCCACAACCTCACCATGCCGTCAGTACCGCCACTGACAATCGTCTGACCATCAGCGCTAATGGCGACAGAATAGACCCAACCCTTATGACCACGCAAAGGTTTCGCGGAAGGAAGACCTTGGTGGTTCCAAAACCGCACTGTTCCGTCAGTACTACCACTAACAATCGTCTGCCCATTGGTACTGATAGCAACAGACCTAACATTGCCTTCGTGACCACGCAAAGGTTCAGTTAAGGGAAGACCTTGGCGATTCCACAACCGCACCGTACCATCAACACCGCCACTGACAATCGTCTGCCCATCGGTGCTGATAGCCACAGACTTAACATTACCCTGATGACCACGCAAAGGTTCAGCTAAGGAAAGACCTTGGCGATTCCACAGCCGCACCGTACCATCAACACCGCCACTGACAATCGTCTGCCCATCGGCGCTGATGGCGACAGACCTGACATTACCCTCATGACCATACAAAGGTTCAGCCAAGAGAAGACCTTGGCAATTCCACAACCGCACCATACCGTCAGCACCACCACTGACAATCGTCTGCCCATCGGCACTGATGGCAACAGAAAAGACATCATTTTTATGCCCACGCAATGGTTTAGCTAAGGGAAAACCTTGGCGGTTCCACAACCGCACTGTACCGTCAGCACCGCCACTGACAATTGTTTGCCCATCGGCACTGATGGCGACAGAAGAGACATCATTTTTATGCCCACGCAATGGTTTAGCTAAGGGAAAACCTTGGCGGTTCCACAACCGCACTGTACCGTCGTTACCACCACTGACAATCGTCTGCCCATCAGCGTTGATGGCGACAGAAGAGACATTACCCTGATGACCATGCAAAGGTTCAGCTAAGGAAAGACCTTGATAATTCCACAACCGCACCGTACCATCAGCACCGCCAGTGACAATCGTCTGCCCATCGGCGCTGATAGCGACAGAAGAGACATTACCCTGATGATCGCGCAAAGGTTCAGCTAAGGAAAGACCTTGGTAATTCCACAACCGCACAGTGCCGTCAGTACCACTACTAACAATCGTCTGCCCATCAGCGCTAATAGCGACAGAAGAGACATTACCTTCATGACCACAGAAGGGAATCGAGACTCTTGCTTTATTCACCACCCGATTCAAACTGTTCTGAACTGATGCAAGAATCTGCTGGGGTAGTTTTTCTTGATTCTCCCCCATAGCTTGAATTGCCAAAACTAGACTATCTAGGGGTTGTAAGGGCAATAAATCATCTACTCTAGCCGCTTTATCTCGCAACTGGGATTCAGTAAGCGCCCTTTCCATCTCGGCAATCCGGTCTTTGTCATCGGTATCGCTGCGCTGGTAAAAATCCTCATCTTGTTGGGGTGATTGCAAATCAGGCTGCAATTGTTGCCAGCTATCCCTCACTTGGGACAGCAATCCCTTTTGCATTAAATATTTGTCATCCGGTCTTTCGTTCAACCATTCCCGTCGCGTATTTTCTAATGTATCGCTCAACGGTCGCAAGTCTCGGTCTTGTTGTCGCCACTGGGCAAACTGCTGCCAACTTTCAATTAAAGCTTCATGGGCTAAATCAATCCAGACTTCTCCTTTTTCATCTTTCCCAGTAACTAATAAGCGTCCCTTAACCAATCCCGCTTCACCATCTAGTAACTCGCTAAGTTGTTGCTGTTGATTGGCATCATCACCTGCAATATTTAATAATGTGGCTTTTGGTTGGCGCTGTCGGGTATCCTTTTCTCCCTCTCCCGTTCGCACTAACCGCAGAAAAATCTGCTTAATCCATTCCTTTTCTTGCTGACTGCGTTCTTGAGTTGGGTATTCTTGCTCATAATCTTGGTAGTGATAAACATTTTCTGCGTGGAGATTTAACACCACAGTTAATCCTCCCAACTTTTCATACTCTTCTGGGGTAAGTTGATGTTTCTTTTGCTCGCGTTTCTCCCAGAGTTTAGTTAAGGCAAACTCTAACAATGGCAAATTCACTGGTTCTTGTTGAAGATTTTGGAGAATTTTTAATACTCCTGCTTCTTCAACACTATGAACCTGAAGCTTGGCAGGTTTGGCAATTGTCTCCTTTAAATCAACTCCAGTTAAAGGCGGTATAACAACTACTGGGGTTTGAATCAGGTGAGTTAGAGAAGAATTATCTAAACAGGATTCCAGAAAATCGCCTCGCATAGTAATTACAACTGCTAACCGCGAATCATGAATCTCTACTACCCCAGTCAATAGTTCAATAAATCTCTGCCGTTCTTCCTTATCTATACAAACTGTAGATACTTCCCCAAACTCATCTACCACCAGCAAAAATTTTTCTGTGCTAGCCACAGCCTCTGCATCATTAATAGGTTTAGTCAGGCTGCCGAAACTGTTGTCATACTGAGCAATTTCAACCACAAGGGCGTATTGTATCATCTTGTTTTGTTAAAACTATTGAGAAAAATACCTCTGTGCTTTAAAATACCCAAATTGACTAGTGATTTACCCACTAGAGTTAAAAACTCTAGATTTAAAATTTAATTAGCGGTTGAGCAATACGCGGTAGAAGCACAATATGAAAGTCTTAGGGACTGGGATAAGCTCTATACCTTGTAATCTGGTAGTAATTACGGGAGCAATGTCTAAGGGCGGGCTACGACCAGTTATAAAATTTCAACTTAAGTTGACACCAATACAATACTTCTCGTCAAAGTAAAGAAAAAACCTTTAACCCTTACCCGAATGGCATTAAGTTAAGATACAGCCCTTGCCCTGACTGGTTCCTAGCCTGGAGGCTGGGAACTAGGCTACACAAGCTTTTGGGCTTTTCTTAGTGCCATTCAACCCTTACCCCTTAACCTTTTCCCAAAACCCGATTCCGAATAAAAAATGCACAAAGCGAGAAGTATTGGATACCAATGGGCATTACCTGGATTTCTCACAAGTGAGAAATCCAAGGGGTGTGGGAGGTGTGGGAGGATGGGGAAGAAGTCTTACCTCCCCACACTGCCCACACTCCTCTTCCCCTGAAGCCTACACTATGCGTGAGAAATCCGGGATTACCGTGCTACTACCTTGAGAAAAATCTCACATCGCGCTAGTCTTCATTGACGTAACTGCACGCTGTAACATTAGGCGATGACAAATCAACTCTCTTTGAAAATTCCCTCTTGTACTTGGAGCCGTCCCATCGGCTTAGGTTGGGACAAACCTTATACCGTCCGCTATGCAAGTAATATTGATGATGGCCCTTGGCATGGTATGCCTTTAGGCGGCTTTGGTGCAGGTTGCATCGGTCGTTCTTCACGGGGAGACTTTAACCTGTGGCACATCGACGGCGGTGAGCATACCTTCAAAAACGTTCCCGCTTGTCAGTTCAGTGTGTTTGAATCCAATAGCACATCTTCCCAAACCTACGCTTTGTCTACGCAAGCGCCCGATGATGGCACTCTCAAAGCGTGGCAGTGGTATCCTACAACTCCCGGCACAGAGGGGACGGGCAATTATCACGCGCTATATCCACGTAGCTGGTTTGTGTATGAAAATGTATTTCAAGCACAGTTGACTTGTGAGCAATTTTCCCCAGTGTGGGCAGGTAATTACCAAGAAACTAGCTACCCTGTGGCGATATTCCTCTGGAATGCTCATAATCCCACAGATGCACCGATTACTCTCAGCATTATGCTCACTTGGCAAAATATGGTGGGCTGGTTTACAAACGCTCTCAAATCTCCCGAAGTGCGGGTGCGCGATGATGGTAGTCCGGTTTACGAATACCAACCGCGCTGGGGCGAAAGTCAAGGAAACTACAACCAAATAGTTGAAAATACACAACAGTTTGGCTGTGTTTTAGGCCGGGTTGGTATTGATGAACCTTTGCAAGAAGGTGACGGAACTTGGTGTATTGCGACGCTGAAACATCCCCAAGTGGAAGTATTTCACCATAGCCGCTGGAATCCTGAAGGGACGGGTGAGGAAATATGGCAAAGTTTTGCTAAAGATGGCTCTTTGCCCAATTATGTTGATACTACAGCAACAGAGAATACACAATTAGGGGGTGCGATCGCTACGCCGGCCGCAGGCATCGCAATCCGTTTCACTCTCCAACCAGGCGAAACTCTCGAAATCCCCTTTGTCCTCGCTTGGGATTTACCGATAACAGAATTTGCCGCCGGGGTTAACTATTACCGCAGATATACAGACTTCTTTGGTAAAAATGGCAACAACGCCTGGGCGATCGCATCTACTGCATTACAAGAATACCAAACTTGGCGATCGCAAATTCAAAGTTGGCAAAAACCCATTCTCGACCGCGAAGATTTGCCCAACTGGTTTAAAATGGCTCTATTTAATGAGCTTTATGACCTCACCAGCGGCGGTACTCTCTGGAGTGCAGCATCAGAACTTAACCCCATCGGTCAGTTTGCGGTGCTGGAGTGCTTAGATTACCGTTGGTATGAAAGTCTAGATGTGCGGTTGTATGGCTCTTTTGCCCTGCTGATGCTATTTCCAGAATTAGAAAAGTCGGTGATTCGGGCATTTGCACGGGCGATTCCTCAAGGTGATGATACTCCCCGAATAATTGGCTATTACATGACAATTAAGGCAGAAAGCCCGATTGCAGTTCGCAAAGTTGCAGGTGCAACACCCCACGATTTAGGCGCACCCAACGAACACGTTTGGGAGAAAACCAACTACACCAGCTATCAAGACTGTAATTTATGGAAAGATTTAGGTAGTGATTTTGTCTTGCAAGTATACCGTGATTTTTTACTCACGGGTGCTGACGATGTGGAATTCTTGGCAGATTGCTGGAATGCGATCGTTCAAACCCTCGACTACTTGAAAACTTTTGATCTCGATGGCGATGGGATTCCTGAAAATTCTGGCGCGCCTGACCAAACTTTTGATGATTGGCGGTTACAGGGTGTCAGCGCCTATTGTGGGGGATTGTGGTTAGCGGCGTTAGAGGCTGCGATCGCAATTAGCGATATTTTATTAACTTACCAGACAGGTGACACAACAGAGTTGGCGGTTCAAAAATCCACTTATGAAACTTGGTTACAACAATCTCTTCCTATTTACCAAGAAAAACTCTGGAATGGGGAATATTACCGACTTGATAGTAAAAGTGGTTCCGATGTGGTGATGGCAGATCAATTGTGCGGGCAATTTTATGCTCGTCTGCTGGACTTACCTGATATTGTACCGAGCGATCGCGCCCTCTCTGCGCTGAAAACTGTTTATGATGCTTGCTTTTTGAAATTCTGTAATGGTGAGTTTGGTGCTGCTAATGGTGTTCGTCGTGATGGTTCACCAGAAAATCCCAAAGCTACTCATCCCTTAGAAGTTTGGACGGGAATAAACTTTGGGCTGGCGGCTTTTCTCGTGCAGATGGGAATGAAAGACGAAGCGTTGAGGTTGACGCAAGCTGTGGTGCAGCAAATTTATGAAAATGGTCTGCAATTTCGCACGCCAGAAGCTATCACCGCAACTGGTACTTTTCGCGCTAGCACTTACCTGCGGCCAATGGCGATTTGGGGAATTTACTTAGTTATTAATTGATTGACTATCAAAGCGGTTCTCGTTTTGATGCAACACACGTAGGTGTCATGGGTGCCAACTTAAGCTGAAATCTTCTGAATGTATAAGTTTTACCCCCAGCCCTCTCTCAAAACTAGCAGAAGGAAGCAAATTCTCCAGTTCCCCTTCTCCCAATATGGGAGAAGGGGTTAGGGGATGAAGGCAAGCAACCCTAGAACCCTTACTCTTAAATAACTTCTACCTTAAATTGACACCTATGATAGATGTGCGTTCCTAGCAATCCCTAGCAAATTTAACCTGTCTTCATCTGAGAAAGCAGACTTTAGGTTTGCGATTTTATTTTCCGAGTGTTTCCGGAAGCGAAGGAAAATTTCAGTAATGGTAAGAGTTGAAGCATTGAGAATTTAAGACCACTGTTTCAAAAAATGCAAATATTACTAGCTTTAGCTATAAATATTGCTAATGCTTCCCAGACTACGTTCACAATCAAAAACTAGGTTATGACGTGCCTATTCCTTTACTCAACAGCAAAGTTAATCAGATTGTGGCGCTGCGTGTTTGGCAATGATTAGCCGACACTGGTGCATACGCTTAAACCCTTACAATTTGCGTAACTTAACGCCAGTAAATTTCACAGGTGCATTTCACCAGCCTTTAGTAGAAGCAGTCCAAACTTCAGGATGTGAAGCGCTATCAGTAAGGACTAGTCTGAGTAAGCTGGACTCATATTATAACCCTTGGATAGCTCATTGTCAAATAATTCATTGCGTAGTTGTCTGGAGAGATAAAGGCGATCGCATATTGATACCACCATTTAGCTCAATTGCCACTACATTTGTAATCTCAATTCTATAAATCTGTTAAATATTCATATCATATAGAACTTTTTGCTGAATCAACTTAATAATATTCTGTGTTAATTAGCTTTATATCTATTCTTAAATTCTCTAATATTGTACAGACTTAGCCTGCAACAATTTTTGAGTCAATTTATCCATTTGCGGATATTTTTCTTGACTCGACTAAGGCTTGTTATAACTATCTATTTATATTATCCCTAACCAGTAATTTTCTTTTAGAACTGGTCTATTTTATAATTAATGACTGCTTATTATGAAATATTTACGCGCAGTTGACAGCGATTATATTTAGATACGCCAAAGCTGTAGTCTTTGCAAACCAATAAAGACAAGTCTAATAAGTATGATTATCTAATCGAACTTATAGAAAAATAAGTTCAATCCTATTGCTATGAAAGGTTTTATTCTTTCTCGAATAATATTTTTGCAAGTTGTTTTACATTTTATTTAATGGTATTGTTTTCTAGTTACTCGACAATAATAAAGGTTTTAAAATGATATCGGGTGAGGGGTAAGACCCCCTCAAGAATTAGCAAAAGAGGACAAAACTAAAAGCTGCACAATACACAAGTAAGTATAGGAATATATTCAGTAAATTTGACCTATAAATATACTAGATTAGTAGATGACAGCAACGACAAAAAATAGTATAAATACGAATGGTGTTGTTAACGCTCAAAGATAAATATATTTCCTCTCTTAGTCTAAAAAAATATGCAAACTTCCCGGAAATTGCCTAATCCAACAGTAGTAATAAATATAAGCGTGTGAACCAAGAAAATTTATTTACTTATGGATTTTTATCCCTTGTAAACATCAAACACCGCTCCACTGCTGATAATTTGCCACAAGCAATTCAAGATTTGCAAAAAGGCTAGTGCAGTTTGTACACCTCAATTGAAACATCAACAATCGCAGAGAAGAACATAGTTTACTTCACCCAAAATAACTAAACGCTATGATGAATCAAGACCTTGCTGGTATTAGTAGTAACTTAGATAAGACAGTGAAAGCTCAACAATTTGACAAAGTAGTTGAAGCAATTCTTGCTGGAAAGTATTCCTGGGCATGTGTTTTAATGCTGCGATTTGGTGGTTATAATCCTCTGCATTACATTCCATATCGCACCTACAATCGATTGCTCAAAGAGAACTCTCAAGCCGATAGGACAAAACAACAGCAAAGTGAAAATCTAAAAATGCTGAAACACGCTCATAATTCCCAGTCTGATAATAATGTTTCATCAGCTGCTTAAGCAAAATTAAAGACTTAGCTTATCTAGAAGTAGTTAGAAAGCAAAAAGCAGAAATCCGTGCTGGTAGTTTAGACCAGAGATTGACACAGCAAATTAACGAATATCAATCAAGCAAATCGCCATTAAAACCAGAAAATGTTCAAGACATTTCCTTGAAATCCTGTGGATTCAATTAAAAAGTATTTGGAATCAATAGATTCCGCTCTAAAGTTGATTGATTATCTGAAAGCCTGTTATGCTAATTGGAAATTTATAGCATGACAGGTTTTCTATAGCAGTCATGAATTTGATAATATTTTGCAAAAATCTGCCAAAATGGCAAATATATACTACTGATATTGGTAAACTAATAACAACTACAACCTAAACCAAAATAGAGGTGATTTGGCAATCAAGTTAATTTAAAAAATAAAATCAACGATTAGTTCTAACTATGAAATAAATCAAACTGATTACAAAAGTAGTCAGCATTTCATGGAGTAAATAACTCCTAGACCAAGACCAATAATCCAACTGTTACTACTGGTGGTTCTTTTTCTGAGGAAGTCTAAGCAAAGAAAATTTGGCGAGGTGGATTCCCCCAATCCAAATTTTACACAGCTTTCACTGACTGCAGACGGTGCGAGTAATGCTGATAAAACTTTCTATCCTGTGGTTGGTGTTGCTTTAGTTAAATATTGCAAACGCTTAACATCAATTCTAGGAACGGAAATAGAAAAGTTACGGTGAAATTGTTGTCCTTGGCTGGTAGAACTAGTAGCTCATACGCTTCTCTTTCGACTATTGTAATCCTAGTCCTCCCAACCTGGATTATCTTTGGTTTCTAAACTTTCAATTTATATAGCAACTACTGGAAGGTTCAAAACTTGAATAGCTTCCAGTTTTTTATTTATAAATCTCATCTATGTTGAAACCTAGAGTTTTTTAAAAGATATATTTATGTAGGTTGGGTGGCAATACTGTTCGGTTAAGGTAAGAGACGCGATAAATCGCCGTCTCTACAAGGAACTGATTATTGTAGAGACGGCGATTTATCGCGTCTTTGTGATCTTATTTATGTTGGGTTACGCTATCGCTGCACCCAACCTACAAAACTACGGTTCTCAAAGTAGACGAGGTTTATATAAAAAAATAAGGTGGGCAAATTGCCTACCTTATTTTTTACGAAGACTAGATATTTGATGCAATTAATCTAGAATTCTGGTAGAGACGTAGCACCGCTACGTCTCTACATTTTTTTTCACTTCCATGTTTAATGATTGATTAATTCAAAAATGAATTAAACCTTGGCTAATTCTGGGGTAGGACTCTTGCTGTTGCGAATTGCTGTAATAGCCTCAGCATAATCTTTTGCGTTAAACACAGCTGAACCGGCGACGATCGCATTAGCTCCCGCTTCCAAAACTTGCCAGGTATTATTTGCCTTCAGTCCCCCATCCACTTCAATCCAGGGATCAAGACCACGTTCATCACACATTTGGCGCAGCTTGCGGATTTTGGGTAATACACCAGGGATAAAGCTTTGACCACCAAAACCAGGGTTGACGCTCATAATTAGTACTAAGTCGCACAAATCTAGAACATATTCGATTAGTTCTAGAGGGGTACCAGGATTAAGTACAACACCAGCTTTCTTACCAAGCTCTTTTATTTGCCCCAAGGTGCGGTGCAGGTGTGGGGAAGCATTATGCTCGCAGTGTACGGAGATAATATCAGCACCCGCCTTAGCAAATCCCTCTACATACTTTTCTGGCTCCACAATCATCAAATGGACATCCAGAGGCTTGGTTGTAATCGGACGAATCGCCTCCACAATCAGAGGGCCTATCGTAATATTAGGTACAAAACGACCATCCATGACATCAACATGAATCCAATCCGCTCCAGCTGCGTCTACGGCACGAATTTCGTCACCCAAGCGACTAAAATCGGCTGATAGGATAGATGGAGAAATTACAATGGGCTTTTGAGATAGGTTTTGGGTCATGGCTAGTGGGTTTTTAAGCGTCCTCGTCTGTACGCATTGTAACAAAACATTGAACAAGACTCATAATTTTGATCCCGGTTTTTTGGGGAGTGGGGAGGTAGGGGAGCAGGGGGCAGGGGGGCAGGGGAGCAGGGGAGCAGGGGGGCAGGGGGCAGGGGAGCAGGGGAGCAGGGGAGCAGGGGAGACAAGGGGACAAAAGTTAGATCCCCTTATCTTGTTGTCCTCTTCACCATACCCAATGACCAATGACAAATGACAAATGACCAATGACAAATGACCAATGACTAATAACTAATGACCAATAACTAATGACTAAAAAACTAACCTGGATATTTTGGGGATTAACTGCTTCTTGTCTGAGTGCGCCAGTAATTGCTTCAGCTTTAGAATCTGCACTAGGAACTAACGGCATTGATGCTCTGAAGCTACACCAAGCTCCTTATAATTTAATCGGTCGTAAGATTGCTATTGGTCAAGTTGAAATTGGCCGGCCGGGAATGTTTGGGTGGGATAAGGCGGTGTCTAAAAATCGTGCCATATCTTTAGCAGCGGTTTTCTTACGCAATGGCCCAGCTAAGTCTAATAATGGTGTTGACGCCCACGCCTACAATGTCGCCGGTGTGATGGTGAGTCAAGACAAAGCTTTGCCAGGAGTTGCTCCAGGAGCGCGATTGTATTCGTCGGCGGTGGGTTCGACTAAAAACATGGGTCAGCCAGAGGAATGCTTATCGGCACAGCACATAGCGCTCCAAAATGGTGGTGATGTCCGTGCGATTAACTTTAGCTTTGGGGAACCTCTGAGCCGCGATCCTCGACCGGAAGCTACTTTAGACGGCAATGCTTTACTAACTTTATGTGTTGACTGGTCTAGTCGCGCTCATGATGTTTTGTATGCGATCGCTGGCAATCAGGGGAAAGGTGGTATTCCTATTCCTACAGATAATTTTAACGGAATAAACGTGGCTTTTTCATCCCGCCGAGGGGGAGTTTTTAACAAAGTAGACGTGGCTAATCTGGCGGGTGTTAACCAAGGGGTGAATGGAAGACTAGCTGGAAGGGAATTTGACCTTGATGGGCGTCGCGCTATCAGTTTAGTTGCTCCTGGTAATAATATTCCTTTGCTTAATCCAGATGGCAAATTGAACAAGGTTACAGGTACTAGTTTTGCCGCGCCTCAAGTTACAGCTACTGTTGCTCTGTTGCAGGAACTTGCAGACCGACAGATGCGGACAAAACAACCCCACTGGAGCATTGATTCTCGGCGTCATCAAGTGATGAAAGCTGTATTGCTGAATTCAGCAGACAAACTTCTAGATAGCGGCGATGGCTTAAAGTTGGGAATGACTCGGACGCTAATTGATAAACAAAATCAAAACTGGCTAGATTCTGATGCTTATAAAGATCCAAAGATTCCCTTAGATGCCCAAATGGGAGCGGGTCATTTGAACGCATTTCGCGCTTATCAACAATTTAGTGCTGGTCAATGGCAAGCATCAGCTGCGGTGCCGGCTATTGGTTGGGATTATCGCACAGTTGATGTTGGAGCATCTGTTGACTATATATTAGCAAAACCCTTAAAGCAGGGAAGTTTTGTTGCTGTCACCCTGAGTTGGGATCGATTGGTAGAACTCAACGATAAAAATAAAAACCAGCAATATGATCTAGGCGAAAATTTTCGCGATCGCGGCTTAAATAATCTCGACCTATACTTAGTAAAAGCTGATGCTCAAAATTCAGATGTTGGTGCTGTTTGCTCCTCAATCAGCCAAATCGATAGTGTAGAACATATTTTCTGCCCCGTTACTGCTGCTGGCAATTACAAAATCCGCGTCCAGTTTCGTCAAAAGCTCAATGAAGCGACTCAACCCTATAGTTTAGCTTGGTGGAGTGTACCTATTAATTGAAATAAGTTAGCACAAATATCTGTGTAAAATTACAGCGTTTTTCTCGTTCCTATGCTCCGTATGGGAACGAGATTTCCTGCCTCTGAAAAACCTTATTCGATCTATAAAAACCTCACAGAAGTGGTTATTTTATGATTACGTAGCTTACAATACCTTTATACGTAAAGATAAAAATTCTTAGAAATCAAAATTTTTATAAGTCGTCTGTATAGCCGTCTCAATAAGGAATTAGCAATTCCACAAGTTGTGTTTAATTACTCTGAGCTACTAAATTGCTGTTACGAAAACTGTAACAGTCCCATTTTTCTATTGGAGTAAATGCAATAGTTAATCATTGACACAGTATCTGCGTCAACTCTGAGCACAAATCGGGAATCTTTGGCAAGTGAGGTAGCAGAATGAATCGCCATAAATTGAGTGATGCAAAAGAAAATTTCCTACAAAGACGTTACGGTGTGAGTCTAGGTAGACGTTATGCTCTGGCAGCTGCAAGTGTCGTTTTATTCAGTGTATTAGGGTGTTCTCAAGTCGATAGTAATAAAAGTGCCCTTGCTCAATCTAGTTTACCTCAACCAGAAACTCCATTGCAAAAAAAAACAGCCAACACTGATACAAAAATAGTTGAGGCTAGCAATAAGTTTGGCTTCAAACTATTTTCAGAAGTGCTGAAAAACGATCGGGGTGGGAAGAATATTTTTATCTCACCTTCGAGTGTTGCGATCGCTCTTGCTATGACTTACAACGGCGCTAGCGGTTCGACTCAACAAGCAATGGCAAAAACCCTAGAATTACAGGGGATGAATCTACCAGAAATTAACTCTTCTTATGCGGCGGTATTAAAACAGCTTTTAGACAATTCAGATGCGAAAGTGCAATTGAAAATTGCTAACTCACTTTGGGCAAATCAAAATGTTAGCTTTGCACCAGACTTTCTCAAGAGAACCCAGGACTTCTATCAAGCCAAAGTCAGCAATTTAAACTTTCAAGATGCCGCCGCATCGAATATTATCAATAACTGGATCAAAGAAAATACTAATGGCAAAATCACTAAAATAGTTGAAAAAATTGAACCAAATCAGGTATTATTTCTGATTAATGCCATATATTTTAAAGGTAATTGGACTAACGAGTTTGACAAGAAAGAAACTGCTCCATACCCTTTTTACATCACATCTGGGAGGCAAAAACAACACCCAATGATGTCACAGAAGGGTGATTATAGATACTATGAAAGCGAAAAGTTTCAGGCAGTTAGTTTACCTTATGGAAAAGATGGTAAGACAAGTTTTTATATCTTCTTACCCAAAAATAATTCTAACCTCAAAGCGTTTTATCAAAACTTAAATGTTGAGAACTGGGAAAAATGGATGACTCAGTTCAACAACCAAAAAGGGTTTATTCGCCTACCCCGCTTCAAAACAGATTACGATATTACACTCAATGATGCTTTAAAAACTTTAGGTATGGGGGAGGCTTTCAGCAACAAAGCCAATTTTTCTGGCATGGGTAAAAATTTTGCCATTAGCCAAGTTAAGCATAAAACTTTTGTTGAAGTGAACGAAGAAGGGACTGAAGCGGCTGCGGCTACTTCAGTGGAAATAGTAGCAACATCTGCCAGACAAGAACCAGAACCATTCCGAATGATTGTCGATCGTCCCTTCTTCTGTGCTATTCGGGATAATCAGACGGGAAACATTTTGTTTATGGGTTCAATTATCGAACCACAATGAGGATGTAGGAAGTATTGAAGACTTCATCTTTTTAAAGAGAACTTCCAAAAAATAAAATCCCCAGTGAATATACAGCATATTTCAAGTTGGTGAGGTACACAAGCTAAGTCTGTTACCCAGATATAAACCGTGTTTTACTCCTGAATTCTGAATTCTGAATTCTGAATTCTGCTGTAAATGATTAATTTACATTCACTGTATGTGCAGATAATAATTTTTAGAAGTCATTATCCGTAAAGGGAACTATGGATGGTGAAAATCTTTTTAGTGATGGGGAAAATTCTAACCTCGCGGCATAATCATCTGTTTGTGATAGTTCCAGTTCAATTGTTTGCTGTTCTTTTTCATCAAAAAGCAACTGAATTTGATAACTTGTCCAGAATTGTTCACCTAGTTCATCTTCTAAATCAAAAGGCTGTTCTTCATCACCCCATATATTCGACCAAAGGACTATTTGATTAGCCCGAAAATGGTTTTGACCTTTTGTATCTCCAACTACAAAATATACTTCGAGATTTAAATCAAATCCCAAATCATCGACTTCTGCCTCTGCTATTTGACAGCTAACGACAATTAAACTATCTGGGTTAATATCTACTACCTGCTGTTGGCGTTGTAATAATTCTTGAAATACAAAATTAGGTAATAATTTTGAACTCTCCTCAAGTAGAGTTTTTTGAGTTTCTGGAGAGTAACGAGTTTTTAATTCTTGCGTGATTAAATTTAAAATATCTTCACTGGCTAAATTGACAACTATCTGTTTATTTGCGGGATTAAGGAAACATCCTTGATTAAGATTAATGTGTTTTTTAATTGGCATAGTTCTCTAAAATCCTTTTAATGCAAACGGATAATTCACAAATCAAGCTCAAACAAAGATAAGGAATAAATATTACTTTAGCTTCTATTCTATATTTTTAGCAAGAGGTACTTAACAGCAATTGCATCTTTAGTTAAACCAAAATTAATGATTTAGAAGATGTCAAATTACTAAATGGTGTTTCTGGTCTAGGGATTTTCTTTGATGCCGATCGCTTTGATGGTAATGGCTCTGAGGAATTAGTTGGTATTATTCAAAATCAACAATCTCTAGATAATCTGCAAATTAATTTAGGTCAAGCAATTACAACTGTCACCTAACAATAACTAGATTTAAAGTAGCTAAATGCTATTTAAAGAGTGGATTTTAACTGTATACTTAAGCCATACATACTATAGTTAGGGTAATTTGCCAATTAGTACTAATGCAATAAAATCGTAGCGAGTTATACGAGCTTTTGACAAAGTACAGATGATTTCCCAATACCTCAATGTCAGGAATGCCCTGCTGGCTGATTTAATCCAGTTTCAGATTAGCGTGAATGACCCAAATAGTTTTATGATTCTCTACGAAAGCATATTTGAAATTGTTTAGGTCTACTACCAAAATATTCTCAAGCTCATTCTGAATTCTGACTCACCTCGACTCCTTTCGACTTCGCTCAAGGCAAGTCGCTCGGCGACCACCTGACTCCTGAATTCTGTTTTGATAAAGTACAGGGAGATGCAAAAGTATGGTTGAACACTCATTTCATGACCAACTGAGTTTAGAGGAACAAACTGAAAAACTCGGCAAGCAAGCAGTAAGCTTGGGTTTGATTCCCAGCTTTGTGGTGCATTACTTTCCTGATACCTGGGTATTTTATATACCCAATGAAACTCAATCGGAATCGCTGACACCAGAAGAGGCATACTTTCGTTTAAGGCAACTGGTTAAACAGTAGATATTTTGACGACAGATTTTTGAAGACAAGGCTAGACACTGCAATTGTTAAGTAACAGTAGTTATGGCGAAACCAGCAATTTTAACCGTCGATGACGATCCAGAAGTATTGCAAGCGGTGTCACGAGACTTGCGTCATCAGTATGGCGATCGCTTCCGTATTGTTCGGGCAGATTCAGGTATTACGGCTCTGGATGTAGTGCAGCAACTAAAATTGCGGAATGAAGCAGTTGCTCTATTTTTGGTGGATCAACGTATGCCCCAAATGGGAGGCGTGGAGTTCCTGGAACGGGCAAAAGACATCTTTCCCGATGCGAAACGTGCCTTGTTGACGGCCTATGCAGATACGGATGCTGCGATAAAATCAATTAATAGTGCCAGACTTGATTATTACTTACTCAAGCCTTGGAATCCACCAGAAGAGAGGCTATATCCGGTTTTAGATGATTTGCTAGATGACTGGCTAGCTGGATTCCGCCCACCCTTTGAAGGCATTCGAGTCATTGGTAATCGCTGGTCGCCTTTTTCACATCAGGTGAAAGACTTTTTAGCACGTAACCAGGTTCCATTTAAGTGGTTAGATATTGAACTGGAACCGGATGCAGAAAAATTGGTGGAATACGCCCAAGCTGATTGTAGACAGCAATTGCCATTGGTGCTGTTCCCCGATGGTTCCCGATTAATTCAACCATCTAATTTAGAAATTGCCGCCAAAATTGGACTGCAAACTCAGGCAGAGCGTCCGTTTTATGACTTAGCGATCGTGGGTGCTGGGCCTGCCGGATTAGCCGCCGCCGTCTATGGCGCTTCTGAGGGATTGAGTACTGTCTTAATTGAGCGTGAAGCCCCAGGAGGACAAGCAGGTACGAGTTCGCGGATTGAGAACTATTTGGGGTTTCCTGTTGGCTTGAGTGGCAATGATTTGGCAAGGCGAGGAGTCACTCAGGCGCGGCGATTTGGGGTAGAAATTCTCACTCCTCAAGTGGTAACTGGGGTTCGACTGGAAGATCCTTATCGGGTTCTGCAATTGGCAGATGGTAGCGAGATTAGTTGCCATGCACTTTTAGTTGCAACCGGTGTTTCCTACCGTTGGCTAAATGTTCCAGGAGCAGAGAAGCTCACAGGAGCAGGGATTTACTATGGTGCTGCCATGACTGAGGCGATCGCCTGCACCAACGAAGAGGTTTACTTAGTAGGCGGGGCAAACTCTGCTGGACAGGCAGCAATGCACTTTTCTAAGTATGCCAACAAAGTGATTATGTTAGTGCGGGGTGAGTCACTAGCATCAAGTATGTCTCAATATTTGATTGACCAAATTGCCGCGACTGAAAATATCAAAGTTTGCACGGGTTGCAGCGTCGTGGAAGTGAAGGGAGAGGAACATTTAGAAGCAATTGCGATCGCCCATGCCAACACTGGACAAACCGAAACCGTGCCGGCGCGATCGCTGTTTATTTTCATCGGTGCTAGCCCCAAAACTGATTGGCTCGATGGCGTTATTCAACGCGATGCTCAGGGGTTTATCATCACAGGGCCAGACTTAGTACATAATGGCAAATCTCCTCGTGGTTGGTCTTTAGAACGCTCTCCTTTCTTATTAGAAACCAACATTCCCGGAATCTTCGCAGCCGGAGATGTCCGCTATGGCTCAATTAAACGGGTGGCATCCGGTGTCGGAGAAGGTTCGATCGCCATTCAATTCGTTCACCGCTACCTAAGTAATGTTTAGCGAAAGCAGCCAATACTAAGCTGTATAAAATCTGCAAACCCTCTCCCCAGCCCCTCTGCCCCTCTGCTCCCCTGCCCCTCTGCTCCCCTGCCCCTCTGCTCCCCTGCCCCCTTCACTGACTTGCGTTGATGCCAATCACCCCGATGATGATTAAGGAGATCGACACAAGTTTGATGAATGTGGCAGATTCCCGAAACCAAATAATCCCAATAAGAGCTACTAGAATAGTTCCCAATCCAGCCCAGACAGAATAGGCGACACTTACTTCAAGTCTCTTGAGAGCAAAGGTCAAAAAAGTAAAACAAAGTCCATAGAAAACAAATATTAATACTGAAGGAACTATTTTAGTAAATCCCTCTGATAATTTCATGCAAGTTGTGCCTGAAACTTCAAAAAGGATGGCAATTATAAGGTAAATCCAACTTGTTAACATATTTTTTGTAAGTGGTTTGTTAAGAGCAACTGCCCTAAAAATAGAATAAACAGTCTTGAAGTAACTCATTAAAAATTTTTACCAGTGTAATATCAATTCTCCATGAAGATGCTTTGGAGGGAAGGCGTAGCCGGGAGTTGAAGAAGAATTCAGAAGTCAGAATGGGCTAAACGCCCCGCTATCGCTAACAGGAGTCAGAATGAATCAGTGGGGGATTCAGACCCGCCACTGATAGCGTAGCGTTAGCGAGTCCGCGTTCGCTTTTAGCGTCTCGTAGAGAGCGTCTTGAAGACCACTAAATATGCAGATTTAGTGGGGGTCTTAAACCCCTGGATTCATCCACCAGTCACACAAAATTCATTCTGAATTCTGGCTCCTGACTCCTGAATTCTGTTTCGATAAATATATGCAGCTTCACAAAGAAACTGTATAGGTGTTCCAATATTTAAAACCAAACGTGCAGTAGTATAATTGAGGCTATTCCGGGGCTTTATGGCGATGAAATTGCTCAAGTATTAGGGCAACATCTGCTGTAGTGTGATTGTGTTTTTGTCCTACTAATGGTACGAGAGATGACGGCTCAATTTGAATACAGCACTCTTGCCGATCCACAGGATATTCAGCAGCTGATGTATATCCTTGAGCAGTGTTTCATCAGCGGAGTTGGTGGCGAGGAAGCTTATATCAATCTCATTGGCGTAAAAAATTTCCGTATTATTCGGGGATTTGGGCAATTAGTTGGTGGATTGGCAACTCTGGATATGGGCCAGTGGTGGGGTGGTGTGCGTGTACCAATGACAGGAATTGCCGCTGTGGGTATTGCTCCAGAGTATCGCGGTTCGGGATCTGCGATCGCTCTCATGCAGCAGACGCTCAAGGAACTTTATGCTAAAGGTATACCGCTCTCTGCTCTTTATCCAGCTGTGCAAACTCTGTATCGAAAAGTCGGCTATGAGCAAGGGGGTAGCTGGTGTAATTGGGAAGTTGCTACTAGGAATATCCAAGTGCGAGAGCAATCCCTACCTTTGCAACCCATAGTGAATATTAATCATCAAGTCTTTCATCAACTATATCAGCAGCAGGCGAAACTAACGCATGGATATTTAGATCGACATCCCGCAATCTGGGAGCGGTTAATTCAACCAGATGAGAAGGAAACATTTTACGCATATTTTATCGGTACAAAAGAGAAACCCGAAGGTTACATCCTCTTCAGTCAACATTCAAAAGAGGATGGCGCAATTTTGCGAATCAAAGATTGGGTAATTCTCACAGTTGCAGCCGCACAAACATTCTGGTCTTTTCTTGCCAGTCATCGCTCCCAAATTGAACACGTGCGATGGAGGAGTTCTGTAACCGATTCTTTGACATTACTGCTACCAGAGCAAACTGCCAAGCTTAAGAATACGATGCGTTGGATGCTGCGGGTAGTAGATGTAGTCAAGGCGCTGGAAATGCGGGGTTATCCTTCGGGAATTGAAACTGAACTGCACTTAGATATTCAAGATAATTTGCTAGATGCAAACAATGGTAAATTCATTCTTTCTGTCGCCAATGGACGCGGTGAAGTTACAAAAGGTGGAAAGGGTGAGTTGCAGTTAGATATCCGAGAACTAGCACCACTATATACAAGTTTGTTCGCTCCCTACCATTTGCAAATAGCCGGAAAACTGCATGGGACAGAAACCGCTATTTCAGCAGCTACGCAAATATTTGCAGGTAGTTCTCCTTGGATGGCTGATTTCTTTTAACGTGAGTTTGACGAACCTTTCCCTGCGTTAGTTCAAGTTTGTGAGTATTAAATGTAGGTTGGGTGGAGCGGAGCGCAACCCAACACATATCAGGATGTTGGGTTACGCAAAGCCTCCATCCAACCTACAATTTTTTTTGCTACATTTTTTTGCAACATTTGAGTAATGACACGCCAGTAGAGTGCGTTCTGGACACGCCGAAATAACAAATGCGTTCGCCGAAATAGCAAATGAGTACGCCGAAATAGCAAATGAGTACGCCGAAATAGCAAATGAGTACGCCGAAATAGCAAATGAGTACGCCGAAATAGCAAATGCGATCGCCGAAATAGCAAATGCGATCGCCGAAATAACAAA
Organism: Nostoc sp.; assembly: GCF_036918015.1. Classification (GTDB taxonomy): domain Bacteria; phylum Cyanobacteriota; class Cyanobacteriia; order Cyanobacteriales; family Nostocaceae; genus Nostoc. The sequence continues at coordinate 244,024 of NZ_JBALEO010000083.1, forward strand.
TGAGTACGCCGAAATAGCAAATGAGTACGCCGAAATAACAAATGCGATCGCCGAAATAGCAAATGAGTACGCCGAAATAGCAAATGAGTACGCCGAAATAGCAAATGCGATCGCTGAAATAGCAAATGCGATCGCTGAAATAGCAAATGCGATCGCTGAAATAACAAATATAGCGGTTCTCAATTGCGTGAAATACAGACCTAACCCCCAGCCCCTTCCCTGGGTTCGCACAGCGTCTCGTTGGCGCAGCCTCTCGTTGAGAAGAGAGGGAAGGGGAGTAAGCCTCAAAGCCTTTCTTTTTTTAGACTACGGTGTACACACAGTCAAATTACCCCCCTTAATCCCCCCTTATAAAGGGGGGAAATAAGAAATCTAGTTCCCTCCCCTTTCCAAGGGGAGGGTTAGGGTGGGGTAAAGCCCTGGTTAATCAGCTATTTCAGACTTGTGTATACACCGTAGAGGCATCGGCGAGGGGCGGTTTTGGCTTTAGACAAAACCGGGGTGGGGTGACGCGGTGAGTAACCGTAAGTGAATGAACTCAATATCACGTCTTAACAAGGGTTTCACGTTAAGTTGACACGTATGGGCAATGCCGTGCCCCTACGCGAAATCTATATGTATTAGGGTTTTAGTGAATGGGTTTTACTTTCTCTCTCTACAAAACATAAGTTGGAAACATAATTAATCCTTCGCTCGTCCTTCCGCTAGATTAACAATTTCTGTTGTTGTCAACTCACACACAAATAAAACTGTCAGCGATTTACTTTTAATAAGTAATGATGATTTATCGTGCTTATCTAATCCCAAACCTCATCTAGTAAAAATAACTCAACGGGATTTATGACTTTTTCCCGGAAGTTCAGCACAATCATCAGAAAACAATCTAAGTAAACCTGATTAGTTGCTCCTTACTTGTACACCCACAATCACAACATGAAATCACATCTACTGGCGATTGGTTTAAGCAGTTTGGTTCTAGTTGCAGGACAAGCTAAAGCCTCACAATTACAGTCTTGGTACTATGATTCTAGCCAAAATCAATTAGACCTAACTACCACTTCGGGAATAGAACCAAAAGCCTTTATATTAGATAATCCTAATCGATTAGTGATTGACTTACCTGGAACTAATTTTAATTCCGATACTGTCAAACGAAGTTTTGGTAAGGCAGTGAAAGAAATTCGCCTCGGCAAACCAGACCCTCAAACCACTCGTTTTGTCGTCGAATTAGCTCCTGGTTATGATGTTACTTCCCAAAATATATCAATTAAAGGAGATTCCCGTTCTCATTGGATTTTCAAATTCAATTCATTTAACCGCCAAAGTAATCCCATTGTTGGAGAAAATCGAGAAGATATTGCCATCAGATCCACAGATGCATCGACATTTGCCGGAGTTGTAAATCTTGGTCAAGAGATGGCTGGTATTACTTCTCAGATTCGCAGTTTGTTAGCAAGTTATAAAACATTGAATCCGGGAATATTTTTCTTAGATTTAGATACAGGAAACTATATAGATATTAATGGCGAAAAAAGATTTGCTGCTGCCAGTACAATCAAATTTCCCTTATTAGTGGCTCTTTTTCAAGAAATAGATGCAGGTAGAATTAAACTCACCGATAAATTAGTGATGCGGCGCGATTTAAAGGTGGGCGAATCTGGAATTATGCAATACAAACCCATCGGCACTAAATTTAGCGTCCTGGAAACTGCTACCTTGATGATGACAATCAGCGATAATACCGCCACAAATCTAGTTCTCGATCGCTTGGGTGGTGCTGCAAAAGTTAGTCAACGTTTTCGGAGTTGGGGATTGCAAAATACAGCAATGCGGAATCTACTTCCAGACATCGGTGGCACAAATACAACTAGTTCCAAAGATTTAGTCAGATTGGCGGCGTTAGTTTCTAATAATCGTTTGTTATCCCCAACTAGCCGCAATCAAGTTTTAGGCATTATGCGCCGTGTCAAAACCAATAGTTTACTACCAGCAGGTATCGGTCAAGGAGCGACCATCGCCCACAAAACTGGTACATTGAGATTTATCATTGGTGATGCGGGTATTATTCAAATGCCCAACGGCAAAAGCTATTTAGCAGGTGTTTTGGTGCAAAGACCAAACTACGATCAAAGAGCTGGAGATTTTGTCCGTGAAGTTTCCAGAAGAGTCTATAATTACCTAGACAATACCAAAGTTAGCAATATACAACCAATACTTGGCGATGGCACTCGTTAGTCAAGCGATCGTAACTACTAGTCCACCACATCAATGAAGAGTGCTGAGTGCTGAGTATTGAGTATTGAGTATTGAGTATTGAGTATTGAGTATTGAGTATTGAGTATTGAGTATTGAGTATTGAGTATTGAGTATTGAGTATTGAGTATTGAGTAGGGTGAATAAGTTCGTAGTGAGGGCTTTAGCCCTCAAGCCAAGGACTAAACCCGCATTTCTCACAAGTTTGAAATGCTCTTGAGCATTGGTGAGAAATCCGGGTAAAGTCCTTACTACGAACTTCGCAATTGCACCAAATCGCAAAAATAGGGACGTACATTTGTACATCCCTACATATCTATCTGTATTCAGGTATTTCGTCGTGAAATGAGATTAACTCAGGAAATTTGGTGTACCACTATTACCACTCCTACCAACAGCAGGAATTTCCACTGTGTCATCTGTAGCTTTACCAGTGCCGTCATTGACAACGTAATTAGTGTTACCCACATGTCCATTAGGGATAAACAATTGTGGATGGTCAAAGGGCGCTTTATCAAACCGAACTCGGTCATCAGTCAGCGCTTTTAAAAAGGCGACCAATTCCTGTTTTTCTACTGGTGAAAGATTTAGCGGCGGAAGTACTCCAAAATCACCACCACGATTGTAAAAATCAATCACTTGCTCTAGAGTTGCCTGACCTCCATTGTGAAAGTAGGGAGCAGTTAGTTCCACATTGCGAAGTCCAGGTGCTTTGAAAGCTCCGTTTGCAAACACAGGTTCAGTGAAATTCAACGGTGGATTAAGGGTTGGGGGGTTTTCGCCCAGGAGATCCTTAAATTTACCCAACTGAGCCAATCGTGCTTCTGAAAGCGGATTACGTTGACCGTTACTCTGCAAACCGTCATAACCACCCAAACCGGGGTCGTCTGTGGCAGGTCTGACACCGATATTGAAGAAACCAGTGTCTTCTGGGGATTTTGGCCCAAACGGCGCACGTTTGATTCGTCCCTCTTTAGCCACGTTGCTGACTGAAGCGGCTGTTAATTCTAATCCACTGTGGCAACCAATACACAGAGCTTTGCCCTCAAACAGTCCTTTCCCTCGTTGCTGCTGCGCAGTTAGGGCGCTGGTGTTTCCTTCCAAGTAGCGATCGTAGGGCGTATCATAGGAAATGAGCGTAGACTCGTACAATTGAACTGCCAGCCCAAAGAATAGCGAGAAGTTGTACTCTAGTAATGTGTACTCATTAGTCTGCAAAGAGCGATCGGGCCTTTTGACAATAGTCCGTTTACCGTCAGAGTCAACTTGGATGAGTCGATTAGAATTCCACCACTCCGGCTTGAAGGCATCTTGAATCATCTGCTCGTATGTTCTATCTTTAAGTCCAGGTTGAGGCGATCTACTATTTTTACCTAAAACGCTGTCTTGTGGATGCACAATCTGTTTACCTAGTGGTCTCAGAGGTAATAACTTTTTCGCAAGTTTTCGGGGGAGCTTTTTCCCCTTACCAACGGTGAGAGGTGTTATGTCAATTCGCCCGAACTTATTACCCCCGAACTTATCACCAATTTCTTGAAAAGTGCGACCATCTGCGGATGACTCAAAAGAACTGAGTGGCGGCCCGACAGCTTGAGATGCCAAAGATGAGTTCTTGAGGCTGACTTTTACAAATTCTACACGAATTGGGTTTATAGCCTTGACGAGGGCGGCGTTAGGATCTCTTAAACCGAAGGGATTCACCCCATTAAAGATATCTTGTGCCCTGCCATCCCAAAAGTTGCGGAAGTTGAATGCGGCATTGATCACGGTTGGCGTGTTACGCGGCTCGACGCGCCGCACATTGATACCTCCTACGTTAAACACCGGATCTGGCTCGGTTGTAACTTTGTCTTCTGCATTTCCAGGTGTGACATCCACAAACTTCGTATTGAAAATCCCCTGAGAAGAACTGACATCGTTACGGTCAGATACAACAGTCGTAGGATCGTTGGGGTTTGACAGCTTATGGAAGGGAAAATCTCCTGGTTTTAGTTGATAGTTTGGTAGCCCGCCGACATTGAAAACTGAATCTGGATTCTCTGTACCATCGGCGTTGACTCGCAAAAGCCCAGGAGCAATCTGATTTTTGGATCTATTGTCAGCTCCAGCATGGAAATGACAACTAGCACAGGAGGTCTTTCCATCGCTCCCAACCTGCATATCCCAAAAAAGAGTCTTTCCTAATTTGATTGCAGCCGTTTTGTCTTTTACGAAGTCTCCAAGATTGTCAGGTTCTGGAACCGATACGCTCTTGAGGGAAACTGGAGGCGGGCCTGTAATCTTTGCTGATACAGTATTTCCAACTATTACTGCTGCCAAAATAATTACAGCAATTGTTATAGTCCTTGAAAATTTCGATCTCAAGTAGTTAGGCTTGCCATATCTGAATTTCCACTGTTGCTGCTTTATTTTTGTCACCAAAGATTTGAGCAAAAATCGACCTCTTGAGGTCAGCAATAAGTAACTTGATAAGGCAGTCGTAAAGATTACTAAGCTGATTATGGGTATAATCCCCATAGTTGTATTATAAAGTAACACCGAGATAAAGTATACATTTACGAGGAAGTTTGAAATTTAATATTCATGTAAAATGAACACGTAAATTACGAATTTTACGTGAATACAAAAAAACCTCTTTGTGGCTACGAATAATAAATTGAGTTAGATAAATTGGTTATTTTATATTGAATTTGCATTAACTAAACTATTAATATATTTTATCGATAAGAGTTTGATAAAATGTTTAGATATTTAAATTAGATATAACTTACTTATCAGTCCTACTTTTTGGCTATTTTAATGCTACTACATAAAAGTTCTGGTCGGTGGCGCTTAGGGCTAACGTTATCGCTGTTGACAGTGTTTTTGTGGGGAATTTTACCTATTGCTCTTGCAGTAACTCTCCAAGTACTTGATGTCTATACCGTTATTTGGTTTCGTTTTTTAGTATCATTTATATTGCTTGCTGTGTATTTAGGGATACGCGGCAAATTACCCAAATTAGAACAACTGCGCTCTGCTTCTGGAAAATTATTAGCGATCGCGACAATATTTTTAGGGATTAATTACTTTTCGTTTACCCAAGGTTTAGCATTAACATCGCCTGCTAACGCTGAAGTTCTCATTCAATTATCTAGCCTTTTATTAGGTTTTGGAGGGTTAGTAATTTTTAAAGAACGTTATCGGCTGTCTCAATGGATTGGCGTTAGTGTCATGATTTGTGGTTATCTTTTATTTTTTCGCGAACAACTAACGAATTTAATTACAGCACATGGCACATATATACTAGGTAGTGTTTTAATTGCGCTAGGATCGACAGCTTGGGCTATTTATGCTTTGGCACAAAAGCAGTTATTACAATCTTTATCTTCCAGCAGCATCATGCTGATTATTTATGGAGGCTGTGCTTTATTATTCACTCCTCTAGCCAAAATTAAATCACTTTTTATACTTGATACTTTCCATTTAGGAATGTTGATTTTTTGTGCCTTGAATACCTTAATCGCTTACGGTGCTTTTTCTGAATCATTACAACATTGGGAAGCATCACGAGTAAGTGCAGTAATAGCTTTAGCTCCCATTGTGACATTAATAGCAGTCGCGGTTGTATCAGTTATTGCACCTGATTGGATACCACCAGAACACTTCACCTTCATAGCAATATTTGGAGCGGGTTTAGTAGTTACAGGTTCAGTAGCGATCGCTTTGGGAAAAGCTGATTAATCGCCATATTTTTCAGGATTTTTACTGGATTTTTCAGCTAGTGAATTTGTGCAATATTCAAAGCTACAACATAAATACTGAGGCAGACTATTTTTTATTTGTTATGATTTAATAGTGAAGGCAAACTACTGAAGTCAGTCGGATACTTTACCCATCTGCGTGACTTTGTAGGATTTGATTGTTGACTTTATAGCCGAAATATCCTTGCAAAAGAATTCAAAAATCAGAATTCAGGAGTCAGAATACATTACTAGGTAATTGGGAATCACTACTTTTTTTGACTACTAAATCTCAGATTTGGTGGAAATTTCAAACCCATTTATACCCATTATTTTCAGCCAGCTACATTCGCAAGTCATACATAATTCATCGTGAATTATAAATACTGACTCCTAAATTCTGTTTTGATAAAATTGAGGCTAATAACTTTAAAGAAACTAAGCAGGGCGCCCGAATAACTACCAAAGCCAACACCTGATAAAACCAGACCACCGAAATAGTTGAGCGATGAATAGTTTGTTTGGTAATTGGGCCAGCACCCTCAGAAAAAATTCTTTATTGCTGGTTCTGTCAATGGTGCTGCCAACATTTGGAATTAGTAATTCTGTCTTGGCAGCAGAGCGGATTTATGCATCTTATTCAGCTTTGGAGCTTTCAATTTCAGTCACAACTTTAGAGAACTACGCCAAAACAGGTGTAATTAACGAAGACTTAGCAGCCTATCAGCGATATCTGCCTGTAGAACAGCTTCAAGAATTGCGGCGGATTTTGCTTAATCGTGTGAAAGTTAGTCCAGTAGTAGTTTCGCAACTTCTTTACACACCACAAGGAGAATTTTTACTGCATCGATTGACGCAAGTGATTATAAATAAATCTTCTCAACCAGAACCAGGATTTAGTGCTTTGCGTTCGGCGCTAATTTTAGCCTCTGGTGAATCGGGAGGTTTGACACTTTTAAATGTGTTGCGTAAATATCCCACCAGCAGCATTCGCCTTGATGTCGCCGAGACTTTGGAAATAGCTACGGAATTGGAGAAACTTGTTAACCAAACCCATCAGGCGATCGCAGCTGTTTCCCAAAGGTCTAAAATAGAAGCTGAGAGCATTTCTCAACCAAATTTCTCGCAATTGCCCGATTTAAAGGTTCCGGGAAAATTTAAGTCGCAAAAATACATCCTGAAGTTTTTCGACTCAACCCGCAATCGGCTTTTATTGACTGATGTTTACATTCCCAATGTCCAGAAGACTGCACCGATAATTGTAATTTCTCACGGCTTGGGTTTAGACAGCAGTAACTTTCAATATTTAGCCACTCACTTAGCTTCTTACGGATTTGCCGTCGTTGTTCCCAATCATCCTGGTAGTGATGCGAAACAATTGCGTTCTCTGTTAAAAGGACGCGCCATTGAAGTAGCAGAACCAAGTGAATTTCAAGACCGACCAATGGACATAACATATATACTGAATCAATTGCAAAAAGGTAATCAATCTGATTCACGGTTTAAAGGTCGCCTAAATCTGCAACAAGTCGGAGTATTTGGTCAATCTTTGGGAGGCTACACAGCCTTGGCTCTGGCAGGCGCTAAAATCAACTTTGAGCAGCTAAAACAAGACTGTCAACCAGCAGCACTACAAAATACCTGGAATATGTCTTTACTGCTCCAGTGTCGCGCTTTAGAATTGAGCATTAGTAAGTCTGGCAAAGATTATAACCTGCGGGATGAGAGAGTGAAAGCTGCGATCGCAGTTAATCCCATTACTAGTTCGATTTTCGGCAAAGCTGGCTTAAGTCAAATCAAAACTCCAGTGATGATTGTCAGCAGTAGTGATGATACAGTTGCACCAGCTTTATCCGAGCAAATTTTACCTTTCTCGTGGTTGGCAAATTCCCAAAAGTATCTCGTCATGCTTGTTGGTGGTACACACTTTTCCACCATTGGCAATGCAAACCCTGCAAATCAACAAGTAGCATTACCTGCCGATATGATTGGCGATGCTTCTCAAGCACGTGATTACATGAATGTTTTGAGTTTACCTTTCTTCCAAACATACATTGTAGGCAAGCCGCAATACACACCATATCTGAATGCCGCTTACACTCAAAGCATTTCTAGTAAATCTCTTGGTTTGAGTCTCGTCAAGTCATTGAATACAGCCGAATTAGCTCAATTATTGGATATAAAAGGAGCCAAACCCGTAAAAAAAAAGTTCCCAACACCATAGTCAGCTTCGGATTTTGGATGTTGGATATTGGTGTTGCATTGCTGCACGTGATGATTTTTATTTGATTTGTACAGACGTAATTAATTACGTCTGTAAAATTTATTTGCCTCTTTATAAAATTAGAGGCTCAATTCTTGCTTGGACTTCTTCAATTAACTCTTGTTCAACTTTCTCTACAAACAAAACTTTTCTAACTTTCCAGTCTAGTGATTTGATCTGATCGGCTAGCACCACGCCACTGGTTATCATTCCGTCAGGAAGCGGAACCTCAAAGTTAAGACCTTTTTTTTGATTAGTAATTGGACAAATTAGAACTATAGAAGCCATTCGATTGTATTTTAATGGCGACATAACTAAAAAAGGACGATAGCCCATCTGCTCACGCCCTTGAGGTTTTAGTTCAGCATTAAGGGTTTCAGCAATATCTTCAAATGACATTCCTGATGTTCTCAGGGCTAATACACGTCGGATCGAATCAGCCGTAATTTGCTTTGTAGTTCCGCAGTCTAACTTGACAATATCACCTCTATCTGGAATGTATGGTTTAACTACCAAACTTCATTCCCCACAGCAGATCCAGTATCTATTTCAGAATGGAAATTATCTGGAGTCATACCTTCCAATAATTCATCAAGCGTATATTTTTTTCGCTGCTGCGGCGTGATCACAATACTATTGCCTGAAATGCTGAAAGTTATGTCTGTCCCCTCTTTGACATTAACTTGTTCAGCCAAAGCTTTCGGAAGTCGAATAGCTAGACTGTTTCCCCACTTCGTAACAACTGTAGTCATAACTACCTCAAAATAAATGCTTTTTTAGAGAATTTCACACCCAAATATAAAACTTTCGGAGCTTGACGCACCTAATTTTGGACTATTTTACGTATCTACTTTGAATATACCATAATTTGTATTTTCGCTATGTTACGGCTTCCATAACGTACCGAAAACCATCTTCTAATTATTCTCCGGCGAGTTCCCGCGCAATATCCATGTTTGCTGCCAGTACACGCACGATTTCAACGGGGTTTTCACCTCTGTAGATCAGGAAATATCGGGGCTGCACCAACCAGAAACGGACGGGAAGCGGAGTCAGGTCGTAACGGTACTGTCCGATTCTGGGGTTGTCTGTCAGTAATTCACAGGCACAAAGAAGCTTATCTAGCACCTGTTCGGCAGCATCCGAATTATCTCGCGCAATATAGGCATAAATTCTCGCGAGGTCGTTCTCTGCTTGCGGGGAGAGAATATAAAGTTTTGGGTTCGTCACAACGATTTTTTGATCAATTGTTGTGCTTTATTGCGGATGCGCTCTCGCGCACCTTCTTTGGGAAGACCTTGTGCATTATCAAGCTCCGAAAGACCAATAGCAATTTGCTCATTGAGCCACAATTTATATTCCTCGGAATGGTCGTTAAAGCGTTTCAAAAGACGCAACCCCTCCCGAATCACCTCGCTTTGAGAATGGTACAAGCCGGACTCAACCTGCATTTGGACGAAGGCTTCCAACTCAGGAGTAAGGGAAATATTCATATATCTAATTTATTTATAACAATAATAGACATTATAATAACAGTTTTTGTTATTGCTTGCCAGTGAAAACTTTCGCAAATATCTACGTAAAAACCGTAACAAGTAGAGTTGATATGCGATCGCACTCATACTTCTCGACCTATACTTTAAAGAAATATGACATTTAATTGCGTTATTGTAAAAGTCAGCTTTACATAAGTTCAGTTATGAGCCAGCCGGAATATACTACAGCCCAAGCTACTGCCCTGACTAACCACGATCGCAAACCAATTCATATACCTGGCTCTATTCAACCTCATGGCATTCTCCTGGCACTCAGTACTCAGCTAGAGATACTGCAAGTTAGCAACAATACCCAAGTGTATTTGGGCAAAGGGCCAGAAGATTTACTCGGTCGGCCCTTGAGCTATTTAATTGACCCTCGGCAAGTGGAAATTGTCAAGCAGTGCTTAGTAAAAAAAATTGGTAGCGCTCAGGCTTTTAAAGTATCAATAAATACCTTAAGTGAAAAAAGATACTTTGATGCTATTGTTCATCGTACAGAAGAAGCTGTGATTCTGGAGCTAGAACCAACTGACTCTGAATCTGAGGTGAGTTTCTTAAGCTTTCATGCTTTGGCGGGTGAAGCGATCGCTAAAATGCAAAGCACATCTAATCTGGGAGAATTTTTGCATTTAGTCGCACAAGAAGTCCAAAAAATCATCGGTTTCGATCGGGTGATGGTCTATCAATTTGACGAGTCAGAAGCGGGTTCTGTTGTTGCAGAAGTTAAACGGGAAGATTTATCACCTTATTTAGGACTCCACTATCCGGCTACAGATATTCCAGCGCAGGCTAGGGAGTTATACACGCGCTGCTTTCTCCGATTTCTCCCTGATTTGACTGCCGAACCTGTCAAACTAGTTCCAACGGAAAATCCGACAACACATCAGGATCTTGACTTAAGCTACTGTCTGCTACGGAGTTTTGATTGGTGTTGTACTGAATATCATCAAAATATGGGAGTGAAAGCTCTTTTGGTGATTTCAATTATTCAAGAGCAGAAGCTTTGGGGATTAATATCCTGTCACCATCAAACACCAAAGTATATTTCTTACGAAGTCCGCAAGATGTGCGAATTTTTGGGACAAATTGCATCTTCAGAATTAGCGCACAAAATTAGTCACTCGGAATGGGATTATAAAGTAAAACTCAAATCGCTACAGTCTGAGTTTTTAGAATCTATTTCCCAAGCAGACAATTTTATTGATGCTCTGATCAAACCGGAAATTCGCTTGCTCGATCTTGTGAGTGCTTCAGGAGCGGCAGTTTGTCTGGATAATGAAATTAACCTTGTAGGAACAACACCGAATATTGATGAAGTTCAGGCACTCATTGAATGGGCGGATACCCAAGTTAGTGACAACCTGTTTTCTACCGATTCTCTGCCGAAGCTTAACTCAGAGGCGCTGATATTTAAAGATACTGCTAGTGGCTTGTTGCTAATGCGGATTTCTAAAATCCGGCGCTATTACATCCTGTGGTTTCGCCCGGAAGTTATCCAAACGGTACACTGGGCAGGAAATCCACAGGAATCCATACAAGCTCAGGCAGATGGTAGCTATACCCTGTCTCCCCGAAAATCCTTTGAACAATGGCAAGAAACGGTTAGATTAACTTCTCTACCTTGGAAAGCTTGTGAACTTGACAGTGCGATCGCTCTGAGAAATGCGATCGTTGGTATTGTACTCTCGAAAGCGGATGAATTAGCTAAAATCAACTTGGAGTTAGAGCGCAGCAACCAAGAACTAGCATCCTTTGCCTACGCCGCTTCCCATGACCTCAAAGAACCTTTGCGGGGCATTTATAACTTCTCGACAGTGTTGCTAGAAGACTATGCCCAAGTATTAGATGATGATGGAATTGAGTGCTTGCAAACAGTAGTGGCCTTGTCTGTACGCATGGAAACTCTGATTAATGCTCTGCTGCGGTTATCGCAGTTAGGACAAGCACAACTGCGTTTGCAAGCAACTGACCTCAACGAATTGCTCAACCAAGTAATTGATGTTTTTCGTGCTAGTCGCCAAGACTCTGGGCTTGTAGATATCCGCATTCCTCGCCCTTTACCAACAGTTTTGTGCGATCGAGTGCTGGTTAATGAAGTCTTCAGTAATCTGCTTGGTAATGCGTTCAAATACAACGATAAGGCGGAGCAATGGGTTGAGATTGGCTATTTTTCTCAAGAAGAGGCAGAGGGGCAGGGGAGCAGGGGAGCAGAGGGGCAGAGGGGCATGGGAGCAGGGGAGCAGGGGGAGACAAGGGGAATAACCCATACCCAATGCCCCATGCCTACTTGCCCTGAGCGAAGCCGAAGGGATGCCCAATCCCCAATCACTTTCTATATACGAGATAACGGTATTGGAATTCCACACCATCACCTAGAAACTATCTTTAGATTATTTAAGCGGCTCCACTCCCAGGAAAAATACGGTGGAGGAGCAGGTGCGGGACTAGCTATTGTTAAGAAGATTGTTGAGCTTCATAACGGTAAAATTTGGGTGAAATCTACTGTAGGCGTTGGCTCAATGTTCTATTTTACGCTGGAATAGTTTAAGATAGTGGCTAAATATGTATTTTTGTTAAGCTCTTTTAAGATCGCGAATGACAAAAAAACTTCATGAACCGCTGCTCGTTGTTGAGGACAGCAATGAAGATTTTCGGATGCTGCAACGTCTGATGCGGCGTATGTCCGTCCAGAATCCTATACACCGTTGTACTAATGGAGATGAGGTTTTAGAGTTTCTCTATCAATTAGGGAACGATGCCTACACTAAAGGCGAAGACCTACCTAACTCAAAAGTAGTATTACGACCCTCTGTGATCTTGCTCGATCTGAATTTGCCAGGTATTGATGGGCGTGACATTTTAGATCGGCTCAAGCAAGACAAGACTTTCAAGGGAATCCCCATCGTTGTTTTTACCACATCATCTAACCCCAAGGATATTGAATTGTGCTACCAAAAGGGCGCAAATGGATATCTGGTAAAACCGATGGATGCTCTGGAACTAAAAAAGACGATCCAGGCATTCGTAGATTACTGGCTTGAAGCCAATACGCCGCCTGTATTGGATTAATTTGTTTATTTTTTGTTGATGTAGCAGTCGGGGAAAAACGATCATAAAGGAGACGGCTCAGAGGACACAGAGACATTTTCCTCTTTGAGTCACTGTGTCTGTTTGTCTCAGTTAGATTCCTTTTCCCCATTTCCTATTTTTGACTATTTGGTGTTTCTTTAGGATTACTAAAGAATTTAGATTTTATTTACACTTATTTTATATTATTTTTAGAATTATGCAAGAAAACACAATCTGGATAAAAGGGATCTATATGGCTCCCTGATCCTCATAACCTTATGTTGGACACATGGACGCTAGTTATCATCGATGATTGTGCGGCAGATCGGAAAATTTATCGTCGATATCTTTTGAAAGATCCGCACCAGTCCTACCAGATTTTGGAGGCAGACTGTGCAGAAGAAGGACTTGCTTTGTGCCGAAAAGTACGCTGCGATGTCATTTTGCTGGATTTTTGCCTACCTGATATGAGTGGGTTAGAACTTTTCGATCGCATCCAGCAGGAGATATTTAAGACTTCTGTCCCCGTGATTATGTTGACAGGGCGCGGTGATGAAGAAATCGCTGTGCAGGTAATGAAACGGGGTGCTTTAGATTATTTAGTCAAGCACAATCTTACACAGGATGTGCTGCAACTAGCAGTCCGCAACGCCATTAAGCAGTCGTGCTTGCAAGCCCAACTGCTCAAAACTCAGGAGAGACAACGCCTAATTGCCACAACTGCTTTACGAATTCGCCAGTCTCTTAACCTAGAGCAAATTTTGAATACAGCTGTAGCCGAAGTTCAGCAACTTCTGAAGTGCGATCGCGTGATGGTTTATCAGTTTGCCCCAGATACAGATGGTAAGATAGTCGCCTCATCAGTTGAGTCATACCGCACTGTATTGTGCGATCGCGTCGGCGCTGGGACTGGGGAGCAGGGGAGCAGGGGAGCAGAGGAGCAGAGGAGCAGGGAGGAAGTTGCAGTAGGTTTTTCTTCTGTGCCCCTCCGCCCTTGTACCCCTTTGCCTGTTGTGCCCAATTCCTCATCCCCAATCCCTTATATCTATGAGCTTGGCTTGTGTAATTGTGTCAATCTAAAAGAGCAATTTAATACTAAGGCAAATCTAGTAGTTCCGATTAATCTGAGCAACAATGGGAACCCAACCCCCAAACTTTGGGGTTTATTGATTGCTCACCATAATTCCGGGGAGCGACACTGGCAAACTGATGATGCAGAAATGCTCAATGAAGTATCAGTACAATTAGCGATCGCTATTCAACAAGCGGAATTATTAGCCCAAACTCAAGCAGCCCTTGCAAAAGAAAAGCAACTCAATGTATTTAAATCCCAAATAATTACAACGGTTTCCCATGAGTATCGAACGCCGCTAACTTCAATTCTGGCTGCTGCATCAACTTTGGTAAAACATAGCCAGCAGCTAGATGAGTCTAAACAAGAGCGATTCTTGGGAATCATTGAACAGAAAGCCAGGTATATGTCCAAACTTGTGGATAATATGCTTCTGGTTAACCAACTCGAACTGGAAAAACCCAAGTTTCAACCAATTTCAGTCGATTTACTGCAATTTTTTTCTGACCTTTTAGAACAAGAGCGAGAAACAGTAGGCGATCGCCACGAATTGATTTTTAAAGTTACTGGTAATCATCATGGATTTTGGGGCGATCGCGGGCTTTTGCAACAAATTTTTATTAACTTAATGTCCAATGCAATTAAGTACTCTCCAGATGGAGGTAGTGTAGAATTCCACCTGATCGGCAAAGAATCAGAAGCCATTTTTTACATTAAAGACTGTGGAATTGGTATCCCGATGGCAGATCAAGAAAATTTGTTTCAATCCTTCAGTCGTGGAAGTAACGTTGACACAATTCCTGGTACAGGCTTAGGACTAGCGATCGCTAAAGCTTGTGTCGAGTTACATAGTGGCAATATTACCTTGTCAAGTGAAGTGGGGCAAGGAACTAAAGTTACAGTTAGCTTACCGAAGATATGCCCAACTGGTCAACTATCCCCATCATCCACTTGATTTAGATAATTTTAAAAAGCATCTTGTAATTATTGCTCTTGAATTTCTATTTTCCTAATTAACCATTCTTTGATTGTTTTCCCGCAAGGCTCAGAACTTTGGCAATCACTGACGTTCTCTAGAGAATAAGACATTTTTACTTTTTTGTTGACGTATTTCTCTGGTTCGCAAACCTCAAAGACTGCACCGACACCTTCATAGACTTTGCCATTTTCATCGACAACAGTAACGTAGCATTTTAAGTCTCCGTTTTGCATATCTTTGATAGTACCAGAAATTGGATTATCATTTTTAATTTCCTTGGATTGATTGTTTTTAATAGATGTTGAATTAATTAACTTTTTGCTGTTATCTAGTTTTACTTCATTTACAGAAATAGATTCAGAATTAACTTGGATAGCTGTTGCAGGATTTGCTTGATTAATTTTATTATTTCGAGAAGCGCTTTTGTCAGAGTTACTACAACTCATAATCAACAGAGAACAAAAAAGCAATGTAGTAGTAAAGATTGTTTTTTTCATTTCATTTCATTTATGTTTATAAAAATCATTGATGGTTGTTTTCTAAAAGCGCTATAGGTAAGTTATTTGATTTACAATGAAAACTTTCATTAAGTTTTCTCTGATAATTGTTGATTATTACAGTTTTATTTGTTGGAAATTATAATTGACATCGTGATATTTGCGGAAAATACTCGGCGTTATCTCAATACGGTTCGGTTAAGGTTTTTTGATGAAAATGATAGATCACAAAGATCCGATAAATCATCACAAAGACGCGATAAATCGCCGTCTCTACAAAAGACTGATTATTGTAAAGACGGCGATTCATCGCGTCTCTGCTTAGAGAATACCTTAACACTGGTAAACTTGTATAAAATAATGCCTAAACTAGTCTTAATTACTAAATATTAATGCTTTGAGCATTAAATAAGTATTTAATAGAGTTTAGAAGCTGTAAGTATTGATTTTGTGTTATTTCAAGGTTTTCTCAACTTAAACAAACCATTTGACTGGACTTCCCACGACTGCGTAGCGCGGGTGCGAAAATTGTTGCGCCTCAAACGTGTAGGACATGCGGGAACCTTAGATCCAGCAGCAACAGGCGTTTTACCGATCGCACTTGGTAAAGCCACAAGATTATTGCAATATCTGCCAGAAAACAAAGCTTATAAGGCTACGATTCGTCTGGGTGTGCGGACTACAACCGATGATTTAGAAGGTGAAATTATTAATTCTCAAGCTTGTGCTGGATTGAGTTTCGCAGAGGTGAAAACTGCACTAACACAATTTGAAGGCAAGATTGAGCAAATCCCACCGAATTATAGTGCAATTCAAGTGGATGGGAAACGTCTCTACGACTTAGCACGCCAAGGGAAAACGGTGGAAGTTCCAGTGCGGACAGTGGAAATTTTTCAGATAGAAATTTTGGACTGGAGAGAAGGAGATTTTCCCGAATTGGATGTGGCGATCGCCTGTGGATCTGGTACATATATTAGAGCGATCGCTCGTGACTTAGGTGCAATCTTAGAAACTGGTGGCACTCTTGCAGCTTTGATCCGTACTCAAAGCAGTGGTTTCGATTTAACAGATAGTCTCACTTTCACCGACTTAGAGACTAAATTACAAGGCGGGACATTCCAACCTCTCGCCCCTGATGCAGCCTTACAACATTTGTTGTCTGTGACTTTACCAGCAACATCTGCTCAAAAATGGTGTCAAGGTCAGCGAGTTTCTCTGAACTCTGATATTACTGGGATAGTGCGAGTTTATGAAGAAGAGACTCGCTTTTTAGGTGTTGGACAATTACAAGATGAAGTGTTAATTCCGCAAATGGTTTTTGAACCGATTTCTTGAAGGAGAATTCAGGAGTCAGAATTCAGAATCACGGAGAATTTCTGCAAAGTTCGGATAGCTGTGTTTAAGAAAGTCTTGTCCAAAAAACTCTAAGCCTGGATTTCTCACTTGTGAGAAATCCAAAGGGTGTGGGAGGTGTGGGAGGATGGGGAAGAAGTCTTACCCCCCACACTCCCCACTAATGTGTAATTTACCTTAAGCGATGTCTATCGACAAGCCGCTTCTCTACGAGAGGCTACGCCAACGCGTCTACGCTAAATTTATCTTCTGAACACAATAAAAAATGTTTGACAGACTGTCTTTTGACAACGAGCGCAATTTTATTCATAAATTTTTGGATAATTAGGCATTAGCTTATGGGGCATTCTTTATTTTAGGATAATTCATAATTCAATTCCCTACTCAAATAATTCTCTTCATCCACCTGCTATTTTTCTATATATTTTCTCACCCTTGATTAACTCTTCATAGTACTGCTCATAAGAGGTGAACCTGATAGATTCTTGTCTTCCTAAACCTAAGATACCAAAGGTGCAAAGGCTATTATGAAAAAGTTCGTGTACACGTTTCTGAAGTACCTGATTAAAATATATGAGGACATTACGACAAAGAATCACATTAAACTCATTAAAAGAACTGTCAGTTGCTAAATTATGCTGGGCAAAAACAACATTTTCTCGTAGGGATGAGCGAAAAATAGCATTGTCATAAGCTGCTGTATAATATTCTGAGAAAGACTTCTTGCCGCCTGCTTTCAGATAAAGGTGAGTATATTCCTGCATCATTTTCAGCGAGAAAATCCCACTTTTGGCATTTTGTAATACCTTCTCATTCGTATCAGTGGCATATATGCGGCAACGGTGATAAAGTCCTTCTTCTTGCAATAAAATTGCCATTGAATAGACTTCTTCACCAGTTGAACATCCAGCGTGCCAGATGCGAATAAATGGATAGGTTTGTAAGAAGGGAATAACCTGATTTCTGAAGGTGTTATAAAAGCTGGGATCGCGAAACATTGATGTTACATTCACCGTCAGAGCCAGCAAAAATCTTTCTAAATAGGGGCGGTTGTGGAGTAATCGTTCTTGCAATGCAGAAACATTTGCTAACCCTTCTAATTGCATGAAGCCCTGAATACGACGCTTCAGTGATGAAAGAGCATAATTGCGAAAGTCATAACCGTAGTATTGATACACACCTTCCAAAAGTAGGCGTATTTCTATGTCCTCCAAGATTGGTTTGGGTAGAGGCATAATATTCATAATTCATAATTCATAATTCATCATTCATAGGTTTCAGCTTAACCAAGTGGCTTTTACTACTAAAACAGCGATCGCAATTATTGAAACTCCAGCTAGCCATCTTACCTGAGAGCGCAGATTTTTAATCTCTTGGCTCAGACTTTCTGTCTGTGGTATGGAATATGGTTCCAGTTGTACAACTTCAATAGCTACTTGTTCGGGTATCTTTTGGGGATTTTCAAAAGAGACTTGCGTGTGTAGCCAATTAGTAATCAGTTGGGGACAGTTCTTTTTAAACCAATTTAAAGCTAAGGTTCTAAAAACTGGTTTAGACATTCGGGCAATTAATTTCATCACCCTGTTTAAAGGTTTCAGGCGAAGCTTTTGATTAATCAAATTGACTGAACCAACATCATAAAGACAATCCAGAATTAGTTTCACAGTGGCTTCTTCACTGTTAATCAAGTTTTGCAGTAAAAGCAGAACATCACGCATACGCTCTGCTTCCATATACTTTTCTGCCAAGTTTTCTGGAGGACTTACTGAAGGATTTACAGTTTGATTTAGGGTGTTTTGTCTTACTATCGTCATATTGGTAACATAGCAGCCAGAATAATGTCAGTACACCTATCTATCGAGAGAAAGATTTTTTATCTTGAGAGAGAATCTAAAAGACAAAATTTATTCGTGAGATACATAACTAGATCGTGTCTGTAAAACAGCTATTTGTCTAGTTTTGATAAATCTTTTATCTACTTCTGGGTAAATAAAATTTTTATTTAGATGCTAACACTTCAATTTGTAAAATCACCCGTTCTAATTCGTCAATTATTACAGTGCTTTCAGTCTTTTTAAAAGCCTCTACAAGCGCCCGATAATACCAAAGAGTACCTTCTTTCCGCCCATGAAAACGTTCCCAAAGTGATTCGCCCAAAATGCGATAATCTTTGAGAATAGACTGGGCATTGTAAAGTTTATCCGCTGATGACACCAGCAGAACTGATGGGGAAGCGGTAGCAATATGAGCAATGTATGCCTCCTTACGCTGTCGCCAAGGGGGTTTTGGAGTTGTATCAGCGTCAGTACAACCATCTACAATTGCCGTTACATTGTCACCAAAGCGACGACGAATTTCTTCTCGTGTTGCAGCGCCACCTTGATCTTCGATCGCATCGTGTAAGAGGGCTGCGATCGCTTCATCTTCATTTGCCCCGTATTCTAAAGCAATACTGGAGACACCTAATAAATGGGCAACATAAGGGACGCCTGAACCTTTACGAACTTGGTTAGCGTGTAGTTGGGTGGCGTAGGTAAGGGCTGCGGTAAAACGTTCTGAGAGCATTGTATAAAAAAATTCCAGCAGTCAGAATAACTCAACCGAAATATTGGGTTTGTGTCAATTTTATAACAAATCGCTCCAAGTGCAGAGGTAATAAAGGATAAAAAGGGTACAAAGGAAAATTTGAAATTAGATAGACAACATTTAAATCTATATTCCATCGCCAGATAGATAAAACTCTGCTGTTAGTTTATTAGATTTACTCAAGGATGCGCTTTTCAAACTAGGACTAAGAGTTAACTTAGATAATGTTCAGACAATCCTGGATTAGAAAAGCAGATTTTCGACGATCGGGTGATGCAAAAGTAGCACTAAATTCCAGCAGAAAATTAGTCAAGTCAACCCACTAAAAGTATAAGTAGGCAAACTATCCTACAAGCTGAAGCTGATGTTAAAAAAGTTTCTTCAGCCGAAAAATGTAACGTTCATAAATTCAGGATACTAATAATGGAAACGACAGAAACAACGCAAACAGGTTCAACACCTTTTCCAAATATTCCACCAATTATTGAAAGTAACGACAGTGAGTATCGTGATACTGGTGTACCCAGTACAGTTGCGATCGCCGGACATCCCCTACACCCGTTGAGTGTGATCTTTCCCATAGCATTTTTAGCTGCTGCCTTGGGAAGTGACATTGGTTATTGGTTAACTGGCGATTTCTTTTGGGCTAGGGCTTCGCTATGGTTAATCGGACTTGGATTAGGTGGAGGCATCCTTGCATCTGCGATCGGTCTTAGCGACTTTGTGAAAATTGAACGCGTCCGCAAGCGCGCCGCCGGTTGGACGCATTTGATACTTAACGTTTCTATACTTGTTTTATCACTCGTCAACTTTCTCCTACGTTTAGGTGACGCTGAATCCCGAATACTGCCTTGGGGACTGTTAATCTCGCTTGTTGTCGGTACGCTAACCAGTGCTTCTGGTTGGTTCGGTGCTGAACTCTCCTATCGCCACAAAATTGGTGTAGTGGGTGCAGGTAGCAGAAGATATCCTTAAAGGAGGCAGAAGATAGGAAAATGCAGCAATTAACAAGATAGTTACTTGGAGCTAGAAACCCAGTGACAGATTATTATAGCGGTTCTCGGTTGAGTGAGGTAAGAACCCCACCCCCAACCCCCTCCCCGCAAGCGAGGAGGGGGCTAAGATGTACCTCATGTGATTAGGAAACGCTATATTTACAGCTTCCGCTCAGAATATTTAGCAGTTATCCTTTGTATTTGATACATCTTGTGGGGTGGAGATAAGTCCGATTTAAGGTTTTGCCAAATCAAAATTTGGGAGGGTCTTTCCCTTACCAAGTAAGGCTTTTGAACCCATCTCACAAGAAAAAAATTAGCGTATTTAATTAATAAGTTTATACTTTATCTAAGTGGTGAAAAAAATTACATTCTGTTAAACGCTAACTATTTATATACACAAGCTTATAAAAATTGCAATTATACAAAAGGGTGAAATTGCAATATTGAATTTCATACCAAATTGAGTTTAAAAAAGTGCGCGATCGCTAATTTTCAGAGTTTAAAGTGTTTTAATAAAGTTATTAACGAAAGTTTAGAGAAGCAAAAACATGAAAGGTTTCAGGAAGTTATCCTCAATAGCAGTGTTGCTATTCGCCTTTGTGTCTCCGCCCTCATTAGCTGAGGTGAAAGATATTTCTCTAAGTAATACTCTGAATGAACAGAGCGTTGCGCCAGATGCCAACCTGGTTGGAAATAAAACTGGAGAGCTTTTGATTGCTCAACGGCGGTCAAGACGATATCAGAGAATCCGACGACGGCAGATAATTCAACGCCGACAGCCCTTTGGAAGACGGCAGGTAATCCGACGACAGCAATTAAGACAACGACAAATAATCAGACGACGGCAGCGCTTCGGACAAGAGGAGATTATCCAACGACAGCAGCCCTTTGGAAGACGGCAGATAATCCGACGACGCTATTAGAGATAGGAGTGAAAATGACGTAGGCATAATAGCCTTCTCCTAACAGAGAGGCTACGCGTAGCTTGCTTCCATGAATTGATACGGGAAGCCTCCGGCTACATGAATTTTGCCTACTAAGGAATTAGTTTCTAGAGATGTCTATTGATGACTGGTGATACAAATCAGCCAATTGTTAATAGGAATCTGGTGAAAAAGAATGTAGAGACGCAGCACTGTTAAATCTCTACAAGGGTTTTGGATAACACATATTTAATTTCACCAGATGTTTAATGGTTAGTAGTTGTTCTATTAATCACTAACCATTAATTAACTATAGTGGCTCACTCCAGCCTGGGATTAATCGCTGGTATCACCTTGAAATTGGCGATTTTCCAAGGTTGTATCATCAAGATTTGTTGCTGAGATGAAAATTCAGTACTGTCAGAGCGCTCTAATAAATCTACTGGATTTCCTAGATTCAATCCTAAATCACTTTGCAAAGATAACTCGGCTGTTTTTCCCTGAGATTCATAACATCGCAGAATTAACTGCTGTGGATCGTCTTCAGATGGCTTTAAGGCCATCAAGATTAAATTTTCAGCTGATAAATCTAGGAAACTTACTCCTTCAATAGTGCTGTTAGCGGTAGCGGAGGGTTGAGCCAGTGGCCAATTGAATATCACTTGCAATGGTATATTCAATTCATAGCCACGCCGTACTGTATGGGCTGATTCCCAGCTATCAGCATGAGGATACAAGGTATATTTGAACTCGTGAAAACCTCGGTCAGCCTCTGAATCAGGCCAATTAGAACTGCGTAGCAGTGTTAGGCGGAGTTGATTTGGTTTGCTGTCATAACCGTATTTACAATCATTGAGCAAACTGACACCATAACGATTTGGGATTCCGGTATTTGTCTGTGTATCTTCTGCTGTTAAATCAGCCCAACGCAAAGCAGGAACTTCCCATTTTGCTTGTTCTGCCGGGGTTTGTGGTTTAGTTGGGCGGCGAATCGCGCCACAGGGAATTTCATAAGTAGCAAAGTCGGCTTCAATATTTAGAGGAAAAGCAGCTTTCACTAATACATGATTTTCTTGCCAATTGACAGTTGTAGCAATGTTCAGCAGAGGTGAACCAGCTTGCAGAATATAGTCTTGGCAAAATTCCGATTCACCCAACTGACGCATCACGCGTACACGACTTTGCACTGGGCCTTGTTCTAACCACTGAATAGATTGAAGATTTGTTGAAGGTAAGGGATGTTGAGCATAATTGGGGTCTATATTCCAAGCATCCCAATATTGCCCACTGTCTTTAAAAGCTTGTAGTTGATTCCCCGCGCCACTTAAAACTTCTCGCTGATAAGTTTTGTCAAAAACACTTGATAAATCTCCAGTATCAGGATCTATAACAACTCGCAAGAATTCATTTTCTAAAATCCAGTCTGGGAGGAGTGGGGGAGATGAGGGAGAGACGCGATTAATCTCGTCTGTAGTGGGGAGTGAAGAGGAAAGCCAAAATATGCGGTAGCCTACAGGTGGAATTTCGGTGGCGAGAAATAGTAGGGTTGATGGTTGAGATAATTGGGATACAAGCTGCTTTCCAGAAGCATCGTAAATTTGCCATTCCTGGGTATTTGTTGGTGGTGTGGGTAAGGCTACAGAGATTACCTCAGAACGTTGCCAATTGAGAGAATTGAAAACAAAAATAGGTAGACTATCGGGTTTTGGTGGTTCTGATAGGGTAATGTGAGATGCGATCGCTAAAAGTGATTCCTGTAATATTTTCGTTCCCACTTGTTCCACTTGTTGCCATTGGGGCAACGCATCTGTGTAAACTTGGGTAATTGAAGAACCAGGTAAAATATCGTGAAACTGTTGAAATAACACCAATTTCCAAGCTGCTTCAATTTCTGCCTTGGGATATGTCACACCACAGCTTACAGTTGCCAAGGTAGCAAATAGTTCAGCTTGATATAATAAATTTTCACAACGACGATTCCAGCGTTTTTGATCTCCGTGGGTAGTGTAGCAACCGCGATGAAATTCTAAGTATAATTCGTCATTCCAAGTAGGGAATGAGGACGCAGGGGAAGCAGGGGAAGCAGGGGAGGCAGGGGAGGCAGGGGAGGCAGGGGGAGAATAATAACTCCTGAATTCTGACTCCTGAATTCTGACTCCTGAATTCTGCCTCCTGCCTCCTGCCTCCTGCCTCCTGCCTCCTTTACTGATTTGCTGTAAATACTTTTCAGCCGTCGTAAATTCTAAGTCTGGGAAGAAAGGCGACTTTTGCCAGCGTTGGGCGGTTTCTAACATATCACGGGTGGGGCCGCCGCCGTGGTCGCCGACACCTGGAAGCCAGAGGGATTCTGGTAAACCAGTTTGGGTTTGCCACTCAAGAGCATAAGTTGCCATTTTAACTGGGTCTATAGCTTCACCGATGGGTGCAGACATCAAACTAAAGACTTTACTGCCGTCAGGCGATCGCCACCAAAAAGCCCCATAATCAAATTTATTAGTATCATTCCATCGCAACTTCTGCGTCACAAAATACTCAATTCCGGCATTAGCGAAAAACTGCGGTAAAGTTGCACAGAAACCAAAAGAATCTGGAACCCATTCTACAGTTGAAAGCTTGCCAAATTTTTCCTCAATGTAGCGCTGACCATACAGTAGCTGACGGACTATTGATTCACCGGCAATTAGGTTGAGTTCTGGTTCCACCCACATTCCGCCGACAACTTCCCAACGTCCGGCGGCTACCTGTGCTTGAATTGCCCTAAACAAATCCGGGCGATGTTCTTCAATCCAAGCATAAAGTGCGGGACTTGAATGACAGAAAATTAACTCAGGAAAATCTGCTTGCAACTTCAGAACCGACTCAAAAGTATTTTGCGCCGCATTCCAAGTTTCACTCACAGGCCATAACCATGCTAAATCTAAGTGAGCATGACCCAACAGGAAAATTTTAGATTTTTGATCCCCCCAACCCCCCTTCAAAAGGGGGGCTAAGATGTCGGATTGAATTAAATTTTGACGTAGAGACAAAAACGATCTTACTAACTCTTCCTTGGCGTCCTTCTCTTCGAGACGCTGCGCGAAGGCGTCTTGGCGGTTCGTAACCTCCCCCACCATCGCCGCCAAAACATCCAACTTCTCCGGCGCAAATTTTTCTAAATAAAGTTGTACCACAGCTAACTCATCAGCCACAAAACCCGGATCGGGATTATTATCAACATAAGACTCATAAACTAGGAGCGATCGCACTAAAGCACCATCACAATGTCCCGGACTCACTAACCGCAAAGCCACAGTGAATTCTTCCCCTGCCGTCACCCCCTGACTGAGAAGCACTCTCGGCGAACAATCAAATAAATCACCCTCCAGCACTAACTCGCCATTTACATAAATCTCAGCAGAATCCGCCCACCAAACCAGCGCCAGCCGCAAAGATAACCCAGCTAAGGGATAACCGTGTAAATCTTGGGGAACCACCAATCTTTGCACTAGCCATAGCACTTTTTTCCCACCCGTCCAAGCAATATGTTCCTTAGCATTCAACTGGGCAGGTTGCCAATGAGACAAATCAGCAGCTACAACATCAGTAATAACTAGGTCAGATTCCTGATACAGCCATGTAGACTGGATATTAACTTGACAAAAAGAGCGCAGTTGCTCAATTGCTTGTGAGATAAACTTGGTCTGGGATTGAGAGACAGTCGGGGTCATATATTCGCTAAGATGAGGTGTTGGTCGTTTTTATTGTTTGGCGCGAGTCTCACAACTTAACAAGACTTGAACTAAAAAATTACTACTATGTCTTCTGGTTCCTCTGGTCGTTATCAAAGCAGACTATTTAACTTTGTCCACCAGCAATCTCGGCGGGTGACACAACAGTGGGAACATACCTTTCGGCATTTGCAAGTCGCCACTAAGTGGGGTGTCGAGGTACTACTTTACCCAGTGTATCTACTGTTTCAGTCATCTGAATCATCTGGGAAAACGCTACATACTAAAGAACCACAAACTAGATTAAAGTTACAACCAAATGATACCGATTTCCAGCCTGAAACTCTACCCAATGCTGATAGTCCCATTCAAAATGTACTAGAGGCAGTCAATTATCTGTCATCAGATGAACCCGCTTCCACTCCTACGAAAGCATCTAAACATTTCAATCCCTTGGCTTTATTGGGAGTTTTCCGGCTGAAATTGGTTGAAAATAACTCTAATCTTACTCAATCATCAAATATTACAGCTAATCAAGCTGTCAGTCTCAACCCTTCACAATTAGACAATGCCCTTCAACAGCGTCTTCTAATAGTGCGAGGAATTGCCACAAATTTGATGAGTCGAAATTTAGTACTTGTTACTGCCGACAATGAAATTCTAGATATCTTAACACCGGAACAACAGGCAAAATTAGAAGAACGAATTATTAACGAAGTTGCTAATTACTGGCAGTCTTGGCGTTTGATTGTAGCTAAAAAAGAAACGCAGCTACTACCACAAATTGACCGATTATTAGCAAAACTCACTGACGTAAACCCAGCTAAAATTCCAGTTTTAGCCGAGGGTATACCAAAAGATTTACTTAATACAGATAGATTATTAGCATTTATAGATATAGCCGTTGCTAAATTGGAATCGAATGCTTTAATCCCAGTGCAAGAACGTAGCCAGGAAGTTATCCAAGTCGCCCAAACTCAGTTAAACATATTTCTTTATGGCAAAGAGCAATTAGCTGCAAAGGGAGAAATTGCCGCCAACGCTGATGGTTTAGAAACTCATTCACAGAATTTTCAGGCTTTGATTGAGGCGGCACTTAATTACTTTTTTGGTGTTGGTAATAGAAAAACACTTGAGACAGCAACCAGTAATGAAAGATTGCCAGGTAAACTATTTCCATCACGCCTTAGAAAAGCTTTGTCCAAAAGCCCTCTGGGAGAGAACCAGGATTTAACAAACGATCCTTGGCTAACGTGGAATGATTTATTTGGTGACACAAAAACCGTTGCTGAAAAGCCAGTTACACTTTCTGGGGGAATAAATCCTGCTTTAGCCCCAAGTTTATCAATAGGGCATTTTCCACAAAAGAATTTGAGTGTAAAACAACCTAAAGTCGGATCTGGTTTGATACAAAGAAAACAACCAAGTAGTAATCTTACATCAAGTAAAAAAACATCTGGAAAAGTCGCATCTGTAAAACAAACTCAAACCCGCATTTCCCAAACTAAAAGCGAGAGTCGTAAAGGGGAAATGTTGCAACAGCAATTTCACCAAAGCAGTCATGTTGAGGCACAGCCAGATTGGATAGAAACCACAGCAACTTCAACTGGCTATGAAAAGCACCCTTTAGAACAACTTTTGGAATGGCTTGATTATGTTATGGTCTGGCTAGAAGAGAGATTTGTCAAGATTTTTCAGTCGTTACGGCAGTTGTGGCAAGGAAAATAATACTAATTTGTAATACTTCGGCTACGCTCAGTACAAGTTCGTAATTCACGCTCATCAGATTTAATCGGGGCTTACAATTTTTCAATTTAAGGATAATTTTGATTATCTATAATGTTATTGGTGGTTGTCTAAGTGAAAATTATTGTTTATTGTAAATACTTCAATTTCAAAAATCCATTAGATAAACCGAAAATTGAGACATTTGTGGTAAATCTGCCTCAAATTCCGAAGATAGGTGAAACAATTGTAGTCGAAAGAATTTCAGCCCAAAAGCAATTTGTAATTATCTTTGAATACATTGTGACAGCAGTGCAATTTAATGCATCTAGAGAATCGGTTGATGCAGTAGATGCTCAGGTAAATGCATTTTTGAACCACTGTTGGGAGGGAACATCAAATTTCAAAGTTACAAACTTTTTAGAACAATAATCTCTGACCACAATATACAGCAGTTTGCGACTAACTGAGGTACAAAATGCAGGAATTAAAATCAGACATAAACAGTTTCTAACTTCTGCCTCCTGCCGACGCTCGCGGACTCGCTAACGCTGCGCTATCCTGCCTTCTGCCTCACTTCTCTACGAGACGCTGCGCGTAGCTTGCTTCCCCGGAGGGTACGACTACGCAGTTCGACTGCGCTCACCGTAAACTCAGTGACCTCCTGCCTGCTTCAATGTTTTTTTATACTTGTACCCCCGACCGTATTTGATCGTAGTTTTATTCAACAACAGTAAAAGATTGCTGTAAAGTATAAAAAACATAGTAAACTTTAACTGCAACACATAAAAAAATATATAATCCAATCTTTATTATGTCTAAAAATATTTCAAATGAATGTCCTGTTTGTAGTCATGAAGGCATCCATATTCGTTCATTCTCTAAAAAAAATATTATGAGCGAATTAGAAGATTATTTTGCTGAAAAGCCACCAGACAAAATTGAAATAATAGACTATGAGATCCAGCAATGTAAAAATTGCTCACTTGAATATGCTTTTCCTCTAGAAGCAGGCAGCCAGTCATTTTACCAATGGGTTACTACTAGAGCAGGTTATTATCCAGAAACTAGATGGGAATGGTTTGCCGTAATTGAGCAAATAAATCAGCGAGAAAGACAAAATTCAATTTCTATCTTAGATGTGGGCTGCGGAGGAGGTAATTTTTTAGAAATTGCCAACAAACTTTCAAATACTCGTATAGTTGGTTTAGACACAACTCCAGACTCGATTGAGCAATGTCAGGCAAGAGGATTTGAAGTTTACTGTGAAACAATTGAGAGTTTTTACAATAAATTTCCTAGCGAAAGCTTTAACTATGTATTGTCTTTTCATTGCTTAGAACATATTAGCCAACCAAAGCAATTTATTGCATCAATGCTTTCTGTTCTCAAACCGATGGGTAGTATATTCATCAGCACTCCTTATTCACCTATGTCGGTTGAATCAGACTGGTTTGATATATTAAATCACCCACCACATCATCTGCTACGTTTGAGTAAAAAATCTTATGAAGAACTAGCACATCAACTAGGCTGTGAGATAAAATTTTATATGCCACCTGCAAATTCTGTTATGGCAAGAACAATAAACAATTTTAGTTTATCTAAATTTGGAAAAAATCAAACAGTATCTAAGTTGAGATTACTCCAAGAACTAATAAAAAATCCTACTCTATTTTTGAAAATATTCTTTGAACAATTAAGGCGCCATCGAGTTAATGGAAGTATCGCAGCAGATATTGTATTAGTGGAATTAAAACTATCCTCAAAAATAGTATAGAAATTATTTAAATTACATAAAAAATTAACCCTATGATTGACCATAGCACTCGCATACTCTCTCATAAACAAGGCAGATTCCAGGGTGTGGGAGGACTTGAACTGTATTATCAAAGCTGGCATCCAGAGGGTAAAGTCCGGGTAATATTAGCCATTGTGCATGGACTCGGAGGGCACAGCGATCGCTACAGTAATGTAATTGAGCAGTTGATACCCAAGCAATATGCTGTCTACGCCTTAGACTTGCGCGGTCATGGACGCTCACCGGGTCAGCAAGGCTATATCAACGCTTGGAGTGAGTTTCGTGAAGACTTAGGAGCTTTTTTACAGTTAATTCAGACTCAGAACCCTGGATGTCCAGTTTTTCTCTTGGGTCACAGCTTAGGCGCGGTGATTGTCTTAGATTACATTCTGCGCTATCCTCAACAAGCATCATTATTGCAGGGTGCGATCGCTCTTGCGCCAACCTTGGGGAAAGTTGGGGTTTCACCGATTCGGGTACTTTTAGGAAAAATGCTCTCACGGGTGTGGCCGCGTTTCACCCTAAATACAGGCATTGACATTAGCGCTGGTTCACGAGATCCGCAGGTTTTAGCTGCGATCGCTCAGGATACACTGCGACATACCCTTGCTAGCGCCCGTCTAGCTACAGAATTCTTTGCAACAGTTAATTGGATTAATGCTCATGCAGGTGATTGGCAATTACCATTGTTGATTCTCCACGGTGGTGCAGACCGAGTTGCTTTACCTGTGGGAAGCGACATCTTTTATCAACGGGTAAACTATACAGATAAGCTGAGAATTGAGTATCCAGAAGCCTATCACGAAATTCAGCGTGACCTCAATTATCGAGAGGTAATGGCTGATTTGGAAGATTGGTTAGAGCGACACCTACCATCTGAGGTGGTGCAGTTGGGACGGGGAAGCGCTGAGTTAGAATTTCCCAGTTCTTAGCTTTCAGTACAGAGGCATCTGCATCTGTTGGTGTTAAGCCAAATCCGTTTTTTGTGGCTGGTCTTGTAGCAACATTCCAAAACTCAACGCAGTTTTGCACGGTGATTTGCAGTGTATTTCCATCGCGTCGCAGTTTTCGGATTGCAGTTCGTATTATTGGGTGTAGTGGGTGAGTGCGATCTACAAAACGCAGTAGGATGTTAGTGTCTATGAGGTATACCACTGCTAAGGATGATCCTCATAAATACTCTCACGGGTCACAGCATAATCTGACAGCACAGGTATATTTGACCCAAAGTATGCTGCAAACTCGTCAGCTAACTTATCTACAACGACTTCAAACTCCTCATTGTTCAGTTGACCCTGTGTCTGAAGCTTTGCCATCAACTGAGCGCATTTTCCTTCTTGGCTTTTGCACTGTTGATCTTGAAAGATTAGCTCTTGAAGATATTCACTGGCTGAACTATAACCGCCTTTAGCTACTTGTTCTTCGACAAAGACTTTCATCGACTCAGGTAAGGAAATCTGAATGTTAGTCATACCTTCTCCGCTTTGATATTATCCTTGGCTGCTGGCACAAAAAACTTCATAGGCTTTGGTTACGAATAACATAAGTTTCACTAGCACAAGCGTAACGCAATTACCAAGGCAATCTGCTCCCATCCCATGAGAAAAAGTGTCCACTATCACCTTCTTGAAGCTGTTCGATGACAGCCAATAATTGGGTAACAGTACGTTCCACTGAAAATAATTTTTCCGCAGGTACATTTCCCTGGAAAGGACGAGAAAGGCGGGTATCAGTTGTACCAGGATGCAATGTTACTATTAATGCTTTCGGACAACTTCTTTTATACTCAATTGCCGCAGTTCGCATCAACATATTGAGTGCTGCTTTAGAAGCCCGATAGCCATACCATCCACCAAGTTGGTTATCGCCAATACTGCCCAATTTAGCAGAAATAGTGGCGAACACGCTGCGTTCTCCATGACGAAACAGAGGCAATAAATGTTTAGCCAGTAAGACAGCACCAATACTATTTATCTGAAAGTAGCGCAGCAAATTTTCTGAATTGATCTGTCTTAAGCTTTTTTCAGGTTGCAAAGTATCTTCATGTAACAGTCCTACACAGTTGACTACCAAATGCAGTTTATCAACTTGAGTATGTATTTTTTGAACAGCTTTAATAATCTGTAACTCGTCAGTAATATCCATCTCCAAACAAATTAATCGCTCAGGACATTCGTCTACAAGAGCTATTAACTCTAAGGCCAATTTAGGTTGACGAGAAGTTGCATAAATTTTAGCTATTCTGCGATCTTGTAGCAATTTTTTCACACAACCCAA
The DNA here is from genome assembly GCF_036918015.1 of Nostoc sp. Lineage (GTDB taxonomy): Bacteria > Cyanobacteriota > Cyanobacteriia > Cyanobacteriales > Nostocaceae > Nostoc. Next base: position 274,787 of record NZ_JBALEO010000083.1, read on the forward strand.
ACCAATACCTTGGCTGGCTCCCACAATCAAAGCATTGACAGGATTAATTTCATCGATAAAAGACATTAGAGTAAAGCGCCACCACAACTAGAACCACATCCAGCGGTACAACCATAGCAATAAGCAGCAGTTTGTACCTCATTAATCAGGTCTAAATTGCCAGCTTCTAACAATTTGCCAACTGTCAAAGTTTCACCATTGCGAGTTTTTGCAGGCAAATTCATCATTTGGTTAAAGTCACAATCATATACATTGCCCAGATAGTCAATTGAAACTTCATCGCGACACATTAAATGTTCAACTGTGCTGGGATTAAAATGCGACTCTAAAAACTGCAAATAGCTGGTGTATAGTTTTCTCCGTTCTAAATGCATTTTGGTTCTACCAACTGGTAAGTTGGTAAAGGTGAAGAGGTTGTTAAACACAATATTAAAATGTTCTTGTAAGAACATTTTGTAATCTCGTTCTAGGTTGGTCTGTTCGGGAGCTAAAGAAAATTTTTCATCGGTGGGTAACTGGGGATTAAAAACCAAGTCCAAAATTAAATTTTGGTCTTTGCCGTAGCCGAGTTGGTTAAGCCACTGCAAAGCTTTGACTGAACTATCAAAAACACCAGTACCGCGCATTTTATCAACATTATCTGCTAGGTAACAGGGCAAGGAAGCTACAACTCTTACTTGGTGTTTAGCAAAGTATTCTGGTAAATCCCCAAATCCATCTTCAAAATAAATAGTCAAATTAGACCGGACAATTACTTGTTTACCAGTTGCTTTTGCTGCTTCTACCAGTGGCTTAAATCCATAATTCATTTCGGGTGCGCCACCAGTCAAATCCACAATTTTAATTTCGGGAAATTTATGGATTAGTGAAATCAATTGTTCGCAAATTTCAGGAGAAAGTTCTTCTGTACGTTTTGGCCCGGCTTCGACATGACAGTGTGTACAAGCAAGATTACAAAGCTTACCTAGATTAATTTGTAAAACAGTGATTCCTTTTTTCGTCAAAGGTGAACTGAGTTTGTTTTTAAAGGCTGTGACTGCTGTATCTAGTAAAATTTCTGTTTGAGTTTGCATTAGTTACTAATCCTAAAAAATTGCACAACAATATTCAATTTTTCTAACCTTGCAATAATCTGTAGGTTATTGCACTAATAATTGCAGCAGTTGGTAAAGTTAAAATCCACGATAATAGAATCTGATAAAAAACACGCGTATTAGATTTAGATTTTTTGCTAATTCCTACACCAAAAATAGAACCAACTGAAACGTAAGTGGTAGAAACTGGAAGCCCAAACCGAGTAGCTGCAATCACCAGAATCCCAGTTACTATATTTGCTGATAAGCCTTGAGTATGATTCATTGAGGTAATCTTTTCGCTCATGGTTATTGCAACTTTTTGAGAGTTGAGTAAACCGCCAAGTGCCATTGCGATCGCTATCACGATCGCTCCTCCCTGAATCGAGAAATATTCAATAATTAGGATGAGTGAAACAATCTTAGGAGTATCATTTAATCCTCTAGTAAAGCTGACAATTCCAGCGCTGAGAAAATGGCAACCATCAATCATTTTGTGGTTGACTGGTAGATGCCATTTTGAATTAATATAGCCAGATAAGCTGTAAATTCCTGCTCCCAAGGGAATAGCAATGAGTGGACTGAGTAATAAAGGCAAAATAAAGGAAGTTCCTAAAGCGGCAAAATTAACTTGTAGTCCGATCGCAACTAATCCAGCGCCAACCAGCGCACCTGTTAAACTATGAGTTGTCGAAATGGGAAACCCCATAAGGGTAGCAATGAGTACAGTCAATCCAGTAGCGATCGCGACTGCAAGATGAAACTCTGGAGAATTAGCGATCGCATCAGGTAATAATCCTTTTCCAGAGAAGTTTTTAATTAATGCTCCTGCTAAAAAAGTCGCAGTTATTGCACCAGCCAAAGTTGTAAAAGTTGCCCACAAAATTGCTGTTTGATAACTGCTAGTCCGGCTACCAAACAGCGTCGCTACACCTTTAAAATTATCATTTGCTCCATTTGAATATGCTAAAAAAAGCGTAGCTAAAAACAGACTAATTAACAACATTTTGGAGTTTATAAACAAGAAGTCAGAAGTCAGAAGTCAGAATGTTATTAGTGAAATATTCAAATTGTGCCTTTATTACCCAGTCGCACAGAACCATTCTGTTAGCGGATAGCTAAGGTTTAGCCCATTCTGACTCCTGAATTCTTTGTTAAGAAATTAGTAAGAATTCAGCACCCAGAATGGGCTACGCCCCGCTACGCTAACAGAAGTCAGAATTTAAAAGGAATGCAGCATGATTAGTACATTTATCTATCAAATCTTCTCCTAATTCTTTAACTATTCTGAATTCTGACTCCTGACTCCTGAATTCTTACAGAAATTAACAGCAGCCACCACCGCTATAGTGCCAGGTTGAATCAGTAACAATTATTTCTGCTGGCTTGCTAGCAGCAAGTTTAGCAGCAGTTTTATCACACACCGCAGCCGGAATACCTAGCTGAAGTAAATGGCCTGCCAAATCGTCAAAGAAGGGTTCAGAACCAGCATAAATTGCTGTTTTTCCAGTGAAAATGCAAGCACCATCTTCTGGAATTACAACTTTAAATGAGACAGAATCCAGACTTTCTAAAAGTAGGTTTTCTTCTATATTATAAGTCTGGGAATCTAGTAGGCGATAGGGACGACGGGCACGAATTTCAACTTGACCAAAACCAGCATTTATAATCCTTTCAGTATACTCTTGATATGTAAGTGCGCCTGATAAACACATGGCTCTCAGTCGCTCATCTTGTTGAAGATGTGTTGGAATGGGACGAGTAGCAATTGGATCGCTCATCTGCAAGCGTCCACCTGGTTTTAACACCCGATATGCTTCTTTTAAAGCACGAGTTAAATCTTCTGGTTCAAAGATGTTGAAAAGGCAATTTTGTGCCACAATATCGACGCTAGCATCAGCAACGGGTAAATTAAAAGCATCACCTTCGCTAATTTCGACAAAGCTGGTGTTAAACCAGGGGTTTTCTTGAGCAGCAATTTCCAAATTACGTGCAGCTGCTTCCCGCATGGCCCCAACCGGTTCAACGGCAATTACAGCACTTGCATAACGGGAAAAATAAGCGAATTGCAACGCTTCTAAGCCGCCACCAACGCCGACGTACAGTACAGTAGGTTGGTTTCCTAGTTCGGTGGGGTGAACAGTGGTGCCACAACCATAATTCATTTCCTGCATTGCCAAAGGAATTTTCAATCCTGGTAGTTGCAGGGGCGTACTTTGTACACAACAAAGTCCAACTTGCGGGGTTTGGGCAACTTCGCGGTAGAACTGCGCTGCTGTTTCTAGATAGGTCATGCCACTTTGAGTTTTGGATTTTGGATGATGATAGCTTTGTGCATCCTAATATAATTAACTCTGAGTTGGATGAGTTTTTGTAGAGATTGCCAAAAATGCCAAAATCTGCTAAATTTAAGCCTTTTGCTTTTGGGCAATAGGCACTGAGGGAATAAGGAAGAATTATTGGAAAGTCCTTTGCTTGTCTCCCCCCAATCCCCATTACCCCTTATCCCCAGAGGGGGCCCCACCATCCCCAATCCCCAATCCCCAATTCAATCATGCAATGTGTAGCCAACACCGATCACAGTTTGAATGAGACATTTTTCGTTATTGGCTTCAAGTTTCAGGCGCAGGTAGTTAATGTAAGGTTCAATGATGTTGGTATCGCCCATGAAGTCATAACCCCAGACTTCCTCTAAAATGCGATCGCAGCTAATTATCTGTCGCGGATGGGCCAGTAAATATTCTAGTAAATCAAATTCCTTAGCAGTTAACTCAATTAACCGCCGATCTCGGTACACTTCCCGCGTGCGACGATTTAAACTTAGGTCTTCAAATTCTAAAACATCTGCGTACTCTGCTTGGTTGCTTTTTCGTAGGTGAGCGCTGACTCTGGCTAATAATTCATCAACGCTGAAGGGTTTAACGAGGTAATCATCAGCACCAGCGTCTAAACCTGCAATGCGATCACTCACTTCATCTTTGACGGTTAATAAGATTATCGGCACTTTCTCAGCTATACTCCGCAAGCGGCTGCAAATTTCCAACCCCGACAACCCAGGCAACATCCAGTCTAAAATTACTAAATCCAGATGCAACTCCCTGGCTGCGGTGAGTGCAGTTAATCCATCGTAGGCAATACTGACTTGATAGCCTTCATAATTCAATTCCAATTCGACAAATCGTGCCAGTTTGACCTCATCTTCAATCAGTAAGATGTGCGTCATGATGATGTTAATAATTTCAGCAGGATACGGGAAGCAACAATAGTGCCAGCTACTTAATAGCCAAACATCTAATTAGGTGTACGTTAGCTTAGTATAAACCTGAGTAAGTAACAACCGTAAACCTGCAATTACCGATCGCTGCTCGATCAAACAACAATCCAACTGGCTATCAGCAATAAGCTGTAATATCTTCACCACATTCATCGACAAGATAACAGAGCGCTCTAAAACGCAAACCAACCACTTCCTCGTATAGAGGATTTAATTTACACATAGGTGGAATATGAAATAGCTTCCGACCAAACAGTGTGATGTCTCGCTCAAAGGGACACTGAGCAGGAATAGCTTTGCATAGGAAATGAGCCAATTTGGAGTTATGAATTTCTATCGTTTCCAACCACTCACGGACTGGGTGCAGTAGATCCTTGTGTAAGTGAACTTGCATAAAGCTTGTCATAATTTTTCACCTTGATAATTTCAAACTAGATTGAGTTTTTTGTATTTGAACCTCTATAAATAAATACAGTTAGGTTTTATAGTTTTATGCACTTATTACTTTTTATTTGGTTCTCTACAGAGTTAGAAGGAGTAATGTTAACTACACATTCAAGTACTACAGTTCCCGATAATTTGTCCTGACTTTTCAGTTCATATTGAAAAACCCATCCAAAACCTAACCCCCTAACCTTTACCTAGTAGTAAAGCTCGATTTTCAAGGTAAAAATGTAGACGGGACAAGCTTTTCAGCAAATTGGCACTATTTGACAAACATTTCGGCTCAATCCCTTAACGATGCAAAATTTTTCAGGTTCCTGGCAGTACTTTATGTTTCTATAGGACTAGTATTTGATTTTTGAAATGCACGTAGTGGACTGTCTACGCAAAATAGTGCATTAGACGTAGGTTGGGTGGAGCGGAGCGCAACCCAACATATATCAGGATGTTGGCTTTGGCAAAGCCTCCAACGCCACTTGCTACAACGCGGGGAACCCGCAAGGGCGCTGTGGCTCCCCAACCTACAATTTTTTTGCAACTAACCCGACAAAAGCCCGATATTACAACCAATTCAGAACCGCTATAGTTAATTTGTGTTGTTAACCAAATTTTTGGAGGCGCAGCTAAACTTACCCTCAAAAAGCATCAAGCTTTAAGAAAGCTGCGAAAACTAATGACTGATAACTTTTTCAATAACAAAAAGCTACTTTTTGATCTATGGGCATCAAGTTACGATTGGTTCTTTCCTTCAGTGTTTTATCGAGCCATTCACCAACGGTTGCTGGAGTACGTCGATTTACCAGAGGCAGCAAATGTACTTGATATAGGTTGTGGTACTGGACGCTTACTTGAGCGCCTTGCTACTCAGTTTCCTCATTTGCGAGCTACCGGATTGGATTTATCTGCTAATATGTTGCGGGTAGCAAGACAGAGCAACCGCCACCGTCCACGCTTAATTTATATTGAGGGCAAAGCTGAGTCTCTTCCCTTTGCTGATGGCCAATTTGATGCCGTTTTCAGTACTATCAGCTTCTTGCACTATTTGGAACCAAAACAGGTAGTTAGTGAGATAGCACGGGTACTTTCTCCCGGTGGACGCTTTTATTTGGTTGACATTACTTCTCAAAAAGAGACAGAACCTCAATTATTGCCAGTCTCTCCCCGTGGAATTAGACTCTATAGCCCTAATCAACGTCAACTTCTTGGTTCCTCTGCTGGGCTATTGTGTTTAAATCACCATTATTTACTAGGGCCTGTCTTACTGACAATTTTTGCTAAACCTCCGATTTGAAATAGGGAAGAGTAAAGGATTGGAAACAGTTTGTATCCAGCCCTGTTCTGCATATCTTAATTACGAATTACGAATTACGAATTACGAATTATTTCGATATTCCATAAATACCACAGGAACTTTGAGCAGCCTTTTAGCTAACTGCGAGAATCTAAATTTATCCTTGAGCGTAGATAAGCCTATTGTCTTGGGAAATTGTGGCAAGTCTTCAAAAGATATTGGCACAAAGTCAAAGCGACTGTAAAACTGCACCAGCCGTTGACCTAAGCATTCCAGATAAAGTGGTTGCGTTGCTGTATTAATCAAATGCTGCGTTAGCAAACTACCCAAACCGCGACCTCTCCAAGCTGATGCAACGACTAAGCTACCAAGTTCTTGCGCCCCTGAGAAATTACGCAGCTGTCCACAAGCTATCAGATTTTGATTGTATTCAATTACCCAAAATTGCTGCCAATTTAATTGGGTTGGGTCAAGTTTGGCTGAAAATACCAGCAATCGAATCGACCACCGATCAGCAGAGGTTGCTTCGCGAAGGACACATCCAGATGGTAACGATAGATTGCTCTGGTTCATTAATTAAATTTTGATAGTTTATATCACAATCATCACACCATGCTATTCATTCAGATCCATATAGATGATTTTGCATTTTTTGTCAACTATCAATACAGCAATTTTAAAAGCATCTTGGATATAAAACCCATTCCAAGTTCTCTCTTAATGGCATCAAGGGTTCTAAGGTTAATAAATTCGATATTTATGGATTTTCATCAGCATACATGAATAGTAATAAACAATACTTACGATAGAGGGATGAATCAGCCATAACTATATTCTGGATAGATGTACTCACACCCCTAATTTTTTTAAGATAATCCTAAGAATAAATGATTAGGAATGCAGTCATGGCTGAACAACAAAAAGAAAAATCTAATAATCAAGAAGCTACACCTACCGCTTCTGGTGGCTACCAAACCCCCATCGAAGAAGGTATCCGCAAAACTGGCGATGCTGAAAAGAGTGATGCTAAACCCTCTGCTACACCAGAAGCACCAGGAGAAGATTCTGTAGCAGGTAGCCCCAATCAAGGAACTGAGTCACGTTAATTGATTTGAACTTTCCCAAGTTTTAATCATCTTGTCAGGTCTTTTGTAATTAGCCTAATACAGTAAGTATCGAGTGGATATGTGGTGTAACAGCTACAATTATCCACTTATTTTTTTGTGTCATGAGCTACATTGTCTCTACGTGCGTGCGTTAGACATGAATTTGTGCTCGTTAACTGTAATATAATACTGAGTCTAGCTCTAAGTAATTTACATTAATTTACATATAGCGATCGCTCAGGATAATGGTCTGAATATCTTGAGCGAATTTCTGAGGTTTTCCGCCGTCTTCATACTCGTCGAGAACAGTATGGTGGTCGCATCTAGGCTGAGTCGGAACTGGGACGGGCGTAGGAACAGTATTTTATTTTACTCTCAACGCAAATTAAGGTATCTTTAAATATATATTTAATAACTGCCTAGTAACCTTCTAATAACCGCATGATTTCTATCCCTATCTAAAAAATAGGAAATCAGGTGATTATCTACCAGATTGATATAACCCTGTACTATGGAAAAGCTCACAATTCACATTCTATTAGTAGAGGATAGTGCAAGTGATGCTCATTTGCTACACCGGATATTTATAAATGCAGATCAAGAACAATGGCAGATGTTACATGTTGAACGGTTATCTGAGGCAATAGAAGCTAGCAGGGAAAACTCTGCGTCCACCCTTGATAATTCTCGGATAGGGGGTAGAAAGCAACGCAGATTCGACCTAGTTTTGTTAGACCTCAGCCTTGCAGACTCTATTGGACTGGACACATTAAAAGAATTTAGGGCAGCAGTACCTGATATCCCAGTTGTGGTATTAACAGGTATTGATGATGAAGATTTAGCACTGCAAGCATTAGCAGAAGGAGCGCAAGACTATTTAGTTAAAGATAAAATAACTATACAACGGTTAGTGCGTGCTATTCGCTATGCCATTGAAAGAAGTGAAATTCTCAACCAACTACGCGAGAGTGAAGAACGCACCCGTCAAGCGCTGGCAAAAGAACAAGAACTCAACGAGTTAAAGTCAAACTTTGTAGCAATGGTTTCTCACGAGTTCCGCACCCCTATGACTACGATTCGGACGGCTGTAGATATCCTTGAATACAACAGCAATAAACTAACTGATGCCCGGAGAACTAAATATTTCGAGCGAATACAAAATGCTATCAACCAGATGCTTAATCTCTTAGATGAGATATTATTCTTGAGTAAAACGGAAGCAGCTAAACTCGAATACAAACCTACACTTTTAAATTTAGAAAATTTCTGTAGCGAACTCACAGATATTCTTCAACTAAATGCAGGTAGTAAGCACAGCATTATCTTTACTTTTCAAGGTGAATCGATCCAAGCTCAAATAGATGAAGACCTACTAAATTGTATCTTAACCAATTTGATTTCCAATGCCATCAAATATTCCCCTGAGAATGACACTATTTGGTTTGATTTGATTTGCAAAAATCGCCTCGCCATTTTCCAAATCAAAGATCGGGGAATGGGAATTCCTCTCAAAGACCAAACTCATCTATTTCAAACCTTCTATCGCGCCAGCAATGTGGGTGTAATTCAAGGAACAGGACTAGGACTCACTATAGTTAAAAAATGTGTGGAGTTGCATGGAGGTTATATTCAATTAGAAAGTGAGCAGGGTGTTGGTACAACAGTAATTGTTACTCTGCCACTACAATGATTAGGCATTGGGCAAAACAGTTACGTTAGCGGATAGCTAAGGTTTAGCCGGTTCCAAGTTCTGAGTAAATAAATGAGATTCTCCACTCAGGACTCAGGACTCAGCACTCAGTACTCCTGAAGGTTATTCTCCCTTGCTTATTTGGGTGCTTGGGGATTTGGCATTGGACAAGTTTTATTAGCAAAATCACACTGATAAATATAGGGTTCTTGCCAACTCAGGGGAATTTCTAACAAGTCTCGCGTTCCTGTCATACCTTGTCCAATAAATAGCAACAAAGCAATGCAATTTAAAATCGTATGGACAAGACGCCAGCGATTGGACTTATCTTGATAAATATCTTGAACAATTGCTAATGAAAAAATCATCAGCAGTGCTGCGGTAATGCCAATATAATAATGTGACCAATACCACTCATTGGTGCGGCGATAGACTCCATCTTGACAGCCTAGAATTACTAAACCTGCACCAGTTAAAGTTGCAAAAACTGCCCGCCACACCCGCTGTTTTGCCCGATAAAGAAATACTAATGAGGCGATGGTGGCAGCAAATATTAGCAGTATAAAAATAACTTGAAAAGGTGTTTGATTCCATAATTGATTTTTGATAATATTTTTGCCAATAGGATAGCTTAATCCGATTAAAGTTAATCCCACAACTGCACTTGTGAGCCTTTCACCTAACTGCTTATGTTCTGCACCCACCACTGGAGGAATTTTACTCTTACTCCCCGCTAAAATTTGCAATCTACGTTGGCGTGTTTGCCAAGCAAAATTAACTACTGTACCGATGAGTGGAAACACGAATATAATTGCGATCGCTGGATGTAAAAGACTAAGAAAATCTGTTATTTGCATAGAACACCTTTCAATGAATCATTGAATTCATCACAAAGGATAATTTAAAGCATCCTACCATTACTTAAATTAATTTCAGATGAGAATTTGTTTAATATTTATTTTTGTTGTTTTTAGCTGGTTTTAATCAAGAAATTATTTAAATATCTTATAAAAGATAATTAATATAGCAAATAATAGTCGAAAATAAATTAATTTTTTTCTCTAACTGACGAGAATTCATTTATATGAATTGCCCATAACTACAGCGTCTAGTTTTGGTTAAGTCCTAATTTTTTCAAAAAATATGTCGCTACGTGAATTTTCTATTTTCCAGAGCAAGTAATTCTTGTCACCGTATACAACAACTGTTTTATAATTATAAGTTTTTTCTATTTGCTTACGCCAGATATCTGAAGGATTTAGTAAAAAAATATCAGTGAACTCATCAGGAATATTGGGTATAGAACGGTTTTTTACTAATTGGTACTGCACTTTTGGCTGTAAAAGATAGCTGAGAGAAAAGACATTACCATAATTAATACCAGAATCATTACTAATCAAAAGTGGATGATTAGTCTGATTAATAATTTTTGCAACTTGTGGATTGCCAGAGCTAATAACCTTACTCCACCAAGTATCAGCCTGAGAACTCACTCCATAAGAAACTAGCCCACAAATAATCACTAATCCCATGATTATTTGCCAGATTCTCCGGCGTGCAAAACTCTTATTGTTTAGCTGCGTAGCTAGTAAGTAAGTAACAGCTAGTTGAATTCCTAAATAAGAAATCAATAAATAACGCTCGGCAAGTGAGCGGATACCCCCAAAAAGTAAGTCTGGTAGCATTAAAGGTAATGCAGGAATCATAATCAGTGTGACGATAAACAACCAGATTTTATAGTTAGTTTTTCGACAAATAAAATAAATAGAATATCCAACAAGAACTAAAAAAAATGGCGTAATTACATAGGTAAACGGATTTTCAAAGCCCAAGTCTAAATCAAGAAAAATCCGATTTAACTGTAAAAGCCAAGATTTAATTAAAGCATCTAAGGGTAAATGTGTTTTTGTCCAGGATGTTGAACTTTTTAATTGCAACAAGTTAACTATTAAAACCATTATCCAATATGTAAAAGCTAAAAACCCTGCTAAAGATGCTAATAGATAAGCTTTTACTGTTTTAGTAAATCTAAATTTTGCAATGGCAATTACATAAATACCATGAGCAACTACGACAAATCCACTGAACAAAAATGTATATAGACTAAGCGCCAAAGTGACTGCATACATTCCCCAATTTAATATGCGTAGTACTCGATCTTTTGATTCCAACCGTAATGCTCGTAGTAATGAAGCGCTGCATAGTAATACAATCACTATCCAGAGAATGTATTCTCGTGCTTCTTGGGCGTATACTAAGTGAATAGGGGAAATTGCCATGAGTGCGATCGCAACCTCCGATACCCATGCCGATGCTTTAAATAATTCTCGACACAGCCAATAAATACTCGGAAAAATCAACAAGCTGATAAAGGCAGATAAACTTCTAATTACTGTTACCGAATTGCCAAAGATTCCCACCCAAAGCCGAGCGAGTATATAATACAGTGGTGGATGCTGTGGATCGTCTACTTCCAAAGATATAATGGTGTCACGTAAGCCTTTCTCCATATTGGGACTTTGGAATTTGGCAAAACTTTCCTTATTAATTATGCGACCATTAAATATTTGCTGCTTGGCTTCATTTGACGTATAACCAGAAATCCGCAATGAAGTGAAAGTCTCATCGTGCCAGTAAACTTTGCGATCGAGGTTAAAAAAACGAAAAAATATACCCACCATTAACAAAACTACAATGAGAAACCGCAACCTATTGGGAGCAAGTTGGAGATGCCGCATAACTAAATTTCATAATAACTTGTACAACAATTATCTACTTTAACGAAACAACTTATCAAAAATGTCTAACCAAATAGACGTAGTATAGAGGCGATCGCTCAAAATAAATCATCAGGGTGAAGGTTCCGCCGCGCCTATGCCAAATCCTGATAAATGGTCATCATACGAGGCGATTGTTGCGCAGTCAAATGTCCCATCTCTACCTATACAGAACCTCAAAGTGGCGGTAAATTCTGCACACAATCGGGGGTTTAAGTTCTTGCACGAGTGCTGGAATGATGAGCCGGCACTTGTGATATTTATCAAGAAATTGCTAGCGAAGTTTCCACAGTGGTGGGTTGTAATTGTAGAGAGTGAGTTAGCCAAGTAGCGGAGGTAGTAATTTGCAAGAAAAAATTGTATATTTAGCTACAAAATCACCTGTTTAGTGAAGTAGGAAAGGTGGGTTTAGTAGGATGTTTTGTAGGAACCCTTGATTATCCTGTTGATGAGCTGTAGCTTAGTGTCTAGTACATACCCACTATAAAATTACACAAGTTAGTAACATGAAAATCACACGACCAATAAGAAAAAATTCCGAACAAGAGTGGGCTGAAATCTCCGAACTCTCTGATGGTGAACTAGTGGCTGTAGTAGGGGGAGCAGGATTAGTGGATTTGGAATCACAATTGGAAAAATTGAATCCACAAACAGAAGTGGGTAAAGCGTTGTTGAGAGGATTAGAAACTTTAGTTAAGGGAGCCGAAGCTAAATTAGAAGAAGAGATAAAGAATTTAGCTGGAACTTAGATTAAACAGCTGACTTCAAAGCAAAAAATAGGGGATGTTATTAAACAAAAGTCCCCTATTAATAGCTCAAAGCAAGCACTTACATTAAATTAATTATTTCTTAAAACATGATTAATTTGTATCAATAACACTAAACAAATAATTTTTATATACTAAATAGTATTTGCTGAATAATCCTAAAAACAAGTTGTTCTGCTAAGAAGCTTTATAAAGCGGTTATTCATCAGAATAACTAGATTGCAAGTAACTAGAATCGTTATTGTTCATCGCCTTAGTACCATCCGCAACGCTCACCGTCTTTATGTACTTCAAGCAGACCGATCTGTGCAATAAATAACTTATCAAGAGTTGTCAGCTATGGAAGAACTGTTTACCTAGTTGATAGCTCGGTAGATAATTGATTATTAGGCGAAATATTACGTCGGCGTAAATTACGATTTTTAGCCAATTTCCAGATTGAATAATAATTATCACTATAAACAATATCTGTCTTTAATTTATACTTTTTTTCTATGCTTTTGCCCCAAGCCTCTGAAGGATTAAGTAAAAATACATCAGTAAACCCATCAGGAATTTTAGGAATTTTTTGATTGTTCACCAACAGAAATCGCACTTTTGGTTCCAAAAGATAGCTTAAAGAAAAGACATTACCATAATTATTGCTAAAAGCATCACTAATCAAAAGTGGACGATTACTCTGATTAATGATTTGGGCAACTTGGGGATTGCCATAATTCATACCCTTATTCCACCAAGTTTCTGCCTGTGAACTCACCTTAGAAGAAATCAAACCACAAATAATCACTAATGTCATGATTATGGGCCAAAAGCTCCGACGCGATCCGCTCCCATTATATAGTTGCGTAGTTAGTAGATAGGCAACAGCTAATTGGATTCCTAAATAAGATGGGATTAAATATGGTTCGGTAGACGATCGTATACTCCCAACAATTAAATCTGGCAGTATTAGGGGTAATGCTGGTACTACAATTAACGTGATGATAAAAGACCAAGTTTTATAGTTAGTTGATTGACAAAGAAAATAAATTGAATATCCTACCAAAGTTAAAAAAGCTAGTGCAATTAAATAGCCTAGAGAATTTTCTGATCTAAGGTCTATATCAAAAAAAATCCGGCTTAACTGCATCAATAAAAATGGAAAGATAGGTATTAAATCTGACTGCACTGTTGTTTTATCTGCTGAAATCAAAAATTGAAAAAATTCACCAATTACAACTGTTATCCAAGGCATGAAAGCTAAAAAACCGACTAGTGATGCTAGCAGATAAGTTCTCACAGTTTTAGTAAACTTAAATTTGGCAGTTATCATCACATAAATTCCATGAGCAACTGCGACAAACGCACTCCAAATAAATGTATAAAGACTCATGGCTAAGGTGACTGCATAAATGCTCCAGATAGCGAATAAATCGGGTTTTTGTCGTTCCTTTGCTAGCTCATCTTCTAGCCGTATGGCTCGCAGCAGAGATGCACTGGATAGCAAGATAGTGGCTAACCAAAGAATATATTCTTGTGCTTCTTGGGCGTATACTAGGTGAATTGGAGAGATAGCCATGAGTGCGATGGCTACGCCCGCCGCAGGCATCGCAACACCAGGAACTGATAATGGCACATTAAATAATTCTCGGCATAGCCAATAAACACAAGGGAAAACCAGCAAACTGATGCAGGCTGATAAACTTCTAATCGCCGTCACCGAATTACCAAAGATTTCCATCCACAATCTGGCTATGATGTAATACAACGGTGGATGCTGAGAATCTTGTTTTGCCAAAGACATAATTGTGTCATTCAAGCTTTTGTCTGGATTTGCACCTTGAAACTGAGCAAAACTTTCTTTGCCAATCACGCGATTATTAAAAAGTTGCTGTTTAGCTTCATTAATTGTGTAACCAGAAATTCGCAATGAGGCATAAACTTCATCTTGCCAGAAAACTTTACCATCAAGATTAGAAAAGCGAAACAATATACCCATCGTCAATAAGAAGATAGTTAAAAATCGCAACCAACTCGGAGCAAATTTGAGATGGCGCATAAGTGGGTTTCCTAAAAAGTTTTCTCAAATCATCTAGTTAAGTGGGCTGGATGAGGTGCCGCAGCTACGCCCGTCGTAGACATGGCCAACCGGACTTTAATTTGATTGGTAAGATTGGCAATCAACACCTCTCCTTTATTAACTACAAAAAGACATGGGCAAGGTTGTATCAAATCCCGCAAAACTGGATTTGGTTTTGAAACCGAGATATAAATGGAGTGTAAAATACACTAAGTGTAGCCGCATTTAACGCCAATGCTGTCCATATTGGTTAGTTAAGTTTAAAAGATGCAAAAAGTTTAGAACGCCATTTATTATGGCATCAAATGCAGTTATTCAAACCCTTAAAGCCAATTGTTTTTGCAAGTATACGTGGAGACAAAAGAGCAGCTAACATTTCTGAATAAGTTGAAGTGTGAAAATGGACAAGGATATTTTTTTTTGCGTCCGTTAAATAAGCTGGCAACAGTAGCATTAATCATGAAAAATGCTCAATGGTAAGGTTTTTCCGAGAGGATTTGGATAACGCCATTTAGCAAAGTCTGCAATATTAGATATAGTTAAAAAATCAATAGTTTTAAACTGCCGATCAATAGCAGGAAGGCTGCATATTTTAGCTCCAATATTCAAGTATGCCTGCAAAATTTTCGGAATCTCAACATGAGATGAATCTGGACAATTTTGAGTCAGTTCTAAGCAAAATTGTGAATTTGGGTAAACCAAAATACTTGGATGCATCAAGTTATTCTGCCGAAAATAATCATAAGCGCAACTAGCTTGCACAGGACATTGTGTGAGTAATGATGCACAACCAAAGAAATATTGGTTTTTACTCCAGATGAGATAATTTGCCAACCCTTCCCAGAGTAGTAAAAGTGCCTGACTATTGCGATATTCTTTAGCTATACATGCACGCCCAACTTCTACCGATACCTGAAGCACAGAATTAGGAATTCCATTAAGATTAAATATATCGGTAGCATCAAAGCCTAGTCTTTGAGAAGCCATTCCATAGGTCTGCATCCGATAAGTTCCAATGGTTTTACCTGTATGTTTGGAGATTAAAATTAAATGATGGCAAACCGCATCAAACTTATCTATATCCATCTGGGTAAAGTTAGAAGCAGAAAATCCTAAGCCTAGTTCAAGATTAAAAACTTCAAAGCGCAACCGAAAAATTGATTCTAATTCTTCTTCAGTTGAAGCCAGTCGTAGGGTATATTTTTCAGTTTGAAGGACGGGAAAATCTTCAAGAGGGGGAGGAGGATTCAGTGGGTAATTGATGCGTCCAGAAACTTCCATCTATCTTCCTACTTAGATTTGCGAAAATATTCTACTAGGATTTAGGCACTATACAAATAGCTCACATTATGCATTAATGTGTCGAAGTGTAATTGAGACAGTTTTCGATCAAAAATCCTTTAGAGCAATACGCTTGGGTTAAGGCTTTTTGGTACTGATTTTTGACTTGTGAAGACGCGTTAGCGCAGCGGGATGTTAGCATGGCGGGGCGATCGCGATCGCGTCTCCAAGAGTTGCCCAGTCCAATTTCGTGTCTCTAACAAGGATTTTAGGTTGAACTGAACGGTATTGTGGTCTAGAGAGCTTTTTTACTTTCTTAGATTAGGGTTAGAGTGCTTTTATTATGGGCATTAATTCCCAAAAAATCTGGCAATAAGATACAAAATTTTCTTTTGATATACGCTATAGATGTAAGTCATAACATTTTACACAAACCCTGATATATATTGTGGTAGCAACTACCCTCAGTGAGAGAGTTATGTCAATTGGTCGAGCGAGAGAACTTGCTATGGTTTTCAAAAGTTGAAGTATCACAACAAGCTTTATCAAAAAGATTTTTAGAATTTCCAGCTTCAAAACCAGTTCTGCCAGTTCTGAATTAATTTGCTAACTGCACATCAAAGGGCTATTCCCGCTTGCTAGAGTGTGAGTAGTTCACGTAAAATATAATGCCATTGTTGCAGCAGTTCTCATGACCTCATCTGCGTCGTTTGACACATTAGAGTCTTTACAGGCGGATATCGCTGAATTGATCGTTCGTTTACCGACATTAAAAAATCGGCAATTTATTCAGCAAGCACTTACTACTATTGTTCGTCTAGCTGATCACGAAATTGAGCGTCTCGATTGGAAAATATTATCCGCTGCATTAGCAGATATGGAGCGCGGTTTCCAGCTTTTTTATGATTACCGACACGTTCGCAAAGTCACCATTTTTGGTTCTGCTCGTATAGCGCCAGATAGACCAGAATACCAAATGGCCCTTGAGTTTGCTCGCGCTGTTTCTCAATTAGGATTTATGGTGATGACTGGTGGTGGTGGTGGAATTATGCAGGCGGGTCATGAAGGTGCTGGGCGAGAAAATTCCTTTGGATTAAACATTCAGTTACCCTTTGAACAGCAAGCAAACCCTTTTATAGAGGGCGATCCCAAGCTAATTAACTTTAAATATTTCTTCACCCGCAAGCTGTTTCTCCTCAAAGAAAGTGATGCTGTAGCCTTGTTTCCGGGAGGCTTTGGTACTCAAGATGAAGCCTTTGAATGTATGACATTAAGCCAAACTGGTAAATTTGGGCCAGTACCTTTAGTTTTAATCGATCGTCCTGGTGGTGATTACTGGCGCTCTTGGAGCGAATATATTGATAAGCAATTAGTGCAAAATGGTCTTGTCAATCCTGAAGACCCCAGCCTTTACACGGTGACAGATAACCTGGATGTGGCTTGTGATACTATCACCCGTTTTTACCAGGTTTATCATTCCAGCCGCTATGTAAGTGAGAAGTTAGTCATCCGCCTGAAGACAGATATATCAGACGCTCTTTTAGAACAACTTAATGCTGATTTTAGCGACATTATTATTCAAGGAAGAATTGAAAAAAGTCAGGCATTACCTCAAGAAGCACAAGATGAAACTGTTGGACTACCTCGCCTCATTTTATACTTCAATCAACGCGATTTGGGGCGCTTGTATCAGATGATTGCCACAATTAACCGGATGGGTACTCCTTCACCAGAGGATGTAGCGCATCCAGAAAGAAAGTAGGTAAGCTAAAACACATTTAATTTGCAGATTAAAATTTTCTCAATATCTTGTGGAGTGGACATCTTATCTGCCCTGATTGTGCAACTTGAATGCTGATTGGTTTATATAAGGGAAAAAAGGGGGAGTATTTTGAATACTTTCCCTTTTTTTGTTTCAAGATTATAGAATCACCTCAGCGATCGCGTAGGTTAAGGCAAGAGACGCGATGAATCGCCGTCTCTACAATAATCAGTCTTTTCTAGAGACGGCGATTTATCGCGTCTTTGTGATGATTTATCGCATCTTTAGCGATCTAGAATTTTCATCAAAAAACCTTAACCGAACCGTATTGGGAGTATGCATTTTTATTTTCATAGGGCTATCTTCATGAGCAATGGGCATTTTGGCATTGTCCAAGCAAGCCACGAAGACAATATAATTCACCCTACTTACAGATGAGAAAAACACCAGTTATTATGACTCAATACTGATTATTGTAAAAAAGCTTGTATATTAGCACAGTAAACAACGCTTGAGATCCTAACAGAGGAATAAAAAATGCTGGAATTATTGGGTTCAGGTTTGGTGTCGCTTTGGCTGGAAATGGCTGGGGTACAAATCAAACCTCTAGATGCCTTAGATGCACTAACTTGGCAAAGTAGCCCTGGCTTGGTTCTTGCCCCCGATCCAAATCCAACTGGGGCGACTACGGTGCAGGAATATCTGAAAAAGCTCATCACATCAAAAGTGGTGGCGCAAAATCTGGCTGAGAGTCAGGGAATTTGGATGCAGTCGGGGCCGATGCTGATGGCAAATCACCAAGGTACGACACCTCTGCCGGCTGCTTCTCTAACTAAAATTGCCACTTCACTAGTTGCTTTGAAAACTTGGGGGCCAGATTACCAATTTGATACTTTGGTCAGCGTCACTGGCCCAGTGGTAAATGGAGTTGTGCAGGGTGATTTAGTGGTTACAGGCCGTGGCGATCCTTTGTTTGTTTGGGAAGAAGCGATCGCTCTTGGTAATACTCTCAATAAAATGGGCATCAAGCAAGTAAAGGGAAATTTGATTATTACTGGCAGTTTTGCCATGAATTTTCAACGTCAGCCAATGCTAGCCGGTCTGATGCTCAAGCAAACGCTAAATCGTGCAACTTGGGGACGCCCTGCGATTTATACACACTCAATCATGCCCAAGGGAACACCCAAGCCTCAAGTTCTCATTGCAGGCGGGGTGAAAGTTGAGGCGCAACCAAACCCTCAACAAACTTTGTTACTGCGTCATCGCTCATTGCCTTTGAAGCAACTACTCAAGGAAATGAACGTTTATAGTAATAACGATATGGCAGAGATGCTAGCAGATTCAGTGGGAGGAGCAGCTGTAGTCCAATCAACTGCTGCTAACCTGGCGAGGGTTCCACAAGTAGAAATTCAGTTAATCAATGGTTCTGGACTGGGCCCGGAAAATCGCATTTCCCCCAGGGCTGTTTGTGCCATGTTTATGGCTATTCAAGCTGAGGCATCTGCCCATCAACTGAATCTGGCTGACTTGTTTCCCATGTCTGGATTCGATCATCGGGGGACACTACACACTAGACACATTCCCCTGGCGACTGTGATCAAAACTGGTACTCTCCGGGATGTGAGCGCCTTAGCGGGAGTTATGCCCACACGCGATCGCGGTTTGGTTTGGTTTGCGATTATCAACCGTGGGACAAATGTCTGGGGTTTGCGGACTGGACAAGACGAACTTTTGCAAAGTGTTGTCAAACAATTACAACTACCTCTCACCGTTCCTGTTAACCTGACTCCTCATTCAGCCATCAACTCTTTACCCCAGTTAGGCGCAGCTAATCGGAATGAAATCTTATACAAAAGTTAGTTCATCCATCGTCTAGAGTTAGAACAGAGAGTGGACTAGTCTTGTTAGCAATCCAAAAGTTTTATTGATGGGTAAAAACCGAACTTGTAAAGGGTAAATGTCCATAATAGCTTTTGGGTTAAATTTTCTATTAAGTTGATTACAGGTAGTTCGCAAAATGCCCTAACCCCAGTATTGGAAAAAGCAGGCGAAACCTGAAATAAAAATAACTGTAAATAGATTTGTCACGACTAAGCAACAATTAGGCTTATAAATTAGGTTGTGATTATGCGATTTCCCAAAATATCTCGGTCTCTACGGCAACTCACTACTCATGTTTTAGCGATCGCGCTAGGAGTTGTGCTAGCGGTTAGCACATTGCAGGTGTTACCCTCCCAAGCCGAACCAGCACCCACAATAACTGCTGGAGATACTTCAAATCTAATTGCTCAACGGCAATCACCAGCTACCGCTGCGATCGGTAGCACTAGCTTTGTCACAGCAGCAGTGAATCGTGTTGGTTCAGCAGTTGTCCGCATTGATACTGAGCGAACAATTACTCGTCGGGTCGATCCATTTATGGAAGACCCTTTTTTCCGTCGGTTTTTTGGTGAAGGTTTCTCCCAACAGATGCCTTCTGAGCAGTTACGTGGTTTAGGCTCAGGTTTTATTATTGACAAGAGCGGCTTAGTTTTGACTAATGCTCATGTGGTCGATAAGGCTGATAAAGTAACAGTCCGACTCAAAGATGGTCGCACCTTTGAAGGAAAAGTTCAAGGTATTGATGAAGTCACAGATTTGGCAGTAGTCAAGATTAACGCTGGTAACGATTTACCAGTAGCGCCCTTGGGTTCTTCCACCAATGTCCAAGTAGGAGACTGGGCGATCGCAGTTGGTAATCCTTTGGGATTTGATAATACCGTTACCTTGGGAATTGTCAGTACCCTCAAACGTTCCAGCGCCCAAGTCGGCATTAGTGACAAACGTTTGGATTTCATTCAGACAGACGCTGCCATTAACCCTGGTAATTCTGGCGGGCCCCTGTTAAATGGTCAAGGTGAAGTAATTGGCATTAACACAGCTATTCGCCCTGATGCAATGGGTATTGGGTTTGCCATTCCTATTGATAAAGCTAAAGCGATCGCTGCGCAACTACAACGCGATGGCAAAGTTGCTCACCCTTACTTGGGTGTGCAAATGCTAACTTTAACACCCGATCTTGCCAAGCAAAATAACACCGATCCCAACTCTCCGATTCAGATACCAGAAATTAATGGTGTTTTTGTCATGCGAGTTGTCCCCAATTCTCCAGCTGCATCTGCGGGTATCCGGCGCGGGGATGTAATTCTGCAAGTTGATGGTAAAGCTATTACCAGTGCTGAACAATTGCAGAATGTTGTGGAAGACAGTCGCCTTGGTCAAGTATTACAGGTGAAAGTGCAACGAGGTAATCAGACACAGCAGCTTTCAATACGCACAGCTGAGTTGCAAAATGCTTCGTAGAACACATCTGTTATTGGTGTCAACTTAAGCATATTAGACAGTCTAGAAAAGCTTTCTCTCGTTCCCAGTCTCTGGCTGGGAATGCCCTCTGTGAGGCTCCGCCTTGTTTACTAGCGTCAGCAGCCCAATGAGGTAGATTTCCCGATTCTACCTTCTTTTCCACCCAAATATAATATGTAATTTAAAAAATTTATTATCGCTGAACTCTTTTCTAGAGTTTGTTTATGTTTTCATGTCTCTATACCTTTGATGAACCTCATTCAGAGTACTTAAACAGCTTGAACTTAAGCCCAGATGGAATTCTTCTGGTAGGCTGTTTTCAAAATATTGTCAAGGTTTGGGATTTAACGACTGGGAATACCAACCATTCATTTGAACTGCATGGAGATCGGTATGGTCACTTTAATACTTTGGTAAATCCAGACTGGAAAAGCATCATCAGTAATGATCGGTATGGCAATCTCCGAACCTATGACTTTTGGACAGGAGAGGAAGTCTTCTCTTTTCAAGGAGATTCCAGTGCTTTAGCATTTACTCCTGATGGAAAAATATTATTTTCAGCCACCTGCAAAGCTTTTTATGATACGAATGCCACGATTGAGATTAATGTTATTGAATCCTCAACGGGACAATTACTCCGTACCTTGCTATTTACAAATGCATATCTTCCAATTCGCTGTTTACTAGCCAGCCCAGATGGTAGTATTTTGGTAGCTCAAGCATTTGATCTCCTAACTCAAGTTTGGGATTGGCAAAATGGGCAAGTTCTCAGCACATTTAATGCTCTAGCTTCAAATTCTTCCCTCCATTTTCCCAATTGTGTTTGTAGGCATTGGCTTGATGCAGTTGCAACTCGCCCAAATGGTCAAATCATTGCTGCTGTGGCACAAAGGGACAAACCTAGTGAAGAAACGACCGTTGCCATTTGGGATATACAAACCACGGAATTCCTTTATACACTTGGTATCAGCCAGCGCGAACCTGATTCGGGTATGCCTCATAATGCTATGACACCTGATGGCTCACTGCTTGCCGTTGGCAATATTAACGAAATTGAAGTTTGGGATCTAGAGAATAGGCAGAAGCTTTGTGTACTGTATGGGCATAAGTCTAGGATTGACAATCTCACAATTAGCCTAGATGGGAAAACCATTGTCAGCTATGCGTTTAATGACAGCATCAAAGTTTGGCATAGTAATGGGAGTTGACGTAATCATTAAAGCATCTGTCTTAGCTAACACCGCCTAATGCTGAAATAACATCTTGGGCTGACTGATGCCGAAATATTACCTGTATAAAAATCAGCTAGCGTTTGTTGGGCATCCGTCGCTATTTCTGCACGACGATTTTCGCGGTGGCGGTTTTGGAGAATCTCGGTCAGCATTTCTTGCTGCTCAGAGGAAAGTTGCAAAGCATCTTTCCGCACTTGATCGAGAGTACTCATGATCGAATTAGACTATCAACTGCTCTTAGAAACTTGATCGTGTCTAAATCACTTACCAACAGCTAATACTAGACCTTCATGGGCTATTATTCCTTGAGGAAAAGCAGATTTAACATCGACTTGAACCCGATCGAGAAAATCATCATGATCGTCTGGGTGATGATGAGAAATAGCTAGCCGTTTGACGCCAGCATTCAGAGCCGCATTCACTGCAACTTGCCAGAGTAAATCAGCAGAGTCATGATTGTGAGATGTCGGCGGAGTGTAAGTGGCATTGGCAATCAGCAAATCAACGCCTTTAATAAACTCTAAAATCCGCTCTCGCTCCACTTGATCTTCAGTCTGCTGCAAATCCGTGACGTAGGCAACACTATACTCTTGCCAAGTAACTCGGTAGCCAACTGACCGCTGAGTTTGATTAATTAATGCAGTTGTAATAGTGACATCATCTAACTTTACGTCACTGTCTGGAGTCAGATTGTAAAACTGCAATTCTGACTGCATTACCTGTAAAGGGTAAGGAAAGTGTGGCTGGAGCATCTGATCGTACAGACATTGTTTGATTGAGGCTCCATTGGAGGCAGCTGTGCCGTAAATATGGAAGCAATTTTCCCCAATAAATGCAGGAGCAAAAAAGGGAAATCCTTGAATTCGGTTTGATTGGCAGTTGGTAAAAAATAAATGGGCTTCTAGTGGCTGTTGCAGTTCTTGCCAAGTTTTACCCAATATGCGTAAGCCTGTACCGCCATCAAAAATCAAGCGTTTCCCAGCTACATGTATTTCTACACAAGCGGTATTACCACCATAACGACTGGTATTGCTACTGGGAGTGGGAATTAAACCTCTGACACCCCAGAATTGCACGATAAATTCACCTGCTGGACTACTTGACAAGGTAGCAGACTTTTCAGGTATGTAGCTCTGGGAATCCGACAACTCAAAATTTGACATTTTCCTTGAAATTAGACCTTAGTGAGCAGGTCATCGTAGCGCCGCACTTCCAACAACCTGTTTTTTTCGTCCACAATGACTACCGTAGGAGAGTAACTTTTTAACTCTTCTGGAGTGAACTGCCCGTAAGTCATTATAATCAAGCGATCGCCAATAATGCCTAGACGTGCCGCACCTCCATTTAGCTCAATGATTCCTGAATGAGCTAAAGCGGGGATCGCATAAGTAATAAAGCGCTGACCGTTGGCACTATTAACTACTTGCACCTGCTCATAAGGTAAGATACCAGCTTTTTCCAAAAGCATTTCATCAATGCTGATACTACCCACGTAGTTGATATTCGCCCCTGTAAGGGTGCAGTTATGAATTTTTGCCAAAAGGAGAGTACGCTGCATTCTGGTTTGGGTTTGGTGGCAGTTTTTTGCGAACCGTAACAAGCGAAAGTGATTAAAGTGAGGAGTTAAGAATAAAAATTTATAACTCTTAACTCCTAACTCCTAACTTTTCTATTATCCTCTATAAGCTTTGACGGATTTTTCAACTATTGCTGCAACCTTGTCCACATCTTGCCAACCGAGAATTTCAGTCACCTTTTTTTCCAGATTTTTATAACTACGGAAAAATTCAGCAATTTCATCTAAGCGGTGTGGTGCTACGTCTTTCAGGGATTTTACTTGAGTGTAGCGCGGATCTTTGTCAGGAACACAAAGGATTTTTTCATCGCGATCGCCACCGTCAATCATCTCCAAAAAGCCAATTGGTCGTGCGGCAATAACACAGCCGGGAAAGGTCGGCTCGTCAATTATGACCATACCATCTAGGGGATCGCCATCATCGGCCAAAGTATTAGGTACAAAGCCGTAGTCATAGGGATATTGTACTGAGGAAGAAAGTACTCGGTCTAGAGCAAAAGCTTCTAGTTCCTTGTCATATTCGTATTTATTTTTACTTCCGCCAGCAATTTCAATCAAAACGTTGATTAAACCGGGTTTCGGTTGGGCAGGAATACGAGATAAGTCCACAAAAAACTCCTCTGATAACAGTGAATCACGGGGGCACTCAGTCAGCTTCGCTCCCCGTGTAGAATTTTAGGGCAATATGGATCTCTTCCCAAGGTATTTGTTCTATGGCATAGGGCACTGGGGAAGAAACTTTCAGATGTAACCTATTCCCTTGAATTAGCTAAAAAATAGAAAAAGCGTTACGAGCAAACTTCGCAACGCTTTTTCCAAGAGGGTATTATGGATATCCTCCGCCCTTAATTGTTGTTAGTGAGATTTCTGTCCTAACTTTGTTAACACAACTCAAATCTGGAGTCACACAATCCAGATTTAGCTTATTCTTGACGAACTACACCCACATCTACAGAGATTATCTACAAAATCAGTGTTCTGCTTTTTGTAGGTCTTCTCATGAGGAAATGTGACTGGAAGCTCGATTAATCTTGATTTACTTGTATGTTTTGGATCAGAGGTTGCTGGTTATTTTGAACATTAGTTGAAGAATAGTGGGCGATGACAAATACGGGTAGGGTAAGAGTCAACAGAGCGATCGCAGTTCCCACAATGTCTGCCAAACGTTGGGAATATGTAGCGGCATTGGCAGACTGACTATTTGAATTCATACAAAAATTGAAGTTCTTCGTAACACTGTGTAGGTTGACTCTCTGAGTGAGAGTATTAATGCTATTTTAGCTATTTTTAAACTGTAAAATGTGTAGCATTCTACAATTTAAACCAGTTATACAACTGTCATAGTAGCCTTTTTATACATGGAATTCTTAATACAAAGTTACAAGCAAACAAATCATGTTTTATTTTGTAATTAATATTTTCAGGTGTTTCCCTGTATGGTGTAACGGGTTGCATACGCAAAGCAAACTTTGACAGCATCATAAGTTACATTTTTTCGCTGATTAAAGATTAATTAGCAAAACATATTTATCCGATACTTCATGATTATAACATCCTATAAAGCCTTTGATAAGGTCATTTTACTGGAATTGCTAATTTGTGATACAGGACACAAAACCGCAATTGCACTGAATATCTCTCCGTGCTTTTGGTTGTTATATAGTAGTTATACCCAAAAATCTTTGACACCAGAGAAGAAATAAGTAGCAATGATTTTTGTAACCAATGATAACTACCGAATAAATACAGATACATCAACTGTATGAGGCAAAATGGATTCAGTGATATCACTAAACAAATATTTAATAAGTTAAATTTTGCAATCTGTGTAATATCACAGCAATTTTGTCAATCTATATAAAGGTAGAGCAAAAAAAGTTTTAGAAGGTGGCATAGACATTTAGTGGGTTATTAGCAAACTTTCCTCATATCTGAACAAAATACCCAATCTCAATTTCCACATCCTAAATCCGTACAACTTTTTGGATAAATTAAAATCTCAGACGAAAAATTGGATAACAAATTAATCAGCTAAAAAAACCGCCACTAAATATAATAGGGCGGTTTGGTTAAGCAATCGGAGGGTAATTACAGATTACTCTGCTAATAAATGAAATTGCTGTAACGACGTTTGCACTAAATTGAGGATTGGGCAGAGGGGCAGAGGGGCAGAGGGAAAAACTAAAACTTACTGCATACTTCTCCCCTGCTCCCCTGCTTCCCTGCTGCCCTGCTTCTTCCCCACCCCCTACTCCCTTCCATAAACACTGATTGGTTCCTTGATAAATCGCGTGTAAAGATGCTTAAACGTAGACTTAATGACGCGGGGCATACCAAAATCAATGGGCATTAGCTTGTCTGGTAGCCGCCAATCTTCTATTTTTAATAAGTCAGGATTTAAATGCGGAAACTCTATGGCAGCAAGTTCTGGACAAACTCCTAGCCTTTGAGAAGCTGCAACTGTGGGCACTTGTTCAGGAGGAACATTGAGGATTTCTACCATTGCCCGATCTAAGGCAAATATATCTGATGCGGCTGCTAAAATACCCAGTTGGCGAGGTTCCCCATTACTGGGGCCATTACCTTCATGACCAATGATGCCATCTAATATGGTTAAGTTAGGGTTAATTGCCCTGGCAGTTTCTACTAACATTTCACCAAATCTATTTGCGTCTTTTCCTGCTTCCATGTGCCACCAAGCTTTCATTTTGCCGGGGACACAACCAAACAGGTTTTTTACGCCCAGCGTTAATGTCAACTGGGCATGAGATTTCACTTTCGGTAGGTTAATCACTACGTCTGCTTCCATTGCTTCTTTAGATAGCCGCAGATGGTTAAAATTATCACTGACAGTTTGGTAACGCTGACCGTGAAAATCGATGATGGGAAGATTGAGTTCTTCTAAAATAGGCAGATAGCCATTTGCTATTGCTACGCCCTTGGCACTACCAAAAGCAGGACTATCGCCCAAAAATGGCTTACCGCCAACCTCAATTACCATTTGGGCAACTTCATAAACTAGTTCGGCACGGGTGATACACTCTTTACCAGGACGCGATCCTGTAAGTAGATTTGGTTTGAGTAAAACGCGATCGCCTTTTTTTACAAATGCTGCTATTCCTCCAAAAGGTTCCAGCAGGGTGACTAAGGATTCTCGTAAAGCCTCTCGTTCGTATGATGTAGCCCGAATGAGACTAACAGATGGTTTTTGAGTCTGCATGGTATAGGTAGGGGATAGGGGATAGGGGATAGGGAATAGGGGACAGGGAACAGGGAACAGGCAATAGAGGATAGTAACCTATAACCAAATACGGTTCAGTTAAGGGTTATTGGTGTAGGTAATTGGTCTTTGAAGACGCGATAAATCGCGTCTCTACATGAGGGTTTTGGGCTTATCTGAACCGTATTGATCTATAACCTGTAACCTGTAACCTGTCCCCTATTATTCTGTTTTAAGCGGTAAGATACCACTCATTTGTTCTAGATTTAAGACTGTGGCTAAGTCTGTTTCACTCATCAATCCTCGTTCTAGGACGATTTCGCGGAGAGATTTACCAGTTTCTAAAGATTCTTTGGCGACAGCTGCGGCATTTAAATAACCGATGTGGGTATTTAGTGCGGTTACTAAAGCTAAACTGCCTTCGGCGTATGCTAAACAACGTTCTTTATTAGCTGTAATTCCTTGGATGCAAGATTTGGTGAGTGCGGCGATGGTATTGCCAAGAATTTCGATACTGTGAATTAAGTCATAGGCAATCAGTGGCATCATCACATTTAATTCTAATTGTCCGGCTTGTGCGGCTAAAGCGATCGCACTGTCGTAACCCATAACCTGAAAACACACCATTGATGTCATCTCTGCCATCACTGGGTTATATTTCCCTGGCATAATCGAGGAACCGGGTTGCACTGGCGGCAGTTGAATTTCTTTCAACCCTGTTTTTGGCCCCGAATCCATCAGCCGCAAGTCGTGAGATATTTTGACTAAATCCTGGGCTAAGTTGCGTAAAGCACCGGAAACATTCACAAATGGCGCCATACTCTGCATAGCTGCCATGAGATGGGGTGCAGGTTCTAAAGGAGTATCAATCAATTCTGAGAGAACTTCTACCACACGGGCGCGATACAGAGGATGAGTATTTAACCCCGTTCCGGCTGCACTACCTCCCAAACCCAGCACCATCAAATCCCCGGAGGCGGTGTAAATCCGGTTTTGGTGTTCTGTAAGAATTTGCGCCCAAGCCCGAAAATTTTCACCCAAACGCACGGGTACAGCGTCTTGTAAGTGAGTTCTGCCAGATTTGACGATATCTTGAAATTCTACAGCTTTGTTTTCTAAAGATGCGATCGCACCATCTATTGCTGGGTGTAATGTCTTAGATAATGCCAATAATCCACCAATCCGAATTGCAGTCGGAATCACATCATTGGTAGACTGCCCATAATTAACGTGGTCATTGGGACTAACACGTTTGTAATTGCCCTTTTCTTCACCAAGAATTTCTAAGGCGCGATTTGCTAAAACTTCGTTGATATTCATGTGGTGGGATGTTCCAGCACCCGCCTGATAAACATCCACAACAAATTGATCGCGGAACTTCCCAGCTAAGATTTCATCAGTTGCTTGCACAATCGCCTGACTAATATCTTGGGGAATGCAATTTAGTTCTCCATTCACAATTGCTGTAGCTTTTTTAATTATCAATCCCGCATCTACGTAAGTAGCTAAAGGCTTGATGCCGCTAATGGGGAAGTTTTCAATCGCTCGTAGCGTTTGAATGCCGTAATAAACGCTACTAGCAATTTGGCGATCGCCCATCGAATCGCGTTCGATGCGGAATTCTGTGTGTTCAGTCATAGTATTCTTTTAAAAGAGCTTCAGAAAACAGATTTTCCCATGCTTAGGGGGAAAGTGGGGAGACAAAGAGAAGTTGTAGTAAGTTTGTCCCCTCTGCCTCTTCCTGATAGCAGGGCAACTAAATTTATTTATGGACATTATTAATTTTTAATTTTTAATTCGGAGCGAAGCGACGTGACTTTACCCAACTGGATTACCTTCTCTCGCCTTCTGGGTGTACCATTTCTGCTTTACGGTTTATATAATCCCACACCCGAAGCTAGATGGATATGTTTGGCGATTTTTATCGTTGCGGCGTTAACTGATTGGTTAGATGGCTATTTAGCGCGGAAACTCAACCAAATTAGTGAGTTAGGTAAGTTTCTTGACCCCTTAGTGGATAAATTTCTGGTACTTGCGCCGTTGCTGGTTTTGATTGAACTAGGAAAAGTACCGGCTTGGGGAGTGTTTTTGATTTTAGCGCGAGAATTAGCGATCGCAGGTTGGCGGGTAAATCAAACGACAATTACCGGGGCGAATATTTGGGGTAAACTCAAAACTGTTAGTCAAATAGTTGCGATCGCACTTCTGATTGCACCCCTACCTGAAGTCTGGCAAACTCCCTCTCTGATTGCCTTTTGGGTTTCTGTCGCCTTGACTTTAATCTCTGGGGGTATTTATCTTTTGCCGCAAAAAGTTAGCACTGAACAGGAATGAAACTGCAATATAGTATTGTAATTCAGTGGTCGGTGGAAGATAAAAAGTACATTGTCAGCCTACCTGAGTTTGGCCCCTATGCACACACTCATGGAAATACCTACGCGGATGCTCTTAATAATGGTGAGGCAGTGCTGGAACTTTTGATTGAAGATTACCAAGCACAAGGAAAACCACTGCCAAAGCCTTTGACTACAAACATTTCCTTTCAGTTTATCCAATCGTTACCCTAATTATTAGCACTCTGTTGCCTTGACGTTAATATCTGGAGCAATTTACCTCATACCACAAATTCCAACTAGGGAAAATATACCTTTAAGTACAAAGTGAAGCCAAAAAAGCTCCATAAGACTGATGTTTTTTTATTTGGAAGTCTCTTTAAACTCGGAAGTTGAGCCTCTGAACTCGGAAGTTGCACCTTTGAACTCGGAAGTTGCACCTTTGAACTCGGAAGTTGCACCTTTGAACTCGGAAGTTGCACCTTTGAACTCGGAAGTTGCACCTTTGAACTCGGAA
>NZ_JBALEO010000084.1:0-23950 GCF_036918015.1 Nostoc sp.
TTAGTCTAACGCACCAAACCCTTGAAAATGGTGCGTTACGCTTCGCGATAACACACCCTACGTGTTGTTCAAAAATCAAATAGTAATCCTATAGTTGCGGTTTCTAACCGTCCTTTTTAAAGTTAATTTGACTGCGTGTTGCATTTATGATGCGTACTAGCTTCTGCCACAGGGTACTAATTTTTCGTACCTTGTGGCAGAAGCTTGCTTGCCTTTAAAGGTGGTAGTGGGATTTACGCCAAGCTCTAGTAGCGAGTAATGAGTAGTTAATCAAAGCAATGTGAACAACAAGATTCTCGACTTCTTAATTAAAGAAGTCGGGAATCTAAGCCGCACATCTGATTATTTTGCACCTAACTGATATCTTTCCTTTAACAGATGGGTATTATAAGCATACTCTGCTGATAACCTCTTCATAAATTTGTCTTCAAATAAAACACATTTACGCAAATCTACTGTGAACTAATGCTCTTATTATTTATCAGACTTGAACTAAATAATTCTGAAAAAATCAGTGTTTACCGGATAAAATGAACAATGCATAAATGATATAACTTTAATAAATTATCTTTTGTTATAGCTACTTTGTTTGGAAGTTAGTAAAGCCAAATGCAGTAGTTAAATAAATATAGTCTCATTTTCGGTCTGTAAAAATAATTTATAGGCATCAATGAAGACTTTGGAAAAATAGAAAATCCGCTATATCCACTTGACCGGGAAGCAGCTATGTCTCGAAAACGTCAGTTAGTCAAGGCAATTCAAAAAACCTTAAGGCAAACTAGCAAGCAGTTTTTATCTACAATTAACAAGCAAATTATTTGGCTACTGCGAAGTATCTCTGGCACTCGAAGAAGACGCACTTCTGTGAATTCTGGCTTTATTTTACCAACAGTGGCGATGGTAACTTTGGTAGTTGTCTTGTTAACAACTGCAATTTTATTTCGGTCTTTTGAGCGATCTAAAAACGCTAGTAATGTCCGTGTTAATGAGGCTGTGCTTAACGCTGCTACCCCAGCTATTGATCGTGCTAGAGCTAAATTAGATGCATTAATAGAAGACCCAACACTACCACGAGGAACTCCTTCTGATAGCGCCTTATATGATGCTATTAAAAAAGACAAATATAGACTTGGTGATGAGACTCGTCTGAAGTTAGCTTTTGACCTTGACGGTGACAGCACTATTGAGACTAGTAGCAATATAGAGAGCGATGAAACATTAAAAACAGCTTGGAAATATGCCGTTGACACAGACAATAACGGCAAAAAAGATACTTTTACTCTTTATGGAATCTTCTTTCGCTCACCCAGTAGAAACTCTACAACAGGGCAGTTTAATCGCGAAAGAAAACCCCTAGATGCTAGAACCCCACCAATGGATAATGATGCGTCAAACCAGCAGTGTAATGCATCTGGTTTTTCTAGCTTAGTGGGCAATTCCAGTTGGTATAAGTTAAATAGTGGCAATCTGGGTAAAAGCTTCTTTGTCTATACCGTTAACGTGCCAATTACTAAACAGATTTATGATAATCTCCCAGCAAGTACTACGTCTATTAATAAAAGTAATTCTGAAGAATACAAAGGTAACAAAAGTGTTGTAGCACTAGAGTTTCAGCAAGATCGTAGTCGCATTCCACTAGCAAATAACGCTGTATTCTTTGAAAATGATCTAGAAGTCATAGTTGGTAGTACAGAGTTACTTTTAAATGGAAGAGTTCACACCAATGGCAACTTGCTAGTAGGGGTTATTGACAGTGACGGTAAGATAACTTTCCGGCAAGTTAGCAGCAAAACATCCTGTTTTTATAATCAAGAAAATGGGCAAGTTAGCGTTGGGGGAAACGTCGGAAATGGTAGTCTTGCTCAAACTAGTAATCATGATGTAAGCGTTGACCTATACCAAGGTTTTGGGAAGAGTATCAGCACTGCTGCGATTAACAGCACCAATAAATCTACGGACGCTACTGGTGGTGGTAGTATCGGATTCAACGATGCGGCATACAATCAACGTATTGCTGAAATGAAGAAGACTGCGATCGCTTTATGCACAAGTTGCAATAGCGCAACTAACGGTACCACTCTTAAAGCGGCTGTTGCATTAAGTGGTTATCCGACAGATGTGAAAACCAACGTCGATGTCAAAGTACTAGATACTGATGATGTTACGACAGCCAAAAATATCCTCTCCGACGAAATACAAATTTATTTGCAAAATCGTACTCGTCGAGTACCCTTTGCAGAAGTCTCAGACGCCACTGGATCGGGGGCAACAACCGGATATGGTAGCACCATCACAGCAATTACTGCCAGTTTAGATCCTCCACAAGATTGGAGACAACCACTAAACTCTAGTAACCAGTTCACTGGTGTAGCAACATCACCTCCCTCTATAAGTACATCTAAGCTAGAAGCCACACAACCAAATTTACAAAAGAAAGAAGGTGTTCAAACCGCATTAGGCGATCGCGTTTTTGTCGGCAATAACCTCCCTGCTCTGTGGCTAAAAGACGGAAAATATGTTGGCTCAGAGACTGAACAGCCAATTTTGAACGGTTCTGGCACTGCGATTAACTGGACTAGATATGGTTCAGAACCACCAGCAAGATGGCGTAACACTCAAATACAGGCAGTTGCCGACTTAGGCTTATCTGACCGTAATGGCTTTTGGGAAGAAAATGCGGCAGCAAATCCCATAAATGATTTAGACAGCGTGGGTGGCGTGCGAATTGTTACTGGTGCAGGTATTTATGTAGATGGTTCTGGTAATATTCCAAACTTCATAACTGGCCCGTTTTACCCAAGAGGTTCTAGTACACTTGGTTCATTTTTACCAGCTCCTTCTGCGAGTGATATTACAGTTGTCTGGCCCGACACAATGCCGATGTCAACACCTGGAAATGTTCGCAAAGGCGATCTCCAAATGCGAGCCACGGCTGTTTATCACTACAAAGTAGATTATGGCACTGACCAAGAACCGATCGCTTGTGTAAGTAGCTACTACGATCCCTCAAACGAAACTACAGCTAAAAACAAAGTTAATCAAGATGGTGGATATGGTGTAGATACTACCGACGGCAGGTCAAACAATGGTGTTGTTTACAATTACCCAGCAAATGGAAGAGGCACATTTTTTACGAGTAACCAAACTCGTCTACAACTACAAGCCAACTTGAAATTTCCCAACGGGCGTTGGGTTAATAAACCTTTAAAAGATGCTCTAGACAAAATTGGAACTGGTACTACAGTACCTAGTACTGGTTTACAGTTAGCTGATTATTCAGCAATTGATACAGCGCTTTGTGCTATTTCGATTTTGAGTAGTCCAACTAGTTTTGTCACCACTCCTACTAACCAGCCTAAACACGGTGCAATCAGAGAAGCAACTTTCCTTGATGCTAGGGAAGTGAAGCAGATTAGTACATCAGGCTCACCAAGCACATACAACTTAGACCTAGAACAGCGTCAACCCTTAGAAATTCGGGTTACAGACATTGATTTAAGTTCGAGTACGAGAGGTATAGCCACCACAGCAATAACAACTAACGAGTATTTATTGCCTTACAGTGGCATTATTTATGCCTCTAGAGATGATGCTTTGCTCGATGCAAGTGATACAAGCAGCGAATCAGAGTTACTCAGCCCAACCGATTTTCGGCTAGACTCAACTCGTCGCCCAAATGGCATTCGTCTGATTAATGGGGGAACTTTAGCAAGAACTAGTGCTAATACTTATATTGCTAAAGAAAAAGGTTTGATTTTAGTAACAAATTTGCCTGCATATATTAAGGGCGACTTCAATCTGCACCGTACAAGTACAAGCACTACAGAAATTGAGGAATTTACAGAAACAGAGTCAGCAGGTACCACATTTTATGATCGCAGTACTCCCAATACTGACTTTGCCTGTCGTGCAGGAAGAACTGGCTGCCCTACTTCTGGGGGCGACCTTTGGAGACCAGCAACGATTATTGCCGATTCAATGACCTTGCTTTCTGGCAGTTTCGTAGATGGTGTACGGAGATACGCAGACTACGATTTGAATAATAACACTGGCATTCCTGTAGAGGATGGCTTAAGTGCCCGTCCCACACCTTCATCCACTTTATTAGCCAGTTTAGATGCTAGAAGACGAAATCGTCTGAAAAATGGTTTTTGGGAAAATGGCTATTCTACTAGTTCTTTTTGGACAAGTGATGGTAATCCCAGACTAGACACTACCGTTACTCCTAACATTTCTCTAGGCTCTTACTTAGTAAATGGAGTAACTCCAGTTCAGCGCAAGGTTACTGGCCAACCCTTGTATGTCATGGAAATGTGCCGTAAGTTACTAGTTTCAGAATGTACGCCTGATGATTGGTTCGTTGGGTTTAATGTTAATGGAGATTCTGACCTAGACGATACAGTTAACTTAGATATGAATGGGGATGGGGACACAACCGACGCTGGTGAAAGCTTAATAGAGAAAAATCTTAAAACCTATCATTTAGGTAAAGCTATACTTGCTGCCGGTGGTACCGCTTCAAGTGGTACTGTATCTACTCCGAGCAATTGGAGTACTTCATTTGGAACTGGTAGCAAGACAATCAGAGAGCGCTTGGGGTCTGGTGATACAAGTACAACTTATTTATCCCTGCAATCTACTCTGGCTACAGATCGTCTTTATCCCCGTCGAGTTGCATTTGCCCGTGATAACAGCAACAATCTGGTTACAAGCAGTCCTGGTATTTACAAAGCGATGGGTGTAGGTTGCCCCTTGGATACTACTGGTACTGGTTATAGCAATAATGGATGTACTTATGGTACTAATTACGGTTTAACAGACACTAACATCCGCGGTCTCTGGTTTAGAACCACAAATAGTACAACTGACCCAGGAGATATAGACCAAGCAGTATACGCAAGTAACAAACCACTGTTTTATTTCCCCCCCATTGATGTTAACGGTGATGGTAGTCCTGATTTGGACAATCAACCGCTCTTAGTACCAGTCTTAGAAATTCATGATGCAAAAAAGGTTCCCCCTAACTTAAGAACGGACGCGCTCGATGTAGCGTCAGGAGATGACTTTAAGTCTAATTGGCTACAACAGGCAACTGACACTATATTTAATGCCACCTTTGTAGTAGGAAATAGTCCCAGTAGAACAGATGAAATCTCATCAGGTTTGCAAAACTTTGTGCGGTTTTTGGAAAACTGGGATACCAGAACAGCCAAAATCAGCGGTAGCTTTATTCAATTAAAACGGAGTAGCTTCTCCACTGCACCAATTGCACCCATTTTCACAAACAGACAATCCAGTGCTACTGCTACTAAAGACTATAATCTCAGCATTTTTGACTACTCATTAGACACTTACCCAACTCGAAACGCTAGTGGTCTCTTACCTTTCTATGCAGCACCAAATAGAAAGTGGGGGTTTGATGTTGGTCTGTTGTCAGAGCAACCAGACTTGTTTGCCCAAAGGTTTACAGCGCCTCCAACAGGTCGCCCGAATGAGTTCTTTAGAGAAGTTGGTCGAGATGATACCTGGGTGAAAACATTGCTCTGTGCCGGTGAAGCTAGTAACCAGACAGGTATACCAGAAACAGCAGTCCCACCAGCAACACCAGTCGCAGTAACTTATGCAGACGCAGTTCCTAGTGAATATCGCCCAATTGACTACTGTCTAGACATACCAAATGACTAGGTTTAATGAAATATTAGGTAAATTGCCATGATAGGGAAACAAGCTAACAACAAAAGGTTACAGGCTGCTAGATCCTACCTACGACATAGTGAAGGAGGTTTCACAATTATTGAATCTTTGGTAGCGATACTTGTAGTTAGCATTTTGCTAGTTGCGATCGCACCTGTTCTTTCCCTGTCAGTAGCAACGCGTATACAATCCAGACGGATAGAATTAGCCACACAAGCTGCTAAATCATACATTGATGCGGTGAAGACTAAAAAAATAGCAGCCCCTACCTCTACGGGAACTGATGCCCTTACTGCATACGCCGCTCCCACGGCTACGGGAACTCTAACTTGCACAACACCAAACTCTTACTGCACAGTTCCTACGGGTACATCTTTATACTGCGTTGATTTTGATAGTAGTGGTGGCTGCGAAAACACCAGTGTTACAGACATGATTATACAGGGTTTTCGCTACAACTTAGCTAGTAGTAGTGCTACTAGTGGATATGCTTTAGGTGTACGGGTTTACAGAGCTGATGCTTTCAAAGAAACCACGACTCTACTCAAGAACACTTCCACAACTAAGACAACACAATCTACTTTCACTGGAGGTGCAGGTCAGCGTAAAGCACCTGTAGTGGAAATGACAACAGATATCAACGACACTGTACCTAAATACAGCGACCTTTGCGCCCGCTACACAGGTGGTTGCAATTGAATTTTAATTAGACTTCTTGCAAAGCTTCCGATTTTAGCATCTTTCTCATACGCTTCTGCGTGAGGCAAATAAATATCTATGCAAGAAGTCTATTCTTAAATATCTCTCAATAAAAGGGAAACCGCAGCATGATAAATTCACTAAAATTTATCCTGAGTACTCAAGTAAAACGCTCTGGAATAAATAAGACAATTAGCGGCTTTACCTTGATTGAGCTGCTAGTAGCTATGATAATGGCAGTACTAATCATAACGCCTTTAATGGCCTTTATGATTAATATTCTAGATGGCGATCGCAAAGAACAAGCCAAGGCAACTTCTGAGCAAGAAATCCAAGCAGCACTAGATTATATTGCTCGTGACTTAGAGCAAGCCGTTTACATCTATGATGCTGATGGTGTTACCAGAAACACAAATACTACTACTATTAGTAGTTCAGGCATTGCAGACCAAATACCACCAGCGAAATCAGCTTCTAGCTGTAGCCCCACTAGCGGCAGCAGTCCGAGCGTTTGCACACCAATCCTTGTTTTTTGGAAACGTGAGCTTAAGCCTGATAGTGTCGGAATTACTGCCACAACTCAGACTAGTGCCACACAAACAGATGATGGCTTTGCTTATTCATTGGTAGCATACTACTTAATCACAAATCCCAATAAGACCAATGATACTTGGTCTCAAGAAGCACGGATTGGCAGGTTTGAACTTCAAGGCCCAGTGAATGCAGCTTATGCTAATGCAACAGGAAGTGCAAGTGATACTGGATTTAATCCACCACCACTAAGTAAGAGCGGTGCTACACTCAAAGACAAGATGAATCAATGGCAAACTGCATTAGGTGCATTAGCTAATTACTCTACTAATAATCAAGTAGTAACTTTGGTTGATTACATTAGTACCACTGCACCTAATAGCACACCTTGCACTAGTCCAAACCTTGTAGGCAGTCAAACAAGTGGATTTTTTGCTTGTGTCGATGCCAACGAAGTACTAGCACAGGTGTACATCAGAGGTAATGCACTTGCTCGTCTGCAAAATAATAACTTAGCTTACACTGCTAACACAAAAACTTATTTTCCAAGTTCAAGCATTCGAGTGCAAGGCCACGGATTTTTATTTACTAAATAACCTCTAGCTAATCAATCAAAGGTATTGTATGCACAGTGAAGCTTTCTTGAGGTTAAACAAAATTCCTAAAAGATTTGTAGTGGAAACACCAAAACCGCAATGTTCAGCGAACAGACTCCGCTATATATCTGCATACTTCCAAAAGGATGCTGGTTTTAGCCTGATAGAATTAATAGTAGTAATGCTCTTGGTAGGAATTTTAGCAGCGATCGCAGCTCCTGGCTGGGTTGCCTTTGTAAATCGACAGCAAGTAAATAAGGCTAACGACGCTGTTTTCGGCGCACTACAAGAAGCACAGCGCGAAGCTAAAAACAAAAAACTTAGCTACAGTGTTAGTTTTAAAGTTGAAAACAACATTCCGAAGTTCCTTGTTTATCAAGGTGCTGTTATACCAACTTCAGGTGTTGTGTGGAAATCTTTAGGCGAGAATATGGCCTTTAATCCAGGACAAGTTCTGTTGTATACCAACATTTCTGCTTCCAATACAAAAAATTCTACTGGTAACATAGTCGAGACTACGCCAGGAACTGGTACTATTACCTTCGACTACATAGGTGTTTTGGCACATAAATCTGGCAGTAGTGATGCCGCCGATACACCTTTAAAAGTTATGGTAGCTGCACCCAAAAGAGGAACTACTGAGGCTGGTGCATTTAAACGCTGTGTCATTGTGGAAACTCTCCTTGGGGGAATGCGGACAGCGAAAGACACTGCTTGCAACAATTAAATAATTTTTTGTAGCGAAACCTATAAAAAATTCCATATAAATACGGTACATAAAACTGCACTTTTAGAGCAAAAATAGTAGCATACAGTAAGTATAGTTTTTTGATTTTAAGTACACAAAAAATCACCTTAATCAAATATACATTTTGTCAAATGATTGAAAGCTTTGATCTTACTATAGCTATCCCAACTTATAACGGTGAAAGTCGTTTACCTGAACTACTAGAACGACTACAAAACCAAGTTCACACCGAAAATTTATCTTGGGAAATTATAGTTGTAGACAATAACAGCACTGATAATACAGCTAAAGTTGTTCAAACCTATCAAAAAAACTGGCAGTGTCCTTACCCTTTAAAGTATTGCTTTGAAGCAAAACAAGGCGCAGCTTATGCTCGAAAAAAGGCAGTTTTAGAAGCTAAAGGTAGACTCATAGGTTTTCTAGATGATGACAATTACCCAGTATCAAATTGGGTATCAGCAGCTTATGCTTTTGGTGAAAAGTATCCGAAGGCAGGAGCTTATGGCAGCCAAATTCATCCTGACTGGGAAGTAGAACCACCAGAAAACTTTCAGCGTATTGCTCCATTCTTGGCAATTACAGAGCGAGGTAATTTACCACTATTATATGAAGCAGCTAAAAAATTGCTACCACCCTCTGCGGGGCTTGTTGTCCGTAAACAAGCATGGTTAGAAAGTGTACCAGATAAGTCTATTTTAACTGGGAGAGTTAAAGGCAGTATGCTTACCAGTGAAGACTTAGAAATGTTGTCTTATATCCAAAAATCAGGATGGGAAGTTTGGTATAACCCAGAAATGGAAATTTCTCACAAAATACCAAAATTTCGTTTGCAAAAAGATTATTTAATTCCATTTTTTAAAGGTATTGGACTTAGCCGTTATGTAACTAGAATGGTTAATGTCAAACAGATATATAGACCATTTGCTTTTTTAGCTTATCTGACAAATGATCTGCGTAAAATTATTTTACACTTACTTAAATATAGAACTATGTTGAAAACTGATTTAGTAGCTGCTTGCGAAATGCAACTGTTTTTAAGCAGTTTTATTAGTCCTTTTTATCTTTGGAAAAATGGCTATTTAACTAAAAAATATAATTAGAAATTAATATTTTATTTATATGGATATTGAAAAATTAGATTTTACGGTAGCTATTCCTACATATAATGGTGCAAAACGTTTACCTAAAGTTTTAGATTTGCTACTAAATCAGACAGGTATAGAAAGCCTAAATTGGGAAGTTATTATTATTGACAATAATAGTAAAGATGAGACGAATGAAGTAGCTGATTATTACCAAAAAAAAATTAATCAAAACTTTATATTGAGCTATTTTCAGGAAAAACAACAGGGAATAGCCTTTGCAAGAATGCGGGCTATCAATGAAGCTAGAGGTGAGTTTATTGCATTCATAGATGATGATAATCTCCCAGCATCTGATTGGGTTTTCCAGTCTTATACTTTTGGCAAAGAGCATCCTCAAGCTGGTGCCTGGAGCGGTCAAATCCACGGTGATTTTGAAGTAAGCCCCCCAAAAGATTTTACAAGAATTCAAGCCTTTTTAGCTGTCCGAGAACACGGACTACAACCATATTTATTTGATGCAAATAATTTAAGACTTCCTCCAGGTGCTGCGTTGGTTGTTCGTAAGCAAGCTTGGTGTGAAAGTGTTCCTGAAGAATTGATTTTTAAGGGTAGACTGAATAAATTGATGGTTGGCGGGGATGATACAGAAGCTCTCTTATATTTACACAAAGCAGGTTGGGAAATCTGGTATAATCCCGCGATGCATATCAATCATCAAATTCCACATTGGAGGTTAGAAAAAGATTACTTACTAGTGCTAGCGCGTGGTTGTGGTCTGTGTATTTTCCAGCTACGTTTGATCAATGCTAAAACCTGGCAAAAACCAATAGTTTTAGTTAAAACTATCTTAGGAAATCTATACCGACTATTACAGCATCTTATTAAGTATAGAGGTCAATTAAAAACTAATTTAATTGCAATTTTTGAAATTAATTTTTACTTTGCTAGTATGGTCAGTCCTTTTTATTCTCTGAAATGGAAATTAGACAGAATTTTAGAAAATACAACAAAATGATTAAATCAACTTTGGATGTAACAATTATTTCTGTAATCATACCAGCTTACAATAGCGAAAAAACTATTAAAGAAACAATTCAATCTGTTTTAAATCAAACTTTTACTAACTTTGAATTAATTATAATAAATGATGGTTCGCAAGACTCAACTTTAGATATTATTACACAAATTAAAGACCCTAGAATAAAAGTATTTTCTTATCCCAACGCTGGTGGAAACGTTAGTCGTAACCGAGGGCTAAACCGTGCAGTTGGAGAATTTGTTAGTTTCTTAGATGCAGATGATCTTTGGACGCCTGATAAACTTAAATCTCAATTAAAGGCTCTGCAAGAAAATTTGACTGCAAAAGTTGCTTATAGTTGGACTGATTATATCGATGAAAAGAGTGAAATAGTACTCTCTGGTACACACGTTACAGCCAATGGAGACGTTTATGAAAAGTTATTAGTGACAAATTTTTTGGAGAATGGCTCCAATCCTTTGATTCGTAGAGAAGCTTTAATCGAATTAGGCGGATTTGATGAATCTCTATGTGCTGCTCAAGATTGGGATATGTGGCTGCGATTAGCCTGTAAATTTGATTTTATATGTGTACCATCTGCACAAACCCTATACCGTATAATTGCCAATTCAGTTTCTTCCAATCTTGTCAGGCAAGAAAAAGCTTGCTTGCAGGTGCTTGAGAAAGCATATAAGGAAAGGTCTTTAGCACTTAAGAATATTTGGAATCTAAGTCTGGCGAATTTATATAAGTACCTAACATGCAAAGCCCTACAAAAGCCGTTTAATCGACAAAAAGGTTTAACTGCTGCTAAATTTTTATGGAATTATGTTCTGAATGACTCTTCAAGGCTTCAGCATATAACTTTCACTTCAAAACTATTATTAAAAATTCTCATAATCCTTTTAATGCCTAGTTTGCTCGAAAGTATTACTAACCAGCGCAAAGTAAGAAGCCAAAAAGCTGAAACATTGTTCAACACCTAGTTAGCTGAAAAACGACCAAAAGGAAAAATGGATAGCCTGGTATATCTATCATCTCTAGCTCATGCAAAAAAACTCTTTAAAAATAAGCACTCTAACAGTGGTTTTACCTTACCAGAGATGTTAGTAGTTGTTGTATTAATCGGTATCTTGACTACGCTGGGAATAGCCAATTGGCTAGCTTTTATGGATACTCGCCGCCTCAATACTGCTCAAGACGAGGTTTACTATGCTATGCGTCAAGCCCAAAGGCAAGCCACCAAGGAAAAATTGACTTGGCAAGCAAGCTTTCGTGAACAAAACAATATCGTTCAATGGGCAGTTCATCCTGCTACAGTAAATCCATCTAACGCTAACTGGAATAACTTAGATGCTAATATACGCCTTGATTCTGAGACAAACTTCCAACCGTCACTAAGTAATATACAAAAAGTTCCATTTGACTACAAAGGTAATGCTAAAGATTTAGGAAGGATCACGTTATCTAGCAAATCTGGTGGTAAAGCTAAACGTTGTGTTATTGTTTCAACGCTTTTAGGGACAATGCGAACGGCAAAAGAACATACTAGAGCCGATAACGGCAAGTATTGCTATTAAACCTCGTCGATTTTGAAACCTTGAGTAGTGGTAGCATCTTGCCCACTAATACCAGTAGGTAGCAACATGCTCGCACTACTTTTAAAAACTATGGCTCTCAAAATAGATGTAGTTTAAAATATTTTTTATTCAATTAAACAAGGTATTTGTGCTGAACTTACCAGCAAGCCCAAAACAGCACCTGATTATTTTCACCCGTTATCCAGAACCAGGTAGGACAAAAACGCGATTGATACCTGTTTTGGGAGATGTTGGTGCTGCCAATCTTCAACGGGAAATGACTGAGCATACAATATTTCAAGTTCAAGAATTGCAAAAAGCCATTGACATATCTGTGGAAGTGCGTTTTGCAGGTGGTGATTCACAACTTATGCAAGACTGGCTGGGGTTGGATTTGGTTTACCAGTTTCAAGGTGAAGGGGATCTAGGTTTGCGGATGGCGCGATCGCTTTTTGATGCTTTTCAATCTGGTGCAGAAAAAGTAATTATCATTGGTACAGATTGTCCGGGAGTGAATGCCCAAATTTTAGCAACAGCCTTTGAGAAGTTACACGACTTTGACCTTGTACTTGGCCCTGCAATCGATGGTGGATATTACTTAATTGGTTTGCGCCAACCCATCCCAGAGTTATTCGTTAACATCGAGTGGGGAACTGCTCAAGTATTCCAGAAAACCGTGGATATTGCCCAGGAACTTAGTTTGTCATACGTGGACTTGTTGCCCTTAGCTGATGTTGACCGACCGGAGGATCTGCCAATTTGGGAACAAGTCCTTGCAGAGAAGATAGAGCGATCGCTTTAGTGAGTTGAATCAAAAGGCGGTCGATTTAGATAATGCAAGCTAATTGAAAAGTTTGTAGGCATCACTTTTCTATGAAGATGTGAGCCGATAATCTTGGGGATGAGAATAAGAGACGGAAGCAATAAAATCTTGTGGAAATATCAGCACTGCTGAAATAGCTCCTTAAAGCTTTTTGAGGCTGCTTCAGGTTTGGCAACAATTTCGACAATTTTATTGCGTGCATCTGCTTCAAACAACGCCTCAACAGCAACTTGGGCGACTTTCTGTCTGGGGATACTACCATCAAACAATGTATCTGCACTCTGCATCACGATGCGATCGGAGTTGTCTTCATTCTTCAACCCACCAGGCCGGACAATCGTATAAGTAAGACCGCTTTTCTGAATATACTCTTCAGCTTGTTTTTTCCACAACAAAATTAGCCAAAACAAGTTCAGCGGATGGAAAAGGCGGGAAGTACACAAAGAAGAAACTAAGATAAGATGCTCAATTCCCTTTGCCTTAGCAGCATCTACTAAATTTTTAGTCCCTTCAAAATCCACTTTATAGGGGCCAGTAGGGTCAAAGCTAGGTTTTGCCCCAGTCGCAACCAACAGAACTGTGGTATCTCCCAAGGCAGCAGTTAAACTTTCTGGTTGTAATACATCACCTACCACTAATTCGGCTTCAGGAGACAGAATAGCTCTAGCTTTCTCTATATCCCGCACCAGGGCTATGACGGGAATATTCCGC
This sequence comes from Nostoc sp., assembly GCF_036918015.1. Classification (GTDB taxonomy): domain Bacteria; phylum Cyanobacteriota; class Cyanobacteriia; order Cyanobacteriales; family Nostocaceae; genus Nostoc. The sequence continues at coordinate 13,486 of NZ_JBALEO010000084.1, forward strand.
GCAATCAATTCTTGCACAATCCGGCGACCTGTTTCACCTGTTGCCCCTGCTACAAATGCTTTCATGATAAATGCTATCCTGGGAAACTATTGTGTGCTTGTTCAGTTCTTTATTTTAGTAATTCTATGGAGTCGATCGCAGATTAATGAGGTTTCGGTCAAAATTGGATCTGAATGCGAAATGACCCAGGTATGTGGGGAATCATTAATATAGACTAACGCCAAAATATACAGTAATGCATTTATGCTTTCAAGAAAAAGCGAATATAAATCCTGGGAAATAACAGAAGCAGTTTTACCTGTAGCGTCCAGCCAAGAAGCCGAGGACACGTTAACAGAACCAAATGTAGCGACGCTCACAAAATTTTACGGTCGTTATCAAGATTTTATGGAAATGGCTGCTCCAGTAGAGAAGGTTGCTGAGTATCTTAATGCTCACTCCTCATGGTTTTCGCGCTGTGCTGAACCCATGAAGGTACAATCACTTGGGGAAAATGGCTATGCTTTAACAATTGGTCGTTTTGGTTCTTTCGGTTATGAAGTAGAACCGAAAATAGGTTTGGAATTGTTGCCCCCAGAGGAGGGTATTTACCGCATCCGTACAATCCCCATTCCTGACTACCACCCGCCTGGTTATGACGTAGATTATCGGGCATCTCTACAGTTAATCGGAAACGATACTTGCAGTGGTATTGGCGAAGTTACAAGAGTTGAGTGGGAATTGGATTTGATCGTTTATCTTCACTTTCCCCGATTTATTCAACGATTACCTAAGTCTATAGTTCAATCTACAGGCGATCGCTTACTTAATCAAATTGTCCGCCAAGTCTCCCGCCGCTTAACTCGCAAAGTTCAGGAAGATTTTCATAAATCTTTGGGAATACCGTTTCCTGCTAATTCTAAGAAAAAGCGTTGATAGGGATTTCTAAAAAATCAATAATTCCAAATTATTTGTACGTTTGTAGGGTAGCACAGCTGTGCTACCCTACTTTGCTAACTATGCTTGAGTGAGAATTTTTTGGACAATTTGCACGCCAGTAACAGCCTGCCAAGCAAAAAGTCCCAAAAGCGTGAAATTTATTAAAATATGAGTTGCACGTGCCCAATTTGCCCCTTTTTGCATATAAGGGGACAAGGCAGCAGAAAATGCAATCAAACCTGTCATACCCAGTCCTGCTAGTAGGTGAGGCCCGACAAATAACTTTTGGTTATTAATGTAAGTGACAGCCATCCCGCCGATCGCACCTGCCACCATCAAAGCTAGTAGTATAGACCCGATTTGGTAGTGTCTAACGTTATATCTACCTTTAATCAATTCTTTTTTTTCTTCCCCTTGAGCATTTCTGGTACGCTGCAATTGCAGTCCTAAATAGGCAGCATAAATTGAGAGTACTAATAGCGCCCACATAAGCACCGGATGGAAGAAGTTCAGCCAATATTTCACCGACGTAGAAAGTTCTAGACTCATCGTGTTCTCGCCTAATGATTAAATCTTCATAAAAATTAGCATAACTCTATTTTCTGTGCTTAAAGTTGCACAAATTAAAAGAGACTCCCCCATCTCCCCGGACTATTTTGCTTCGCCCTCTTGCCAAAGTGGATAAACAATCTCAGACTAAATTTTGAGGGTAGACGAACAAAACCCCCTGCGTGGGATCTCATTCATGACTGAAAACAACGATACTTTGCTGCTCAAAGCTGCTAAAAGCGGTGATATCAAGGGGCTGTGTGCGCTACTATCTGCTGGTGCGAGGGTGGACGCGTGCGATCGCCAAGGCACTACGGCGTTAATGTTTGCTGCCAATTTAGGCTACACCGAAATTGTGCGATCGCTTCTGGATGCTGGGGCAAATATCAACTTGCCCAGAAAACTCTATGGTTTGACGGCTTTGATGTTGGCAGCTAGTGCCAAACAGCTTGACATTGTGCAACTTTTACTATCTAGAGGTGCAGATGTCAATGCCACTAATGAAGATGGCAGTACAGCTTTAATGGCAGCAGTCCTCAAAGGTCATATCGATGTAGCGCGAGTTTTATTGGCTGCTGGCGCCCAAGTTAATATCGCTGATAAAGATGATGATACAGCGTTGAAACTTTCCGTTAAGCAGGGAAAAATAGAAGTTTTACAAGCAATTCTCCAAACTGGTGTCGATGTCAATATCCCAGATGAGGAGGGTGAGACACTTTTAATGCTAGCGGCAGACTTGGGACATCTGGAGATTGTGGAAGCACTGCTAGCAGCAGGGGCTGATGTGAATGTGAAAAACTCTGATGGTGAAACTGCCCTATCGGCAGCAGCAGCGGCTGGACACAGTGCGATCGCAGCAGCTTTACTAGATCGAGGTGCCCAGATAAATCTTCAAGATCGAGATGGTGAAACTGCCTTACACCTTGCCGTTGTGGAAGGCTACATTGATGTCGTACAAATATTACTTAACAGGGGTGCAGATGTCCAAATTAGCAACCACCTGGGCGATACACCACTACTTGTAGCAGCATTGCAGGGACATAGCCAAATTGTCGAGGCACTGCTACGTTCTGGCGGAGATATAAATGGGAAAAATCTTGGTGAAGTTCCTTTGACGTTGGCTGCATCACAAGGACACATCCAAACGGTGCAAGTGTTGTTAGACTATGGTGCTGATGTCAACATTCCAGGGGATGATGGCAAAACTGCTTTGATTAAGTCAACCGAACGCAAACACAAAGAGATCGTACATTTGCTGCTGGCAAAGGGGGCAGATGTGAATTTTCAAGACTCAGCTAGAGCCACATCATTGATGTGGGCTGCTTCAGCAGGTTATGGCGAAATTTTGCAGTTATTACTCCAAGCTGGGGCAGATGTGAATTTGAAAAATCGGGGTGGTTATACTGCTTTGATGATTGCGGAATTTAATGGTTATAAGAATGTGGTGCGGAGTCTGCAAAAAGCTGGGGCGCAAGAATAGCAATCTAAATTCTTCATCTAAAATATTTTCATAAATATTTTGACAAATCATTAAATGAAGGTTGGCAGCTTACATATCAAGGAAGTTTAAAAAAGCAAATCTAGGACGAAGAAACAAAGAAAGCAAAACTCCGTCGTAGCTGTTGTGAACTTGCTACGGCGGAGAAAGAAAAATTAAAACGCCAAAAGGGAGCAGACCAAATGCTTGCGTCACAAGGATAGAAAGAAAGCAAAAATGAAGAAGTAAATTTACCTTTTACTTTTTACCTTGTACATTTTACCTTTTACCTGCTCTCCCCCTTGGCGTTTCCTACTGTGCTAGATGTGCAAAATATATAGTTTTTAATTGAACAGAAAAGTATTCTAACGATCATTTTTTCTGTATTATCCTAAAGGCTAAATACAAACAAGTTCCCAAAAAAGGTTGATGTACAACCGTTTGAGAGATCGCTACGGTAATTCAAAGAAAAATAAATAAAAAATTAAATTTAGTGGAATCACTGTAGTGAATCCTCTGTCACCATAAACTCAAGCATTGACTCATGACTTGACCGAGTATAAATAGCCAATGATTATAAAATTTGCAGAACAACTAGTGTCATATCATCAGTGTTTTGTTTATCAGCACCGATGAATTGCTGAACTTGGTCAAATAGGTAATCCACAATTTCCTCTGGCCCATTGCAGTATTTACAAGCCGTATTGAAGCCAGTAACAAAATTGTCTTCATCGAAGCGATCGCCACCAGCAGCAGCGGCATCGGTTAAGCCATCTGTATAGTAGATAATTGTATCCCCAGGCTCTAACTGTGCCTGAGCATCTTCATATTGGCTGTTAGCATCCAAACCGATTAACATTCCCAAAGTATCTAAACGGCTGACAGTTTTTGTCGCTGCGTGCCACCACAAGGGAGGATTGTGTGCCGCATTGCTATAAGACAGAATTCGGCTGTAGGGGTTATATTCTGAGTAAAATAGCGTTACAAAGCGGTGGGAATTTTCCAAATCCGCATACATAACTCTATTTAAGTTTTGTAGAATTCCGGCTGGGGAATTACCATGTAGTACTTCTCCCCGTAGCATTCCCCGCATCATCGTCATAATCAGCCCAGCGGGGACACCTTTGCCCATGACATCTCCAATAACCAAACCCCAGCGACTAGTTGTTTCGCTGCCACCTTTGAGCTTGGGCTGAATCTTATTATGATTGGTAGCAATAAAGTCGTAGTAGTCTCCGCCGACGCGATTGGCAGGTTTACAGCGTGCCGCTAGGACTGCACCAGGGATTGTGGGGCATTGACGTGGTAGAAGTCGCCGTTGAATTTCTGCGCCAATTTCTAGTTCTTGGTCTAGGCGTTCTTTTTTTCTTAGTTCTACAGCTAGTTCATCGTTTTCGATCGCTACCGCTGTTTGGTCTGCCACTAACCTAACTAACTTTTGCCTGGTTTCTGTCCAACTATATTCTGGATCGCGGCTCAAGACATAGAGCCATCCCCGTTCTGTATGCTTTACCAGAATCGCCGTACCAAAGATTTGCACATCTGGCCCCAAATAGCGATGCATCTGGTCATCCAAAATCCCCGTGGCATTGGCTAGGGGGGCAGTATTGGGCAACAGCGTGATTTGACTACTGGCTATTTCTAGTGCTTTGCGGATATTCTTGCGCTGGCCACTATCTTGCCAATGTAACTGTTCTAACCTGACTTGGCCATTAGGTTTGTAGAGAAACAGGGCGCTACCGTCTGCATCTGTCACTCTTGTTGCCATCAGCGGAATCAGTTCCAAAAACTGATTCAAATTATTGAAACTTCTCAGGGCAAATCCTAAAGAACTTAGCAAATCTTGAATTTTGTTCTGTTCCCGGTGCAACCTTGCCACGAGTTCTTTGAGTGCCACGACTGGTGTGACATCAGTCGCGGCACTACTATTATTATCAGTGGGTTGAGAGGGCAGTTGAGACACAGGCACGGGTATTATTGCACTTTATATTGGCAGATTTTAGATGACTTATAAATCTTTTGGCTTTGGCATTGCTAAACCATATTTAGACAAGACTTGCCATTTTAGCAAGAGTATAAAGACGTAATAGGCAAATTTTACAAGTATTTTATTTGCTTATTGTATTTCTGATGGAATATTAGTAATTTTAGATCGTGTATTTTTAGTCCAAATTCTACCCGTAAAAATTACTACTTTTGCTGATATATCAGAAAGCTTTTCATTTTTTCATAACTTAATTACCAAAGCATATCTCTAAAGTCATAAAAATACTTTATTCAAAGAATAATTTATAACGCTCTCAGAGCGACTTTTTGGGCAGAAGCAACTAGAAGACTAGAAGTCTTTTGAGTAAAAACCTCTATAAGCGTTCAAATCGAGCTTTATTTGCTCAAAAACAGACTTACACTCGTTCCCAAACCTGAGAATATGTAAATAAGTTTTCAAATACTTAATTTGTATACCATAATCGCCAAGATTGAGCTTTTCCATTTTTAATTTCTCGTTTTGCGAATTTTGAGTTGCTGAAGATGCAAAACTTAAACCCATCAAAACAAGATAAAAATGAAGTGACTCTATCTTTTTAGTCAGATGTAACAGAGTTAAACCATTCGCCTGTAATTTATTTTAGGGGTGAGTCATTTGGTAAGTGTAAGATATGAATAAAAGAGATGACACTAAAAATAGAAGAAATATCTTCTAAAAACTTTAAGTCAAAAGTCAGAAAGAGTGTTTTCATTTAACCATCAGAATTCCAACCTCTTGATAGACGTTACACGAGTAAGTCGCTATAACCAACACACACCTATGGAGGGAAAACCTCCCACAGCGCTGAAATCACCCGCGCTGGTTCCCCAACGCACTGCTCACCATTGGGACTGCTGTCTATCCCACAATAGAGTTGTATTTGTGGGTGTGAGCGTCTCGATTCCCTTTTCAATTGCTGCAAGATGAAAGTCTAGGGGATTATGTCGCAACTAACTACCGTGCTGCTACATTTAAAAAACCCATTTCAGACTTAAAAAAGGGCATTAGCTAGAAATTTTAGCAAAAGTCACCTATTTATTGTGACAAATTCATAATTTTAGGACTTGAGCTGTTTCTAGTTATTTCAAGTGATAATACCAGATCAGTCATCCCTAAATTTATCAGTTTTAGGACTTACGCAAAAATAGCTAAAAAGCTTAATTTATCGAACCTCCTTCTCTGTCAGAGGCTGACGCCAACGCGCAGTCTCTCCCAGAGAAGAATAATACAGTATTGCGTAAGTCCTAAGTTTGTTAAGAAAAATTTTTAACTCGAAATTTTTCAACTAACCACTCAAGAGAGCTTCGACAAACTCATAGCTCGAAAAGGGGCGTAGGTCTTCAATTCCTTCGCCAGCACCAATAAAGCGAATGGGTAAACCTAGCTGCTGCACAACGGCAAGGGCAACGCCGCCTTTGGCTGTGCCATCTAGCTTGGTTAAGACAACACCACTGAGTTGGGCAGCTTGGGAAAAAACTTCAGCTTGCCGCAGTCCATTTTGGCCTAAAGTGGCATCTAGAACCAAAAGAGATTCTACTTTGGCATCTGGGGCTTTTTTGTCGATAATTCGCCGGATTTTACCGAGTTCGTCCATTAAATTTTTCTTGTTTTGCAGTCGCCCAGCTGTATCTACCAGAAGTAATTCGGTTTGACGCGCTTGGGCGGCTGCGATCGCATCAAATACAACTGCTGCCGGATCTGTATTTTTTCCCGGATTGGCAATTACATCCACGCCACTTCTACTACCCCAAACCTTTACCTGTTCAACGGCGGCGGCGCGGAAGGTGTCTGCTGCTCCAATCAAGCATTTATAGCCAGATTTTTGTCCCAGATGGGCAATTTTGCCGATAGTGGTGGTTTTACCCGCACCATTTACCCCAGTGATTAACCAAATATTTAAGGTTTCTTTTTCTGGGGTAAAGGTAGTTTTGTGGGATGTTTTGCTCGGTGCATCCAGCATATCCCGAAGGATTTTTTTCAGGAAAGCGATCGCTTCTTCAGGTGCGGTAACTTCTTCTCGCAGTTTCGTCTGTAGGGCATTGATAATAAAGTCTGTCGCCTCTACACCAACATCAGCTTGCAAAAGCAATGCCTCAATTTCCGTCACAGCAGCTTGATTAAGCGGCCCTTGACCAACGATCGCCTTCAGTTGATTGAGAATACTACGGCGAGTTTTGTCTAATCCTTGCCGGAGCTTTTTCAGCCAAGTAATTTCTTCAATAGAAACGTCTTCTGCACTTCTACCTTGAGCTGCTAGAACTTTCGCTGACCAGACAAACCCATCATCAAATAGCAGTCCGGGAATTTCCTCTTCTGTTTCTGAGGTTGTCGCTACTGGCTGTACTACCTCCGGTTCTGGAACTTCAATGGCAGTGGCTATTAGTTGCTCCAGCTTGGCTTGCCGTTCTGCCGCCGCCCGTTCTAAAAAGGATAAGTTAGCTGGTGCTGTTGGCTGTGTTGCCTCTGGCGTAGCTAGTGGTTCAGTGGGTGTTGGTTCAACTTCACTTGCCGTGAGTTCTGGGCTGGAAACATCTGGCTGTTCAACAATTGCTGCCACTGAAGAATCTTCTGTAATTTCTTCCTCACTAGCAGCTTGGATAACTTCTGGCTGTGTAGTTTCTACGGTTGTACTAACAGCTTCCTCAGTTGCTTCTGATTCAGCTAATGCCGCAGTTACCGTTTCTGCGGTTTCAGGTTGTATTGATGGTGCTAAGGTATCTGCTGAAGCAGGTGGGGTTTCTACTACCTCAACTTGCTGTTTTTGCTGAATATTTTTGTAGGCAGCTTTAGCAAATGCCAATAAGTCTGCCGTTGCTGGTGCAGTTTCAGCAGTTGGTGTTGAGGTGTCGGCTGGCTCTGGTTGGGGTTCTTGTACAGGAGGAGTTTCTTCCTGTTTCTTATCGGAGGGAGTGTTAGAGGAATCGTTATGTTGACGACGGAACCAATTAAAAACCATTGCAGCAGTATTGTTTATATGAATTATGAGTTATGAATTATGAGTTTAATTTAACTTTGCACTTTTTCTTGGGGTGAAAACTTCCGAGTTATCCTCACCTTTCAACGCCAGTTTGAGGAGAATCGTGACAATAGACGGCTCCTTGCGATCGCGCAGCGTCTCATTTTGAGTGAAGTTTCGCTTGGAGGAAGCCGCAAAAGCGGCTACAGACTTTTCTCCACGGCAGTATAAAAATTATGAATTCCGCAGCGATACTACGCAGTTTTTTTCTGCTCAGTGACTCGGCGCAAAACACCGTTAATAAACCGATGACCATCGTCTCCACTGTAGCGTTTGGCTAGCTCCACAGCTTCGTTGATGGCGATACTGTCTGGTACTCCTAAGAACTTCATTTCTGCCACGGCAATTTGCAAGATATCGCGGTCAATTTGGGCGAGGCGAGTTACTTGCCAATCTACTAAGGCAGCAGAAATCAGTTCTTCTATAACGTGTCGATTTTCATTGACGGTAATCACAAGCTCTTTAGCGTAATTCCGAACTCCCTTATCCTGATTAGCTAACTGAATCAATACTGGGAAATCAACAGCTGTACCCAACTGATTAATTGCTGTCTGGGTGCAGGCGATCGCTTCTTGAAGCATTGTTCTGGCAGTATTGAGGTCGGAGGCCCGAGTTTGGCTACTTAAGAGGCGATCGTTACTGCGTTGCAGTTCACCTGCGGCATTATCAAGGGTATCTTGTACTTCTGAGGTCAGAGTGCGTACTGCACCTAGTACCAACTTGGATACTAGTTGGTCGTCTTCCAATTTATCTAATTTCTTTGGGTTGACTGGCAATTGGCTAAGGCTTAAAAGCGCCAATTCACGAGCAATTTGCTGGGGTTTACGAGGTTGCATAAAACTGAGGGATGATTGTGCAAGAACTGAATTAACTAGGCAAGACAAACTTATAAGCCTATCAATTTTGGCACAGTTAAACAACAACATTACGCATTTGCTTGTGACTATGCCAGATTGATTCCAGAGAGGCAGAGTGTGGGAGGTGTGGGAGGTGTGGGAGGATGGGGAAGAAGTCTTACCCCCCACACTCCCCACACTCCCCACACCTCTCTGCCTACACTATGCGTGAGAAATCCGGGTGTGAGCCACTATTCTTTATTGAACCTCCTGCCTCCTACCTCCTGCCTTTTTCACGTTTCTTCAACGGAAATAACCTGCTGCTTGATTTCTTCGTGTTTCACTTCCAATGTGGACTCTTTGGAAAAAACCAAAGGCGTATTGGGGGCGACAATGCCACCTGATACAACTATTTTAAAGGCGTCTTCAATCGACATAGAGAGATTCACCACCTCGTCTTCAGGAACCACTGCGTACCATCCGGTAGTCGGATTTGGAGTGGTGGGGATAAAAACACTTAGCACGGGGCGAGACATCTGGGCTTGGATATCACTGCTGATTGCACCAGTAACAAAAGCGATCGCCCAAATTCCTCGGCGAGGATACTCTACCAAAATGACCCGACGAAACTTGCCATTAGAATCTTTCAGTATTGTTTCTAAAAGCTGTTTGAGAGTTTTGTATACCTGACCTGCTAAAGGAATTGCCTGTAATAATCGCTCACCAAAATCTAACAACCATCGCCCAGCGATATTTCGAGCCATCAAGCCCATTAGCAATATACTTAGTAATGGTACCGCCAGCCCTACCAACAAATTAAGTATATTTACCAAAACTGGGTTTAACCCATCAAAGGGATTCAATTGTTTGGGAATTTGGGTGAGGAAGTTGATTACCCAAGTCGCAATGGTAATTGTCAGCCAGATAGTGGTTGCTAGGGGAATTATTACCAACAAACCAGCAATCAGGTCGTTTTTTAAATCCTGTTTTAGGCGATCGATTACCAAGCCCCGATTCTCCTGTTTTAAGCTAGAGGAACTTTTGTTATTCGTATCCATACCAGCAGATTCGTCAAATTCCGAAGGCTTTAACTTTGGCAGATTCTGCCGCAAGTAACTGTCTAAAACGCTAGCAAGTTTCCTGCTGCTGGAAATCAGCTATTTTCCTATAAGCATACACATAGACATTAACCAATCCGATCGCGGCTGATCATTCTTAGAGGATGTTACTTTTATTTATAAGACTTGTAAATAATTGTTTCAAGTTATTGGCTATTATTAATCTAGCGCGCTTAATCAAAAGCTGCTCATAATTGTGAAAGTACTATAGGGTAAACTAATAAATTATTTTATCTGGTCAGTCACTCACTTTTGAGTAGGAGCGGCTTTTATGAAAATGTTATGTTAAAAATATTAATTTGTTAGGGATTTCCAAGAAATAAATTATCCATATTGTGGGTGAGTATTCTGCCCGTCCTGAATATAGAAGCGATGGGGACAGCCATTTCCCTAGAGAATTTGGGATGTTTTTGATTTGGAAGTCTCTTTTAGGTTGAGTCGATGGGGGATATTATTCCCCGCACCTCTCAGTTAGATCCGTGCGTGCAACTTTCACTGCACACGGCTCTCGATGTTCTCAGCTTG
>NZ_JBALEO010000085.1:0-216053 GCF_036918015.1 Nostoc sp.
TGACAGAGCTTTCCCTCCATAACAACCAAATTACCGAGATTCCAGAGGCGCTGGCAAAATTAACCAATCTGACGCAGCTTTACCTTAGTGACAACGAAATAACCGAGATTCCAGAGGCGATCGCTAATTTAACCAATCTGACAGAGCTTTCCCTCCATAACAACGAAATAACCGAGATTCCAGAGGCGCTGGCAAAATTAACCAATCTGACGCTGCTTACCCTCTGTGACAACGAAATAACCGAGATTCCAGAGGCGATCGCTAATTTAACCAATCTGACAGAGCTTTCCCTCCATAACAACCAAATTACCGAGATTCCAGAGGCGCTGGCAAAATTAACCAATCTGACGCAGCTTTACCTTAGTGACAACCAAATTACCAAGATTCCAGAGGCGATCGCAAAATTAACCAATCTGACGCTACTTGACCTCACTGACAACGAAATAACCGAGATTCCAGAGGCGATCGAAAGTTTGCCAAAATTGGAAACTCTAGATTTACGGGGAAATCCGCTTCCTATTTCACCAGAGATTTTAGGATCTTCTGATGATGTTGGTTCAGTTGAAAACATTTTTAATTACTTGCGATTACTCCGTAGCGGTGAAGTGCGTCCACTCAACGAAGCCAAACTTTTACTCATTGGACAAAGTAGCGTCGGCAAAACATCGCTCATCGAGCGACTAATCCGCGATAAATACGATCAAAATCAATCCCAAACTGACGGACTCAATGTAGAAACTTGGAACGTGCAGGTCAATAGTAAAGACATCCGCCTCAATGTTTGGGACTTTGGCGGACAGGAAATTTATCATGCTACCCATCAATTTTTTCTGACTAAGCGCAGCCTCTATCTCCTCGTTTGTAATTGTCGCACCAGCGAAGAAGAAAACCGCATCGAATATTGGCTGAAACTAATCGAAAGCTTCGGCGGACAGTCCCCCGTGATTATCGTTGGCAACAAAAAAGACGAACAACCCCTCGACATCAACCGCAAGGCATTACGCGAAAAATATCCTAACATCCAAGACATTATCGAAACCTCTTGCCAAGACAATATCGGCATTGATGAACTTCGCAACGCCATTTTGCAGCAAATCGCCAACCTCAAAGAAGTCTACGATCTTCTACCCCTGACATGGTTTGAGGTTAAACAACAACTCGAAGCCATGACTGAAGACTTCATCACCTACAACCGCTACATCGGCATCTGCTACGACAACAAAATCCCTGAAGAACAAAACCATGACCAACTGATCGACTTGCTGCATCGACTTGGCTTAGTTCTCAACTTCCGCGATCACCCCATCCTCAAAAATACCAACATCCTCAAACCCAACTGGGTGACAGAAGGCATTTACGCGCTCCTAAGCGATGAAACACTCAAAACTAAACACAAAGGCATTTTCACCCTCGCCGATCTCACCCGCATCCTCAATCCAGAGCGCTACCCCGCCAAGCGTCACGACTACCTGATCGGGCTGATGAAAGAATTTGAGCTTTGCTTTGCACTAGAATGTCACCCACCACAATTTCTAATTGCGGGACTTCTGCCTAAAGACGAACCAGACGAAACAGAACTCGACGGTGAAACCCTTGAATTTCAATACCATTACAAAGTTCTCCCCGAAAGCATCATCTCTCGCTTCATCGTCATCACCCACGAAAAAATTTATAACCAAATCTATTGGCGCAGTGGCGTAATGCTTGCCTATAAAGAAAACAACGAAATCTACAACATCGCTCGCATCAAAGCCGATCCCGAAGACAAAAAAATCTTCATCACTATTAGCGGACGCAAAGAAACCCGCCGCTCATTTCTCGGCATCCTCCGCGATGTCTTCCATAAAATCCACAAAAGTCTTCCCAATCTCGAAATCACCGAATGGGTTCCCGTCCCCAAGCATCCCAACCATCCGCCCCTCGACTACCAAGAACTCCTCGGACTCGAATCAATGAGTGAAAGCACAATCACCATCGGCAAACTAAAATTAAAACTCGATTTACGTCAACTTTTAGATGGCTATGAATCACTAAAATCGCGAGAATCGCGTCGAAAATCACAAAAAGGACATAATGATTTAGATGATAGGACTGCATACGAAGATATGCGAGATATTGCTAAACTAGCTGTCAGCAGAGAAATTAAAATTAATAATAATAATAAAGCTGAGGCAAATGCTGTGTCAGAAAATCCTCAATTCACAAACAACCTTCAAGGCGCAAACATCGCCAATTTAGCCAACCAAGTCAAAGACAACGCTAGTCAGCAAGCCTCTAACTTCAACCAAACAAACGGCGCAAACATCACCGAAATTCTGCAACTGATAGGCAAGCTGCGCCAAACTGCCGCTCAATTCCCACCAGAAATCCGCGACGACATCACCATTGATATTGATGATGTAGAAGTAGAAATTCAAAAGCCAGAAAAAGAACGCAATTTACCCAAACTCAAAAAGCGTCTAGTAGCTTTACTAACTGCTGCTACTCTAGTTGCTGGCGCGATCGCAGGTATGACAGACTTTACAAACAATGTTATGGAAATAGGGAACAAATTAAATATCGAACTAAAGCTTCCCTCTGGTAAATAGACTTTTCTAACTCCAGGGGCGATGCAAGCTATTATAAATTAACAATGATGGCATACAGCTGCATCTAAGTACATATTTTACCCCACCCTAACCCTCCCCTTGTAAAGGGGAGGGAACCAGATTTTTCTTGTTTCCCCCCTTTACAAGGGGGGATTAAGGGGGGTAATTAGGTTGTCTGACGCTCAATTACAGCACTCATCAAGTTACTCGTCAGTATGCTCACGTAGAAAAGCAAGTATTCGCCTAAGTTTTTCCCAGCTAATCTTCAGTTGGCATATCTTTTAGGACTTATGCATTAACCTAAATTTCCCGCCACTTTGAGTTTTTGCATACATAGAGATCGCACATTTATCTGTTAACAAATCTAAAAGTGCTTTGATAGTTTTTCCACAGGATGATTAAGATATAGGTATTTGACCTGACGGGTGTCGATACTCATGGTGCAAGACCAGATTTTGCTGAATGATTGGCATGTAATAGCGCGATCGCAAGACCTCCAACCTGGAACAGTCCTGCACAAGCGCTTATTAGGCGAAAATCTAGTGCTTTGGCATAATGGCGACAAAGTTTTAGCTTGGCAAGACGTTTGCCCTCATCGTGGTGCCCGTCTTTCTCTAGGATATGTTAATCAAGAGACTCTTGTTTGTCCCTACCACGGTTTAGCCTTTAATAGCGAGGGAAAATGTGTACAAGTTCCGGCTAATCCCGAACAATCGCCCCCCGCCCAAGCTTGTGTTAAAACTTACCAAATTCAAGAGCGTTACGATCTGCTTTGGGTTTGTTTAGGGACACCAAAACAAGACATAGCTCCGTTTTCTGAGTGGTACGATCCGGTCTATCACAAGATTTTCTGTGGCCCTTACTACTATCACTCTAGCCCTCTGCGGGTGCTGGAAAATTTCATCGATCCGGCACACTTCCCAATTATGCATTCGGGATTATTTGCCCACGCCAGTCGTCCTGAGTTGACGCACTATGAATTAGAGTCTCTTCCAGATGGGATTAGTTTCAAATGTGGTTTGTGGGAACTAGATTTTAATTCCGGTAATCCTCTGTCAGCACCAATGATTTTCAACACTTACGATTACCGCATTTTCCGTCCGCTTGTAGCATACTTTAAACTTGGGCCTGGAGATCGTCGTTTAAATATCTTCTATACAATTACGCCAGTCGATGAAGATGAGTGCGTGGCGCAATATTGGTTAATGGTAAAGAGCGATCGCGAACTAAAAGTGGAACTGTATCTAGATATTCAAAATCAAGTTGCTAGTCAAGATATTGCCATTGTCGAATCCCAGCAACCCCGACGCTTACCTTTAGATTTGCAAGCAGAAATACATTTACCGAGCGATCGCTATTCTATAGCATACCGGAAGTGGCTCAAAAAACAGGGTGTTACTTTCGGCACTATTTAAAAGTTGGCGATGCTTCTCATTATGATTAAAAAACAGATTTAGATAAAATTCGTTTAGAAGCTAACTCCCTTAAAGATTTTAAAAAACGGTAGATTAGACCTCTTTCATAAGTCGAATTCACCCCCCTTAATCTCCCCTTATAAAGGGGAAAAACTTGAAATCTTGCTCCCTCCCCAATACATACGGGGAGGGTTGGGGAGGGGTGATTCAACGATTTTTGCAAGAGGTCTATTGTTAACTGCTCTACCGTTTTTTATGTATCTTGAATTGGCTTTCATCTCAAGGTGAATTTTGGATATTTATTGATCCACAGGTGCTAATTTTAAAGGATACAATGGCTCAGATCCATTTAATTGCCAAATTCTAAATACTAAAACAGCAGCTACAGTTAACCACACACAAGAAAATGATAAAGTCATTCCTGCTATAGGATTAGTTTGCCAATAAATTGCCGTCACCACTACAGCAGATAACCAAGGGCCTAAAATAACTACAGGTACAGCAGCACCTAATCTCCGTTCTACAGTAAAAATCGTATTCCAAGTATCCCCTAAAGCCAAATGTACCACAAACAAAATTAAAGGTAATACTAAAAACTGGTGATTCATTTCCTGCCAAACCAATACAGAAGAAATGACCCGTAAAACAGCAATTATCATCCAAACTATGGGAAATGCTAAAGGTGGAGGCGACCATCTTGGTCTGATTACCTGGTCATAGGTCTGACGAGAACGGGTATTATCTAAAAGGGAAAAAATTCGAGAACGGATACTTAATAGAGCAAAAAATAATCCAGTCAATAAGGTGCTAAACCAACTGGAAAAAGAAGAATTATTATCAATGAACATTACTAATTTTTCCATTCCCAATAACACGATAATCATGACTACTATTTGTAAAATAGTCCCTAGTGTATAAACTAAAACTGCTTTGATATCTAGTTCTTGTGTAGTCGCTATTGATGTGTTTAGAGACTGTCGTTGATTCCCAGGTTTTACCCCCATCACTGTATTAACAAACTGTTCAACTATTCCACTAGTCTTGGATTTATTCATAATTAAGAGATGGTGCGTAGTTGGTAATTAGTAGTAATAAGTCATTATATGATATTCTAATATTTAAAAATAATTTGGTTAGACTCTTTTAACATCAGAGTTTATAAGTTCCGAATCTAATGTACAGTCTCTCATAACTGATATTGAGGAAAAAACGTGGAATTTCAGAAGTTATTGTATATTTTTACTCTAGTAAATATTGCTACGTTTGCTCTGAGTGTACCTGTATTTGCTCAAATCGCGCAGACTCCCTTTAATTCTGCACAGTCAAATTGTCGTGCAACTAAAGTAAATACTCCAATTTTCAAAGAACCTTCAACATCATCTCATGCTATTAGAATATTGTCGGCAAAAACAAGGATTACTTTAGCATATATCCCAGCTAGTGGAGATAGATTTGTCAGAATTAAAGCTCCGACTTCAGGGTTTATTCAAACTGCTGTGCTGAGATTTTGTCAGCCGAATAACAACGCTCAAAATGTATCGAGTAAACCTACTATTGGCAGTGTATGTCGGCAAATTGTACGACGGGAAACTATACGTCGCCAACCAAGTACACAAGAACCTTTTATTACAACACTTTATCCAAACACAGTTGTGTTTGTGAACTTGGTTACAGGTAATATAGTTAAGTCATATAAATCTGAAAATTACATTTGGGTAGAAATCGACCTTTCCAGAAGTTTCCCTGGAGAATTATCTGGTAATGGTTGGATAGTCAATACTGACTTAATAAATACTCCTGGATTAAGCAGTCTGGCTTATTGTAGTTAAGTATCTAGGCATAAATAAATTTAAAGTTTGTAGTAAGGACTTTATTCCTGATAATCCTTGCTCTGAGCGATAAATCGCTCACTACAAACTAGGAGTTTATTTTATATTTAATTATGTCTACCTACTTAAGAGAATCACAACATCATCTAATCCGGCAGATGCTAGCAGTGTGCCTCTAGTTTTAGTAGCAGGATAAAAGGCAACATCCAACGCTCGTTCTTCGTGTCCTTCCAGAGTATTGAGTAGAGTAGCATCCAGTTTCCAGAGTTTCTCCTGACTGTCTAATCGGTATATTTAAGCTTATCGACTAAGAATTTTGTTAGGATTCAAGCTTTCAAATTTGTTTTATATACCAATCAGACAGTCAGATATTCTAAACCCTTAATCTTAACGTCTGTTGTCCGCTTCTACCCTAATCCTCTCGCGAGGACAGCGCCAATTTGCACCACTCGCACCACCAAGACCAACGTTTGTGCAACCTTGGGCTTGCATTGCATCGTCTGAGACATTCTCAGGCTTGTAGAATCGCCAACGACCTTGGTTATCTGGCCCTGACTCTGCTCTGAGTTGTTGTGTAGAGGCTCCGTAACGATAATCGCGATTCCGAGAATCATCATCACCATCCGCTTCTACCCTAATCCTCTCGCGAGGACAGCGCCAATTTGCACCACTCGAACCACCAACACCAACGTTTGTGCAACCTTGGGCTTGCATTGCATCGTCTGAGACATTCTCAGGCTTGTAGAATCGCCAACGACCTTGGTTATCCGGCCCTGACTCTGCTCTGAGTTGCTGTGTAGAGGCTCCGTAACGATAATCGCGATTCCGAGAATCATCATCGTAGCGAGAATCACGACTACGGGAATCACCATCCGCTTCTACCCTAATCCTCTCGCGAGGACAGCGCCAATTTGCACCACTCGAACCACCAACACCAACGTTAGTACAACCTTGGGCTTCCATTGCATCGTCTGAGACATCGTTAGGCTTATAGAATCGCCAACGACCTTTATCATCCGGCCCTGACTCTGCTCTGAGTTGCTGTGTTTGTGATATCAGCAAAGGAGTAGTAGTGGGTTTAATTTTTTGTTGTGCAAAAACTGATGAATCTTTTGTAGTAATGGAAGCTATACTCAAGAGGATGCCACAAGCAGCAAAAGTCACTAATTGAGACAATCTACTTATCTTGGTAAAATGCAACATCAACATAAGTTACTCTGATTGTTGTAAATATTATCTGTCCTGCGGGCAAGGGATAAGACAGAGGGCAGAAGGGAAGAAAAAATTTTAATGTATGCCTTTTTGCCTTGCCCAAATTTACTTTAATAACTGCACTAAATCAAATTATTTAGTGGTCTTCAATTACAGTGTGTTTGAATGCCTGTAATTACTTTTTACCTTCTGCTTTCTTCAAAAATTTAAATAATAATAGCAGGATAAGCCGCATTTTAGTTGAATTTGTTTAAAAATGTAAAGGTAAAGCAAAAAGCCGTAATAAACCGAAACTTTTGACGGCACTGAGTATTGTAAATTTGTGCGCAGAAAAGCTTTAAGCTAATCAAATATCATGTCAAGCTGTTAGCTGTTATTTTTCTCTAAATCTCAACATTGAACAAACCATTTTCAATTCAAAAGTTTTGTACGGAGAACTAATCTAAACTCCAGTAAGAAAACCCTCCAAGATAACAAGTCTATGAAATTGAAAACCCTAAAATTTTTGATGCTCACAGCAATCTCTGCGATCGCCCTCAGTGTCTCCACCCATGCCTACTCTCAGACAGCCACCCCCACTCAAGGCTTTGTGGCAACGGTCGCTGAAGTCCGCAGCTATCCCATCAAATTTCCTGTCGCAGAACCCAACTACACAAATAAGCGTGCGCGAGATTTCAGCCCCTTTACCAAGGCTCTAGCCAACTTCTCTCCTGAGCAACGTAAGGCTCTAGACAAGCAATTGCTAGAAGCCACCGTGCCGAAAATACAGCAGCTCATGGCTAGCGGCGACCTCACTGCCACCGAGTTGGTAGTTTATTACCTCGATCGCATCCGATGCTACGACATCAACAAACTCAACTCGGTCATGGAACTGAATCCTGATGCCCTAGCGATCGCCCAAAAACTCGATGCTGAGAGAAAAGCTGGAAAAGTCCGGGGAGGTATGCACGGTATCCCTGTCTTACTTAAGGACAACATTGCTACAGGCGACAAAATGCATACTACGGCTGGAGCCTACGCCCTCAAAGACTGGCGAGCCGATCGCGATGCCCTCTTGGTACAACAATTGCGAAAAGCTGGAGCCGTTATTTTAGGTAAAGCTAACCTGTCTGAATGGGCAAATTACCTCGATCCCAGTATGCCTAGTGGCTTTAGTGCTTTAGGTGGACAGACTCGCAACCCTTATGGTGCTTTTGACCCACTCGGATCGAGTTCTGGCTCGGCTGTGTCAGTTGCCGCAAATCTGACTGCTGTGAGTGTGGGTAGTGAAACCCAAGGGTCAGTGGTGCAACCCTCCAGAATCAATGATGTAGTTGGACTAAAAACCAGTTATGGGCTAGTCAGTGGCGATTATATAATTCCCCTAGTCGCATGGGCTGATGTCCCCGGACCAATAGGACGCACCGTAACCGATGTAGCAACTTTGCTCACTGCTATGGTGGGTACTCCTGTAGATGCCAAGCCCGATTTCACTAAGTTTCTCTCTCTAGAAGCCGCCCGCAAACGTCGGGTTGGGGTAGCAACCTATGGTAAAGCTTTCGTGGAGGAAAAAATCAAGCAAGCTATTGAAAGCGATAGGGCACCGGGAAGCAAACAACCAACCGAAAACGAACTGGCCGAAGCTCGGCAGATTTTTAATCAAAGGTATGATGCTCAAAATCGGCAGTTCCAAGCTGCGATCGCTACCCTACGCAAACAAAAGATCGAGGTCGTAGAAATTGTCGCAACCAAATTACCACAGGAAAACCTACCGAACCCCGTTCTGGAATATAGCTTTAAGAATGACCTAAACCGCTTCTTAGCCCAAGCCAAGGGCATACCTGTAAAATCGCTGGCAAAGATTATTGAGATCAACAAGGCTGACCCCACCAATCGGATTCCCTACGGGCAACGATATATTGAAGCATCGCAAAACACAGCTATCACAGCTGAAGAAGGTGCCGCCACAAAAGCAACCCTAAAAACTACGGCGACCAATGCTTTAAATCAGCTATTTGAAACCAACAACATCAGTGTTCTGATTGTACCCACTAACGAGGTGTTTGCTCATGCTCCATCAGGCTTTCCTGCCTTGGCAATACCCAGTGGCTTTTCTCCAGAAGGAGAACCCCAAGGTATCAAATTAGTGGGTCGGTACTTAGGAGAATCAGACATAATAGCTGTGGGCTATGCCTACGAACAAGCAACCCTTGCCCGTAAAGCTCCCAACTTAAATGCTACTATTGCCACATTCAAAAATCTCAATCAGGCAGTGCCAAGGAAGTATTAGGTTCTGATAGGTTCTGATATTCAGTTGGGCAATAGTTCTCTATGGTTATACTCTCGTTTAATCGCTTGCAGCGTCTAACAATTCGGTTTGTGCTAATCATTGTGGTGACGATCGCAATGGTGTTTGGCTGGGGTGCGATCGCCCACAGTCAACTGCCCTCGTCACCCACCGCCGCTTCTAACGATCCGCACAAACCGCCTAAAGGCGTCACCCGTCTCGGTGAATATGAAATTGCCAACGTGAATTCACCATTAGACAAAAACCTTTTATTTAAGGTTGTCTCTCCCACTGTTTTTAATCGCGACGAACCGCCAGAGGGAAGTCTTCCTGTGGAAGTACGTGCTGAAGAAATTACGCAACGGCTGATGCGAGCGCTCGATAGAGCCGACAAAGCCAAACAAACTCCCATAATTTCTGTTGCCACCCTGAATAACCGCCTAATCCTCCAGCTCAATGACGATCAAACGACCCGTTCTTTAAGGCTGGTGACAGTCACAGAGCCAGATGCTGACTACTATGGGAAAACACTGGAGGAATTGGCCCAGGATTGGCAAAAAATATTACAAGCAGAAGTGGAACGCATCGAGCGACTCTTCTCACCTAAGGTATTGTCTCAACGGGTTGGGCAGGCAATACAAATCAGCATCGGCTTGGTGTTGGGCAGTGTTGTGTTATGGTTCCTGCGGCGAACTCTAATTCGCAAACAAACGGTATTGCAAGCTCGTTATCAAGAGCATATAGCTGAGGCAAAACAGGCTGCGGTCAAACGCTCTCAGGCAGAAACATCGGCCAATATTCAGGCAATCGACACCAGCGAACCAGAGGCACACACCATTGCCCACCAGCGATCGCAATTTCTAGAAATCATCCAGCGACAGTTCACTCTCAAGCGCCAACTGGGGATCTATTCTTTTCTCACCTTGCTACTGTTTTGGGCGTTTATTCTCGTATGGTACATCGGGATTGTGGTAATCATGTCTCGCGTCCCCTACCTGATGAGATGGTGGAGTGACGCTTTCGCCCGTCCCCTCGGGCTGCTGATTATTTGGTTTTTCATCAGTGTTGTTATTCGTATTGGCAAAAGCTTAATTGACTACATCACCGATGTCTGGACAACCCATCCCTCTATCCCTTTGAGTGAAACTCAACGGATTGCCCTGCGATCTGCAACAGTTTCCGGGGCACTAAAAGGATTAATCACTTTTGTTTTCATTACCTTCGGTATCTTGCGGACTCTAGACATTTTTAATGTACCCACTAGTTCAATTTTGGCAGGGGGTGCTGTCATCGGTATTGCAATTTCCCTTGGTTCCCAAAGTTTGATGAAAGATTTGGTCAATGGGTGCTTAATTTTGATGGAGGATCAATTTGCTGTGGGAGATGTGATTGAGATTGGGAATAAAAGCGGACTGGTGGAAAATCTCAACCTGCGCGTGACTCAACTACGCAATGGCGAAGGTAAGCTAATTACCATTCCTAATAGCAATATCACTGATGTCAACAACTTAACCCGCCTTTGGTCGCGGGTAGACTTTTCTATTGTGGTGGCCTATGAAAACGACCCGAAGTATGTTTTAGAAATTCTCAGGCAAGTATCCCAGCAATTGTATAGCGAACCAGAATGGCGCGATCGCGTGCCAGAATTGCCCGAAGTGCTGGGGATTGATGACCTCTCCCACACAGGTATGTTAGTGCGCGTCTGGATTAAAACAGCACCGATGCAACAATGGTCTGTGGGGCGAGAGTTCCGTCTACGAGTGCGCCTAGCCTTTGAAGCAAACAATATCCAGATCGGCAGACCGGAATGGATCGCTTACAACACAGATTCGGCAAAGTCTCCTTTTCAAAATTAGCCTAAATGGGATATCAGTAATGTTTCACATTTAGCGATCGCACATTGATGTATGCATTGGGATTACTGGCTTAAAGAGTATTGATGTTGAAAATCAAACCGGGTATTGTGTTGAAGTGGGAACTGTTGAAGGACGCTTCAGTTCCATTCTCTACAACTCCACCGATAGATGCAATTGAAGTGGGGTAATGTCATTAAAATATGTGTCGCCTCTTCCGATGAGGAAAATTCTGCAATTCGCTGAGTATTGGCACATTCAACTCTTAATTTGTAAATATTTAGTAAACAAAAACCATGAAACTTAAAACATCACTTGTTGCGACTGTTTTATCTTTAGCATCAATTGCTACGACTTTACCAGTGCAAGCAAACATCGTTAATGCACAAGTGCAAGGAATTAACAATATTTCTGCACCCTCAAATTCTTCTCTTTTAAATCAGTTAAACCAACCTTATCTGATTGCTAGACCTAATTGGGCGAGGCTGTCTGGAAGTCGCACAAGTAGAATTAACCTACGTGCAAGACCAACTATCAACTCATCTACTCAGGGCTACGGTTTAGGTGGCGATCGCGTCCAAAATTTGGAATGCCGTCAAGACTATGATAGAGGTGGTAAAAACCGTAACTGGTGCAAAGTAAGGTTCCCAAAATCGGGAGCAGTTGGTTGGATTCGTAGCGACAAACTTATTTTCAACGATGGTGGCGAATAAGAGAAATTTCTTAATTTTTCGAGTCTAGTAGACAATCAAAACTAGCGAATTTTCCATAGCAATTAATGCTAGTATCTTTTATTTTTAGTATTAATTGCTATGAAATTAATATCAAGAATGGTGGAAACATTCCAGTTTAAATTATGATAAAAAAGCTAGCGATTATCCTAACTTTTATATCCATTGCCCCGATTAATGGATTACCTACAATAGCAAATGCTCTAGAATCTGATGATGAGATTACCTGTAGCACCGATGATTTTCACTATACAATTTTAAAAAATTCTAGGAATCAATTAATTCTATAAGCCACACCAGATTTGACTCCCAATGAAAGAGTAGTTTTTGGTAATGGGCGGGTTGTCCATAATCCCAATTGGACAGATCGCATTTTTAATCAAAATGGATTTAAGTACAATATTTGTACTGTATACAAAAAAATGGTAGCAGAATTACATTCGCTCTCGTTCCTGGCAAAAAGCCTGTGTTCTACGCCTGCAACAACAATCCAGCCAATGAAATTGTTGCCACTTATTACGAAACCAATCCACCGATTGCCCAATTAGAACGGGGCGACACTACGATCGCAGCAATCGTAACTATTTCCCCTAGTTATCCCGTATTTCTTTCTAAATTCAAATCAGAAAAGCAGAGAACACCGCCCCAAACAAGCGCGCAATCTCTGCCGTACAAATAAGTCAATAAAAATGGAGAACAAACCTATACTACACCAAATTAAATAATTGCTGCAAAACGCACAATGACAACAGCAAATAAAAGCAGCAGCTAACCAAGCAGAAGCTATCAAATTGATAGCGATCGCGAGTGCAGAGAAAGGTTATAACTTCACAGTTGAAGCTTTTTAGATCCAACTTTTCCAATATTTGAATTTGGATAATTTCCATACTTGGTACTGCGGTTTAACACAGAAATAGATGCTGCATAACACAATACTGCTCGGTTAAAGGGAAAAGCTAAAGAGAGCAAATGTGTTTAATACTTTACTCCCGTTCAAAGACAAAAATAATGGAAATTGGTTTATTTGTCTTGGGATCGGATGGCTCATATAAATTTAGCAATCGGTAATTCAAAGCATGGAATTCGTCGATCCATGATTCCAGGGTTCGGAAATACCAAGGAGTAGGGTAGAATGGTCGATCTGCATTTGGTTGCCATGAAGTTTCGCGCCACCCATTGGAGTATGGTGAGTCACCGCAAGCAATTATCGGGTGAAGTGTTTGAATGACTATTTTGCCTTTGTCTTCTAACAGACTATGACCTGCCTTAGCGATCTCATCAAGAGCGCATTCGCCTAGAATTGAAAAGTTGCAAATCAAGCAAGAGAAATAGTTAATTGTGCTAAATCTTTGTGATGCCAGATCCGAGTACGAACAAACAACAAAGCGAGAATCACCACTATCCTTTGCTGTCTCGATGAGATCGGCGCAAAAATCAACACCCCAACCATCGATTCCTAAAGAAAAAAGCTGTCGAGACAACCATCCCTCACCGCATCCAATATCTAAGAATGTTCTTGGATTAAGTTGGGTTATCGCTTTAACTATAGCGGCATCTGTGGCGATCGCACGGCTTTCAATTTGTTGATTACGAATTGCTTGTGTCCATAATTTAGCATTCATCTGCCATGAGTCAAGGATTCGTTTTTCATTCTCGTCCATACAACACCGCTCAAATAGCACGAACAATCTTCTCCTTTAAAACATAAGCGATAATGCAGCCAGATGCAGGATTTACACTATTTCCAAGAATCGCAGTTGTAACTCATGCCTATACACGATTACAGCAATTATTTAGGTTCTATCGATTATCGATAGTACACATGAACTCCATAGTCATTTACATTATTTAAGTATGTTCTGTCACACCAAAAATTCAGTGCAAAAGTTTTTTGAGTCGCTGGGGAAACTGAAGGCTTTTTAGGATTTTTCGAGTTTAATAAACGATCGTATCATTAGTAATTGCAACGCTATGTTAATTAATGAATTAAGAAATATTAATTTAATTATTTTTCCTGACTGGTCTAATTTAGAAACTGCGATGCCTTCTCTACGAGAGGCTGCGCCAACGGCGAGCTTCTCTTCTCTACGAGAGGCTACGCCAACGAGACGCTCCGCGAACGCTAACGCAGAAGATTTGACAAATGTTCTCAGAACTCTTTTCACACATCCAGCTAGACAAGATATAACACTGCTAATTTATAGTCAAAGTTTATCGGATGAACTACAAGATAATGCTAACTCATTACTTTTTGAAATAGTTTTGAAGCTTAGTTTAGAAGAAGCTGTCTCGGAAGACCTGAATGTAGGGCTAACAGGTCAGTTAACCACCCAAGAATGGTCTATTATTAAATCATTAATTAATTTTCGTATCCCAATTAATAACGAAGATCGCTACATTATCCAGCAGCCAGAAATTGCACAAATCCCTAGATGTGATTTGTCAGAAATTGAACAGCCAACTATTTATGAAGCGGCTCGGCTAGAATCTTGGCAAAGATGGGGTGACTATTTCGTAGACAGTGATTCCCCTGAAAATGCTATCTCATATTACAGCAAGTATTTATCTAGTTGTCCGCACCAAATTAACTATTATCTGAAGTTAAGTGATGTTTTTTATAAAACTGGTCAGATGCCAGCGGCTATCATAACATTGCAAAATGGTATTAGCAATTGCCCTCAAGCAGAAGAACTCTATTACTGGCTGATTATTCGTCTAAAGCAAAGCCAGAACTATCTGGAAGCTCGTAACTTCGCTCAACAGGTTACAGAGAAGTTTCCTGAAAATTACGTATTTAAGATGTTGAGCTATCTTCTGCTCCCAGAAACTTATCATACTCCTCAAGAGATTGATACCTATCGAGCATGGTTTCAGGATGGGCTAGAAAAATTGATTCAAGAAGTAACAATGAATAGCCCAGATGAACAGAAAAAAGCTTTTAGAGGAATCAGTCATCATACAAACTTTTTTCTTGCATATCAGGCAAAAAATGATCTGGTATTACAGCAGCAATATGGACAGCTAGTTCACCAAATTATGACAGCAAATTATCCGCAATGGAGTCAGGTGCGTCCAATTTCTTCTATTAGTAACAATCGAAGAATTAAAATTGGCTATCTTTCCTATTTTTTATGTAGCTGGAGTGGAACAGTTTTGTTCTTAAACTGGCTTAAATATGCAGATAATCAAAATTTTGAAATTTATTCATATCACATAGGGCATCAAATTGATGCTGCTACTCAATTATTTCAGTCTCATAGTACGAAGTTTTATCATTTGCCGAATAATTTAGAACAGATTTGTCAACAAGTTATTGACGATCGCCTTGATGTGTTAATTTTTCCAGAATTAGGAATGGATGCCACCACACTATGCATTGCTGGACTCCGTTTAGCGCCGATTCAATGTATGGCTTGGGGGCAACCTGTCACTTCTGGACTACCCACCATTGACTATTTTTTATCTAGCGAACTGATGGAGCCTATGAATGGCCAATATCATTACACCGAAAGCCTAGTACGTTTGCCTGGTGTTGGAATTTCCTATCCTACGATCGAAGTTGACTCAGTTAACCGCAACCGATTATTTTTTGGATTACGAGAAGATGCTATCGTCTATATTTCTAGTCAAGCTGCTTATAAATATTTACCACAGTACGATTACGTTTATGCAGAAATTGCCCGTCAAGTTCCCAATGCTCAGTTTATGTTTCTTCGCTCTGGGATTTCTCAAGAACGTCTGAAACGGGCATTCGCGGCTGTCGGGTTAGATAGTCTTGACTATTGTGTATTCTCTCCTGTCCTACCCCGTGATGATTACTTTGACTTGCTTTCTTTGGCAGACATTTACTTAGATACCTTCGACTGGGCGGGTGGTAACACAACACTGGATGCGATCGCCTGTCATTTACCAATCGTTACTTGTCCAGGTGAGTTTATGCGGGGGCGTCATTCCTATGGTTTTTTGCAAGCGATCGCTGTAACACAGACAATTGCAGATGATACCTCGGAATATATTCAGATTGCAGTGCGATTAGCCGCAGATATTGATTGGCGATACTCAGTTCGTGAAGCCCTAAAACTCTCAAGCAAGGTTCTGTTTGACAATCCCACTGCTACCCAAAATTTAGAAGCATTCATCAAACAGGCGATCGCTGCAAGAAGTTAAAGAAAGTATATTTTGACTTTAACTGAAAAATAAGTAAGTATTAACAGTGATATTCAAAGGCTATGAAAGTCGAAAATGAAACGTCCAAATCGCCTTGCTTGGATGGGAGCGATCGCACTCGCTGCGATCGTTTTACTTAGTTTGTTCGTGGCTCCCAATAATACTAAAATTAACGCTGGCTCTACCTACAACCGTAACTCTAATGGCTATGGTGCTTGGTATGCTTTTATGCAACAACAGGGAATTTCTATCAAGCGCTGGCAAAAGCCTTTTAGTGATATTCAGCCAGAGAACAGCCCAGTTACCTTCCTACAGGTAGGCGGCTATCCCAGAGAAACCACACTAGATAGTCAAGAGCGGGAATGGGTAGAAAAAGGGAATACTTTGGTAATTTTGGGTGCGAAGGCGCGGGTTACAGAAGCGGAGTTTAGCACTATGCAAAAATCTCCTGAAGGTGATATTAAAATTGATACACGTAGACGATATAAAAAAGCTAACTCCCAGCAAGTTAATTTAGGCGATCGCTTTGGTGCTGTTGTCTGGAAAGAAAATTACAAAAAAGGAAAGGTGATTTTTTCTACCACTCCTTATTTAGCTGCCAACGCTTACCAAGATTACTTAAGTAATTTCAAGTATTTAGCTAGTTTGGTTGCTGAAAAAAGTAACACAGTTTTTGTCGATGAATACATCCACGGCTATAAAGATGCCGATGTCAGAAAGAAAGAAAACGAAGGAGATTTATCTAGCTTTTTTGCCAAAACTCCTTTACTTCCAATCTTGATACAGGTAGGTATCCTGCTATTAGTGCTAGTTTGGGCGCAGAATCGCCGCTTTGGCAAGCCAGTAGCTTTAGATACACCAGTTGTAGATAATAGCGAAGCATACATCCAAGCTTTAGCCGGGGTGTTGCAGAAAGCTGATACCACCGACTTTGTTGTTGAAATGGTAGGTAAACAAGAACAACTACAACTCCAAAAAGCCTTGGGATTAGGGCAAGTACTTTTAGAACGTCAAGCCTTGATCGATTTTTGGATAGAAAAAACAGGCGCAAGTGCAGCCGAACTAGATGCAGTTTTAAAGCTACAATCTCGCAAACAACCCATCAGTGAACGAGACCTGTTAAGCTGGTTGGGGAAATGGCGAAGCATTAGATTAATTCGTAATTCGTAATTCGTAATTCGTAATTTTTTTTTTGAATTGTACTCTGCGTTGGTTATTTATCAATAAAAATATGAGTGAAACACATCCTATATTAATTCGTCTTGGTCAAGGTCTTAATCAAGTAATTGTCGGACAATCTAGCTTAATACAGCAAATTTTAGTAGCACTGCTAGCGGGTGGACACGTAATTTTAGAAGGAGTACCGGGAACTGGGAAAACCCTACTAGTAAAAGTGTTGGCGCAGTTAATTCAAGGGGAATTTCGCCGGATTCAATTAACACCAGATGTTTTACCTTCAGATATTACTGGTACAAATATTTTTGACTTGAATAGCCGCAATTTTACTTTAAAAAAAGGGCCAATATTTACTGAAGTATTGCTAGCAGACGAAATCAACCGTACTCCGCCCAAGACACAAGCAGCGCTGTTAGAAGCGATGGAAGAGATGCAGGTAACACTGGATGGTGAAAGTTTGCCTTTACCAGATTTATTTTGGGTAATTGCGACACAAAATCCCCTGGAATTTGAGGGTACTTATCCTTTACCAGAGGCACAGTTAGACAGATTTTTATTTAAGCTGGTGGTAGATTACCCCGATAAAGCTGCTGAAAAGCAAATGTTACTCAATCGTCAGGCGGGTTTTGCAGCACGGCGTTTAGATATTAGCCGTTTGAAACCAATCGCAACAGTAGCCGACATTTTGCAAGCACGACAAGCAGTCAAAGAAGTTAAAGTATCAGAAGCGATCGTTGATTATTTGTTGGCGTTGGTGAGAACATCGCGTCAATATCCTGATTTGACTTTGGGTGCATCACCCCGCGCTACCGGTGCTTGGTTGCAGACATCTCAAGCTCTAGCGTGGTTAGGGGGAAGAGATTTTGTAACGCCAGATGATATAAAAGCAGTTGCATCACCGTTACTACGTCATCGTCTCATATTGAAACCAGAAGCGATGCTGGATGGTTTACAAATGGATGCGGTAATTGCATCGGTAATTAATCAAGTACCAGTTCCGAGGTGAAAAAATTAAACCTCTGGTGTAAATCCCCAACCCCTTCTCCCAAAATTGGCTACGTCAAAATGAATTTGACAGACTATTACTGATAAAATATGCAAAATGCGACAACTTTATCCAGCGATCGAGCCTTACTTAGAAGGTAGCTTACAAGTTTCCGACCTTCATACTATCCATTTTGAAGAGTCAGGAAACCCCCAAGGTCAACCCATCGTTTTGCTGCATGGGGGCCCTGGTGGCGGATGTCCAGCTTTTTATCGGCAATATTTCCACCCAGAAAAATGGCGGTTAGTGATGTTTGACCAACGCGGTTGTGGTCAAAGTACTCCCCATGCTGAATTACGAGAAAACACCACTTGGGATTTAGTCAGTGATATCGAAAAACTGCGCCAACATTTAGGTATAGAAAAGTGGGCGGTTTTTGGTGGTAGTTGGGGTAGCACTTTATCATTAGCTTACAGTCAAACCCATCCCTCTCGATGCACGGGGTTAATTCTGCGTGGGATTTTCATGCTGAGGCAAAAAGAGTTGCGCTGGTTCTACCAAGAGGGTGCTAGCTATATTTTTCCTGATGCTTGGGAAGAATATCTCAAACCAATTCCTGTAGATGAACGTGACGATCTGATCGCAGCATATTACAAACGCTTGACCAATCCAGATTTAGAAATTCAATTAACAGCAGCGCGTGCTTGGTCAATTTGGGAAGGTAGCACCAGTAGACTGTTTTTAGATCCAGAACTCATGCAAAAGTTTGGGGAGAGTGAATTTGCTTCCGCTTTTGCACGCATTGAATGCCATTACTTCATGAATAAGGGATTTTTAGAAACAGAAGATCAATTACTCTTAAATGTAGACCGTATCCGCCATATTCCGGCTGTAATTGTTCAGGGACGCTATGATGTAGTCTGCCCAATGATATCAGCTTGGGAATTACATCGCGCTTGGCCAGAAGCGGAATTTATAGTGGTTCCTGATGCCGGACATTCAATGAGTGAACCAGGAATTCGTAGTGCTTTGATTGAGGCAACAGATAATATTAAATTCGGTTGAATATTTAGCCGGTGGGACGGGGGAGTTTGCTAAAGGAGTGGATGTAAGACAAACTCACAACAAAAAATCCTTAGCAAAATGTGAAGGGATTATGCAGCAATAGGATTCAGTTAACGCCAAAAACCTTAAACTGTGTAACAACTGTTTTAAAAGTCAAGCGTAGGCGTAGCCCGTTGTAGACATCGCTTTGTTTGTGGAGATTTATGAAAGCGATGCCTACGGCGGGCTACGCCTACGCACCTGTGTACTCGATCGCGGTGCGACAAAGTTTGGAGTACCTCAACACGACTTCGGAGTACCTCAACACGACTTCGGAGTACCTCAACACGACTTTGGAGTACCTCAACACGACTTTGGAGTACCTCAACACGACTTCGGAGTACCTCAACACGACTTTGGAGTACCTCAACACGACTTCGGAGTACCTCAACACGACTTCGGAGTACCTCAACACGACTTTGGAGTACCTCAACACGAGTTTGGAGTACCTCAACACGACTTTCAAGTACTTCAACATAACTTCGAGGTATCTGTTGCTTATATATAGGATTACTATTTGATTTTTGAACAACACGTAGGGTGTGTTATCGCGAAGCGTAACGCACCATTTTCAAGGCTTTGGTGCGTTAGACTAAAGTCATAACGCACCCTACAAATACTTAATTTTTTTCAGAAATCAAACCGGATTCCTATAGCAAAATAGCTGAATAAGACAGGTTTTACCCCACCCTAACCCTCCCCTTGTGAAGGGGAGGGAACCGGAAATCTCATTTCCCCCCTTTATAAGGGGGGATTAAGGGGGGTAATACGACTTGTGTATACACTGTAGCCTCAGAAAGTACCTTCACTTCGGATACTGGCTCCCTTCAAATTAGCTTCGATTGTAAATTTGGAAACTTACAATGTATATGAAGCATCAGTGTAAGTAGTTCACTACAAAAAAAGATGATATGCGAATTCTAATTGTGGAAAGCAGTATGTTGTTGCTCCTAACTGCGATGACAACTGGCTGTGTCGGTTCTTCCTCTGTTACAAAACAGCCGCAAGCCTTACCAATAATCACTGAGCAGCCGACGAAAGAAGCTGTGTTGACCTCAACACCTACACCGACTGCAAAACCTATAGAGAATTCTACCCCTGAAGCCACTACTGCCACAAATCCGACGCGCTGTGAAACTAGTCAATTGTCAGTGCGCCGAGTCTCTGAAGATGCTGGCGTTGGGAATGTTGCACTTACCTACGCCTTCACCAATAACGCCTCATCCCCTTGCA
This sequence comes from Nostoc sp., assembly GCF_036918015.1. GTDB lineage: Bacteria > Cyanobacteriota > Cyanobacteriia > Cyanobacteriales > Nostocaceae > Nostoc. Next base: position 20,560 of record NZ_JBALEO010000085.1, read on the forward strand.
CCCTCAACGGTTATCCGGGATTGGCACTACTGGATGCAAAAGATCAACCTTTGCAGGGGATTAAAGTTATTCGCTCCAAGGATACTTACTTTGCAAGTAAGCAACCTCGACAACAAGTAACTCTAGCTCCTGGAAAACAAGCCTCATTTCAGATAGCATATAACCACATTAGTTCCCCAGAGCAAAACTGCCCAATGTCTAGTAAAATTCAAATCACACCTCCTAATGCTTACCAGCACTTTACCCTTACAGAACAAATCAAGCCTTGTACAGGCAAAGTTAGAGTGACTCCAGTACGAGCCGTTAACACTCAACCCTAGTAAATTTCTGTAATTTACTCAAATACCCAGAAAAAGCATAAATTTAATCAAAGCCTCTGATAAGTTCAGGATTGTACTAATCAAAAAGGTTAAAAAATTCTATGGAAGGAATTGATGTTGCCGATCAAGACGGCAGAGTAGATTGGACGGCAGTAAAAAACTCTGGTAAAACTTTTGCGTTTGTCAAAGCCACAGAAGGAGTAAGCATCAAAGATTCTGCTTTTGCTCATCACTGGCAAACTATGAAAGCTGTTGGTCTGATTCGGGGTGCTTATCATTTCTTTCACCCTCATACATCTGACCCGGTTCAGCAAGCAAAGGAATTCTTAAAAACTTTGGGCAAATTAGAACCGGGAGACTTACCACCAGTCATAGATGTAGAGGTAACTGACAAAGTAAATAGCCAAGCTGTAATTAATGCAGCGAAGTTGTGGTTAGCAGAGGTGGAAAAAGCGCTTTTACAACAAACAAAAAAACCAATCAAACCGATTATTTATACTTACCCCAATTTCTGGAAAGAAGAACTTGGTAATCCATCTGATTTTGCTAGTTATCCTTTATGGATTGCCCACTACGAAACTAGGAACCCAACTATTCCTGGTGCTTGGCAGGGACAATATTTAATCCATCAATATGAAGGCGATATATCTGGTGTAACTGGTGTTAGTGGTCGAGCCGATTTGAATAGATTTAATGGATTGCAGCTAGGAGATTCTGGGCTAAGAGTAAAACAATTACAACAGCAATTAAAAGATATTGGATTATATACTGATGCCATTGATGGGCGTTTTTCTGAATCAGTTAAGAATGCAATTGTTAGTTTTCAAACATCTAAAAAATTGCAGGCTGATGGAATTGTCGGTATAAAAACTTGGGTAGCTTTATTATGGATTTAAGTAAGTGGGCGTGAATAAACAAAGGTTTATAGTAAGGTTTGGAGCTTTGACTACAAACCTTTTATTAGTTTTGTATTGTATAATATAGTTTAATTTTTTCTGTCCACTACTTAACATCGTAATGAACAAAATTGAGATTTTACCTGGAAAAAACCTTTAAGGATTCGTTTGAGTGAATTAAACTTAACCCGCCTGATAGCTTTATTCACTTCTACCCACTGCCGTTTTCTTTTACTTGCTTCGGGATAATCTTCACTCAGCATATCGACTGATAGTAAATACATCTTGACGCAGTAAATTTTGCCTTGTTTGCGGTACTTGTAAGTTCCCAGTTCATTTGCATCTACTTGCCCAATTATCCCTGCTTCTTCCCACGCCTCTTTGGCTGCTGAAGCAGGCGGACTCATGCCATTAGGAATATCTCCTTTGGGAATCACCCAGTGTTGAAAGTCACGAGTTGTAATTAGTAAAATTTCAACTTTACCATTGTTCACTCTGTAAGGAATTACCCCAGACTGTTTAAACACTTTGCTGGCTTTTCGACTCATGTAATTTACATCCTGTACTGACTAGCTTTTTTGTACAATGCTTACTTCAGAAAGTCTAGAGCTGATACCGGATAAATTTTGGTTAATCTTAAGTTATGAAAAGGTTAAAAACAGATTTTCACTTATAAGAGTTAATTATTCAAACAATTTCCAGCATCAGTGTTTGAGCGGGTGATGATGGTTTTAATTCCTCAGTTACGCTATTATTACCGGACTGGTTTTATCTTGAAGAGTCAGACTCGAATGGCACTAAGTTAAGATATAGCCCCTGCCCCAACTTCCAGCCTGGAGGCTGGGAAACCATTCTTGGAGGGCTGCCGCCTCCTATTTCTTGATATCATGTTCGCGTAATTAGTTATGCTAACCACAGTCATTACACCCCACCCCTTAATCCCCTCCCCGCAAGCGGGGAGGGGAGACAAAGCGTAGCTTTGGCGGGGTGGGGTTCTTCGGGTTTAATAAGCAATCAAGCGGACATGATATGACAAGAGGCAGAGCCTCTCGGAACTCATTCCCAGCCTGGAGGCTGGGAACGAAGATACAATCAGTCTTTGGGCTTTTCTTAGTGCCATTCGAGTCTGATGCCTATTCGTCAGTTGTATCCATAAAAGTTGTGGGTAATCTGGGCAGCACTGTTGTTTAACTAACTGTAATAACTGTTCCCGCACTCTCGTTGGCTAATCTATCCACTGCACACACGGCATAGCTTCCCGCTTGTTGGACGGTAGCGAAGGTTGTGCCAGCAGACAAAATTCGCTGAATTGTCCAAGTATCGCCACTCAGCCGATAAAGTGTCCAGGAACGAACTGGCTGATTATCTCCAGGCTGCCAACTCAGTTTGCGGTTATTGACTTGTAATCCAATGGGTGGAGGTGGTGGTGTTGTATCCTGCCAAGGCAAAGTTGGCGGTAGCGCAGGTTTGTTATACAGCAGACTTTGGAATTTATCAGCAATGCCCTGACTATTTTCTGTTAAAACACTGAGATTAAAGAAGATATTCCCCAGTGATAACTGTGCAGCTTGGCTACGACTAACTATCACCTGCTTTTCAATCTCATCACTCTCCCGACTCTTGTTGCTTGGTTCTGTCAAATTGTTGCCAGCGTAAACGTGTCTTTGTTTTGTATTTACCTGTGTCCACCACTTTAGTAACGCTGAATAACTTTGTTGTGGTTGGTCTGTGCGCCAGTAAAGTTGAGGAGCGATATAATCAATCCAGCCTTCTTCTAACCATTTCTTTGAGTCAGCATAGAGTACGTTGTAAGCATCTAATCCAGTAATACCAGCGGGTTGGCCGGGGCGATAAATTCCAAAGGGACTGATACCAAATTTAACGTCGGGTTTGGTTGTTTTAATCCCTTGCCAAAGGCGCTGTACCATTTTGTTAACATTGTCTCGTCGCCAGTCGCCAAGGCTGAGTGTACCACCAGCTGCTTTATATGCAGCGTAGGTTTTATCATCGGGGAAAGACTGTCCCTCGATGGGATATGGATAGAAATAATCATCTAAGTGAATGCCATCAACATCGTAGCGCTTCACTACATCAAGAATTACGTTATACGCCCTATCCTGAACTATTTTTAGTCCTGGGTCCATCCAGCGTTGAGTTTTCCACAAATAAATGCTTTCGGGATTGGTAGCTGCGATGTGGGGACGGACTGTTTTCGCAGGGTCGGTGGAGGTGCTAGCGCGGTAAGGGTTAAACCAAGCATGGAGTTCAATATTGCGCTTATGACATTCTGCGATCGCAAACGCTAAAGGATCGTAAAATGGTTCTGGTGCTTTCCCCTGAGTTCCTGTAATCCAAGCACTCCAAGGCTCTAATTGAGATTCATACAAAGCGTCTCCCTCTGGTCGCACCTGGAAAATCAGAGCATTGAAGTTTAGCGCTTGTAATTTAGTAATAATCTCGGTAAGTTCTGCTTTTTGTTGAGCAACAGAAAGTCCCGCTTTGGAAGGCCAATCACCATTCCACACAGATACTACCCATGCCCCCCGGAATTCCCGGCTATGATTTACCCTAACACTACCTATAGGTGTTGGCGTTGGAGTTGGTATTGGAGTTGGAGTTGGTGCTGGAATTGGTGTCGGTGTCGGTGTCGGTGTCGGCGTTAATATTGGCGGCTGTACTAGGTAACTAGAGGCAATTTTTTCTGCCTGACCTAAATACACCAGGGCTTGATAAATAATCACTGCCACATCTGCACGAGTGGCTGCGAGATTAGAATTGAGTAATTTAATATTTGGAAAACTAACCACCAATCCAGCGCTGGTGGCAATAGCTACGTGATTTCTACCATATTCAGGAATCTGAACAGAATCCTGATAAATTTGTGAGAGTTTTGAGAGGAGGTCAGGTTTTATCTTGGTAGCAATTTCTAAGCCTGCTACCAAGGAAACTAAGACTTCTACTCTAGTAATTCGGTTAGCAGAACGGAAAGTTTTATCAGGAAACCCGCTAATAAATGCTTTTTCGTAAGCTGTTTTGATGGCTGCTGCTGCCCAATAATTCGTGGGTACATCAACAAAGGGAACATACTGCCGCTTCTTGGAAACTGTCCCAAATGCGTTGGCGATAATAGCGGCAAATTCAGCACGGGTAAGTGAATTATCGGGGCGATAAGTGCCATTAGGCAACCCACTGACAATACCGCGTTGGGCTAAGGCTGTAATAAATGAGCGTGCCCAATGGTTTTGAATATCCGAGAAGGGAGTAGCAATAGATACCATTGTTAATTGCAGCTAGCTGGCCTTGATTTTGATTTCCTTTGTTAATTTAGCAATTTTGTTGGCGTAGGCATAGCCAGGGGTAGGCATCGCTGCTGCAATGTCTTGTAAACTTTTTTGGTATCGGGGATTAGGGATTAGGCATTTAGAAAACCTTTCCCTATTGTCTATTCTCTATTTAAGGTAGTTCTCCACTTAAGGTAGAACGCCCATTCAACGCCAGCATCACGCGTGAAATGCCACTAAAAATAATGCTGACACCAACTAATGTCCCAATTAGCCAAGGCGCATTGAAGGGCCACTGGAACCAAATCATTGCACCTAACACGAGGGTAATAATGCCATTAGTTAATATCCACGTCCAGTTTTGTTGTGGACGCAACTTGAATGCCAGAATTAACTCGAATGTGCCTTCAGTCAACAAAAATGTGCCAAGTAACAGAGTCAGTGTCAAAACACCCGTATAAGGGTAAACAAACAGCATGATGCCGGTGGCAATATAAAGCCCGCTCAAAAGAAGTTTCCAAAGAAAACCTCCTTTTTCGCGGGTTTGAGTGGCATAAACTAGCTTTGTAAATCCGGCGAAAATCAAAATCGCTGCAATCCAAGTTTCGGCGAATATGGTGGTGAAGTTAGGCGCTGCGATCGCAATAACCCCTAAAATACTCAACAGAACACCTGTTATCAGCGATCCATTAACATTTTTGTTAGTATCTCTAGAAATATCGGTTGTCATAAAAATCCTTTTCCTATTCTTAGACTAAACTCTACATTTAGGTTAGGGAATTTCTAAGTAACAGGGTATGAACCCTAAGATAGACTCTTCAGTATTAACTTAATCCTAATAGTGACTAAAATTCATCACTCTTGAGACACTAAACAAATCATCTCATGACAAATCTATTGTCTGAAGTAATCATTATAAGAGTTCTGCAAGACTGCTAAGGCGTTCATAAACAGAGATGAGACGATCTCCTTCAAGTTCAACAGAAGTATTTGGATAATTTTGAATGGCTCCAAGTAGTGTAACTTCACCATTTTGTTGAATAGATGTACTTAAAGCACTTCGCAATGCCTCCTGATTTAGTTCTCCTGCTGGAGGATGAACTACCTCACCAATTTGGTTAACTAAAATTGGCCCAGCCCAACTAGATAGTAAGCTATTTAAAAATGCAGCATCAGCTTTTATTGGTGCTTTCAGTGCCTTACGAGCTACTGCGGGATCTTGTTGTGCCGCCTGTAAATAAGCTCTTAATGTTGGAGTAGTTTCGCCAGTTTCTGTAAACTGAGTTAATTCTTCAACCGATATTTGCCCCTGAAAAGTACCATACTTTAAAACAACTTGCTCGGCGGCATTAGCATTAGTAGTTGAAAATAAAACGATAGCGCCTAAGCTTAAAGCTACTGTCTCAGTGAGTAACTTACTAAATTTTTTATTGTTTAATCGACTGAAAAGTTGAGAAATCTGCATTTTGTTAAACTTGATAATGGTATGGAGCAGATATAGACAAAAAATGCCTATATCGTTAGTATTAAACCTTTTCATTAGGCGAAGCTGCATGAGGTAGTATTGATTGATCTTCGTCTAAAGTTGGTGCAGGTACGCCCAAATGCTTCCTTGCAGTTTCTTCAGCAAGCTTTCGGTCTTGTTCGTTCTCGAACTGATTCTCATCTAACAAATGAGGATTTTTTGCTGCTTCGTCTCGGCTTGGCCGATAACCATTTTTCCACCTGTACTTCCAGTCCATAATTTAAAAGACAGATATCCTGCAATTTGGTTTCCTGCTTGTTTATAGTAGACGCTGAATGGAAAGTGATACTCCTGCTATGGGTTGAAGAGGCTCATTCATAGGGTATAATTTTAACATTTTAGGGTAAAAATACTTTGCTGCGTAAATTTTAATACTTTAATACGCAAATAACAGGTCATGAGTGGCGATCGCCAATGTAATAACTATTGTCAAGACGATCTGCGATCGCTACTGGTGTTATATAAAATTTTACAGTTGCAAGGATTTATTTGATTTTATATTTTTATTCAAAAATAGATATGATAAATATTATTTTAGATATTGCCCAAACACATAATCAGACAATTATGCTTAAAGAACAGATTACACAAGAACTAGAAAAATTACCTGAACCTCTGTTACAGGAAATTTTAGATTTTGTTCAATTCTTACAAGCAAAGTACCAAAAAGATAAAATTTTAGAAATCACCATTATGAGTGAATCATCACTGCAAAAAGATTGGTTAAAACCAGAGGAAGATACAGCATGGCAGGATTTGTAAAAGGAGATGTTGTTATTGTTCCATTTCCCTTTTCAGACTTAACTCAGACAAAACGCAGACCTGCTTTAGTTATTGCTACACTTCAGGGGAATGACCTGATTCTTTGCCAAATTACTAGCCAATCAGTTAGTGATATCTATGCTATTGAACTGAATAATAGTAATTTTAGCTAAGGTCGATTGAATCAGCCAAGTAATATCAGACCAAATCGAATTTTTACTGCCGATCGAGAAATTGTTTTATATCAAGCAGGTCAAATAAAACCTGAATCATTACCAGAGGTGATTAATAAAGTTATTGAAATTATACAGTACTAAAGGCTGTAGTTATATGGAGTATTTGACTAAGTTGGACTGATGACAGTTGATTCGGTAACTGGCGGTTGTTTGACAGTTCTACATGGAGTTGGGGCGTCTGATTGTAAAAGTCACTCTCAACCAATATCTCTATAGATATAACTAAAAAAGCTATTTTTATTATAATTACACCTTTAGGCTCACGCAATTGAAACTAAAAAGGTTAATACTGAAAAATAACTGTATCAGCATTAAATCTGGTTGTAATCAAAAATTACAGCCCAGAAAAAATTAGATAAATAGAGAAAAAAGTACAAACAATGACAACTTCTACAGACCGCGATCAACAGATTAAAAAACTGCATGAGCTAATCAAAGATATTGATTATGGTATGTTTACCACAGTCGATGATGATGGCAGCTTGCATAGTTACCCTATGTCAAAGAGTGGTGAGATTAACTCTGATAGTATACTCTGGTTTTTTACTTATGCTGGTTCCCATAAGGTGACTGAAATTGAACACCATGAGCAGGTTAATATTAGTTTCTCATCACCAGAACAGCAGCGATACGTTTCTATCTCAGGTACAGCACAACTCGTCAAAGACCGCAACAAGTTGCGAGAGCTATGGAAGCCGGAACTTCAAACTTGGTTTCCGAAAGGACTGGACGAACCTGATATTGCTTTGCTCAAGGTGAATATTAACCAGGTTAATTATTGGGATAGTGTATCGAGCTTCAAGCCACAAACAATTAGTTTTTAACACCATCACGTCTTTAATTAATAAATAATTCGTAATTCGTAATTCGTAATTAACAATGGAATTACGAATTATTTCAGACTTGTAGACTGATTATTGTAGAGACGGCGATTCATCGCGTCTCTTAACCGAACAGTATTTGAAGTGACTAGCCACCAAAATATCAATCATGGGAGATCGCCTCAAGAAAAGCTTAGGCGTAGCCCGCACTTCTCTACGAGACGCTGCGCGTAGCTTGCTTCCACGTTCGCGGAGCGTGCCGTAGGCAAGTGGTACGACAAGCTCAGTGACCATCGTAGACATCGCTCCATTTGTTTTCATGAAAATATAATGACTAATAAGGAATCGCTTTTGCTTTATAGGATATAGTACATTTTTAGAGATATGAGCAAAAATGAATATAGAGACATAGCACTGCTATCTTTTACAAGAGTTATGGATAACACATATTTAATTTTACTCATATCTCTTTTATGTAAAATCGTAGTCTTTCTAAACGCACAGGAGCGCAGAGTGTTTTGGAAGCAATGTTGTATTTAGGAAGTATCAAATGTCGCACAAACTATTGATTTATTGCTGGCAAAAATGGTTACTTCCCATCTTGATGCCTGCCACTGTGCAAATAGTGATTCTAACATTAGGGGTGTTGAGCATCTTGGGAAGCACTGCTCCTATGAGTCATGCTCAAGCTGTTTTTAGCACTACGCACATCCAGGAGCAACAGACACTATCAAAATCAACAGTGCTAAATGCCACTGTATATCACAGTCCCGATTGTAACTGTTGTGGCGGGTGGATTGAGCACTTAAAGACACAAGGTTTTAAAATCACAGATTTTTCAACAACTGACATCGAAACAGTCAAACAAAAGTACAACGTGCCGGATAACTTGTCATCTTGCCATACAGCAATTGTTAATGGATATGTCATCGAAGGACACGTCCCCGCAGGCGACATCAAACGTCTGCTTCAAGAAAAGCCAAATGTTGTTGGTTTAACTGTCCCTCAAATGCCTGTAGGCACTCCTGGGATGGAAATGGGGAATCGAAAAGACCCGTTTTCTGTGCTTTCCTTCGATCGCAAGAACTCAGTTGCAGTATTCAATAAGTATCCTGGTGAGTCCTGAGTGAATTAAAGGGGTCTTTTAACTCGGAACTCAGCACTCTTTATTTAGAACCAGTTTTGATCGACTGCGACAAATGACTTAACCATCTCCTCAACCAGAAAGTAGATGCTGCGCTTGCAATTTTTTGAGAAAGAAACTCAATGGCATGGTTACAATCTTGCAGACTGGCATCGAGTCCCATTGCATGATAAATTTCGTGAGCATTGCAAAAGGCATTCATCGCTTCTGATTCTCGATTGATTTTTTCTAAGACCAAACCCAAATTAAACCAGGCGTTTGCTTCCCCGTTTCCGTCATCAAGATCCATTCTGATCTCTAATGAATGCTGATAAAACTCTAACGCTCTTTGGTACTTTCCTAAAGCCTTATAAGCACTGCCCAATCCACTCAAGGCCATGCTTTGACTATTGCGATCGCTGATGAATTTTGCCAGCCCTAACCATTGTTGGTAAAATTCAATTGCTAGTTGGTAAGATCCCAATGATTCATAAGTATTGCCCAAACTTCCCAGGCTTATGCATTCCCCAGTCCAATCGCCTGTTTTCTTGGTTATACTCAACCACTGGTGATAGAATTCAATCGCTTGCTCGTACTTACCCAGGTATTCATAAGTATTACCCAAGCTTCCCAAGCAAATACCTTCCCCAGTGCGATCGCCTATTTTCCTGGTAATACTCAACCACTGGTGATAAAATTCAATCGCTCGCTGGTATTTGCCCAGTGATTGGTAAGCGTTACCCAACCCAGATAAAGATTTGGCTTCTTCTAAGCGATCGCCTATTTCTTTAGCTATATCTAACCACTGCTGATAAAACTCAATTGCTAGGTGGTACTCGCCTAGCGACTGGTAAGCATTGCCCAAACTTGCCAAAGAAATGACTTCTGCATTGCGATCGCCTGTTTCTCTGGCTTTTTCTAAGCACTGCTCTTCCAACTCAATGGACTCAATATTATTTAGGCCCCCGGATCTTATTACTTCTGTCATTCTCTATAGAAATTTTTGCTCAATAAGCTGTCGATTATACAATTTTCTATAGCTTTAGCACAGGATAAATGCAACTTATGTCAAAATTTATAAATTATTTTTCAATATCAAGCTTTCTTGTATACTTTTAATACACAGCGATCGCTATGTACCAAAGGCTTTTACTTATCCTTAGTAACAAGCATACAAATATACCATACTAAAAAACTTAGCTTTCTTATAAAGATATAAGACAAACCAAATTAATCAGCAGCAGCATAATCTGGCAATACGTTGAGTTCTAAATTAACGGCACTTAAATAATTTTGATCGTTTAAAACTTGTGATGGTAATTTATCTGCATTCACGGCAGCTTTAACCAAATCTTTCGCAAGAATATTTCTATTTAGAGTTTTAAGTACTAGCGCTTCTCCGCTAGGAATACCATGTTCTTGCAGACCTCCTTGATAAGCAAAAGTGACTAGATTAAAGGGCTGGAGGTAATTCGCAGAAGTCGAGTTAGTGGATAAATTGTTAGAGTTAACAGCTATTGTTTCACTGTTTTTGGTAGTAGCTGTTTGAGCGCCAGCGATTCCAGGTACAAGAGTGATAGAAGCAAAAATCACTGCCAAATTTATTAAGTTAGTAAGTTTCATAAGTTATATTTAGGTAAAATGCAATCGCTATTCCTTAGTAATAGAGTCCTCTTTATTATTAATCTCAACTTCCTTCAGTCAGGTCATCTGATCGGTTGATATATGACTCACCCTTTTGGGTGAGCTAATTGAGTGATATAAACAGCAATAGAGACTCAGTTAAGTCTAGACACAACAAGGATTAGTTGAAATTTTCAAGTACTTATAGGAGAATTCAGGAGTAATATCTATCATGAGTATTTCCCCGAATGTCAGAGAAAAACACTGCGTGCTGCTTTGCTGAAGCGTCTCTACATACCTAAAATTCTCTCTTAGAAGGAAAAACTTGACACTTAAGCGATTGTTTAGTATAAATGTACTATAAAAGCGCTTGATGTTGCATAAAACTTTACCACTCCCGACTACGCCAATAGGAGAGTAGAAAATAAATGAAGCTATCTAAGGTAGACTTGAGCAGTTTAGTAGCGATCGCTCATTCTGATGGATATTTGCAGTTGTTGCTCGATCGAGGCAACGAACTAGAGTTTTTAGAAATTCCGGCACCGATACAAGCTTATGAAGGATTGCAAGAACTCAACGAAGCGATTGCCGAAACGACTGCATTACCCTTTGAAGAAGAACCAATTGTGATGCTACCAGTTGTCTCATCAATGGCTATGGCTGTAGGCTACGATCGCAACGAACAGATTTTGCAAGTTGAGTTTCAAAGTGGAGCGGTTTATCAGTACTTAGGCGTAGACGAGGATACTTGGGAAGATTTACATTCCTCGGACTCAATTGGCAGCTTTTTCAATCAAGAGATTAAAGGTAGATATGACTGCGATCGTCTAGATAATGCAGATTAATGACTAATAACTGCATGTAGGGTTTTCAATAATTCTTGCGTTGTATAAGGTTTAGATAAAAAGGCTGTATACTCAGCCGTTTTATCGAGCGGTACTTGCTCACTTGTTACTAGTCCACTTACAGCAATAATCGGCAACAGCGGATTTATATTTTGCAATGTGCGAATGGTAGTTGCTCCATCCATCTTGGACATCATTATATCAATAATCGCCGCACTAATTGTCTCTTGATGCTCGGTGTAAATTTCTAATGCTTCCATGCCATCACCAGCAGTAATTGCTGTGTAATTATAGTTTTCTAGGGATGTTTTAGTAATTTCCTGAATGGCAGTTTCATCATCTACAACCAAAATGCATTCTCCCGATCCCGTCGGGATTTCTATATCTTGTAACAACTGGATTGGAACTTGATTAACTGCTGGCAAGTAAACCTGAAATTTTGTCCCTTCGCCTACACAACTTGATACAGTAATAAAAGCATCATGTTCTTTAATAATTGATATTACTGTTGATAGCCCAAGCCCTGTACCTTTCCCCAACTCTTTTGTCGTAAAAAATGGTTCAAATATTCTATCTAATATTTCTTTGCTAATTCCCAATCCTGTATCAGCAGCTGTCAAGGTAATGTAAGCACCAACTTTCGCTCCTATATGCATACTTGCATAAATTTCATCAATCCAAATATTCTCGGCAGATATTGTTAAAGTTCCGCCTGTAAGCATGGCATCCCGCGCATTGAGACACAAATTAATGAGTACCTGATGCAGTTGGGTGCTATCAGCACAAATAGGTAACAATTCCTCTTGAATTTCTGTGTACACTGTAATTGATTTGGGAAATGTTTGTAAAATAATTTGCTGTATTTCTAAAATCAAGTGTTTGACTTGAAGCACGGTGTGTTGAGGCGTAGCGGTTTGTCCTTGGATATCGCCTTCGATTCCCCTGGCAAATGACAGCACTTGCTTAACTAAATCAGCACCACGTTTAGCATTGCTTTCTATTATTGATAGCATCTGATTAATTTGTGGTTCGCGGTTTTTTGCTTTGAGCAGATGCACTGACATCAAAATTGGTGATAACACATTATTTAAATCGTGAGCAATCCCACTAGCAAGAGTGCCTATACTTTCCATGCGTTGGGCACGTAAAACTTGTTTTTCTAATTGTTTTTTCTGGGTAATATCAGTATCAATAGCAAGAATTGATTTGACTTGAGAATACTCACCTTCGAGCAGCATCCAGCGACTTCCAACGATCAGTTTCTTTCCAGATTTGCTGGTTTTATGTAACTCACCTTGCCAAAAGCCATTCTTTAAGACAGTTTGATAAATTTCTAAATATTGTGCCAAAGCTTCAGTGGATAAAAGTTCATCGAATTGTTTGCCTATAGCTTCTTCTGACTTCCAGCCATAAAGTTCTTCAGCCTTTTTGTTCCATAATAAAATTTTCTTAGACAAATCTTGCACGAAAATTGCATCATTGACAAGATCCAACAATACTGCTTGTTCGTGAATTTGTTGTTCTACTTGTTGGCAACTGTCCAAAATAGATTCGCTTTGGTGTAATGCTTCTTGTACCTGCTTGTAATCCTGTTTGATGCTTACCAGTTCAACTAAGTTCCGCCGATTCTCTAGTTGTCTAACTATCATGCGGCTAAGAGTTTGCAATGCTTCCACTTGTTGGGGATTGATTTGGTGTGGTACGCGATCGACTATACACAGAGTCCCGATCGCTTCTCCTCCCGGTGCTAACAAAGGAACACCAGCATAAAATCTCGCACCAAATTCAGCAGAAGTAACTAGGGGATTTATCGCAAATCGTTCATCAGCCAAGGTGTCGGGAATAATCAAAACTTCGCCACTTTCCATACAAATCGAGCCGAAACCGTTATTTCGTGGCATTTCCGGTACATCCAACCCCACCTTGGCTTTAAACCACTGACGGTTAGCGTCAATTAGATTAATCAAGGCGATCGGTGTGTTACAAATCTGTGTGGCTAAAAACGCTAGATCGTCGAATGCTTCTTCTGGTGGAGTGTCGAGAATCTCGTACTGATGCAGAGCCTCAAGCCTCGCTGATTCTTTGTTAGACACGAAAGATTTCATTAGATTGTTCCTAACTATTGCTGAATGATCACTTGCCCTCGTGTTACTCATAAACGTGGATTTGTAGCGCTTTCTGTAGGTAAGCATTGCCACCAAATATCACATAGACTTTTGTGGGCAATTCAGCCTTGACTGCACTTGATAGCTCAATCAAATCACCATTGGATTATTCAAATAAGCAAACAAGCAGATAACTTGATTGTTCTAATTATAATAATATATCTTAAGGGGGATAACAGTGAATTTTAGTGATTTTAAAAGATTTTAAAAGATTTTGGTTACAATCATTTTTTGCTAACAAATAAAATTACTTTTACTATGGCAAGAGAATTTTAACCCTTAATTGCTATCCTGATAAGCAACAAAATTTATCAACTTCAAAAATCCTCTTTTGCCCACAAGCATTAACTAAAGCCACTCAAGATAGACTAATAATGCTTTCTTCAGAGACAATAGAAAAAACCTATATAATATCAACGCAGTTATGACAACCACACTTACCTCTGCTGTTAAACCAAGAGCCGAAGATAGTTTTGCCATTACCTTTGCGCCATTATCTCTGGAAGAAATCTACGCCAAATCTGACGATCCAGCCAATGGTGCTGTGGTTGTGATGAGTGGTATGGTTCGCAATCAAACCGATGGTAAACCTGTGATTGCTCTAGAGTATCAAGCTTATGAACCGATGGCGTTGCGGATATTTTATCAAATTGCTGCTGATATTCGCTTATCTATGTCTGATGTGAATCGAGTCGCAATTTATCATCGTGTTGGACGTTTGCAAGTTGGGGAAATCAGCGTTTTAGTAGCTGTGGGTTCTCCTCATCGGAGTGAGGCGTTTGAAGCTTGCCAATATGCTATTGATACCCTCAAACACAATGCCCCTATATGGAAGAAAGAACATTGGCAAGATGGTTCTAGTACCTGGGTGAGTATTGGTGCGTGTGAAACATCAGGAGAAAATTGTTGATTTGAAAAAGAATTCAGGAGTCAGATTGACAAAATCTTGACAAGCATAGGTAAAATTCTATGCTCTTTTTCCAAATGTATTGAACTCATCGACACCACTCACCAGAATCTTGAAAACCGTCATAACTTCTCTACGAGACGCTGCGCGAACGTTGACTGGTGTCGATTGTATTCACAGTAAGGGTTTCAGGCTACAAAATCGATTGTTTGTCGCTGTGCAAAAGTACTCTTAACGAACTCTGCAATCTCTATACGATTCCCACCGGGATCTCGGAGGAAAAACCGCACGCATCCTGGAAGTGGTCGTCGATCGGGAATAATTTCTATCCCATGCTCTTTTAGGTGTTCTTCAAAGGCGTTCAAGTTATCGACTTGGAAACAAAAATGTCGTCTAGATGCTTGGTTATTGGCGTTTTCCTCTCTACTAACGTGCAGTTCAATGTCTCCAAACTTGTACCACGCTCCTGAATCATTTTTGATCACATCAGGTCTGGCAATTTCAGTCAGTCCCAAAACTTCGCTGTAGAAAGATAGCATTGCTTCCTCCACTTCAAAAGGATAGGTTACTTGAATATGATGAATTGCATTAAGCTTCATAAATTTTTCTCCTAATTTGGGTTAAATTTGGTACAGCTACAATCACCTTTTGCCGTAATACTGGCGTATTTCTAAAGTTTTTCTGTTCAAACTCACCAAACATCTATGCGACAAGCTTTCCCATACTGATGCGTTCTTCAATGAGATAGCCAAGTTTTCTATAAAACTCAACTACTTCTGTGTTGGAGACACGAACTTGAAGATTGATTTTGAGGCATCCCATCGCTATCAATACCTTCTCTGCGTGCTGCACTAGCTTGCTACCAACACCCTGCCGTTGATACTGAGGACTGACCGCAACTGTGTATAGCCAACCGCGATGCCCGTCATATCCTGCCATGATAGTGCCTACAATTACAGAGTTAATCTCAGTAACGAAAAACAACTCTGGCTGTACAGCAAGCTTCTGACTGATTACCAATTTTGGGCTGCTGTGCGACGGATTATTAGGAAACACCTCATCCCACAAAGCACTGACTAATTCAGCATCAGATTCTTGATATGGTCTTATATTCATCTACATCTCTAAATCAAAGGACTTGCCTTTGCACATTGTTTGTGAAATACTACTCTTAAACTACGGCAAATCGATATATTTTAAGTAGTATTGTACAAAAATTACCATAAAATATCGCGTCCTGAAAGCAATTACAGGCTAATCCTAAGATGACAAACACAGAAATTCGCACTGCTCAAGTTAAAGTCCCTAACGGGGATTTGCAAATTGATGCTTACTTGGCTGAACCAGCCCAAAAGGGAACCTTCCCAGCCGTTATTGTGATTCAGGAAATTTTTGGGGTTAATATTCACATTCGGGAAGTTGCTGAGAAATTTGCCAAAGAGGGGTATGTGGCGATCGCACCGACATTATTTCAACGCACCGCCCCCGGTTTTGAGGGTGGCTATACCCCTGAAGATGTCCAGCAAGGTAGAGGATATAAAGAGCAGACAACAGCCGATGAAATATTGAGTGATATTAAAGCTGCGATCGCTTATTTAAGAACCTTACCAAATGTGCAAGGAGATGCGATCGGCTCTATTGGTTTCTGTTTTGGTGGTCATGTCGTTTATCTAGCTGCCACCTTACCAGATATTAAAGTTACAGCTTCCTTCTATGGTGGCGGTATTCCCAACTCAACTCCCGGCGGTGGAGAACCAACCATCACCCGCACTCCAGAGATTAAAGGCCCCATTTACGCCTTCTTTGGTCTTGACGATCAGGGAATCCCCTTAGAACATACAGAACAGATTGAGGCTGAATTGAAGAAAAATCAGATTACTCATGCTATCTTCCGTTATCCCGGTGCAGGGCATGGCTTTTTCTGCAATCATCGCGCCAGCTACAATGCCGAAGCTGCTGCCGATGCTTGGAAAAACGTTCAAGAACTGTTCCAAAAGAACCTTCAGCTTCAAAAAGTCTAAATCTTGAGGTTACGAGCAATACAACACTAGAGGCGCACATTTGTGCGCCTCTACGACTAGTCAAAAGCAAATAAAAAACAAAGTATCACGTCCATGATTCCCGCCTTTAACCAGCCACGAGTTAAGATTTTCCAAGGTTTTTCACTATTCCTTTTACCTGGATTATTAACAATCTCAACCACCTTAATCAGTTGCTCAGTCCAAACTCCAAATTCAGAAAGTCAAACCACTGGGTTGAAAACCAAAGTTGTCCGAATGGGATATCAAAGTTCTGGGGATATTTTCAGACTTAAAGGATTGATAGAAAAACGTCTAAAGCCTTTAGGTGTTTCTGTGGAATGGGCGCAATTTGCCGCCGGGCCGCAACTGATGGAAGCGATGAATGTGGGTAGAGTTGATATTGGCTCTGTAGGCGAGACTCCCCCGATATTTGCCCAAGCTGCTGGTACATCTTTAGTTTATATTGCTAGTAATAAGCCCAGTACTGGTAAAGGAAGCGGAATTATCGTTCAAAAGAATTCACCGATTCGGACTTTAGCCGATCTCAAAGGGAAAAAAGTAGTTTTTCAAAAGGGTTCTGCTTCCCATTACTTATTAATCAAAGCTTTGGAAGAGGCTGGTTTGAAATATAGTGATATTCAAGCTATTAGCCTCCCTCCTTCAGAAGCTCGTGATGCTTTTATTCAAGGCAAAATAGATGCTTGGGTAACTTGGGACCCTTATTTAGCCGTGGCCCAAAAAAAGGCCAATGCTCGTGTTTTGCGAGATGCTAGTGGGATTTCTACTCAGGGCGGATATTATATGGCTGCGCGAAAATTTGCCACAGAAAACCCGAAATTAGTGCGATTAGTTCTTGAGGAGATAGACAACACAGGTCAATGGAGTGAGAAAAACCGAGCAGAAGTTGTAAAACTGACTATTCCTCACCTCAAAATTGATGAAGATATTTTAACAACAATGGTTGAAAGGCGAACTTACGGTATAAGACCAATTACGCCTGAAATTATGGAAAAACAACAGAAAATTGCAGATTTGTTTGCCAAAGAAAAAGTGATTCCTAAACCCATCAATATTAAGGAAGCGATGCTGACTAGCGAACAATATGCAGCTATAACACCAGAAACCATTAGCCAGAAATAGCGCCAGGAGATAAGAAAATGGAAGTTTTTTGGTATTTGCCGACACAGGGAGATGAGCGTTATTTAGGTACTACAATCGGCAGGCGACCAGCCACTTATCCCTATATGCAACAAATCGCCCAAGCTGTTGATAAATTGGGCTATGGCGGGATGTTAATTGGTACTGGACAAAAACAAGATACTTGGATTGTAGCTACTTCATTAATTTCAGTTACGGAACGCTTGCGGTTTCTTGTAGCCTTTCGTCCGGCAATTATGTCGCCTTCTTTGGCAGTGAGAATGGCTGCTACTTTTGACCAGATTTCTAATGGTCGAATTATTCTGAATGTTGTCACTGGTGGCGACACAAAAGAACTTGCAAAAGATGGGATTTTCTTAGATCACGATCAGCGTTATGAACTCACAGATGAGTTTTTGACAATTTGGCGATCGCTGATGCAAGGTGAAGAAGTAACCTATAGTGGTCGCCACTTGCAAGTTCAAGGCGCAAAACTCCAATTTCCTCCCGTACAAAAGCCTTATCCCACCTTATATTTTGGTGGTTCTTCAGATGCGGCGCTCCAAGTTGCTGCCAAACACATTGATGTGTATTTAACTTGGGGTGAACCACCAAATCAAGTTGCTCAAAAGATTGCCAAGGTACGCCAATTAGCAGCAGAACAAGGTAGAACGGTACGTTTTGGGATTCGGATGCACGTTATAGTCCGCGAAACTACGCAACAAGCTTGGGATGCAGCTAATGAACTGATTCAGTATGTCGATGATGAAAGCATCGCTGCTGCACATCAGCGGTTTGCTCAATCTGAATCAGAAGGACAACGCCGCATGGCTCAACTGCATAAAGGTAATCGCAAAAACTTAGAAATTAGCCCCAACTTATGGGCAGGTGTGGGCTTAGTGCGTGGAGGTGCTGGGACTGCCTTAGTTGGAGATCCAGACACAGTTGCAGCGCGAATGCTGGAATATGCCGATTTAGGAATTGATACCTTTGTTTTCTCAGGGTATCCCCATCTCGAAGAAGCCTATCGAGTCGCAGAATTACTGTTTCCTCGCTTACCAGTGCAAACCCCAAGCATTGCATTACCGCAGCAGGTTGCAAGTACATTCAGTGAATTTGTTACCAAAACAGATTTACTCAAACCCCAAGCTGTGTAAGCAATTCAAAATTCAAAAAATCATGAGTACGAAAAAACCTCAACTTAGACCGCCTAATTTTTTCTAAAGCAAGTTTTGCAGCAAAAAGGCTCAAGCATTCCTGCCTGAGCCATAACTAAATTCAATTTATAGACTAGCTTCAAGAGCTATATCTTTCGATCGGTAGTGGATAAGCTTAGTTAAAATTTCTGGCTATAGTAATGTAAGATGATTATCTGGATGATGTCTGGTTAAAATCTATAACCTAAACAAAATCTAAATACTAAAGCTGGGAGTTGGGAAACTCCGGTGAAATTCCGGGACTGTGCCGCAGCTGTGATGGGATGACCCAAGTCAGAATGCCAACTCTCAGGATGTCCTCAAGACACACTCACCGTCTACTCCCTGCGTTGCACGGGGAAGGAGTTCTAAGTTTGGTTTCTGGATTTGCCACTTGTCCTGGCTTGTTTTATCCTACTCCCGCCGCAGATGGTATATTATCTCGCGTTAGAATACCAGGTGGAATTATTAGTAGTCAGCAGTGCCGTGCGATCGCAGATATAGCAGAACAGCACGGTGGCGGTTATATAGATGTAACTAATCGGGCTAACCTGCAAGTTCGTGAAATCCGCACCGGGATAAATGCTGAGGTTCTGAAGTACTTACAAAATATGGGATTGGGTTCTGGCAATACTGTTGTAGACCAAATCCGCAATATTATGACCAGTCCAACTGCTGGTATCGATCCCCAAGAATTAATCGACACTCGCCCCTTTGTCAAAAGTTGGGATGATTATATTGCGGCACATCCGGCGCTTTCGGGACTGTCGGCCAAATTTAGCGTTTGCTTTGATGGTGGTGGGATAATTCAGGTGTGCGATCGCTTGAATGATATCGCCTTTGCAGCTGTCTTACTTAACGATAATGTTTACTTTCGCCTCTATCTCAGTGTTGGCGACAAAGGTCAACCCCCCAGCGATACGGGAATTTTGTTACCACCAGAAGACTGTTTGCCCGTCTTGGCAGCTTTGGCGGATGTCTATCTAGCTTATAGTCATCCTACGAGTAAGCGGCGGCTACGTTTGAGAGAGTTATTGAATACTTTGGGTTGTAAAAATTATTTTCATGAAGTTGAACAGCGTCTACCTTTTTCTCTTTTGTACAGTGAAATCAGAAAAGACCTAACCCCCCAACCCCCTTCCCTGCAAGGGAAGGGGGAGAAATTCTCCCCTCTCCTACAAGGAGAGGGGTTGGGGGAGAGGTCAGATGCGAAATATCAGCATATTGGCATCCATCCCCAACATCAGCAAGGCTTATTTTACATTGGTGTCGTCTTGCCTCTTGGCCGATTGGAAAGTAGACAGATGCGGGGTTTAGCAGATTTAGCAGCAAAATACGGCAGTGGAACTCTCAGGCTAACCCCTTGGCAAAATTTGCTCCTTACAGATATTCCTCAGCAATGGGTTGCTGATGTCCAAAGTGAAATTGCTTTCTTGGGATTAGATTCTTCTGCAACCAACATCAAGGGTGGATTAGTTGCCTGTTCTGGAAAAAAGGGTTGCGCCGCTTCTGCCACTGACACCAAAAGTCATGCGTTGGCATTGGCAGAGTATCTTAAAACTCGCGTTACTCTCGATTACCCAGTTAATATTCACTTCACTGGCTGCGAAAAATCTTGTGCCCAGCACAGCAAAAGTGATATTACTCTCCTCGGCGTCAGCATTGAGGCTGAAAATAGAACAGTGGAAGGCTATCACATTTATGTTGGTGACAGCAATCAGAAATTCGGACGCGAACTATATCAATATGTAACTTTTGCCGAACTACCTGCATTAATAGAGCGGATGTTATATGTATATAAAATTCAACGCTTAAATTCTGATGAGTCCTTTGGGGAATTTGCTAATGGATATCCAATAGCACAATTACAGCAGTTATTTGATAAACACTTAGAAAATGGAACCACAGATAAATACAGATGATTGATTCCTCCCTTTCTCTGACTCTGCGTTCTCTGCGTCTCTGTGGTTAATTAAATTAGGTATTTTTCTATTAAAAAAGAAGTATCTATACTAACTAACAAATCAATCCAAAATTTAAAATCTAAAATCCAAAATTCGAATGTCCGACTATATCCGAGATGCCAACGAAATTTACCGTAATTCCTTTGCAATTATCCGGTCAGAAGCAAACCTAGATGTGCTGCCACCAGATGTAGCAAAAGTTGCTGTGCGTCTAATTCATGCCTGTGGGATGACGGATATTGTGACAGACTTGGGATATTCACCAACAGCAGTACAATCCGCAAGAGCAGCATTAGCAGCAGGAGCGCCAATTCTGTGCGATTGCCGAATGGTTGCCGATGGCGTTACCAGACGGCGGTTGTCTGCAAACAATCAAGTTATCTGTACCCTCAACGAGCCAGAAGTGCCAGAACTTGCCCAGCGTATGGGTACTACAAGGTCGGCGGCAGCCCTAGAATTATGGCGATCGCACCTAGAAGGCTCAGTAATTGCAATTGGGAATGCACCCACAGCACTGTTCCGCCTGTTAGAAATGCTCGATGCAGGAGCTACTAAACCTGCGATTATCTTAGGCTTTCCAGTGGGGTTTGTCGGTGCAGCAGAATCAAAAGCCGCACTGGCAGCAGATAGCAGAAATGTACCATTTTTAACCTTACACGGTCGGCGCGGTGGAAGTGCGATCGCGGCAGCAGCAGTTAACGCCCTGGCAACGGAGGAAGAATGAATATGCAACCCAAAGGTCGTCTCTATGGTATTGGTGTCGGCCCGGGCGATCCCGAACTATTGACCCTCAAAGCGCTGCGGCTATTACGTGCGGCTCCTGTGGTAGCTTATCAATCAGCCACAGATAAACAAAGTATCGCTAGAGCGATCGTGGCGCAGTATCTTCCTGGCAATCAAATCGAGGTACTATTTCACCTCCCCCGCGCTTTGGAACCAGAGAAGGCTAAGTCTATTTATGACAACGAAATTCAACCAATTGCCGACCATTTAGCAGCCGGTCGAGATGTCGTAGTGTTATGCGAGGG
Organism: Nostoc sp.; assembly: GCF_036918015.1. Classification (GTDB taxonomy): domain Bacteria; phylum Cyanobacteriota; class Cyanobacteriia; order Cyanobacteriales; family Nostocaceae; genus Nostoc. The sequence continues at coordinate 42,410 of NZ_JBALEO010000085.1, forward strand.
CGATCCATTTTTCTATGGTTCCTTCATGTACCTGTTCACGCGGTTATGTGACCAATACGAAACAGAAGTTGTCCCTGGAGTTTCCTCACTAATGGCTTGTCCGGTAGCCTTGGGTGTACCTTTCACCTATTACACCGATATCCTCACAGTCTTACCCGCCCCATTGCCGGCAGAAGAACTGACTACACATCTGCTGATGACCGACGCAGCCGCAATTATGAAACTAGGTCGTCACTTTACCAAAGTACGAGATATCCTGCATAAATTAGGGCTAGCGTCACGAGCAAGATATATTGAGCGGGCATCAACATCACAGCAACGCATCATCCCCTTAGATGAAGTCGATCCAGCCGAAGTACCCTATTTCTCAATGATTGTAATTCCAACTAAGAATCGACTATAGACTGACCATTTTTTGAATTCATAATTTTGAATTCCCCGTTCGCGTAGCGTCTCGCAGAGAAGGGGTTGACCCTTTCTTTTCGGTAAAGGTATTGTTTAACCGATGATTTAGACTTTACCATAAAGAAATACTTCAAGAAAAGTTGATGGCTTCTAATAGCACCTTCACTCCTGAGACGATCGCTGCTGGTTTTCATGCCCTGTCTGACCCCCTACGGATTCAGGTATTAGAACTGCTGCGCTCTCAAGAACTATGCGTCTGTGACCTGTGTGACCACCTGGGAACCACTCAATCTAAACTGTCTTTTCACCTCAAAACTCTTAAAGAAGCGGGTTTAGTTCGCGCTCGTCAAGAAGGGCGCTGGATTTACTACAGCCTCAATCTACCGCAGTTTGTTGCCTTAGAGCAGTATTTAGCAGAATTCCGCCGTTTTAGCCCCATATTACCTATTCGCCCCCCCTGCGAGCCTTAAATATTCATCAATTTTTTTTGTGATATTTTATTTAATTTTAGTTTTATCGGCATTGACAAATCAACTTTTTTTGAAATGATAGATATATACTCTTGATATAACTCCACGAATTTTAGATTTTCAATTTTGGATGTTGGATTGAATAATCTGAAATTCCTGCTCAAAGCTCCTGCATTCATGTATGGGGTTAATTTTAATGAACAAAAAAACTTCAAAACGCCTCTCTTTTATTGACCGTTTCCTAACCTTATGGATTTTTTTAGCAATGGCTATCGGCGTTGCTCTAGGCTATTTCTTTCCTGGAGTAGAAGTCTTTATCAATCAGTTCCAGGTGGGAGCAACCAATATACCAATTGCCATCGGGTTAATTTTGATGATGTATCCGCCCTTAGCCAAGGTGCGGTATGAAGAATTAGGGGATGTATTTCGCAACGGAAAAATTCTTGGTGTTTCACTAATTCAGAATTGGATCATTGGGCCAATTTTGATGTTTGCTCTGGCAGCTATCTTCTTACATAATTACCCAGAATACATGACGGGATTGATTTTGATTGGATTAGCCCGATGTATTGCAATGGTAGTTGTGTGGAGTGACTTGGCACGAGGCAATACAGAGTACACGGCTGGATTGGTTGCCTTCAATAGTATCTTTCAAGTCATCTTTTATAGTCCTTATGCTTGGTTTTTCATTACTGTACTGCCACCACTATTTGGATTACAAGGCAGTGTTGTTAATGTCAGCATTGCCGAGATTGCTGAAAGTGTGTTTATCTATCTTGGTATTCCCTTTTTAGCTGGATTTTTCACTCGTTACTTCTTAGTAAAAGTGAAAAGTAAGCAGTGGTATCACGAGGAATTTGTACCTAAAATCAGCCCGATCACACTGATTGCTCTGTTATTTACAATCGTCGTTATGTTCAGCTTGAAAGGGAATTTGATTGTTCAGATCCCCTTCGATGTGGTGAAGATTGCAATTCCGTTGATCGTCTACTTCTTCATTATGTTTTTGGTCAGCTTTTACATGGCTTGGCGCGTTAAAACAGACTATTCTAGAGCCGCAAGTGTCGCGTTTACATCGGCAGGAAATAATTTTGAACTTGCGATCGCAGTGGCGATCGCAGTATTTGGCATTAATTCGGGTGTTGCTTTTGCCGCCGTCGTCGGGCCTCTGGTGGAAGTGCCTGTATTGATTGGTCTGGTTAATGTGGCTTTCTGGTTTGAAAAACGTTATTTTTCGCCATCTGAATCGAGAAACTTTTAAATTTAGTCAAATTATTCGGAGGATTTGAACCATGAAACGTGTGATGTTTGTCTGCAAAAAGAATTCTGCCCGTTCCCAAATGGCGGAAGGCTTTGCTAAAATCCTTGGTAAGGGAAAAATTGAAGTGATTAGCTCTGGTTTAGAAGCAAGTCAGGTTAGACCAGAAGCGATCGCAACCATGAAAGAAATTGGTATCGACATTACCGATCAACACTCTAAACCCCTGAGTGATTTCCAAGCACAAGACTTTGATATAGTGATTTCTTTGTGTGGCTGTGGGGTGAATTTACCGCCTGAGTGGGTTGTGCGAGAAGTATTTGAAGATTGGCAGTTAGACGATCCAGCAGAACAACCAGAAATTTTTCCGAGAGTCCGCGATGAAATCAAAGAACGGGTGACTCAATTAATTGAGTCTGCGAATAAAGAATTTACAACTGCTCGATAAATATTGATATTCAAAAAGGCATTGGCAACGCTGTTGCAGTTCATTGCACCAGTGGAAGACGACGAATAGGAACGATACTGGCTTCTTACCTGATTTACACTGGCTCGTCTTATACAGCGGATTGCGAGTTGATGAGGTACAAAACTACCCCACCCTAACCCTCCCCTTATAAAGGGGAGGGAACTAGATTTGCTGTTTCCCCCCAATACATCGGGGGGATTAAGGGGGGTAATTCACCTTAGCCCCAAGCAATGGAAGGGTGTACTTCACTTCCTTGCAAAGTGCTGTAACGACGCCATCCAGAAAATCCAACACGCAAATCCTGATGTCGAATTGCGAGAAGCCCAAAGCAGATTTTTGCGAGAGTTGGAAAAAAATAAGCAATTACCATGACGACATTTGACCATCCCCCCAGAATTTTATTTTTGTATGGTTCCCTGCGCGAGCGTTCCTATAGCCGCCTCTTGGCAGAGGAAGCCGCACGCATCATTGAAGAATTGGGGGCAGAGGTAAAGTTTTTCGATCCCCGTGAACTGCCGATTTACGGCAGCGTACCTGACACCCACCCAAAGGTGCAGGAGTTGCGTCAATTAAGCTTGTGGTCAGAAGGCCAAGTCTGGTCTAGCCCAGAGTTACACGGTCAGATTTCTGGCATTATGAAAAACCAAATTGATTGGATTCCGCTTAGTATTGGAGCCGTTCGCCCGACTCAAGGGAGGACTTTGGCTGTGATGCAAGTGAGTGGAGGATCTCAGTCTTTTAACGCTGTCAACACATTAAGAATTCTTGGACGCTGGATGCGGATGTTCACAATCCCCAATCAATCCTCAGTGGCTAAAGCATATCAGGAGTTTAACGAAGACGGGACTATGAAGGAATCGCTCTACCGCGATCGCGTTGTTGATGTGATGGAAGAACTTTACAAATTTACCTTGCTATTGCGTGACAAAGTTGATTATCTCACAGACCGCTATAGCGAACGTAAGGAAAAAGCTGCCAAAGAGAAAACCTAATCAGTAATGATTAGAATCCCTGTACCTTTAGGTCGGCGATAACCCCCAATCAATCCTCAGTGGCCAAAGCATATCAGGAGTTTAACAAAGACGACACTATCAAGGATTCGCCCTACCGCGATCGCCTCATAGAACAAAGCTCAGATTTCTCATAAGTGAAAAAAATACTCATTTAAAAAGCTAATCAAGAGCGATCGCGTTTGCGTTATATATGCTTTGTGATCATGAAATAAATTTTTTGGGAATAATACAGCTAGTCTTTCTCTAAGATGATGTTCTTCATGATGAATATGCCAGAAAATGTATTAGACCAATTCGATCACCTTTACAAACTACAGCCTGGAGTAGCAACAAAAATAAAAAATTTTATTTTAAAAACGTTTAATTATCAGCCCAAAATAGGCATTCTTGGTAAGACAGGTGTAGGAAAATCAAGCCTTTGCAACGCTCTTTTTGGAAAAGACGTTGCACCTATCGGTCACATTGAATCTATTACACGAATACCTCATGAATATCCAGTAGGTGAGGGTTCAGGAAATATCAAATTAGTTGATTTACCTGGTGTAGGTGAAAGTCAAGAGCGAGATATCGAATATAAAGATTTATATTCTAAACAGTTGCCAGAATTAGACGTAGTTTTGTGGGTTCTCAAAGCAGATGACAGAGCTTTTAGTACTGATGAAGAGTTTTATCACAATGTCGTCAAGCCTCACTTGGTACAAGGTAAGCCTTTTATCATTGTGCTGAACCAGGTTGATAAGGTTGAACCGATGGATAAATGGGATTTAAACAACTCTATTCCTGGGTGTGAACAGCAAAAAAATATTGATGCCAAGATAAAGGATGTTGCTAAAAGGTTTGGTCTTGATACCAAAAACGTTATCCCAGTCTCCTGTCGTAAAAAATATAACGTGGTAACACTTGTGGAAACAATTGTCTATGCAATCCCTAAAGAGAAAAAGTTAACGTTTGTGGATTCTGTACTAAATGAAAATCGTTCAGAGAAAGCTAAGGAGGAAGCCAAAAGTGGTTTTTTTAAAGAATTCGGTGAATTTACGAATACTGTACTACATGAAAATCGTTCAGAGAAAGCTAAGAAGGAAGCCAAAATAGGTATTGGTGAGAAATTGGGAGGATATGGAGAAAAATATATAGCAGAAGACGCACAAGACTGGGGTCAAAAGATTGAAGAAACCATTGGTTATTTTGTAAATAACACTGTTATTAAACTTCTTAACGAGCTTGCTAAACATGTTTTTCCTTGGTGGCCATTCCCATAAACTGAGAATGGTTTAAAACCATCCTCAGTGGCCAAAGCATATCAGGAGTTTAACGAAGACGGGACTATGAAGGATTCGCCCTACCGCGATCGCGTTGTCGATGTGATGGAAGAACTTTACAAATTTACTTTGCTATTGCGTGACAAAGTTGATTATCTCACAGACCGCTATAGTGAACGTAAGGAAAAAGCTGCCAAAGAGACAATCAAGATAGCCTCTCAATCTCTTGAAATTAACTCTAATAAAACAAATTGACTATTGAGTATCCAAAAAAAGATAACCTCCTGGCAGATTTAACCAGGAGATTTAAAAAAATTGATTCATCTTTACAAGCGTTGTAGCAGACTCAAACCGTGGCTATCAGTACCACAGGTATTGAAAAGAAAGTATTCATCAGCCAACTTTTGCACTTGTTCTGATTCCAATACGCTGGGTTTCCAAGGGTTAGGGTTATTGTAGGCGTAGAAAGTTTCCACACCATCAATGCCCTTTTCGGATGCAGCTGGAATTAAGTCAAAAAGCGATCGCTTGTAACGAGCTGGATGAGCCAAAACTGCCAATCCCCCAGCCTCATGAATAGCGGCAATCACGTTACTTGCCTGATATTCTTGCCCTGTAGTCGGCCTTCTTTGCAGATAGGGTTTCATACTAGGGTGTTCTGGTGTAAAAGCGTAAGCCAAAATGTGAACTTCTATATTCAAAAGGTTGGCATTAATTTCCACGCCACTCCACAGATGAGGAGTTGTTGCATGAGGATTATTCCACTTCCAATCTTCTAACCAAGCAAGGCCTGCTTGATAGCCGATAATACCATGATGATCGGTGATGGCTAACCCTTTTAGCCCAATCGCGATCGCCTGTTCCATCAATGCACTCGGCTGCAACTTGCCATCCGAGAAGACAGTGTGCATGTGAAAGTTGAATAACTTTGGACAACTATGTGCATCAATGTTACGGAATACTTGCTTTAAAAGTTCTGCCGAAGCTGTAGTACGGGCCAAATTTACAACCATAACCCCCTCTGAAGAAAATATATATTCTTAACACACCAAAACGCTACATCTCTGGATGAGAAAGAACCAACACTAAAAATTAGTATCGGCAGCTACTTTCTCAGCTTTTTCAGCAAATTTTTCAATATGTTAAGACTACGTTAGCAAATCTTAATCTCAGTGGTCATGGGTGATTCGCACTACTTTAATTTTAAGTAGTAGTAAATATTACATCCAAAGTTTTATCAATGTGCCTATAGCATCTGTGTTAAATGACTTAGAAAATAAAGGTTTAGTAGAGTAATTATCTCTAATAAGCCTGAAATGTAAATTGCTTTTGTGTGTAAAAAATATTATTTATCTCAGTAATTACAGCTTTTTTCTAAGCAAAATGACTTTAGCGTAGACGTAGCCCACCACAGGCATGGGCTATGCCTACGCTTGGGTTGGATTATACCCCTCGCGCAATTCCAAAAGAATCTCCCTTTAAGGTAACTCCAAGGGGTTCTATGACTACCTCGCGGGAAACAGACGCTTCAACTCTTCCAGCGATCGCAGCCGAAAGTTGATGTTCTCTTGCAAGCAGGACAATTCTCTCTGCATCCTGCTCAGACTCTGTATAGAATGCGAATCCTGCACCGTAATTGAACACCGAAAGCATCGTCTCGGCCCCGCCCTCAAGATGACTCTCAACAAATGTAAATATCTCTGGTACTGGGAGCATCGTTTCGATGACATATCGCAGCGGCTTCACCGACCGCATCAGCTTTTGCCAGCCATGACCAGTAATATTCTCCATCGCCGTGGGACGAATTCCCTCACTAAGCACCGCCTGTACAAGCGGGGTGTAAAGATACGACGCAGCATTCATCGCTTCCCAGAACTCCTGCCCACTCGGAAGTTTTGTTCTATAACCATCAGGAAGCGACTCAGCAAGCTTTCGCAGTGGGGTAAAGCCGTTCTCATGGGGGCCCGAACTTTCGATGAGAACAATAGTATTTCCGGCATCCAGACGCGAGCTATCAATGGGAGCGACACCAGGGGGCATAACCCCAAAAACTGAGCCTGCGATGTCGAGCCGCCCTGGAATCATCTTGGTTTTTAGCTGAGGAGTTTCCCCTGAAAGATAGACACATCCCACTCGTTTGCAGCCCTCAACTACTCCATCCAGAAACCCATCAAGGAAAGCAGGGGTAAAGATTGTTTCAGGAGTACTCGACGGTAGATAAAGACCGAGAAGTATAGTCTGCATACCTGAAGTTGCGGCATCGTTCGTCAGACACGAGATGATTTTGATCCCAATATTCCACCAGAATCGTCTAAGTTCTTCTTCGGAAAGATCGTCAGGGCGCGTATCGTCTGCGGTGCCTAGTCCTTCCGGCACAAGTGTCATCGAAAGTTCTCTAGCCCCCGCCTCTAGAAACGGAGCGAGGTTGAAGCTGAAAGCGTTGGCGCTTGCTCCCAGACCTGACGCGGGCACGATGCCATAAGCGCTTGCAAAGCCGAGTGTGCGTTTTGCGGCATCGATGAAGCGTCGTTTTGCAGCATCGAGAGTATCGTAATCGACTTGATCGAGAGCTTGAGCCATCAGGTTGCGTTTTAAGTTAGGAGTTAGGAGTTAGGAGTTAGGAGTTAAAAGTTAGGAAAACTCATAACTCATAACTCATAACTCCTCACTTTAAAATACCTCAAAATACCTCATCTTCAATACCGCGCCACCATTCTCCTAAATTCATCAAGTCTTGGTAAATGTCTTCTAATTCTTTGGTGTAGACATCATTTGTTAGCGTGGCTCGACGCTCTTGCAATTTTTTGAGGCGCAGTTGTACCAATACCCAAGGTTTAGAGATACTATTTGTTGCTTCGATGTATTGCGCTAGTTCTTTGCTATCCATAATGTTTTATATTTTGATTTTCATCTCACTTTATATTTAGGCGATGCCCGTCCCACTCCTGGAAAACAGAAAAGGGAGAAATTAAAAAGAACTTCTCCCTTTGCTGGTGGGCTTTCTGCTTCAAATTTTGTAAATTAACTTATTGCTTCTACTTTAGATAGTCTGGCACAAGCCGCGTAGACGAATTTAGCTTTGCCATTCTCAAAAGTTAGGAAGCAGCTTACTAAGAAGCATCGCACTCAGTTCAAAACTGTCAAGTAATTAAGCTTTAGCCAAGTTTTCAGCAGCAAAGTCCCAGTTGACCAAGTTTTCTAGGAAATTCTTGATGAACGCTGGACGGGCATTTTTGTAGTCAATGTAGTAGGCGTGTTCCCAAACATCCAAGGTTAGGAGTGCCTTCTTACCATGAGCTAGGGGATTTTCTGCATTTGGTGTTTTGATCACCTTTAGCGTACCACCATCATCGATCAGCCAAGACCATCCACTGCCGAATTGAGTTGCAGCCGCGTTAGAGAACTCTTCCTTGAATTTGTCAAAACTACCAAAATCTTTATCGATTTTGGCTGCGAGTTCACCTGTGGGTGTGCCACCACCTTGTGGTTTCAAAGAATTCCAGAAGAAAGTGTGGTTCCAAACTTGGGCAGCGTTGTTGAAGATTCCCACCTTAGAGGAGTCTTGGAACGAAATTTTGATCACTTCTTCTAGGGACTTATCAGCAAGTTCTGTACCTTCAGTGAGCTTGTTGAGGTTGTCTACATAAGCTTTATGATGCTTGCCGTAGTGATACTCAAAAGTTTCAGCTTTCATGCCAAAAGGCTCTAGAGCATCTTTTTCAAAGGGTAGTGGGGGCTGTACAAATGCCATTGTGTCAAATCCTCTCTTTACCGGTTTCCAGTTTTAAGCTATTGCAAAAGTTTGGGAAATTAATAGCTTTTATTTGTAGGGGTTTTATGTCTTTGATTAGTGAAACATAAAACTTAACATCGTCATTCTACTACCAAAGTGTAGATAAAGTGAAGACGGAAACAAAGTACTTTGGTGATAAGTCAAATCAATAGTAATTCCTGACTATAAATAAAAATGACTAATATCTTATAGCGAAAGGCCAGTAACTAACTAGCATTTAGCAATTAAAGCTTTAATACTTCTATCTTTAGTAAGATTAATTACGATTTACAAAATCAGTCGAAAGCGAGATGATTTTATATTTAAATAAATGTAATATTTATTAACACTTAATAAGTGTTAATTTTCAAAAAATATAGCCAATAGTAAAATTATCTATTTTCTTTTTAAATACAGTTTTAAGGATGGTAAGTAAACAATCATTCACCCACCACCCTTTGAAACTAAAAAACTAACAGCAAATAGCAGTAATTAACACTGAGATAAACGCTGTTGGTAATAGTTAACTATTTGTGCCGTGACTTCAGACACGTCCAAACCATCAGTTTGAAGTTCGATCGCATCTGCTGCTTTTTGCAAAGGAGAAACCTTGCGAGTGCTGTCTTTCCAGTCACGTTCGGCAATATCCCGTTCCAACTGCTCTAAACTCACTTCCGGTTGACCTTGGGTGTGAAAGTCTTGCTGGCGGCGACGGGCGCGTTCACCGACAGAAGCGGTTAAAAAGATTTTAACTTCGGCATCGGGAAATACGTGAGTACCAATATCCCGACCTTCAGCGACTAAACCACCTTTTTTTCCCCAGCTTTGCTGTTGTTTAACCAGTGCCTGACGGACAGCGCTTTGTGCCGCGATCGCAGATACAAGAGAAGTTACCTCAATGGTGCGAATTACCTGGGTAACATCAGTACCGTCAATCCAAACCTGCACGGACGATTGTAAATCCTCGGTGGGAGTAAGTTCAATTTTACACTGATTAGCTAATTCGGCGATCGCACACTCATCGTCAATCGCAATCCCCTTTTGCAGTACTAACCAAGTGACAGCACGGTACATCGCTCCTGTATCTAAATACACTAAACTCAGGTTTGCTGCCACTTGCCGCGCCACCGTGGATTTTCCAGCCCCAGCTGGGCCATCAATAGCGATAATGGGTTGACGATCGCACAATATGATATTGTCAATCAAACGTGTAGCACCAAGACGAGCTGCGATCGCCAACATTCCTTCCTCCTCAACTTTTTCTAAAGACATTAACGTAGTCGGTTCAACCAATTCAATATATTCCACTGAGACCGTGCTGACCATTGCCACTTCTTGCTGTACCACTGCTATCAACTTGTTGCTATTGCGATCGCCTGCAATGAATGCAGCTTCAGCTCGTCGCAAGCCGCGATATAATACTGCTGCTTGCTCTTTTGCCGTTGCAGTCAAATATTGATTGCGAGAACTGAAGGCCAGACCCGACGCTTCCCGAACTGTTGGACAAGCAACAATTTCTACTGGCAAATTTAAGTCAGCCACTAAGCGTTTAATAATTGCTAGTTGCTGACCATCCTTTTCACCAAAGTAAGCACGGTCAGGCTCTACCAAGTTGAAAAGCTTGGTAACAATCGTAGCGACACCTTGAAAGTGACCCAGCCGAGAACGACCACACAAGCCTGTCATCATAGCAGATGGGGGGATAACTTGTGTAACCTTTGATTCTTGTATACTCTTCTGGGGAACTGCCATCTCTTCAGGACTCGGTGCAAAAATGGCATCTACCCCAGCTTGTTCGCAAAGTTGTTGGTCTTGCTCTAAAGTGCGGGGATAGCGTTGATAATCCTCATTAGGAGCAAATTGTAGGGGATTGACGAAAATACTCACAATCACCGTCGAATTTTCGTGCCGCGCCCGTTGGATTAAGCTTAAATGACCTTGATGCAAATTTCCCATCGTTGGCACCAGACCGACTGCCGTCTGATACCAGCCAGTCATCTCATCTAGTCTCAGATCCTCAGTAACCGCAATTAGCTTGTTTTCTGAGCAGCGTTTAGTTAAATAGCAGCGTAAAGCTGCGACTGTTGTCAGCAGGCGCACAAAAATACCCCTAGTTCTTATCGATCCCTCCCCCGTTAGTTTATATCCGAAATAGAGGGAAGAGTTGATTGAACTAGGGGAATTAAGTGATACGGAACTGGGATTGGGGATTGGGGAAAGGTTATAGGTGACAGGTGATAGGGAATAATCTTTTCCCTGTAACCTGTAACCTGTAACCTACTCGATTATTTACCCAAAACTTCAATATGCACTGGTGCAACACCACTGCCCATCATTCCCAAAATCCGAGCCGCGCCGGCAGACACGTCAATGACTCGACCCCGAATGAATGGGCCTCGGTCATTAATCCGCAGCACTACGGAACGACCGTTGCGAGTGTTAGTTACACGAACTTGCGTACCAAAGGGTAAACTACGATGAGCGGCAGTCATTGCTTCGGGATTAAATCTCTGACCGCTAGCAGTGCGATTACCAGAACCGTCATAGCCGTAATAAGAAGCCATGCCTCTCAGGGTGGCTCGCACTACTCCGACTGCAATCTGTTGGGGTAGCTTTGGTATTGATATTTGTTGACGCACTGGTAAATTTGCAATCTCTTTTAGAGGAGATGCATTACCTAGTAGCCTCCGCAAGCGATTGGTTGCTTGCAATGCATCTTGCGCTAAATCGTTGGTACTACCTGCTAATCGCGTACCTTCGCTAATTTCGACCAACTCTTCGCCATTAATTTTGATTACATAGCGATCGCCATTTTGTTGGACAGGAACGCTTTTGTTTTGCGCTTGATTGGCAGTAGATTTTTCCCCTGCTTTCCAACTGACGGTAATCTTACTCCCGTCCACGTTTTCCCGATTCAACTGGTTGATCTTAGCTGCGATTACACCAGCTATCTGAACCGGGTCATTGTCAGCGGAGCTAATCTGATTACTCGCATCTGTTAGGTTCCCAGTATTTAATGCATTTGATGAATTGCTAGCAATAAGGGCGTACCCTTGTACGCCCCCAGTATTGCCAATTGCACCAACTTTTTTAGTCTCAAGATTCGTATTTGATACAGAACTCAAAAAGGTGAGAACAGGTATATTTTTGATAAAAAGGGTTGCCGCCTTACGTCCTCTAATGTTGTGAGGATGAATTTCTGTAATCACAGCATCCAAGGTTTGTTTCCCTGCTGTTGATTGGTACTCTCCCACCTTAACCACATCAGGGGCAGGTGATTTTTGGGATGCTAGCGCATTTCCTTTGGTGGTTTGAGTGCAACCGACTGATGGTATTCCCAAAACAGTCAGAAACAGGGCAACAATAGTCCACAAATGTCTTTGATTCATGCGTCCGTTTTTGAAAGCGACTGTAGAACTTAAAGTTTTATAACTCGCGGGATTTATCACTAATGAAAGTGATTTCCCTTTTGAAAAACTCGAACTCGTTCCGTTTTCACTTTGTTCTTTATAACTGCAACAGACTAACACGAACCTTTTGGCTTGGGGATCAGGGTTTTAGCGTAACTATCGGCCACTTTCTCAAATTCCCATTCCAATTTGAAGGTCGAAACCTTTCTCAAAAGCGGACTTTGGCTATGTAACGCTTTTTTCTGTAAGTCAAAAATTTATTAAAAAAACTTTACGCTTATTTCACACTAAAGTAGCGATACCCTATTCACATCGCTTCTAAAGGCTCGCAACTACCCGTGTATTCTAGATCACATTACTTTTAGCTATTTCCTATAAGAAGGTAATATAACTTTAATTAAATAGCATCGGCATAAATACTTAAAATCATTTATTTAATGAAATATTTAGATTTAACTATGAGTAAGTCGTGATATGAGTTACATCTTAAAAAATTATGCAAATTAGCTTGAGTCTGATATATTTTTTCAAAGTTTTTTCTACTTACATCAATCATTACTTTGATTCTCCACAACTAGACTGATATTGGTGATAAATATAACTTCTTCTGACCGTATTGCTGAGTATAAAAAAAAGGACAATACTCAAATGAATATTTTTCAGGATTAATGACTTAAAAATTAAGAAAACTTTGCGATCGCTTGGATAACAGATGTTGCGTGTATTAAAAATCACAAGCTATCCTGTTTTTCCTCAGTAATTGCTCAAGTATGATTTTTTAGAGCAAGCTATTTTTGGCAAAATCTTTGTAACAGTAGGGATGTACAGCTGTACCTCTTCTATATATAGTAGGTATTTTGGGAAATGCCATCAGCCTAATGACAAACCAAGTGCATCAAGGAGATTTAGAAATAGAGCCATCACCATTATTAGCTTTTCTCAACGAGTTGCATTCCCAGTACAAATCACTGCGGGAGGGTGCAGTAGCGAAATACATTCCCGAACTGGCAAAGGCAAACCCGGATTTGTTCAGCATTTGCATTGTGACAGTAGATGGTCAGGTTTACAAAGTTGGGGACTGGGAGCAACTCTTTACCATTCAGTCAATTTCTAAGGTGTTTGCTTATGGACTTGCCTTAGAAGATCATGGACTAGATTATGTTTTAACTAGAGTTGGCGTGGAACCGACGGGAGATGCATTCAACGCGATTGTTTTGGATGAGCAATCGAAGCGACCTTATAATCCAATGGTAAACGCTGGAGCGATCGCCACCACTAGCTTAATCAAAGGTTCCGGCCCAACCGAACGCCTCAATCGGATGCTAGATATGTTTCGCCGATATATTGGCCGCGACGTATTCGTTGACATTTCAGTTTTTACCTCAGAACGCAGTACAGGGCATCGCAATCGCGCAATGGCGCATTTGATGCTCAATTTTGGCATGATTGACCGAAACATTGAGGAGGCGCTGGATCTTTATTTCCAGCAGTGTGCTGTGATGGTGAATTGTCAAGACTTGGCGGTGATGGCGGCTACCCTTGCTAACAGAGGTATTAACCCAATTACCAAAGATCGGGCGGTAGATAAGCGTTACATCAAAGATATTCTGAGTGTTATGTATACCTGTGGAATGTACAACTTTGCAGGTGAGTGGGCTTATAAAATTGGGATTCCGGCGAAAAGCGGTATTTGTGGTGGGATTATTGCTGTTGTACCCAATAAAATGGGCATCGGAGTGTTTTCGCCCCTGTTGGATGTGCGTGGTAATAGTGTACGGGGGGTGAAGGTGTGTGAAGAACTTTCCCAACGGTTAGGTTTACATCTATTTGATTGTTCAGGTCAAGAGTGAATTGGGCATTGGGCATTGAAAAACTCTTCCTCAGTCATCAGTCCCCAATCCCCAATTTAGCGATCGCCAAATTTTAAATAATCCCTCTTCGCGTATCCGTCCAACCGTATGCAACCTCAACCAGTTGGACTGTGGCAATCTCGATTTGCTTTTGGTACACCTGTTGACCACCAAGGCTTTGGTAGAAATGGACTGCGGGGTTATCAGCTAAAACCCACACTAACATTGAACTAATACCAGACTGCATCAGCCTGGTGGCGATGGTGGAAACCAGGCGATATCCTAAACCTTGGTGCTGGTACTTCTCTAGAATATAGATAGCATACAACTCACCTTGATAAAGGCGATCGCCTGTTCTCTCTTTACCTCCACTAGCAAAACCAATTACTTGCCCGATTTCATCCTCAGCAATATATGTGAAATTATCCTGAGTTATATTGCTCAAAATTTTTACCCATTTTGTCTCTCGTTCTTCATAAGATAAATCTGCGAGAAACTTTGCTGGCATTAAGTTACTGTAGGTTGTTCGCCAAGTGTCTACATGCACTTTGGCGATCGCGGGTGCATCGGTTAAGTTTGCTTCTCGGATCGCCATCAGCTATCTCCTGGCAAGAGATCGATAGTTCTTTTCAACTAGTTTACAACTCTTCTGCTTGCGGAAGTGGGAAGATTTCACCAGCTAAATAAGCTTGAAAGTGCTTTTGGAAGTACAACCAAGAAGTCATATCTTCCCCATCTATCAATGCTTTTGGGGCTTGTTTATATAAAGGAATACGGTTATTAATTTCGTCTTGCAGCAGTGGGGGCAGTTCTGTTAAACCATTGACTTTGCTACCAACAGCACTGTAGATTAGTTGACCGGGGCGATCGCCCATTTTCATCCAGGGCAGCCATTGACCAATCCGATCCCAACTCAGTTTGAGTTCAGAAACTGATTTAAGTGCTGGGTTGAATAAATCTGCGGTTGGCACTGTTAATTTAAACAATTCCGCTGCCTGATAAATTGGATTTGGGCTGTATTCAGCAAATTTGCGATCGTCTGCTAAGGGATTAGGGTAATAAGGAAAAATATCAAAAACGAAGGTTGTGCTGTCACCATCTACTTGTGCGGGGAAATTTCCCTCAAACTTTCCCTGTACAGGATTATTGGCAACGTGAATCACCGGAACTGTCTCGCCTGTCCAAGGATTCTCCCATTTCGATAAAACCTCATCTGTTTTTGGGTTGAGGTAGTAAGTTAGTTCCCTAGAAGTAAAATCCCAACTACCCTCTGCTGTGGGAATACATCGGCTAACGCTTAATCCCAGCATCTTAAACAAGAGTTGTCTTTTCTCACCGGGGATAAAGGCGTAAATTTTACCTTTCCAAATCAGGAAAGTGGATTCGGTAGGGTCAAGGGAAGAACGAGTTTTAACCCAGTGCTGCGCTTCAAGTTCTTGAATTTGGGCAACCATCTAAAGCATCCTTAGTATTTGGATAACAAAAGGATAAGCTAACCAGCATTCAAGTTGCATCTTTGTTATTAGTCATTTGTCATTTGTCATTTGTCATTTGTCAAAAACTAATGCCCCATTACCAATACCTTCATCAATTAAACTGGTTCAGAAAGTTGCTCATCCAGACGACGAAACAAAAACAGCCAAAGCGGTAGAGAACTATTAATCGCAATTAGTCGCACCAAATGACCAGTTGTAACAATTTCAACATTATGATTCAATGTTAGGGAAACTAGGATCATTTCTGCCGATCCTCCTGGTGCTGTGACTAAAAGACAGGTTAACCAGTCCCAAGAGGTTAATTGCATCGCAAGTATAGCAGCGATCGCTCCGGCTACGAGAGTCATACCCACAGACATCAAAGCATAGGCGACAGTCCGCTTTCTAAAGTTGGGTTTGTCTCCCCAATATTCACCAATCGTAATTCCCAGGAGCATTTGGCCCAATAAGTTTATTATTGGCGGCGGACTAAAGCTAATATCACCCACAAAGGGCAGCCAATGTAGCAAAGGATTAAACCCGATACCAATCAACAATGCACCAAAGAAATCGCCAGCGGGTATTTTAAACAATATAGCTGGATAAACTACTAATCCAGTAATTAGGAGTACTAATAAGAGTAATTCTAGTTGAGATGGATCGAGATTGAGCCAAGCGGCGTTGATTGGGAGTGTTTGCGGATAATCATTACCAGCCGATGTCCTAGCGATGAAGGGAATTAGAACAACTACACAGGTAACGCGAATCGCCTGAACTAGGGCAACCAAGCTAACATTTTTATTGTAATCGGCTGCGATCGCTGCCATAATTCCTACACCACCAGGAACTGTAGCCAGCATTGCTGTAAATAGGTTGGTTTTGCTAACGCGAGAGTAAATGTAACCGATACAGCCTCCACTCAGTAGCAGAAATAAGGTAAGAAAAATAAATATAGGAATACCGGAAGCAACACTAGCTAGATTAGCGTGGGCATTGGAAGCGCCGACAGTTAAGCCGACAAGTGCCATTCCCACTTTTCTAGCAGTGCGGTTAGGTTGGGGAGAATATTGATAAAAAATCCGGCACCCTTGGAGAACCACTGTACCAGCGGCAATCCCGCCAAATATCCAGGCAATCCTGCCAATTTGGAACTTTGCCAGGAGTAAACCCAGAGGTAATGCCAGAAGCATTTCCAAGACAAGGACAATTAGTTGCTTCCCAAATAGCTGTTGTTTGGTAGCAACAAGATTTTCATGAGTGTGTTCTTCCAGGCTGGGAGTAGCACTTAGACTTTGATTCATCGATACTAAGCTTTTTTTTAAGTCTAAGCTATAGGCGTAAAAGTGGATCTCCAGTGGTGCGATCGGACATTACCAGAAACAAGCAAAATGATACAAGTGAAGGGTTTTAGTTCTAGTGGTGAGTTTATTTTAGATTTAGATTTAAGTCAGGTTTGGTAGCTCACCTCTTGCACCAGACAATTAAAATAGTGCCAGAGATATTCCACATCTACAGACAAAATTAAATATATGAACACAACTCCCTCTAAAAGAGAAACAGATGAAATACTCAAGTGGTTAAATCGTAACCGCCAGATGTTATTAGATTTATATAAAAATCAATATATCGCTTACAATGCGAATGGAATAATTGCTCGCAGCGAAAATTTGCGCGAAGTTTTAGCATTAGCTAATGCTGCGAAACAGCCTTTTTTAATTTACCTAGTTCCCCGTCGCACTGCTTCTATAGAAATAAATTTTACCAATTCGCTTCCGCACCGTGACTCGCCATGATTGGCAACCAAATTATAGAGTTATTTTAAAACACGGAGATATAGAATCTAATACAAAGATGTTAGTTGGATCTGGTGCTGAATTAAGTTTAATTTCATTAATTTAATTGCGTTGTGAGAGAGATAAATAGCAAGTTTTGTAAGAGAACATGGAACAGTGTAAAGTACAAACACTTATATTTATCGATATAGAATTGAATACTTTACAAAACTTTCGGTAAATTACCCAAAAATTAATTATAACCACTATTTTACCTAAACATACAAAATTTTGGTGCAAGTTCAGTGTTTATACAATTAAGTTTGTATGACGTTTTTTATATAGTTAGAAAACTAGGTCAAAACAAATAATTTATTTAGTTTTAGGTATTAACAAATCAATGTTTAAAAGAACATACAGGAAAGAGGCTCAACAGAGGCTACGCAGTGCAGTAGATAAATACGAAAACGCCTGTAAGTGTTTACAAGATGCGGCTGCAAGTCTTTATCAAAACCGAGTCAAGCGTGGGGTTGAGACTATTAAACTTTGCGAAAGTTACATAAACACACTGGCAAATTCACCAAAAGAATTTAGCAAAGTTATTGCTGAACTTAAATTTCAGCTTAAAGAAATTACAGGTAAAGACTGGCAGCTAATTGATGCAAACACCAACAAAAACTTTGTAGCAGGTTCTACTGCTGGTGCTGGCTTAGTCGCTGGAGCAGGAGTTGCCTTTCTTGGCCCGACAGCTGCAATGGCATTTGCAACTACTTTCGGTACAGCATCAACAGGTGTTGCAATATCTTCTCTTTCTGGTGCTGCGGCTACTAATGCTGCTTTAGCCTTATTAGGAGGTGGTGCGCTTACTGCTGGAGGTACTGGCATGGCAGGTGGAAGTGCATTATTAGCAATGGCTGGGCCTGTTGGCTGGGCTATTGGAGGTGCAGCTTTAGCTACTAGTGGATTATTTTTAGAGCATGAAAATAAGAAAATTGGCAAAGAAGCCAATAGCCGCGCCTTTGAAATTGAAGGTTTGATACCTAAAGTCAACGCATCAAAACAAGAAGTAGAACTTATTGAGAAGGAAACGATCAGATTAGCTGATCTCATTTATAGCGAAATCCAATACTTCCAAAAGAATGCTCCTAAAGATTACCCACAATTCAGTCAGCCTTTCAAAGAAAGACTGGCAGTTTTAATTAATTCTATCCATGTGCTGAGTCAGTCACTCAAAAAAACAGTAGACCTCAAGCTGTAGAAATAATTCGTAAGTTTATAGTGAGCTACTAACCTTGTTCCGTTGGTAGCTCAATTATTTTGCTAGGTCAACACATGAAAGGTTTGGTATATGGATAAATTGGAAAATAGACATCAGACAAATCAGTTTATTGCTGCAATTGTAGCAGAAGATAATCTGTATCAAGCAGAACAACTAGCTGCGGAACTCAGTAAACAAGATCAAGCCTTTTTTGCGGCTATTCAAGAAGTTGATAAAGTCCGTGATTTTTTAGCTACTCCTGAAAATATTTTGGGAAATACAAGCACAAAACACGGTGAAATAGCTGAACAAGTAGAAGTTGGTATTCGTAATGCTAAATCGCTCTTGAACTCTTCGACTCCTAGCGCCACATTTGAGGGAGTTGGAAGAACAGCACCAGAAGATTATTTAATTAACGGGGTTCAGGTACAGTCTAAATTTATCAATGGTACGGGAAATACTCTGGATCATGTTCTCGACCACATGAAAAAATATGACAATTTTGGAAGAGATGGGTCTTTTTACCATATACCTAAAGACCAGTATGAGACTATTCAAAAGATTTTGAATGGTGAAAATGTAGAAGGAATAACAACTCGTACTGCTCAAAAATTACAAGAAAAAGTTCAAGAAATAGAGCAAATGTCTGGTCATTCATTTAGCCAAACTGTTAGACCAGGATTATCTAATTATTCAGATGTACAAATAGGTAAAGTCGATGATACGCTAGCTCGCCATGACAAAGAATTAAAGAGAGATAACGTAGAAATTAAAGACAGAATACGTACCGAAGCTCAACCTAACATAACTGATTTTGGTCGGGTTGCCGTTAAAGGTGCAGTTATAGGAGGTAGCATTAGATTTGCTACTAAAATTTATGGAAAATATAAGGAAGGAAAAAATGTTTTTAAAGGTGAGTTAACACTTGAAGATTGGAAAGAAATTGGTATAGATACAGCTACAGGTGCAACACTTAGTAGTATATCAGCGACGGCAATTTATGGGTTAACTAATTTCGCCGATATGTCTGCACCCTTAGCTGGTGCATTTGTCAGTGCTGGTATGGAAGTTGCCAGTTTGGTAAAAAGTTGGAATCGCGGAGAAATTTCTTCAGAAGAATTTGTAGAATTGAGTTTATTTGCTTGTGCAGATTCTGCAATAGTGGCGACTGGAGCAGCTATAGGACAAGCATTGATACCTGTTCCTGTTATTGGTGCGGTTATTGGTTCAATTGCTGGTCGTATTGTTTCCGATTTCTGCAAAAATTTATTAGGAGAAAATACAAAACTGTGTAAGCAAGTAGAGCAGCATTATCAAAAGTTACTTGCTCAAATTGATCAGGATTACAAGACTACTGTCGCTAATATTATTGCTACTTATGAAAAATTGGGTAACTTAGCTCAAGCAGCTTTTAACCCTAGTTTAAATGTAGAATTGAGGCTGCAAGCTAGTATTAAACTAGCAGTGTCATATAATGTTCCTGATTCCAATATTATTCACAATGTAGATGAGCTAGACTTATTTATGTTTAGCTGAGTGCGACTGAAGGATAAAATTTTATAAAAATCAGGACTGAGAAATCAATCTCAGTCCCGATAAAAAAGCGGGCTAACCGCTATTTATATGGTTAACCCGTGCAGCTTTGGGAACGCGCAGAGAAATTGTTATTGCAATACCAATTTCACATTGGCGTTTTGCAAACCGCGCTGTTTCACTTCAGCCAAAGTTTTGTTAACGGCATACTTTTGGTTGATTGAGTTGATCAACTCGGTTTGGTTGTGCTTCTTAGCAACGCCCCACAAGTCAGCGATTAGGTCAAAAGAACCATCGCCATTGCGAGACCAGCCGAGATCATATTCGCCTTCCAACACGGCAACGATGTCAGAACGGACACGCTGACCGTTATAACCACGGACATCAGCTTCAGTCTTTACGCTGATACCGAGGTCGCGCAAGGAAGCCTTGAGGATTTCGGCATCGGTGATTTTGGTACGCAGGGTGCTAAAGTGAGACATTTGGGTTTCCTCCAATGAGAAGATTGAGAAAAACGACAACGGTTTGTTTTGGGCGAAGCCGCGCTTAACAGGATGCGGCTTTTTTTATAACTGCTAGCATTTTCAGCTAGCCTTTCCCCCTGGGATGGCAGAGGAAAGCTTTTAAAACTCCATTCGCTGATATTCAGCTACGGAGGATGCTGCGGGGCGTGCGCGCTGTCTGGCCCAATCTCTCAGAGCCGTTACTTGTTCTTGCATCGTTCGAGACAGCGGCAATGTTGCCTTTAGTGCAGCAATAATATCTAGTTGGGTGAACTCCCGATCTTGGGCAAAAGCTTCATACATTGCCGCAACGATCGCTTGCTCAACTTCTGCCCCAGAAAAGCCATCAGACATCTTGGCTAGTTGCTCAAGATCGAATCGAGAGATGTCTTCACGGCGTTTCGTCAGGTGAATATTAAAAATCTGTTGCCGTTCTTCCGGTGTTGGCAGATCGACAAAGAAAATTTCATCAAAGCGTCCTTTCCTCAGAAACTCGCCAGGTAAACGTTCGACTCGGTTGGCTGTTGCCATCACGAACACTGGTGATTTCTTATCTTGCATCCATGTGAGGAAAGAGCCGAAGATTCTACTGGAAGTCCCCCCATCAGAATCAGATGAACCTCCACTACCAGCAAAGGATTTATCTAACTCATCGATAAACAAAATCGCTGGGGAAATAGATTCTGCTGTTTTCAGGGCGTTTCGCAGATTTGCCTCACTTCGTCCCACCATTGAGCCGTCGTAGACTCGCCCCATATCCAACCGCAACAGTGGTAAACCCCACAGCCGGGAAGTAGTTTTAGCAATTAATGACTTACCGCAACCAGGAACTCCTAAAATTAACATCCCCTTTGGTTGAGGCAAACCATACTCTCTCGCTCTTTCTGTGAAAGCGTTAGAGCGTTGCTTGAGCCATCTTTTTAACTCTTCTAAGCCACCTACAGCATCAATGGTTTCATCTTCTTCGATATATTCTAAGATTCCATTGCGCCGAATTAGTTGCTTTTTCTCAGATAAAACGATATCTACTTCATCTTCCGTCAAACGCCCTGTAGTTACCTGTGCCTTACGGTAGACTTTTTCAGCTTCGTCTTTAGTTAGACCTAAAGCGGCTCTAAGAAGTTTTTCTCTGGCTTCTGTTGTCAGTCGGCGACCACGATTTTGGTCTATATGGTGAGTTAAGACTTTGTTCAACTCAGCCATATCTGGCAATGTAAAGTCGAGAACAACAACTTCTTTTTCCAGTTCTATAGGTACTTGTTGCATTGGAGACATCAATATGATGTTCTTCTGCATACCTTTGAAACTAGCGATCGCATCACGTAACGATCTGTTAGTCGCAGGCGCATCTATAAAGGGGTGTAAATCTTTAAGAATAAATATACTTGGTTCTTTCTGCCGAATTATCCACTCAATCGCCGCCTCTGGAGACACGGTATTATGTTGGGTGACATTCCGGGGTTGACCATACTCGACAATCCCGTGTGTTACTGTCCAAATAAATACTCGGCGCTGGGGCTTTAACAACTGGGCGATTGTGGAAACTGCTAGCTCGGCCCGCTCTTCCTCGGAGGTCACAAGGTAGATTAAAGGGTATTGAGCTTGAATTAGGATATTGAGCTCTTCTTTCATACTTCGACCTACTTGAGACCTTATAGAGACAGTAGAGACATTGCTTCTGGTAAAGACAACCAAATCATGAATATCTATTTAGCAAGGAACTAACTCTTCCTCGCCCTTGGGATTGGTTTCATCTTCATCCATCTCATCAATAGAAAGATGCTCTTGACCAACTACTCCTGGTTGATTGCCTAAAGTAACCAGTTCCCCATCACGTAATACTAGTGAGCTATCACAAGTCGGACATGAATAAACTCTATGAGTCCGCCCATAACTAGAATCTTCTAACTCGTCAACTAATTCTTGATTAGATAGGTAAAAACCAAGGGCACGCTCGGCAAGTTCTGACATTGGCTCGGAATCGATTGCTGAACGAATCTTCAGTTTTCTGTGCAACTCTGACGATAAATACAAAGTGACCTTTTGCTTAGTTTGCGTTTGCATATAACTCTTTAACGGTCTTACCCGGGTATGTATATCAAGTTATCGGTTCTTTTCTTGCTTGTCAAGACAGTAAAACGTTTTAACGTCATTTTCGTTACATTTATTTACATTTGCGTTACTTGCACCATAATATTTGATGGTTTATGGTTCATCACTAGTGGCTCTAGCCCTTGAAGTTGAGCGATTTATCGCTCACTACGAATCTCTGAAAATTGATGTGGCAGACGACTAGTTGGCTGACTGAGAATGGTGCAATATCGGAGTTTCTGGTATTTCTATAAAATCAGTAACTTTGGCAAAATGTGTGATGTAAATGGCTACTGCTAATAAAATCTCTAGTTTGGGGCGAAGAATTTATCGGTTTGCCGCCAGCATTAGCGGAGTCATTGCCCTGTTAATCATGCTGTGGGGTTGTACTGCAAATGATTTTAACGCTGGAGCGATCGCCTGGAAAACTTATAGCAACTCTCGTTATGGCTTTGAATTTCTATATCCGAGTAATTGGACTTCTTTAGTAGCCTCAGAAAATGGTGATGGAATTGCGTTTATTTCACCACAGGATAACTCAGTGGAAATTCGCGGGTGGGCAAGTCATCAGCTGCCAAACGATCCAGAGTCCATGAAAAAGATAAAATCCAACTTTCAGACCGCTCAAGGAGTAGCTGGGGTAATGCTTGTAGAAGTCGAACGAGGAGTAAGTTCGATGACACTAACGCTAACTCAGAGTCAAGTGAAATACCATTTACAGGGACGGAGTAAGAGCCAAGAATTTCAAAATTACTATCGTTTGTTTTATTACATTGCCCAGCAGTATCGGATTTCAAAGTTTTAATGGGCGTTAGGAGTTAGGAGTTAGGAGTTTTGTTTATCTCCTTCATCTCCCTCCAAAATCCACATCTCCCCCAGAATAATAATTAAGAGGGTACAGAAACCTGATAGATTTAGCTATCAGCGAGTAAAAACTGGTGAAGATGAAAGTCCTGGTTATTGGTGGTGATGGATATTGCGGTTGGGCAACTGCTCTTTACCTTTCCAATCGAGGTTATGAAGTTGGAATTCTAGATAGTTTGGTGCGGCGGCATTGGGATAATGAACTTGGTGTCGAAACTCTCACTCCGATCGCACTAATTCAACAACGTCTCCAGCGCTGGCAAGATTTGACAGGTAAATCGATCGACTTGTTCATCGGCGATATTACGAATTACGAGTTTCTCCATAAAACATTACAGCAATTTCAGCCAAATGCTCTGGTGCATTTTGGCGAACAGCGTTCGGCCCCATTTTCCATGATTGACCGAGAACACGCAGTTCTCACCCAGGTCAATAATGTAGTTGGGACGTTGAACTTACTGTACGCCATGCGGGAAGACTTCCCCGACTGTCATTTGGTGAAGCTGGGAACGATGGGCGAATACGGTACACCCAACATTGATATCGAAGAAGGGTATATCACCATTGAACACAATGGACGCAAGGATACCCTACCTTATCCCAAGCAGCCCGGTTCGATGTACCACTTAAGCAAAGTCCATGATAGTCATAACATCCACTTTGCTTGCCGGATTTGGGGATTGCGGGCAACGGATTTAAATCAAGGTGTAGTTTATGGCGTTTTAACCGAAGAAACGGGGATAGACGAACTATTGATTAATCGGCTGGATTACGATGGTGTGTTTGGTACTGCACTGAACCGCTTTTGTATTCAAGCAGCAATTGGACATCCGTTAACTGTCTACGGTAAAGGTGGACAAACTCGCGGATTTTTGGATATTCGGGATACAGTCAGATGTGTGGAATTAGCGATCGCTAACCCTGCCGAAGCTGGAGAATTCCGTGTATTTAATCAATTTACCGAACAATTCAGCGTTGGCGAATTGGCATTGATGGTGAAAAAAGCTGGTAATGCTATCGGATTGAACGTAGAAATCAATCATTTAGATAATCCCAGAGTTGAAAAAGAAGAACATTACTTCAACGCTAAAAATACAAAATTGCTTGATTTAGGTTTGCAGCCTCACCTGCTCTCTGATTCTCTCCTCGATTCTCTGTTAAACTTTGCCATCAAGTATCAGGAACGAGTTGATCACAAACAAATTCTGCCTAAAGTCTCTTGGCACAGAAATTAAAATAAACCCCAGTAAATCGTGGGTCTAAAAATGGTCGTCATATTTTAGCACAATATGACGACTAACTATTTATTATTTATCAGGCGTATCTTCCAGCTACTACTAAATTTAACGTGAGTTCGATAAACCTCTCCCTCCCAGCCTCCCTCTCCGAAACGGAAAGGGAGGAGCAACGAAAAATTCAGCTTTTTGCTCCCCTCTCCGTGTCGGAGAGGGGTTGGGGGAGAGGTCAAATAAGACTTGTCGAACTCACGTTAAATTTACTGTTTACTACAGTTATTTTGATTGTGGAGAGTTGATTACACCACGCGAGAGAGTTTACTCTGTGTTTGATACCGAAATGCAAGCAAAGCTGAGATTATCTGCCTGGACTGTATAGTTTTATATGAGAATTGCCCTATTTACCGAAACCTTTTTACCCAAGGTTGACGGCATTGTAACGCGCCTACGCCATACTGTTGACCATCTACAGCGCAGTGGTAATCAGGTGTTGGTGATTGCCCCTGATGGAGGCATCACAGAACACAAAGGCGCTAAAGTTTACGGCGTTACTGGCTTTCCTCTGCCATTGTATCCAGAGTTGAAAATGGCATTACCCCGCCCAGCCATTGGTTATGTTTTAGAAAAATTTAAGCCAGATATTATTCATGTCGTGAATCCAGCAGTTTTGGGTTTATCTGGCATATTTTATAGCAAAATCCTCAAAATCCCCTTGGTCGCTTCTTATCATACCCATTTACCCCAATATCTCCAGCATTACGGCTTAGGGATGCTGGAAGGTTTTCTTTGGGAACTGCTCAAAGGCGCTCATAATCAAGCAGCTTTAAATCTGTGTACTTCAACAGCAATGGTGGAGGAACTGACAGCACACGGTATTGAACGTGTAGATTTATGGCAGCGCGGGGTGGATACAGAATTATTTCACCCCAATTTAGCTAGTGTAGAGATGCGATCGCGTCTATCACAAAATAATCCAGAAAGCCCATTGCTACTTTATGTTGGGCGACTTTCCGCTGAAAAAGAAATTGAGCGCATTAAACCAATTTTAGAAGCAATTCCCCAAGCGCGGTTAGCATTGGTTGGCGATGGGCCGCACCGTCAAGCATTGCAAAAACACTTTGCTGGTACAAACACTTATTTTGTTGGCTATCTTATGGGGCAAGAGTTAGGTTCTGCTTTTGCGAGTGCTGATGCCTTCATCTTTCCTTCCCGTACAGAAACACTAGGCTTAGTGCTACTAGAAGCGATGGCTGCTGGCTGTCCCGTAGTAGCAGCCCGTTCCGGGGGAATTCCTGATATTGTCACAGACGGGGTAAATGGATATCTTTTTGAGCCAACAGCAGATGTTCAAGGAGCGTTAGCTGCTACTGTTCGACTCTTAGAACAAAAACAACAACGAGACATCATCCGTCAAAATGCCCGCCAGGAAGCAGAAAGTTGGGGTTGGGCAGCTGCCACTAGGCAGCTACAAGATTACTATCAAAAGGTGATATTTTCTGAACAGTTGGCAAAATAAAAGGTAGGGAGTGGGGAGATGAGGTAGCAGGGGAGGCAGGGGAAGAAGAATTAATAACCATGCCTTATGCCCAAAATCTAAAATCTAAAATCTAAAATTCCCATGACCGAAACAGACTCATGATACAAGCCCATTTATTTATGGGGATTATTAATTTTGAATTTTGAATTTTTAATTCGGAGCAAAGCGACGTGACACTCCCCAACTCTGGCAGCGTCTTGGCTACATTAACTGAACTGACTCAAGTTAATCGTGCTCACGCCTTACTGCGTCGCGTCAAAGACTTATCTGTTAATGAATTTGTTTGCTTACTCGACTTTATAACTGCTGAGTTCCAGCAATTTCTGAGAGCTATTGAACTAATCAATAATGAAGCTCTAGAAACTATGTTGGAGAAAGTATTAGAAGCTATCACACTCAAAATTGGTCAAATTCTCCAAGCAGAACATACAGCCATTTTTTTAGTTGATTATGACAAAGGTCAACTGTGGTCAAAAGTTCCTCAAGATAATACCCAAAAATTCTTAGAAATTCGTACTCCCATTACAGTGGGTATCCCTGGCCATGTTGCTAGTACAGGTCAATATCTCAATATATCTGAAACTTATACTCACCCCCTATTTAGCCCAGAACTTGAAAAACAAATGGGCTATAAAATCCGTAATATTTTATGTATGCCCGTTATCAGTAGCAAAAACCAGACTGTAGCGGTAGTGCAACTAGCTAATAAAACCGGGAATGTTCCGTTTAATCATGATGATGAAGAACGTTTTCGAGACTTTGCGGCTTCAATTGGGATTATCCTGGAAAGCTGCCAATCTTTTTATGTAGCGGCTCGTAATCAAAGAGGCGCAACGGCTTTGTTGCGGGCAACTCAGACACTGGGGCAAAGTTTAGATTTAGAAGCAACTTTGCAGATAGTCATGGAACAAGCTCGAATTTTAATGCAAGCAGACCGCAGCACACTGTTTTTATATCGTAAAGAGTTAAACGAACTCTCGACGAAAGTTGCAGTGGCAGCAGATGGCACAAACTTGATAGAAATTCGCATTCCTGCTAACCGTGGCATAGCGGGATATGTAGCTTCCACTGGTGAAGCCTTAAATATTTCTGATGCTTATAAAGACCCCCGCTTTGACCCGACTATAGATAAAAAAACTGGTTATGTAACTCGCAATATCTTATGTTTACCAGTATTTAATTCTGCAAATGAATTGATTGGTGTTACACAATTAATTAATAAGCAACAAAACAATTTTACTGCTTCTGATGAAGAGTTTATGCGGGCTTTTAATAATCAGGCAGGAATTGCCTTAGAAAATGCTCGGCTGTTTGAAAATGTGCTGTTAGAAAAACAGTATCAAAAAGATATTTTACAAAGTCTGTCAGATGCTGTGATATCTACAGATATGGCAGGACAGATTGTCACGATTAATGATGCAGCCCTAGAGTTGCTGGGTTGTCCGATAGTAGACGCTAATAGTAAAAACAACAAGATTTTGTGGGAACAAAATTTGATTGGTCGCCTAGTTTGGGAAGTTGTGCCAATTGAAAATCTCCAAATGCGACTAGAAGATAGTCTCAAAACTGGAGCTAAACATTATGTGCCAGAGCAAAGTTTGATGCTGGGAGTGCATCAAGTTATGAGTGAGGAGTTAGGAGTTAAAAGTGAAACTCAATACTTAGCATTCAGTACTTATCACTCGATTTTAGCATTGCGCGATCGCACGAACCCCGATATTTTTATTCCCTGGAATCAACCTCTGACTCCCCAATCTGAGTTTCTCACTTCTAATCAGGTACAAACATTAGAACGCAATATCAATCTTACTGTTAATCCCCTGACTAACCCAGAAGGCAGTGTACGCGGTGGTTTGGTGGTCTTAGAAGACATTACTCAGGAAAAACGGATGAAAACTACCATGTCCCGCTACCTGACGCCCCATGTCGCTGAACAAGTTATGGCACTAGGGGAAGATGCTTTAATGGTAGGCGAACGGAAGGAAGTAACTATCTTGTTTTCTGATATCCGGGGCTACACAACACTTACGGAAAATCTCGGTGCAGCTGAGGTGGTATTGCTGCTCAATCAGTATTTTGAAACGATGGTAGAGGCGGTTTTTAACCACGAAGGCACTCTCGATAAATTTATTGGTGATGCCTTAATGGCGGTATTTGGTGCGCCGCTACCATTGACAGAAAATCATGCTTGGAGGGCTGTGCAGTCAGCGTTAGATATGAGACGCCGCTTAGAGGAATTTAACCAACGGCGAATTATCCAGTCCCAGCCGCAAATTCGTATTGGCATTGGGATTAGTTCTGGGGATGTGGTTTCGGGTAATATTGGTTCCCGCAAACGGATGGATTACACCGTCATTGGAGATGGTGTAAATTTAAGTTCGCGCTTGGAAGCGGTAACTAAAGATTACGGTTGTGATATTCTTTTGAGTGAATTTACTTACCAATTGTGCAGCGATCGCATTTGGGTGCGCCAGTTAGATAAAATCCGAGTCAAAGGGAAACACCAGGCAGTTAATATCTACGAGTTAATTGGCGATCGCACTACTGAGTTAGATGCCAACACTCAAGAGTTTTTGTTTCACTATCATACTGGACGCACTGCTTATTTATCGCGCAACTTCTCACAAGCGATCGCTTGTTTCGAGTCCGCCAAATATATCCAACCCCAAGACCAAGCTGTTGATATGCACCTAGAGCGTGCGCGTAATTATCAACAAACGCCGCCTCCAGAGTCCTGGGATGGTATTTGGACAACGCTTACTAAGTAGTCATTGGTCATTTGTCATTTGTCAGTTCCCAATGTCCCCTACCCCATCTCCCCTTCAATCTTTAGTCTCTCCCTGGTCATCTTGAAACGGTTCTTCGCCAATTCCTAGCTCTTTTTTTGAGCGTTTCAACTGTTTCCACAGATCCTTTATTTGTTCGTAAGCTGCACCTGGAGGCACTTTTCCGCCTGTTTCTAAGTTGCAAATGTAACTTACCCGTTGAGCAAATTCCTGGAGATTTGCATTAAAAACCAAGTTTTCTGGCTTAACTTGACCGTAGTAGCGACCGCGAGGGAAGAGAAAATCATCCTTGTTCACTATTTTTTTCTCCATTTATTCAATTCACCTTGTGTTTGGGTTTATGAAGCTGAATTACTAGCTAACCTAATCTTTACTTTTGTCAGATTGGGGTAAATCAGGAATTGGTTAATTCAGATTTTGAGAGTAGATGATAAAGCTTGAAATGTTTTATGTGTTAAATGTTACAAGTAATTTCTCGCTAAAGTAACTAGAGAGAATATTTGATTTTCCTCACGGTTGTCAATTTATCTCATCTTAATTTATGAAGTTCAAATTGTAATTAGCTTAAATAGAAACCTTAAGGTATAAATTATTATGACATATCAGTATGTCTTGGTAACTTATTCTCTCAAAACTAATTAAAATCCTGATAGTAAAAATACTTAGGTGAGGATACTAGATACGAAAGCTAATTGTCCTCTGTTAAAAGTTAGAGATTTAGTTCTACATATTTGGCAATTAACTATTAAGCAGCGATCCAGAAGAGAAAATTGGGCTAGGTATTTGGTTATTAATTATTTTAACCTGCCCCTGCTTCCTCTTAAATAATCACCAATGGCTAATAGTTAATAACTAAAGATAAAATGGTGAAGCCTCAAAGGACAATTTTTGTCCATCGCCTAAAACACTACCTGCCACCATGTCTGTTAATTCCAAGTTATACGAAGGGAAAGCAAAAATTCTTTATACAACGGACGATCCAGAAGTCTTGTTGGCTGATTTTAAGGACGATGCCACGGCGTTTAACGCCCAAAAGCGCGGCAACATCGAAGGTAAAGGAAAAATTAATTGTAGCATTTCCAGCCAGCTTTTTAAACAGTTGGAGGCTTATGGTATAAAGACTCACTTTATCGATAGCCCTGCCCCGAATCAAATGCGGGTGAGGGCTGTAAAGATTTTACCCTTAGAAGTGGTGATCAGAAATATTGCTGCTGGCAGTTTGTGTCAGCAAACAGGTTTACCAGTGGGTACAATTCTGAAACAGCCTTTGGTTGAGTTCTATTATAAAAACGATCAATTAGGAGATCCTTTGTTGACACGCGATCGCCTGTACCTGCTAGAACTAGCGACTGCGGAACAAGTAGACGCAATTACCCATCTAGCATTGCAAATCAACGAATTTCTCAATAACTTTTGGCAGCGGTGTGGCATTACCCTAGTAGACTTCAAACTAGAGTTTGGTTTGGACTCACAACAGCAGTTGCTCTTGGCAGATGAAATTAGCCCCGACACTTGCCGTTTGTGGGATACCGCAGAAAAGGACTCAAACCGCCGGGTAATGGACAAAGATCGCTTTCGCCGAGACTTAGGAAATGTAGAGGATGCCTACCAGGAGGTCTTACAAAGAGTGCTAAAAGCAGTAGAAACTACAAGTTAACCAGGTAAAAACCAAAAGGTGAGAAGGAATTATATTTAACTTTTGCCTTTTGCCTTTTGCCTTGTAAAGTAAAAAAGCAAAAGAAAAAAATTATGTTTTGAGTTTTACCTTTGAGATAAGGGCATTATTGCCTTGTGATGGTGTGTGTGTGGTCGTGAAGAGGAATAATAAGTAAAATGCGTTTATCTCCCGTATTGCTGGCAGCAGTAGCAATTGCAGCGCCTTTGGGTGGCTCATTGAGTGCAAATGCAGAAACCGCCAACAGTTCAAAACAGACAACAGAAGTTTTGACACTAGAAACAAATCAGCAGCCAGAAAAGGACACTGGTCAGGTTAACTCTAGTAAAAGTCTAGAATCTAAACCTAAATCTACAGCAACTATAGAGGCAGAGCGTCCCCAATCCCGCGTCGTCGCAATTTACCCTGCCAACCCAGCAGCGAGCGCGAATCCAGAGGTAATTGTGCCAACCTCCACAACGCCAACAACTGCACAAACCCCTGAAATCAATCCCAGCCCTACTCAACAGCCGTCTCCGGCTCCAGAAATTCCAGCGCCAGAAATTCAACAACCAACGCCTTCCCCAACTCCTGAGACCACTCCAGTCCCAGAAAATGTCAATCCACCGACAACTGAACCTTTATTACCCACAACTCCAGAACCATCAACTGCTCCAGAAATTCCCCCCCCAGCTAGTCAAGAAAGAACACCTGCGCCATTCCCAGGCGTTACTCCCAGTCCACAGAATGTTAATCCACCGACAACTCCGGGCAATACTCCATTCCCAGGTACTACTCCAAGTCCCCAGAATGTTAACCCATCGACAACTCCGGGAAATACTCAACCCAACACAGCCCCAGAAGCCAATGACCCCCGCGTACTAGTATCAGAAGTAGTAGTTAGATCCCAAGCTGGGCAACTATCACCAGAACTGGAAAGCCAAGTTTACAGAGTAATTCGTACCCAACCAGGACAAACAACCACCCGCAGCCAACTGCAAGAAGATATTAACGCCATCTTTGGTACTGGCTTCTTCTCCAACGTCCAAGCAGCGCCAGAAGATACCCCCTTGGGAGTGCGGGTGAGCTTTGTTGTCCAGCCTAACCCCGTTCTCAGTAAAGTAGAAGTGCAAGCCAATCCTGGAACTGGTGTCGCTTCTGTACTCCCACCTACTACTGTAGATGAAGTATTTAAGGAGCAGTATGGCAAAATCCTCAATTTGCGTGACTTGCAAGAAGGTATCAAGCAGTTAAACAAGCGGTATCAAGACCAAGGTTACGTCCTAGCCAACGTGATTGGAGCGCCACAAGTCTCTGAAAGCGGAGTTGTTACCTTACAAGTAGCAGAAGGGGTAGTAGAAAACATTAGAGTCCGGTTCCGCAATAAAGATGGTCAGGAAACAGACGAAAAAGGACAACCAATTCGCGGACGGACACAGGAGTACATCATTACCAGAGAAGTGGAGTTGAAGCCAGGACAAGTATTCAATCGCAACACAGTACAAAAAGACCTACAGCGCGTGTATGGATTAGGACTGTTTGAAGATGTGAATGTGTCCCTTGACCCTGGTACTGACCCCAGCAAGGTGGATGTAGTAGTGAATGTAGCTGAACGCAGCAGCGGTTCTATTGCCGCTGGGGCAGGGATTAGTTCTGCTAGCGGACTTTTTGGAACAGTTAGCTATCAACAGCAAAACCTGAACGGTAGGAACCAAAAACTGGGGACAGAAATACAGGTAGGAGAACGGGAACTGCTGTTTGACGTGCGGTTTACCGACCCTTGGATCGCAGGAGATCCTTACCGGACTTCCTACACAACCAATATTTTCCGTCGCAGTTCTATTTCATTGATTTTTGATGGTAAAGATGAAGATATTAGGACGTTTAATCCTGGTAATCCCACCGATGTAGATTCTCAGGATCGTCCCCGCATTCTCCGTGTAGGTGGTGGTGTCACCTTTACCCGTCCTCTGTCTGCCAATCCTTATAAAACTTCTGTCTGGACTGCCTCAGCGGGCTTACAGTATCAACGAGTTTCCGCCCGTGATGCTGATGGCAATCTGAGAAAAACAGGAGCGGTATTTGATGATGATACTGGAAACCGC
The DNA here is from genome assembly GCF_036918015.1 of Nostoc sp. Lineage (GTDB taxonomy): Bacteria > Cyanobacteriota > Cyanobacteriia > Cyanobacteriales > Nostocaceae > Nostoc. The sequence goes on from NZ_JBALEO010000085.1 coordinate 75,129, forward strand.
CTGAGTGATGAAATTCCACTGACCCTCTCTAGCAGCGGTCAAGACGATTTACTACTGTTGCAAGTGGGGGCACAGCGCGATCTCCGTAATAACCCCCTGCAACCCACTAGTGGTTCTTATCTCCGCTTTGGAGTCGATCAGTCAGTCCCTGTGGGGCTAGGCAACATCTTCCTGACCAGATTGCGGGGTAGCTACAGCCAATATTTACCCATTAAGCTGATTAGCCTCAGCAAAGGGGCACAAACCTTAGCATTTAACCTGCAAGCAGGAACCATCTTCGGTGACTTGCCTCCCTACGAAGCTTTTACCCTTGGGGGTAGCAACTCCGTTCGGGGTTATGAAGAAGGAGCATTAGGTAGTGGACGCTCTTATGTGCAAGCATCAGTTGAGTATCGGTTTCCAGTTTTTTCAGTAGTTAGTGGGGCACTATTTTTTGATCTCGGTAGTGACCTGGGAACTAGTACTAGGGCTGCTGAAGTGTTGAACAAAAATGGCAGTGGCTTCGGCTATGGTCTTGGCGTTCGCGTCCAATCTCCACTGGGGCCGATTCGGATTGACTACGGTATCAACGATGATGGTGACAGTCGGATTAATTTCGGTATTGGCGAAAGATTTTAACCAGTTAGGAGTTAGAAGTTAGGAGTTATGAGTTTTAATTCCTCACTTTTCACTGTTAACTCATAACTTTTCTGGATTAGCTTGCTAATTGTTACATTTACCTCAATACTGTTCCGATAAAGGGATTAATGACATTTTTCAGGGAATATCAGGGATTTTACCAAAACAGATGATGAACAATACTAAAGGAAATATATTAACTTTTCGGCTATGCGACAGCACACTCTAGCTGCCCAAATCACCCAAATAGGGGTGGGACTGCATAGCGGTGTGAATACCCAGGTGCGGATATTACCAGCTGAGGCGGGAAGTGGACGCTACTTTGTGCGGGTGGATTTACCGGATTTGCCAATAATTCCAGCCCAAGTTGCAGCAGTTAGTCACACTGTTCTCTCAACTCAGTTGGGTAAGGGTGAGGTATATGTTCGCACGGTAGAGCATTTGTTGGCAGCACTTTCGAGTATGGGTGTGGATAATGCCCGAATTGAAATTGATGGTTCAGAAGTTCCACTTTTAGATGGTTCAGCAAGTGTGTGGACAGCTAATATTGCCCAAGTTGGCTTAGTCTCACAACCCGTTAACAACCAAGTTCCCTTGGCTATTACAGAACCAATATGGGTCTATCAAGGGGATGCCTTTGTATGTGCCCTCCCAGCACCAGAAACCCGCTTTAGTTACGGTATTGATTTTGACCTGCCTGCTATTGGTAATCAATGGCATAGTTGGTTGCTAACTGCTGAACTAGAAAACGCTTCTGCTAGCTTTGCTACGGAAATTGCTCCTGCGCGTACTTTTGGGTTACTGCATCAAATTGAACACTTACAAAAAACAGGGTTAATTAAAGGTGGCAGTTTGGATAATGCACTCGTTTGTGGGCCAGAAGGCTGGCTAAATCCACCATTGAGATTTGCAAATGAGCCAGTCCGTCATAAAATCTTGGATTTAGTAGGAGATTTGAGTTTACTAGGAACTTTTCCTCGTGCTCATTTTTTAGCGTATAAAGCCAGTCATAATTTACACATTCAACTGGCTCAGAAAATTTTAGATTTTGGACTTCGGCTTCGCTCAGTCGAACGATTTTAGATTTTAGATTTGATCTAAAGTTTACATCCAGGATTATTAAGGCTTTGGATATACGCCTGCCTACTCAACTTTTAGATAAAAAATCAACTACACGCCCAATGTCAATCCTCACTGAAGTGAATACCATCGATACGACTACACCTACATCTACCGAACCACAGGGTATAAATGAGATTACAATCAGTTCTGAGATAAAAACAACTTTCACATCTGAAGAAATTCAGAAATTGCTACCCCATCGCTACCCATTTTTACTTGTAGACAAAATAATTGACTACGTGCCAGGTAAAAAAGCTGTTGGGGTTAAAAATGTCACTATCAACGAACCCCATTTTCAAGGACATTTCCCTGAACGTCCACTGATGCCAGGGGTGCTAATTGTCGAAGCAATGGCACAAGTTGGGGGCATTGTCCTAACTCAAATGTCTTCGGTAAAAGGCGGTCTGTTCGTCTTCGCTGGTATCGATAAAGTTCGCTTTCGCCGCCAGGTCGTACCGGGGGATCAACTAGTAATGACGGTGGAACTGTTATGGGTAAAACAACGTCGTTTCGGTAAGATGCAAGGTCGTGCCGAAGTTGATGGTCAACTTGCTTGTGAAGGGGAATTAATGTTTTCTTTAGTTAGCTAAAAGTTTGCTTTCGTGGTACGGGCATAGCCGTGAAATGCCCCTACTGAATCCTGTTTCAGGATAACAGTTAAAAAAAATCCACAACAGCATCTGATAATTTCTTGATTTTCGACGCCCTCTCTACGAGACGCACTCACAAACACACTTAACTTGCTTTGCCCGACACTTTCGTTCACTGAAATACTTCACGCTCAACAACGCCAGTCGCCTCAATGGGACGGCAGTCGGTACAACTCTCTTAACCAGAGTAACGCGCTGCCTCAAAAACCCCGCCTGGCGCTGGATTATTAAGACAGTTCTGGAGATTCACCCTTGAAAACGCTAATTCATCCAACTGCTGTAATTCATCCGAAATCGGAACTCCACCATACAGTGCAAGTCGGTGCCTATGCTGTGATTGGAGCGCATGTCAAAGTGGGCCCTGAAACAATAATCGGTGCTCATGCAGTGCTAGAGGGACCTTGTGAAATTGGGGCGCAAAATCAGATTTTTACAGGTGCAGCCATCGGCATGGAACCCCAGGATCTGAAGTTTGTAGGAGAACCAACCTGGGTCAAAATTGGTGATAACAACTTGATTCGTGAGTACGTTACCATTAACCGCGCTACCGGTGCTGGTGAAGCGACGGTAATTGGTGACGGTAATCTTTTGATGGCTTATGTCCATGTGGCTCATAACTGCGTCATTGAAGACCAAGTAGTGATTGCTAACTCTGTGGCGTTGGCTGGTCATGTCCATATAGAGTCACGCGCTAGGCTCAGTGGAGTTTTAGGTGTCCATCAATTTGTGCATATTGGTAGACAAGCAATGGTGGGAGGTATGGCACGTATTGATCGGGATGTGGCCCCATATATGCTGGTAGAAGGAAATCCAGCACGGGTGCGAACCCTCAATCTTGTCGGACTCAAACGGTCTGGTATGGACTCAGCAGATTTGCTTGTGCTGAAAAAAGCCTTCCGCATTCTCTACCGTTCTAATTTGTCTTTTAAGGATGCTTTGGAACAGTTGGAATTGTTAGGGGATAGCGAAGAATTGCAGCATCTACGACGCTTCCTGCTACTTTCTCAGATGCCTGGAAGACGTGGCTTGATTCCCAGTAAAGGGAAAAAAGGCGCAAGTGATGAATCGTGAATTAAAAGTTAGCAGTTAGGAGTTATGAGTTATGAGTTGATAAATTAATTTTTTTAACTCTTCACTCCTCATTCCTAACTCCTAATTTCTAACTCCTCACTTTTAATTCCTAACTCCTAACTTTAATTATCAAATGCGGATATTTATCAGCACTGGCGAAGTATCTGGCGATTTACAAGGGTCGCTACTAATTTCAGCGCTGAAGCGTCAAGCTGTGGCGATTGGGTTGGAATTAGAGATTGTGGCGCTGGGTGGCGAAAAAATGCTAGAGGCTGGGGCAACTCTGTTGGGAAATACCAGTAGTATTGGCTCAATGGGTATTCTAGAAGGGCTGCCTTATGTTTTACCGACTCTTCAGGTGCAACGTCAGGCGATCGCTTCCTTAAAGCAAAATCCACCTGACTTGGTAGTGCTGATCGATTATATGACTCCCAATCTGGAAATTGGGACTTATATGAAACAGCATCTGCCAGATGTACCTGTGGTGTATTACATTGCTCCGCAAGAGTGGGCTTGGTCAATAAGTTTGCGGAGAACTAACCGGATTGTTGGTTTTACAGATAAGCTGTTGGCAATCTTTCCACAAGAAGCCCGTTACTTTCGCGAGAAAGGGGCAAAAGTTAGTTGGGTAGGGCATCCTTTGCTTGACCGGATGCAAGATGCTCCCAGTCGGGAAGCAGCCCGTGCAACCCTGGGGATTGCACCAGAAGAAATTGCGATCGCACTCCTCCCCGCCTCTCGCCGCCAAGAACTAAAATATCTTTTACCAGTAATTTTTCAAGCTGCCCAAACTATTCAAGCGAAATTACCTGAAGTTCGTTTCTGGATTCCCTTATCGCTGGAAGTTTATAGACAGCCAATTGAAGAGGCTATTGAGCGTTACGGTTTGCGGGCGACAGTTATATCAGGTCAACAAATGGAAGTTTTTGCCGCTGCTGATTTAGCTATTAGCAAATCTGGTACTGTCAATCTAGAACTTGCCCTGTTAAATGTGCCACAGGTTGTAGTTTATCGCCTCAGTCGTTTGACTGCGTGGATCGCTCGTAAAATCCTCAAAGGTTCAATAACCTTCGCATCGCCACCTAATTTAGTCGTGATGAAGCCGATTGTGCCAGAATTTTTACAAGAGCAAGCCACAGTAGAAAATATTACCCAAGCAGCGATGGAACTGCTACTCAATCCCAGTCGCAGAGAGCAAATTTTGCTAGATTATGAAGAAATGCGGCAAAGTTTAGGAGAAGTTGGGGTTTGCGATCGCGCTGCTCAAGAAATTTTGCAAATGCGACCAAATAATTCGTAATTCGTAATTCGTAATTCGTAATTAAAAATAGGGAATCAATCAGTTTATTTATGAGTAAAATTAAGTTCGAACTACCTATTATTTGCCGAAACCCGCATTTATCCATAGGGTAATTACGAATTACGTTAGCGCAGCGTTAGCGAGTCTTCGTTCGCTTTTAGCGTCTCGTAGAGAGCGTCATTAGAAATTACGAATTAGATTAGGGTGTCATGGCTTATGAGATGAAAAAACAAAGAGCGATCGCAGTTGACTTATTCGCTGGTGCGGGCGGTATGACTCTTGGCTTTGAGCAAGCTGGTTTTGATGTGCTAGCGTCTGTGGAAATCGACCCGATCCACTGTGCAACACATGAGTTTAACTTCCCTTATTGCTCAGTGTTATGTAAAAGTGTTGTGGATACAACCGGGGAAGAAATTAGGAATCGGTCTGAGATTGGCGATCGCGATATTGATGTCGTAATTTGTGGCTCACCATGTCAAGGATTTTCCCTAATTGGTAAACGGGCCGTTGACGATCCCCGCAATTCTTTGGTGTTTCACTTTCATCGACTAGTTTTTGAGCTAAAACCGAAATTCTTTGTGATGGAAAATGTCCGGGGGATAACGGTTGGTGAACATAAACAAATCCTCCAAGCTTTAATTAGCGAGTTTAGAATTCACGGCTATAAAGTAGAAGAAAATTATAAAATTCTCAACGCTGCAAATTACGGAGTACCACAGTCCCGTGAGAGATTATTTCTTATAGGTGCAAGGGAGGATGTAGAGTTACCGAAATATCCCCAGCCGATTACTAAACAAGCTTTAATAAATAATTTAAATTCTAAAAAAATATCTGGTATTCCATCGAGTCCTACAGTATGGGATGCAATTGGAGATTTACCGGAAATAGAAAAATATCCAGAGTTACTAACAAGAGATTGGGTTGTTGCAGACTATGAAAAGCCTAGTAACTATGCTCTTGTACTTCGCGGTATCAAATGCCTAAATGATGATTATTCTTACAAACGAGAATATGATTTGCGAATACTTTCTTCAAGTTTAAGAACAAAACATTCTGCGGAAACTGTTAAACGTTTTCAGGAGACTCAACAAGGCGAGAGAGAAAAAATTAGTCGTTTTCATAAGCTACATCCTGATGGTGTCTGTAATACTTTAAGAGCGGGAACAGATAAGTATAGGGGTTCCTTCACATCTCCGAGACCGATTCATCCATCTACGCCGCGTTGTATCACCGTCAGGGAAGCGGCGAGATTGCATTCTTACCCCGATTGGTTTAGATTTCATGTAACTAAATGGCACGGATTTCGACAAGTTGGTAACTCTGTACCACCGTTACTAGCAAAGGCTGTGGCGTCAGAAATTATTCGCAGTTTGAATATTTCGCCTTTTAAGCCGAGTTTGGGATACCAGTTGGGAGAGGAGAAGCTATTACAATTTAATATGTCGCAAGCGGCACAATATTATCAGTGTGATTAGTAAGTTGTAATATCTGCAAGATTTCACTATCTAAACCCATCGTTAAACCTTTCAACTAATTAAACAGCCTCTCCACTACTACCCAGTTTTTTCTTGAGTATCTCTTCCATTGCCCTCAAATCCTCGTTAGTCTCAGGGAATGGATATGTTGGACTATTAGGATTTACACGGCGGATCAATGCTTCAATCGCTTCATCATCTTCACGATGAGCTAAAATATACGCTCTAAGTTCTTGTCGGGACATTTTGCTAAAGTTGGGCTTCGTCATCGTTAAACCCCCATTGACCATCGGAAAATGAATTTGGGCAATGTAAACCATACCATTTGGCTTAATTTGAGAGTTTGTGGCTTGATTTGGACATTTTTTATTCGGGTTAAGTCCAAGCACGGAAGAATGTACTATCTTCCCAGACATTAGCAGCCCGCCCTGCGATCGCTGTCAATTCTGGTTCCTTCAGGGGTACAAAAGCCCGCGCTATCTTGACATTATTCTCTAATTGTGGAACTGTCTGTGCTGCGATCGCGCAACAATGAACCCCAGGCTGAGACAGTGTGTAACCTAAAGCTTCCTCCATACCTGTCAACGCACCTGATTTAAACAGCCGACCATAAGCCAGGACTTTCATCGCAATCACACCAACATTTTTTTCTTGAGCAACTGGTAGAACCACTGGGATAAATGGACGTGGGTGGTGTTTGTCGGCGGCATTTACAGGAATCAGTGTAGTGTGGAAAGGATAGCGACGTAACCCTTCGGCAATTACTTGAGGGTCGTGATGTCCAGTGATACCAGTAAAACGCACCAATTTTTGTTCTATGGCTTCTTCTAAAGCTTTAATTGCACCAGATGGACTAAAGATGGTGTCGAGTTCTTCGGAAAAAGAGACGTGATGCAACTGCCACAAATCGAGATAATCTGTATTGAGACGTTTAAGCGATCGCTCCAATTCTCGCCATGCACCATCCCGATCTCTTTGAGCGGTCTTGCTGGCTATAAACAGCTTTGAGCGATGGGGTGGTAGCACTTTACCTAAATAATCTTCACTCGGCCCATAACTAGCGGCTGTATCAAAGTAGCGAATGCCAAGTTCCAGCGCTCTTTGAACAATCGCTGTCGCATCACCCTCTTTTCCTTCGCCGCCGGATAGTGGCATTTGTCCTGCTCCAAACCCGAAGATAGGCAGATTTACTTCCGTGCGTCCCAGTACCCGTTCTGGTATAGTTGCTGGCGGTGTTGCAGTGTTGGTAGTGTTTTGCTCAAAAGCATTAGTTGCCACAATACCTCCAGTTACAGCAATGCTAGTAATTAGGAAATTACGCCGTGTTTTTCCTTCTGTCATAATTGGCTTCGGGGGCGAAATAACTTTTATTATAAAATTTTAGCTAGGGGGGATTAATCTCAGAAAGCAAAATTACTGATAGTTTAGGAACACTGCGAAAGCGCCGATCGTTGGTTAGAAAAGTAGAACATTGAGTCAACAGTGCTGTTGCTGCATGGATAGCATCTGGTAATTTGATGTTAATACTGGCACGAAGTTGAGCAGCTTCAATTAAAATCTGACGACTGACAGGAATCACTGTTAAATTCTGTGAATTGCTAATCAGTTGTTGGTAAGTTGTCTGTTGAGCTAAGTCATGATTTTGGAAAGGTTTTACCAATACTTCAGCAAGTGATAATTCACTAGTTACTACACTCAAGTTCCCTCGATCAATACTTTGGAATAACTCAGTTAAATCTTGGACAAATGCTGGATATCCTTCTAAAGCATAGATCCAAATATTGGTATCGAGGTATACCTTTGTGCCTTGAATAGCATCTAGAATTCCCATGCATCTCGTTCTTGACGAATAAACTTATCCACTTCTTCCGGTGTCGCAAAACTGCCTTTAGAAGAACCGATAAAGCTAGTTAGGGACTTTTCAGAATGCTTTGGGGGTGACTCCAGAAGTACTATCACCTCTACAGTTGCACCTGCTGGAAGTTCTGGAGAAGAGATTTCTACTACACCACCAGGTTTGACGATCGCCTGTTGCCTGAGTCCATTAAGCATGATAATTTATCCTTATTAGCGTCGGAATATCGCACTCCTTTTTCTAGTTTAGCTTTGAGGTGCGATCCCTTCTCTACAAGACTCTACCCGTAGCAAGATCCCCGAAGGGTATGGCGGGCTTACACCTACGCGCTCACAAATTTTCTATAAACTCTTCTGGTGTAACCTTTGCTTGCTTCAGAACACCACTGAGTGTACCAACTTTTAACTCGCGGTGGAGTGGTACAACACAAACAATTTCTCCTTCGAGAGTTGGTTTTTTAAGTACAACATGACTACCAGTTTGTCTAGTTTGAATAAATCCTAAACGCTCTAATGCACGAATTGCCTCACTGCCTGATATTCTTGGCAATCTAGGCATAGTTGACCTCTATACTCGTTACAAATCTCGGACTAGTATCAGTGTCGAGCAAAGGACATTCTTCTAAATATAGCCTTGTAGCTTCTTTAAGATTAGTAAGAGCTTCTTCAATTGTTTCACCTTGGTCAACTGTGCCGACTTCGGGACATTCAGCAACATACATATCTTCTTCTTTGTGAAGAATAGCAGTTAATATTTTAGTCTTCATAGGATTTTATTTTGATAGGAATAGTTGAGCGATGCCTACGGCGGCAAGCAACGCACTCCTTTTTCTAGTTTAGCTTTGGGTGCGATCGCGTTACTTGTCAGCGACGGCATTTTTTTCAGCGTAGTTGATATTTTTCTGATATTCTTTAATTTTTTGCTGGGCTACTACATAATTTGGGCTAGAAGATGGCACAGTTTTCATAAGTGTGATCGCAGCTTGCCACTGACTCACAACTGTCTTCCACTCATCTGGAGATTTTGCTGATTGAGTAAGGTTAGCTGCATTAATTGCTTTACTTACTGCCTCTCGGAATGTATCAGTTTGGAGTAACACAGTCGGCGATTCTGAAGCTACTGGTGAGGGTGTAACTAATACAGGATTTGATGGTATTTGTGTTGAACGTTGAGAAGTTAAGGGGAGTATTTCTGAAAACCTTGAAGAAAAGTATATTCCTAGAGAAATTGAAAATATTATAAAAACTAACAATAACTTTTTATTTAAACTACGATTCTTCCGTCTAGTCTCGATAATCGTATTTTGTTCATTATTCGATAAAATATTTGATTTTATTTTGTGCAAACCCATTTCCCCGCGCAATTCATTAAGTTCTTTATCTGGATTTAAATTAGTGTTTAATTCGCTTGTATCTTTTTCTTTATTGCCAGAATAAGCAGATATTATTCGTTGTCTTACCAAATATTCAATTTGATAAACCAGTGCCCCAGCAGAAACATAGAACACCCCAAATACTAATATTATATTATTATTAACATTTTCCATTGGTGTATAGTATTCAATTTGTCTGGCGTAGCTAATATTAAAGAACGGTAGGAGTATTGTAGAAAACAAAGCTGCTATCAGTGTAGAAATTGCAATTACAAGCCAAGCGTACAATCCTTCCCACCAACTCATTATTCCTGGTAATAATCCTTGTGTTTTACCTATTTCGGGTGCTTGAATTTCTGACATAAACCGACTAATAAGCAAGTGTAAGCAGTGATGAGTCAAAGAAATTATCGGAATTGGAGATAAGATTAACAGTATTGTAAATATAGCCAATAATTCTGGACTGCGTACAAAATATGCGATACGGTAGCCTACCTTTCCAGGATTCTTGAGTATAAATATAATAGCGCTCAAAAATAGATTCAAAACCAATGCTTTTAACCAAGAAGTAGGATAAGGAAACCATAAAGGCCAGTAAAACCTTTGTAGCTTTTGCTTAGAAACTTCCTGAGTATTCGGCTGTTTCATAACCAATAAATCCAAAAAACTAAGATAATATCTTCTATCTCAGGGTTCCCCATTTACAGGTAAAAACAACATTTTCAAAATCTTTCCAGCCCTATGTTTAAGATTTACATAAATTGATTAAAATTATTACAAAAGTCCCGCTTTTATGATCTCTCTGCACGTCTGCGTGAGCCAAATTAAACATTAACGTTCCTTTGTAATTACAGAGCTACCATTACTAATACTTACTTTTTGAATAAAAACGTTAGTACAAGATGATAAAATATCAGTACTTATTTGATTAGCAATAAATTCAAAATCTTTATTTGTTAATCCCCGTGCAGTATCGCCGCTTAGGTTAATAGAAAGAGTTAAAGTTTGAGGATTACTAGAAGACTGTTCATTATCTACTGCTTCTATTTCTGCTATCCTCAAATCGAACTCTTTACTCCAAGCTGGAAACTCCTTACCCGTTTGTTGCCCGTAAACTTTCACTTTTTGAACAGATACAGCCCCTAAAGCGGTTAACCCTTTGCGGATAAATGCAACTAAAATTGGCTGATTTAGTACTTGGGCAGATTCTAATATTACCTCCAAATAAGCATCTTGGAAGGCAACTTTTGCAGTGATTCCTTTGGGGTGTAGGTGACGGTTCATCAGAGATGCGATCGCTTCTACATTTCCCTGTTTTGCAAGTTTTAGAATATTTGGCTGTGTCATAACCAGTAAAAGAGTAAATCTAGGAAAATAAACTTATATTCTTAGGATTCCCTCTTGACAGCCTTCAGTAACATTGTGATGCAAAATATCAGCTAACCTGGGCTAAAATATTTAGTATAAAGATAGTCTTTCACAGACTTTTACAAAAATATATTTCCCCTGTATCAACATCAAAAACTAGTGTTTTTGTGCTTGCCAAATTAACAGGATTAATATTAATCAATTTCATTCCAATTCTAAATATGAAATTTTACCGAGATCATGCTTGGCCCTCGACGCTAGAAGAAGCCATAGTTATCCAAGAAATGCTGCAAAACCAAGTAATTACTGAGGATCAACTGCAAGAACCTATCCAGTACGTTGCTGGAGTGGATATGGGTTTTGAAGCTGATGGAACAATTAGCCGTGCTGCTGTCGCAGTCCTGAGTTTTCCTGATTTGCAAGTAATCGAGACAAGCCTAGCACATCGTCCTACAACCTTTCCTTATGTTCCTGGGTTCCTGTCATTTCGGGAAATTCCAGCTGTCCTCGATGCCTTGGAGAAGATTAAAACAACACCAAATATTATCCTGTGTGATGGTCAAGGAATTGCCCATCCCCGCAGATTAGGTATAGCTAGCCATTTAGGCTTACTTATAGATATGCCGACAATTGGTGTAGCTAAGTCCAGGTTGATAGGTAAGCACGAAGAATTGGCAGAAACTAAAGGCAGCACACAACCACTAATATATAACGGTGAAACCATTGGGGCAGTTTTGCGATCGCGCACAGGAGTAAAACCTCTGTACATCTCCAGCGGCCATCGAATTAGTTTACCGACAGCCATTGACTATGTATTACGCTGTACGCCCAAATATCGACTGCCAGAAACAACACGCATTGCTGATAAATTAGCGTCGGATAGATAAAGCTTGTTGAAGTTTTTTCTAAATACTTGCTTCCACCTACTCAATCATGTTAGGAATCGCACAGAAAGAAGTTGAAGTAGCTAAATACGATTTACGAAGTTAGAACCATGAACGCACTAACTTTACAGTGGCACGATGCAGGTCAAGATAAAACTCAGAATATTTACGAACAACAGCCAAGTCAAAATCATGGCACTGTCCGCATCGGTCGTGACCCCCTCCGGTGCGACATTGTTCTGAGTCATCCTACTGTGTCTGGACTCCACATTGAAATATTTTTTCATCACCAGCAACAACGCTTTTATATCAGGAATTTGCGATCGCAAAATCCCCCCGTTGTTGATGGACGGCAATTAGTCCAAGGTGAAATGCCTTTAACTGAGGGCACTAGTATCTCTTTGGGACAAATAAAACTCAACGTTACAAGCATTTCCACGGGTAGCATTCCAGCAACAATTTTGCTACCACCCAATCCAGCAGTAAATCTCGGACATCACCATCATCCACAAACACCCCCCGCACCACCGCCAGGAGTTTATGGCTTAGAATGCCCCAAATGTCATAAAGTTTCCCCAGGAGAAAATCTACAAATTGGCTGTCATTGGTGTGGGACATCTTTAGCTGCGGCTGTGAGTGTGTTGGTAGCACGGGGTAGTTGAGAAGGAGGGCAGGGGAGGGGAGGCAGGGGAGGCAGGGGAAGAATTTCTAACTCTTGACCAATGACTAATAGACCTCTTGCATAAATTAAAAATAAGAACCCCACCCCGCCAAAGCTACGCTTTGTCTCCCCTCCCCGCAAGCGGGGAGGGGTTGGGGGTGGGGTGTTAGGGACTTTTGAAAGAGGTCTAATGACAAATGACAAATGACTTACAAATCCAATTAAGTTGGGACGAACCAGCGACGGGTGAACGGCGAGAACCACTGTTAAATATGCCGATCGCTTTTGGTCGAGAATTTGCTCGCTTACCTGCTGAACTCAGGGGAATGCGGGTTTCTCGGATGCTGCTTAACAGTAATGAAGTTTCTCGTTACCATGCCCTAATTGACTGGGAACAAGACCATTTAGTAGTGATTGACCAAGGTAGCGTTAATGGTGTCTATGTCAACGGTCAACCACAAACGCGCAGTGTCCTGGTTAATGGCGATACGTTGCAAATTGGCCCGTATCTGATCGCAGTGACATTTGGTGCTAGCGCCTCTGCACCAGATACCAGCCCCCCTTCAACGATTCACTTCAACGCAAATACCAATCGCCCAGACCCCAGTTTGCCTGTAGTCCAGCCGCTAGCGCCCGTAGCAAGTAATTTCCCGCCATTGGCATTTCAGGCACAAAAGGTTTCTGTGCAAGCACTTCATGCTACAGGATTACCAGTAGATGAATCTGATTATCTAGCGATCGGGGCGGGATTGGGTAGCTTTTTATGGGCTGATTTGTTGCGAATTAGTGGTGTACGTGCTGAAAAAATTGTGGCTTTGGGATTAGAGGCGGAACCTTATGCCCGTTACAAGCGCCTCTGTCTGAATTCGCAAATTCCCTTATATGAAAGACTGCGTTCTAATTCTGACTCTTGTCCCGATAATATTTGGGGTTGGCCTAGTTATGCCTTGCGAGAAGCTTGGGGAGACTTAGCCAAGGGAGAGATAAAGTCAGCATTCAAGTATTTGTGGCAAGTTTTTGCTGAACCAACATTTGCCGAAACTTATACTCCCCGTGCGGGTAATGTCTTTGATTCCATAGATAGGGAAACGAAGCGCATAGGCTGGAATCAAATTTATCGCTATGGGCGAGTTCGGGTAATTCGCAAAACTGATGATGGCAGATATTGCGTAGCCTATTCTCGCGGCCCAGGAAATTATGCTTTTTTAGTTAGTCGTTATTTACATTTAGCTACTGGGTATCCAGCAATTCAGTTTTTGCCAGATTTGCAAGCTTATAGGGAGAAATATCAAGACTTTAAATCTGTAGTCAATGCTTATGAAGCTCACGATCATGTTTATGAGCAACTAGAGCAACATGGTGGTACAGTCTTGATTCGGGGGCGGGGAATTGTGGCTTCGCGGATTGTGCAGCGAATTTATGAAGCTAGAAAACGAAATCGGAATATTGCAGTTTTGCATTTAATGCGATCGCCTAAACCCCAAGGTAACAAATTTCAAAATACCCAGCGCCTAGTCAAAAATCATTACGAATTTCAACCCTTTAACTGGCCGAAAGCCTGTTGGGGCGGCGAACTCCGGGCAATGTTAGAAAAAGCCAGTCCCGATGAACGCAAGCGTTTACTAGCAGACTGGGGTGGAACTACCACCGCCGACCGCCAAGACTGGCAGCAAATTACTGCCCAAGGGTTAAGCGAAGGCTGGTATCAAATTACCTTTGGTGAAGTGCTGGATGTGGAACGAGATGCCCAAAACCGGACTATTACCCGTATCCGAGAGCAAAGTTTTGGGGAAATGAAATTGCTAGCTGACTTTATTGTTGATGCTACTGGACTGGATGCCAAAGTAGATGCCAATCCCCTACTTGCAGATTTGGTAAAACATTACAATTTACCAGTGAATCATCTGGGGCGATTAACTGTAGCGAACAATTTTGAATTGGTAGAAATGCGTAGCGATAAAGGTCAAATGTATGCTGCGGGAGCTATTACTTTAGGTGGCCCTTATGCCGCAGTTGATAGTTTCTTGGGCTTGCAATACGCCGCATTAGTCGCCGTTGATGGACTAGCCGCAGTTCGTGCTACTGGAGTTCAAAGGTTGAGTACTATAAGTTCTTTTCGACAGTGGTTGAAGTGGGTGTTAAATCAGTCACCTTAGTATTAGGAGGCAGGGGGCAGAAGGGATAGAGTATTTACCTGAATGTTTTGAGTATCAAATCCCAAATTTGAGGTTCAAAGACTCAACGTTCGAGTAAAAAGGTGCAACGTTTAAGTAAAAAGGCTCAACGTTCAGGTTCAGAGGCTCAAGTCACGATCGCAGAATTCTTGTTCTCTGATATGGTGAGTTAAATCGGCGATTAGAAAAATACAGTTGGCGAATTAATGAGGGGTCTAACTCATCAGCCCCAATTCATCTTAATTTCTTTAATTTCAGTGCGTTTCAATGCACTTTAGCTATTAGCCAGCAATTTATTGCAGGGCGGGAAAGCAACGCAAACACAAGCTTTTAGGAATGGGGCGTTTAATCCATCATGAATTGACCAACAGTATTTTTAGTAAAGGGTAATATTTTTTACATTTTTATACCCTAGCTAACGTGACTAAAAATAATGTACTCTGCTAAAAACGAATAAGCAGACACAATTGGACTGCAATCCAGTGTCTGCTTTGCGTTTACACACTCAAGATGAGGTAAAAAATTGAATAAACTATTTGTTTTGTTCATTTATGCACACTTTTGCTCAGTGGGCATTTATGTAACTAGCGTTTCATTGGGCTTAGTATCTGCTTCTCTACCAGTTGGCTCTGCCTTGGTTATGCAACACAACAGTTTGATCTTACTGTCTTATGCCCATAACAAAAGGAGGAAGGACTGAGAAGAGCTAGATAGAAATTGATTATTCTTTCTATTCTATAAAAAGCCTAACAAAACGTTAGGCTTTTACTTTATTTAGTGTAACTCTGCCTTAAAAAAAAGAGATACCCTATAAGTAGAACGTAAGTAGAACGTAAGTAGAACGTAAGTAGAACGTAAGTAGAACGTAAGTAGAAATTATTAAACCTGTCTATGCAATGGGCTGATTTTCTAGCCAATGAAGCTGCTACAAATAGCTTATCCCCAGAGCAAACGGCAGCTTTTGTAGAGCGTTTGAAGACTGAAAACTCAGGGAAGAGTGAGGCAAAACTTGCCAGCGAATTAAACATTGGTGCGGCTGCTTTCAAAAAGCGGATGGCTGAGGTGTATGACAAATTCGCCCAGAGTTATCCTGAGTTAGCCAATTCTGAAAGCCGGGGAAAACTAGAAAAGTTACGGGCTTGCCTCACAGCGAAATATAATGCTGGGCAAGACTTCGGCGTGAGCGCTCAGTCGAACGCTGCCCACCCCACAATTAAAGAAATTCATCAAGATATTCCCCCTGCTGTTCCATTTGAAAAATTTGTGGGACGTGAGGCTGAACTACAAAACCTACACCAGCAATTACAAACATCTCAACAAGTTGCAATTCTAGCTGTTGCGGGTATGGGAGGAGTAGGCAAAACTGAACTGGCTGCCCAATACGCCAAACAGCATTTGCAGAATTATCAAGGTGGGGTTTGCTGGTTATCTGCACAAGGAATAGATGTCGGAATTCAGATTCTCAGATTTGCTGAATTGAAATTTAAACTCATTGCACCGGACGATTGGGAATTAGTAGATAGGCTGAGATACTGCTGGCAAAATTGGCCACAAGGTGAAGTACTGCTGGTGTTTGATGATGTCACCGACTACAAAAAACAGGTTCAGCCTTATCTACCCCCAGAATTACCCCGGTTTAAAGTATTGCTGACAACGCGCCTGGGGTTTGATAGAACTTTGCCGCAATTACCTTTGGGTGTTCTCAAACCATTGGCGGCAATGAAATTATTAAAATTGCTGGTTGATAGAGAACGGCTTCAAAGCGAACCTTGGGTAGCGAGAAGAATTTGTAAATTCTTGGGATATTTGCCTTTGGCGTTAGAGTTGGTGGGGCGATATCTGGATACAATGCCAGATTTGTCTTTAGAAACACTGCTAAAGCGGCTAGAGAAAAAGCGACTGGAACACGAAGCAGTTGCCAAGGCTAACTCATTGATGCGTTATGAATATGGTGTGGCTGAAGCTTTTGCATTGAGTTGGGAACAGTTGGATGAGAATGCACAAAGCTTAGGCTGTTGGCTGAGTTTGTATGCTTTGGCTGATATTCCGTTATCTGTTGAGGCGATAGAAGATGACGATGAACAAGAACTTTGGGAGAAAGATATAGCTGAGTTGCGGAAACTGCATTTAATACAATGGCAAAGTAAAGGAATTTATCGTCTACATCCACTGATTCGGCAATTTTTCCAAATAAAGTTGGATGAGTCAAGTGAGGGGGATAAGGTGAAAACAAACTTTACAGCGCAGATGATAAAGGTGGCAAAGCAAATTCCTCAACAGCCTAATCGTGAAGATATTTTCAACCTCACTCCCTTTATCTCGCACATTGCAGAAGTTGCAACCCACCTATCCCAATATTTTAGCGACGAGGATTTAATTTGGCCTTTCACAGGTTTAGGTTGGTTTTATGAAGGTCAAGGACTTTATCAGCAAGCAGAACCTTGGTACAAACTATGTGTTGAGGTAGCTAAAAATCGTCTTGGTTTAGAACATCCCAATGTCGCCACTAGCCTGAACAACCTCGCAGGACTCTACGAATCTACAGGACGCTACAGCGAAGCTGAACCCCTGTATCAGCAAGCTTTGACACTGTGGAAATGCTTACTGGGAGACAACCATCCCAATATCGCCACTAGCCTGAACAATCTCGCATTACTCTACGAATCTACAGGACGCTACAGCGAAGCCGAACCCCTGTATCAGCAAGCTTTGGAACTGTCGAAACACTTACTAGGAAACAACCATCCCAATATCGCCACTAGCCTGAACAATCTCGCATTGCTCTACGGTTCTACAGGACGCTACAGCGAAGCTGAACCTCTGTATCAGCAAGCTTTGGAATTGACAAAACGCTTACTGGGAGACAACCATCCCAATGTCGCCACTAGCCTGAACAATCTTGCAGGACTCTACCGTTCTACAGGACGCTACACCGAAGCCGAACTCCTGTATCAGCAAGCTTTGGAATTGACAAAACGCTTACTGGGAGATAACCATCCCAATGTCGCCACTAGCCTGAACAATCTCGCAGAACTCTACGAATCCACAGGACGCTACGGCGAAGCCGAACCCCTGTATCAGCAAGCTTTGGAATTGACAAAACGCTTACTGGGAGACAACCATCCCCATATAGCCGGTAGCTTGAACAATCTTGCAGCACTCTATCATTCTACAGGACGTTATAACAAAGCCGAATCGCTGTTTCAGCAAGCTTTGGCAATTTGTGAGCAGACTTTAGGTGTAGGTCATCCCAATACGATCATCGTGCGGGAAAATTATGCCATATTTTTAAGAGAAGCATATCGCTAATGATCGCACCCTTTCCCAAAATTACACCAAATGGATGCCACACAACAGTTGTAGTTCAAATTTTAGCAGCGATCGCCCATCACTTCTAACTTCAAATAGCGATCGCTCCTTCTTCTCTCTTCCTTTGCGCCCTTTGCGTCCTTTGCGGTTCGATTCTCATGCTCATTAGCAAAGTGCGATCGCTCATTCATCTCTAAATTAAACTGAAACATAGAGCGATCGCCATCAATTTTAACTTAAAATAGCTTTTGCTCCCTCTTCTCTCTTCCTCCGTGCCCTCTGCGTCTCTGCGGTTAGATTCTCATGCTAAGTAACAAAGTGCATAGGCGTAGCCCGTTGTAGACATCGCATAGCCATTTTGAGTACAAAACTCGAAACTTGAACTTCAAAGGCTCAAGTGACGATACCTAAAGGCAAGCCACTGCTTTGAAATATTTTTATCCAAATGGTATTTTTACTCCAAAGGGAGAATATTTACTAATAAAGACAAAGCTAGAATAAAAATAAACTTCACAAAGCTGTTTATGCAATGGGCTAATTTTCTAGCCAAAGAAGCTGCTACGAATGGCTTATCTCTAGAGCAAACGGTAGCTTTTACAAAATATCTTCAGACAGAAAACTTAGGTAAAACTAAAGTTAAACTTGCCAGCGAATTAAACGTTGATATTGCCGCTTTCACAAAGTGGGTGGGTGAGGTATATGACAAGTTTGCCCAGAATTCTCCTGAGTTAGCGACTTTCAACAATCGAGACAAACTAGAAAAGTTACAAGCTTATCTAAGCGTAAAATATAATAGCGAATTAGATGCCCTCAAACCATTGGCGGCGATGAAATTATTCAAATCGCTAGTGGTTCGAGAACGACTGCAACAAGAAGCTTGGGTTGCCAGAAGAATTTGTAAGTTTTTGGGATATTTACCTTTAGCGTTAGAGTTAGTGGGACGATATCTGGATAAAATGCCAGATTTGTCTCTGGAAACACTGCTGAAGCGGCTAGAGAAGAAACGAGTGGAACATGAACCAGTAGTCAATGCTAACTCATTGATGCCTGATGAATACGGTATAGTTGAAGTTTTTGAATTGAGTTGGGAACAGTTGGATGAAAATGCCCAAAGCTTTGGTTGTTTGCTAAGTTTGTGTGCTTTAGCTGACATTCCCCTATCTGTTGAGACAATAGAAGATAACAAAAAACAACAACTCAACGAGAAAGCCATAGCCGATTTACTGGAATTGCATTTGCTACAACAGAAAAGTAAAGGAATTTATCTTCTAAATCCACAGATTCGACAACTTTTCCGAATGAAGTTGGATAAGTCAAGTGAGGGGGATGAAGCAAAAAGTAAGTTTGCAGCCATGATGTTAGAGGTAGCAAAGCTAATTCCGCAACAGCTGAACCCTGAAGATATTCTCAACTTCACTCCACATATCCCGCACATTAGAGAAGTTGCAACTCACCTATCCGAATATCTAGGCGATGAAAATCTAATCACTCTGTTTACCAAATTAGCCTGGTTTTATCAAAGTCAAGGACTTTATCAGCAAGCAGAACCTTGGTTGCAACGGTGTGTAGAACTAACTCAAAATCGTCTTGGTTTAGAACATATTGATGTCGCCACTAGTCTGAACAATTTAGCAGTACTCTACGAAACTACAGGACGCTACAGGGAAGCCGAACCCTTGCTTGAGCAAGCTTTAGCACTGAGAAAACGCCTGCTAGGAGAAGAAAATACCGATGTCGCCACTAGTCTGAGCTATTTAGCATTAATCTACGAATATACAGGACGCTATAGCGAAGCCGAACCTTTGTATCAGCAAGCTTTAGAACTGTGGAAACGCCTAGTGGGAGAACAACATCCCCATGTTGCCACGAGTCTGAACAATTTAGGAGCATTGTACTGTTATACAAAACGCTACAGCGAAGCCGAACCCTTGTTCAAGCAAGCATTAAAACTGAGAAAACACCTGCTGGGAGATAACCATCCCGATGTTGCCACCAGCCTGAACAATTTAGCACAACTTTACGAATCTACAGGACGCTACAACCAAGCCGAACCGTTGTATCAGCAAGCTTTAGAACTGAGTAAACGCCTGCTGGGAAATAACCATCCCGATGTCGCCATCAGCCTAAACAATTTAGCAGCACTCTACCGTTATACAAGACGCTACCGGAAAGCCAAACCCTTGTTTGAGAAAGCTTTGAAAATTTGTGAACGGACTTTAGGTATAAGTCATCCGACAACTATGACGGTTCGGGCAAATTATGCCAGCTTTTTAAGAGAAGCATATCAGTAGCGATCGCTGCGCGTAATTCGTAATTCGTAATTCGTAATTCGTTAAAAAAATATCCCCCTCTCCACTAGCGAGGGGGTTAGGATTTACTTACATCCTAAAGATTTGCGAGTATCCACACCAGTTTTAGAATTTACACCACTTGCCTTAACACAAAGCTTTTTCACTTGTATCCCATCTAAAATTGCATTCGTAAAATCAGTCCCGGTGACATCCACGCCATCAAAAGTAGAACGTAGCATCATTGCATCAGTCAACACAGCATCACTTAAATCAGCATCCTTAAACCTTGTTAGATAGGCTATGCCTTCACTAAAATCAGCACCATGCAGATTTACTCCCTCCAATACGCTACCGTTAAATACGCCACCACGTAAGTCAGCATTGCTAAAATTAGCATTCTCTAATTTGAGATTGGTAAACTCAGTACCAATTAAACTTTGGCCAGAGTAATCCTTGCCCTTGAGTTCATCATTACCCACAGAACGGGTAATACTAGAAGAACTTGCAGCTTGCGCCGATAGGGGAAACAAAAAAAGAACCATAGCTAAGACAAAGCTAGCTAACAGTTGCCAATATTTCATAATCTCTTCTTAATAAATCTCAACACTTTTACTATTAACTATTAAACCTTACAGAAGGGGACAAGGAGAAAACCCGGATTTCTCACGCATAGTGGGCTTCAGAGGAAGAGGAGTGTGGGGAGTGTGGGGAGTGTGGGGAGTGTGGGGGGTAAGACTTCTTCCCCATCCTCCCACACCTCCCACACCCCTTGGATTTCTCAAAAGTGAGAAATCCAGGAAAAGGGGACAAGGGAATAGGGTACAGGTTACAGGGTAGAGATTATTCCCTATCACCTGTCCCCTGTCACCTCTTCCCTAATCTCTCGTAGGATGATAGATGTTGAGGTGCGATGCCTAACGGCAAGTTGCTCCGCATCTACGCAATAATTACCTGTGGCTAATCAAGAAGACAACGCCCAATCTCTGGCGCGAACCCCTTTATATCAATTGGGTGTAGAACTCAAAGCACGCCTTACCAGCTTTGGCGGCTGGGAAATGCCCGTGCAATTTAGTGGAATTAGCCGCGAACACGAGGCTGTCAGAAATACAGCCGGAATGTTCGATATTTCCCACATGGGCAAATTTACCCTCCAAGGTAAAAACCTAATTTCCCAACTCCAGTCACTAGTACCTTCCGACTTGAATCGTTTGCAAGCTGGTCAAGCACAATACACCGTATTGTTAAATCCCCAAGCCGGAATTATTGACGACATCATTGTTTATTATCAAGGTGAAGACACCAGTGGTATACAAAAGGCATTCATCATAGTCAATGCGGCAACCTCTGGTAAAGATAAAGCATGGCTATTGCAACACCTTGACCTAAATAAGTTGCAATTCCAAGACCTTTCACCAGATAAAGTCTTAATTGCCGTCCAAGGGCCAAAAGCGATTAAATATCTCCAGCCATTAGTGCAAGAAGACTTACAACCAATCAAAGCCTTTGGACATTTAGAAACAACTCTACTAGGTAAACCTGCCTTTTTGGCCCGCACAGGCTACACCGGAGAAGATGGCTTTGAGGTGATGGTAGACCCGGATGTGGGAGTAGAATTGTGGCGAAGTCTCCATAAAAGTGGTGTTATCCCCTGTGGACTCGGTGCGAGAGACACTCTGCGCCTAGAAGCAGCGATGGCACTTTACGGACAAGATATAGATGACACCACCACACCCTTAGAAGCAGGTTTAGGGTGGCTAGTTCACTTAGATACTAAAGGCGATTTTATTGGTCGGGAAGTTTTAGCAGAGCAAAAATCCAAGGGAGTGAAGCGTCGATTGGTAGGTTTACAAACCCAAGGACGCAACATTGCCCGTCATGGCTATCAAGTGTTATCCACAGGTAAAGTTGTGGGAGAAGTTACTAGTGGCACCCTGTCACCTACACTTGGTTATCCTGTTGCATTAGGCTACGTTCCCACCCAGCTAGCAACTGTTGGTCAGCAGCTAGAAGTCGAAATTCGCGGCAAAGCTTATCCAGCAGTTGTAGTTAAACGTCCCTTTTATCGGTCAAAAAATCGTGTTGCCAACTAATAAGCGCTGAGGTTTTTGAGGAATAATGTGTTGTGAGTTATTCAATCTACAGTCAGGTTCATTACCAAATATGGCTTGGATGACTATTGGGGCAATAATTTTTTTAATAAGGGAGAGGAAGTAATATGTCTTTTGAATATCCTCAAGATTTCAGATACCTGGATTCTCATGAATACGTGCGAATCGATGGTGAAATTGCCACCATTGGCATTACTGAGTTTGCCGTACAGGAATTGGGTGATATCGTCTTTTTGGAACTGCCAGAAATTGGCGACGCTCTTACCAGGGGAGAAAACTTTGGCACAATTGAATCAGTGAAAGCCGTTGAGGAACTGAATTCACCAGTGACAGGCACCGTTATAGAACGGAATGAAGCCTTAATTAATTCTCCCGAAGAAGTGTCAGAAGACCCCTACGGAGAAGGGTGGTTTTTGAAAGTGCGCGTCAATGACCCTGGCGAAGTTGAGGATGCCTTGACAGCAGATGAGTATCGCGCCCAAGTAGAAGGGGAGTAGGAGTGCTGAGTGAGGAGAGTTAAGAGTTAGGAGTTAAGAGTTAGGAGTTTTGTTTATCTCCTTATCCCCTTGTCTCCCTTTTCTCCTCATCTCCCCAGTCCCCAGCCCCCAGTTTAAGAGTATTTATTGCAAAATATGAAATAGTACCATCTGGAGAGTAATTTGTGGTATTGAACGCCCCTATTCTCAAGTCTAATGAGCAGCAAGTGCTGGACGAAAAAAGTCAAAAGTTAAGTAGTTTTGCGCCAAGACACATTGGCCCTAACTCCGATGACATCCAGCTTATGCTTAAGGTTTTGGGGTTTCCCAGCCTGGATGCCCTAATCGACCAAACAGTTCCACAGACAATTCGGCTGAAGCAACCGCTAAAGTTACCAAAAGCAGAAAGCGAGTATGCAGCACTGGCATCTTTAAAAAAAGTTGCTGCCAAAAATCAGGTTTTCCGCTCATACATTGGTATGGGATATTACGACTGTATCACCCCACCTGTGATTGGACGCAATATCTTAGAAAACCCCGGTTGGTATACTGCCTACACTCCTTATCAGCCAGAAATTGCCCAAGGGCGACTAGAAGCGCTGTTGAATTTCCAAACGCTGATTATCGACCTTACAGGTTTGGAAATTGCCAATGCTTCGTTACTGGATGAAGCTACAGCCGCAGCTGAAGCGATGAGCTTAAGCTATGGTGTCTCCAAAAATCAGGCAAATGCCTATTTTGTCTCTCGTGATTGCCATCCCCAAACTATCGACGTGTTGCAAACACGTGCTAAACCATTGGGGATTAAGATTATTGTTGGCGATCATCAAACATTTGATTTTGATCGAGCAATTTTTGGGGCTGTTTTGCAATACCCTGCAAGTGATGGCACCATTTACGACTACCGCGCTTTTATCGAAAAAGCCCATGCTAAGGGTGCATTGGTGACGGTAGCAGCAGATCCTTTAAGTTTAACTTTGCTCACCCCTCCTGGGGAATTTGGCGCTGATATTGCTGTCGGAAGCACTCAACGGTTTGGTATTCCGTTAGGATTTGGAGGGCCTCACGCGGCATACTTTGCTACGAAGGAAGAGTATAAACGGCTGGTTCCAGGGCGAATTGTGGGTGTATCAAAAGATGCCCAAGGCAAGCCTGCATTACGTCTGGCCTTGCAAACCCGTGAACAGCATATCCGCCGCGAAAAAGCTACTAGTAATATTTGTACTGCACAGGTGCTGCTGGCGGTAATGGCAAGTATGTACGCGGTCTATCATGGCCCAGATGGACTGAAGCAAATTGCTGAAAATATCCATTCTTTGACAGCGTTGATGGCGGAAGGACTGAAACGTTTGGGTTACAGCATCAGTTCCAAAGATTTCTTTGATACGCTGCGAGTAGAACTGGGAAGACGCAATTTAAAAGATATTTTGACAGCTAGCGAACAGCTTCAAATTAACCTGCGGGTTTTTGATGCAACTGCTGTTGGTATTTCGCTGGATGAAACAACTACGCCAGAAGACTTAATCGACCTCTGGCAGATTTTCGCTGGTACAGATGATTTACCCTTCACTTTAGAAGAATTAACTTCTTCCTCATCCTCACATCTTCCTCTCTCCCGTACAAGTACATATCTCACCCACCCAGTTTTTAACCGCTATCACTCAGAAACTGAGTTGTTGCGCTATCTGCACAAACTGGAAAGCAAGGACTTGTCGCTAACAACATCGATGATTCCTTTGGGTTCTTGCACAATGAAGTTGAATGCAACTGCTGAGATGATTCCGGTAAGTTGGGAGGAATTTGGCAAGATTCACCCGTTTGCCCCTGCGTCGCAAACGCAAGGTTATCAAATCTTGTTTGAGCAACTTGAGGCATGGTTAGCTGAAATTACTGGTTTTGCGGGAATTTCTTTACAACCAAATGCTGGTTCTCAGGGCGAATACGCCGGACTTTTAGTAATTCGTCAATATCACGAAAATCGGGGCGAAGCACATCGCAATGTTTGTTTGATTCCCACTTCTGCACACGGGACAAACCCAGCAAGTGCGGTGATGTGTGGGATGAAGGTGGTGGCTGTTGCCTGTGACTCCCAAGGTAATATTGATGTTGATGACCTGAAGGCAAAGGCAGAAAAACATAGCAATGAACTAGCCGCCTTAATGGTGACATATCCCTCAACTCACGGTGTCTTTGAGGAGCCAATTCAGGAAATCTGCGCTGTTGTCCATAGTCATGGTGGACAAGTTTACATGGATGGCGCAAATATGAACGCCCAAGTGGGAATTTGCCGTCCTGGAGATATTGGTGCAGATGTCTGTCACTTAAATCTGCACAAAACCTTCTGTATTCCTCATGGTGGCGGTGGCCCTGGTATGGGGCCCATTGGCGTTGCATCTCATCTTGTGCCTTTTCTACCCGGACATGCTGTGGTAAGGATTGGGGACTGGGGACTGGGGACTAGGAAAGAGGAAATTCCCAATACCCAATCCCCAATCCCCAGTACCCAGCATATTGGTGCTGTGGCGGCTGCGCCTTGGGGTAGTGCAAGTATCTTGGTGATTTCTTGGATGTACATTGCGATGATGGGTGCAGATGGTTTAACCCATGCAACTAAGGTGGCGATTCTCAACGCTAACTACATCGCTAAGAAACTGGAATCATACTATCCCGTTTTGTATCAGGGGAAAAATGGTCTAGTTGCCCATGAGTGTATTTTAGATTTGCGATCGCTCAAAAAATCAGCTGCGATCGAAATTGATGATGTCGCCAAGCGTCTCATAGATTATGGTTTCCATGCGCCGACTGTCTCCTGGCCTGTAGGGGGTACAATCATGGTGGAACCTACAGAAAGTGAATCTAAGCAAGAGTTGGATCGTTTCTGTGATGCGTTGATTTCTATTCGCCAAGAAATTGCTCAAATAGAATCAGGTAAGGTGGATGTTCAAGATAATGTTTTGAAGAACGCACCCCACACTGCCGAAAGCCTCATCGTTGGAGAATGGCAGCATCCTTATTCTCGCGAACAAGCTGCTTATCCTGCACCTTGGACTCGTGAGTATAAGTTCTGGCCTGCTGTTGGTCGCATTGATGCAGCCTTTGGCGATCGCAATTTTGTTTGTTCTTGTCTGCCAATGGATGCTTATTAAACTGAAGTGAAGAGTTAGGAGTTAGGAATTAAAATTCCTAACTCCTGCCTTCGATAAAAACTGATGATTTATCTGTGATTATCTAGTTGTAATACCTGGGAATTAAACGATTAGGCTTGTTGTATTTCTGGACGACCATTTTCAACCACAAATGAAGCCCGCTTACTAAGCGTGCCATTCGGGGTTGTGACGTTTGATAAAACTAGATAGTCTGTCTTGTAGGTTGTGGGAGTCAGCGCACAGCGAACATATCCCCGTTGACCGTTGAAGAACTTAATGTGTGGGTTATCGGGTAAGTAAGCTTCAACATTTGGGCTGGTATCTGCCCCATCTCCACCGGAGGTTATTGAGGTACAGACGAATTCACTCCCAACCGTAGCAGATTTTGGGTTATTAAAGTCAGCCTTTAAATTTATTGCCCAGTTGGAATGGACATCGCCTGATAAGACTACTGGATTAGATGGTTTGCGCTGTTCTAGGAAACGCATAAGGCGATCGCGGGAAGCCACATAACCATCCCACTTATCCATGCTGTAGGTTTCGCCAGGCCCTGCTTTTGTGTCTATCTGAGCGACTATAACTTGCTGGGCTAAAACGTTCCACTTAGCCTGTGAGCGATCTAAACCATCATATAGCCAATCTTCCTGACGCTTGCCAGTAATGGTTCCATTGGGATCTTCTCCACAAGGACGTTGTTTAGTACCATCACCGCAGGGCTGATCGGTGCGATATTGGCGGGTATCTAAGACATGGAAGGTGGCTAAGTTACCAAAAGAAAGCCGACGGTAAAGTTGCATATCGGGGCCAACGGGACGCGAGAAGGGGCGCAGTGGCATATGTTCGTAGTAAGCCTGATAAGCAACAGCCCGCCGTTGGAGGAAAATAGCCGGATCTTGATCTGGTTCAGTATCAACTTCTGAAATATAGTTGGCGTAGTTGTTTTCTACTTCGTGGTCATCCCAGGTAACAATCCAGGGAAAGGCTGCATGAGCTGCTTGCAGATTGGTATCGGTTTTATAAAGAGCGTGACGGTTGCGATAATCTTCTAAAGTCAAAATTTCTGCACTGTTGTGCTTTCTGGGGCGATTATTTGATATTCCTCCTTCATAGATGTAATCGCCAACATGAACTACTAAATCGAGGTCATCCTGGGCAATATATTTGTAAGCAGTATAGTATCCCTGCTCGTAGTGCTGACAGGAAACAAGGGCAAAGTTTAATTTATTTAAGTAGCCACCTGCTAAAGGCGCTGTCCGAGTGCGACCAATGGGGCTAGCGTCTTGACCGACAAGAAACCGATACCAGTACCAAGTATCAGATTGCAAGCCTTCTACTACAACTCGAACTGAATGAGCTAGTTCTGGAGTTGCAAGTACTGTACCTCTGGAGACAATACGCCTCATGTCTGGATCGGTTGCTATTTCCCAGCGAATTGGTACATTCACAGGTGGCATTCCACCTCCATTTAAAGGTTCAGGTGCGAGACGAGTCCAAATCACTACGCTGGTAG
The DNA here is from genome assembly GCF_036918015.1 of Nostoc sp. Classification (GTDB taxonomy): domain Bacteria; phylum Cyanobacteriota; class Cyanobacteriia; order Cyanobacteriales; family Nostocaceae; genus Nostoc. The sequence goes on from NZ_JBALEO010000085.1 coordinate 102,519, forward strand.
GATAGGGATCGCCCGACGCTACACCCAAAGTGAAAGGATAATTGGAAAATCTGCTGGTGGCAATCGCTCTTTGAGGAGAAAATTGGTTAGCGATCGCCAAACCAGATAATGCTCCTGCTCCAATAATTAAGTTGCGTCGTTTGATTCGACTGTGCAGGAACTGCTCAAAATTCCGGTAATCTACCATTCTCTACTCCTGGGTAACAGGTAAGTTAAAGTACAGCAACAGCTAACACAAAGAAGGTGGAGTAATTGTAGGAAAATTTCGTAATTATTCCCTGATAGCAATTCTTCATTAAGACCCATAGAAATAACCCCACTACCCTTGTTAAGGAGAGGTTGGGAGGGGTCATAATGTGCAGCTTCATAGAGAATTGCTATTATCACAATCAGATTTTAATTTCCAATTTTTCCCTCTGATATCAATGTGTTAGATGTTGTTTTCCCACATAAAAGCCTACTAATAAGAGATTAATCCTTGGCAAAGAAATTGTTAATATCAACTTAACCAAGGTTAGATTTTAATCTTTTTCATTGATGCTACCTTTCTCTTCATCATTGAGCCAAGGCTACAAGCAAAAAGAACACCAACTAAAGGTGTAGGTTCAGGTACTTGTCTATAAGAAACTGTACCTGATATAAGTTCAGCATTGGGAGAAGTTTTAGAGTAAATTGTAAAATTCTCACCAATAATTTCATAACTGATAGAACTGGAAGGATTAGCTTTATCATCAAACTGATAATCTAATCCAAAATACGTTTTTCCTGTCAAGGATGTGGTTTTAAAAACAAGAGGAAAATCTGGGTAATTTGCATCATCTTGTTTAGTGTAAATGGTAGAGTCGCCATCAAAGTTGAAAGAAAGTGACTGAATGGGAGCTTCGGGATTATAGTCATTGCTGAAGGTTGAGTCATCAAAGCTAAAAAAGCCATTCCCTTTTGTTAATGGACTATCAACGGTGAAAGCGTAATTAAGAATTGCAGCAGATGCAGATTTTACATCTACGCTAGCAAAACCTAAAGCAATAGTAGCAGCAACCAATAAATTTGGAACCAATTTCATCTCAATTTCCCTTACCATCAATTTCTGGAAGCAATGCAATTACAAGCTACAAAAATAGCTTTTATCTAACTTACTTATTTTCCCAATTGAAATTTATAACTGTTAGATCCAGTTATGAAATCAATATTTTTCTCTTTTTCAATAAGAAGCAAACAACTGCCCAAATTGTTTTGAGAACCCCATCTTAAAATTAGGAGTTTAAGCAGACTTTAATCAAAGGTAAAATTGAAGAAGAATTCAGAAGTCAGAATTCAGGAGTCAGAATCAAGACGCTCGTGACGCTCGAAGACTCGCTAACGCTACGCTATCGCCCTTGGCGTCTCCCCTTCTCCCAAAACTACGGTGTACACACAAGTCTGAAATAGTTTACTCACCTATTTTTTTGCGTCAGTTTTACCCCACCCTAACCCTCCCCTTGGAAAGGGGAGGGAACTAGATTTTCTTGTTTCCCCCCTTTATAAGGGGGGATTAAGGGGGGTAATTCGATTTGTGTGTACACCGTAGTTCTCCCAAAGGGAGAGGCTAGCGCCAAGGGACAAGACTCGCTTCCCTGGTTAAAGAAGGGCGGGGGTAAATTATCAATTACATTACTAAATTCTCAATAAAATAGGTTTTTCTGTTGCGATGCCTACGGCAAGTAACGCCTACGCATAGTGTACCAGAGGTAATCGCATTTCAAAATAGCCTATTCCTGTTTTTAGTTTTAACACTTAGTCTTAACTGAATTGTATTGCCTCTAATTCTTCCCTTACAGATAAAGGCTGATACCCCAATGCAAAAGCTTTAGAACTATCCAAAGAAACATCTGTTGGTCTAGGCGCTGCCATTTTCACATCTTGTTGTCGGCAGGATTTAAGACCAGTGCTAGGAAGTTGAAATACTTCTACTAATATTTGTCCAAAATCATAACGCGAAATCCGCTCTTTACCACCTAAATGAATGATGCCGTTAACTTTTTCTAATGCTAATAAAAGTCCTTTGGCGGCAGTTGTTCCACTTACTGGTGTGCGAAATTCATCTATAAATAAGCTTAGTTTTTTTTCGGCTTGTAAAGTTTGAATAAATGGCTGAATAAAGCTTTTAGCTGTAGGTGTTGCTGCACCAAACATCAAGGGCATTCGACACACTGCGGTCATGGGATACCTTTCTAGCATATCTGCTTCTGCGATCGCCTTTTGCTCACCGTAAAGATTGACAGGGCACACGGCATCTGTTTCTTGATATGGGGCATTTAAGCCATCAAAAACTAAATCAGTTGAAGTAAAAGCACAAGGAATAGAATTATCCGCGCAAAGTCCGGCAATATTGCAGGATGCGATAACATTAATTGCGTGGGATTCTTTGGGGTGGGTTTGACAAAAATTTGGTTGCGAATGTGCAGCAGTATGAATAACTGCCGTCGGTTGGACATCATTAAATATGCGTTTCAATTCCTGAAAATTTGTTAAGTTCGCTTTTAACATTTTCATGTCAGGAATTTCTAAGGGATGGGATAAATAAGTGCCATAAATCTCCCATTCTTCTTTTGCAAGCTGGCAAAGATGCCATCCTAAAAAACCACTTGCTCCGGTGATTAACAATTTTTTCATGTCTAATCGTAAACCGTTCAAGAAAAATACCTTTCTACAGCAGGCTTATATTCTAATACGCTTGGGTTTTATAGACGCGATAAATCGCCGTCTCTACAAGTGTTTTGGTCTTATCTGAACTGTATTGGCTTATATCCTACACTGAGCGGTGGTTACAACAGACTATTGCAGTAATTTCTGAAACTGCTTGTCATTACGCACTTTGCTAAAGTCGGAGTCAGTTTTTGCTAATTTCTTGTATTTATCAGGAACAAACTCGATTGCTTTGTCTAGGTTCTCAATTGCTAATTCTAAATTGCTTTGTAAAGCATAAGAGCAAGCTTTATTGTAATATGCTTGGTGCAAATCCGGCTTGATGGCGATCGCTCTATTATAAGATGCGATCGCATCCTTGTAGCGGTGTAGCTTTGTCAGAGCTATACCTCGGTTAATTAAGGCTTCATATTTGTCGGGTTTGATCGCGATCGCTCTATTATAGGATGCAAAAGCATCTTGGTAGCGTTGCAACGATGTTAAGGCGATGCCACGATTATACCAAGCTTCATATTTGTCGGGTTTGATTGCGATCGCTCGATCATAGGATGCAAGAGCGTCTTGGTAGCGTTGCAACGATGTTAAGGCGATGCCACGGTTAATCCAAGCTTCAGGACTCTCAACTTTGATGGCGATCGCTTTATCATAAGCTTTTATGGCATCTTCGTAATGTTGTGCATCTAATAAATTATTACCTCGATGAAAGAAATCTTCTGCTTTTTGCGTAGCCTTCGCTTCTATAAAAAATTGGGTTACATTGCTTTCTTGGACAACTTGTGTAGTATTTTCTGCCGATGAGTTTGCCCCACCACTACAGCCAAATGCGAAGAATGCTATCAAGCCAGATGCAACGAAGCAGTGCCGAAAAACCATGCTGTACCTACAAAAATTATGAGATGATGTTAAAATTTGTTAGTTTTTTGAGTATTATCAAAATACACTAGTTTTTACCCATTAATTTACTTACTTATATTTTCAGAAAGAACTTTGTTGACGATGCATAAAGTTCTGTTAAAATCAAGCGTACATAACATTATCATATTAAATACACATAAAGCAATTCCTTAGAACCTATTTCAATCAAAAAACGACTATTTGTGTTGCTATATATAAGTTGCGTAGGTGTAGCTCATCCTAGACATCGCACCCATGTAGTAATTCACCTTGATGAAAAGCCTCTTCAACTCGCCAATGCCGACGATATAAATCAGCTACTATCATAGGCAGATAATATCACAGGGTTGAGGACATAAGTAATGTAAGAATAGCTACTTTCCCCAATCTTCATCTCTATTAATTACCTTTATTTTTTCTTAAAAATAAAACTGAAAGTTAACTCTACATTTTTAATAACTGTAGAAATAATTTGTATTAAATATATGGAAAATTACAGGTTTAATCTTATTTAAGAATTTAACGACATAAAAAATTATTAATATAAAGTTTTCGTGAATTTACTAATGCCATTAGATAATTTTTGGGCATTAGTTTGTATATTTTATATTCATCATTTTCTATTAAGGATCTAAAGCTATGTCTATTTTTTCCCCTGATGGTCGGACAAAAGTTAGCAACACCACAACTTTTCCGTTTGGAGCTGTAGGAAAGATGAGAATACATTGGAAAGGCCCAGATGGGGTTATTGATACTGCCGATGATATTATCCTCAACGGCTCTGGTGCTATGATTTCTCCCTACCACTTTTTAACAGCAGGGCACTCTGTGTATGACACGAGATATGGGGGTTGGGCAGATAAAATTGAGGTGATGCTTGGTTCTAAAGGGAATATCATTGCTGGTACAAACCGGGCTGACTACGAGTACTATGGTGAAGCCAAATCTGTTTATACACGTTCTTTTGAAGGATGGATTCAAGGAGATCAGACGAAAAGCGAAACTTTTCAATACGATATAGGATTGGTGACTCTTGACCGCAATATTGGAAACTTCACTGGCTGGTTTAACTATGGATATGACGATAATCTCAGCAGTGGAACTTTAATGAATGTTACCGGATACCCTTCTGATAAGTTTGATTCCAATAACGATGGGAAATTTGATAACTATGATATGTGGACTCAGAGTGGAAAAATCACAAGTACAACTGACTCGATCTTGCGTAGTAATGAACTAGATATCTTACCTGGAAATAGTGGAGGCCCTCTCTGGCTTAATAATTCCAACACAAATAAACCGACTATTTATGGAGTAGCTTCAAATGAGACAACCTCCAGCGGAACTCCGCTTTACAACGAGTTTGCCCGAATTACAAGCACTCGATATAATGAGATTAAAAACTGGATCGACGAAGATACTGCTACACGCAAACCCACCGACAAAGCTGATTTAGTAGATTCTGATGTGTGGTTTAACACCACTCTTGGAAGTTTTAGTAATAACAATATTAAAAATGGGGAAAATTTTAGCATCACAGTTTATCCTCGCAACAATGGTACAGCCGCGACAGGCAATTTCTCGGCTTCTTTTTACGCTTCTACTGATACCAATATCACTAATAGTATTGGCTCTCATTACTTAATTGGTAATACAACTATTTCTTCGATTAATCCATTCAATTCGGGAACAGCGACTTGGAACGGTGCGTTTCCTAATATCCCAATTGGAAATTACTATGTTATTTCATTTCTAGATCCAACTAATTCAATCCAAGAGTTTGATGAAAGTCTAACCAGCAACCAAAAGGTATTTAGAACTTTACTCAGTGTTACCAATAGTGCGCCCATTTCGACACCTCTGACTGTTTCATCAACCGTTAGCTCTCCTTTAACAGCCCGTGAAGAAAATCTCAGCACAGGTACAGCCAATATTAATGGGACTGGTAATAATCAGCTAAATGGTGGAAATAGCAATGACATCCTTATAGGGGGAAGTGGTAACGATACTTTCGTTGGAGGTTTAGGTAATGATACCCTAACAGGAGGAACTGGATCTGATGTTTTCATTATTAATACCCTTTCTGAGGGTATTGATAACATTACAGATTTTTCGTCCTTAGATGACACAATTTATGTTTCTAAAATAGGGTTTGGAGGTGGACTTAGTGAGGGTATACTTCAAGCCACGCAATTTTTTATCGGTTCGGTAGCACAAAATAGCAGCGATCGCTTTATCTACAATAATAATACAGGGGGTTTATTTTTTGATGCTGATGGTACAGGCTCATCCGGTCAAATCCAAGTTGCTCAACTAGGAATAGGTCTAGCCATGACTAATACAGATATTTTCGTGATTGCCTGATAAATAAAGACGCGATTTATCGCGTCTCTACATGAGGGTTTTGGGTTTATAGCGGTTCTCAGTTGATTGAGGTATAAGAACCCCACCCCCAACCCCCTCCCCGCAAGCGAGGAGGGGGCTATGGTGTACCTCATTTGATTAGGAAACGCTATATCTGTGCAAGGCTTAATTAATGCCAAACACTGACTCGACAGTGGACTTAATCGAATCCCGCGCATCCTTCAAAGTTTGGCTAATGGGATGTTTTGCCTGCAAAAATGCCCGCGCACAATTGCGTCCCGGCATTCCCGAAATCGAACCACCTGGATGAGTCCCTGCACCAGTCAAAAATAAATTATCAATTGGCGTTTTGTAGTTGGCTATTTCTGGCAAGGGACGGAAAAATATCATCTGATCTAAAGTCATGTCAACATGATAATAATTCCCTTTGTACGCACCTAATCTTTCTCCTAGTTCTGCTGGACTTTCTACCCGGCGAGCGATAGTTGCATTTTTGACATTGGGTGCATAGTCTGCCAATTTATCAATCACTCGATCTGCAACTTTGTTTTTCAATTCATCCGTCCAACCAGTACCTTTTAAACCAGTACCTTCTGCACCAGCAATTTGATAAGGGGCAAAAAACTCAATCCATAGGGTGTGTTTACCTGGTGGTGCTAATGTAGGATCTAAATAACTAGGCATCACCAAATACATTGAGGGGTCAGCATCAGGAATTTCTCCCAAAGTGCATTTACTATGAGCCTGTTCTACATGAGCCACAGAATCAGCAATCAAGATAGAACCAATGAGATATTCATCTTTATGAGCGTGGTGTGGAAAGTGCAGTGGTTCGTCTAAAGCTAAATCTATTTTGAGGATGGTTTCGTTATTGTTAACGATGCGGCGTTCTAATCTTTCCCATAAATCTGGGTCGGCTGCGTTAACATCGCTTTTATCTGTCATTTGTAAGAACAACCGCTTGGCATCAATATTAGAAATAACCCCGTGTTTAGCGCGATATTCTTTCCCACCACCAACCCGCACACCTACAGCTTTGCCATCATCAATTAAAACTTTTTCAACGTGCTGATCTGTGAGAATAACGCCACCTTTACTTGTGACTAAATTCACCAAAGCTTGTACAAGTGCGCCAGTTCCACCGCGAGGTCTGGCCATCCCCGGATTGTGACGCATTGCCATCATAATTGCACCAATAGCAAGGGTTTTTTGTGATGGCGGCGCACCCAATTCTGATGCTAGTCTGGCTAGCGGCGCTTTTAGAAATTCTTCATCAAACCACTCGTTAAGTAAATCTTCCGCGCTGGTTAACATTGTGCGAATGAAGTCCAGCGTTTTGTTAGGGGAACCAATAACCGAAAATAAATCTTTCAGTTTTGTAATGTCGTAGTTACCAAGGATATCTATAATTGACTTTGGCGGTGCATTAAACATGGGAATCATTGCACCAAGCGATCGCTGCCAAAAGTCTACAAATTCTGCATATTTTTTGGCATCACGTTCGTTGTAACGAGCGATTTCTGCACAAGTCTTTTCCACTGACTTATGTCCTAAAAAATACTTACCATCAGAATGAGGACAGAAAACAACTGGATCGCACTCCAAATAATGCAGTCCGTATTTTTCGAGTTCTAATTCTTCAACAACTGGCCCTAAGTGAATAAATTCATGGTCAATAGCACACAAATTGAATTTAAATCCAGGAGCTTCTTGAGGTAAGCATTCTTCAGTTGTGGCTGCGCCACCTGGTACAGAACGCTTTTCTAGTAACAGAACGCTATAACCAGCTTTTAGCAAATAAGCTGCACAAACTAGCCCATTATGTCCAGCACCGATTAGGACAACATCATACTCTTGCATAGTTGGAATTTAGAAATAATCAGTAACTTTCCAAATTTTAGAAAATTTTTATTACATTGACATCATCCCTCAGTAACAAAATTTATCTTTAACTAGTGTCAATCCTACGAAGGAGAGATTAAACTTGATGATGAGGGTATTTGTTTTACCTGAGCTTCTAACATAAGTATTAGAGTACCTTTTTGCACTTCTATATCTTTGATAGAAAACGATATATCCTCCCATTTAAAAGATGGTATGTTCATCAGTTCTTTAGCTTTCTGCATGAATGCTGTAATTAATTCTATGGAAATCCCCTCTCCCTCAGTGCAGTTAAAACCCTCTAGCATCGCGGGTTGTGAATTAGTGCGTGGACGAGCGATCGCAGTGTAAGCTAAAGGGCGAGTATTTCCCATTTCCTTTAACAACACCTTTCCCCTAGATTCTATTTTGCCATTACCAAGTAAAAATACTTGAATTTCCTCTGGCTCAAAACTGACAATTTCCCCATCTACATTCAACTCAAAGTTTTGCATCTGGCTACGAATAAACTCTGAGGTTAAGGCGCGGTTAATATCTACTTCTGTGAGTAGAACCCGAATAATAGTATTTACTGGCTCATTAAGTTCTATTTGACCAAAAAGAGCGCTAAAGGGATTGATGGCTATACTATCTGTTTGCAGTTTTATTTCTTGTATGCGGATGTCTTCTTTAATAACTAATCCTTGACCTGCAACTGAAACCCCATCCGACTGTCCCTGAAGTATTTTTAACAGATCGGTTTTTACATCTATTTCTATTTGTTCTACTTCATCTAGCCGATCGGATATTTGTTTTTCAGCTTCTTGGGATAGAAATTTTTCTTCTAACCGATGCTCATCAGGCATGAATTATTAATTCTCCTAAATGTCCTCTTATTCGTAACTGTAAAGGCTAATTCTGGAGAGTAAATCTATATTGGGGTATATGTAATTTGTGATTTAATTTATAAATAGGGCTGCAATATTAAAGCAGCGATCGCAATTCTTCTCTCCTCTATCTCGTTTCCATGAAGAGCGTGGGAATGCCCTCATTGAGGCTCTGCCTGCGGTCTGGCATTGAGTCAGAGAGTCAATGAATGCATTCCCAGTCGGAGACTGGGAACGAGGATGGGGTTTTCCGCGATTTCTGATAAATTTTTTCGCTACTTAATACTTTTTTGCTACTTAAGCTAATTGAAATTTTAGTCGCATAACCATTTAAAGTACTTATTCTAACGTTGCAAAAAAGCAATAAACTGTTACAACCTCGAAGATGTAAAATTTTGGTTAAATTCAACGAGCATCTACAGTTTCACCTCATCGTCAAAAGGTACTCAGCATGACTGCAATCTCCGCAAAGGCATCTTCAGCGCTTCCCAATTTTTCTGAAGGGATTCAATATTTTGGTGAAGCTTTACCAGATTTTGAAACTTATGGTGCAACTCCTGCTATAGAGTCGGGCAAAATTGCGATCGCATCCACCACAGACAAAGCAGCTGTATATCAAACTTTACTTGCTGCTGATGCCTTACGCTACCTAACCTTACAAGTTACTGCTAGTAAGGCTTCTGGGCATCCCGGCGGATTCGCCAGTCAAGCAGAAGCTTACGCATCTCTTGTCATGCTGGGATACAAGAACATTATTACCGAAGTCGGACACCACGCCCCCGGATTTTATAGTGCCATGTTCTTGGATCGTTCGCTAGAGGACATGGGAATTTTTACAGTTCAACAATTGCGCGATCGCTTCCGAGAAAAGCACGGATTATTAGGACACCTTTCTGGTTTTATTCCTGGTATTCTCGCACCTGCGGGGCCATTAGGACAAGGGCAACACTTTGCAATGGCGGCTGCACTGTTGCACAAAGATAAATTGTTCCCCTTTACAGTTGGGGATGGTGGATTAGGTGAGCCTTATATTGTCAGTGCGATCGCGCATTTCCATACTGCTTATCCTGCTGTCACCAACTTCTTACCGGTGTTGGTGTGGAACGGTTACAGCCAAGAACATCACAGCATGGTTTCCCTTAAAACCAACGAACAGATGCAAGCATATTGGCAAGGTAACGGTTTTGATGAAGTGGTGTTAGTGGATGCCAAAGATTTCGACGATCAAAACCAGCCAGGGGATTACGTTGATAGTACCGCCTTTTCTTTTGATAAACGCCTAGAATTCACTCAAGCAGTACTTTCGGGTGTAGATAAAGCAGCGCGTTTTGCACTCGGCGGAAAACTTACCGTCTTCATTATTAAACAACTCAAAGGTGCAGGAGTCCACGCGCGGGGTGCAAAATCTCACAACTTGTATCCTAAAGATACGTTGGATGCGCCACATATTATTAGTGCATTGCAAACCCGCGCTTTGTCTGCGGAAGCTTGGCAATTAGTCAGAACAAATGCCGAACGCGCTGGTGGTGGCCCAGCCGCAAAAACTGTAGTGACAGAATTTGAATTGCCATTACCAGAATTAGGCGAATTACCTTTAGAAGAATATGCAGTTGGTGGCGAACCAAAAGTTTCCACAACCGCGATGGGACGATTGGTAGGAATTGTAGGAAATAAAGACCGGAATTTCCTTGTCACCAACGCCGATGGTAACGAAGCATCAGGAATTGCTAACATCAACCAAGCATTAAAGATTATCCACCCCACAACCGACGACTTATATTTCCAAGCACCAAATGGACAAGTTTATGAGCCATTGAGTGAAGATGCTTGTGCCGGTTTAGCTGCGGGTTTGGCGTTAATGGGTGCGAGAACTTTGTGGTGTTCTTACGAATCTTTTGCCATCAATGGATTACCAATTTGGCAAACTGTTACCCAAGCAATGGCAGAATTACGCCGTCAAACTCCCTCGACTATTACTTTATTCACAGCAGGTGCATTAGAGCAAGGGCGCAACGGTTGGACTCACCAACGTCCAGAAATTGAAGCTTACTTTGCTTCGTTGATGCGAAATGGAAATGTTTTCCCTTTATTTCCGCCTGATGCTAATAGTATTCAAGCTTGTTATGATTGGGCGTTGAAAACTAAGAATAAGGGAATTGTGATTACAGCAAGTAAATCGCCATTGCCAATTCGCACAACTTTAGAACAAACTCGTCAAGGGTTGCGCGATGGTGCAGTGTTATTACATGAAGTTGCTGGTGATAGACAAGTTGTATTTGCTGTGATTGGCGATTTAACATTAATGCCAGTATTTGAAGCTGCTGCTTTCTTAGAAACTGAAGGTATTGGTGCGAAGATAGTTTCTGTTATCAATCCTCGGCAATTGTACCGTAGCCATGATACTGCTTGGGATACTTGTTCTGAACCCGAAGGCGGTTTCTTGGATGATGCGAAATTTGCCGAATTATTTGATGGCGATGCGCTAATTGCTGTTACTGGTGGCGCTGCGGGGATGCTAGAACCAATTTTGTTACGGAGTACAGCCAAGCGCGATACTTTTGCGTGGAAGCGTGGGGAAACTACAGCGAGTGCTGGCGAGTTGATGGCGTTTAATGGATTGACTGCGGAAGCGTTAACAAAACGTGCGATCGCGTTAGTCCATTAAATGATGTTGCATAAATGCGGGATGATTTTATTGAATTTTCCTTTGCGTTTCATCCCTAGATTCAGCAACGCCCATTAAATATAGCGGTTCTCGCGTGGATACAATACACTCTGACCTCTCTCCAAACCTCTCTCCTAAAAGGAGAGAGGCTTTGAGTCTTGCTCCCCTTCCCTTGTAGGGAAGGGGCTGGGGGTTAGGTCTGTATTGGACTCAACCGAGAAGCGCTATAAAGCTGGAATTGTTTCTACTTTTATCGCATTTATACGTATAGAAACGCTGAAATTGCGTCGGAATGCGTATACTTGCGTTTTTTTATTGAAGAGAACTTAGCAGACAGGAAAAATGGGAGTAGATTTGCTGAAATTCTTTGACAAAAGCTGGTTTTGGAGTTGCAAAAGCTAGTTTTGAAGTCGCAAAAGCTAGTTTTGAAGTCGCAAAAGCTGGTTTTGAAGTCGCAAAAGCTAGTTTTGGAGTCAGAAACTTAGTTTACAAGTTGCAAAACTTGATTTTTAAGCTAGGACGATGGGTGATATTTTTATCTGGAAGCGTGCGCGATGTGGAGACTTGAGAAAAAGTGCGATCGGGTTAGTGCATTAAGAATTTTCAAACCGCAGATGTACGCAGTTAAACGTGGATCATTTTGTGTTTATTTGCGTATATTTGCGGTTTTTATTATATAGCTTTTGATGTTTCTATAAAGCATAATTCAAAATATATATCTTTTATTTATGGGTATCTAATTTTGTTAGAAAAAATCAATATATTTGAATTACCATCAGTTTTATTGTTGGACAAAGATCGTCTTCCTAATTGTGCAGCTATCTACTTTGTCTTTGACAGTAAAGGTCAGATTATTTATGTAGGTAGAACTATTAATTTAGTTGAAAGATGGAAAGCACATCATAGATTTAATCAGCTAAAAAGATTTAATCGCAAAAATACTCTTAGTATTAGTTGGTTGACTTGTAGTAGTGATATAGAAAATCTATCAAATCTCGAAAATGAGTTTATAAAGTTATATAAACCACCCCTTAATTGGTCTAAAGTAGTAGTACCAATTAGAAAAATAACTCCAGCCGAAACGGCTTTGCAGCAAAGTCTTCAGCAGTTAGCCAAGTTCAATGTTATGATAGTTGGCTTTGATCCAATATCAGATGAAGAACCACCAACAATATATTTAGTATATCCTGTTTATGGGATGAAAGGATTATCTGGAAGTATTAGAACTGCATTAAAAAACATTAACAAAAAGGCTAGTTCATTAAAATGGAAAGAATACAAAACTTATCCTAAATCTTACGGTAAATTCGGGTTATGGGAGACTGAATACAACGGTTTAAGAATAGATTTATCTCCATTTGATAGTTTAGTTCCCTTCATGGAACACTCAAACCGTCAGACTCTAGCTGGAATAGAACTTATGGCATTTAGTAGAGAACAGCTAGAATTAATTTTAGATAAAAAAGAAGAAAATGATGAGAATACATCAGGTTTAGAAGCATTAGAAGATGATCCTATTCCAGTAGAAAATATTTATAAAAATCAACGTTTAAATAGTAATTATAAAAACATAGTTGAAGTTGAACCTTGGGAGGAATTAGAACCAATGGCTGAAGGTGAAGTTAGAATAATGACTCGTCAGTTTGTTTATGTGGATGATATAGAAATAGAAGTATGCACTAACGACAATGGAAAGCATTTTGTTAGACACAATGTTTACTGGTGGATAATGCACAATCAGAAAAATCCTAGTTTTGAGTATAATAGAATAATAGAAAATTCCAAACATTCAGTTGATAGACTACCTACTATCAGGTGGTCTGGTTATAAATTTAGATTTGAGATGATTAGGTTTAGTGAAGATGATGTAGAAGTTGAGAGTATACTATTTCCACTAGCTATGTTTGAAGACCTCATGAAAGATAAGTCAAGGTTTAATAGTCAAGTTCTAGAACAAATTTTAAAAGGTGAGTATAAATCAACTGACTATGATAGGGGAAGTATAAAACTATTTGTATGGCTACAATCTAATTCTATATCTTCGCTCCTTCAAACCAACAACAATAAGTAGGTTTATTTGAGAAAACCCAACAATCGTGATCGCGCAATTTCTCTTCTACCGATTGGACGTACTTGTATGCTGTAGAGTGAAACAATTGCCACAGTTTCCCCATCTAATGTGACAAATTCAACCTCATATCCTTTGCCACCCTGATGTACTAAAACAACTGTACCTATATCCCCCTCTTCTAAACTATATTCTGGTATATCACTAGTCAGAATAACCCTATCAAGTTCTTGAATCATTCTTCTCTCCGTTTCAGTGGGTATGAAGTAACAAACTTAGGAATAGTTTCCCCTGTTTCAATAAACCAAGCAGAAAGAACCACAGGATTTCTGCCATCTGGTGAAAGCAGTGTACCTTCTACAGCATATCGAGTTCCGAATGGTGAATCTTCAATCTTTGTAACATCGTTATCAGCAACATGATTTAGTAATGCCTGAGCAAAAGTTTCCCAATCCTCTATTGAAAAACCAAACGCAGTGAAAAACTTTTCCTTGCTGCGTCCATCGGGGTGAGTTGGCGACAACAGATACTCAGTGATTTTTCGCTGTGGCACAACTGCGAGTTCATAATTCGGCAGTTTCAATCCGTTTTTCCTACCTTCTTATCTTTACTTTATCGCCTTTCTGAGCGTTATAGAAAGGCTTGATGCCATAAAATGGCAAAAACTGCCATAATGTAGAAAAACAGATTCAAAAACTAACACTTGTGAAAAGTATAAATATTTCCTTACCTGACACCATGCGAACTTATATAGAAGAACAGGTAGCTCAAGGTGGTTACAGCAGTGTCAGTGAATATTTTCGTGAATTAGTGCGACAAGACCAAAAACAGAGAGCTAAAGAACGTCTAGAAACAATGCTTCTGGAGGGATTAAACTCTGGGAATGCAACAGAAATGACTGTTCAAGATTGGGAAGATATCCGTCAAACAATCCGAGAAAGAATGAACAAACATCAAGATGCAATTTAGCCGTGATGTTTGAAATAAAAAAAAGACCTCAAGTTATCCGGGACTTAATAGACTTAGCAACGTACATAGCACAAGATAACTTAGATGTTTCAGACCGCTTTTTAACAGCAGCCGAAGCAACATTTAAACAATTAGCAAAAACCCCAGCTATTGGTAAACAATGTCAGTTTATCCATCCCAATCTAGCAGAAATTAGACAAGTATCTATCAAAGGATTTCAAAAATATCTCATCTTTTACCGCATCACTGAATCAGCAATTGATATTCTCCGAGTCATTCATGGTGCAAGAGACATTGAATTAATCTTTGATGAAGACTTAGAACTATAGCCTATTCTGCAAATCATCAATTTTTTTCATGTAGTTAAGATTTTAAACAAGGATGGAACCATGACTAATACTCAAAAGATGGTTCGCTTAAACTTAGATTTGTCACCTGAACTAAATCAGATATTAGAGGAACTAGCAAATAAAATAGGCACGAGTAAAAGTGATGTTCTGCGTCAGGCGATAACCTTGATGCAAATTATGGTTATAGCTAAAGAGGAAACCAAAAAATTAGGAGTTACAGAAGCAAATCAATTGATAGTGAATGAAATAATTCTCTCATCTGAGCAGCAGCCAAAACCCCATACATCAGAAGCTTTTTTAGAAACCTTTGGAACTTGGGAAGACACACGCACCGCAGAAGAAATTGTTGATGAAATATATTCAAGTCGTACTATAAGCGATAGCAATTACAGCTTGTGAACTATTTACTCGACACTGATACGTGTATTTATTGGCTTAATGGTCGTCAGTCAGTCAGAGATAAATTATTAGCCGTCGGATGGGATGAAGTATGCATTTGTGTCATCACTGCTGCTGAATTGTATTATGGTGCATACAATTCTAATCGAGTTTCAGAAAACTTAAGTAATGCAGAAGAATTTATTCAAAACTTACCCGTTCTACCTTTAACCGATCCTGCCCTTAGAAAGTATGGTGAATTAAAGGCAGAACTCCGTAGAGTTGGACAAACTATTGCTGAATTTGATTTACTAATTGCTAGTGTTGCAGTTGTAGAAAATTACACTTTAGTAACAAACAATATTCGTCACTACAGCCGCATTTCTAATGTGCAGTTGGAAAACTGGATTTCATCTTAAAAAATATTAAGTATTCTTACACTTTTGACTTAACTGCTTGCTGTGATGCCTGTAAAGTCTGAGGCAAACTCCAGTCGGGACGCAAGCTAGCGGCGTTGCGTAAATAAATATGATGAATTGAGGCGGAGGCTGGCAGATAGGCGTGGATTAAGAAGCGAATGCAGCGCTGTAAGCTGCCTTCGACGTGCATTTGCTGCACATCCAACATAGCCACATTATCCCAACCAGGACGCGCTCTTGCGATCGCAGCTGGAAAAACTGCATCCAAATCGCGTGTCACTGAAAAAGTCACACTAATAATGTCCTTTGGCTGGAATTGATTCCGGTTTTCCAGTTCATTTAGTAGTTCTGTAACTACCTCTTGGATTGTCTCAACAGTATTTTCTGAAGCGGTTGTTGCTCCGCGAATAGCCCGCATTTGCCAGTCCACGCCAAAATCCTCCTTAAAACACAAAGGTGAGGAGTTAGGAGTTGAGAATGAGAAGTTAAGACTGTTAACTCATAACTCCTCACTCATAACTCCTAACTCATATTAGGGTCGATATAACCACAGAGGTAAACCACTAGTAGACATTTCAAATTCGAGCCAATCAATACCGGCCCCAATTCCTGATGAAAATTGACGACTCCCTGGTATAAAGCGACTCAATAAAGGTTTACGCTCTTCTAGGGTATAGCAGAGAGTTTTTTCTGGATCGAGACCAACCAGTTCTGCTGTCCAACGACGGGCATCTTCTTCTGTGCCCAGGCGGTCTACAACACCCAAAGCTAGGGCTTGCTGTCCAGTAAAAATCCGACCATCGGCGAAACTTTTCACAGCTTCTACCGTTAAAGAACGTCCATCAGCTACCGTTTGGACAAACTGCTGATAACTTGTGTCAATCAACTCTTGCAGGATGTGTTCTTCTGGTTCGGTCAGTTGCCGATCGAAAGCCAAAATGTCTTTGTAAGGGCCAGACTTAATTACCTGGAAGGAAACGCCGATTTTTTCTAGCAAGCGTTCCAAGTTATTCCCACGCAAAATCACACCAATACTACCCGTAATCGTACCTGGGTTGGCAACGATGTATTCGGCTCCCACGCCGATGTAGACTCCTCCAGAAGCCGAAATATTGCCAAAGCTAGCAACTATTTTGATTTTCTCGCGCAAACGCTTCAGGGCACTGTAGATTTCTTGAGAATCTCCGACTGTACCGCCAGGGCTATCGATACGTAGCAATAATGCCGGAAACTTTTTTTCTTCTACAGTTTTCAGAGCTTCTAGGACGCGTTTGCGAGTAGCACTACCGATCGCACCAGTAATTTCAATCCGCGCAATTTGTTTTTTAAACTTGGGCTTAAACGGCCAAACCATGAGCTGTCAACATACCTCGTAATAAATTCAATATAAGATCCCCGACGGTCAGACGACCTGCTTTCCTCTGTTAAGAAACATGAGTAGGCATTGCGATCGTCAGAATTTTAAGGAAATTTTTATATTTTTCAGTGAGTTTTATTTGATATTCTCGATTAATACTAATCAAATCCTCAAAGATTGCAGCTAGCATAAAATGCCAAACTCTAGTTTAGCGTTAACCTGATGATTTAGAAAGACTATTTTAGCTATTTTGTAAAATTAAAAGCTCTCAATGCCTTGTTATTCTGGCTTTTTGAATATTTGAGGACTGGTTTTACTCGCGATCGCACACGTTTACTAGTTGTCAGTAATTAATCACTAATAACTAATGAATATAGAAATATTTAATCAATTACTTCGACACTCAATTTAATTAATACAAATTCATTCAGCAACACTAATCTCTATTTAGGTTAAGACTAGTAGTACTTTCACTCCGGGAAATATCACTTTTTCCTGTCTTCTACAGCCCAATAATCTCCTGATGAAGCGATTCCACTACTCAAGGATCTATACGTAGAATTTGATACCGATAATATACGAACATATCAAACAGTGCGCCAACGAAACTAAAGGTCAAGCTAATTACAAATAATCCGCGTAGGGGAGTTCCACTACCGAAGGTGGCGAGAAAATGCATAATCTGAGTTGCGATCGCCTCGCTTAACTCTTGTAAGCCAGGGATGTTACCGATGAGGGATAGAAAAAGGAATCCGCCGCCAACGAGGAACATGGGAACGACAAAACTAAAAATGATTGTGAGTAATAGGGAGCGGAGAAAGTTAGTAAAAATAGTCATTTAAGACAAACTCCGTGAGTAGAGATGACAAAAGCAAGATAGCGGTTTGTCATTTTCTACAATACGAGCGATCGCCCCAGAGCAGCGAATCTGTCAAAAATCTTAAGTTTTCATTAAAATAAACGGGTAGCAGTTACAGCCTATGCTGGGGATATATAAAGAGATTTAAATCTACAAAAGCCTTGCACAATAGACATTATAGCCAAGTGTACTACTTATTTATTGCTTTGCAACACGTTTAAGAACAGCTTCATTTTCTGAGAACATCTTTAATCTAAGTTAATATTCAGCCGTCTTGAGGGAGTAGGGAGATGAGGGCAGAGGGGCAGAGGGGCAGGGGAGCAGAGGGGCAGGGGAGCAGAGGGGAGAAAAGTTTAGAAATTGCAACAAGTCTTTCCCCTTGTCCCCTTGTCTCCTTGTCCTCTTCACCATTCCCCATTCCCCATTCCCATGACTTCCGCTATTCTTAAGGCAGTTACCGAGTTAGCTACAGAACATTGAACCAGACTACATCCAAATCCAGTTTAGGGGAATGGAGTCAGCGTTTGCTGGCGGCGATTTTTCTGGGTGGGCAAGTACTAGTTCACCTATTGAGAGGCAAAATCCATCGGCGTAACACCTTAGAACAAATGGCAGCAGTTGGGCCAGATTCCTTATTTATTGCCCTATTGACGGCTATTTTCGTTGGTGCGGTGTTTACCATTCAGGTGGCGCGGGAATTTATCAACTTTGGCGCCGGAAACATTATCGGCGGAGTGCTTTCTATAGCGTTGACACGAGAACTCTCTCCTGTGTTGACAGCAGTGGTTTTGGCGGGACGAGTCGGTTCTGCCTTTGCAGCAGAAATCGGTACCATGCGAGTCTCAGAGCAAATCGATGCCATGTTGATGTTAAAAACAGATCCAATCGATTATCTAGTTATTCCCCGCGTTATTGCTTGCTGTTTAATGTTACCAATTTTAACCCTCCTGTCTTTGATAACGGGGATGTTCGGAGGATTCATCATTGCGACAAATGTCTACAACCTATCTGATACAGTATTTCTAGACTCAGCCCGTAACTTTCTTGGTATCTGGGATATTCTAAGCGCCATGATTAAGGCGTGTTGTTTTGGCATTTTAATCGCTGTAATTGGTTGCAGTTGGGGGTTGACGACAACAGGAGGTGCTAAAGGTGTAGGACAGTCAACTACAACTGCTGTTGTGACTGCCTTGCTGATTATATTTGTGAGCAACTTCTTTCTTTCTTGGTTAATGTTTCAGGGGACTGGTAGTGCATTCGTAGGGCTATAGAAGTTAGGAGTGAGGAGTTATGAGTTATGAGTTATGAGTTAAAATTCCTCACTCTTAACTCTTAACTCTAACTTCTAACTCCTGACTCCTAAAATAGGAGAGATGCCTACTAAATAAAGCAGGATTTAAGACTGTGACCAGTTCATTTGCTTCTAACTCCACATCAACTGTGGAACTCAAGCCTAGTTACAATATACCCATAGTGTTGGTGATTGCCGCGATTCCACTACTGTTGGTACAACCTTGGGTAGGCTCCGTTTTCACGCTGTTTGGTTTGTTTCTCATGTTTCAGGCGTTAACGCTGCGTTTGCAATTTACCGCTACCGACTTAGATATTTACAGAGGCGAGAAATTGATTCGGCGCTTTCCCTACCAGGAATGGCAAAACTGGCGGATCTTTTGGAATAGAGTCCCCATTTTGTTTTACTTTAAAGAAATTAAAAGTATTCACTTTTTGCCGATTTTATTTGACGCCAACACCTTGAAAATTTGTTTAGAACAACGTTGTCCGCGTATTTAGCACTGAGTACCATCTGTGCTGAGTCGTTTTGATATAGACTCAGAACTCAGCACTCATGCTCAGGACTTTTATGGCAGGTCAATTGTAATATTTCTGAAAGCTATTTATTCGCGTCATAGGAATTACACTATTGTTTATGAACCCAGAGGCATCTCAAACCCCAGAACCAATTGATGAGCGGTTGGCAGAAAAACTAGAAGAGAACAATGCAGTTGAACATCCAGTAAATCCATCAGTTGAGTCAGAGGTAGACACAAAAGCCATTAGCTCATCAGAGGACTACACAAATTTTGAGCCACTCATTTCCAATGCAGAAGTGGTAGATTCTACAGTAGAGCTAACAGAAAATTCAAATGGCGAGTTTGTAGCACAGTTAGAGGCAGAAAATGTCGCCCTGGGATCTGAAATAGGATCGGGAAATCATTTATTATATGTAGAAGCAGAGCAACGCATAGCAGAGTTGCAGAGTGCTGAAGTAGCTCTCAAGTCAGAAATAGCCAAGCTGCAAGCTTCTTACGAAAAGCTTCAGACACAGGTGAGTGAAACTCAAACCTCACTGGGGCGACTCGTGCAAGAGTCACTAGTGCAGTTAGAACAACGCAAACAAACTCTGCAAATTTCTGTAGAACAACTAGAACGCCGACAAGAACGTATCCGCAATGAGATGCGAACCACTTTTGCTGGTGCATCCCAAGACTTGGCAATTCGGGTGCAGGGTTTTAAAGACTATCTCACAGGTAGCTTACAAGATTTGGCCTCTGCCGCCGAGCAGTTGCAACTAACGCCAAGTGTAGTGGAACGAGAAAAACCACCTGTAAAAGAGGCTAAACCAGCTGAACCCCAACCTGGAATACCCCAATTTGCCCAACAGCAGTTTCAAGATACGACAAAGCAAATTCGCCGCCTAATCGATCAATACCGCAATAAACCAGATTACTACGGCCCACCGTGGCAACTACGCCGTACCTTTGAGCCAATCCACGCTGAACGAATCTCCAACTGGTTTTTTACCCAAGGAGGACGGGGTGGTTTGCGGACAATGGGTAGCCGCTTGCAGAATATCCTAATTGCCTCAGCTGCAATTTCGATATTACACAAGCTGTATGGCGATCGCGTCCGTACTTTAGTCTTAGCTAATACACCGGAGCGATTAGGCGAATGGCGGCGTGGCTTGCAAGATTGTCTAGGAATCGGTCGCCCAGATTTCGGCCCAGACCGGGGTGTGGTATTATTTGAGGCATCTGACGCTCTCGCTCAAAAAGCAGAGCGATTGACGAAAGCCAATCAATTGCCTTTGATTATTATTGACGATTCAGAAGAACAAATCAGTTTGTCACTGCTGCAATTTCCCCTGTGGTTAGCCTTTGCTCCTGACCCCAAAACAGTGAGAAACTATGATGATGACTTTTAAATGAGTCATTGGTCACTTGTACTGAGTTTCGACTGCGCGGTAATCGAGCGAAGTCGGGATTCAACTACCGCGTAGTCGAAGTATTGGTCATTGGTCATTGGTCATTAGTCGAGAGATATTACTCTTGACTTTTTTGAATTTTGTTAGCGCAGCGTTAGCGAGTCTTCGTTCGCGCAGCGTCTCGTAGAGAGCGTCATTTTGAATTTTGAATTGTATTATGGCTATTTGGTTAACTCTGTGCGGAGCAATTGTGGTCATAGCCTACCTGCTGGGTTCTTTTCCCACTGGCTACATTGCTGTGAAACAGTTAAAAGGTATTGATATTCGGGCAGTTGGTTCCGGTTCCACTGGCGCAACTAATGTACTAAGAACCTTGGGCAAAGGGCCAGGAGCATTAGTTTTAGTACTTGATTCCTTAAAGGGAGTATTAGCGATCGCTCTAGTTTATTGGTTGTTCAACTTTGAACCAATTAAAAATTATATCCCTCAAACAGTAGATGTACAACTGTGGCAACCGTGGTTGATAACAATATCTGGGTTAGCTGCCATTCTGGGACATAGTAAATCAATTTTTTTAGGCTTTACTGGTGGTAAATCCGTTGCTATCAGCTTGGGGATTTTGTTGGCAATGAGTTGGCAGGTAGGTTTAGCAACAGCGGGTGTATTTGCCGTCGTTGTGGCGATATCGCGGATTGTCTCTTTAAGTTCAATTGCAGGTGCGATCGCAGTTTCCATTTTCATGGTACTTTTGCATCAACCTTTACCCTATATTCTGTTTGGGATTGCTGGTGGGTTATATGTGATTTTGCGTCATCGCGCTAATATTGAACGACTGTTTGCGG
Source organism: Nostoc sp. (assembly GCF_036918015.1). Lineage (GTDB taxonomy): Bacteria > Cyanobacteriota > Cyanobacteriia > Cyanobacteriales > Nostocaceae > Nostoc. Next base: position 124,318 of record NZ_JBALEO010000085.1, read on the forward strand.
GAACAGAGCCAAAAATTGGGCAACCTGTAGCGACAGAACCCGAACAAACTGCATGATAGGTAATCGGGAGCCAAACTCAAAACTCTTCTCTCAGAAGAGGAGAGCTTCTTTCAATAGACTTCTTGCATAAATCAAAAAAAGAACCCCACCCCGCCTTTGACTTACGTCAAACTCTCCCCTCCCCGCCTGCAGGGAGGGGCTGGGGGTGGGGTGTTAGGGACTTTTGCAAGAGGTCTAATATTAATGTTTTAGGCTTACGAACGAACATTGCCTTTAATTAAACGGTGGAAAAGGCGGCAAGGCCACAAAAAAGCTCCACAAATACTGACTGAGGCGATGGCGGCCACAACTCGCCAACTTGAACTCGACCCAGTGTCAGACTCTGAAGGATGAGCTTGTGTGTTTTTAGCTAATTCTGGCATTGAATGAGATAGCTGACTGGCTGCACTCACCCCTTCAATCGCTGCTCCAATTAGATAAGCTACTAGGGCAATTACTAGCCAGTTATTCATAATATTCCACTGTTTCAACTCTGAGCGTATGCTTGGCAGCGAGCAATAATTTGATTCTTCGGACTAATGATTGCCGCCTTGTCCTCAAGATAATCGGCCTTCAGCCGTATCACGAATTAGGGGCAGTTTAGATTTTATATAAGTATTGAGAGTACTATCTGACTGAGCATCAAGCCCCTGCTTCGCTTTTAACTGCTGGAGAAGCAATTGTACTAAAGCAGCATCGTCAAACTGGAGCAGGGTGTTGACTTGGGTAGACTCGATTACAGCCCAAAGCTGTTGCATCATTTTCGCTGTTACCATGAGTCTGTAACCTCTTAAGCTTTTCTTTATATTTACACGGATTTAGAAATTGTGGTTAGTTTTTATCTGAAGATTTATAAAGATGTAGGCGTAAAAATTCCTGAGTCAGTTAAATCTGTTAAGTTATAGCGTTTTTCAATTGATTGAACTACAGGACTAGCCCACAGGTTATCTTAACCGTGCTATGTAAAGAAATAAAACTACCCAAAGACTTAAATCTTCCCTAACTCTTTTTTATAGTGAGGGAATTATAGCAAGGCTTGCGATCAGCCACAATGCAGACATACGTAGGCATCAACGCTTTTTGTTGAGGGGAAACTTCTGTGGCTATCGGGTAATTTTGCTAGAACTTTATTGTAAAACTCTCGCACAAGCTCCTTCCTGACCAGAAGGATCGGGAAAAATTGCTAAGGTGTGATATTCAGGATTATCTGTTTTATATATCACTCGAAAAGTATACAACTTGTTTTTACCTTGCGCTTCGGTAACAACTGTTAAAAGTGTATTGCTAGTGGGAGGAAGTCCAGGAATATCCAGTTTTTGAATTCGTCTGAGTTGAATTACATTTGCTGAGGAGTTTTTACAATCTCCTGAACTACTATTAGCTTCTTGACCAAACTGCATACATACTGGCCCATCAAAATCCATAGTTACCTGTGATGGGTCATTTAACCAAACTTTTTTAATTATTTCTCCAGCCGGAATAAAACTTAAGTTTGTTCCTTGTTGATACCAGACATCAACCGTAGGTACTAGTCCCCCTAAACCTTGTGCTTGGCAGGAAAAGATGGAACGCAGAACGGCGTTATTAGCTACGGCGCGACCTACCAAGAAGAACATAGCAACCGAGAAAATTAAGGAAGCTATAGGTAGGAAATAAGAACGTTTTGGATTATTTCCTGACAATTTAATATTCTTTTTCATGGTTGCAAATATCTAAAATTGGTATAAATATTACCCCTTAAAACTGAGTTACTTGATTAACATATATTTCAATATTTGTGCCTGCTGGCAAAAACCAAACACCACCTTGTTGAGACATTTGGGCGATCGCCTGTTGATTGCGTTGGGCAATTTGGGGTACTACAGAGTTCATACCACCTTCTGCAACCCCAGCTAAAAGGTTGCGTCTGTTCTCAGTGATAGTAGTATAACCAGTAACGTAGCCGTTGTTGCCGTTGTTGCCGTTGTTGCCGTTGTTGTCGTTCTCGATAGGATTGCCGTTAGAGTCGAGGTTGCTGAGGTTACCGCCATATAAAGGCAGAACTCTGGTATCAGGGCGATTTATTAACTCTGCTGCTTTAGCAATACCTCCCAAAACGAATAGTCCTGTATCCATCGAGGCTATAGACGAACTTTGACCGGGATATTTATTTGCTATTAAAGGTTTACCTTGAGTACCGCGAAGAATAATTGCATTGTTGGGTAAGCTTCGTTCTATAGGGTTGCCATTATTTTGCGAGATAACTTTGACTACATTCATCTGCAAAAGACCTTGTTCGGAAAGCGAACCAATTTCAGTTAGGAATTCGGTGTTTGCGGGTAGAGCGATCGTACCATCGGTAGACTTTAGTGCTTCTTTCAATCGGATCACAAATACGTTTTTCGCTTCATCTGCATCACCACCACCACCACCAGATTTATTACTAGTTTCTCCAAATATTGCTGTCGCCAACACAGCTTTGGCACTACTCCCAACTGCTACAGATTTCTGTCCCTGCGGTTGGGCTTGACTGACGGCAGCATTGTCCTGTTGTGGGGTTTGTGGGGTTTGTGAGGTTTGTTCGGGATTGGGATTTGTCGCCTCTTGCTGCGGCGGCGCATTGGTTGCAGGTTCCAAAGTAGCTATATTACTAGTAGGTTGATTGCTAGCATTAACTTGACCATAGCTACCCAATTTTGCTAGCCTTGCCCACTCTTCAAATGGGCTTGGTGGAGTTGGTGGAGTTACATTAACTACTGGTTGAGTGGGGTTCACAACTGGTGCCTGGGGTGATAGCGAAGGTTGAGAAGCAGGTACTCTAATGAAGCGCTCAACTGTCACTGTCCGAGGGACGTAAGCTGTTGGTGGGGGTGTTGGGATCACTTTTTGTCTAACTGACGGTTGTTGTAAGGCTACTGTCGGCGTTGATTTGGCAATTCTCAGCTGTTGTTGGGCAGCTCTTACCATCTGTGCTTGTTCAGTCAGAGCTAATTTCGTTTTGAGAGTATCTACTTGGGCTTCCATCTGTTGAGATATGGATTCATCAGTAGGCTGCTCTTGCACTGGTGGAGAAACAATAGTTTTTGGCTTTTGATTGCTGCTACTCATCAACTGAGACAAAAACACACCACCCACCAAAACGATCGCTAAGGTAGCAGCCCCTACCAAGCCTAACTTGGCAAAGGGATTAGATGAGAGTGCTTGCTTAGTCTGAACTTCTTGTGGTTGAGAAAGAGGCTCTGGCGGCGTTGCAGAGTCTTCCGATCCTTCGGTGTCACTAGAAGAAGATTCTTCTTCAAAGCCGACCAACCTTGACATCCGCGATTCCCAATCTACAGATTCTACTTCTGGTTGGCGATCGTCGGTAGTTAGAGTAAATCCATTTTGGGGAGGCGTTTGGGCAGGAATTGAGTATCGGGTCATGGTAGAGCCTAGTTTGGATTTCCAGAACAATTATTATCTTTAATTTCACATATATTATAAATTTCTAATCTAGCTTCCCCAAGGCGGTAAGCTGCAAACTGCGACGGTAGTGCTACATTTGGTAGTGAAGTTACAGGTCGATCTATTGCTCTAACTAAAATTTGTTTATTAAAGGAAACTGATTTACCTAATTTATCATAACTGTTAAAAATTAATTGATTGGCAAGTATATCTACTTTCCATTTTCCATTACTTATTTCTTTCGGTTGAGAAACTTTTTGGATTACTAAGACATTCTCGGCTCCTCTATTAACATTTTCAAATTGGCTATCTGGATTTAAATTAGTAATTTCTGACTTAAGTTTTTCTTTAAAATCATCAGCTACCAATTGGGAGGTAATTTCCCAGACTTGTGTTGGTGGCTGTTGTTGTGACCAAGTAAGCATTAAACTCATAGTTTCACCCACAAAGCGCCGAATCGTCTCTGGTTGCCGCTCTAAATTGGGTTGGGGGTCTACCGTTATAGAATGACCATCAACAAGTTGCACTAAACTTTGAGGTGTGAGTTGTCGACCTAACTGTTGTAACATAGACCCGTGAAATATTAGTAACAGCAAGGTAAATAGGTGTAAACCAAACGTTCCTACTGCCAAAAGGGGTAAGGGACTATTTTTCTTATTTTCTGGCTTGAGTAATTGCATTAATAATTGATCGTATAAATTGAACTGTCTTCACGTAAAAAAGCGATTATCTGATAAAACTATCAGATGTTTGTCCAGTTCCGCATTGTTTTGATTTATCTTGGTTCGGGTTGTAGTCATCCAGCAAACATAAGTTACGAATTTCATAAATTTCTAGTCTATCAGCGCGGACACTATAAATTGCTTTTTGCAGGTCGGTGCTATTGTTGGCTTGGGGATTAGCGAAATAATCTGCTGCACGTACAAGGAAATCTTTATTAAAAGGAGTTATAAGTCTTGCACCACCAACTCGATTTTTTTGAACTAAGTCGGCTACCATACCCACTTGCCACTTTCCTGGTGCAATTTGTTTTGGCGGATAAACTCTCTTAATTACTAGTTGCGAAGTCATCGCTTGGTTGGGATTTTCAGAGAAAACTTCTGGCGGTGTCATTTCTGCAACTGTGCTTAAGAAACCTTTACGAAAGTCTTCTGATAAGGCAAAACTAGCTACCCAACTGCTGGTACTAATTTTTTGGCTACCACCTTGAGGTGTGTTAATCAGTATTCCTAAATCTGGTTTGGGGGTTGCAACTTCTTCAATAGTTTGTGGTGGTAAGGTTCCAGACCAGCTAAACATTGATATCATCGTTTTACTGATAAATTGGCGAATTGCTTCTGGTTCTCTTGCTAAATCATCAATATTAGCTACTGGTTTGCCATTGATTAATTGTACAAAGTTGGGAGGTTTTCTCAAACTGAGTTGGCGAATATTTAGTCCTTGTAATAAAAATAAAAATAAAACTAATATATGTAAACTGAAGGTTGCGATCGCAAAAAATGTCAAAACACTTCCCGTTCTTTGTCTTTTTTCTAATAAACGCACCATTTCCTCACCTCCTCCTGCAAAAACTTCAGCTATTATATATGATGTTTTGCATATACTTAGTAGTTACAAGTGTTGTAACTAGTTTATTAATTTTGAATTTTGAATTTTGAATTTTGAATTTTCTATATCCTCTCCTTTACTAAAGAAGCTGTACTGCTGATAGCGCTGAAGACTGCAAAACCACCAGCAGCAGCCACAAGTAAAGATAAAATTGGTGCTAAAATCCCCAGAAATATTATGAACCACATTAAATCTGGATCGACATTAGCATTTTGACCTGGGCCATTGACAATCACTGCGGCAGTCAGCACTGCAATAATATTGAATGAAATTTTGGCGATTCCAATCGATAGAAATCCAGTCAGCCACGCAAAAATTGGTTTACCAGCTACAGGTAGTAAAGATCCACCTACAGCAATTGGGCCTAAAGCTGCTATTAACAACATAGTAGCTTCTATCAAATTCTGGAAGGCATATTGTAAGGAAACTAAAAAGTTCTTGATGCTCGTTTGGACTGTAGAACCTAACAGAGAATTAAAAGAGGTTTCTGATACAATGCCAGTGCCATATCTGATATTATCTACCTTAGTTTGTAGTCTATTTATCCAGCTTTTATTCCCATAAGTATTTCTATATTTCTGCCAGAGAACATTAACTTTTTCAGCAGCTTTCACAAAGCATTGACTTTGTTGTTCGCCAGTAAGAGATTGGCAAGGACGTAGTAAAGAACCAGCTACTTCTTCAGCAACACTCATATTCAGTGCTTGCTGATATATTTTATCCGCATCTGCTGATACCACTACTTGCTGATTCACAGTGTTTAAAAAATTCCGCACTCCCAGCGTCAGATTAGACAGGATACTTCCATTGCCGGAATTACTTAAGAGTACTACCACAATAAAAGGCCAAATTAAAGCTGATATGGGACGGGTGTATTCGTAGGATATTAAGTCTTTGAGGAATTGTATCATAAAAAATAACAGGGTTCCTACAGCAAAAAAAATACCCAGATTTGTCAGCGCCCCATACAAGTTATTACTGGTGTTATTTTGTAATAAATCCAGCCATTGTTTGTCCCAACCTTCGGCAATACTTTGGGAAGTTGCGGCACCAGTATCGATAATCTGATCGATGTCTGCTTGGGCAAAAACTAGTTTAATAGCAAGTTGCATTTTGAGTTTATTGACTGTTTTTTTAGATTTCCTGTTGGTTGGTTTATCAGAAGTTAAAGGATTTTAAAAGTTGTCTAAAAATTGAGAGTTTTTTTCTCAAAATCCTACTTATTAACTTTTCTGCCAAACAAATCTAGTTGAGAAGTCGCTCGTAAAAGTCGCGCTGCTTCTGTAGATGTTTCTACTCTCCGAGCGCGATTTGCCTCTTCTGTCTGCTGAGAAATGTTTGCTAAATTTAAGTTAGAGTATTGCAAAGCCTGATTATTTTGTAAAGTCTGGCCAAATGTTTCAGCTACAATTTTTATTTGTTCCTGTTGAATTTTCATCATTTGCACTTGACTAATACCTAGCAATTCCGCCAATCCAGAAATAGCACTTACTGTTGGATCGGTTTTTCCAGCTACATTAATACCGTTTTTAATTTGTTGGATAAATGCATCATTGCTAGTCTCTGTTGCCTGGGCTAATGTCTCAATATCTTCCAGACTTTTCTCAGTATTTTCTAACTTAGTTTTTGTCCGAGTTTGTCCATTTTTACCAAGAATACCTACCGCTACTCCACGGGTAATTACACGATTCAGTTCGCTGCTAACTAAATTTCCGCGCACTGCTGAATTATTCTCAAAACGACTTGATTTTGCATCTGAATTATAAGAGTAGTTAATTACATCATCACGAATTTTTTGCCCCGCCGCGACGGGGTTAGGTATCTTCAAATCTCCCTTGGCATTCTCAATAGCAATTCGACCCTGGCTTTGTTCTAAAGGGGTTAAGGTATCCTTCAAATTATATTGAAAGTAATCTTGCATATCTTTAGAATATGATTGAAAGTCAGTCCAAACCTGACCTAATCCGCCCGTTTGAATTTGTGCTACAGCTGGTAGTATTGCCAGGGATAGCAAGGTAAAAGTTAAAATGGTAGTTTTTCGCATACATCTGTGCCTGAAAAAGGTAGACTACATTATTATAGTGAGATAAAAATTTAGCTTTTCAACCATGCTAATTTAGATTTTGGATTTTGGATAATAGAATTAGTTTTTCAATTCAACCCCCGACGCTATTCTAAAATCTAAAATCCCTAAGCTGCAACGCAGTAATGGGTGCAGTAAATCTAAAAGACGTTGATAACTAGCTAACATTACGCTATCGGAAATCTAAAATCCAAACTTGTTTGATTCACTATTAACGACTTACATAACTCGCTTAACTACTACGTAGGTTCGCCACTAACTGACGCGCAAAGGCAGAAATTGCTTCATATTTATCACTGTGAAGTTGCATCATTTGGCTACGTGCAGTTTGTTCATAAGGGTTATTAGCAACTGCTGCCAATTGTTCGTAACCTGGATAGTAACGGCAGAATGTATAAATACCGTTATCATCTAATAACCATTGGCTATAAACGCCTTCTTTGCGGGGAAAAAAGCTTTCTGAGGCATTACGAGAAATAACTTGGCGGGGATATTTCAAGATGTCTGCAAAACTATCTACTGCAACTGGCTGAATGCGTCCAATCAACCGTGTTGTCAGGTTTTGCAATATTTTCGATGCAGCTTTAGATTTAGCAATGGTGTCAGGATCTTGTCCTGATAAGATGACTCTGATACCGGCTTTAGCGCCGTTGGCACAAATTCTACCAACTAAATCAGAAATTTGCTCGAACTCAAATAAAATTGGTGCTTCGTCGATAAAGAATATGGAAGCTGGACTACCTAATGCGCGTCGGAGTGCGGCTGAATAAGCACTCAAGGATAGTACGGCTGCATCTTCACTATCTGATAGGTTTCTGAGAGCAAAAACTAAAAGTTGCGCATCGGTAGGAAAGCTAGATGGTGCAGAAATGGCTTGTCCCACGCGGCTAGAAAGCCAAAAGCGTAAGCGCAACTGAATTTGACTGAGGGCGTCTTCGACTCTGCCAGTTAAAGAACTTAGCTGCAAGTGTTCTGGTGAGCAGAAAAAGAGAAAATCTTTTAAAGTGGGGGTTTTTTGCCAAGCAAGAGTACCAAATCCGCCCTCCATCGCCTGTCGATATCGCTCTTTGATGCCCTCATCTCTAAAAAAGGCTTCTAAAGCCAAATTGAGCAGCGATCGCACGGTTTGCGATAAAATTTGACTTTCAGTGGACGATCCTAAAACCATTGTCATTAACGCTGATTCCAGGAAGGCGGTATAATCGTTAAAGCGATCGCGCTGTTGTTCTGCTTCTAGCGATCGTAAATCTGGCTGCTCAAACAAGTTATTCGATTGTTTGGAAATATCAAAATAGGCTCCATTCCCCTCCATAAACTCTGTGTAGTCTGTGAAAGTAGATGTCCCATCAGGTTTAGGGAAATCTAACGCCACAACCGGAATCCCATGTGCTAAAGCCTGAGTTAAAATCCCTGATACCAATACCGATTTACCAGCACGAGTGGTCGCAAACAAAGCTAAATTTTTGTGCTGATTAAATAAATCTAAATGTATAGGTGTTCCGCCTTCTTCAGCAATCAACTCAAAGCCTTGTTTGTCACCTTTTTTGGTTAAAACTAGAGGCATTAATCCCGGAACTTCACTGGTTAAGTATAGCTGGCGACGGTTAAAGGGTGTTGCTAATAGACCCTCCCAAACTATTGGTAGAGTTTGCAGCCAAATTTTCCAGGCATATTCAGTTTCCCTAATTACTCTGGCTGGACGTTGAAAACAGTTTTCAATATATCTTGTTGCCTCATCTAATTTTTCTAAAGTTGGACGATGTACTAAAATAGCGACACTTGTATAAATCGGGACTGCACCTTCAAATAACTGCTCTTGTGCTGCTACCGACTTCTTCAACTTTAATTGAGCGTTGACATCAATAGTTTTACTTTTTTCTTGAGCCATAATCGTTGTCATGTTTGACTGCTTCAGCACTCGTTGCAGAGTAGTTTTTACCAATGCTGGATTGGCAGCAGTCAACTCACAAAAAATTTCTGTATCTACTACTGTTTCTCTGGCCAACAGTTCCCATAAATAGCGCAGTTGAGACGATTTATTAACCCAACCACCAGGTTTTTCCAGAAATGACAGTGCGCCAATATAACGATTATTAACATTCACCCAGCGGCGATCGGCACAAGGTACACTAGATTCCATCAGCAAAGTTGTGCCGTGGATATTGTCTAGAAGTAATTTAGTACTAGCTAAATCGGAATTAACTTGTTCGTGTAATCCTTCTTCATCTAAAGTCATTAACTGGGGAATAGCTATTGGCTGCGTATCATTAAACCTTTTCCAGATTTCCCCCCACAGTTCATCAGCAGTCAAAGGTTTTACATCCAATCCCATCTTGTTAGATAAGATTTGTTCCCAGCGAAGAAAACCCTGGTTGTAAGCATTTGTAATCAGGGTTTCAATACGTTGATTTTCTACTTCTAAAAGATCGCCTTTAAATTTCAACCACCAGGATTCAGCTTTGACTAAAAGCTTTTCTATCCAATCATCTGCGTGTTGTGAGTTAGATTCAATGGTGTAAGTTACATAAATCCGCAAAAATTTAGGTTTACGAATCCCAGAAATAGTCAGTTCTTTAATTCTGGCTCTCTCCGCCATCAACAAATATTTGATGTCTCGCGATGATGTATTTTTGATTAACGTTGCTAACTCTTTTTGGCGCTCTTTATCTGAACTAAAAGAACCCAAGTGTATAGTCATCCTTTCACCACTAGGAATGTCTTTTAAGCCAGCTTCAATGTTATTAAAAAGTGTATCAATTTGTTCAGGTCTTAAGGTGGTATGAATTCCCTTACAATCAAAACCAAAAACAAAGCAAAACCGATCTTTTTGAGTACCTTTTGTCAACAGGTAAGCGCCAATATCACGTCCATTCATTGCAACACGTAGCATTGTCGCCAAGTGCAAAGCATCTTCAAATGGCGTTAATCTACTTTCATTTCCGGCGATGCCGACGCTTTGTTTTCCGATTTTTTGCTTCATGGTTAACTTCCAATAAGCTTTGATAACGAGCAAAGCCTCTTGTCCAAGCGGGAACGCCAATAAATTTGCTTAAAAAACTCCAACTCCTACCACCAGTTAAAATCCACCAAGTTCCTATTCCCCAACCAGTCATTAGTACTGTCCACAACCATTTTTGAAACTCTTCTTCAAAAAGACCCCCAAAAATCCCATTTATAATAAAATAGGAGGCTAAGGCTATTACCGTCCAAGGAAGAATTTGATCGGCAGGAATTGGCCCTAATGAAGGTTGGCTTCCCAGAACCTGATTGACTGGACGAAATTCTTGTTCCCGCTCTTGAGACATTTTAAATATCTGAATTATTTACTGCTATCGCCAATTACAAAGCGTGTGAGTACATCAGCAATGGTAACAGCAACAACCACTAATAGGGGAGTTCTGGCGATGCTTTGCCAATCTTCATCTTTACGCACTGCATTAATCACACCAACTAGGGAGATTGCAATATAAAGTAAGTAAATCGCCCGCAACACATTAAATATCAAACTTACTGGTGTGTCGCTACCACTAGCATTGGTTCCTGAACCACTTTGTAAGGTTTTTTTGAAAAACTTTTCAGCTTCCCCAAAAAACTGTGCTTGTGCGGGGGCTGCAAACCAGTCTAACCAATATAAACTCAGAACGATCGCTGCTGCTAAAATTTGTAATAATATTAGCGATCGCTTTGGTAAATTTACTTGCTGACCAATTTGCTGGGTGATGACTGCAATTAAACTACCAACAAGTAAACAAAAGAGCAAGATCGGACTTTTGAGGCTGATAACGCTAACCAATACAGCACAAGCAATCAAAAAAGGTACAGATTCAAGCAGAAAAGTCAGACAGGATTTAAATGCCAGTCTTAACTTGTGAGATTCTTTCGCCGCACTAACAGTTAAAGCTTTGAAAAAGTTTCTCCCGTGAGAACTTTGTCTAAACATTTGCTAATTTTCCTATGGTGTACTACAATCTATCCTTGCTTGTATCAAATTTTACAACTACTACAATTCAACATACTTTAACATCATTATTAATCAAATTATCAACCTGTAGTAAAGTTATATATTCTACATCAGTATTCTGAAGTTAAGTTAACATGATATTAAGATTTATCTAAAACTAAATTTCTCTGATTTCAGAAGCTGGATTGCAAATATCGAGATTAAACTGGTAGATTTCTCTCGACTTTGAGAATTTTCTCAATCTTCTCATACAGATAGCCTCGATCAACCAACTTCAAAGCCTTGACTTTCTCTACCTCACAGGTATCTGAGCGAACTGCTATAAATATTTCAGACTTATATGTAGACCGTAGGCTTGCTCTTAGTGCAGACTAAGGGTAATTTTGGCTCTTTAGGGTTCTTCGGAGCGAACATGATATGAAACAGTATTGAGCCACCAAAATTCAAATATCTGTCTTGAAAAGTTTACATCGATTGTAGAAAAATGGTAGACGTTCAAATGTACGTTTTACCATTTTCTACACACCGATTAAATTTGCAACTAGATTACAAACTTAAACACAGTTCCTAGATTAGAACTACCGCCAAAAGAGGCAGTACCGTAAAAGGAACCATTTGAGAGCTGAATTAGTGTGGACTCTGGCGTTGCCCCATTAGTACCATTAAAACTAATTAAGCCGGTGATGGTTGCTCCAGTCAGCTGATAGATAACTCCTTTGTTATTTGCCCCACCAGCAGAAGCTGTGCCATAGAAATTACCATTGCTTGCTTTGATGAGTGCAGCCGTTGGGTTAGCCCCATTAGTGCCATTAAAACTGGCAACTAAAACGGGTGTACCGCCACCTACCTGAACCTTGAATATAGCTCCTTTATTGTTGGCTCCACCCAGTTTAGTAGTGCCATAGAGGAATCCATCAAATTCAATTAATCCAGACTGTGGATTTGCCCCATTGGCGCCATTAAAGCTATATGAAGTAAGTATTCCTGCGGGAGTTAACTTGAATACAACTCCTTTAGCACTTAGTCCACCGGCTGAGGCGCTGCCGTAGTAGTTTCCATCGGTAGCCAATTGCAATCTTGCTAATGGAGTTGCTCCATCAGTACCGCTGAAGCTTCTAATGGTGGTGAGTGCTCCGGTGGTGGGCGAAACCTTGAATATAGTTCCTTTATTATTGGCCCCACCTGTAGAGCTTGTCCCCCACAAATTGCCATCAGTACCTGTAATCAGTCGGCCTGCTGGGTTAGCCCCATTAGCGCCTGTGAAATTTGTAAGAGTTGTCAGGGTTGTAAAAGCTGTTTTCGCCAACTTAAACACACTGCCGAGGTCACTTGTACCACCTGTAAAGGTTGCCCCATATAAATTGCCATCGGCTGCTTGGAATAATCTAGCAACTGGATTAGTGCCTTTGTTGATTCCAGAGGTTCCGGTGAAGTTTATCAGTGTAGTCAGAGTAGTGAAAGCAGTAGGAGTTAACTTGAATGCAGTTCCTTTGCCAGAAGTGCCACCAGCAGAAGTAGTTCCATAAAGATTGCCATCAGTACCGTTGCCTTTAAGTACACCAGCTCTTGGTGTAGCTCCGTTAGTGCCGTTGAAATTTACAACAGTAGTCAATGTTGCTGCAAAAGCTTGTTGCAAAGGTAGTACTAATGAAGAAGCCAAAACAGTCAAAGAAGTAAAAATCAATACCCTATTTTTGGTCTGGTGTTGTTTGTACAGATTAATCTTGTTCATTGAATACCTCAAAAAAGTTTGGTGGAGACGGAATAGTAGCTAGTTCTAACGGATTTTGTGATGGATGCTACTCATGACTAATACCAATTTGAAAAATGATTGCTACAAAGTAGGTTAGGAAGCCACTGACGCCGAAGGGTTTCCCAGCTTTTCTGCGTTTAAGCAAGCTACGCCTAACCTCTGCCTTCACCCAAAGGCAGAAGCAATTGGCGTTTAAAGGACGAAACCCAAAACCCCAACATCTTGTATATGTTGAGTTTTATCCCGTAATCTACGAGATATTGCTACGACTCAATCTACGTATTGAGCGCATTTTTATCTAAAATTGGTATAATTTGTCAGCTTAGGCATTAACGAGAAAATGCCTTAAATGTTGGTATAGCCCGATTTGAAAAGGACTCAGAAAGCCTGTTTTACCTACACCACAAAAACCGTACTAGCACTGAGTCAATAACGTGAATGGCACGATTAATGATTTCGTTCGGTAGCATAAAGCATTATTTATGTTTTTGATGTCGTGAAAAACACAAAAAACAGTGAGAAATCCACGATTTTGACAGAATATAGTCACAAGAATCGATTACGAATAACTCAGATGGAGTGTTTTTTGTCAAGTAGTTAGTAAATTTTATTAAATACTGATTAAAACCTCTAAAAAAATCTTAATAAGCAAAATCACATATTAAGTGAAAGGTTTTTATTTTTCTCTGGTGAAAGTAATAAAAGTGCTATAAAAACTACTTTTCAAACACCTCTAAATTCCCAAAATATATTTAAGCTTTTTAATCATTTCATAATGGAATCATGACTTAAGCTTTACCTTCACATTATACTGTTGATTCCGTTGGCAAAATTTAACAGCTATTATCTATAGCAGTTATAAAAAAAATTGTGGAATCCTAAATTTCTTTACTTCGCACTTAGTGGTAGTTTGTAATAAACTGCTGCATATTTACATTAAAGAAACTGATTTCCATAATTCAAATAAAATTGCCATCTTAAATAAGTAAGTGGGTAAAATTAAACATGGCTTTTAAAAGTAAAGAAGAGAGTGAGAATAGTAATTTAAGTATTATTCATAGTACCTAATAACTACTCTCTTATAGTAAAGCCACTGAATATTTATACAAACTTACTTTATAAATGTAGAGTTTTCAAATAGTAAATAATCATGTTTTAGGGTTTATTAGCAATAGCTTAATGCTCTCTATGACTTGAAAATATTGCCTTAAACTCGCTCTAGTTTTTTCACCATTTTGTGTCAGTGTTTAATTTATTAATAACCTTTGTGGTGCTAATTATTTATGCATATAAAAGGTTATTTACAATCGTCAATTTGACACTTGATTTTGATTTGATAGGCGTTGAACCGGAAATTAATTTGAAGGAGCTTGACATGACTTTTTATCCTAATCGTCACTTGACCTATTTAGCAAGTTCAATTTCTGTACTTGCCATAGCAACTGGTTTAGTAGTAGGTCAATCTGCTACTCATAAATCTCTAGCTCAGACCTCTACCACTCCTCCACCAACTGGAGTAACTTCCATAAATGGTGCAGGTGCAAGCAGTATAACTACTTTGTTTATAGGTACAGGAACTACCTCTCCTTTCGATCCGAAAGGCTCATGGTTTAACACTTACGGTGTTGGAAATCCTTCAAGCCTCAATCCTCCCGGCCCAGTAAATGCGGCTGTCACATTCAGATATGCTTCGGTTGGTAGTGGTAAGGGCTTAACAGCTTTTTTCACTCAAGCTGTACCAGCTGGTAGTCCTACTATCAATCGCCCTGTCTCTTTTGCAGCTAGTGACGACCCCGTATTAGGAACAGAAAAAGTTAGTGGCAGTCCCAATAACGCTGGTACGCCCGCAACTGCATACGTCCAAGTACCTGCAATCACCGTTGGCATCGCCTTAGCTTATAACCCCACTGGTCTAAAGGTGCCAGCTGGTGGAATTAAGCTTTCACGAGCTACTTACCTTGGTATTCTTCAAGGCAACATCATAAATTGGAATGATGCCAAAATCAAAGCAGATAACGGCGGCGCAACAATAGCAAATAAGCCCATCGTTCTAGTGTATCGTAGCGACGACAGCGGTACTACTTTTGCTTTAAGCAGTCATCTCAAGGCGGCATTTCCTACATGGAACAGAGGAACTGGTAAAAAAAGTATTGTTGGCTCTGTACCCTCAACAATACCAGCCGATACAGTCGTTTGGCCAGTCGGTTCCAAAGGTGCTACAGGAGGTGGAGGTGTAGCCACCACGATCGCTAGCACTCCTGGTGCAATTGGTTATGTGGATAGTGCTACGCAGTTAGCTAAGAATCTGAAAGCTGCTCTCTTGCAGAACAAGGCAGGTACTTACAATGCCATTTCACCAACTACAATTTCAAATGCTTTTGTCGGTGCGAGTGACCAAGATGCAAATGCTCAACGGATTAAACTCGTAGTTACCGATCCAACAGCTGCAAATGCTTATCCCATTGTTACCGCAACTTACGTGCTATTTTATAATAAATACGCAGACGCTAAAGTAGCAGCTGGTATTAAAGGATTGATCGGTTGGGCTTTCGGAGCAGCCGGGGACACTATCGCTAAAAACCGGGGATATGCTCCTCTTCCCGCTGCCATTAAAACTCTGTCTCAAAATGTTGTGAATACTTACGTCAAACCATAATTGGGTGGATACTGTTTTTGGTATTTCTCCTCCTTTGTATCCTTTAGATTTTTACATATCTTGACAAAGATATGAAAGTTATACCCCAGGATTATAAATATAATCCTGGGGATTTATTAAGGCGATAATTTGATCTCAATAACTGCTAATAATGCTCTGATTTAGCAAATTTAAGGCATTATTAGCATTAATAGTCAAGGGTTTTAGAAGTTTATCTTATTCAACTAGAGATCGGAAATTGAGTACCCTTGAAGTTTATAAGTTGATGGGTATAAATAAATATTCAGATAGTTTGCGATCGCGATCGCTTTTAGGCATTCACCAATGCTGTCAGTGGAGCGATCGCAGAATTTGGCGTCAACTATGTTATGATTTTATTATGTTGAGAAATATTTTCGGTTATGTAACTGACTATATAGACCCCTCTCCGAATCTAAATCTCTACACCCTTTGATTCTGAAGGTGTTTGATGTCATAAGTATTTCAAAAATTGAAATTTTAGTTAGTCGCAATGTATTGCAATGTGTCGCTTGACACTAATACATCTAACTGTCAAAAAAATGTGCTAAGAAGAACGGACAAGTCTAGTGTGTCACACACGCAGACAACATACTGATAGTACTGGAATTTATGCCCACGGATATAATTACTCGTCCTGAGTCCCTCACAGAAGATTGCTTTTTTACTTACGCCCTTGGGACTGATTTGCATGATACTAATTTAACAGCCAAATATTTACGCCGAATCAGAAAAGAAGATAAACCATATATCGACATAGCTGTTTCTCCCAGACCTGGCTATCGATTTGAGGTTTGTCTTATCCCTGTTGAAGGGTTCGCTCAAGAAACAATATTGACAAAAGACGGGTTCGCCAAAGCTTTAGCGATTATTTGTGCTGTATCTAATAAAGCTAGGAAACGATTCCCTTCAGGAAATGGACAAGAAATAGTCCGGTGTCAATTTAGTAACTTAGCTGATGCAGTCGCTGTAGCGAATAGACTGTCTGCATTACCCTCTGATATGTATGAAACTCTCGTCAAGGTACCAAATGCTTTGTAATATATTTTGTAATATATATTGCATCCGCTGAAATATTTATTATTAAAACTGACATCTGGACATTTTAATGGTAAGTAGCTAAATGGACTTGAGACAAAACTTCAATGGGTCATATTTTGTCTGTTGAGAAAAGACTTGTCATACAAGACTTTTAACCTTAATGTACAATTTTGACGTTTTTGTACGCTAACCTGTAAATTCAAAGTGAGTTTTTTTTATGCCTATAAGTCCTTTACGTGAAGAACCTCGTAACCAGCGAGCGCCTGTAATTCGTACAAGTAATGAGTTTATTCTCTTGGAATGGCTGAAGTCAACTGGTCGTCTAATCGAACGCGAACATCAAGAATCTGAGTATCTAACTGAAGTAGAAGAAATTTCCGAAATGATAGACCTTGACGATATCCCTTACGATCATGACGATGATGATGGTGAAATGGATTTGGAAGCCTAGTAGCGTAATTTGTAATTTGTAATTCGTAATTCGTAATTACTATGTCGCAAGCGTTCCATTGATTTGGAATGGTGAGGCAGTCCGGTCTTCTCCCAAGGGGGAGACGCCAAGGGCGATAGGGGTTCCCCCCATGAGGAACTGCCGAACCCGTTAGCGCAGCGTTAGCAACGCAGGAGCGTCAGGGGTGCTTCATTTGCACCAAAAGGTAAGATTCCTGACTTTTTAGAGAAGTCAGGAATCTTAGTATTAAAATCGCAGTGTGTTTAATTCTTTGACTTGAGTAAGAGATAAAATAATTGTCCATTGCTAACTGTAACACCAGCGCGATCGCCTGCTATTTTCCCAGTACCTAAAAAATAATCCACTCTACCTGCACCTTTAATTGCGCCTCCAGTATCTTGGTCAAGAACATAGCGACTAATTATGCGCTCCTGCATTTTTCCGGTAGGATTAACGAAGGGAATAGAAGCGCGAATCAACGCTAAAGCACCGGGAGGCATGAGAGATTTATCTGTAGCAATAGAACGCTCTGCTGTTAGTGGTACATTGATAGAACCTTGGGCTGGCTCACCGTGATTTTCTTGAAAAAAAACAAAGCTGCGATCGCGCGGAATATAAATATTTAATTCTTGGGGATGTTTTTGGAAATAATCGAGAATAATCGGCATCGTTACACCTTCTTGCGGTAATTTGCCATCATCTATTAATTCTCGCCCAATACTTTTGTAGTTATAAGCAGTATTACCCGCATAGCCGATTGTTGTTTGAGTACCATCGGGAAGCTGAAGTTTTGCTGAACCTTGAATTTGAGTTAGATATGGTTCGAGGCGATCGCGAAACCAAAATAACTCTAATCCTCGCAATTTCCCTTTTGCACTTTGTAAAGCATCTGCTCCTTCTAACTCCTCGCGTGTCGGATGAGGTTTCGGCCAGGAGTTGAAATCAGGAGGTAATCGATAAACAGGATAGCGATATTCTGTTGTGGGGACGCGACTAGCTGCGTAAAGTGGTTCATAATAGGCGGTGAATAAAACGGAACCTTGGTTATCTTTCCCGACTGACTGGTAAAGAACAAATTCCCGCTCAATGGCTTGATGTAATTCTGTTGCAGAATTGGTTTTTAATAAAAGTTCGCGGAATCTTTGCAAGCTTTTGATGACGCGCAATCGCGTAATCCCAGCCACCGGATAGTTTTGATAAGCAGCCGCAGCATTAGCTGTTTGCAGATATTGCAGACTGCGAGCGATCGCACCGATCAGTGCCTTTTTGTCTGGTATTTTGCCATAAATTACTTCATCTAAACAAGAAGTATCACTTTGACAACAAGTAACTGGTAGTCTCTCGATTAATGGTGCTTTTTGCTTTTGTGTAAAGGATACTGGTATATCCCACTTTTTCATGCGACATTCTGGCGGACTGAGTTCCCGATGCGTCAAAGATTCCATACGCACTAAGAAAATCGACAGAAGCACCGATAGGCTGATGGCGATAAATTTGTTTAGCTTTCCTAACCCAGCAAGTGTCTTTTTCATCAAAATTCAAAATTTTTGAGATTATCCCACTTCACTCAAATTCAAAAATCAAAAACCAAAAATACAGTAGACCTAATATGTTTTTATATACTTTATAAAAAAAGACTAAAAAAACCCATCACTTTTTTCAAGCGTGAGTACATTTGAACTAAATTGTCTCAATTTGGTAGTAAGCCCTGACTCCATCAAACTACCTACACCCAAGAGTTCTAAGCGCCTCCCCCAACGCACGCGCAAGGGAGAGGCAAAGAAGCACATAAAGTCCTATTTACTGTCCGTTCGTTTATTCTGTAACTAGTTGCTTACGTTTGCGAAGAGAGGTGATGCCAAAAGCACCTAAGCCTAAGATACCGATGAGAGAAGTCGGTTCGGGAACAGCTTGGGTAACTACGTCAAATTTGAAATTTGGGCCAATCCTACCGTTACCGGCTGTTACAGTTGAAGGAAAACTAAACCCTTGGGATGAACCATTTCTGGCGCTACCGGTGAGAGTAATTTCTGGAGCCGTATTTACTGATGCAGGAACAGTATAAATATCACTAAATGGACTAGTTATTGCTGCACCAATAACGTATGACATTCCAGCAAGAAGATTGACTGATGTAATATCCTGGTAACGAAAGCTTCCAGTTAGTGGACTTGTGGTTTGGACAGTTGTTGAAGCTAGTAAATTCCCGTCCGATGTCCACAACCCAACTAAGTGGGATTGTGATAGAGGATTCGCAGGAGTTTGATCGTAAAAACCTAATGCAGTAACTGAGAGGTTGTCATTAGCAGTAAATGACCAACCGATTGTTTGATTTGTACCATTAAAAGCTGGGAAGTTAGATCCACCTGTCAAACTCTGTATCGCTTCAGATGCGTATACAGATGGTGCAGAAACTAAAGCTGTTGTCAGGATAAAAGGAGAAGCTATTGATAACTTTTTTAGTACATTTACGATTGTCACGATCTTATTTCTCCGATAAACATTTAACATTCGAGACTCTCCACAGCAATGTAACTTTCTTATACTTATAGTGTCAATAATTTTCAGTAAATTCACGCAATCTTTAAATAAAGACTAGTTTATTTAGCGCAATACCTTCGTCAAAAGAAGAAGATATCTGACTTTTCACGGCATATGGAAAAACTCATTTTAAAGATTTCCTAAGCCCTGATTTTTCTGTTAGCTCCTTTCATTAACTCAAAGCTATTGAGAATTAGCTTGTGGAAAAAGCCACGCTTTTTCGAGGTTTGAGGGCTTACCGTGAAAAGTCAGGTCATCTCCTCTCAGATTTTCGTCTCCTTAAGGGATTTCCAGAAATTAAATTATTCAATTTTGGGAGCGAAGATGATCGATGGTTAGATTCTTCCTCCCCTGCAACGCCAGAGCGATGGGATATTTTTTTAGTTGGAAGTCCCTAATCCCGACTCCGGCATTATTGACCTTAAGACTAACTAGCGCGGTTTTCGATATGTCCGTGAAATCTTAAAAATGCTTTCTGAAATGCCTGAGCCTATTTTATTAACCCAGATTTTGCCAAGCTTACTGCTTTAGGTCGTCTTCATCCTGTTTCTACGAGTGTTGAACCTTCGTAATTTGGCAGAGGTATTGTTGCTTTAACTTAGGATGCATCCCAATTTGGCAGATTTATTTTGTAATGCGAGCATCTTGCTCGTTGCCATCTATATATGCGAGCGTCTCACTCGCACTACATATTCCAAAATGGGATGCTCCCGTAAGTTAATTGTTTTACTAAAATTTTTCCCACCCAATTCCTATTCATTCATATTACGGTAAGTCGCAACAGCAGAAGGCGATATCCGGTTCAAATATCGGAAGATCCAATACTTAAAGATAGTATCTAAAATCACCGGAAATGTAGCGATAAATAAGAAGATAAAATCTCTATTTGCTGGCAATCCCCAATGGCGTGATACTCCTTCTAGCAGCACTTCCCAGCCATGAGGAGAGTGGAATCCTACAAAGATATCAGTAAACAAAATAATGATAAATGCCTTCGCACTATCGCTAAGTCCATAGACAATATTATCAAAGAAATCTTTGAGTACAGCAATAGAAGACTTACTAACTAGCAAAAGCCAGATAAAAGCAACCACCGAGAACATATCAGCAAAAACATTTTTGATAGCACCAGAGCTTTCGTGACGAAATTCTTCAGCAAGCTCTTTCGCTTTGTTTTTCATTTCAGTCTCCATCTGCTCAGGTAACAGTGGAGGGGCTTTGATAATAAGATTTTCAAACTTGAGTTTCTCTTCAAATCTTTGTAATTCTACAAGGGCTTCCTCTTCCATTTCAGAATTGAGAAATATCTGCATTTCCTGAGTGCTTCTAAACTTCTCAATAATTGGGCCGACTACAAAAGCTTTTGCTATTTGATGTGTTAAAAGTGGTACAATAATTAATAGTAAAATAAACCTGAGAGAGATTATTGTTCTTTTTTGAGTTTGACGAAAACTCTGAATTACTTCTTGTTCCGAATTAGGGTCTAATTCAACTTGCAGACGACTGATAGTACTTAAAATAGAGCGAGGTAAAATACCCGTTGTATCGGTTTTACTCTTGGCTTTTGGTTTATTATTTAAGTCTTGATTTGGTATTTTAGGTGGTAATGCTGGAGTTTTGACGAGCAGCGATTTTTCGTCAGATGTGACAGAGTTAACTGGGAGATTTGGAGGTTGTACTACTAAAGCTTTGGAAGTTGTTTGATCTGAACTTGTTGTGTATTTAGATATAACTTGGTCGATATAGTTTAGCTTTTCTAAAACTAAAGAAGGACTTAGATACTCTATACCTGCTTTCTCGGCAGCTTTTTGATTCTCTTCATTTAGAAACCAACGGCTTCCTCTAAACTCCGTCAACCGCATCCTGGCAATTTTTAATAGCTTGTTGAGGTCTGACTCAAAATAATCCATCACACTGTTACTGTACATGGCCGAGTCAATGTCTATTTTATTACCATTGAAATGCTTATCTTCTATTTCCTGAATTTTTAATGCTGCATTGTAAGCTTCATCTAAAGAACGTTCAGGAGTCTGTAAGTACCATCGATAAGCAGCAAGTAAGAAAGAATAGATTTTTTGACTAAAAACAGAGTTTTTCATTGCAGACAATCATTCAGCATTGTTTGATGACTATTAACCTTAAGTTAACGCACGAGGTATACTAACAAATCTACAAGGAGAAAGTTTGTGGTTTCTCATTCGGTTTGGATTGTTGGCACTAGCCGTAGTGGTAAGACAGCTCGCTTGGTAGAGCAATTTTGTAATTGGGTAACATCAGAAAAACAATATACTGAATCATTTTATACAAAAAAAACAGGACGTAAAAAAACTGGTCATGTACCCGAATTTTTATATCTTAAACAAACAGAGCCGGGAGTTTTAGTTTTAGCTGCCAATGATGATAATCGTCGAGAATTAGGAGATATAATTGTTACCTCAACTTTGGGTAAATATCCGGTTCGAGCTAAGACGCCACTAGGTTTTTTTCAGGATGAAGTCATTTTATTTTGGCCGTTGCTGATTAACTCGTTGAACTTGAAAGCACAGTTTCCGGTAAGATTGCGACCAGAAACCGAACAAGAGTTAGCAACCAAACTTTGGCGTCCGCAATTAGACGAAGAAATTTTACGTATTGCGGGAGTAAATGAATCTCGTTTGGTGCGTCGCATCCTAGACTTATTGCAATTAGCAGCTTACAGTGGTATGCCTTGCGAAGATATTGCCCAGATTTTAGCCAAGGGTCTAGGGGAAAATACCACAACTTTAGAGCCGGAATTTTTAGCATCTTTGCTGCTAGATTGGCGTAATTGGTGTTTAGAGAGGGGTTTATTGACTTATGGGATTATTACCGAACTTTATAGTCAGCACTTATTAAGCGATCGCAATTACCAACAGCACCTAACTAAACGCTATCAGGCAGTACTGGCAGATGATGTCGATGACTATCCTAGCGTAGCGCGTCTTTTGTTTGAGTTGCTATTAGATCGAGGTGCAGTTGGCGCGTTTAGCTACAATCCTGACGGTGCAGTGCGATTGGGATTGGGAGCAGATCCCAACTATCTAGAAGGGTTAGCAGAGCGTTGTCGGGTAGAAATCTTAAACGGGCCGCCTCCAGAGTCTCTGAGCGAGCAACTGACGAAACAGATGGTGGAATTAGTCACAGAACCGATGGTAATGTTGAGTTTACCAAAAACAGTGTATTCAATTCAAACCACCTCCCGCGCCCAATTATTGCGGCAAACAGCAGAGGAAATTGCTAATGCCATCCAATCGCAGCAAGTGCAACCGGAAGAAGTGGCGATTATTGCACCAGGTTTAGATGCGATCGCTCGTTATACTCTAGTAGAAATCCTCGTTAAACAAAATATCCCAGTAGAATCGCTGAATGACCAACGTCCCCTAATTAGTTCGCCCGTCATTCGCGCCTTACTCACCATGCTGGCCCTAGTTTATCCCGGCTTGGGACGCCTCGTAGATCGGGATGCCGTCGCAGAAATGCTGGTTGTATTAAGTAGGAAGCAACAACCACCAGAAAACTCTACAGACGCGATGAATCGGGTATCTACAACAGACGCGATGAATCGCGTCTCTACAAATATTGATCCGGTACGTGCTGGTTTGATTGCAGATTACTGCTTTGTACCCCATCCCGATCGCCCCAACTTGCTACCAGTATCAACGTTTGAGCGCTGGGATCGAATCGGTTATGCAGCGACTACAGCCTATAATGGGATATTAGAGTGGTTAGAACAGCAGCGATCGCAACAAGAACTGCGGTTAATTCCTAGTCCTATTTCCCTTTTAGATAGAGCAATTCAGCGTTTTTTGTGGAATGGTAGTAATCTTCCCTACGAACAACTAGCAGCATTGCGGGAATTATTAGAAACCGCCCAACACTACTGGGAAATTGACACCAGATTACGACAAATTGCCCCAGTTGAGACAACGCCTCACACAACTATTATTGAATTCATTCAACTACTACGACGTGGGACGATTACCGCCAACCCTTACCCTGTACGCCCCATTGGTGGAGCGAGAAAGGCTGTCACCTTAGCAACTATATTTCAATATCGATCTAGTAGGCGATCGCACCGTTGGCATTTTTGGCTAGATGCTGGTTCACCACTGTGGGCGAAAGGTGGTGCAGCTACTTTATTCGGTGCGCCGTTTTTTCTGCGAGACAGATTAGGCGAACCTTGGACAGCAGAAGATGAGAAATTGGCAGAAGAACAACGACTGCAAAGGATTTTGACAGATTTACTATCTCGTGTATCCGAGAGAGTTTATTTGTGTCACAGCGATTTAGCTGTGAATGGACAAGAGCAATTAGGGCCACTGTTACCCTTAGTGAATGCTTGTGTAACGGTTATTTCTGAATCTACTGAGAAGTTCAGATCCCCGACTTCTTGAAGAAGTCGGGGATCTAGTTGTTCACGAATGATTAAGCCCACATTCCGCACTTCAAAATGTATCATCTCTCTTTTCAAGAATTATTCCTAATAATGCTCAAAACCTTAAGTATTAATATTTAAATATATTGGGAATTTGTGTTGTTCATTTAACCATTGTTAGTGATATTTTGGAAATCTACGCGTATTACATGATGAAGTGCGGAAAGTCGGATTAAGTAGAGTTATGGCCGATTTCTCTACCCAAAAATCTTATGACTTATTAATCACTTTTAATTATCAATTAAACAAACAAAAACATTTGTTTCTATTAACGGAACTTCCTAGAATATTTAGGGGTGAAATCAACCAAGCAGCAATCAGGTTGAATTTCGCTTTCTAGTCTCAAGCAAAAAAGTTTGTGGCGGGGGAAGCAATTTGAACATCCTAGAATTTTCTCTATTAGTATGGTTCGGCTCGTTTGTTGCCGGATTTTTAGGGGCACTAACCGGGTTAGGTGGTGGAGTAGTAATTGTCCCCTTTTTAACATTGATCTTTGGGATTGATATTCGTTATGCGATCGGTGCTTCATTAGTATCTGTAATTGCTACATCTAGTGGAGCCGCATCTGCTTACGTTAAAGAAGGCTATACAAATGTGCGACTGGGAATGTTCCTAGAAGTAGCAACAACATTTGGTGCAATAGTTGGGGCAATTGTAGCAGCGAAAATTTCTACGCGATCGCTTGCTGTTGCCTTTGGAATCGTTTTACTCTACTCCGCCTACTTATCTCGTCAAAACCCACCTGAACACCTCAACAATTTGCCGCCAAATTCTCTGGCAATCCGTCTTAAGCTGAATAGTACTTATCCCACTCCCACAGGAGAACAGGCTTATAACGTGCGCGGTGTTCCTTTTGGATTTGGATTGATGTTTGTCGCTGGCATACTTTCAGGATTGCTTGGTATTGGTTCGGGAGCGCTTAAGGTGTTAGCAATGGATAAAATTATGCACATTCCTTTTAAAGTGTCAACTACCACCAGCAATTTCATGATTGGGGTGACAGCCGCGGCTAGCGCTGGCATATATCTGAACCGAGGTTATATTGACCCCGGATTAGCAATGCCTGTGATGTTAGGAGTACTGTTTGGTGCTTTATTAGGAGCGCGGGTATTAGTCAGAGCTAATGTAAATATTTTACGAAATATTTTCAGCATTGTGATTTTGGTACTAGCGGTGGAAATGATTTACAAAGGTCTAACGGGGAGGCTTTAGAATGGCGAAAAGCAGGCGTAATAAATCTGAGCAGCGCTTTGAGCAATTTCTCGGCAACCTGTTAAGAATTGGGGTCATTCTTGCCACCACTTTAGTTTTGCTGGGGGGAATTTTGTATTTAATTCGCCACGGAAATGAGGCTCCCAATTATCAGTTTTTTCGGGGAGAATTACCAGAGTTTCGTAGTCCATCAGGGGTAGTGATATCTGTTGAATCTGGTCGTCGCCGTGGCA
Organism: Nostoc sp.; assembly: GCF_036918015.1. Lineage (GTDB taxonomy): Bacteria > Cyanobacteriota > Cyanobacteriia > Cyanobacteriales > Nostocaceae > Nostoc. Next base: position 149,790 of record NZ_JBALEO010000085.1, read on the forward strand.
TTATTCAACTTGGCCTGTTGGTATTGATTGCTACTCCAGTTGTGAGAGTAGCCTGTTCGCTATTAGCATACTTGCAACAACGAGATTTTACCTATATTATTGTGACTCTAATTGTACTGTTTGGATTGTTATACAGTCTGATTGGCGGATATTTATAAATTGATCCAGTTTCAGTTAGCGCCGAAAACCTTAAAATTCAGGTTGCTATACCGTTACTATCGTCAAAATAGCCTGTATTAATACTTCTAGCTCAATTGGTTTAGAAATATGATGTTGAAATCCGGCGGCTAGTGCTTGTTGTCGATCGATTTCTCCCGCATAGGCAGTCAGGGCGATCGCTGGAATTTCTCCACCTTGTTCGGGTGACTGGTTTCTAATTTGACGAATTAGGGTGTAGCCATCCATATCGGGCATACCAATATCACTAATTAACAAATCAAATTTTGTTTGCATCAAATTGTTCAGAGCATTATATGCTGAGTCTGCTTCAGTCACTTGTGCCCCGTATTGTTGTAGCACGAAGGCAATGAACTCCCGCGAATCTCTGTCGTCGTCTACAAGCAGCGTTTGCAATCCATTGAGATTTAAATCTGAGCGATCGCCATCGGCTGTATTAACTTGATTCAATGTTGAAGCAGCGATCAGTGGAAGTTTAACTTTAAATACTGCTCCTTGCCCTTCTCCAGGACTGTCTGCTTGAACAGTTCCGCCGTGCAATTCAACCAAATGACGCACGATCGCTAACCCTAACCCCAACCCGCCAAATTTTCGCGTCGTTGTCCCATCGGCTTGGCGGAAGTAGTCAAAGACGTAGGGCAGAAACTCATCAGAGATGCCCCTACCAGTGTCGCTGACAGTGATTTGGGTATATTCCGCAGTATGAGTATCTACTTCATCCTCGATTGTTTCCAACCGCACCTCTACTCGACCACCGGGTGAGGTAAATTTAATCGCGTTAGAAAGTAGATTCCAAATAACTTGTTGCAAACGACCAGAATCACCTAACACTGGCCCAACATTCGGTTCAAATATTGCTTGAATCTGAATAGATTTAGCTTCAGCAGCCAGCCGCACGGTTTCAAGGGCAGCTTTGATGGTATAAGTTAGACCGACTGGAACTGTGTTTAAAGCCAACTTCCCTTGGAGAATACGCGACACATCGAGCAAATCTTCGATTAGTTGTGCTTGCAGTTTCGCGTTGCGCTCAATCGTTTCGAGGGCGTACTGAGTTTTGGCTGCATCCTGATGACTCTTTTGGAGAATTCTTGCCCAACCCAGAATTGGATTTAGGGGCGATCGCAATTCATGAGACAGCACTGCCAAAAACTCATCTTTGATGCGGTTGGCTTGCTGCGCTTGTTCAGTTTGTTGCTGCAAAGAAATCATTAGTTGATTGAGGCGATCGTTTTGCTCTTGCAGCAAAGCTTCCGATCGTTTACGTTCGGTGACATCAGACAGGATGAAAACGGCACCTGTGAGAGTCCCATCCCCATCAATTACTGGGTCGATGGTTTTGGCAAACCAGCGTTCTTGGGACTGAAATTCGAGAATTTGCCGTTGGTGAGTTTCTTTCGCACGGCGAAAACAAGTGCCATCGCCGATTCCCAATTTTGCGCCCATCAGTTCATGGTGAGCATAACCTAAGATTTCGTCGGAGGGCTTGCAAAAAAGCTGCATCATCGCTCGATTACAGCGCATAATTCTACCTTCTCGATCAACCAGAGAAACGCCGTCGTTCATCGAGTCAAAGGTGGTTTGCCACTCCCGCGCTGAGGACAAAGCAGCTTCCTCCGCCCGGCGAATTCGCAGCAGCGATCGCACGGTGGCAAGCAGTTCAATTGGTTCAACAGGTTGCACCAGATAAGCATCAGCACCACTATCCAAGCCCTCCGCTTTATCCTGGCTTTGGACAAAACTTGCAGAAAGTTGTAGCACGGGAATAAAAGTCGTTTCCGGGTTTGCCTTAATTTGACGACAGACTTCAAAGCCACTGATATCTGGTAATTGGACATCTAAAATTACTAAGTCAGGCTGAAAGTTAGCAACGGCTTCTAATCCTGTTGCTCCAGTTGCCGCTTCCACGACACTAAAGCCTGCATTTTGCAAAATCCGGTTAACAACGTAGCGATTGGCTTCGTTGTCGTCAACATGCAGGATTGTAACCCGTGGCTCAGACATGACTTTTCCTTTAAACTTCTAGAACAAGTCCGGCTTTGACAAGCGCATCTTGAAGTTGAACAATCGCCGTGGTTTGAGAGCCTGTTTCTTTGGAAACAATGGCAATGCTTTGTTTCGCTAACTGGCTTTGCGCTTCTGCATCCAGTTGGGCAGATGAGTGAATAATCACCGGAATCGACTGAGTGACGGAATTGTTCTTCAGCTGCTTGAGTACATCAAATCCGCCGATCTCTGGCATCTCCAAGTCCAGTACGATCGCGTTTGGCTGCTCCCGTTGTGCCAAATTTAATCCTTCTTGTCCGTTTGCGGCTTCTAAAATACTCAATGGTGTATTTATTAACAACTGTTTCACAAGATACCGATAGGCAGGGTCATCGTCAATTAACAAGATTTTTTGAGGCTTGTTCTCAGTAATTAGCCTATTAAGTTTGTTCAACAGCGGCAATCTGTCTACCGGCTTAATTAGAAAACCGTCTGCTCCTAACGCCAGAGCTTGTTTTTCGTTATCAACGATGGTAATAACGAGTACAGGGATAGTGCGGGTTGTTTCATCCCCTTTGATTTCTCGCAAGAACGTCCAGCCGTTTTGCCCCTCCAGCAGAATATCTAGCATAATCGCCGCCGGTCGAAGTTTTTGTAAGGCCAGCCTTGCCTGAGCTAAGGTACGGGTAGCAATCAATTGATAGATTGATTCCTGAAGGTGCTTTTCGTAAATAAAGAGGGTTTCTGGATGATCTTCAACCACCAGAATGGGCAGGCGAGTTGGCTCAACTGATGCGATTGGTTGCAGTCCGGTGGGAAATTCGCTGGCATTTGGGTAGACGATGGGAATCAAGGCTATAAAGGTAGAGCCTTCACCCAGCTGACTTTTCACCGAAATGCTGCCGCCGAGTAGCTCCGCTAGCTTGCGCGATAACGGCAATCCTAACCCGGTTCCCTTCACCTGCTTTTGCAGAGGGGACTCAATTTGCATAAAATCCTCAAAAATCCGCTCGCGATCGGCGGGAGCAATGCCGATACCTGTATCAGATACAGAGAAGGTGATGTTATGACCCGTTTGCACAGCGCTGACACGCACCTCTCCCTGCTCGGTAAATTTGAGGGCATTTGAGACAAAGTTTCGCAGAATTTGAGCGACTTTGCCCTCATCGTTATAGAGCGGCGGAATACCTTCAGGTTCCTCGACAATCAGCGTCACAGAGGAGCCTTGAACCAATAATGGGCGTAGCATCCCCCGCAGCGTGCCAAACAAATCACTCACTTCAAAGGAACTGGGATGCACTTCAATTTTTCCAGCTTCCACCTTTGCCAAATCCAGCAAGTCGTTAACCAATTCTGATAATCCACTCGCTGCCTTTTGGATGAATGTCACCTGCTTTTCTTGCTCGATGGTCAAATCGCCATCCATCCGTGCTAGCAGCATCCGAGAGAGGGACAAAATCGAGTTGAGGGGTGTACGAAACTCGTGGCTCATGTTCGAGAGAAAGCGGGTTTTTAGCTCGTTTACCTGTTGCAGAGAACTGGCTTTCTCATCCAGTTCTGCATAGAGAGCAACTACACCGCGATTGGTATCTTCCAATTCCTGATTGAGTTGGCTCAGTTCTTCCTCGCGCTTCCGTAGCTCTGCCATAGCCCGGAGTAATTCCTGGTTTTGCTGCTGAATTTCTTGATAGGGATTTTCAGGCGATCGCCCAATTACGGTTTCTCGAATCAGCTGCAATTGCAAATCGGTAAAATTAGGTGTGCGCTTCGACAACCTTTTGCCGATTGTTACCGTTGTTCCTTGCTCCGGCAGAGATTCAATCTCAAAGAAATCCATCAATCTCCGAGTACCCACGATGCCTAACCCTGCTCCCGTATCAGAGGTGTAGCGTCCTGCCAAAACATCAGCTAAATCAGGAATGCCCCCACCCCGATCTTGAATCCGAATCAGAAACGCTTGCGGCTCTCCCGCCACAGAAAATTCAACCGTTCCACCTTGGGCATATTGAAAGGCGTTGCGGGCAATTTCGGAAACTGCCGTTGCCAATCGCGCCCGATCTTGAGCATCAAAGCCCAACTGCTCGGCGATCTCACGAGTTCGTTGCCGAGCTTGCACAACATCCTCTTCGTACTGAATGGCGATCGTGAAAACAATTGTCAAGTCGCTTCACTCCATGAGTAATGAGTAATGAGTAATGAGTAATGAGTAATGAGTAAATACCCATTACTTATAAAGTAAATTTTCAGGGGTTAAAAATTCATGCACAATCCAAGGCTTGAGTAAAATTTGCAGTGGAAAAAGTTATTTTTCGCGTTTTGTGAGTAATAAGTAATGAGTGAATACCCATTACTTATAAAGTAAAATTGAACTACCACATTCTTTTTTACTCGTGATTAATTATAACGCAAATATCAGTATTCAAGAAAAAACAGAAATTTTGCAATAAGAGTTATCAAAGCTTATTCTGAGCTAAATAAAAGACCTTTTGACGACGCTGGTAAAATCTTGTCTAAACAATTTTTAAGAAGCGGGACATCAATAGGTGCAAACTGTTCAGAAGCTAAATATGCACAATCAAATAAAGACTTTATCAATAAGTATTCTATAGCCTTAAAGGAAGCCAATGAAACCCTTTATTGGATAAAAATAATGATAAAGTCGGAGTTGGTGTCAAAATCAAAATTTCAAAATCTGATAGAAGAGAATGAAAGAATTATTAAGATATTAACAACTTAAATCAACAAATTGAAAGAAAAATAAAAAATAATCCACTCATTACTCATTACTCATTACTCATTACTCATTACTCATTACTCATTACTCATTACTCATTACTCATTAAATTTGGTTCACCAATGATGACACCCTGCCTTAACTGCCCATTCCTTTCGCAACTAACACTGTTACATCGTCCCGCTCTCGGTTAAAGTCTCGGTATAGCACCCCTGCAATCAGGCTGGGATGTTTTTGCATCAAGCCGGGATAGCGATCGATCTGCCACTTAGCGCTTAATCCGTCAGAATGCATAATTAAAATTCCGTTGGCATACCAGGGATAGCTAAACTCTTGAATTTTGCGGATTTCATGTCCGACCGTGCCATTGTGAGATAGCAGATGGCGATGCTCAGTAAAGGAGAAAATGCTAGCAGCGATATTGCCAATTCCAGCAAAGCGGACAGACTGTTGTTCAAAGTCGATTTCGGCAATGGCGAGTGCTGCGCCTCGCGTACTTCGCAAGGCCGCGTGGGCAGCTTCGACGATCGCCCCCGGAGAACGATGAAGATTTTCTTGAAACATTCTCACAGCTGCTTCTGATGCTGACGCAGCCGCAGGCCCATGCCCTAAACCATCGGCTACTAACAACAGACTACGACAACTATCGACTTCCGATGCCCAGGTATCTCCTGAAACCTCTTCTCCTCGTATGGGCAAACAGATCGCTCCAATTTCTAAAATCTTCTCAGGTTGATGGGGTGCTGAGTCTAGCCAGATATGGGCGAGAAGGGCTGTACCTTGGTTGGGAACGGAGTAAATTTCCAATAAACCAGAAAGGCGAAGAATTGCACCCATACCATTGCCCAAGGTTCCGGCTGTGGAAAAGCCATCTTGCAAACACTCATCCACATCAACCATTCCCCGTCCTTTATCTAGCGATAAGATTTCAATGCCAATTCTAGAATCTTCCTTGAGCGATCGCAGCAGCACTACTCCGCCGTGGGCGTGCTGTACCAAATTGTTCGCAATTTCTGTCACCACAATCCCAACCTTGCCCCGTTCTGTTTCCTGAAAACCCAGCCGAGTTGCTAAACCCATCGCTACCCGTCTGGCTTCCCCAGTCTGGCTAGATTCAGTAATTGTCACGGCGACAGATTCTCTCATTTATTTCCATCGTACAATTATTATCCGTGTCCCTTCTCCCACCGCAGACTGAATCTCAAACTCGTTAGCAAGTCGTTTAGCACCACCCAGCCCCATACCTAAGCCGTTGCCCGTGGTGAACCCATCCTTTAGGGCCAGATCGATATCGGGAATACCCGGCCCCCGATCTTCAAAGGTCAGCCGGAGTCCTCGTCGTCGCCCTTCCTGAAGGGTTTCTAGCTTAACAGTGCCGCCTCCTCCGTAGTCTAGGGTATTGCGGGCTAACTCACTGGCGGCGGTGATAATTTTAGTTTGGTCTACTAAGCCAAAGCCAATTTCCACGGCTAGCTGGCGCACGGACTGCCTGACTAAAACTACATCTGTAGAAGATTGAATATCAATCGTTTCAGTCTTCTGCATCGTCATCTGCACGCCATTTAGTAGCAGTAATTTGATTTGTGGTTTCATTGAATGACGATCGCAACAATGCCATACCTTTTTCGACGTTTAGGGCAGTGCGAATTCCCGTCAGAGACATCCCCAATTCCACTAAGGTGATTGCCACAGCAGGCTGCATCCCGACGACAACTGTCTCAGTATCCAGCACCCGTGATATTCTGGCAATGTTGGCTAAAATCCTCCCAATGAAAGAATCAACAATCTCTAATCCCGAAATATCAATCAGGACACCGTGAGGATGAGTTTGAGTGATGCGGTTGGTCAGGTCTTCTTGTAGCGTCATGGCGAGGCGATCGTGCATATCTACTTGGATTGTCACAAGTAGAAAATTGCCCATTTGGAGTATAGGAATTCTTTCCATTGCTTTCTTCCAGCTATTTGGATTGAGAGCGGTTAATGGTCGTTCCCAACCGTTTTAGCGCCGTCAAAAAGGCATCGGCTAAAGTTGCTTTTGTGACTACATTGGTCAAATCAATGCCGAGATAGACGATTGTTTGGGCAATTTGAGGACGAATGCCACTGATCATACAATCAGCTCCCATGAGACGGGCGGCAGTAATAGTCTTGAGCAGATGTTGAGCAGTCAGGGTATCGACAGTGGGAACCCCGGTAATGTCAATAATGGCAACTTCTGAACCAGTTTCGACAATCTTCTGCAATAACGACTCCATCATCATTTGAGTCCGGGTACTATCCAGAGTACCGATTATCGGCAATGCCAAAATTCCCTCCCAGAGTTTAACTACTGGGGTAGACAGTTCCATCAACTCTTCCTGCTGCCGCAAAATTACCTCTTCTCGCGTCTTTTGATACACTTCAATTGTCAGCAATCCTAGCTGATCCAGTAAGTTTGTGGCTAACCAGATATTTTCACCCAACTCAATGGGGTCTTTCAATTGGTGACGCATTCGGTTGAAGAGGGGTTGCTTGAACGAAAAGACGAATGTAGCTATTTCTGAGGGTGTGAAGCCATTTTGCGATCGCGATCGAGAAATGCTGTTGAGCATCTCCCGCATTTCCTGCCACTGCGCTGCCTGAATATTGGTAAAGTTGCCCCGCCCAACAGCAATCCGAAACAAACTAAGGAATTCCCGGCACTCCTCCTTTAGCTGTGCTTCTTTAATCAAGCCTCTCCGAATATTCACAGTGGCTAGTTCTTGAGTCCACTCCGACAGCAAGTCTGCCTCGAAGGTTTCTAATATCTCTGATATCTTACTTTCGCTCATCGTTTCTGTAAGGGCAACCGCTTTCATTAGTTCAAAATCAGTGTATGACGATTCAGCCCTAGCTGAAAACGACGATTACAAAAAGTCTAAAAGCTTGCTAGATATCAAGTGCGATAAATCCAAGGGGTGTGGGAGGTGTGGGAGGTGTGGGAGGTGTGGGAAGAAGTCTTACCCCCCCACACTCCGCATACTCCGCACACTCCCCCATTGGTGTCAACTTAACGTGAAACCGCTCGTCCGCCGGGAATTGAAATTCCCGTCTCATAGCTAAAGTCATCTGAAGATGACTAAATATTGCCAAAAATCTCCAGTCTACTGAAGTAGACTTAAGCTAAAAGCCAAAAAAATTTATTTCCGGGCGGGCATGGAAGCCAACAGATAAGTTATTTCCAGCTTAAGTTGACACCTATGCACACTCCCCGCACTCCTCTTCTATGCGTGAGAAATCTGGGCTGGGTTGGGCTACGGCTACCCTAAGATTGATTGAGGATCGGCAAAAAAGTTACAAAAAATGCGTCCGTATAAAAAGTGTATTCTGACTCCTGAATTCTGACTCCTGCTGTATTTAATGCAAATTTCGGGACTGTGGTTGAATCGGAAGCGGAGAACGAGAAGGTACTTTATCGCGCCTTAAGAGTAAAGGAAGACTGAGAAACCCCAAAGTAATTACTACTCCAGTCATGATCCAAACCATTAACCTATTTGGTCTATAGTTCCCTGTTTCAATTTGCCAGAAAACTTGGTTGTATCGCCACGCAGCTAAGGCAATAATCGAAATTCCAAAAATTACCAAAGCAACACCCAAGTTTTCCGAGTTAGATAATGGACTTACCGGAGGTTCTTGTTGAGTAATCGCAATATTCAACTGACGCAGAAATATACCAAATCGGGCAATGGCAAAACCAAAGCCAATCAATGCAATGGAAGTGCGTAGCCAAGCCAGAAATGTCCGTTCGTTGGCTTGATGCTCTCTTTGGCGGTCAATTTTCGGTATTTTATCCATGAGTAGCTTTGAACACCAAGTTCCTCTTGAAAAGTATTCGTAATATTGATGAAGTTTCGTAAAAGTCTAATGCAAAAGTGTCCTTATATTTTGGGAAAACTCATTCTATATCTATAAAAATCTTTACTATGCTTGATGACAACGATTTGGCATTAGCCTCGGCTGTTGACACCTCGGTTGTAGTGCTTGAGGAGCTATCTTTACATCCTCAGCCAGAAGTTCGTGAGGCTGTAGCTAGAAATCCGAATACGCCCACGGAAGTGTTGCTGAAATTAGGTAAGGAGTTTCCAGACGCAATTACGGCGAACCCGATTTTCAATCTTTTGCTGTTGGAAAATCCTGAGAGTCATTTCGTTAGGCTCTCTTTAGCGCGTAGCACAACAACTAGTGAAAGTGCGATCGCTCAGTTATCTAAAATCGAGAATGAGGAAATTCTTTGTGCCGTGGCTAGAAATCCAAAGACACCTCTTCACATCCTGGAACAACTTGTAAGCCCGCCTCTTTATCCCGATCCAGAGTATGCTACTGAATGTGATTTCGATCGCCTCTTTATCGCGATCGCTCAAAATCCGAACACTTCTGAATCGTTATTGCTTCAACTAGCCGAGCGTGGAAGCAGCTATGTCGAAATGGCGATCGCTCAGAACCCCAAAACACCCTTATCCCTGCTAAATAAGTTTGCAGATTGGGAAAATTTTTCGATGCATGAAGCAATTGCTCGAAATCCTCAAGCACCAAGCGCAATGTTGGAAAAACTAGCGGGAGAAAATGAAAAAGAAGTTCGTGATCTGGTCAAGAACAATCCAAATGTTTCAGAAACTGCGATCGCTATCATCAATTTTATTGAGGGAAAACCTGGAACATCCATCGACTTGCTAGAGCGGTTAGCTAGCGATCGACGAGCCTCTGTCCGGCGATTGGTTGCTGCTCATCCCTCAACCCCTGCAAAGGTTTTAGAAAAACTCGCGCAGGATACAGATGAAGATGTGCCCTTCAAAGCCGCAAACAATCCCAATGCAACCTCTACTGTTCTAGAGTTTTTTGCAGAGTCCTTGGTCAAGCAAATTCAACGACTCTCGTCATCAAATGAAATCATGCTTAGACAACGTGCAGTTCAATTGGCGAGAAGTTCTGACATCACGCCAAAAGTGTTAGAAACTCTGTCGCAGATGAAGAATGACTATCATGTATTGGTGCAGATCGCATCCTCTTTGAAAACACCACCCACTATACTGCTTGCAATTATCAACGATCAAGCCTCGGCTCACGTACACATTGAGCTTTTCATAAATCTCGCTGAAAACCCCAATACGCCTTCAGATGGGCTGGAGAAGCTTTATCCAAAAGTAAACCAATCACAGCATGAATGTAAGGGTTCTGCTTTAGACGCTATTGTTACTCATCCAAATACTCCTGTCCATTTGCTAGAACAATTCGCGGTTGATTCTGACCGCTATCTTCGCAGAAAAGTTGCCACAAATGTCAATATACCGATTTCAATTTTGGAGCGGTTAAGCCGTGATTCGGACGACTGGGTTAGTTCTATTGCAAAACAAGCGCTGAAGGCAAGAGCTTGATTTAAGTCCAGGGAGACTCTGAGAAGACCCCAAGCGATCGCCAGAATCTTTACAATAGTAAGTAAGGTAAAGATATATATTCAGAGTCAAAATCAATGGCACTATTCGGATTTGGCAAAAAGTCAGTTATGCCCACACCTGAAGAAGCTTTGTCAGGAAGGGCACAATCTATGTCAGTACCCGCCGCTCATTATGTCAACAAGAATTCCTTAAAACCTCCTTTTCCCGATGGATTAGAAAAGGTAATTTTTGGCTTGGGCTGTTTTTGGGGTGCAGAACGCAAATTCTGGCAACTTAAAGGAGTTTACACCACCGCAGTCGGTTATGCTGCTGGGTTAACACCCAACCCCACTTATGAAGAGGTATGTAGTGGGCGAACCGGTCACAATGAAGTGGTGTTGGTTGTGTTCGATCCCAAAGTGATTAGTTATGCCGAACTGCTCAAAGTCTTTTGGGAAAGCCACAATCCAACCCAAGGGATGCGCCAAGGTAATGATGCTGGCACTCAATACCGTTCGGGAATTTATGTATATTCCGAAAATCAAAAGCAGCTAGCAGAAGCATCGCGTGAAGCTTATCAGCAAGCCCTCAACAGCGCAGGTTATGGCAAGATTACTACAGAAATCTTGGATGCACCTGAGTTCTACTACGCTGAAGCTTACCATCAGCAATACCTGGCTAAAAATCCCAATGGATATTGTGGTTTGGGAGGGACAAACGTATCTTGTCCCGTGGGTGTAGTTGAATCGCAAGTTAGTTGATAGAAATGGAATTGGTAGGGTAGTCAACTTAACCTGAGTTTGACAAACCTCTCCCTGCCTTGAACTAAAGTTCAAGTCTGTCCCTCTCCGACTCGGAGAGGGATATCTTTTGTCTAGTTAAGAATATTTGTAGTATTTGTAGGTTGGGTTTCGCAAAGCCTCCACCCAACCTACAATTTTTTTGCAACATTTTAGCCTTGCCACGCTACTACAAGATTACGAATTACGAATTAAATGAGCGAGGTGCTTTAACACTTTCAGGACAATATATATATCATCACGACTATCTAAAGCAAACAAATCAGATAGAGCATATTGTGGAGTTTCAGTTTTTAGCAGTTTGATAAATCTGAATTCATTACCATTGGTGATAAAGCCAAAAACAGGTTTAGCTGAAGTTGCATCTGCCAACATATAAGCCAATGCTTGTGAAATTGCTGGCACTAACGAATATTCTGCTCGTTTTGCCTCAATAACGATAACCCAAAATGGAGGATGGAACACCAAAATGTCAATACGTCCTCTGATAATCGTGCCTTCGTCTTCAGAAGATATTTTTACCTCTTGTTCTGAGGCAATGTAGAAAGGTGGTTGATAAAAACCTGCTAGACGTAATAGTGGAGATAGCACCACCATTTTGACTACAGGTTCTAAAACAGGATATTTCGATAGATGCAAATATTCTGCCTTGACTTCGTTGAGAGATTCCTTTTCTAAGTCACTCAACTCAGCTAAATCATGCCGCCATTCTAAAAAAAAATCTTCGTCGTCTGCAAGTTGTAGACCAAATTCATCAATCAGTTGGGCTATGGTGATATCTTTTCCTTGAAGAATTTGAACCATTTGTTGAACCCTTATACTTATCTGGCTAAAAAATCTTCGCTTGAGATTTACCCAAAAGACTGCCTTAAAATACAGATTTCAGCAAAGCGATCGCTCGAACCCACATCATAATACTAATAGGCGCTCCAATTAGAATACCAGCGATCGCCCAGCCTCTTTGATGGGCTTTGAATTGTTCAATACTGCGCCACTGCCTACTTTTCCAAGCCCATTCATTGCCTTTTGCACCAACTGCGATCGCCATTATCCACCAAGCATTAGGTACAAAACAGAATAAACCATACCACACTTGATTCGGCCACATCCACAACCAAGGCATCAGAAAAGCACCCCAATTCCAACCGAGAATTTCCTCTGGAACTGTTTCATCTAAATTATTGATCCCGCATCCAGAATTGTTGATTATTTCTTTTAGTGGCAAAAGCTGATTCTTGTTTGCAGATTTGACAGTCAAACCAGATTTAAGAGCATTTATCGCTTGGTTAGCACTAGTAAATCTTTGTTCGGGAGCCGGTTCTATCAACTTTTGTAGCCAACTGACGAAACTAGGACTGAGATTAACTCGGTCTGTAAATTGCAGTCGCAAATCCTGCTGCGGTAAATCAGAGGGGGAAGTTCCAGTGAGCAAATGAATTAAAGTCGCTCCCAGTGCATATAAGTCTGAAGCCGCAACCGCTCGACCACCAAATTGTTCCATTGGGGCATAACCATAAGTACCCACAACGGTAAAAGTAACGCCCTCTCTTGCCGCTTTATCCTGAACTGCGCCAAAATCAACTAAATAAATCCGATTATCTTCGCCCCAGATTAAATTACTTGGTTTAATATCTCTATGCAACACTCCCGGATTCAATTCATGTAGATAGGTGAGAATATTTAAAACCTCAACAGCAATTTTTCTCGCTCGCTTTTCACTAAACCTTTTGCCAACTGCAAGTTTTTCCTTAAGCGACTCACCAGGGATATATTCTTGGATTAAGGCAAACCAGAGTGTGCGATCGTCGATACAAAAATAATCTATATATCGAGGGATGCGGGGATGATTTAACTGTTTAAGAATTTGTGCTTCCCTTTCAAAAAGTTTTAGGTCATCCCACTGCACAGTACCGCCAAAGGCCAAAAGTTTGACCACAACGATAGAATTTTCGCCATCAGAGGCTTGTAAATCCAATGCTTGCCAAGTTTGGCGAATTCCATTGTTACCAAGTTGGCGCTGGATTTGATAACGATCTTGTAATATCTGTTCTGGTTGCAGCATTTTAACACCTGCTGGCAATTTACGTTGATCTGATTCCCTTATATTCAAGGATAGTCATTATCTACAAAAACTGTCGGAGCCAGATAATTTTATTAAAAAAGGAGTATCTCAGCCGTGAGAAAATTTAGAACACTTGATGAATTTGAAGAAAAGTACTTCCGCAAGCACCCGGAAGAAATTGACGATTATTTGACCGAGATATTTCAGGAATATTCACAAGACAACGATTCCGGCGCGTTGTTGGCATCCTTGCGCGTCGTTGCTGCTGTGCGGGAAATTAGTGACACTATTGGGTGCAGAATGTGGGTTACAAATAATTTTTGCGATAGTAAGCTTGATATTCCGCAGATAGCAGAGGTTCCCACCAATCACGATGATTGAGATACCATTCAACTGTTAAACGTAAACCCTCCGCAATTGTTACTGAAGGTGTCCAACCAAGCTGAGTTTTTATTTTGTTTGCATTAATTGCATATCTCCTGTCGTGTCCTTGTCTATCCTTAACAAAAGTAATCAACTGCTTGGCTGGATGTATTGGTAAATCAGGTGCTAATTCATCCATCATTTGACATAAAAGTTGGACGAGGTTAATATTTTCCACCTCATTATTGCCACCAATATTGTATGTTTCTCCTGGTTGACCATGATTGATTACTACATCTAAAGCACGGCAATGATCGCCCACATAAAGCCAATCCCGTACATTTTTACCATCACCATAAACAGGTAATGGTTTCCCGATCAAAGTGTTGATACACATTAGGGGAATTAGTTTTTCAGGAAACTGATAAGGGCCGTAGTTATTAGAGCAATTTGTGATAATGGTTGGCAGTTGATAAGTATGATAATAAGCACGCACTAAATGATCGCTACCCGCTTTGGAAGCTGAATAGGGACTATTGGGAGCGTAAGGTGTCGTTTCACAAAAAGCTGCGTCATCTGCACCCAGACTACCGTAGACTTCATCAGTAGAAACGTGTAGGAAACGAAAATCAGATGGTTGTGCTTTCGCCTCCCAATATTGCCGAAAAGCTTCTAGTAGGGTGAAAGTTCCTACCACATTAGTTTGCACAAAAGCAGCCGGCCCAAGAATCGAACGATCGACATGAGATTCAGCGGCAAAATGGGCGATGGTATCAATATTTTCCGTTGATAATAGGTTGTCTATGGTGGTGCGATCGCAAATATCCCCCTGCACAAACCGAAAATTCTCTCTTCCCTCAACCAGCGCCAAATTCAGGCGATTCCCCGCGTAGGTAAGAGCATCTAACACCACCACGCGATCGCCTGGGTAAACCTGACACCAGTGATGTACAAAATTTGCCCCAATAAACCCCGCACCCCCAGTAACTAATAACCGCCGACTCATTCAATTTCCTCTCTTCTCTCTGTGAACTGTGCGCCTCTGCGGTTTGTTTCCATTACTTAAAATATTTCTTCCTCAGTTTCCCATATATCCTCTGAGAAAGTAATTTCACCATCCGTATTTTCGTCAAACTCTTAATATTAGATGGCTGCTGAATTTTATGATCAAAAAACTCATTCAACTCATCCAGAATAACTTGGAAACGCTGAATAATATTTTCAGTCCGATGTTCAACCAAAAATTCTTCAGATAAGCTAACTGCTCCCGAAGACTCAATTACCTTGAGAATACGTTGGACATCATATTCTTGAGAATATCCAGCAATTTTATAGCAATTAAATCCCGGATCTAAGTAATCAGCCAATCCACCGTTAACACTAGAAAATACTTGACAACCACAGGCAAGAGCTTCCATTGGTTGTAGACCAAATCCTTCACTAACGCGCTGTTGTGCCCAGTACTCAGCAGAATCATAAAGGTAAACCTTAGCTCGGTTGAATAGTCCAGGCAAATCCTCTATGTATGAATCAACAACCAATACTTTACAACGTTTTTGCAACGCTGGAATCAATTCTTTAATTAAATATTCAGAAGACTTCCGAGCTTGAACTAAAACATCAATATCTCGTTCCAGACCTAAATTTTGAAACTCATCAGAAATTTGATTGGGCAAATAATAAATTAGAGAATTGGGTGATTTTTCTCCCCAATATCCCATTGTATAGCGGCTAACAGCCATGATTGGAATACTTGCAGGTAGCCTAAATCGATAACCTGGACTATGTGCATGATAAACGACATTATATTGCTGAAGTTTTGCCACGAGTTGAGGTATATCAAATCCCCAACTGATCACAAAAATTACATCATTTAAATTTTTCTCTTTTAACAAATCATCAATAAAAAGCTTATCTTTTTCCCGTTGACGGTAAGTTACAACTTCAGCGCTACAAAACTGCTGAACCAGATTAAGGGCTTTTAACTCAGCCCAAAGACCACCACAGGCAAATTTGCTATCTGTACCGGGAAGTAAGAAGTAAAGTTTTCTCATAATTTTTAAGGAAATATTTAACCTTGTGTTCCTACATCCAGGGAGTATTATCCATCAAAGTATCTAACATCTTCTGAAAGTTTTGACGGAACACTACGGCTAATAAACCGCAGAAAATTGTAGTTCCTGCCATCACCCACCAAAAGTGAGTGACGTGCCATAAGCCACCGAACAGGGCAAAGATGATTAGTCCAGCGCCAGCGCCCCCTGCAAACAGTAGAGTTGTTTCTTTAGCAGTTTCTTTGAAGGTACGTGGTTTTGATTCCATAAGATTACTCTTGCCAGCCCACTTTAACAAAATGTGCCTCACGCCCCCAAACATCGCGTGTACGGGTAATATTTTCAATTGCTAGGTTAAAAGGAATGGCAGTTGTTAGGTAACGCTGTGCCATAGAACCTAAATCAGGTGCGAGTTCGGCGGCTGTCGTTGCCGCTAACCCTAAACCTATAAGTTGCTCGATTGGTCGAAATGGTAGCAACAGATGCACACCGACAGCTAGTCCAGCCGTTAAGAGCATTGCTACTGATAAATTTGTGCCACAACGGGGATGTACGGCCAAATCCCATTCTCCACTGGTGATGCGATGTCGAGCAAGTGTGACTGCACGCCGCAAATCACTAATGTTTACCTCACCATAAAGGTAGAATCCCTGCTCAGTAGATAAACCGCCTAATAGTTCATTATCTAGTTGAACATTAGTGGATTCTGCTGGGGCAAAATAGGCGCTTTTTGATTCGCTAAGAACCCAAACAGTAGCATGTTCTAAAGCATGAACCTGCCGCAGCATCAAAATTTCTTTCAACCCTGGAATAAACGATAGCTGTCTGAGTAAGTCGGCATCTTGTGTGGTTTGCGGAAAGTCTGAAGATTGCTCTTCCAGACTTGGAACCTTCTCAGATACAGGTATCGTAAAATCAAAGTTAAAAAATTCAAAGGGAGACGAGCTACCCTGAAAAGAAGCGGAAGTATTCATTGGTACACTACTCCCAAAGCCGATGGGGCAACATAGATTTCTTTCAAATGTAACGCTTGCACCACTGAATTGTTGCTAATTTTTGTAGATGATTGTTTAGCTGGGGCATGGGGCATTGTAGATTGTTCTCCCATCCCAGTCCCCAGTCCCCATTCCCCATTACCCCTTATCCCCAGAGGGGGCCCCACCTTCCCCAATCCCCAGTCAATTTGCAAAAGAATTCTAATCTTTGATAGTTTCCGAGTCCGAGGGTCAGCTGGCTCCACTTACATAAACTCCGGCTGAGTGAAGGACTCGGAACTTTTGGTAGAGTGTTCACACTGAAAACTTAGGCGTAAAAAGGGGAACAATCAGTAAAACTCAAAATTGGCTTGTAATTTACTAGACCAAAGCAATTACGCTTCTACTAGTAAATTGTTCATTCGATCTGGTTCGGTAGAGTACAGCAATTGACATCATTCAAACAGACTTTGCCCCACTGTAAAGCCCAGCGGACAAGAGCTACTCGATTATCTGTCTCGGTCTTGGTGAGAATATTACTGATATGGTTATCAACTGTACGCTTGCTAATCTCCAGTTTTCCTGCAATCTCTTGGTTAGTTAAGCCAGCGGCCACTAGGTCGATAATTTGCAGTTCTCTGTCTGACAGACTAACGGGGGTCTCAGACTTGCCACCAGCCATGACTATTTCTATCCTCGCTTGGTATATGTACTTAATCGCTCTTTCTAATTCTAGAAGATTCTTTTCTTGGTAGGGGTTTCAAGTGTTAGCAGTAATATGATTGTCAATATTTTCTTTGGATTTCAAGTTGGCAAAAATATAAACTACGCGACATTTTAAGTAATAAATATAGCTCATTTTGATAAATATGTCCTCTAAGCACTTAGCCCAAATAATCGAGGATTAAAAGCATATACAGGCTATATAAGTAGTAAAAATTGCTATTTAATTCTATGAAGGACTGGCGACAGATTAGTAGAAACTATTGTAGATTTTATACTGTAAATTCCTAATCCCAAATCGAAATCTAAAATTGAAAATGAGATGAGCAATCCCCGTGTTTTGTGCCTTGGTGAAATTTTGTTTGATTGTTTAGCCGATCAATTAGGGCTAAAGCTGGAAGAAGTGAAATCTTGGACTCCTTACCCAGGAGGGGCACCAGCTAACGTCGCCTGTGCTTTAGTCAAGCTAGGAGTATCAGCGGGATTTATCGGAGCTGTTGGCGAAGATGAGCCAGGAAATGCACTGGTAAAGCTATTACAAGATGTAGGTGTAGAGACTACGGGAGTACAACGCCATCCCACAGCACCAACGCGGCAAGTTTATGTTACACGGGATCTGGCTGGCGATCGCACCTTTGCCGGATTTGGTCAGTACGATACCGCAGAATTTGCCGATACTCGCCTGCAAGCTAAACAATTGTCAGATTCGCTGTTTCAACAAGCAGATTTTCTAGTTTTGGGTACTTTGGAATTAGCCTATCCTGAAAGTGAAGAGGCAATTCACCGCGCTTTAGAGTTAGCAGAACATTTTGACTTAAAAATTGTGCTGGATGTCAACTGGCGTCCTGTATTTTGGAAGGAGCCAAACATCGCCCATCAAAAAATTCCAGAATTATTTAATCGAGTTGATTTCCTCAAACTCTCCAAAGAAGAAGCTGAATGGCTATTTGAAACCGCAGATCCCGGAGCCATCACTTATCGTCTAGCTTCAATTGAGGGAGTACTGGTGACAGATGGGGAAAACGGCTGCACTTATTGTCTGGGTGAGAACGAAGGCAAATTACCCTCGTTTTCCATCCCTGTAGTTGATACAACTGGTGCAGGAGATAGCTTTTTGGCAGGATTCATCTACCAACTGAGTCAGTATGGTATCCACAGTTTGCGGGATGCAGAAATAGCAAAACGCATTGTTACTTATGCCAGTGCTGTTGGGGCACTGACTACTATTAAAGCAGGTGCGATCGCTTCTCAACCTACTGCTACTGAAGTCGAAGCTTTTCTCGCCGCACATCAACTCTAGGAACTAACATAAGCCACTGGGATATCAGCCACCACAGGCTGATACTCCTGGCTAGAAAATGGGCGAAAATCTTCATGCCATTGTGCGGTCATATTGCACAATAAACGCAGTTGGAGAAGTTTTGGTGTTAGGTTAATGCACTCAATTTTTACTTTTAGAAGTTCTGAATTATCCTCAGTGCATAAGAGGAATGCACTCAGGTCAGATAGATTTTGAAATTCGTTAGCTAAATACAGCAGAATTCAGTAGTAAAACACGCTTTATACCTGGGTAACAGACAAATATAGCGTTTCCTAATCACATGAGGTACATCTTAGCCCCCTCTTCGCTTGCGGGGAGGGGGTTGGGGGTGGGGTTATTGTACCTCACAAGGGCCGAGAACCGCTATAGTTGTGTACCTCACTTTCCTTGAAATCTGCAACAGTTCACCCGTTTGTAATAGATTAATCGGTTCAGTTGCACCAACAAGAAGATGTCGCAGTCTATGCGCAAAAAATATTAAATCTTTACACTTTTATTATCTGCATAAACAGTAATACTGATATCTATAAGTGAATAGAAAGTATAAGTGAATAAAAAGTTTAGATTAGCTTAAGGAATTGGTGAAGCATTATGAAAAATATCACAAAATGCCTTTTGGGTTTGGCGATTGTTCCTGCAAGTTTGGTATTGGCATCTAGTCATGTTAAAGCCAGTCAAATTGCTGGTGAGTGGTTCTTTGGTCTCTGGGATTGTAATATTGACGGTAGACCAGCGAAAATGCAGTGGAAAGTAGTCGATGATCCACAAACTAGTTGTAACGGTGATGTTTGCTCTACTAGTTCTGGTGTCCGTCTCGTCGGGCGGTTTAGTGATAACGGTAGTGCCTGGGTTCCTCTAGGAAAACGTTTTTCCAGCAGACAAAAACAGGATTTAGGTATTCGTTATTTAGGTGCAGAACAAGATAACTGGTATCTCAAATACAACAGTAGTACTAAAATAGCAGATGGTTGGACGACATGGCGGGGTAAGCGCTATCCACTACAATGTCGTAATCGCAGATAAACATTTGCCAAATTATGCAAAATATCTAAATAAGCGATCGCTAACTTTGAGTACTAAACACACTAGCACCACATTTTTATTTAAGACAGGCTAATCTTTTAGTTGGTCTTAGTTTGCTGCCATAGAGTATCAACACTCACAAACTCATAACCTTGTTGTAGCAGTTGTGGAATGAGAATTTGAATAGTGGCAGCAACATCTTGTCCACCGCAAGCACCATCATGCAAAACAATTATTGAACCATTTTTCACCTGCTGCATAATTCGCTGTACCACGGTGGTGACACCTGGACATACCCAGTCTTCTGGGACAACACTCCACATTACTGGGCGGTAATTCCACTGAGAAAAAAAATTTAAAGTAGCAGGTGTAAAGAAACCATTAGGCGGGCGGACATCTCGCACTTGTTGAGGTTGTAGGTTGCAGGAATTATAAATGGCAATTTGGGTTTTTTCTAAACTGTCCTTCAGGTCATTTGGGGAAAGCATGGGAAAAGAGCGATGATCGTAGCCATGCAATCCGATCCAGTGTCCGCGATCGCCAACGGCTTTAGCAATGGCTGGTGAACGGTTGACGCAAACACCCAACCAAAAAAAACTTGCTGTAATCTTGTAACGATCTAACACTGCCAAGACTTCGGGTGTGTATTGCGGATGGGGCCCATCGTCAAATGTGAGTGCGATCGCTTTAGCATGAGAATTTCCAGTCCAAAGACAGTTGGGAAAACTCGGCTGGAGAATGCGGTAGATAATTGGGAACAGGGGAGCTAGTTGCATTTTGCGTTTATCTGCTGCTGACAACTTTTTGTAGGTGTTGCTTAGGAAACTGCGTAGGCGTAGCCCGTCGTAGACATCGCATACAATGCCTCAATATTCTAGCCAAATTGGATGCCTTGGTAAGCGATTGCCACAGGAGGGGCAAGGAAGCACAGGATATCTTTCAGCAGTTCTCATAAGAGTGAAATGATCTTGATTGATTCCATCTCCAAAATATGGATCGATAAGCATAGGATTAGCTGTTTTTCCTCGCCAATTACAAGAATTACAGGCTAATGTTTCCAAGTGGACTCTTTGGAAGTTTGATTCTATTTCAACAAAAATATATGGCATCCATTTCTTCTTCCTCATCGATATGTTCCAAGCCCCAAGTGAAGCTCAGGGTATTTCTGAGTAAACTCAAGCCATGGCCAAAGCAAATCTAAAACAGCCAGTGGCATCTCATCAATCAAGGGGTTTAATCGCAAAGTGTCCCAGTCTTCTTGGCTGGGGAATAAGATTTCTTGACCGTCAATATAAGTGTGTTTGATGCTGGGTTGATTTGAGTTCATGAGCTTGTGACATACTTTTATACTAAACCTCTCTCCCTTTTACCAAGAAGATGCGGAGAGTTGGGATGCTTTGTAACAAAATCTGTAACAGTAATGCTATTTTTCCTAGCACTCGTCTAAATTGATGAGAAATCTACGGGGAATCCCTGAATAAAAGGGTAATGTTGCTCAAAGATATACGAGATTATCAAATACTATTTCTCGGCTTATTCCTAGTTTTGGGAATCGGTACACGAGATTGGACGCTGCGACCAGAATTGATTGGGGTAGCGATCGCCACAAGTCTAGCAACTCAATGGATATTGTCATTAGTCACTTGTCATTGGTCATTAGTAAATGACATAGACGCCCTAGCGGCTTCCCGCAGGGTAGGACAAAGCCCAAATTTTCGCAGTGCCTTAATTACCTCACTGGGACTCAGTTTACTGTTGCGGGCTGACCACTGGACGACAATGGCAATAGCCGCAGCACTTGCGATTGTCAGCAAATTTATCTTTCAAGTTGGCGATAAACATTTCTTCAATCCCGCCAACTTTGGCATCATATCTGCCTTGATTCTCACTCCCGATGCTTGGGTTTCGCCGGGACAATGGGGTGAAGAGTGGTGGTATGGGCTATTATTTCTCGGCACTGGTGGCATGATTTTGCAGCGCATTGGTCGTTGGGACACCACAGCAGCTTTTTTGGGTTCTTACTCTTTGCTGGAAGCTATTCGCAATTTGTGGCTGGGTTGGACTTGGGATGTTTACTGGCATCGATTGATGAGCGGGTCTTTGCTGCTGTTCGCCCTATTTATGATTACAGATCCGCGATCGATTCCTAATTCCCGAATTGGGCGTGTAGTTTGGGCAATCGGCATCGCCGGATTGACTTTTATCCTGCGAAATTATTTCTTTGTTTCCACAGCAGTTTTCTGGGCACTATTTGCCCTTGCACCCTTGAGCATCCTGCTAGATGTTCTCTGGTTAGCGCCAAGGTTTGCTTGGCAAGAGAAAGATGAGGAAGCAGGGGAAGAACTTCTAACTCAGCACTCCTAACTCTTGTACAGACGCGATTCATCGCGTCTCTATTCTCTAGCACTAATAAAATATAGAGGTATAAAATAATGAAATTTTTTCGACTTTTAACACCATTATTGTTAGCAATTGTAGCTGTTTTGTGCTTTGCCCCCGCAGCTTGGGCATTTTGTGGATTTTATGTAGCCAAAGCTGATACAAAACTGTATAACAAAGCTTCTCAAGTAGCGATCGCGCGGGATGGCGATCGCACTATCATGACAATGGCAAACGATTTTCAAGGCGAAGTCAAAGATTTTGCAATGGTAGTACCAGTGCCAACGGTGCTGCAAAAAGAACAAGTTCGCGTCACTGAAACCAAGATTATCGAGCGGCTAGATGCTTTTAGTGCGCCGCGATTGGTAGAATATTTCGACCCAGATCCTTGTGCCCCAGTTTACGATAGAGAGTTATCAGCAGCACCAGCACCAGCAGCAGCGAGAAGTGAAGCGGGGGGTGCAAGGGACGATGCTAGTTTGGGTGTGACGGTTGAAGCACGTTTTAACGTTGGCGAATACGATATTTTGATCCTCAGTGCGAAAGAATCTGGTGGATTGGAAACTTGGCTAAAACGCAATGGCTACAAAATCCCCAGAGGTGCGAAACAGTTACTTCAGCCTTACATTCGCTCCTCAATGAAATTCTTTGTTGCTAAAGTCAATTTGGATAAATTCGAGCAATCTGGCTACCAGTTTCTCCGTCCACTACAAATTTCCTACCAATCGCCTAAATTCATGCTGCCAATTCGTTTAGGCATGATCAATGCTAAGACAGAGCAGGATTTGATTGTCTACATTCTCTCGCCCCAAGGACAGGCAGAAATCACTAACTATCGGACGGTAAAAATTCCTTCCGACGCGAACATTCCCTTATTTGTCAAAGATGAATTTGGTGAATTCTACAAATCCATGTTTCAAACTATCTACACCAAAGAAGACAGGAAAGTTGGTTTTTTAGAATACGCTTGGGATATGGGTAGTTGCGATCCTTGTTCTGCCGAACCCCTGACTCCAGAAGAACTCAAGCAAGCGGGTGTATTTTGGCTAGATGATAATTCTACAAGTAATGTGCCAGTACCCCCCAGCTTTCGTCGTCCCTCTCCTAGAAGTAACGTCTTCATCTCTCGATTGCATGTTCGCTATACCCGCGACAAATTCCCTGAAGACTTGATATTTCAACAAACTGCCAACAGTGAATCTTTTCAAGGACGCTATGTTTTACAACATCCGTTCCAAGGGGAACTCAAATGTCAGGCTGGTAGACAATATAAGCAGTCTTTACCCAAACGTTTTGAACAAGAGGCGCAAACTCTAGCTAAACTAACCAACTGGAAAATCCAAGATATTCGCAACAAAATGAAATTGAGTGTAGGTAATCTGAGATATTCTTGGTGGGAAAATGTCCTATCCTGGCTGGGATTATATTAAAGAGAGTGATTTTCAAAAAGATCCAGTATCTTGACGAAAGGTAATTCTTTCGGGTGTTGTTATACGCAATACTAAGATATTCTTGCTTTCTTCGCCAAGATTGTCATGGTTCAATTCGATGAACAGCTACGCCGCTTAGTTACAGAAGCCTGTGGACACCAACCTGGAAGCCCTCAGCGTCAGAAGCTGCTCACGCAAATTATTCGCTTGACAGCAAGTAGACTCTGGAGGGAAACTACTCCCTACTATCAAGACGCACTACAACAAACTTGGTTGTATTTCTGTCGCAATGTTTGTGAAGGTTTGACAGGTCAAATCTACGATCCCAATTATGGCAGTGTGATCACGTGGCTGAATGCTTACCTAAAACGGAGACTACAAGACTTTTACCTTAAGCAGAACCGAGAACAAGCCACAACAGTCCCTCTGAGAATTCGTCAGTCTACATCTGGTGGAACAAGTGAAACCATCGATCCTGTAGATAATCTACCGGCTAGCCCCCAAGCACCTCCAATTTTGGAAGACTTGGAGATATGGGCGAAGACAGATTCGGATGGGGAACTGCGCGGTACTTACATTAAAGGGCGTCCAGATGTGAATTGTCAGGTGTTAATTCTCAAACGCTTACCCCCAGAAGTTAGCTGGAAAGATTTATCTGAGGAATTTGGGTTGTCAATTCCGACATTAAGCAGTTTTTATCAACGCCAATGTTTACCGCGTTTGCGTAAGTTTGCAGAATTGGAGGGATTATTATGATTGGTGCTGTTTCGGTGGGTTTTTGGTTAAGGTTCGCGATCGCCTTTTAACTATAGCTAATCAAGTTTCACTGCGATCGCCATAAATAAGAAAATTGTGGAAGCTCAAAGATTGGTGAGGAATGGGAATGGTAACATTACCCTGGTAGCCTAATATTTCATCCTATGTGTTTCTGGTTATCACCTACCTCTCGTCATGCTTATGGCTAAAACAACTAGGATTTTTGGCGCGAATTCTCTAAAGTTTAAAAGCAGGGTTCGCTGGCTTACCTCCCTAACTCACTTTTTACGTTTGCCTTTGTACTTCCTGATCGCTTTGCTATGCATTGTCGGTTCACCAGTGCTAGCAAAAGTTCCTAGCTCTATCAATTCTTTATCCCAATTGCCAATAAATAGTATAATATCGCTGGCTGTGGCCACTGATGCCGCCTCACTCCTACAGCAGGGCAAAGTTTTATACAGTAATGGCAACTTTGCCAAAGCTGTAGAAGTGTTACAACAGGCTGTCCAAATATATAAGCACACTTCGGCATTGCTCAGTGACCAGCAAGGGGAGAGCCTTGCACTGGCAGTCACATTGAGTAATCTTTCCCTCGCTTACCAGCAACTCGGTGCATGGAGTCAGGCGCAGCAGGCAATTACAGAAAGCTTAAATTTACTCAAAGGACTGGATAAAAACCAAAATTTGCCAATATTTGCCCAATCATTAGATATTCAAGGTCGTCTGCAATTGGCAATGGGACAGTCTGAGGCAGCTTTGGCAACTTGGCAGCAAACAGAAGAAATTTACAAACAAGCAGATAATCAAAGTGGTGTGGTGCGATCACTAATCAATCAAGCACAGGCGTGGCGCACCCAAGGATTTTACCCGCGAGCGTTCAAAACACTCGATAGAATAAGTCAGACGTTAAAATCTCAACCAGATTCTCTAGAAAAGACAGTGAGTTTGCGATCGCTCGGTGATGCCCTTTTGGTATTGGGCGATTTGAAAAAGTCACGCCAAGCATTAGAAGAAAGTCTGATAATTGCTCAAAATCTCCAATCAAGCGCTGATATTGGGGCTAGTCTGTTCAGCTTGGGGAATAATGCCCGTAAACAAAACCAAAAGGAACAGGCGATCGCCTATTATCAAAAAACAGTCGCAGTATCTCCCTCACCCCTGACAAAAGTTCAGGCACAACTCAATCACCTGGGACTACTGATTAAAGATAGAGAATGGGCAAAGGTGCAAACTATTTTGCCGTCGATTCAGTCCCGCCTCAAGCAACTCCCCCTCAGCCGTGCGAGTATTTACGCTCAGGTTAACTTTTCACAAAGTTTAGCAAAAGTCAATAGTGGTGTATTGCAAGCATCAAGTCAAACTTTTTACTCAGGATTAAGCACA
The DNA here is from genome assembly GCF_036918015.1 of Nostoc sp. GTDB lineage: Bacteria > Cyanobacteriota > Cyanobacteriia > Cyanobacteriales > Nostocaceae > Nostoc. The sequence goes on from NZ_JBALEO010000085.1 coordinate 175,342, forward strand.
AAAGACTCAGCAAAATTACTCGCTAGTGCCATTCAGCAATCCCGCAGTTTAGGGGACAAACGGGCAGAGGCTTATGCTCTGAAGAGTTTAGGCGGCTTGTATGAAGAAACCAAACAGTGGTCAGAAGCGCAAGATTTGACCCGGCAAGGATTAGCTTTGGCGCAGAGTAGCAATGCACCAGAAATTACCTATAGCTTGGAGTGGCAGTTAGGTAGATTGCTTTGGGCACAAAAAGATATTAATGGTGCGATCGCCGCTTATGATGCTGCTGTAGACACTCTTGAGTCTCTCCGCAGAGATTTAGTAGTCAATAAAGATGTAGTGAACCAGGATGTGCAATTTGACTTCCGAGACAGCGTAGAACCCGTCTACCGCCAGTCAGTAGAGTTACTGCTGCAATCTCAAAAAGGAAAACCAAATGAAAAAATATTGGAGAAAGCACGTCAGCGAATTGAAGCACTCCAACTAGCCGAATTAGACGACTTCTTTCAGGAAGCTTGTCTGCAAGGTCAGAAAGTAACCCTAGATCGAGTAGTAGACAAAGATAATTCCAAGGCTACCATCCTTTATCCAATTATTCTTCGTGACGAACTCCAGGTAATTGTCAAAATTCCTACACAACCTCTGCAAAGCTACAGTACCAAAATTTCCCAAGGAGAAGTAGAGAAACTCTTAATAGAACTGCGAAGAAATCTTGTCGATCCAACTGCTACTAAGATCGTCCAAACCCAATCGCAACAAGTTTACAACTGGCTACTTAAACCCATTGAGTCACAACTGCAACAAAGTCGCGTCGATACGTTAGTGTTCGTCCTAGATGGGCCATTACGCAATTTACCAATGGCAGCTCTCTACGATGGTAAACAATATTTAGTAGAGAAATATGCGATCGCCCTGAGTGTCGGTCTACAACTCCTCGACCCGAAACCGTTGGTAAAACAGCAGCTGAGAGCGCTAACCGCAGGACTGACTCAGCCACCGCCAGGATTTCCCAAATTTGCACCATTGCTGGCGATCAAATCTGAATTTGACGGTATTGCGAAAGCAGGAGTTTCGACAACCAGCCTACTGGATGGCGATTTTAAGAAAAAGAATTTGGAAAGTGAAATTGGTGCTACTTCATTCAACATAGTGCATTTGGCAACCCACGGTCAGTTTAGCTCCCGCCTCGAAGACACTTTTATTTTAGATTTCGATGGTCAGATCAATGTCAAAGATTTTGATACTCTCTTCCGCAGTCAGGGTAAAACCGTAGTAGAGTTATTGGTTTTGAGTGCTTGCCAGACAGCAACAGGAGACAGCCGTGCAGCACTCGGTCTAGCAGGAGCAGCTGTCCGAGCTGGGGCACGTAGTACCATCGCTTCCCTGTGGCAAATTGATGATGAATCAACAGCGATGTTTGTTAGTGTCTTCTATCGAGAACTTAAGAGTGGCAAGATCACCAAAGCCGAAGCAGTCCATCGTGCCCAACTACAACTGCTAAAACATCCCAACTACAGAGCGCCAAGCTTTTGGTCTGCCTATGTATTAATTGGTAATTGGTTGTGATTTGGAGAGTCAATCTTCGTAATTGAACGCTCAAATTGTCCGCTCAAAATTTGGCAATCTATCTGCTAGTTGATAAGCAGCTTTTAGCAGCTTGAAGCTATCTTGATAAAAGTATAAATACTCAAAATCTCTATCTCTAGATCATTGCAATATACAATCTTTTAATTTTGTGGGATATTTTTACCTAATCCCCAGTCCCCAATTCTCTTTTTCCAGTATTCAGTTTTGTGGCATAAATTTATTGAATGCGGGTGATATATACATAGCAGCATTGATCCCTAGAAATTGACTTATGAATAACTCCACCTATCAGCTAGATGATTTCGCTTTAACATTGCCGATTTCCCAAACAGCCCGCATAACTGCCCAGCAATTTGCTAACCAGCAACCAAATCTTGAAAAAGCAGAGCAAGTCCGGCTGAATACTTTAGCTGTATGGGTGGTGAATGACTACTTGCAGATGATGGATATTCCTACCGATCTTCAAGCTAGTGACAGTTGGAACCCCATCATGCGTCTTTGTGGGGATATCGCTGATTTAGAAGTGCCCTCAATTGGCCGTCTGGAGTGTCGCCCTGTCCATCTGCATCAGGAGATATGTTTTATTCCTCCAGAAACTTGGGAAGAACGGGTGGGTTATTTAATAGTTCAATTTGATGAATCGCTCGAAGAAGCAAGGCTGCTTGGTTTTATTCCTACTGTAGCAACTGAAACAGTTCCTTTAGCACAACTACAACCATTGGAAGCGTTTATTGACCACATCTGGGAACTGCATCAATCCCCACTTAATTCATTAGTGAATTTGAGTCAATGGTTTGCTGGTATATTTGAGACTGGTTGGGAGACTATTGAATCGCTGTGGAACGTGCCGGAACTCAGTCCAACTTATGCCTTTCGCAGTGTTGAAACTTTGGAATTAGATACCCTCAAACAACCAGAATCAATTACTAAACGGGCAAAAGTGATTGATTTAGGTATCCAAATCCACAACCAACCTGTAATGTTGATTGTGGAAATCAGCCCCGAAAAAGATCGACAAACTAATATTCATCTGCAATTGCACGCCACTGGAAATCAAATCTACTTGCCACCAGGAGTTCATCTCACTGTTATAGATAGTTCAGGAGCAATATTTCTCGACGCTCAATCTAGAAAATTAGACAACTACATTCAGTTGCAGTTTCGTGGTGAACCTACAGAGCAATTTAGTGTTAGGGTAGCCTTGGATAATACCAGTATTACCGAATATTTCCGAATTTGAAATATGTAGCTATCTTCCTTCTTTCGTCGGTAATTTATTAAGTGATAATTCATTAATTGAAAATTAAAAATCCCAGCTAGCTTTTGGGGATTTTGAAAAAATCTGTAGACGCTTGTGAAGCTTGCGATCGGACATTAGAACAGGGCACGATCTTGGATGGGGAAATAGCGACGGTTATGGGTAAATTAGTGGCGATCAAATTTGGAGAGGGTAGTTTTGAGCAGGGGTTTGCTGTCACCCTCCAAATTGGTGAAGAACACGAGCGTGCTACAACCGAAATCACCGGGAGGCTCCCTTCATTCCCGGAAATGCCGCTCTATTATAGTCATTGGCAGTCTAGTTATCGGCAGATAGGCAATCGTTATCGCCTCCATGCTGACCAAATGCAGGTGACGAATGTATCGATGGTGCAAGACTGCGAAAACGCTTCTCATATTTTGCGGGCACGCTTTAATACCTGGCTGCGAGCAGAGGAGTTTCGCCCGTTGAGGGAAAAATGGTTAGAGAGATTATCGTCCAGTGACGAAGTACGGGTGATTCTGCAAACAGAAAATAGCCAATTGCAGCTATTACCTTGGCATCTGTGGGACTTGTTAGAACGCTATCCCAAAGCTGAAATTGCCCTTTCTTCACCATCTTACGATCGCATTCACAAGCCACACACTCTCAATCAATTAGTCAATATTTTGGCAATTGTGGGCAATAGTAAAGGGATTGACACCCAAGCCGATCGAGCTTTACTGCAACAGTGTAGTAACGCAGAGGTGAGCTTTTTGGTAGAACCACAACGTAAGGAACTCACTGACCATCTTTGGGGAAAAAACTGGGATATTCTTTTCTTTGCCGGACACAGTTCCAGTAACAAAAATGGAGAAAGCGGACGAATTTACCTGAATAGAACTGATAGTCTGACCATTGGCGAGTTAAAGTACGCTCTCAAAAAAGCCATTGAAAACGGTTTGCAATTAGCTATATTCAACTCCTGCGATGGATTGGGGTTGGCGCGAGAATTGGCTGATTTGCAAATTCCTCAAATAATTGTCATGCGCGAACCCGTCCCAGACCAGGTTGCGAAGGAGTTTTTAAAATATTTTCTCCAAGGCTTTGCTGGTGGCGAGTCTTTATATCAAGCGGTACGCCAAGCGCGGGAACGCTTGCAAGGACTTGAGGATAGATTTCCTTGTGCGACTTGGCTACCAGTAATTTGCCAAAATCCGGCGCAGATACCACCAACTTGGGATCAATTAAGGTATACAAAATCTAAAGAGGAAGAGCAAGCAAGTTTACCTTTGTCTAACAGACGCAGATTTAAGAGAACTGTATTATCCAGCTTGGCAGTTACAGCTTTGGTTTTTGGCGTGAGATTGGTGGGATTGCTAGAAAATCCAGAGATTCAAGCCTTTGACCTAATGATGCGATCGCGCCCTGGCGAAGGACTCGATCCCCGACTTTTGATCATCACAATTGACGATGACGATTTAGCGACTCAAAGACAAAATGGTGAGTCCTTGATCGGAGCTTCTATTTCCGAAAAATCTCTCAATAAACTCTTAGCAAAACTGAATCAATACCAACCCCGCGCGATCGGATTGGATGTCTACCGTGATTTTCAGGCCAAAGAGCCAGATTTAATTACTCGTCTCCAGCAAACTCAGAACTTGGTTGGCGTGTGCAAGGGGAGCGATCGCTCAGGAAATATCAAAGGCATTAAGGGGCCACCAGAAATCCCTGAAGCAAATCTGGGATTCAGTGACTTTATTCACGATCGCGATGGAGTTATTCGTCGGCATCTTCTGTTCATGAATCAGGAGACGACATCATTGTGTTCTGCTCCATATTCCTTCAGTTTACAACTAGCATCCCTTTATCTACACCCTTTAGGAATTCAAACAAAGTTCACCCCTGAAGGAAATTTGCAATTGGGTAAGACTATTTTTCCAAATCTGAAGTCTCGTACTGGTGGCTATCAAAATATTGATGCTAATGGCGGTCAAATCTTACTCAACTATCGTTCTTCAAAAGAAATAGCCGAACAGGTAAAGCTAACGCAATTTTTATCTAGTCCAATTAACCCCAACGCCATCAAAAACCGGATTGTTCTCATTGGTGTGACTGCAAAGGGCGATTCTCCAGACACCTGGCCTACACCTTATGGCATTCCTTTAGATGAGCAAATGCCAGGAGTACTGGTACAAGCTCACATGGTCAGCCAGATCCTTGGTGCAGTCCAGGATGGGCGGCCTTTGCTGCGGGCTTGGTCATGGTGGGCTGAGGTCGCCTGGATTTGGGGCTGGTCTTTGATTGGGGGAGTCCTAGCTTGGCGCAGACTTTCGTTACCCTGGTTGGCATTGGCAATCGGTGTTACTTCTAGCCTTTTGTATCTACTTTGCTTTGGTCTGTTCATTTCGGGTGCTTGGGTGCCTTTCGTACCCTCGGCTTTATCGTTGGTAGCTATGGGGGTTTTGATGTCAATTTATAATAATTCAAAAACAAAAGTGCGGGCGGGGAATGGGGAATAGGGGGCAGGGGAGCAGTTGCAGTAAGTTTTTTCCCTTTGCCCCTCTGCCTCTTGTGCCCAATCTAAAATCTAAAATCTAAAATCCTATGAGGTCAGGTTTCTATGAATTTAAATTCACAACCGATAAAACTGTTGTTAGTAGTAGCTTTTAGCTGTACAAGTTTATTAGCTAGTCTGACTCCAGTACTAGCGAAACCAACCCCTAATCGCTCTGATGCTAAAACGATCCTTGCTCAAGCCAAAACCTTTAATCAACCTCCAATTCCAGCTGGCTCCCCTCCTGGAGGTCGCGTTCGTGGTGGAGCGAAGCGCGGAGAACCTGGATGTCCTACAACTAAAATTGACTTGACTGCTTTAGTGCCCTTTACTCAGGAAGCTAACTCTGTAATTAATGTCTGGGGACAAACAACAGTAGAACATCCAAGTTGGTTTTTCTATGTCCCATATACCAAAGATTCGCCATATACAGTTGAATTTGTGTTGCAAGACCAGGACGATAACGAGGTATACAAAAAAGCGATCGCTCTCCCAGATAAGCCAGGAGTCATCCGCGTTTCTTTGCCTAGCAATGCACCCGGTTTAGCAGTAGATAAACAATACCGTTGGTTTTTCACCATTAACTGTGACAAGCAAAAGAACTCGCCCCCAACTTTTGTTGAAGGGGTAATAAAACGAGTTAATCTGAGTCAACCAACAGTCAAAGAAATAGAAACCGCAGAACCTATAAAGCGCTATGCTATCTATGCCCAAAATGGGATATGGTACGAGGCACTGACAACATTGGCTGAACTGCGTCAACAAAATCCTCAAGATGCAGCCCTGAAAGCAGAGTGGCGAAATTTGTTAGGCAGCATCCGCTTAGATGATGTTGCCGGAGAACCCGTTCTTCCAGGAACACTGTAAACGAGGAAAAAAGAATGCAAAAAATAGACCACTTGTAGAGACGCGATTCATCGCGTCTTTACTTTACCCAACGATGTGTTGCAATCACTAATTGAATTGGTATAAGCAAAAATTGATGTAGAGACGTTGCAATACAACATCTCTACAGATGTGTTGTTTAGTTTGCAGCAGCACTTACTAAACCATTGTGCCTGAGCAAAGCGATCGTACTTGGTTCACGACCCCGGAAAGTCTTAAACACCTCCATTGGATGCTTGCTACCACCGAGTGCTAGTACCGTATCACGATAACGCCGACCTGTAGTTTTTATAGCTTCTTCATTTTCTAGCCCAGCTTCTTCAAAAGCGGCAAAAGCGTCAGCACTAAGTACTTCAGCCCATTTATAACTGTAGTAGCCTGCTGCATAACCACCCTCAAAAATGTGCCCAAAAGAACACAACATTGAATCTTCTGGAAGTGGTGGTAAAACAGTAGTAGTCTTAGCTATGCGATGACGCACATCTGTTGGAGTTTCATTGCTGCCAGAACGATAGCGGTAATGTAGTTCTAAATCAATACTGCTAAGGTGAATTTGCCGTAACATACCAGTACCACTCATATAATTACGCGCCGCTAGCAGCTTTTGATAATAATGCTCTGGTAGGGCTTCTCCAGTTTCGTAATGTTTAGCCATGCCAAACAAAGTGGGTCGCTCATAACACCAGTTTTCCATAAACTGGCTGGGTAGTTCCACTGCATCCCATTCCACATTATTGATACCTGCGGCTCCTGCATAGTCAACCTTGGTGAGCATGTGATGCAATCCATGACCAAATTCGTGGAACAAAGTCTCTACTTCATAGAAAGTCATCAAACTCGGCTTGCCATCTACTGGGGGAGTTTGGTTACATATCAAATAAGCCACAGGCAATCGGATGGCAGTTGCACCATTTTCAGTTTTGGCACGATTGATGCATACATCCATCCAAGCACCGCCGCGTTTTTCTGCTGGACGGCTATAGGGGTCTAAGTAGAAGTAAGCGATGGTAAAACCAGTTTCATCGGCTATTTGGAAATAACGGACATGCTCATGCCATACTGGGGCTTTACCATCGGCAGGGGTCACTGTAACACCAAAGAGCCGCTTAACAAGCCCAAACAAGCCATCTAGCACTTGGGGAAGGGGAAAGTAGGGACGTAATTCTTCAGCAGTAAAGGCAAATTTGGCTTCTCGTTGGCGTTCTGCCCAAAAGCTGATGTCCCAATGTTTTAAATCTTGATATTCTTCTCCATAAGATGCAGCAAAAGCTTGGAGTTCTTTTAAGTCTTTGACAGCAGCATCATAACTGGCCTGGCGTAGTTCTTCTAATAGTGCTTCAACTGCCTCAACATTAGGAGCCATTTTACTTGCAAGGCTCAACTCGGCAAAACTCTTAAAGCCAAGTATATCTGCGAGTTCTTGCCGTAACTCCAAAATACGCACAATTAACGGGTTATTATCTAAATCGCCACTAGAAGCGCGAGTGATATGAGCTTTGTAGAGCTTTTCACGCAAATCTCGACGGGTACTGTGCTGCATGAAAGGGCCGTAGCTGGGGAAGTCTAAAGTAATGCGCCAAGGGCCATTTTCTGGTGTGGCGTTCTCTTCTTTTGCCGCACGTGCAGCTTGGGCAGCTAAACTCACCAAACTTGGTGGTAAACCGTCAATTTCCGCTTTTGTTGTCAAGGTTAAGCTAAAGGCTTTCGTAGCATCAAGTACATGGTTAGAGAATTTAGTAGAAAGTTCTGCCAACTCCATCTGAATGGCATTGAAACGGTCTCTTGCCTCTCCTTTTAAGCCAACACCAGAAAGTTCTGCATCTCGAATAGCGGCTTCTACAATGCGCTGTTGGGCTAATTCTAAAGTTGCCCAACTATCACTGCTACGGAGTGCCTTAAAAGCATTGTAGATGGGTTGGCTTTGACCGAGTTTGTTAATAAATTGTACAACTAGTGGCTGTACGATTTCATGAGCTTCGCGCAGTTCCGGGCTATTTTTAACACCCATTAAATGATTTACCGTCCCCCAACTCCAGGTAAGCCGTTCTGTCAGCTTTTCTAAGGGTTCTACTAAATCACTCCAAGTAGGCTGTACACTAGCCTCTAAGGTAGCAAGTTGCTGGTCAAGTTCTGCTAGCAACTGATTGAAGGCGGGTACTACTCGTTCTGGTTTAATCTCTGTAAATGGAGGTAAACCAGTGCCTTGGAGTAAAGGATTATCAGAAATAATGGTACTTGCACTCATAGTTTTGTGTGAACTGCGAACGAATAAAAATCAACAATGATTTTTAGTTATATATCTTCTAATGTAACGATCGCTGTGCTATTTATTATTGCCATTGTGGCAAAAAGGTAAAAAAAACGATAATTCCTCACAAAAGTATCCTGATATGAGTATTTTGTTTAGTTTATGAACAATATTGTCGGGGACTGGGAACCGAGCAGGAAATCCTCCCCTCTGCTCCTTTCGTTTACTCCGCAGTTTTAGAAATGTTAGCGAAAGTCTCTAAGATAATATAAATGCACCCATCCTCTTAATCAGGTGGCTAATTATGACTAGCCTCTTACCCAATTCTCAATCAACAGAAGTTTTTTATCCAAGCTCGGATGGTGAACCTTTGGCAGAAAGTTATGCTCATTTATGTGCTTTACTGTCAACTTTAGAAGTATTGAGGCAATATTTGCTGGATCGGCAAGCAACGGTTTTGAGTAACCAGTTTCTCTATTATGCTCAGGGTTTTCCGAGGTTACGGATAGCTCCTGATGTAATGGTAATTTTTAATGTCGCTCCTGGAGGCCGCGATAATTACAAGATATGGGAAGAGGGACAAGTACCTGTAGTAATCTTTGAAATGACCTCCCAGGGGACTAAAAACCAGGACACGGGCTTCAAGAAGACGCTCTATGAACAGTTAGGGGTAATGGAGTACTGGTTATTTGATCCCAAGGGAGAGTGGATTAAGGAGCAATTACAAGGCTATCGGCTCAGAGGCGAGGTGTATGAGCCAATTACAGATAGTCGATGCGATCCTTTGCAGCTGCGCTTGCAAATAGAGGGGCAACTGATTGGTTTTTATCGAGAAGACACTGGAGAAAAGTTGCTGATTCCAGAGGAGTTGGCAGAGGCACTGAAACAGGAAAGATTGGCGAGGGAACAAGCAGAGTCGCAGGTGGAAAGGTTGAAGGAACAACTGCGATCGCTTGGCGTTGACCCTGATACTATCTAGCTATACATTTGCGATCGCATGTGGCGGGTGTTTCGCACTGTCGCAAAAAGACACGATAATGTAATATGTCAAACAGATAACTCCTCCGTCAGCATGGGCGTTACCTAAAAACCAGAGTTTCAGCCCGATAATTCCACGTTTTCAAGGCGTAGAAGCGTACAAATTAACTGAGCGTCAGCGAGCGTCCTTACAAACCGCAAAGGAAGGCTCCAGATTTCCATATTTATGATATTATTTGGCAACTCATCTTTTTACTCGTAAAATCGAAGACAAGATCAAGGTCAGTAGAAAAGAGTCCCTAAATTAATGAATACGTTAATCAGTCAGGGTGGAAGAGCTATCACTAAATTTCAGGTGGTAGACCGGATAAACGATATAGCTTGGCAAGCTCACCAAGGCAGCGTTGCGGCGATTATTCAGCTATTGAACGAAAAGCTAGGCCAGTCGTGTGTCAGAACTAGAGCCATTTTTTCTGATGGTGTCCTACAAATTCTGTGCGAGGCAGCTAGAGTAGAGCAACTAGAGCAATCTTCCCTGGTAGAACAAATCCACCAAATTCTTGAGTCTATCGCCCCGCGTCACATTCGCCGCGTCAAGATCAACAGTCGGATTGTTCGAGAACAACAATTGCTGTGGTTAAAAGAAATAGATAGCGATCGCGAAAATCAATTGCTTTGGTCACAGGAAATTACATTAATTCAGCCCAATATTGTAAAGCAATTAATTAAAGATTTCACAGAAGCTCAAGCTGAACTAGGAAAACCAAATTATCCTAAAACTCAAGTCTCTCGTCCTTTAGTACTCATTAACAAAGAAAAATACAAAAATAAACCTAAAACAAAGATATTAGCAGCAGCTGGTTTATGCTCGCTGTTGTTGCTTAGTTGGGTTGTTTATGCCCAGCTAGGTAATAAACTCAAAAACCTCATACAACTAGAAACTTCCAAATCTTTAACTACAGAAAATACTAACGATAGAAAAGCCCAAACACCATCCCGCGCTCCTAACAATAACTTTTCTGAGCCATCTGACGATCCATTTCAAATATCTGTGCGAATTGCAAACCTTGCTTCTGCATCTGGTAAAACAGCTACAACCTCAACTCAGTGGTTAGAGATCGCTGCCAAATGGCAACGGGCTTCAGATTTAATGAGTAAAGTACCACAAACCCACAGCCGTTATCAAGAAGCTAAGATTCGTACTCAACTTTATAAGAAATATAGTGAGGCGGCACAGAAAGAAGCTGATAAAAGTAAATCTTAGTTTTTTCTGATTGGAAGACTTCGATTAGTGATTAGTATTCCAGTAGTAGGAAATGGATTATTCACTTTACTTCTGGCGCTTAACCCAAACGCGCAAAATGAATTTAAATGCTTCGCCACTTTTCTTGGGGAATGGGAGTAAAATCCCCACTTGATAATATTAGTTGTACCACCGAATAGGCGCGAAAGGATTGTGGATATGTCTATTAAAAAAATCAAATCGACCTTATTGCGAATAAAGTCGATTGAATCAAGCGGATTGATTCATGGAGTCAATCTAAAATCCAAAATCTAAGAGGCTATTAATAAAGTAAATCTAAAGCTGGGTCATCAAGTAAAAAGGCAAGGGCTAGCCTAGAAAACCGCTAGTTCAGCGCCAGCAGAGATATATGGTAAACCATCAGCGCCGCCATCATGGCTACATACAAGTTCAATCGTGAGTGGTATACTGGAGTTCGTGACTGCAACACCGCTTATTGTGTCAGTACCAATTGGATCTGGTATTGATCCAACAACAACTCCGTGATTCGAGACTTCACTACCGTTCACTAAAACACCGCACCGGACATTTTCGTTGATTCCGGGATTAATTGCAGTTACTGAGTAATTGATTACATAACGACCAGCAGGAACTGTTTGCACCAGTAATGCACTCCTTGCACCGTCAGTTAAAGGTAATGTACTGTCTTGCGTCGTTCTTTGATAATATGCCATCGGAATTGCTGTTGCTGCTGTTGTGAAACCGATTGTCGATCCCACAATAGCTAACAACGAACCGCAAAATGTCAATTCCCTAATTTTCGGTTTGCTCTGAAACATCTTTTCTTTTCCTTCAATTTTTTAATTAAAATACCTCTTACATAAATGTCAAAATGAAGGCTGAAAGTTTTAGAGTTAAGTTGTTTTAACTGACTTACTTATGTAAGAGTTATAGTGTACTAATATTACTATATTGAAATTAAGTTTATATAAAGTTTTGCAACTTATGAATAGCCGCTAATAAGTGGATGCCTAAGTCAGGAAGTCACCCCCCTGACTTGGGTACAAAACCATACATGAAACGTTCATTTCACATGGCTCATTAGTGATTTGGTGCAAGACTTGCACACCTGTAAATTCCGAGTTAAAAGGGATTACAGTTGAGATAATCCTCATCTATCTCTGGAACTGTAACAGCAACTTTATCTGCTGCTGTTTTAATTTGGACAACAGCAATGTCCCCTAACTCAGAAGTTCTCCTGTTTCTTGTAGGGAGTGCAAGCGGCGGTAAATACCCTCGTGACGCAAGAGTTCATCGTGGCTACCCACTTCTACAATCTTTCCTTGCTCTAGAACGACAATTTTATCAGCTTCCCGGACTGTACTTAAACGGTGAGCAATCACAATGGTGGTGCAAGTGCCCTGAATCGATCGCATCGCTAGCTGAATTGAACGCTCAGACTCATAATCTAAACTAGAGGTGGCTTCGTCAAAAATCAGCACGTCTGGTTCCACTAACAGCGCCCTCGCAATTCCCAAGCGTTGTCTTTGTCCTCCAGATAACCTGACACCTCGTTCTCCCACAACGGTGTAATAACCTTGTGGTAAATGCTCTACTACTTCATCGACTCTGGCAATTCTACAGGCTTCCTTAACCTGCTCTAAACTGGCATTCGTTCTACCATAAGTCAGGTTATCCAAGATAGTACCGTTGAAAATGTCTACTTCTTGGTGAACGATCGCTAGCCTTCGTCTATACTTACCTACATTCAAAGTGCGAATATCTTGACCATCAATCAGAATTTGACCTGCTTGAGGTTCAAAATATCGCAGCAGTAATTTTACTAAAGTAGACTTACCAGAACCGGAACGCCCCACTAATGCCACTGTTTGGTATGGCTCAATCAACAAGTTGATATCTTGCAAAACTTGACGGTTGGCATCATATCCAAAACTGACGTGCGACAATTCAACTTTTCCAGTAAATTTATAAGGTGATTCTGTCTGGTTGCTCTCTTCTAAAAGACTAGCTGAATCAGATGCAGTTGGCTCTTGGAGAAATTCATGAAACCGCAACATAGAAGAATAACGACGGGCAAAAACTTCTGCCAAAGTGTTAATAGGTTCTAATTCGGCATAAGCCATGCTAGAAAAAGTTAAGGTCATGATAAAATGACCAAGAGAAATTCTTCCATCTACTGTTGCTGCTAGAGTCAAACCCAGGATAGTAAACACGCAGAACTGAATTACAGTTCTTTGCCAAGTAGCCAGTTTCACATAACCTTTATGGACACGATACTCAACCACCATTAGTTCACGATCCAAACGTTGCTTTTGCCGCTTCAGTTCTTTAGCTTCTGTAGCAAAGGCTTTCACCGTTTTAATGTTGGTGATCAGTTCAGAATTGCGACTTTCGGTATCCTCTGCATACTTATCCAGAATAGTTTCGTGCCAAATCAACCGTTGCAAATCCCTCAAGCTCAAGCTAAGAATAACTACAAAGGAAATCAGATACAAAATTGCAATTCGCCACTCAATCACCAAGATAAACACGAAAATTCCCAGTACACGAACTAGTCTAGGAATCAGCTGTCCGGCAACTTCGGGGTATGTAAAAGTGTGGTTAGAAATACCTCTAGCTATTCTTCCAGCAATGCGTCCGGGGTTATTTTCATCATAAAATTCTAGTGGGAGAGTCAGAATTTTTTCTATGGCTGTTTGGGCTTTCTGGCGACGCAATCTTAAGGTTATATCCCAATGAAACCAATGGGTTAACCAAGGTTGTGTGGGCGCTCTCACTACGGTGACAACGAAAACTAAACCCAGCAATAAACTCAAAGATAGAGTTTTGGTAACTGGATAATTAGTGATATCCGAAAAAGTTGCGATCGCACTTTGAAGTGGTTTGTCCAATGGTTGAGCAGACAAAATATTTAAAATCTGCCCGATCGCATAAGGAACAACCAAATCAATAATTTCGTAAACGCTGGATGCTGTGATACTAAAGAGACTCAGCTTCCAATCAGAGCGAAAGTAATTGACAATATCTTGAAATTTGGCCATGATGCACACCGTCCAAGAGCGCGATCGTAAACTTGGAATTTATATACTACAGACGTACTACAAAGTAGTCAAGAGCTAGATGAAAAATCACTCTTTGGGAGTAGTTGGTAGTTCTTGAGGGAAAAATTCGAGGCGATAGCGGTAGAGAGCAACTGGTTGAGAACCGGCTTTAAAGTAATCTGGATCTTGGGGTGAAAGATAGACAGCAGTTACTTGATCTGCCTCAATCGCCGGATTAGATGTTGGAAGTTTATGATAAGCCGTAGTAGATTCTACAGAGTTTAAATAGGGGCGCGAACCGCCTTTAAACAGTTGTTGAAACACTTCTGTGGTGATGAACTTGCCATTAAGAGTAGTTTCTGTGGCGCGTGCAGTCACAATGGAGACTAGTTGGCGACTGCTACGCAAGAATGTAATTTGACGATTAGGTGAATCTGGATCTACTTTGACTGATAACACTGCTTCATCCCCTAAATAAGCCCTTGCCAAATTCAAGCTATTAAATGCTCTATCCGCTACTAAGTTGGGGAATTTATCATCTATTTGAGGTAATATTTTTAACCAAGGAGTATGTGGTTGCTCTTTCACAAATCTTACTACAAAACTCACAGGCTGATTTAATTGTCGGCGATTACCTTCAAACCCTGGTGTTACAATCTCTGGTGCTAAAGGCGCAGCTAAATCTACTAAAGTACTTGTAACTTTCCAAGTACCAGCCATCCATTCAGGGTAAACCAAATCACCCGAAGCCGGTTGCACTGAAGTTAGTTTTTCCCATTGGGGAAAATTTGCTAACCTTTCAGACAACTCTCCTGCAAAAGCTGCATCACCCCATATAAGGAATAAAAACAGCAAGCAAAAACTCCAAATTACCTTCATTACAAGCATTAGCAGTTTTATATTTAATGGTTATTGTTTATCGATTAAAAATTAAGTAATTTTCTGTAATAAATTAAAACTTTGTAGTGGGATAATTAGCCCTATCCCGAATTTATAGTGATAGCATGACATTGGCATTAGGCATGATTGAAGTTTATGGCGTTCCCACAGCAGTGGAAGTGGGAGATGCCATGTGTAAAGCTGCCCGTGTAACCCTTGTTGGTTATGAAAACACTGATTTTGGACGAATTACTGTCTTAATTCGAGGGGCTATAGGCGAGGTGAATGTAGCAGTGACAGCAGGATTAAAGGCGGTGCTGCGAGTTGACGGTGGCGAGGTACTTTCTAATCACATTATTCCTCGTCCCCACGAAAATTTAGAATATATTTTACCGATTCATCGCAGCGTTAATATCGAGCAGTTCAGTGCAGATATCCGATTTCCTCCACCCCTATCAGTTTAGCTGTATTAAATTTCTGTTGGTAAAGGTTCCCAAACTTCGCCATACTTCTCTTTTAGAGTTTGCCAAGCTTCTACTTGTCCTGGTTCATATTCTCCCGGTTTACCCCATTGTAAAAAGAGGCTTAAAGCAGATTCCTGTTTATCATCTAAAAACCGGATGGCATAGGTTGTAAAGTTACCCCTCTTCGCTTCACCTGTTTCAAATTTCACCTGAGTGATTTTATCCATATTCAAGTGAAACTCAAAGCCTTCAGTATGCATATTCGCATATTTACCTTTAGGCAATTCTGCATAAAATAACTTTTCTACCTTACCTCGTGCTTCTAATACAGCAGCGCTGCTAGTAACAATTAAACGCAACGTTCCAAGAGTCTCGCAAGCTTCTAAAAATTCTTTCAATGTTGTGGTCATTTGTTATTTGTCCTTTGTCATTTGTCATTTGTCATTTGTCACTTGTCATTAGTCCTTTGTCATTTGTCACTTGTCATTTGTCATTTGTCCTACACTGTGGGTAGCCGCTGTCGCATCTACGTCATTTATTAGTTTTTTACTAATGACCAATGACTAATGACTAATGACTAATGACTATTTTTCATATTGTTCATAAGCCGCAACAATACGCTGAACTAGAGGATGGCGCACAACATCTCTTTGGGAAAATTCGCAAAAGGCAATGCCTTCAACGTGTTTTAAAATTTGTAAAGCTACTCCTAAACCCGATTGTTGATGAAGTGGTAAATCAGTTTGTGTCATGTCGCCTGTAATCACCATCCGCGAACGGAAACCCAAACGAGTCAAAACCATTTTCATCTGAGCGGGTGTAGTATTTTGAGCTTCATCGACAATTATAAAAGCGTTATTGAGAGTGCGTCCCCGCATATAGGCGAGTGGTGCAACCTCAATCACACCGCGTTCCATTAAACTGGGTACTTTTTCTGGGTCGATGAATTCATAAATAGCATCATAAAGTGGGCGAAGATAGGGATTAACTTTCTGCTGTAAATCTCCAGGCAAAAAACCGAGTTTTTCACCGGCTTCGACGGCAGGGCGAGTTAAAATTAGCTTTTCCACTTGGTTGGCAAGGAGTGCTTGGACGGCGACAACAACAGCGAGATAAGTCTTACCAGTACCAGCAGGCCCAATCCCAAAGGTGAGATCGCGTTTACGGAGTGCGTCGATATATTGGCGTTGGCGGAAGGTTTTGGCACGGACTTCTTCACCCCGGCGACTTTTGGCGAGGACATCTCGCTGTAAATCTTGCAGTTCCCCTTGGCGATCGCTATCTATGGCTTGACGGGCTGTTAAAATATCGGCACTGGAAATAGTATGGCCTTTAATCCAGAGGTCTTCAAGCGATCGCACTAATCGAGAAGCCAGATCAATTTGCTTTTCAGTACCAGAAATCACTAATTCCTGTCCGCGCAGCACTAAAGTGGCCCCTGTTTGCCGAGATAGGATTTTGAGATTTTCTTCTCCATCTCCGCCTAAAGCGATCGCACTGGTAATATTCGGCAGCTGAATTGTTAAGGCACCTGCCATAGTATTTCTTAATTGGTGAGGATCTGTATTTGACAAAGGTTAATTTTTCTCGCTAACGGCGAAATTATGCTTTTATTAACTACATTTTGAAAAATTTTTGTAATAAATGAATCGTCCGTAGGGGCGTATAGCTTGCCCTCATCCCCTAACCCCTTCTCCCAACATGGGAGAAGGGGAACTGGAGAATTTACTCCCCTCTCCCAACATGGGAGAGGGGCTGGGGGTGAGGGCATAGCCCCTACTGGTGAAGAGTCCAAAAAAAGATTTTTAAATCTTTTTGCTACTTTCCATCGTTATAAAAATTCTGAGCGGAGGTAACAACAACCGCTCAGATTTGCTCTTTAGTTTCAACCTAGCGGAGGCGCGGTTTAACAATGGGTTTAGGCCCATCATTTCGCGGTTCTCTCTTAGTCGGTGGTGGCGATCGCTCTTCTGTCTCTTCATCAAAAGACATACCCTCGCGGCCCGGAGTGGTGCTGCCGTAGATATCCAGGTATGTTGATTGCCCAGCTGCGGTTGCGGCTGCGGCAATTACTGTACGAATCGCCTGAATATTGCGTCCCCCTCGACCAAACACTTTTCCTTTATCTGCGCTTTCAAAGGCGATGCGAACCCAAACCCGGTTGAGGGCCTGAGAAATTTCACAATCGACACTTAATGTCTCTGGAGATTCCAAAAACGGCTGCACCAAAAACCGAACCAGCTCAACATAGTTGGGGCTAGCTGTTGGGAGTTTTGTTCCGAAATTATGATGCGGCTGTTGCACTGACCTGCTCAAAAACATTAGCTTTTACTAGAATGCGACGAACGGTGTCAGTGGGTTGAGCGCCTTGTTGTAGTCGCTTGACGATACCGGGAACGTCTAGTCGCACTTCATCAGTTCTGGGGTTATAAAAACCCAATTCTTCTAAAGGACGGCCATCGCGGCGAGCGAGGTTGTTAATGGCGACAATGCGGTAACTTGCTTCCCGCTTTTTACCGAATCGTTTCAAGCGCAGTTTGATCATGGTTGAAGAATCATTCTCCTGTAGTTAGATATTAATTAGCAACTAATTGGTGAGGAAGTAACCTAAATCTGGCTGTTGCCGATAAATTAAGGGTTAGTTTCCTCTGCTAATAAATTCTGAGGTCGAAATGCTAATTTTAGCACTGCCTAGCATTTGCTGCTATTAGTCATTAGTCATTAGTCCTTTGTCATTAGTCATTTGCAAATTACCAATGCCCAATGCCCAATGCCCAATAACTAAAGATTACCAAAGCCTTTTTTCTTTTTATCTTTGGGTTTTTTCTTTTTCGTGGCTGGGGCACCATCATAACCTCGCCATCCTGGGGCTGCGGGACGATTACCAGCACCTGCGAAGGCATTACCCATACCGCCACCGCCGAACATTCCCGGCATTCCAGGGAAGCCACCTTGACCCATTTGCTGCATGAGCGATCGCATTTTTTGGAAATCACCCACCAGTTTCGTGACATCTGACTCTCTATAGCCGGAACCAGAAGCAATCCGCCGCCGCCGACTGGGAGAACTGGCTAATAAATCAGGGTCGTGACGTTCTTGGCGAGTCATGGAGTTAATCATCGCCTCACAGCGCTTTAACTGGGTTTCTCCCTGTTTGAGTTGATCGTCTGAAAGCTTGTTCATCCCTGGAATCATCTTGATCAAGCCTCCCAGAGAACCCATGTTCTTCAGCATCCGCAACTGCTTGAGAAAGTCAGTAAAGTCAAACTTTGCTGACAAAATTTTCTCTTGCATTTTCTCAGCATCGGCTAAGTCAAACTCTTCTTGGGCTTTTTCTACCAGAGTTAGCACATCGCCCATTCCCAGAATCCGCGATGCCATGCGATCGGGATAAAACGGTTGCAGTGCCTCGACTTTTTCACCCACGCCCACAAATTTAATCGGCGCTCCCGAAATCTTTCGCACTGAAAGCGCTGCACCGCCACGGCTATCACCATCCATCTTGGTGAGAATCGCCCCAGTAATGCCGATCTGTTCGTGAAAGGTGCGGGTAAGATTTGCGGCCTCTTGACCAGTCATCGCGTCCACTACCAACAGAGTTTCATGGGGTTGGACAGTTGCTTTGATGCGGGCTAATTCCGCCATCATATCTTCGTCAATTTGCAGACGACCAGCAGTATCAATAATTACCGTGTTGACACCTTCTGCCTTAGCGCGTTCTACGCCTTGTCGGGCGATTTCTACAGGATCGGCGTCGCTTCCTAGTTCAAATACTGGTACGTCAATTTGCTTACCCAACGTTAGCAACTGGTCGATCGCTGCTGGGCGATATACGTCTGTCGCCACCAACAAGCAGCTACGCTCTAATTTTCTCAGATGTAAGGCTAACTTAGCGGTAGCTGTGGTTTTACCAGTACCTTGCAACCCAGCCATCAGAATAATAGTAGGCTGTTCCTGGGCTTCTGCAATAGGAACATTTTCTTCTCCCATCACCTGCACCAGTTCATCATGAACAATTTTGATGAACTGTTGCTCAGGTCGTACACCAGCAATTACCTCGGCTCCTTGTGCCTTGGCTTCGACTTCGCTAATAAAATCTTTGACTACCTGGAGATTGACATCTGCTTCCAACAGGGCGCGGCGCACTTCGCGCAATGCATCTTGAATGTTGGATTGAGAAATTTTGTCTTGTCCCCGCAGTTTTTTCCAGGCGGATTCTAAACGGTCAGATAATGCATCAAACATAATGTAATTACAGGTAGTTCGCCAATGGAGAATTCTAAACCGCCGATGAATGCGATTTGGAATTTCCGCTAAAGTTTTAACGTGCTATCTACCAGCTTAGTATTTTTCACCGCGACTGTAGCAACCAGATACGGATTGATAAAGAGGCAGAGGGGCAAAGGGGAAGGTGGGGTTCCCTCTAGGGATAAGGGGCGGAGGTAAAGGTATAGAATTTTCACTTCCCCCTCTTAATGACGATCGCGCTTTCTTATGTGTAGCGCTTATCCGATGCGATAGATTTAGACTGAGCGAATCGCACCACTTATCTCGACAAGACCCCAAATATACAAAGATAGAACTTTTTCTGGAGAAATATCAATGAGCATTTCAATGTATCAAGCTTCAGTACCAGTGTTTATTCACACACTAAATAGCCTTGTAGGTATTCTTGAAAAAGGTGCTACATACGCAGAAACCAAAAAAATAGATCGGTATGTGTTGGCCAATAGTCGTCTATTCCCAGATATGTTTCCATTGTCAAGACAAGTACAAATTGCCTCTGACATCGCAAAGAGAGGTGCTGCACAATTAGCAGGGGCAGAAGCACCCAAGTTTGAGGACAATGAAACTACATTGCCCGAACTTATTGACCGCGTTCAGAAAACTATCTCTTATTTAGACACATTTAAACCCGAACAAATAGATGGTTCGGAAGATAAAAAAATTACCATTACGCAGGGTGACAAGAGCCTATCTTTTGAAGGAATGCCATTTCTCCTATATTTTGTTTTGCCAAACGTTTATTTCCATGTCACAACAACCTATGACATTCTCAGACACTGTGGTGTAGAGCTTGGCAAAAAAGACTTTCTAGGCAAGCCTTAACGCTCCGCAATATAAGAGCGAACTGATTTCCATTCTCCGTATCGGGTGAGCATATAGCGGCTAAATCGTTGCGTCGCCCGATAATTCCTATTATTGTTATCTAACACAGTGGGGATCGGGGACTTTGTGATTGAATCTTGGCTACTGCTGCGATCGCTAATTCGTAATATTATCAGTTAGGTAGCTACAGTAGCCAAGATGTCGCAGCGAATCAAAGTATACTCCTACTCGATATACCACTCGTCAAATTCATATATTGGTATTGCTCTTGCCGAAAAAGCATTGCAGGGTTTACCTGTTGACATTGAACGACGACCAATCTACATACCGAAGGAGCGGGGTATAAAGGTAGTTGACCTGCAAGGACGAACTGAAAACGCCCTATTATCTTCATATCACAAAGAAGATTGTCTGCGGTGGGCGAAAAAGTACGGCATTGAAATTCGGCTCAAGGAATTTGAAGAATTTGGTAGGTGGGTCAAGCGCTGGGAGAAAATGAAGTTTGGTCGCGAAGAACTTCCCGCAAGAGCCTATTACGCTGCTTGTGGAACTGGGAAGGAGCATCTGCTTGATGCCGCGTTCTTTCGAGCGACGTACATTGACCAACTTGATGTTAATGATGAGTCTGTGATTAAGAAAGTTGCAAATGATGTTGGGCTGAATGGCGATCGCATTCTTGAGTTAATCTACGGAGAAGCAGCAAAACTTGCAGCAGTGGCAGCTTTGGCAGAATACGAACAATTTGGCTGTCCCGGAGTCCCGACTTGGGTAGTCGAAGGCGAGAGATTTTGGGGAAAGGATCGTGTTGATTGGGTAACAGAAAAGGTAAAACAATTATGTAATATTACTGTTACCAAAACAGCACCTAGCCCTAGCGATTAGAAATCGCGGCTATACAAACCAAGTCCGCCTGCGCGGACTAACGCAAAATCAATGTTTTCAACCCGCGCAGGTGGTCACTGAGCTTGTCGTTCGCGCGGCGTCTCGTAGAGAAGTGCGGGTTTTGCCTGTGTAGCCGCGACTTCCAGTCGCCTGGTGCAAGATATAAGCTGAGTAAAAAAGTGATAATTTTTCAGATTAACTGGTAAAAATCATCACTTGACCTCTTTGCTTATACCTGGTCTAACACCTTGACTTTAGCTACTGATTTTCTAGCTGCGACCTGACGAATCGGCAACTCAACCACAAACTCTGTACCTTTGCCAAGTTCAGATTGGCAGTATATCTTGCCGTTGTGTTTTTCTGTGACTATCTGATAGCTGATAGACAGTCCCAGTCCTGTGCCTTTACCGACAACCTTGGTAGTAAAAAATGGATCGAACAGTCGAGAGAGGACTTTTTCATCTATGCCGAATCCGTTGTCGGCGATGCGAATGACAATCCAATCTTTATTGAGCAGGGAGGTAGAAATTTTTATTTTGCTAGGGTTTTTTGCCAGTGCTTCAGAAGATTCCTGCATGGTTCGTTCTTCTAGAGCATCAATGGCATTGGACAGCAAATTCATAAATACCTGATTCAACTGACCGGGATAGCATTCTATCAAAGGTAAAGTACCATAATCTTTGCTCACATGAATGGTGAGGCTATCGGCTGAGGGCTTCAAGCGGTTTTGCAAAATCATTAATGTACTGTCGATGCCTTCGTGAATATTTGCTGGTTTGAAGTCAGCTTCGTCTAGGCGCGAGAAGTTCCGCAAAGAGGTGACAATTTCCCGAATGCGTTCAGTGCCTACCTGCATGGATTGGAATAATTGAGGTAAATCCTCGACTAAATACTCTATTTCGGCTTTTTTGAAGAACTCTTGGATTTCTGGTGCGGCATTAGGATAATGATGCCAATAAAGCTGCACGTAGCGAAGCAATTCTTGCGTGTATTGGTGGGCGTGTTCCAGGTTGCCGTGGATGAAATTAATCGGGTTATTAATTTCATGGGCAACTCCCGCCACCAGCTGCCCCAAACTGGCCATTTTTTCAGCGTGGATAATTTGCATTTGGGCAGTACGCAGTTCATTTAGTGCCTGAGCGAGTTGATTCGCTTCTTCACGAGTTTGACCCAGCAAACTGGATTGTTGAAACAAGTTGGCTTGACGCAGCGCTACACTGAGTTGAGCCGCCACTTGGGTGACAAATTCCAATTCCGCCTCTTCCCAATGACGTGTATGGGTGCATTGATGAATGCACAACAATCCCCAGAGTTCATCACCTTCCATCAATGGCACAATAATCTGTGCTTTGACTTGGAATCGCTCAATCACATCCAGATGAGGTACTTTGGAGCCAACGCTGTTGACATCAGAAATTACTTGCACTTGCCCTTGGCGATATTGGGGTGCGTATTGATCGCCAAAGCAATAGTCTTGCACCTTCACGGCGAGGGCAGAATCGAACTTGGGTAAGACATCTTCAGCAATAAATTCACCGCTGCAAAAACCGACATTCGGATCGAAGCGGAAAATGCCGACTCGATCTGTATTTAGCGATCGCCGCACTTCCTGTACTGTAGTCTTAAGGATCGTCTCCAAATCCAAAGATTCCCGAATTTTGACGACTAAATCAAATAAAATCCGCCGCTGTTCGGCTGATTGTTGCAGTTCATCAGCGCGAGTTTGAATTTGAGTCACCATTTGAGAACTTTGCAGTGCTACACCCAGTTGGCTAGCAACCTGTACCAAAAATTCCACTTCCACACTATCCCACTGGCGCGGTGCAGAATGTTGATAGGCGGCCAGCAATCCCCACAAATTCCGTCCTACAAAAATTGGGATTAGCGCATAAGCGCGAATTTTGAACTGCTCCAAAATATCGAGGTGACAGCGCGAGTGTCCAGCTTGATAAATATCCTCTACAGCAAAATTTTCGTTGTTGCGGTAGCGTCCGCCTTTGGTTTCTTGGAGGTGGGTATCTTCCCAAACGAGATTTTTGCCAAAGGGATTGATGCTGTCCCACTGTGCCTCAACCATGCCGAAATTACTGACGAATTCGCCACTCCAGTCTTCATTGAAGCGATAAACGCCAACCCGCTCAACTCGCAGTAGTTTACATACTTCTTGGCAAGTGGTTTTTAGGATTAAATCAATATTTAAAGAGGAGCGAATTTTACCGACTACTTCAGTTAATGCTCGTTGCCGAGCGATCGCATCTTGTAGGGCAGAAGCCTGTTGTTTTGACTGAGCCAAATTCTCGGCTTGCTGAATCGCGACTCCTAATTGTGCGCCTACCTGTCCGAGAAATTCCACTTCGTAATTTGCCCATTGACGCGGCCCGGAGTGTTGATATGCTGCTATCAGTCCCCAGAGTTTTGGGCCGATGAAGATGGGCGCTAAGGTATATGCCCGAATCTTGAATTGCTCCAGAATATCGATGTGACAACGCGAGTGTCCAGCTTGGTAGATGTCGTTGACAACAAAACTTTCGTTATTGCGGTAGCGTCCACCTTTCGTCTCTTGGAGGTGGGTATCTTGCCAAACGAGATTTTTGCCAAAGGGATGGATTCTATCCCACTGCGCCTCAACCATCCCGAATTGGCTGACAAATTCGCCGCTCCAGTCTTCATTAAAGCGGTAAATTGCTGCCCGCTCTAGCTTCAGGAGTTTGCAGAGTTCTTGACAGGTAGTGTCTAGAATAATTTCGGGATTCACAGAGGAGCGAATATTCCCCACTACTTCCGTCAATGCACGTTGTCGCGCGATCGCATCTTGCAGTTCTGCTGTGCGTTGTTTAGTCTGTTCTAAATTTTCTGCTTGCTGCATTGCCACACCAAGATGGCTGGCAGCTTGGGCAAAAAATTCAACTTCGTGAGGATACCATTGCCGTGGAGCGGAGTGTTGATAAGCTGCCAGCATTCCCCACAATTTTGGCCCGATGAAGATGGGTGCGATCGCATACGCCCGAATCTGAAACTGTTCTAATACTTCAATATGACAACGAGCGTGCCCTGCATCGTAAATATCAGCCACAGCAAACGGCTCATTTTTGCGATATCGCCCTCCCTGAGTTTCTTGCAAATGCGAATCTTCCCACACCAAATCCTGTCCAAAGGCAGTCAATGCATCCCAAGGATGTTCTGCAAAGCCAAAACGATTCAGAAAACTACCGCTCCAGTCAGTGTTAAAGCGATAGATTGCAACTCGCTCAATCTTCAATTGCCGACAAATATCTTGACAAGAAGTCGAACATAGAGATTCTATATTTACAGATGCGCGAATCTTAGCCAGAATTCTCGCCAATATTTTTTGATATTGAACCGTTAGCTGTAGCTGTTTGTGATACTCTTGCAGGTCTGAGTGGTTCGACGCTTCATAACTGTTCGTTGTCATAAAGTATAAAGAAAATACACTACCTGCTTTCAGTATTCCCTTGTTTATTTGTAATTGCTCAACTAGTCTTGGTTGCTGGAGAGTCTTGATTAATTGTAGTTTCCAGTGCGGTTTTTAGTTTCTGAATTTCCTTTCATAGCTCTACTATCAAGGCTTCTGCCACCTCGTTCAATACTTGTTTGAGTTCGGGCAGTTTTTCTATTTATTCAGCTAATCTCTAGCTTTAACTATTGTTAAGAATATTGAGAAATTTTAAAATAAATTCATATTAATTTGGGGTATAGAGCGGTCTAATTTCAATCATGAAAAATAGAAAACTGGTAAGTATTTTTATTCAGAGACACCGGGATTTATTCGTAGTGTAAAAATTACATAAAGAACTCATATTGATTGCGTCAAAAAGCTTAGTATAACTTAAAGAGTCTTCTTGCTCTTGCCTCTTGCCTGCTAAATCAAGTGAGTTCTCCAAATCAAAATGGATTCCGATATTTTTCTCTTACTGCCAACAGAATTCAAAATATAAAGAGCCTACCTGCTACTAAAGGTGTAATAAACACTAGTGGCGCACAGCTAGCTGTGCGCCACTACGAATCACCTATATTCCAACCTACAAAAGTTTCGGGTTATGAAATTCAGATTACTTAGTAATGATTTAGGTTAATGCCAGCTGCTTTTGCCATTGCTTCTAACCCATTAATTTGTAGGGTTTTAATTGCTTTGGTAGACAACTTTAATCTCACCCAACGATTTCCGCCTTCCCACCAAACACGCTTGTCTTGCAGATTAGCGTGCTGAAGGCGTTTTGTACGGCGGTGGGAGTGGGAAACAGAAAAAGCGTTATTTGCCTTCTTACCAGTTAGTTCACAGCGACGGGACATAGCTACTATCTCCAGATTGTTATTTTAATACAGCCTTTCCATTTTAGGTCTTAGGCAGCAGAAGTGGGGAGATGAGGGAGATGAGGGGGCAGGGGAGCAGGGGAGCAGGGGAGCAGGGGAGCAGGGAAGAAATAACTCCTAACTCCTAACTTCCCACTCAGCACTCAGCACTCAGCACTCAGCACTATTTACTCGCTTGTTCCGTCAGCTTGGTGAGTACGTCATTCGATCGCTCGACGAAGGATTTCATTCCCTCAGCGTCAAATCCTTTCTGAGACATCAGCGCTAAATCGTAGACGTGTTGGCAAATCAAGTTGACTAACTGATTTGTAGACGATTCACCGTCACCTTGAATGATACTACCTTGGTTGAGATTTGCCAGATTTTGAATCAGCGGGTGAGCAGTATTCACCAGCAAAATGTGATCTTCGGGAAACTCTGCTGTTCCCTGCTGCATCATGGCGTTCATTTCGCGCAGGCGGCGGAGAATCTCTGGTAAAAGCACGATCGCAGGTGGTGTTCCTTGAGGATCGTCTGATTTCAAGGCTTCGGTACGGATGTTGAGTTTGGGTTTGTTGAGAGATTTCTCAAATAACTCTTTAATCGTCTCACTCCGGGTTTTATTCGTCTTGGGATCGACAATTTCCTTATCTTTGTCTTGTTCTAGCAGGGTATTGTCTAAATCTGAGTCTACCCGCGTAAACTTGACATCCTGATATTCGCGCTCTAGGAAGTTGATAAAGTGAGTGTCGATGAAGGAGTCCATAAACAGGACTTCCAAGCCTTGATTTTTGTGCAGTTCTATGTATGTAGCTTGGGTTGTTTCATCAGTGCTGTAGAAAACCCGGTTTTCGTTGCGTTCTTTGTTGCGTTCTAGATACTCTTTCAGCGTAGTATAGGGAGCGCTGGGTGTTGAGTCAGAACTGGGTGAAGGAGTGACATCTTGCCAAGCATCCCCATCTGAAGATTGGACTTCAACCACTGGAGTTTCAGCAGCAACTTTTTCTGTCAACTTGGCGGTGGTGCGGAAGACGATGATATCTTCAATTTGTTTTTTGAATTTCTCGTCGTTGAGAACGCCGAATTTTACAAAAGTGCCGAGGTCTTTCCAGGCGCTAATGTACTGTTCGCGATTATCGCGGAAAAGTTCT
The DNA here is from genome assembly GCF_036918015.1 of Nostoc sp. Taxonomy (GTDB): domain Bacteria; phylum Cyanobacteriota; class Cyanobacteriia; order Cyanobacteriales; family Nostocaceae; genus Nostoc. The sequence goes on from NZ_JBALEO010000085.1 coordinate 201,917, forward strand.
TTGAGGCGATCGCCTACTTTTTTGGCAATGTAATCACCAATTCTCCGCACGGTGCGATCGCCTTGCAAGGCACTGCGCGATACGTTTAGGGGAATATCGGTACTATCAATCACACCCCGCATCGGCATCAGGAATTGCGGGATAATTTCTTCGCAGTTGTCGCTAACAAAAACTTGATTGCAAAATAGCTTGATCTGCCCTTTGGTAACATCTACATCCGGTCGCATTTTTGGGAAATACAAAATCCCGTTGATGATAAAGGGATAGTCAGTATTTAGATGTACCCATAACAAAGGTTCTTCCTGAAAAGGATACAGGTAGCGGTAAAACTCTAAATAATCTTCTTGAGTCAGATTACTCGGAGACTCTCGCCACGGTGCTTTTTGCTTATTTATTACTTCGCCATCTAGTTTAATTGGGACTGGCAAAAAGTCGCAGTATGTCTTGACAAGATTCTTGATTCGTGCTAATTCGAGAAATTCCTCTTCTTCCCCTTGCAGGCTGAGAATAATAGTAGTACCGCGAGTTGTCCGAGAAGATTCTTCGAGAGTAAAAGCTGGAGAACCATCACAAGACCAGTGAACCGCTTGCGCCCCTTCTTGGTAGGATAAGGTATCAATTTCTACCTTTTGCGCCACCATGAAGGAAGAGTAAAAACCAAGACCAAAGTGGCCGATTATTGGTTGATCTGATTTGCCTTCATATTTATGAATAAATTCTTCAGCACTAGAGAAGGCAACCTGATTGATATATTTCTTAACTTCATCTGCGGTCATTCCGATACCGTTATCGGAGATGGATAGGGTTTTCTTATCTTTGTCAATGGCAATTTCAATTTCTGGTTCGCCGATATCTCCAGCATAATCGCCGGCGCGGGATACCATTTTTAGCTTTTGGATGGCGTCTACAGCGTTGGATACCAGTTCCCGTAAGAAGATTTGGTGATCTGAATAGAGCGACTTCTTAATGATCGGGAAAATATTCTCAGTATGAATACTGATAGTGCCTTGTTCTAGCATAATTGGTAGTTTTCGATGTTAGTATCTGAAACGATGATAGTAGGTAATACAACCTAGCCATCTGTTTTCCAGGATAAACCCGGAGAACACAGAAGGGCATGATACCAATTAGGATTTTAAAAGCATAGCTTAGGCGATCGCTCGTTTTTTGAGCATTGTTTGCCGCCATTTTCTGATTCGGATTACCCTACTTCCGACTTCCCACTCCCCACAGATTGCTGTTTAAGAGTACTCCAAGTAAAAAAATGCCCAATTGTCATTGCGTTCGCCCTTGGCGTTCCCGTTGGCGCAGCCTCTCCAAGAGTTGGGTACGAAGCGAAACAATCCCAGTCTTTGCGATTGCTTCGCTTCGCTCGCAATGACGGGTTTTGGATCATTTATTTTTTGGAACACTCTAAGTATTACTAGAATTCTTCTCCAACACCAAAAAATAATGGTATGGATAAGTGGGATCGATAAATTCTTGCTTAACAGTTAACCCAGCTTTGGCAACAGAGTTTAAAATCCGCGTTTTCGGATATCCTTTTAAACCCATTTCCCAGCAGTGTTCGTCACAGACGGGCGTTGCACTCCAGAATTTAGGGACATTGAATAGTAAATGCCTTGGTCTGCCTGAGAAAGAGGTTTTCACCTGAAACGAGAGGTATTGAGTGCAATAGGGAATCGAAATCACCAAAAATTTCTTAGTTGCAATAGCAAGTTTTCTCAATGCTTCTTCTGACTGTTCGTAGGGGAAGTGTTCCAGAACTTGAAACAGGACAATCGCATCAAATTTATCTTTTGGTAAGGAAAAATCTGTAGTCAAATCCAAAATTATTTCTGGCTTGAGGCTGGGGTCAACATCAGCAGTGGAGACGTTGTATCCATTATTCTTCAAGATGTCTGTTAACAAAGAATTAAAAATGCCAATTTCCAGAACGTTTTTTACCTGATTACCCAGCGAAAAAATTAGACGCAACTGGTGATGATAACTGATGAGGCGATTTTTTGATAAATATTCTGAATTTCTAATATCTAACGAGCTGATGAGTTGCATAAATAAGCCTACCTAAGCTGAGAGATTAACAAATTTGGTGGGTATACAACTACAGGATTCCCGGAAAAATCATCAAAGTAACAGTACCTTGTTTCGTTTGTATACACTACATCTCCTAGAAGGCTACGGTTTACACACATCTTGGTAATGAAGCCCAAACCCTGGATTTACCCCCCTTAATCCCCCCTTGTAAAGGGGGGAAATATCCGGTTCTCCCTTTTGCAAAGGGGGGAAATATCCGGTTCTCCCCCTTGTCAAGGGGGAGTTAGAGGAGGTGAGAAGGACTTGTATACACACCGTAGCCTAGAAGGAGAGAGGCTTTGAAGGAGGATCTTTAAGAGCAAATCACTAACACCAAGCGTATTGGGTTAACGAGTAGGATTCTACGCGCTAAAGTATTTGGCTAACGGGTGATAGGTAATAATCGCAGTGGTAGACTGTTCTGGATAAAGTTGTTCGCTTTCATCCATATACAAGTTAATCCTGTCAGTCTGCAATAATTCCAGTTGCTTGTACTGATCCTGAATATTTGGACAAGCTGGATACCCAAAACTATACCGCGAACCACGATAGCGTTGTGCTAATATATCCCGAATATTGTCGGGTTCCTCAGCAGCAAAACCTAACTCCCGGCGAATTCTGGCGTGTGTCCATTCAGCTACAGCTTCCGCTACCTGCACTGCCATGCCGTGGAAATACAGATAATCGGTGTATTGATTGGCAGCAAACAACTTTTGAGCGAATTCTGTGGCAATTTCCCCTACAGTCACCGCTTGCATTGGGAAGACATCAATAATTCCCGACTCCTTCGGTGCAAAGAAATCTGCTATGCACAGCCGCCTTAAAGACTTCTGTCTGGGAAACTCGAAAGTTGCAACCTGTTGTGATTGGTTTTCTGAGTCATATATATGTAGAGAATTCCCCTCGGCTTGACAAGGGAAATACCCATAAATCACTTGGGGATGCAACAGATTCTCTTCAAGAATCCGCTGTTTCCAAGTTTCTAAAATTGGGTAAACTTTCTCAGCCAAGAAAGCCTGATATTCTTCCTTAGATTGTTCCTTTGGTTTGCGGAATTGCCACTGTCCAGCAACCAAAGCTTGTAAATCCAAGTGCCAGAATATTTCCTCAATGGGAATATCGCTAGGTTGCAATAACTTTGTTCCCCAGAAAGGCGGTGTGGGACGTTCAATATCTATAGCCACAGCATCGGAACGTCTTGTATCTACTACTTTTGGTTCAGTAGATATTTCTTCAGCAGTTGTCGCTTTTGGTTCTTTGTTACCATTCGTCGAAACTTCAGCCGTTTCGACTTCGTTCAAAAATCCCTGCAAATCTTGCCAGTTATCAGCAGCTTTTGCTGGCATTAATTTATCCATGAAGTGCAAGTCAGAAAAGGCATCTTTGCCATAAACAACCTTACCTTTGTAGGTATTTTGGCAATCTTCATAGACAAACTTGGGAGTCAGCGCCGCACCACCTAAAATTACGGGGACACTAATTCCCTTTTCGTTAAATACCTCCAAGTTCTCTTTCATAAAGGCGGTGGATTTCACCAACAAACCACTCATGGCAATACAATCAGGTTTGTACTGTTCGTAAGCATTGATGATATTTTCCACCGGCTGTTTAATTCCCAGGTTAATCACCTTGTAGCCGTTGTTGGACAAGATGATATCCACCAAGTTTTTACCAATGTCGTGGACATCGCCTTTCACTGTGGCAATGATAAAAGTTCCCTTGGCATTGTTACCTGATTCTGATTTTTCCATGAAGGGTTCTAGAAACGCTACCGCCGCTTTCATGGTTTCCGCAGATTGCAAGACAAAGGGTAGCTGCATTTGTCCAGAACCGAATAATTCCCCGACAACTTTCATCCCATCTAGCAGGAAGGTGTTGATAATCTCCAACGGGGGATGTTCTTCTAAGGCTTTTTTGAGATGTTCTTCTAAGCCAATGCGTTCACCGTCGATGATATGGCGTTTGAGACGTTCTGGAATGGGGAGACTTTCATCTAAGGAGCGATCGCGCTTAGTTGTCACCCCGGCAAACGCTGTGGTAAGCTCTCCCAAGGGATCGTATACGCAAACATTACCCTCAAACTTCCGCTCATCATAAATCAACTGCCGACAAATTTCTTGATGGCGGGCGTCAATCTTCGAGAGTGGTAAAATCTTGTTAGCGCTAACAATGGCTGCATCCATTCCCGCTGTCGTCGCCTCGTGCAAAAACACTGAGTTCAGCACCATCCGCGAGGCTGGATTTAAACCAAAGGAAATATTGGAAACACCCAAAATTACATGACATCCAGGCAATCCTTCACGAATTCGCCCGATGGATTCAATGGTGGCTTTACCGTTTTCTCGGTCTTCTTCAATCCCGGTGGAAATTGGTAACGCGAGGGTATCAAAGAATATTTCTGTGGGTGGTATGCCGTATTCTACAGCTTGACGGTATGCGCGTTGGGCGATCGCAAACTTTTTATCTGCTGTCCGCGCCATTCCATCTTCATCGATAGTACCAATGACTACACCAGCACCGTATTTCTTCGCCAACTCCAGCACCTTTAAAAAGCGTGATTCCCCGTCTTCGTAGTTGGTGGAGTTCAGCAAACACTTACCACCGGCAACCTTTAAACCCGCCTCCATCTTTTCCCATTCGGTGGAGTCAAGCATTAATGGTAATGTCACATTATTAACAATGCGCGAAACTAATTCGTGCATATCCCGCACGCCATCGCGTCCCACATAATCGACGTTGACATCGAGGATGTGTGCGCCTTCTTTTACTTGCGCCCTCGCCATTGAAACGAGTCCATCCCAATCTTCGGCATTTAGCAAATCGCGGCACTTCTTGGAACCACTGGCGTTCAGACGTTCGCCAACAATCAAGAAGGAATTATCTTGGTCGTAAGGCTGAGTGGTGTAAATTGATGCTGCTGCGGGTTCTAAACTTGGATGTCTAACTTTTGGCTTCAGGTCTTTAGCAACTTCTGCCAATTGTTGAATGTGTTCTGGACGCGTCCCACAGCAACCCCCAATCACTTGGACACCCAAATCTTCAACAAAATGCATCAATGACATCCGTAATTCTAACGGTGTCAGGCGGTAGTGCGCTTGACCGCCAACGTTCTCAGGTAAACCCGCGTTGGGAATACAGGAAACGATGAAAGGTGAATGTTCTGAAAGATACTTGATATGTGGTTTCATCAAGTCTGGGCCTGTGGCGCAGTTTAAACCCAGAATATCAATTGGGTAAGGTTCCAGAATTGTCAGCACCGCACTGATTTCGGAACCAACCAACATTGTGCCCATGCTTTCCATTGTCACAGACACCATCAACGGACGGCGATCGCCTTTCTTTGCAAATACCTCTTCAATAGCATTCAGCGCCGCCTTAATTTGCAGCACATCTTGGCAAGTTTCCACCAGGAATAAATCGACACCACCATCCCACAGCGCCTCTGCTTGTTCAGCAAAAGTAGCTTTCATGGTGTCAAAGTCAATATGTCCCAAGGTAGGGAGTTTCGTTGTGGGGCCGATGGAACCTGCCACAAACCGGGGTTTTTCTGGTGTGGAAAATTCCGCAGCGACACGCTTGGCCAATTCTGCGGCTGTCTTGCTGAGGTAATAAGCTTGGTCTGCCAAGTCATATTCTGCCAGCACCAGGGACGTACTGCCAAAGGTATCGGTTTCAATCACATCAGCACCAGCGGCGAGAAAGTCGCGGTGAACCTTGGCGACAGCTTCGGGTTTCGTGTGGACTAGGTATTCGTTACAACCTTCATACTGTGGGCCGCCGAAGTCTTCAGCAGTCAGGTTTTGGGTTTGTAAGTTGGTTCCCATCGCCCCGTCGAAAACGAGGACTGGGCTATCTGGACTACGTAGGCGTTCAAGGAAAGGATGAGTCATATTTTCCTAGAAGAATTTGGGTTAGTCGTATAATATTCGACTTACTTTATTATTTTCCCAAATTGTGATAAATCTGGCAGCTTTTAATCAAGCGCTGACATAATTAGCGACTTCCAAATAAAAAATATCCCAAAACTGACCAAAAATCCTCTCTATTTCTCCTCTCTCTGCGTTCTCTGCGCGGCAGTCGCTCATGGGGGAAACCCCCATCGCCCTTGGCGTCTCCCCTTGGGAGAAGACCGCGCTGCCTTGTCTCTGTGGTTCGTAATTTATTTCTTGGAAATGCCTAAAGCGATCGCCTTGTTGTGCGATCGCAATTATAAAGCGATCTTAGTTGTAGGGTGTGTTAGCGCGAAAGTTAAGGATAATCGTGTTGCTACCTAACCCGCCTGGAACTCAAAGTTCCAGGCTAATAGCGGAACTCCACTAAAGTGGACTGGAACTGCTTCTGAGTCTTCTTTAGAAGACTTTAGCTATTAGCCTTAGAATTCATTCTGAGGCGGTTGTTGGGAATGGTGCAAGCTTTCAGGTAGAAGGAACAATCGCCTGTAGCGTTGTTGTTGCGACGCCAAATAGCCTGTTGTAGACATCGCAATTATAAAGCGATCGTAGGTTGGGTTAAGGAAGGAAACCGAACATTTCCAGTGATTTTTGGCGCTAACCCAAGCGTATTGATTTATAATTCCAAAGCCGCTATTAGACAAAAATTCACCTGATTAATTGCCTCAGAGGAAAGAGAACCCAGCTTTCTGAGAATCATAGATTTATTTAATGTAAAAATTGACTCACAGCGAACTACAGACTCAACTCTAATACCTGCACTGGCAATTTCATCGCCCGTTATTAAGTATTGCGTCACAGTTAAAGGGCGATTAGTGTTCGAAGTACAAGGCACAACCATCAAATCATCAAGAATTTGATTCAAGTGATTTGCCGAAATGACAACAGCAGGGCGAACTTTAAACTGTGCCAATCCGGTTGAAGGCATGGGGACTCGACACAACACAACATCACCGCGCTGTAAGTTCATCAGCAAATACTTCGTCGTAAATATCATTTTCAGGGCTTACCCAATCTTGATAAGCCTGAGATTCAACAGCAGGATTAACAGATTTTTCGCCATTTTTGAAAGAAAGAGCTAAATCAAGCAATGCTGATAACTGCTCATCATTCAGTTGTTCAATCAGACTTAGAAGTTCTTGACGAATATTCATGGAATTGCCGACTGCTAACTATATTCAATGTATGCCATAAAGCGATCGCCTGTAGAGTTGGTGATGCCGCAGCTACGCCCGTCGTAGACATTGCAATTATAAAGCGATCGTAGTCGTAGGGTGGCGCGAAAGCGTAACGCACCTTTGAACTCCGTGAATGAGTCTTTTATCTCCGTTAACGAGTCTTTTATCTCCGTTAACGAGTCTTTTATCTCCGTTAACGAGTCTTTTATATCCGTTAACGAGTCTTTTATCTCCGTTAACGAGTCTTTTATCTCCGTGAATGAGTCTTTGAACTCCGTTAACGAGTCTTTTAGCTCCGTTAACGAGTCTTTTAGCTCCGTTAACGAGTCTTTTAGCTCCGTTAATGAGTGAATGTTATTGTCAGGCGATCGCCTACGGCAAGTATTGTATCCTACGCACCCTGCTAATTTAAATATTACAGCCGTTTCTACGCAGATAGAACACATTAATCTAGCCTCATTCACCATAACCTGCGATACACTAATCTGGTAAATATCGCTACAGAGTTGGTGAGGTTTGCTGATGACAAATGAAGAACTGTTGCAAATTATTGAACAAGCTGCTAGGGAAAAGGAAACGGTACTAGACCTTAATCACAATCAACTCAGCAGCCTGCCGCCAGAAATCAGCCAACTCTCCAACTTGACTGAGCTATCCCTTGAGAACAATCAATTCAGCAGCCTGTCGCCAGAAATCAGCCAACTCTCCAACTTGACTGAGCTATCCCTCTCTGGTAATCAATTCAGCAGCCTGCCGCCAGGAATCAGCCAACTCTACAACTTGACATGGCTAAACCTCGATAACAATCAACTCAGCAGCCTGTCGCCAGAAATCAGCCAACTTTCCAACTTGACTGAGCTATTCCTCTGTGGTAATCAACTCAGCAGCCTACCGCCAGAAATCAGCCAACTCTCAAACTTGACTGAGCTATTCCTCTCTGGTAATCAATTCAGCAGCCTACCGCCAGAAATCAGCCAACTCTCAAACTTAATATGGCTAGACCTCTCTTGTAATCAACTTAGCAGTCTACCGCCAGAAATCAGCCAACTCTCAAACTTGGAATGGCTAGACCTCCCTGGCAATCAACTCAGCAACCTACCGCCAGAAATCAGCCAACTCTCAAACTTGGAATGGCTAGACCTCCCTGGCAATCAACTCAGCAACCTGCCGCCAGAAATCAGCCAACTCTCAAACTTAATATGGCTAGACCTCTCTTACAATCAACTCAGCAGCCTGCCGCCAGAAATCAGCCAACTCTCAAACTTGACAATATCCCTCAAGAACAATCCACAATTAAGCTCGCCGCCGCCTGAAATTGTTGAGCAGGGAACGGAGGCAATTTTGACCTATCTTCGATCGCGGTTAGAAACTAAACAATAATATCTTTCTAAACTGCTAGTAGTTGGTGAAGAGGATGTGGGTAAAACATCATTAAGAGCGCTACACGCTGAAGACTTTCATACCCACCAATCCACTACCCACTGCATTGAAATTAAATGGCTTTTAACAGCACTATTGCAGAGATTATCAAGGTATATTTAACTAGAATTAAGGTATTATAGCGATTATTATTTGGATGCCATCTACGGTAGGGGTTTACAGAAGTATGCCTCTACAACTGACACGCCAGTTTAGCTATAAATTAATATCTACCGTTTTACGGGTATTAGAAAAATGAAGTTTACAGACTGGGTGACTAGGGTGCTACTAATCTGGCTGATGTTCGCCACTTTAATTGCAGTGCTGCTAATTGGACGAGCAACAAAATTACACAACAATCCGACAATATCCCGTGCAGCCAATTCACAGGTTACAGCTTTCAGTAAATATCCCCAGGCGCAATTTCAATCAGCGAAAGAGCCAGAGAAGAAATTTCAAAATGTTATCAAGTCCCCAGTCAAGACTAACCAGCCTCTAGCAAGGTACATAACCACTCAAGCTTTTGCACGTTACAGACCTAATTATCAAGTTGCTTCAGTAGACCCAAGTAACTATGGTGAACGTTACACCCAAGATGTTAATGGCATTCCTCTCAGCAACCAACCAATTATCGTCATCCATGAAACTGGTTATTCAGCTTCTAGTGCCATCAATTTCTTTCAAGTAGCTCATACTGATGAAGGTGTGCAAGCAAGTTACCACGCCTTAATCAAGTTAGACGGAACGGTAGTTTATCTAGTACCGCCAGAAAAACGGGCTTTTGGTGCAGCTAACTCTGTGTTTGATGGTTCGCAGGGAGTGGAAACTGTGCAGACTAATCCGGCTTTACCCGCCTCTGTGAATAATTTTGCTTATCACGTCTCTTTAGAAACACCGCCAGATAGCTATGACAGTGGTAGTCAACAAACCCATAGCGGCTACACGGAAGCTCAATATCATTCCCTTGCTTGGTTAGTTGCTCAAAGTCAAGTCCCAGACGATCGCATCACTACGCACCATTTAGTAGACCGTTCTGGTAAAAAAGTTGACCCGATAAATTTTGATGGGAATAAATTTCTCAGCTTGCTTAATACTTATCGTCAGGTTAGACCAATTTATCGAGTCAGCAAATAATTCAGGAGTCAGAATTCAGAATTCAGGAGTCAGAATTCAGGAGTCAGAAGTAAAACAGGCTTTATACCTGGCTTATGGATAAAATTTTAAATTGTTAACTTGCTCAAGAAGGCGCGATCGCGTCAAAATAAGAGTTAAGACGCTGTAATCTAACTTAACAATGGCCATAACGCAGCTTGAGCAAATTTCCCCTCAACTAACACCGCCAAATGAGCGGGGATATGAATATGATTTGGTAATTGTCGGCGGTGGGATTATTGGGTTAACTTTAGCCTCTGCTTTAAAAGATTCTGGCTTGAGTGTCTTGCTTATTGAGGCAAAAGTGGCATCAGTGGCGGTAGCGAAGGGACAAGCCTATGCAGTTCACAAACTTTCGTCACTAATTTATGAAGGTATTGGCGTTTGGGACAAAATGTTGCCGCAAATCGCCAAGTATTGCCGAGTACGTCTTTCTGATGCCGATTATCCCAATGTGGTGGAATTTACCACAGATGATATAAATACAGCAGAATTGGGTTATGTGGCGGAACACCAAGCCTTGTTGCAGCCGTTGCAAGATTTTGTCCAAAATTGCCCAAATGTGACTTATTTGTGTCCGGCGGAAGTGGTAAATACGCAGTACCAGCAAAATATAGTCGCCATAGATATTAAAGTTGCCGATCAACTAAGAACAGTTCGCAGCAAATTAGTTGTAGCAGCAGATGGATCGCGATCGCCTATTCGCCAAGCTGCTGGAATCAAAACTTCGGGCTGGAAATATTGGCAATCTTGCATTGTGGCATTTGTCAAACCAGAAAAACCCCACAATAACACCGCTTACGAAAGATTTTGGTCTAGCGGCCCCTTTGCGATTTTACCTTTACCAGGGAACCGTTGCCGCATTGTCTGGACTGCCCCCCATGAAGAAGCAAAGGCTTTGTGTGCCTTAAATGACGAGCAATTTTTGGCAGAACTAAGCCGCCGCTATGGCGATCAGATGGGAAAATTGGAATTACTAGGCGATCGCTTTGTTTTCCAGGTACAACTCATGCAAAGCGATCGCTACGTTCTCCCGCGACTAGCATTAATTGGTGATGCGGCACACAATTGCCATCCCGTCGGCGGACAAGGTTTAAATTTGGGTATTCGGGATGCAGCAGCTTTGGCGCAAGTAATTCAAGCAGCGCACAAAGCGGGTAAAGATATTGGCGATATTCAGATTCTCAAAGGTTATGAACGCTGGCGCAAGCTAGAGAATCTGACAATTTTAGGTTTCACCGATTTGTTAGATCGGATGTTCTCTAATAATTTCTTCCCTGTAGTGGTAGTTCGTCGCTTGGGTTTATGGTTCTTGCAGCGAGTACCTGTATTAAAAGTATTTATGCTGAAATTGATGATTGGTTTAAAGGGGCGGACTCCAGAATTAGCAAAACGATAAGGCTTGAGAATGTCATGGAAGAGGACAAGGGGACAAGGGGAAAACCTCATAGACAAATCTATGGGCTGCTGAAAGAAACGATCGCGATCGCTGATACAGCCAATTTCAAAGAAAGTGAAGTACACAAAGATTCGTCTCAAAGCCAGGTATAAAGCCTGTTTTCCTCCTGAATTCTGACTCCTGAATTCTGACTCCTGAATTCTACTTTTTTAAATTTGCAAAAAGTTAGCGATCGCTTGCGGTAATGGCAGAATAATTACAATCAACAAAGCCATTGCCAGTAACCCCCAAACGTCACGTTTGTTATCCAATTCAGTGACATCATTCAGCGCAGGTTCATCAATCAACGGCATAAATAATAAGATAATCGCCCACACCAAAAATTCTTCTCTAACTAAAGAAAGTAACAGTAACAACACGCGAGCAATTTGACCAATTACGATCGCAGTTCGTTGTCCAAACATCGCATGGACAATGTGACCTCCATCTAATTGTCCCACAGGCATTAAATTTAACGCTGTGACAATTAGTCCTAAAAAACCTGCTACTGCAACTGGATGCAAATCAAGGGCTGATTTTGCTGTTAACTGACTTCCCAAAGCTAACTTTGAGAGTATAGCCAGTAAAATTGAATACTTGGGATTGAGAGCATCAGGATTTAAAAGTCGGGTTTTTTCACTCAGGGAAACTATATCAGAATGAGCCAAACCCCATATTAGTAATGGCAAGGTGACAACAAAACCTGCAATTGGCCCAGCAATACTAATATCAAATAAAGCTTTGCGATTGGGAATGGGACTACGCATCTGAATAAATGCGCCAAAAGTTCCCAAAAAGAAAGGTACGGGAATAAAGTAAGGCAACGTCGAGCGAATCTTGTAAAATTTAGCTGTCAAATAATGCCCAAGTTCGTGAGTGCCCAAAATAGCCATCAGTCCTAAAGCATAAGGCAATCCCTTGAATAGGACATCTGGGTTAGATAGAAGCTTGAATAAAGATCCAATATCCCAGATAGGCGGCAGAGTAACACCAGCATTTTCCACTCCCACCAAGGTAGTAGTGATCAAAGTAGCTGCTAGCAGCATCAGCGCTAATCCTGGACGAGTTAATCGTTCCTGGTTGCGTCGTGGTATATCTGTCTGTTTCGCAGCAGCTTGAGTATTGGGAACCAAGACAAAGAAAGGTTTGCCATTGAAGCCTTCTTGAAAAATCAGCAAGAAGCGATCGCCAAATTGTGCTTCAATATTAGTCTTAATCTGCTGGTAAGCGTTGCTGGCTTTAGTTCGCAACTGACCCCGGCAAATTACAGATTGTGGTCGATACTCAATATTTTGAACGTAGTATACAGACCAAGGAAAACAATTTCGTAGTTGGGTTTCTTCGGCTGGTTCAATGGGACGCACTATTGGTTCTGGGGTAGGCTGGATAGTCGGCTGTGATTCTGAGGCTAGGGTTTGGGCTTCGTCTGTCTGTGTATCTCTTGGTACTTGACGCCCCCATTGAAACAACGCCCAGTACAAGACTGTGCAGACAAATACCGACCAGAGGATCAGCCCTGGCGGTGGAGGTTGTTTCGCCCCGTAGATTAGCGTCCATCCACTCAACAGGAATGCTGGTGTCATTAAAACCAGCCACAACAACCATACTGGTGTGCGGGTAATGAGAGCAACGCTGCGCTGCACCATTAGATAAGTAGCAAGCCCCAGCAGGAGGATAAACAGAAACCAAAATGCCATGTTCTCTTCAGTAATTTTGACAAAACGCCCCACCAGTAGCTTCAGCACCATAGCATTAACTACAAGGCAGACCTCAAATCCCAATTTTCTTCACAATGGTTAACAGTGCTGGTTAAGGCTCAAGTTGCAATTCTTGAGAATTTCCACACTGTAATCAAATTGTCCACAACTCCTCAGTTTCGGTTCTTTGATTATGTGCCCTTTACCTCAACAGCCAAGTCATACAACTAAGCCACCACGGGCTGTCTTCCCGGACGAAGTACTCAGCGGAGGTTCTCTGCAATCGGACTTCGCCCAAGAGAGCATTTTTGCCTTTCCACCCAATCGGGACACATTAGGGGGAACCTCTTATTTTATTGTAAGAAATGAAGGCAATATCCTGATAGATTGCCCTGCACTAGAAAAAACAAATCAAGATTTTTTGCGATCGCATGGAGGCGTGCGTTGGCTATTTCTCACCCATCGCGGCGCTATTGGCAAGACTGCTGAATTTCAGCAAGCCTTTGGCTGCGAGGTGCTGATTCAAGAGCAAGAAGCGTATTTATTACCAGGCTTAACCGTAACTACTTTTAAACAAGAATTTACTCTTGATGCCTCAACACAAGTGATTTGGACATCAGGGCATTCTCCCGGCTCATCTTGTCTCTACTACAGTGAACTTGGAGGTATATTATTTTCTGGTCGCCATTTACTCCCTAACCAGCATGGTCAAACAGTACCATTACGGACAGCTAAAACCTTTCACTGGCCAAGGCAAATTCAGAGCATTCGATTATTGTTAGAACGTTTTACACCAGAAACTCTTCAGTATATTTGTCCTGGAGCTAATACAGGCTTTCTTAGAGGTAGGCGGGTTATAGATCGAGCTTATCAACACCTCGCCTCTCTGGATTTACCAGATTTGCTAGGGATACAACCACTTTAGAAGTCGTATCGCTGTTGAAAACCGCAAGGATGAAATTTTGTCAATATAGCGGTTTTCATGTATTTGAAGCACACCTGTCGTAGGGGCGCAAGACCAGGTATCAACTTAACGCTAAACCCGCTTGGTGACAACGTTTTGCCCTCACCCCCAGCCCCTCTCCCCAAGGGAGAGGGGAGCTAGACATTCAATTCCCCTTCTCCCTTGGGAGAAGCAGGGTGGTTTCATACAAAGAAAGAAAAATAATAATGATTTGTAGAGGGTGGAGAAAAATTGATAGATAAAAAGTATGAATCTCATCGAAC
>NZ_JBALEO010000086.1:0-41257 GCF_036918015.1 Nostoc sp.
TGGCGGACTGCTAAGAGAAAAGCGGCACAAATCGCAGCATGAACACTCGTTTGTTCTTGCCGACAACGAGCTATGAGTAAGCGCGTTGTTTCGGGCGAAAGTGAACCAGAACTGACAAATGAACAGTTAGGTTGCTTCGCACGTTGCCCAACCAGAAAGGAATCACTGATGAATGTAGGAATTGGCTTTAACAAAGAAACTTTTTCGGGAGTTCGATCGACAATCAACTCCTCTAGTGACGGAGGCACAGATAAAGACTGTCCGAATATAGTGGGTGTAGTGTACACCGAAGGGGTTGCTGTAGGCATCGCCTGCAAAATATCCCGAATTAAGTAAGTTACAGAAATACCATCACCGATCGAGTGATGACATATCACAATCAATTCTGATAATTCTGCGCCATTGCTGGAGTGAACCAAGACAACGCGCACTAACGGAGCTTGCGACCAAATAAAGGGCGTTGCAATTTCTTGCTCAACTTCTCGCTGCCATTGTTGTTCGGATAGCCTCTGCACAACCCGCAGTGGAATATCAGCATGGTCTTCGACAAACCAAGGGTACTTTGCTTCATCCAGAGCAATCCGAACTCGGAGGAATGGATGCCTTTGCTGTACAAAGTGGAGTGCTTGTTGAAGTTGAGTAACTGTGAATTTTCCTTTGATTTGGGCTGTGAGAGCGAAATGTAAGGAATGAGCTTGATCGTGGAGCCAGAAGATTTGCTCTCCCGCACCCAAAGGGCGATAGACCTCGAAAGATTGCATATATTTAATTAATCTCCAATAATAATGCTGAGGCGAGAGCCAAAAAACCAGAGAGATTGTGTCATTAAATTACTCATTTAATTAATTGTTTGCGTAATCAAGAGCCGTCAAAAAATAATGTTTATATCTATGAAGTTTACTGAGGAGCATCTCTAACCTAATGAACGTCTCAGCTTGAGTTTCTTTGACTGCACATTTAATAGTTACAAATTTCTCGCAATATAACCTCTACCATTTGAAGGTTCTAATAGAAGTTATACAATTCATACACTATTTAAACCTTTTTTAAAACATCATTGCTTTTACAAACAATTTCTCTTTGCTCCTCGTAGTAATACTTTCACTACTAGATTTATGCAATTATATTGCAGTCTACTATCGCAATTAGAAACTGGAATTAAAACGTATTTTAACTAAGTTATACTAATTCTGTATGAAGATGTATAGAAAGAACCTCTCCCAAATGAAGATGCATAGAAAGAACCCCTCCCAACCTCACCAAAGTATCAGGGAGGTTGGGAAGGGTCAAAATAATGTGCAGCTTCACAGAAAATTGATATTATTACAAATAGCTGCAAGTTTCATCCTTTAGGAGTAGTAATTAAACTCATGCTTCATTGAAAATAAATACTTGTCAATTTAGCAAAAATAATCGTAATCGATCACGGGGCGATCGCAACTTGCAAAACAACGCAACGATCCAGCATCCAGCCTTCATTTTCAATCAAACCAAGCACCTATACTCGGTAGTATTTTGAACAACTATGGGTATGAGTATCATCGGATGCTGTTGGCGAAATATTTCTTCACATTTGAAAACCTTACAAATGCTAAAGCGAACAGACGTTGAGGAAAAATTGATTGGAAGTATGCACTTTCTCTCTTATTTGACAGACTCAGGCTTTGATTTTAGTGTACTCTGCGAATTCAGAGTCCGCTTAATTTCTGGAAGTGCCGAACAAAAATTACTAGATATCTTGTTAAAGCAATTTAAAGAAAAAGGAATTATCAAAGACAGAGGAAAACAACGTACCGATTCAACCCAACAAGAGGAAAATTCTAGCAATATTCTAGAGGATCAATTATTTAATTTAAAATCTCAGGATTTAAGAAATTTCTTTACTAAATTAGGTCTAGTAATTCAGTTTAGAAACCCAGTCTGTATTGATAGCTTGCATAAAAGCAGTGTATCTGTGTTAGCTCATACGGACAATGTATTTAGAGGCGAAGTATTTTATATATTGCCAATGATAGTTGAACCAGTTCAAGTTAAAAGGGTAATTATTATTCATATTAACACTTGAGAGTTGAAGCTAAAGTAATTAATTACCACAATTGATAAAACCCCAATTTATTATAATAAATTAGGGTTTTAGGTTATCAAAAATGATTTAATACTGCAATAGGAGCTTTGCTATAAAGCCTTACTCTATGTAATTTGTATTCTTCAATAAATGTTTGACCTGAATTAGCTAACCACTCTACAAACTGAATCGCTTCAATAGGTGGAGTAGTGTTCTTTAACATTGCTAGGCAAGGATTGAGCAAAATATCATTAGGATTAATATCCCCAGCTTCACAAAAGACACGAAGATTTTTACGTTTGTCAGGATCTGCCCAGTTCCAAATACCACGGTCAGTCAGAGTATAGTAACCTCGCTCGTTAGCTTCTTGGAGAGCAGTATCAGGATAATGTTCTTTGCTTTTAAGCGGAAGATACCACGAATCGGTTCCAACTTCAGGTAAACGACCAAGAAATTTTTTAAATATTTTCCGTTCTATAAAATTGGTAGCAGATTTGTCATTGCGTGTTAAAAAATAAACACCAGATTGACCTGAAGCAATCTTTTTAAAAAGCTTTAGTACTTGATGATTAGAGTAGTGCGGTGTAAGTTCTTCAGATATAGGTAAAGCTGCTGGATTGGTAAGAGAGCCTATGAGAGTGAAATGATCGCGAAAAATATAGACCGGTGCAAAACTAAAATTACGTTCTTTGTACTCTTTATATACCCGTTCGATTCCATAAGCCCAGCCGACATCAATTGAACCATTAGCTAAACCTTGTAGTGTCTCCTCTGTATCTGATTTTTTCCAAGCAATACAATATTCTGCCTTTGTTTGTGCCAAGAAAGACTCAGCCATATAGTCTACAAAGCGAGTGATTCCAGCCCCGCCATTGCCAATAATAAATCTAGGTTTATCTTCTTTACAAAAAGAAGAAAAAATAATGCGATCGCAATCATTTATTTGGGCTTCTTTTTTCATGGTTTTATTCAGTAGGTAAGAGTGTACGTAGATAGGTGTAACGACCTGCAATACTAATCGCTCAAACCTGCAATCAAGACATTTACAAACCAGGATTAAATGCAACTATAATTGCGCTTCAGCCAGGATTAAATTCAACGTTCCCCTTGATTATTTGCAACCAACCTGCTTTTCCTCTGTTTGAGCCAGGATTAAATGCAACTATAAAAGTAAAAAAACGAACGTTTTCTTAACTGCGTTACTAGTAAGGCTTAGAGTTCCTTTTACCGTTGTTTTTTCAGTAAATAAACTCGTAAAGAATTCAAAGTTAATTTATCAAACTCTCACATGAGTTTTTTGACAAACCCTTGTCAAGGAGAGAAAACTCAACCCTAGTAAAGTGTTAAGCTTATTTGCAATTAATTCTGGTCGAAACGGATGATTGCAGGCTGGTTGCATTTAATGCTGGTTTGCAATATAGAACAGATGACCGGAAAATCCCATATCGTCCTACTGAGTCAGGTAAGCAATGGGGGCGGATGGTAGCAGCAATTAAACTACAAGACCCCAAATTATTGCCAGTAATAACTGGGGAACTGGAAATACCCGTTTAGACAATGGGTATAAATCTGATTGAGTAAGCATAAGTTTGCTCCCACTGCATTTATAGTTACTAATGCCAAGTTCATCACGATTGCGTCTACAGATCAAATCTGAATTTCTGAATTACGAATTACCAACTGGTATTAATTATCCTGCCTGAGAATAGTAAACAGTTATCTTTCCCATTTCAAAGGTTAATCAACTATCATCCGCTTTTAGTTGTTCACTAGAGAATTGATTTTCTCTTCACAATCCAATAACTCTGTAAAGCTTCAAGAAACTATATAGTTATTTTCGTGCCCAGATTTGTGTCACACGAGGGATGCCAAACAGTGTTGTTTCGTCCTCTGCCAACTCTCTTATTTGCTCTATAGTTTGCTTAATCTCTTCTGGTGTTGTTATTCCAGAAGAAATAAAAGCATCAGCTGCCTCTTTGAGTGACAAATCTATTAAACGCTTAGTTTCTTTGTGAACTGCGACAGGCTGCACTAAAAAAATTTCTCGCGTCAGCAAGCCAGCATTTTGAAATATTTGGTAAAGCTGGCTTCCCATACAAAAGTGCTGGCTACGAGTGTTACCTAGTCTAAGGAAAAGCTCAAAACAACGGTCGTAGCTAGAGTTAGCAGGTTGACAAAAAGCAGTGCTAAAGTCGGCTTCCTCACACACTAACAATCCATTCGGCTTGAGTAGTGCCAGCATTTGTTCCAGTGCATCTTTCGGGCGAGTCAGATGGATTAGCAAAAAGCGGCAGTAAACTAGGTCAAAGGAGTTATGAGGTAATCCTGTATTGTAAGCGCTGCCCAAGACAAATTTTACATTGCTCAAGCCAAGTGCGTCTGCATTTCCTCGTGCCTGTTCTACCTGCTCTGTACTCACATCTACACCAATAACTGAACCGTTGAATCCAACTTGTTCGCCTAACCAAGTGGAAACACTTCCAATACCGCAACCAATGTCAGCTATATGCATTCCTTCGCAGAGTCCAACTCGCGCAAGTAAAAACTCTGTATATGGCTTATGGATTTGGTGAAGAATTTGCAATCGATTTGCGCCTTCTTTTCCAGTGGCTAGTGTATAACGGTCATCATGTATCATTTTTACTCATCTTGGAACTGCTTGACTTAACTAATTATTCTTAAATCTATATGAAGAATTAGAGCGTTTTTAAATCTTGTAATTCGTAATTAGGAGGTTTAATCACCTATTACAAGGCTTACAATTACCAGTTATATTAATAACGCCCTTTTTGTGTCAGATAGTCACATAAAATTAGTTTACCTGGGTCGCTTAGACCGGAAATTATCTCCGGTCACTTCAATGGCAAGCCGATTAATTTTGATGAGTGAATAAGTGCGAACGCACCTAATCCAACCTCATAAAAAAGCTGACTGTGATTTAGGCAGCTTTTTGATTAGGATGAAATAAAAAACGCTAAGGCTTATATACGAATGACACTAAGAAAAGCCCAAAGGCTTGTGTCGTCTTGTTCCCAGCCTCCAGGCTGAGAATGTATTTCAAGTGGGCTTCTGCCTCTTGTCAAGCTAACGGAGGCGGCAGCCCTCCCAGAATGGGTTCCCAGCTTAGAGGCTTGTTCCAGTCAGAGAAAGGACTGTATTTTTTCTTAGTGCCATTCCACTCTGAGTTGAAATTTTTGGACAATCGAGTGATGGATGAACCTGTCCATCTCGCAGTGGAAGGTTGTCTCCAACTTGAGTTAGAGTCTAAAGCCAATCTATCTGCTTCGGTACTTTTGGTAAAGCCGTTATAATTTCCAGGGAAGCGGTGAGTGATAAGGATTTTCATGCATATCCAACACTTCCCATGTACGAGGATTCACTTGTCCTGTAACTGGAACTTTGTACCGTTTTTGTAAATCCCTTACCGCAGATTCGGTAATGGAACCAAATACTCCATCAACAATTGCACCACGCGGATTTCCTAATCTGACTGCTGCTGCTTCTAAAAAACTATTATCTAAGAGAATTTTCTGCAATATTTTAACGCTTTTACCTCGATCCCCGGGATGCAAGGTGGGTAATGATAAATCGGTATACGCTGTTGCAACCAAAATCGGAGGTTTTTGTATTGGAAATGTTACTGCGATCGCTGTACTAGTTAGTGAAACTCCAATCAATTCTGCTATCAGTGTTGTTGATAAGAATACTTTAGACAACACAAAAGTAATTTGAAAAATCGATTTTTGAAGTTTTATTGATTTCATTAAGCATCTCCTAATGTGTTAGTTTGCTCATGCAATAGAATTTCAAGAACTTCTATGATTCAGCCCATTCTTGAGGCTTTTAAAAACCAAAACCACTTGTCGTTGGTATATATGTTACCTAGAACACCGATTCATTAATCGGAAGAGCAGGTAGAGTTGTTTGCAATAGCGCGTGTGGAGATGGGGGGTGTTTGTGTGCCGGGAAGAAAGTAGCCTTCGATCAGATCCTACTGACCTCCTGTAGTGGTGTGGTTGGCAACGATGTTAAGGCAAGTACCAAAAAGCCAGAGAGATTGTGTCATTAGATTACTCATGTTGATTAATTGTTTGCCTAATCAGGATCTGTCAAAAAATAATTTTTACGCTTGTTGATATCTATGAAGTTTACTGAGGAGTATCTCTAAGCCAATGAATGTCTCTGCTTGAGTTTTTTCACTGCACATTTAATAGTTACAAATTTATCGCAATATAACCTCTACCATTGGAACGTTTTAGTAGAAGTTATACAATTCACACACTATTTAAACCTTTTTTAAAAGATCATTGCTTTTACAAACAATTTCTATTTGCTCCTTGTAGTAATACTTTCACTACGAAAGAACCCCTCCCATCTAATTGTTCTTTTCTCAAATCTTTCATTTGAGTAGCAATCATAAATACATATATTAGATCAAAGACAAAAATTGCAGTATATAAAAATACAAACAAGAGCGATCTTCCTTGTATTGGCAAAGAAAGATAGAAACCAAAAGAAGCAAGTAAAGTTCCCATCATCTTAAATAAAGCAATAAATATTGATTGACCTCTGAGAGCGTTGCGTCTGACTAGCATATCAATAAAAAGAATAGACATCATAAGATTTTGTCCAAAAGCTGTATATGCACCACTCCAATCATGAAACTCATAGGTGATAAAAAGTACACAATAAAAGCTAACAACTAAGGTTAATAAAAATATGGGATAAAACAGTTTTTTTGGTAAATATCTCAACTCAGATTGTCCAAACTTTAGAAATTCAAACAAGATAATTACATCAAGAAAAAACCATATAATATTGACTTGAAGTTGTGGTGGCTGATGAGGATGAAGGAATGAAAATATAAATTCCCATGAAATATTTGCACATAGAGCAACTAATGGCATTCCATAAGTTTGATCTTCAAAACCACGTTTAATCAATAAAATATAGGTCAGTATCCAGAATACTCCACTGGCAAGAAATAAATTAGTTACCATAAATAATTGTCTCAGAAAAGATCAGAATTATGCTTTTGTAGTCCGTAGAAGTGCGATCGCTCTAAAAGCGAGGCTTATTCTATCGCCCCCTAATGGATTCTCTCTCTTATTGGGGTATGAGTGAATGGCACTAAGAAAAGGGAAAATCGTTGAGGCAGCAGGGGTGCAGAGGAGCAGAGGAGCAGGGGAGAAAAAAGAAGTTTTAGGTATACGAACGGATATTTAGAAATTCACCTCTGCGCCCTTGCGCCCCTGCCCCTCTGCAATCCTTATCCTGCATACTCTTCAGCTTAACTTAGTGCCATTCGGGTATGAGTATCATCATCGCAACAGAAAACCGAGTTAAGCTTAAAAGCCTTATTAGATAAAGATTTTTCTGATAACCAAGGCGATTTACGCTCTGCTGATCGTCGAGTCACTGCTCAACAATAAAATAAGGGTTTCAGCTTCTAAAAATCCTTGTATTGCTTATGTAATATATCTTAACCCGGTTTTCTACGTGAATGCTACTCATATCCCAACTACTACATGAGCCGAGGCTAATCGACAATTTTGCATTCCTGCTCCATAAAACGCAGAAACCTTTCCTCAAACTCAGTCAAATACGGGCGTTTAAATTCTCCCAAACACTTCAAAACTCCCTCTGCTGCTGCTTCTAGCTTGCCACTGTCCCGTAGCCTACTGATGCGAGGCGTAGCCCGCCGCAGGCATCGCTTTCTTGGTTAATTTCTCAAAAGAGTTATATTGCGAAATTACTTTGACTACTTTTTGTGTCGTATTTAATCAACTTATACAATTCAACCATCAATCAGACTATTGTATATACTCGATTTCAAACGTCTGGTTGTTACATTGACGATGAGAAGATCAATTAGAAGCATTTGGAAAGCTTTTTGACAACAGACTGTATAGGAACCAAATAAATCTAGGTTTGAAAGTGAACATTTTATCAAACAATATAATGTCGCATACATTGATTAATTTAACATTGCAAATATACTGATGAAATATCATCCCCAATGTACAGGTTAAGCTCATCTAATTTGGTATAGTATTAACCTGACAGTTAATAAGGCTCATTGGACTCTAAATTGTTCTTTTGCCGTTCGTGTAGCGGCTCTAAAAGAGTAAATGCTTGCCTTGTCGTATTCTTTCTTTCCACAGTCTGACGTTCGTTAGCGACTGACTCACTCTAAGCATACCCCTGCTCTTAAGCAAGCTACGCGTAGCCTCTCTAAGAGCTGCCTCTCGTACCACTTCTCTACGAGACGCTCCGCGAACGTGGAAGCAAGCTATGCGTAGCCTAACGCTAAAGGAAAAAAGAAGGCTTTACGCTGTGCGATCGCCTTTGGCATCTCCCTGTCAGAGAAATCAAAATTTTAAATAACTCAATAAAGTTCTTAAAAGCAGCTATCTAATATTAAGTAAATTGGGAAGAAAAATATTATCCAATTTGCATATTTAAAAGTTGACTATTTTGTCAATTTGCAAGTTCTAAATGCTTAACCAGAGAATGAACAATGCCTACACAACCAACTTATCCAGGCGTTTACATAGAGGAAATTCCTAGTGGTGTACGCACGATTACAGGCGTATCTACCGCTATTACTGCTTTTATAGGTCGTTCTTTACGCGGCCCTGTAAACGAGCCGATTACTATCAATAGTTATGGCGACTTTGAACGCATTTTTGGAGGATTGTGGCTAAATAGTACCCTTGGCTATGCTGTACGAGACTTTTATCTCAACGGTGGTAGCCAAGCAATCATCGTCCGACTCACTCACTCCAAGTCTAAGCCGGCAGAAGGTGAAGCTCCAGCACAAGCGGAACCCACAGCTAAGAAGGCACAACTAAATGTTAATAGTCTCAACTTAGAAGCAGCAAATGAAGGCAACTGGGGAAATGCTTTAAAAGTGCGGATTGAATACGTAGATACTAATGTAATACGTGACGCAGAGGCACAAAAACTATTCAACATTACAGTTCTGGATAATAGTACAGGTCAACAGGAAGTATTTCGGAATGTATCGGTGCTTCCGAATCACCCAAGACGAGTAGATAAAGTCTTGTCAAATGAGTCTTATTTAGTTCGATTTAGAAATGAACCTCTGCCAACAGAAAGACCCTCTGCTCATGCCCAACCAGCATCGGATAAAAAGTTGTGGGGTGATAACGATACAAACACCAAAGCTGAAGAAAATAGCGGTGCAGATGGTGATGATCTAGATGTGAACGACTTCACGGGGTCAAATAAGGAAGGAAATAAAGAGGGTCTTTATGCTTTAAATAAAGCCGACCTCTTTAATATCCTTTGTATTCCACCCTATAAAGCCGATAACAATATAGATTATGACTCTTTAGTAGATTCATCTGCTGAATTTTGTAGAGATCGCCGCGCATTTTTTATCATTGATCCTCCTAGTGATTGGACTAATAAGGATGCAGCAAAGAGTGGTATTCCGAACATTGGTGCAGCGACTAGTTATGCTGCTGTTTTCTTTCCCAGAATCAAACAGCCAAACCCATTACGAGATAATCAAATAGAAGAATTTGTTCCTTGTGGTGCGATCGCTGGTGTATTTGCTCGTACTGATGTTCAACGTGGTGTGTGGAAAGCTCCAGCAGGTACAGAAGCAACATTGACGGGTGTACCACAATTGAGTGTACCTCTAACAGATCCAGAAAATGGGGAATTGAATCCTCTGGGAATCAATTGTTTACGAACTCTACCAGCTTTTGGTCGTGTGATTTGGGGAGCGCGGACGCGACGTGGGGATGACCGTCTTACCGATGATTGGAAGTATATTCCGGTTCGCCGTTTTGCACTTTTCTTGGAAGAAAGCCTTTATCGCGGTACGCAATGGGTTGTCTTTGAGCCAAATGACGAGCCGTTGTGGGCGCAAATTCGTTTGAATCTTGGCGCTTTTATGCATACTCTCTTCCTTCAAGGAGCTTTTCAAGGTCGTAAGCCGGAAGATGCTTACTTTGTGAAGTGCGATAAAGAAACAACAATCCAAAATGATATTAACTTAGGAATTGTCAATATCATTGTTGGTTTTGCTCCTCTCAAACCTGCTGAATTTGTCATTCTCAAGATTCAGCAAATAGCCGGACAAATAGCAGTTTAAGGAGAAATATATGCCTTCTATTTCAGGTAAGCGTTTTGATCCCTACAAAAACTTTAAGTTTGTTGTGAAAATCAATGGTAAAGAAGTGCTTGGGGTAAGTAAAGTCAGCAGTCTAAAGCGAACCACTGAGGTAATAGAACACCGCACAGGTGGCGACCCTAGCACTGTCTATAAGTCTCCAGGACAAAGTAAGTATGATGCTATTACCTTAGAACGAGGTATTACCAAAGATCCTGATTTTGAAAAATGGGTAAATAAGGTCTGGGCGCTTGGTGGTAGTCCAGAAGTGTCTCTAGCAGATTTCCGTCAAGATATCATCATTGAGGTTCGTGATGAAGCTGGTAAGCCAGCAACTTCATATAACGTTTTTGGTTGCTGGGTTTCGGAATATCAAGCTTTACCAGACCTGGATGCGAGTGCTAATGCTGTCGCTATCGAGTACATAAAGATAGAAAACGAAGGTTGGGAACGTGCTTCATAATAACTAGCGAAGCCTGACTGTTTTATCAGTATATCTAAGCTTATCCACTAGCAATTGTAGTTAGATTCAAGTTTTCAAATCCTTTGTTAGGTATTAATAAAACAGTCAGGGAGGCAGAGCAAAATGACATTCATCCGAGTTTGGCGATTCATAACACTTATGCTGGCTTCATTTAGTCTCAGTTTGTCTATGGCACATTTGTTAGAATTGCCGCAAAGAATGAAGTTTGACCAGCAACTTTGGGTTAGAGTGACAGTTATTGAAAATGTTTATCGGTTGTTTGGCTCAGTCGGCGCAGCTTTTGAAATTACAGCGATTCTGACAGCAATTGTGCTAGGTTTTCTTGTTCGCAAACGCGGTTCAACTTTTTATTGGACGTTGGGCGGTGTGATTTTGTTAGTACTGGCGTTTGTGAGTTGGATAATATTTGTTGCGCCAATGAACGCTGAATTCGCCAAATGGTTGACGAATCCCGTTCCTGTGAATTGGACGCGATATCGCGATCAATGGGAGTATGCACACGCAGTCAACACCTTTATCAAAATTCTTGGACTAAGTTTGCTCGTGATTTCTGTGCTTGTAGAAACGCCGAAAAACAGAGCGATCCATTCTGTTCAGGAGTGAGGTTTATTTAGAGTTAGCGAATAGTTAATCATGATTTAGTTGTTCAACCAGCAGGAAATTAATTATGCGATCGCTATCAGCCTCGGAACTGTTAAATATCTGGGAATGGGGACGTAATCAGCCATCTTGGTCTAAAGCAATCAAGCTACTAGCTAGTGCTTGCTCTGAAACCTCCATAGATATGCTTACCCAACTCAGTCTCGGTCAGCGCGATGCCATGCTGCTGACATTGCGAGAGTGGACATTTGGTTCCCAACTGGTTAGTCAAGTGACTTGTCCAAACTGTGGTGAAGTCTTGGAACTTAATTTTGATGTTGGAGATATGCGTGTAGCGTCACTGTCACTTGAACCAGTAGAGAAATATTGTCTTGAACTTGCTGATTATGAGGTGAGTTTTCGTCTACCAAACAGTTTAGATATGATAGCGATCGCTGAACATACACAGCCAGAGATTGCCCAAGAAGTTTTATTGGAACGATGTATTTTAGGAGCCGTGAGTGACGGTGAATATCTGCCGTTTCAGCAATTGCCATCTGATGTGACCAATGCAATTATTACCCAGATGGCTCTGGTTGATCCTCAAGCAAATGTACCAATCGATATCTCCTGTTCCACTTGCAACCACCAATGGCAATCATTGTTTGACATTGTGTCGTTCTTCTGGGCTGAGATTCACACTTGGGCATTTCGAGTTTTGCGAGAGGTACATACTTTGGCTGTTACTTACGGTTGGCGTGAAGCTGATATTTTGGCGATGAGTCCCAGACGGCGGCAATTGTATTTAGAAATGGTGGCGGGCTGATGAGCAATTATCTTTACCAGTTAGTAGCTAAAAGCTTTAACTTGATTGATACAATTCAACCTTTTGTATTATCAGTCTTTGAACCGTTACCAGAGTCTACACTTGACTGGGAGCCATCGATGACCACAGAAGAGACTGAGTTGGAAACGACATCCGAAGCAGAGAAATTTCCCAACTTTGAGAGTGTACAGTCTTTGGAGTCGCGATCGCCTGCAACAACAGGGCAAATATTTGAAGAGATAACCAACAGGCTCTCAACTAATTTAACTTCAACACCTGTTTACTCTTCCCGACAAATACCAGAATTAACTCTTGATTTGGCAGATAAGCCTAACTTTGAATTATCTCTCGGTGAGCTTTTCCCAGAGTCAGTACTGAGTCAAATCACCACTGACAATCTGCTGCTGACTCCAAACCCAGAGCTAGAAACAAACAATCCTCCACTAATTACTAGTTCTACTCGATTAGCACACAAACAACTAACGGAAATTGATTCAGTTGTTTCTTCCGTTCAATCATCAGAACTGAGAAATCGGAAACAATTTCTAACTCAACCTTTTTCAGAATCAGAAATGATTTTACCCGCTACAAATCAAGTAGCATCTTCTCCCAACTCAGATCCGTTGAAGCCTCCACCTATAGCAAAAACAAAGCCTTCTCTATCGAGTTGTGTCGTTTCTGTACTCACCACAAAATCAAATACTTCTCTCTTAAACTCAATCGATCACCAAAGTCAGCCTCAACCTAAATTTTTATCTGAACAACTAATTGAATTTAATGGTTTAGCTTTATCTTTGCAATCATTATCAAATACTTCTCTCTCAAACCCAATTGATCAGCAGAGTCAGCCTCAACCTAAATCTTTATCTGAACAACCAATTGAAATTAATCGTTTAGCTTTATCTTTACAGTCACCTTTAAAACCAGACTTGCAAATATATTTTGACGAAAATTTAACAGTTCCATTCGTTCCTAATGAGAAAACATTTTTGCAGCCAAGTCTAAATAATACAATTTTCAGGACTGCGATCGCCAAAGAAAATAATGCTCCTGTCTCAAGGTTAGTTGTTGAAAAATTGGGAGAACTTACAACTCAATTATTCAATAACCAACCACTTGAAATTAATCGAGTAGCTTCTCTTTATACCTCACCATCTGACTTTTCACATTATATGGACAAGTCAACACGAAACCTAATCCCCGATCAAGCTTTTCTACTAGGGAATGGGGAGAATTTAAAGCCTCTTGAGTTGCAGAAGAGAGGTTTGGAGAGCGAAAAGTTTGAGCGGAGGTTTCCGGCGATGCCGGAGCCAATGCTAGGGATGAGCAAAGCTTTTCAAGAGAGAAGTTTTGCAGAACCCGTGAAAAGTCATACTTCACCACAGTTAGAAAGTTTTGAACTATCTCCCGTTCAACTTCAATCAGAAGCAACAGCGATGTCTACGACCAACTTTGCCAGCGCATCTGATATTGCTCAAGTATTGCCTTTAACACCTGCGCTAGCAGTAGAAACTATTACTCCCACCTCAAATACGGTAATTCAGCTACAGGAACAACTTGTGAATGAATTGCCACAACAGCAACCACTACAAATAACTGGGAATATTTCATCTCCTCCAGTGCAAAAGTTGATCAGTTCAGAAATATTATCCAGTCAGATTTTAGAAGAACCAACAGCGATGTCTAGCTTTGCCAACGCACAGAGTCCAGATTCGCTACAAGCGATGTCTACGACGGGCTTTGCCAACGCACCGATTATTGACAGGACGTTATCGAATTCACACAAACAGACGTTAACACCCACAATTGACAGAGAAACAAACGTTAGACTACCACATTCTAAACTTGCGTCTGATCTGCCAGAAATTCCCCAGAGGTTTGTCCACAAAAACGTTTTATCAATCCAGCCATTGCTAACAGCTGCATCTCCCAAACTATCTTCGCTTCAGACAGACAGTTCTACTGCATTATTCGGAGATAATTTACCATCATTTGTCACTTCCCAAACTGCAACTCAGCTAGCTGCTATTTATTCAGATATAATACCAGCGCCAATTCCTGCTTCACATCCTTCGACTGCCGGAACTGACATACAACCGCAAGTCAGAAAAGCTGACTCTCACTTGTCTGATTTTCGCAGAAATGAAGCTTCTATTCAGGAAGTTGGCTCACAAAACCATAAAACAAAGAGGCAGGGGGAAGGGGGCAGGGAGCAGGGAGAAATGACCCCTGACTCCTGCGGTGGAGCGGAGCGGAACATGGGTCTAACTCCCCCACTTCTGTTAAGTCGTTCTCGTACCCTTCGGGAAGCTAGCGCAACAGTTGGAGTCGAATCCCCATCTAAACTATCTCCCCTGCTCCCTGCTCCCCGCTCCCTTGCCTCTTTTTCAAGACCGCTTTCTGGGTCAATCAGTGACATGACCGTAAAAAGTTTGTCAGTCATTGCAGCTAGTAGCAAAGAAGACCAAAAGCGATACTCAGAGCATTTGGAAACACCGCCTGTTATTCAAGTCACAATTGGTCGGTTAGAAGTTCGTAGCACAGCCCCAGTACCTCCTCTACCTCGACCAAAGCCCCGTTCAGCAACGTCTGTGATGAGTTTGAATGAGTACTTGCAGCGACGTGGGGGAGGTAAACGATGAGCAATGCTTTAGCCATAGCTGCTGTCACGATCACATTGCGTCACCTATTACAGCAAAGGTTTGACGCTGAGAGTTCTGGTAGAATCACTGTGACGACACGACCATTGGATAAAGTGGGAGATCATACTGTTAGTAGTGGTGATCAAGTTAATCTGTTTCTCTACGATACTCAGATCAACGCGGCTTGGCGGAATATGGATATTCCTTCTCAAGTGAAGCCTGGTGAAACAGGACAGCAGCTTTTGCCATTGAACCTCTATTACCTACTGACTGCTTACGCCCAGAATGATGACTTCCCAGAACCCACAAGTCATCGGCTATTAGGTGTGGCTATGAGTGTTTTTAACGATCATCCTATAATTACTTCTGCTGATATTACAGTAGCCTTGCCTATTACCAATCCTCCAGAGTATGACCTTGATCAACAGGAGGAACAGGTGCGAATTGTTTATCAACCGTTATCTGTGGAAGAAGTATTTAATCTGTGGTCAACTTTTCAAGCTCCCTATCGGGTTTCAGCTGCTTATGAGGTATCAGTGGTGCTGATTGAAAACAGCCAGCCTGCTAAAACTCCGCTACCGATTATTAAACGTCAATCTGACGATCGCGGGACAATTGTTCAGTCAGATTTGTCGTCGCCCTTACCCACATTAGTTTCTATCCAATTGCCTAACCAGCAAGCTAGCGCCAGATTGGGTGATATTCTGATTCTTAATGGTTTTCACTTAGACGCTGAAAATGTAGTTATATATTTTACAAATATTCGTTTAGAAATTTCTCTGGAAGTGCCACCAATAGCTACGAGAACGGCAACAGATATTAGAGTTCAATTACCTGATGAGCCTGTAAACTGGGCGGCGGGTTTTTATACCGTGGTAGTGGGAGTAACGCGGACTGGCGAACCAAGTCGGACTACCAATGAATTATCTTTTGCCTTAGCACCAAAAATCTTAGATATTATACCACGACAGGCAACACCAGACGCTAATGGCGAAGTAACCCTCACTTTGATTTTAAGCCCCCAAGTGCAACCAAGACAAAGGGTTGCATTATTGTTAGGCGATCGCGAAGTTCTGGCTCAACCACATCCAACTCAAACAGATAGGCTGGAGTTTCGCATTGCAGGTATTACACCGGATGAGTATTTTGTGCGGGTGCGGATTGATGGAGTAGATAGCTTGCTGGTAGATCGCACGGTCACACCGCCTGTTTTCGACCAGAATCAGAAGGTGGTGATTTTATGAGCAACCTTGATTCCTGGATGCCAAACAACGAAGAATATTTAGCGAAGGCACTAGCTTGGTTGCGCTGGTGTTTACGTAAGTTTGCACAGTTACCTGATACTGAGATAGCTGAGGTTACAGAAAAGCCAACAGCTGAGGGGATGAATCCACTCCCGGCGCTGATTCTGTTGAGCCAGAAGTTAGGTCTGTCTGATTTTGAACAAGAGATTTTGCTGTTATGCGTTGCAATGGAATTAGATCCAGGTATGGCGCGTCTTTGTGCTAAAGCTCAAGATAATGCTCACCAGCCTTACCCTACCTTTGCCTTGGCTTTATCCTTATTCGATGAACCTGCTTGGGATGCCCTTTCTTGGGAACGACCTTTGCGTTACTGGCGATTGATTGAAATTCATCAGTTGGGAGTTCAACCCCTTACTAGCAGTGGTTTACGGGTAGATGAACGAATATTAAATTATATCAAAGGATTAAATTCTTTAAGCGATCGCTTGGCATCATTAGTGATTCCACTAGAAACAGAACAATGGGATGTAAAATTACCGCCATCTCAAAATGCTGTTGTCGAAACAATTATTCAACAACTGCGCCAAACGCAGAGAGAACAACGTTTACCAGTTATTCAGCTAGTAGGGGCAGATTCCCTCAGCAAGCAACTAATAGCCCAACAGGTAGCAGCCCAACTAGATAGGTATGTCTATCGTTTGTCAGTGGAACTATTGCCAACTCAGGCGGGAGAGTTAGAGACAGTTGCCCGTTTGTGGCATCGAGAAAGCTTGCTATTGCCGCTTGCGCTGTATTTAGATGCCCAAGAGCTTGACGATAAACCTACTACAGAAGGACAAGCACTTCCCTTGCATCGGTTTCTTACCCGCAGTGGTGGTCTAATTTTCCTTAGCACTCGTGAAATTAGGCAAAACTTGGGTCAGTCTACAATTGTTGTAGATGTTGAAAAGCCAACACCCACGGAACAAAAAGCAACTTGGAGCCAAGCATTAGGAACCGTGGCGGATATTAATCCGCGACTCTTGACTGGGCAGTTTAACCTCAATTTAGTCACAATTGAGCAGATTGCCCAGCAAGTGCTAGCTGAAACATCCAATCCTGAAATCCCAAATCGTTTGTGGTCAGCTTGTCTTGGTAATACTCGTCCGCAGTTGGATACTTTAGCTCAACGCCTCGACCTGAAAGCAACTTGGGATGATATTGTCTTAGCACCAGAAGAGACAAACTTACTGCATCAAATTGCTGACCAGATCCGCCAGCGCAGCCAAGTTTATCAAAATTGGGGTTTTGACAAGCGGATGAATCGGGGAATGGGCATCAGCGCCCTGTTTGCGGGGGAAAGCGGGACGGGGAAGACGATGGCAGCAGAGGTGATTGCTAATGATTTGCAACTCAATCTCTATCGGATTGACCTGTCGGCGGTGGTCAATAAATATATCGGAGAAACCGAGAAAAATCTGCGTCGTTTATTTGATGCGGCGGAAGATGGCGGGGCGATTCTGTTTTTTGATGAAGCGGATGCTTTGTTTGGCAAACGTTCTGAGGTCAGAGATAGTCATGACCGCCACGCAAATATTGAGGTGAATTATCTGTTGCAGAGGTTGGAAGCATATCACGGTTTAGCGATTTTGGCAACCAATCTTAAGAGTTCGCTGGATCATGCCTTTATGCGCCGCTTGCGCTTTATTGTGAATTTTTCCTTTCCTGGTGTTGCTGAACGTCAGGTGATGTGGGAGAAGGTGTTTCCACCAGAGACACCAACTGAGGATTTAGATTTTCACCGCTTGGCACGTCTGAATTTGACAGGTGCGAGTATCCAAAATGTGGCGTTGAATGCAGCTTTTTTGGCGGCGCAAGCGGGTACACCTGTGACAATAGCGTTGGTGTTAGCAGCAGTGCGGACAGAGTTTCGCAAATTAGAGCGACCTGTGAATGAGGCGGATTTTCGTGTTTCAGTACTTACGGGGGTAACGGTATGAATATCAATATTGATATAGAAAAGCTGGTTTTAGAGGGAATGTCTATTTCTCCCAGCCAGGGGCGGAAGTTGCAAGGGTTGGTGGAGACTGAATTGGCGCGATTGCTGAGAACAGAAGGTATACCACATAACTGGTCTTCAGGTGGGGTGGTGTCTCATGTGCCGAGAGGTGCTATTCAAGTAAAGCCTGGATCTAATCCTACCCAAATGGCGCAACAAATTGCACAAACAGTATATCGAGGAATGAAACCATGATTAGTAAAATAATTGCACAAAGCGATCGGCAGCAAAAAAGTGAGAAACCACAAGAAAGTGGCATTTTACAGCGTGCTAACGTTCGTTTGGTTGCGGACGCTGGAATTCAATCAACGGATGATCAAGAAGAAGTGGCATTAAGTAATTCGACTTTTTCCAAAGACTTTAGCCGAGTGCCTATCACTACAACTAAACCACAGCCAATTATGGCGAAGCTGACGATTGGTGCAGTGGGGGATAAATACGAACAGGAAGCTGATCGCGTAGCGGCACAGGTGGTGCAGCGAATAAATGCACCTGCATCTTTGCAGTCAGGTGAAGATGAAACTGTTCAGCGAGAGAATATGGAGACAGAAGATAACGAAGCAAGACTGATGCGATCGCCAATATTACAGCGTATGTCTAGTGATGGTGGGATGGCTGCTGCACCAGACCTTGAAGCGTCCATCAATCAGGCAAGGGGTGGCGGACAGGTGATGACAAACAATATTCGGCAACCGATGGAACAGGCGTTTGGGGCTGATTTCAGTAGAGTGAAGATTCACACAGGTGCTCAATCTGACCAGTTGAATCAGTCAATACAGGCGCGTGCTTTCACAACCGGTCAGGATGTGTTCTTTCGGCAAGGGGAATATAATCTTGGGAGTCGGCGAGGGCAGGAGTTGTTAGCCCATGAGTTAACCCATGTAGTGCAGCAGAAAAGCAGTGTAGTGCAGAGGGTGAAGCATCAAGGAAAACAAGAGAGCTTATTCACTAAGAAAGTGAATCAATACGATGGCAACAGCTTCTTAGGAATCGAATTCACAAGGAACCACCTCACTAACAATAAAAAACTAAAAGGTAAACTACCTACAGAAGTAGCTAAGGGGAAAGCACAAGAACGCGGTTTGACCGCTCATACTCAACTCATTATGGATACTGAGGAAATAAAAAAATTAGGCAATGAGATCAAGTCGAAGAACAGTAGTCAATTCTATTACAAGAAGTTTAAAAAAGAAAACAAACCACCTCAAGATGTAAAGTTTTTAACTGATATGCAAATTGAATATGTGACGATCAATAGTGGGACAATAACCGAACACAAGTCAGGAAGGATATATTATACCGTGGCAAATGCTGGTGTAATGGTCGAAAACATCCCACTATACTGCATTAACCATCTGGAAAATATGCAGGCAACGAGTGAACTTAACATATTGTCGGAGCAGACCCAGGAAGAACATTGGGAGGAACAGAATGAAACAGAAGAGGAAGATTCGGATTAACAATTCAAAATTTGTACTGAGCGTAGCCGAAGTATTCAAAAATCAAAATTCAAGAGATTTCAGACGGGGATTTAAACCCCGACTGAAATGGGTGCTACATATAGATATAGGGATCTTAAACCCTTTAATTTACGATAAATTCTCAAACGACAGTTACTCGCTATTCAATCAGGTATTATCAAAATATCAGTGCGATCGCTAATCTTGTAGCGACAGTTTTAAAATTCAAACGATCGCTCATATATGAAGTTTAAACAAGTGCGATCGCCTCTTTTTCCAAGCTCTTGTTGTGACTGTGTAAAAAAGAAATGTGATCGCCACATAGCAAACTTGAACCAATCTGATTAATCTTTGATTTTCTCACCAAGAAACAAATGCCTGATTTTATTCTGATTACTGGCGATCGCGTCATATTCAACCCCATCTTTGGAAAAGCAATAGTTGTAGTACGTCCTGGCATCTTAACTGGTACTGGCAGAGCAACAGTTAATAAAAAGACTATTTGCATTGATGGTGACGATAAAAAAGTTTTGGTTCCTGGTTGTTCTTATACGAGTCCGCCGAATGTCACTCCCGGTACAGGAATACTTTCTATTCAATCTTTAGCCATCAATCAAAGAGCCAGAAGAGTTAAATCTAGGCGAAAAGCAGTATTGCTCAAAGGTAGTATCTTCACGGCGAAATTTCAAGTTATCGTGCCAGCCCAAGTACCGCCAACACCAGTATCGCCACCGATACCAGACCCAATTCCCGTATATATTGGCACGGGATTTTTTACTACTACAAATATGAAGGTAAAAGGTACTTGAAAAAGTTATTAGAAACGCAATGCTTTATAATTCGTAATTCGTAATTAATAAATGTGAAATTTTCAGGGTTTGAATCTGTTGTTGAATTTTAAAGAATTGGTATTAGTACCAGAAAACACAAATGATTTAGGAATAATTTTATGTCCAGCTTTCCCGGTGCGCCACGCTTATTAAAAGGAACGATCGCCATCCTTGATGCTGTCACCTTTTTCCCCAAAGGAGTGATTGTATTGCAATACAATCCCGAAACACTCAGACGCACTTTACAGGTACGAGGTGCCGGTTCAGAAGGAGGCGATCGCTTAGAAGCTTTGCGTCTAGTTGCACCACCGATGGAGACAATTCAACTAGAGGCTGAAATTGATGCTACAGACCAATTAGAGTTTCCCGCAAAAAATCCGGTAGCAGTGTTAAGTGGTATATACCCCCAATTAGCAGCCCTAGAAACCCTTATCTATCCTAAAAGCAGCCAGATCCAAAAAAACAATAAACTCGCCCGTACAGGTATTTTAGAAATATTACCAATTGAGGCTGATCTAACTGTATTTATATGGGGCAAAAATCGTGTTATGCCAGTACGCCTGTCTGAGTTGAGCATTACCGAAGAAGCATTTGACCCCAGGCTAAATCCCATTCGTGCCAAAGTCAGTTTAGGTATGCAAGTATTAAGCACAAATGATTTAAGATTTGACCATAAAGGCAGCAGTTTATTCAGGGTTTATCAAAAGCAAAAAGAGGTTTTTGCTAAGGTAAATTTGGGACTAACTGCTATCAAGACAGTTGCCTCTTTTTTATGAATTTGCCTATTTACGATCAACTCACATCTTGCACCAAGAAAATTTGATGTAATTTTATTACTCAGTAAAAAACTAAAATCCTTGATTTAACGATAAAAACCCATAAAAAGGAGGTAGCTTTAACGCACACCTTTTTACTTTAGCTGGGGTTTTACGTAGAGGTGCAAGATATGAGTCAATACTTGTTTAATCTACAAGTTTCTCAATGCTCACTAACTCAAATAAAGTTTTATTTATCACCTAAAAAAGAGTAAAATGTTTCCTGTAAGCAGTCGTTACCATGATGTAGAACTTGCCACCTGGCAAACAGAGTCAAATCAAACTATCGTTTATCTCCAGCGCAGATTTTTACCATCAGCACAAAGGTTTGAAATTATTGAAGAACATCTAGTCAGCGAAGGCGATCGCCTAGATAATATCACTGCAAATTATCTTAATAACCCGGAACTTTTCTGGCATTTATGCGATGCCAATAACGCCATGCACCCTGATGAATTGACTGCCCAAATTGGTCGGCGACTGCGTATTCCTCTCACCTAAAAATTAACCTATGATACTTTTTGAAATAGGTATTATTCTCAAAGCATAGTAAGAGATAAAAAACCACCGATAGCCAATTTTTTGGAGTAGCTCTTAACTACGAATTACGAATTACGAATTATTATTATGCCTGACTCCGATATTCGCATAAAACTCATGATTGGTCGCCCTCTTGTACCAAAACCCGCTCCTTATGAAGTAGTGGACGCACTGATTGACTTAGAAGTGACTCAGCAAGACCGCGATCGCAGTGCTTTTCAAATGACCTTTAGTCTTAGTAAAGAATTAAAAAAACCTTCCGATTATTGGTTACTCCAAGAAGGCATTTTAAACCCTCCCAACCGAATTATCATTCAGGTCATAGTTAATGTAAAAGTCGGTGTAAACCGCAGTCTGCAACAACCTATATTAATTGACGGCATTATTACTAACCATCAAGTTGTACCTAGTAATAAACCAGGTGAATCAAAACTCATAATCACTGGTGAAGATATCAGCGTTATGCTCGATCTCGAAGATAAAAATGAAATTTATCCAAACGTATCTGATTCTACAATTGTTACTAAATTATTAAAAGCATATAGCAAATATGGACTGAAATCTGACGTAACAAATACTAGATATTTTACACCCAAAAAAGAAGAACAAATTACCACTCAACAAAGTACAGACTTACAGTTTATTCAGAAACTAGCTCTACGTAATAGTTTTGTTTTTGAAATCAAGCCCGATAAAACTCCTGGTAGAAATATTGCT
This sequence comes from Nostoc sp., assembly GCF_036918015.1. Lineage (GTDB taxonomy): Bacteria > Cyanobacteriota > Cyanobacteriia > Cyanobacteriales > Nostocaceae > Nostoc. Next base: position 22,387 of record NZ_JBALEO010000086.1, read on the forward strand.
TATTGGGGTGAGGAAAAACAGAAAATTACTCCTTCACAACCAGCATTGTCAATGAATATGGGCGCATTTACTAATGTAGACTCGCCTATAAATTTCAATTTTAATGCTCTGGAAGCTATTAAACCTGAAGCATCAATTACTGATGAAAAAAGTGGGGCATCAATTTCGATTCGGGTTCCTAAATCGCCCGGTCAAGCCTTAGCTAAAAAGCCTGCTAAATCCTTACGGACGGAAGTGCTACGTAACACCAATAAACTCGAAAAAATCTTAGCCGAAAAGCAAACGGAATCATTTGCTAGCCGTTCGCGGGAAATTGCTGTTACTGCTACTGGAGAAGTAGATACTGTTCGCTACGGTTATGTTTTGGAAGTGCGTCAATTGGTGGGAGTAAGGGGTGTGGGGAAAAGTTACGGCGGTTATTACTACGTTAAACAGGTAACGCATCGCATCAAACGCGGTGAATACAAACAAAGTTTCACCTTGATACGTGAGGGACAAGGTGCAACAATTAACAGGTTAGGAGTATGAATCAACAAGAACTTGCTACTAATGGAAATGGAAGTATTCATCAACATAGGTTTCCTTTTTACGGCAAATACCGAGGCGTAGTATTTGATAATAACGACCCGTGGAAAATCGGTCGTATCCAGGCAAAAGTTGAAGAAATTTTTGGCAATAAGCCTAGTGGTTGGGCATTACCTTGCGTTCCCTATGCAGGTAAGGGAGTTGGGTTATTTCTCATGCCACCCAAAGGTGCTTTAGTGTGGATTGAATTTGAAAACGGAGATCCAGATTACCCAATTTGGACTGGCTGCTTTTGGGCAGATGAAAAGGTTGTCCCAGATATAGTACCAGCTACTCCTTATGACCCCGACATTAAGGTACTTAAAACCGATATCGGCAAGATTGAGATCAACGATAAATCAGGTAAGGAAAGCATCACCATTGAAGCCAAAATCAAAAGGAAAACTATACATATAGTAATGGATGCTTCGGGAATTGAAATCAGCAATAGAGAGGGTGCCACTGTGAAGCTGAATGGTAAGACAGTATCGATTAACGGTTTTGATTTGGAGGTAACTTGATGCCAGAATATCTCGTAAATCTGCCCAGGCAAAGGAATGTCACCAACATCGATTTTCCCTTCCACTTTGACAGATACCATCGCACTGCCAGTACCAGCGATGCAAGCCATATCCGCGACTTAATTGAACAACTACTGTTTACTACTCCCGGCGAACGAGTCAACCGCCCAGATTTTGGGTGTGGTGTATTGTCTTTGATTTTTGCACCCAATAGCCCGGAATTAGCAACAGCTATGCAAATTACTATTCAAGCATCTATTGAGCATTGGTTGAGTGATTTAATCGATCTGCAAACGCTGGAAGTAACTAGCGTTGATGCTAGCCTTTATATAGTGGTGGAGTATTTTGTGCAAAGCAGTGGTGAGTCACAAACAGCTACTTTTAGGACGACCATACCATGAACAGCCACACCTCCATTTGCCAAAATGAACAGCGCCGCTTAGAAATCCGCAGGCAAAGAAAAAACGGGTTAGATTATGTAGAAGTTAGCGATGATTTGCGTTCGCGTAGCGGCTCCTTTGGAGCATCGCTATATGTTTACTTTTTAGGTTCAGTACCAGAAGACTTAAGAAAAGAAAATCTACGTATTGAAGGTGGTGAACGCATCCGCAATCTTCATGTAATTAGTTTAGAGGTAGAAAGTTCCCAAAATTATGAGGGTTACTTAATAGTTAATCTTAAGCAACTAGGCGATTTTTCCCTCTACACTTTGCGCTTGGTGTCATTGGATGAACAGGGCAAACCCACAAATCAACCATATCCCAATTTTGACCCGCGCTACTCCCAAGTCCAATTTCAATTCCGAGATATTAACTGTCACAGCGACATAGATTGCTTGCAAGAGCAAACTTGTCCCCCACAGCAACTAGTTGAACCAGCTATCAACTATCTCGCTAAGGATTATGCAAGTTTTCGCCACTTGATTTTAGACCGCCTATCCCTGGTGATGCCGGATTGGGAAGAACGCCATGCTCCCGATTTGGGTATTACTCTAGTGGAAGTTCTCGCTTATGTTGGCGATTATCTCAGCTATTATCAGGACGCTGTAGCCACCGAAGCTTATCTAGAAACTGCCCGCCAACGGATTTCTGTTCGCCGTCATGCCCGTCTGATCGATTATCCCATGCATGAGGGCTGTAATGCACGTACTTGGTTGTGGCTGGAGACAAGTGTTGATATTTCCCTAAAAGAAAAAAATTTTTACTTTATTAATCGTTATAAAAATGCGCCTCGCCTTGGCACTATCCTAGAAGATAATCGTGACTTAGATGATGTTCCTCTTAGTAGTTATCAAGTCTTTGAACTGCTAACGCTCCTACCGATACATCTTTACATAGCTCACAACCAAATCCTATTTTATACTTGGGGCGATCGCTCCTGCTGTCTTGACCGTGGTTCTACAACCGCTACATTATTAGATGAATTTATAGATTCTGTCACCGAAAATGGGGAGAGTTCGCCCAGTTGCCAATTTCCTGAACACCAGCGAAAACTGCACCTGAAAATTGGTGACATTCTGATTTTTGAAGAAATTAAAGGCCCCAAAACAGGCAATCCAGAAGATGCTGATATGAATAATCGCCATGCAGTACGCCTGACAAATGTCAAGGCAATTGTAGACGAACTTTACAATCAGCCAATTGTGGAAATCGAATGGACAAAAGAGGATGCGTTACCTTTTCCCCTTTGTATTTCCGCAATAGTACCACCAGAGTGTCAGCTAGCCGATATTAGTGTTGCCAGAGGCAATGTGATTCTAGTGGATCATGGTCGCACTATTGATCGGGAAGATTTGGGAATTGTACCGGGAAAAGAGGTGATCCAACAGTGCCAAAAGGAAGGTGAATCTGTAGAAATTTTAGTTAAAAGCGATCGCTTCCGTCCCAGATTGCAAAAAACGCCTTTAACTTTCAGCCAACCTCTTTCGATAAAAAATCTGACCCAAGACTCTGCTAAGAGTTTGCTAATTCAAGACCCCCATCAAGCAAAACCCCATATTCAACTAAATAATTCTACTTGGACTCCCCAGTACGACCTTATAGATAGCAACAGCGAAGATCAACATTTTGTTGTGGAAATGGACAATGATGGACAAGCAAACTTGCGCTTTGGGGACGGTGAATTAGGAATCAGACCAGAAGCCAATACTCACTTCCAGGCAACTTACCGAGTAGGTAACGGACTTGTAGGTAATATTGGTGCTGAAGCGATTTCTTATATTGTTTTTCACAATATTTTTTATAGTGGTTCGACATTGCAACCACACCAGCCGTTCCCCGCTAAAAGTGGAACAGCACCCGAATCTCTATCTCACGTAAAATTATATGCACCGCACCTATTTCACAAAAAATTAGAACGTGCCATTACTGCTGATGACTATGCACAATTGGTGATGGAACATTTCTCGACAAAAGTGCAACGAGCAGCGGCTACCTTACGCTGGACAGGCTGCTCGTATGAAGTCTGGGTGGCAGTAGATCCCTTCAACCGAGAAGCAGCAGACGACAAATTACTGCCAAATATTGCCACAGACCTAGAAAATTATCGCCGCATTGGTCATGATGTCATCGTTCAACGAGCAGCATATATCTCTTTGGATATCGCTATGACAGTTCATGTCAAATCTGACTATTTACGCGGTCATGTCAAAACTGCTTTGCAGCATATTTTCAGTAACCGAATTTTACCTGATGGTCGGCGTGGTTTTTTCCATCCCGATAACTTGACTTTTGGCCAAGGTATTGCTCTAAGTCAAATAGTGGCGATAGCTTATGCTGTTCCAGGTATCGAAAGTGTCTCTGTTACAAAGTTAGAACGTCTTTTTGAAGGTGACAATCACGAGATTGAAGCAGGTTTTTTACCCATTGGTTCTTGGGAAATTGCCCGACTTGACAACAACCCCAACTTTCTCGAACACGGTAAATTCACACTCGATTTGCGAGGTGGTAGATGAAATTAACTTGTAGCTGTAACTGTCACTCTAATTATAAACCAAGCGATAAATCTAGCTGTGGTTGCTGTGAAGGGGTCGAAATTCTGACTCCAAAATCGGTAGCAAATAAACCTAATTTGTATACCCTAGCTTATCGAGTTGGAACCCATGCCAGCTTTTTAGAAACCATGAAAGCGCGTCTGGGTGACAGCAAGTTTCCCTCACTCAAACATCTGAAAACCCGTGACCCTCAAGACCCATCTTTGGCTCTGCTAGATGCTTGGGCTACTGTAGCAGATGTTCTGACATTTTATCAAGAACGCATAGCCAACGAGGGTTATTTACGCACTGCCATTGAGCGGCGTTCCCTAATGGAATTAGCTCGATTAGTAGACTATGCACATAGTCCCGGTGTCAGCGCCAGCGTTTATTTAGCTTTTACCATAGAAGATGGTTACAACTTGGAAATTCCTGCTGGTTTGAGTAGCCAGAGTTTACCTGATTCCGGTGAATCGCCGGAATTTTTTGAAACATCACAAAAACTGCAAGCCTATGCCCATTTGAATCAAATCAAACCCCGAATCGGCAAAGCGCTGCAAGTTAGTTTAACAACAGCCGCCACCCTTAATCAGCTTTATTTAGATGGTGTAAACACGAATCTTAAACCTAACGATCCACTTTTACTAATTTTTGGTGATACTGAAGCTGAACAAGTTTTGCGTAGAGTTCAGATTATTGAACCTCAACCAGATGAAAACCGTACAAAAGTTACATTCCAAGTACCACCAAAAGTTCCACAACAATTAATTGTTGATGGTTCGTCAGCAAATATAAGAGAACAAAGAATAAAACAAGTAATCAAACCGCCATCTATACAACCTGCGAATGCTCTGGAAATGGAGCGGACAAACCAACAAATCTTCGCTCCTGAAAAAAATGAGATTAATTTACAATTAATTAATACCCTAAACCCTGGTTTCAACACAGCAATACATCAGATTCTAACCAGGGATAAAGTTAATTCTTCTAATCAGTTAAAGCGAATTGAAAGTCTAGGTATAAAAGCTGCACCTTTCGGAAATGACGTACCTTTAAAGCAAGTTTCTGATCAATACGAAGAATGGCAAATTGCAGGCGTACATCAGCCAATATTAAGTTCCACCAATCAAACAAACGTTTCCAGCACACTACCAGCAGAATTACAAAATATTTTAGCATTAGATGCCCAATATGATGAGATTGTACCTGGCAGTTGGCTAGCAATAGAACGTGTAGATGATAGTGAAATTAGTATTTATCAAGTAATAAAAGTTGAAAATATCTCTAAAATTGCATATAACATAGTAGCAAGAATTACACAACTTACTTTAGATAAACCTTGGTTAAAAGAACAGGATACATCTTTAGATGTGATGCGTAAAACCACAGTGTATCTCAAGAGTGATTTAAATTTGGTAGAAAAACCAATTGACCTGAAAGATGTACCAAGTAGTCAAGATTCTCTATCCGAACAGGTGAAAATTGAACTAGACAATGAAATTGAACTAGACAATCTCTACGAAGGTTTACAACCTGGACGCTGGTTGATTATCTCAGGTGAACGCAGTGATATATCCGATGTCAACGATGTGTGGACTAGCGAAGTTGTCATGCTGTGCAGAGTCAGACAGGATATTAATCAGAATTTGCCCGATGACAAACCCCATACATTCCTAAAATTTGCTAGACCTTTAGCTTATTCTTACAAGCCAGAGACTGTTACTATCTATGGCAACGTAGTCAAAGCCACTCATGGCGAGACACGTACTGAAGTACTGGGAAGTGGCGACGGTACTAAAGCAAATCAACAATTTACACTCTCACAACCGCCCCTAACCTATCTACCAGCACCTATCCCTAGTGGCATTGCTAGCACCTTGGAAGTGTATGTTAATGATGTCCGTTGGCAAGAAGTGGAAAATTTGATCCAGTTAAGTCCAACAGACTATGCTTATGTCACCCAAACAGATAGTCATCACAGCACAACTATTATCTTTGGCAATGGTAAACATGGGGCTAGGTTGCCTAGTGGTACTGAAAATGTCAAAGTAATATACCGCACTGGCATTGGTCAAGCAGGTAATGTTGCAGCAAAAAAAATCACGCAACTAACAATGCAACCTTTAGGTTTGAGTGGTGTACTCAATCCAATAGCAGCAACAGGAGGCGCAGATCCCGAAAAGCATGATGAAATCCGCCGCAATGCACCTCTTGGGGTGATATCTCTCAACCGTGCAGTTTCCGTCCCAGACTATGCCAATTTTGCCCTTACCTTTACCGGAATTGGCAAAGCGAATGCTCAACGTCTTTCAAATGGTTCGCGTCAAATTGTGCATATAACGATCGCTGGGGCTGATGATATCCATATTGATAGAAATTCAGATTTATACCGCAGCTTCGTGCAAGCGTTATACCAGTTTGGCGACCCCTATCAACCACTAAAAATAGAGATACGGGAATTGATGCTGTTAATTATCAGCGCCAATGTGCGGATTTTAGCAAATTATCACTGGGCATCTGTAGCACTGACAATTCGGACTGCTTTGTTCGATAAATTTAGCTTTGAACATCAGGAATTAGGACAAGATGTTGTCCTTAGCAAAGTTATCACCACGATTCAACAAGTACCTGGGGTAAATTACGTGGATGTGGATATTTTGGATAGCGTCTCCGAAACTGAAGCCCAAAATCCAGACAGTTTAAATATAAAACTTCAAGAACTGGGAAAACTGGGCATGACTCGTAGGAATGGACAACCAAAACAATGGATTCCTGTAAACTTGGCTAATTTTGATTCAATAGCTAACCAGCTTATTCCTGCTCAATTAGCTATTCTTAGCCCGAAAGTGCCAGACACACTAATCCTGAAGGAGTTGAAATCATGAGCAATTCCCCAGATCGCCTTTATGAACTATTGCCAGTTGTTTATCGCATACGTGATGCAGAACAAGGCTATTCGCTGCGAGATTTATTACGTGTAATTGCTGAACAGGTAGATGTTGTTGAAGTTGATATTACTCAACTCTACGAAAACTGGTTTATTGAAACTTGTCAGGATTGGGTAGTACCATATATTGGTGATTTAATTGGTTATCAAAGCGTTCACAGTTCTGGTGAGTTGACAAATGCTCGTGCTGATGAGACACAGCAAAACAATAAGATTTTAATTCCCCGTCGTGAAGTTGCAAATACTATTCGCTACCGACGGCGCAAGGGAACATTAGCTTTGTTGGAAGTGCTGGCTGATAAGGTAGCTGGCTGGCCAGCACGAGTTGTAGAATTTCGTCAGTTACTTAGTAAAACACAGCATATCAATCACCTAAATTCGTCAAGCTCAACAACAGTAAATCTGCGTCAGGTCGATGCAGTTGCAAAGTTAAATAGCCCATTTGATGAATTAGCTCATACAGTAGATATCCACCAGATTAGTTCACAGCATCAACCTGGAAAGTACAACATTCAAAATGTTGGTCTTTTTGTTTGGCGATTAAAAACTTATTCTGTGACTCTTGCACCAGCTTTTTGTTTGGAAGAAGTTAGCTCTAATTGCTACACTTTCAGTATTATGGGTAACGACATTCCGCTTTACACTCGTCCGCATTTATCAAAAAATGCAACAGAAATTGCTCATGAATTAAATTTACCTATTCCTATTGAACGGCAAGTTTTACAAGAGAGTAAGAAGGATTATTGTGACTCAAATCCAAATCCAGAAAGTTTTACCAAAAGTTTGTCAATCTGGAAAGGTGTTAACTCAAAACCGCATCCAGTCTCTCCAGATAAAATTATTATCGCCGATCTCAGTGATTGGAATTATCAACCAGAGCAAGACCATATAGCAGTTGACCCAGAATTAGGGCGAATGATTTTTCCCATCCGCCAGTTACCAAAAAATGGTGTTTGGGTTTCTTATCATTATGGTTTCAGTGCTGATATTGGTGGTGGCGAATATGACCGAACTTTGTTAGATTCTGCGGCACATTTTTTATTTGATGTTGATGATATTCAAGAGCCAGCAATTTTTAGCTCACAACAAGATGCTTCTGCATTATCCGAGTTTTTGCGATTGCAATTTTCCCCCACTACCCAAAGGCTTTTGGATGCCTACACCAGCCCTCCTCCCGAACCAGCTTTAATTACAGCTTTGCTCCCAGAGCTAAATCAACTACTTTTGGGTGAAAGCCTCTATGATGAACAACGTTTTGCATCTATCACCTTGAGTGCAAAAACTAAAAGTTTGGTTCAACAAAATCTCCAAGGTAAAGAACTGATTCGCTGCAATCGGTTGCTATTAGAAGAAGCTTTTCCATCTCAAATCAGAAAGTATTATGCTTATTACAGCGTCAGTCAATCATCACAAGAGTGTTATCAAACTATTAGCGAGGCAATCTCACAGTGGCAACGAGACAAACCCCATGATGCTGTAATTGAAATTACCGATAGTGGTGTTTATGTTGAACGAATTAATATTGAATTGGAGAAAAACCAGAATCTGCAATTACGTGCAGCTAACCACAAGCGTCCGGTGATACGCATTCTAGACTGGAGAACTGCTTTCGGTGATGCTTTAAATGTCACGGTAGAGTCAGGAAGTTGCTTTGTTCTCGATGGCTTGTTGATTATTGGTCGGGGAGTACATATAGAAGGTAATCCCAGTCAATTTGCAGATTATCCTACCTCTGTTGTTCAAAATCCAGCTGCTATTATTATCCGTCATTCTACATTAGTGCCGGGCTGGTCATTACATTGCGACTGCGAACCCCGACGTTCCACCGAACCAAGTTTGGAGCTATTTAATATCAATGCGTGCGTAACGATTGAACACAGTATTGTTGGCTCCATTCAGGTCAATCAAAATGAGGTAGAAACTGACCCTTTACCCATACATATTAGCGATAGCATTATAGATGCTACCAGTATTGAAGGTGAAGCGATCGGTGCAGCAGGTTACTCCATAGCTCATGTACGGTTGACAATTGCACGTTGCACAGTCTTTGGTCAGATTCAAGTACACGCAATTGATTTAGCAGAAAACAGTATTTTTAACGGCATTATATTTGTTGTTCGTCGCCAACAAGGTTGTATCCGTTTCTGCTACGTGATGCCCAACTCACGCACACCACGTCGGTATAATTGTCAACCGGATTTAGTGGAGCAGATGGTTAGACAAGAAACTGAACTACAGCCAGAACAAATAGAGGCGGAACAACTTATCGCTAGAAGCTGCGTACAACCTCAATTCAACAGTACACGTTATGGCACCCCTACCTACTGTCAGTTAGCGTCAACCTGTGCTGAGGAAATCAAACGTGGCGCTGATGACGAGTCAGAGATGGGTGCTTTTCACAATTTATATCAGCCTCAAAGAGAGGCTAACCTACGCATCCGTCTAGATGAATATACACCTGCTGATATTGAGATTGGCATTATTTACGCTACCTAAGAGGATTTTATGCAAGGAGAATTTAGAGGTGATTTTACTCGTGATACCTACGACAAAAGCAAGCACTTCCTGCGGGTGCTTATGCAACAAGGGCGAGTGCAACTAGATGCAGACTTCAACGAACAAACATCGATTTTACTAAATCGTCTGCAAACTTTAGCCAAAGATGTATTTGGACTACAAGGTGGACCAGAGGAGAATTGTGGCTTTGAATTTATCGGTAATGAGGAGCAGATTAATAATATTAACAACCTCGAAGAGGAAGAAAAACAGAAATTAAAGCAGCTGCTCCAATCTCAGGGCTATCTAATTAGCAAAGGCAACTATTATGTAAATGGTATACTTTGTGAAAATGATGAATTCATATCTTATTCTCAGCAACCAGATTTTACACCTGAACCCATAGATCCTTGTAAAGTCAAACTAAATGGAACTACATATCTTGCTTATCTTGATGTTTGGGAACGACATATAACCCCTATTGAAGATCGTGACGATCTCAAAATTAATATTCGTGAAGTTGCTTTAGGGGGAGCAGATACTGCAACTCGCTCTAAGTTAGTTTGGCAAGTCAAGCTCAAACAATTAAAAGATAATCAAGATATTGAAACGGTTGCAAAGCAAGTTACCAAGGATCATGACTATTTTCGGAGTGTGTTAGGTCAAGAACTATTGAAGTCTGGAGAAGGCAAAATTATTGCCAGAGTCACAAAGCCTAGCTCAGGAATAAATAATCCATGTATTATCCCCTTTAATTCCAAATTTCGTGGTACTGAAAACCATCTTTATCGGGCGGAAATTTTTACAGTTTACCCTGACGATAACAAGAATAAACTATCATTTGTCTGGTCGCGGGAGAATAGCTCAATTGTTTTTCCGATTGTGACATCTACTGTGATCAATTCTTCTGCGATCGCATTAAATCTAGAATATTTAGGAAAGGACAAAGATTCTAGTTTATCATCGGGTGATTGGGTTGAAATTATCGACGATGATTATATACTTCAAAATAGCGATCGTCAACTCCTAAAAGTTGAGCAAGTGGATCATATTGAGAATCAAGTAATTCTCTCAGGTGATGGGAAGAGCAAAATATTTCTTAAAGAAAAGCACCCTCTATTACGCCGTTGGGACTCTGGAGAAGTCAAAGTAAATTTATCTGATGTGAATCATAAATGGTTTCCTCTTGAGGATGGAATCGAAATTCAACTTCAAGCAGATACTCAGAATAGCTTTTATCAGGTAGGTGATTATTGGCTAATTCCTGTGCGGACAGCTACTGGCAATGTGGAATGGCCCAAACGAAAAAATGAAGAAGGAAAACTAGAGCCTCAACCTCAATCACCACATGGTACTAACCATTATTATGCACCTCTAGCGATAATTTTAGGTAATCCTAATAAAGTCATCGTTCATGATTGTCGAACTAAAATTGGCAAGAAAGAGAATTCTATCCCAGTTGAAATTAAAAAAGACAATAATACCCAAATATATGAGCCTCAGCAAAATTCTACACCACCTATTCCTCAAAAAGAAACCACTACACAAATAATCAAAGAATTCAACAGCATAATAAATGCTAGTTGGCATCACGATCAAGTTTTGGAAGCTACTATTTCAAAACAAGAGGAAAATTCTAGCAATATTCCAGAGGATCAATTATTTAATTTAAAATCTCAGGATTTGAGAAATTTATTTACTAAGTTAGGTCTAGTAATTCAGTTTAAAAAACCAGTACGTATTGATAGCTTGCATAAAAGTAGTGTATCTGTGTTAGCTCATACGGACAATGTATTTAGAGGCGAAGTATTTTATATATTGCCAATGATAGTTGAACCAGTTCAAGTTAAAAAACTTGAAACAAAATCTATCCGTTGGGCAATTGGCAATGATGTATTAGATCGCAATGTCAATATAATTACAGAAGTTGAAGCTTTGACAAATGAGAGCAATGGCTATACTAAAGCAGTCCGATTGATTACACCTGATGATTGGCCGCAAAAAGCCGTCTTTAACCAAAGTAATATCTATCAGTTTACTATACTATTACGTGGTGACTGGATTATGAATGAAGAACCATTATTTGATAATGTAAATTTTGATTTACAAGGAGATTTAAATAAAGGTATTATTCCTGATAGATTGCGTCAGCAGTGTCAAGAAAATGGAATTTTACTTTCCAAAAATTCTATTTTAGTGACGGAAAAGGAAAATTTAAAATGGCGCTTACTCAATGAGGGTAAAATTTATATTATTAAAATAGATAATATGAAATTAACAGTTAGCAATATTCAAGCATTGGACGGCAACAATCTCTGGCCTGGTGTTCCTGAGCGGTTTAGCGGAAATGGCTCTGAAGGAGGAGACTGGGTAAGTATTATTCATATTAAAACTTGAGAGGTTAAGCTAAAGTCAGCGCCCAAGGGGATTACTGGTCATAGTTTCTGAACTTTTCACCCAGATATTATGGTTATGATAAAAATCACCACGTTGTTCTAGTGTAAACCCACCCAGCAATAATCCCAACCAGACTTCTACCATCGGCATTTGCAACACACGTTGCAGTTTAACTAAAGAAATCTCATCTTTGACATTTATCAGATGGTTAGCGATCGCTCTCTGCCATTTTTCCACATCCTCATCTGATGCCAAATTGCGAACATCTTCTAAAGTTGTTATCTCATCGAGCATTGCCAAAACATTCGCTTTTTCAACAGGTGCTACTACAGAATCACACAACTCAGTAGGAGATGAAAATTGGTGTGGGCCGTGTGGTTTAAAGGTTTGTGGTGTTTGCGGTTCAATTAAATCATCTAAATCTAGGTCTTGGACTCCATCAAAGTAAAGTTTACTCAAGTAGATATGTTCGTTGTTACTTTCAATTAAGATGCGTTTGTTCTGAACAACCACCTCTTCAGTTTCTGCCAAAAGCTCGTTTTTGGTTTGCCTGTTCCTGTTCCCACTTCTTTACTACTTGCAATTGCACCATCAACATCTAGAGGCTTAGTGCTGCTAAAGTATTTTTTCTTAGCTAAGGAATCATGGAATCTTCCGGCATTAATCTCTTCTTGCGACCATTGTGATGCCCATTTGACCCTATTACCTCTTATCCAGTAATGAGACTGGCAAGCAAAATTCCAGTTTCCGATCGATGGATCGAGCGAAACCGATTGTCCATCAAAGATTAGTTTCCAATCTGTAGGAGAAAGTGGAGTAACAACCTCGTTCCCACATCCACAGCAGCATTTATGGGTCACTGTTGCGAAAGCCATCGACACATAAATCGTTCCATCCTTTAAATGATTAGGAATGTATTCAACGAATTCGTGCGTGAGGACTATTTCTTGCTTCATAGCTGATCCTCGTTAGTTAACATATTGCCATCTATAGTGTAGGTACTGTGATGCTCCTTCTCCAAATCTACGTAAAAGCCACATAGCTTTTTCCACTTGATGACAGCCAGAGCAGCATTGAGAGCGTTAAGATCAGCAATCTGGATGTTCCGAGAATACTCATTATTGTCGTCACCATCCGAAAAAGGGATTCTGTTCTTAACACTGATATGATCGCGCTGCTCAATAGTGCTGGTTGTTACCCTCATAACGCCAAGCAACGCATTATCAACTAGATTTAAGCCTATGCCCATGTCAATGAAGGGGATACCAAACTCCTCTAGTTTTTCGACAATCAGCTTTTTAGCTTCACCTTTATCAAGACAAAGGAACACAAAGTTCATTCTGTCCAACTGAGCAATATTTGAAGCATCAATATAGACAGGGTTTGGGAAGATACCTTTACGCATTTTGGAATACAGGTTTGCATAGTAGAACACCTTATGTAACCCTGCCCTCAACTCATCAATAGACGGAGCGCCAGGCGATCTAAATGCGTTATGCTGTAAAAATTTATCTCCGTCGAAAAGATGAATCTCTTTTACTGGAGTCTTGACAACCAGATCCAACACATAAGATCCTGTACCACCCAAGCCTACAAGTGCAATCTTTCCCATCTCCAGCTTATTGCTGAGTAAATTGATCCCAGCCCGACTTGAGGCAGTATCAATATAATTGAACACCGATTCCTCGTCTCTAGATTCAATAAGCGGAAACGTCTTTGCTGTAACGCTAGAATCAAGCGATTGAGCAGGACTGGAAATAATAGCAATGTAAGTTGTCATTTTCTCGTAGTAGTCTTTGTAGTTACCACTAAGCGGCTTGCTCGAAAATGAATGATGGACAACGAGATCCTGAGCAAATTGCTGGGGGGTGCTGCTGTGTTTGATCTGGTTTATCTCTGAACCATCCTTATTGCAAGGGTGATCTCCCGAAAAATGAGCAACATGAGTACCGGGTGTGACTGTTACATCACCAGCCAAACTCAATTCTGAAACGAGAGTTCCAAATTTGATCTCCTTATTGGAGTTCACGTAAGGAACATTTTTGACTATCAGATAGTTAGACCTAATTTCGATGTCATAACCCTCATTTCGCATTCTCAGGAGATCGGGGCTACGATTTATCAGTTGCTGTGACATTGAATATCATTCCATCCTTAATTTTGACTGTTTCCCCTTCAACTAACGTTCCTTCAGGCTTATTACCTTCTCCCTTCCTGTATGTAAGGGTGAAAACGATGTTTCCTCCTGTTGGAGGATTATCAAAGGCCAATGCCACAATTTCGGTAAATGACAGCTCTTTTGCTGTCACCACCTTCTGGCGAGCATTCACAACAATTGTGAAGTCTTTGTTGTGTCCTTTATCCTCATGTTTGTTTTCTTGTGGACTGTTCATTTACTTCCTCTTACATTAGTTAATTCAATGGAGCAAAAGTTTCTATTAATAACGATCTGTGAATATAAAACTTCCTTGAGGTAAATTAAGTTGGATCACAGTACGCCCTCTTGTTTACAAGAGTACCCAAAAAACTTATTGGATAATTTAGAAAACGTGTTTACAAACTAATTTATAAAGCCTTGATTTGTAAACTGGTATAATTACGGATAAATTATGATTGGCAAAAGATTAAAACTAGCAAGACAAGGAAGTGGCTTGTCATTACGAGAGCTAGAATCAAAAATTGGAAATTTAGTTTCTGCCCAGGCAATTGGAAAGTACGAACGGGACGAGATGATGCCGAACTCGACAACACTAATAGCTCTTGCTAAGGCACTAGGAGTTTCTGAGATATATTTACTGGGGCAAAGTGATCTAGAACTCGAAGGTTTAGAATTTAGGAAGAAAAAAATTACTAGTAAGAGAGAGGAGACTCACGTTGTAGGGGCTGTTCTAAGCCGCGTTGAACGGTATTTAGAAATTGAAGAGATTATTTATACCCCAAATACAGAATGGGCCCCACCTCGTGAAGCTCCGTTCCCTGTAAATTCACTTAGGGATGCCGAGTTTGTGGCTGAACGTCTGCGTATTCATTGGCAATTAGGGACTGACCCGATTCTTAATTTGGCTGAGTTTCTTGAATCTCAAGGTATTAAAATTTTGTCTCTATCCCTAAACAACAATGTTTCAGGATTAACCTGTTGGGTAAAACGCCGTAACCGTAACCAAGTGCCAGTAATTGTTATTAATGCAGACGATAATGGTGAACGACAACGCTTTACATTGATGCATGAACTTGGGCACATGCTACTCATTACTTCCCCTGACCTTGATGTAGAGAAAGTTGCTCATCGAGTTGCAGGTGCATTTCTCATGCCAGCTTCAATTTTATGGCTTGAAATTGGAAAGCGTCGTAGTCGCTTAACAATTGCAGAGCTTGCTCAGTTAAAGCAATTGCTAGGAGTTAGTATGCAAGCATTAACTTACCGATGTAAAGATTTAGAAATTATTGATAATTCAACTTTTCAAAGTTTATTTGCTGAATTTGGGCGAAGAGGGTGGCGGACTCCTCCCTATGAACCATTTCCAGTTCCTAAAGAAGAAGCACACCGCTTTGAACGGCTTTGTTTTAGGGCTTTAGCAGAAAATGCTATTTCTGAAGCAAAAGCAGCAGAACTGTTAGGTCTATCAGTGTGTGATTTGATAGCCAGAATGGATTCTGCTCAAAAAGAATCTGTTCCAAATTCTGATCAGCCTAAGTAACTTTACGTCTATGTTACTAAAATAGTTGTTATAAAAATATCTCCTTTCGTAAAATTAAGAGTTTAATATGTGAAATTTTATTTCTTGAAAACACTTATTTTTTAACTAGAATGTGATGCGATTGTTGATATCAAATCCTTCAATATTGATAACGCTACAGCGAGTAGGGTTTCTTGAACCACTGTTCAACTTACCTATTGAAGTCAATGTCACTGATTTTCTTTATGAGCGTGAATTAAAAGATTACGACGGACAAAAATTACTGAAGCTAGGTTTACAAATTCAATCACTTGAACCAGAAATGGCAACTTTTGCAATTCAGTACTGTCGAAGTCACACAACTCTATGCCAGGATGAAGGTTATGCATTTGCCTTAGCTCAAAAGTGTGAATTCATTCTTTTAATAATTAATCCTGAGTTAGCAAGATTAGCTAAAATAAAGCGTATAAAACATTACTCATTAAGCTTGTTATTTAAGTTGATGCTTGACCGTCAAGTGATTAGCCAAGACCTTCTCCAACAGGGATTGTCCAATATTACTGCAATGACTCGTTGTCATTTGTTAAGGAAGGAAGCAGAAGATTGCTTATCTAAAATCATTTGACTCAAATACGTAAATACATAACCTTAAACAGCTCTCTCATGCGTCATGCCGGGCTGGAGGACGCGGAAGGGTCAAAACTGGAATCTTGGGAAGTATAAATGTGAGTGAGGCTGGAGCGATCGCTTGTATGACGATCAGTCAGGGTGCAGGGGACAAGGACGCACTGGACAATGTGTTGGTGCAATCTCGAACAGCTCCTTATATTGATAGAGCGAAACACCATATTGTTTTGCAAAAGCCTGCAACACTTGATCTGTATAGGCGCGGATCTTGCCAGCCGTTAACCCAAAGCAGTGAATTGGTTCTAAGCGACAAATAGGCTGTTGCCCCAGCCAGAGTTCTGCGCCCAAGGCGTGCAATGGTTTATCCCCCGCTTCTTTATACAAATACAGCACTGCAAAATATGTTGCTGGTGGTTCGACTGTTACTGAATCAATTTCTGCTGAATTATGAAAGGAGCGGTGGCGATAGAATGAGCGGCGATTGTGGCAAATGCGTGGATTCCAACATCCATCCCCTGCTGTTCCATGTAAAACTTTAGCTTGGGCAGTTGGTAGTTTGGAACATAGCTGACACTTTGGATCAAGTGGCTTGGGCATACCTTATTCCACTTCTTCGCCGATTGCACGATAGTAAGCAGCGATCGCTGCTTCTTGTTCGCTGCGAAGTGTATATCGTCGAAAGGCTTTCTCGCTTTGATGTCCTGTTAGTTTTCGTGCATGGCTAGGGTCAACTCCCAATAGCAATAAGTCAGTAGCGTAAGTATGTCGAAAGGAGTGAGGGTGCAAATCCTCAATGTGGGCTATTTCACCAATTTTTTCTACAGCAAAGTAAATACCGTGATAACTCAAGCGTTCACCTTTGTATGAAGCATGGTGTGAAATCATCAATGGACTGAGGCTGGTCAAAACCTCTCCTTGCTGTGAGCGCAATTGCAAATACTCTGCTAAAACTTCCCGGCTCTCTTTTCGCAGTGGAACTAAGCGTGGTTCATTGGTTTTGGTGTCTGGTAAAAATAGCAGCTTGCCATCAAATGACCCAACATTTAGCTGTACAACTTCCCCTGCTCGGAGTCCATGACTGAGAATGTGAACCAGTGCTGTATCCCGTTGCTTTGTTTCTCCCAGCAATTCCAACGCTGACCAAACCTGTTCCATTTGTTCTGGGGTTAAACTTTGGGCTGGTGGTAGTGGCACTTTTTCCAGTTTTATCCCCAGTGTGGGATTAGTAGCAATAATTTCAGGATACGTGTAACACATCCATTTGAAAAAGCTTTTGAGTGCCGCAATTCCGGCATTGATGCTGCTTTTTGAAAGGGGATTACCTGCATCAGTCCGTATTTCATCACGGAGATATTCTTTATATAGCGCAAGATGACGTGGGCGTAGCTCATGATAGTGAAGCTCACTCCAAGCCAAAAATCGTTTGAGTTCTCGTTCGTAAAGCTTGCGGCTGTTTGGTGCGAGATTGTTGCTGCGTAAAAATTCCAGAACTTTTACCCACCGAATATCGGTTGGTGGTCTTGTAACTCTAGTACGCCCAGAGAGCGATGCAGTTTCAGCGTCCAGAGGAATAAGTTTAATGGGAGGTAAGTTATTTAGTTCAGGGTTATTCACAATAATCTTGCGCGATCGCACTCGGTAGTTCTGAATTTAAAAGTTCAGTATACAGGAATGCTGGAGAACACAAAATAATTAACCCTTATCTTTTATCCGACATTAACTACGATTAACACTACTTCCCTTGATATACAACACTTTCACCAACATGCGATCGCTCTGGGTGCATGTTGGCAACGGAATAGTTTCTATTACGCTGCCGATAAATTTTGCTTGTCTTGGTATCGCCTTTGATGCGTCATCCAAGCGATAACCATTTACAGGGTGCTAACTTTCAGTTATAGTTAGCCGTAACTTATTATAGACACAATGCAACTATAACTTTGACTGAGTGCAAAGATAGTTTACAAAAGTTGCTCAGGCGGTTGCCATAATATTGGTTCAGCGAAGAGACAGAGGCAGAGGTATTGCTGCCAATATTGCATTCGGGAAAACTTTTCTCCCTGAAGCGGTTCCTGTCCCTCAATTTCTAAGATTTGGATCATGGATAACTGCAACCGCCTTGATGCAGAACCGTCTGGGAATACAAATTGTCTGCTTTAATTACAAAAATCATCTACTCGAATATCCCGCCAGACATCAGACACTTGCCAGCCAGAGTTGCCAATAGACTGTACTGGAGGATTGTCAAGGTGCGGAATATAATCAGGAACTCTTGATTCAGGAGCGACTACTGATTTCTCCTCAAGCTCAACCACAGGGGCAGTAGAATTGTCAGTATTAGCTAGAAGTTGTTGGTCTTCTGCTTCTTCGATCAACTTCATCTGTTTCAGAGTAAGCTTGTCGGATTTTTTGATGATCTTCTTAGTATCTGTATCATTAGAAGTTTTCATTGGCTGTTCCCTTGAAGGCATTGGCTTAAAATTTCTCTGAGTAAAGTACAAGAAGATATGTATTAATAATTGCACAGAATAAATACTGTACTGCAAAACTATGGAAAATACGAGTCCCTTGCTGAATAAGCTAATCAGCATTTAAGCTGCAACATAGTTGACATTACCTTTATTTTTGATTTTTCGATGCCACTTAATCAGTAACTCACCTTGGTTTAACA
>NZ_JBALEO010000087.1:0-1207 GCF_036918015.1 Nostoc sp.
CTTGATTTCTGATTTTTGAATTTTTTGGCTTTGCTTGTTTTCAACTCAGCTTCCCTGAGTCATTTTCTGCTTTTTAGTCTAAAGTCCAGTATTTAGAATGATTGACTCTAAGTATTGATTACTTTATCCGCAGCACCAGTTAATATTTCATCCATCCAAGCATTTATGCTTTTGCCAGCCTTTTTAGCAGCAATAAATATTTTGCGGTGGTGTTCTGGAGTTGTGCGGAATGGAAGTTTACCAGAGAATGGTTTATCAGGCTCCTCTCCTAGTTCTTCACAGAAAGCAAGATAATCATCAACAGAAATTTGAAATTCTTGACGCGCTTCGTCTACAGTTTTTGCCTTAAAGGTAATCACGTCATTAATGTCTAGGACTTGACCAAAAAGTATTCCCGCTTCTACATCTACTTCTATACTAGCTGTGTATCCCTTATAAGTCATCATATTTCAATTCCTGCCTTAATTAAAAATTCTCTAACAGATTTGACTGCTCCTTTATCTGTCTCATTTTGAGGATGCGGTTCGTGAAAAACAGCTTTCACATCATTTAATTTCACACGAACCCGCGAACCTCTACCTTGAGTAATATCAGCACCTAAAGCTATGAATAAACTTTCAATATCTTTCCAAAGAACATTAGATGGTACAGGATTTGTAAAAATTAACTCTAAAATCTGACGTTGTTTGTTATTGAGATCCATTTAATCAATACAATTACAGGCATCTTACAGTTAACTTGAATATAGCCACAGATATAATGATATCATATTATGATATCGTTGGAAATATAGAAGCGATCGCTGATTGTATGATGGCATTGTAAGCGATCGCTTTGCAGAAAACCTCAAAAATAAAGCGATCGCCTGTTGTCCAAGAGTGAGTGCGATCGCCTTGCAGAAAACCTCAAAAATAAAGCGATCGCCTGTTGTCCAAGAATGAGCGATCGCCTTGCAGAAAACCTCAAAAATAATGCGATCGCCTTACAGAAAACCTCAAAAACTAAGCCTAGACTCGTAACGGTTTGCTGTTTGTTAGACATCGCTTGTTGTGGAAGAGTGAATGCGATCGCTTTGCAGAAAACCTCGAAAATAAAGCGATCGCCTGTTGTGGAAGAGTGAGTGCGATCGCCTTGCAGAAAACCTCAAAAATAAGGTAATTGTCAGTTGTGTAAGAGTGAGTGCGATCGCCTTGCAGAAAACCTCAAA
>NZ_JBALEO010000088.1:0-39138 GCF_036918015.1 Nostoc sp.
GAACTGACAAATGCACGGTTAGGTTGCTTCGCACGTTGCCCAACCAGAAAGGAATCACTGATGAATGTAGGAATTGGCTTTAGCAAAGAAACTTTGTAAGGATTCAGGTCTAATATTGAGGAAGTAAAGAAGGGCGAGACAGAGAGTTACTAGAATCAGCAATTAGAGCCTGTGCAAAAAAATCAATAACAGACCTACCTTGACGGCGACAAGTCTGCACCACCGTCAGCAAATTAGCAGTGTGTTGAAACCGCTCCATCGAACGAGAACCACCACTAACCTTACGTTTTGTGACAGCCAAACGCAGCGAACGTTCGTCCTGATTATTATCAGGAGGAATTTCAGGATGATCAAGGAAATACCACCATTGATGTGCTTTATCACGCAAAGAGCGTAAAAGCTGAGACGGAGGTTTCGATGAATTAGTGCTATCTAAATCTCTGCTGACTTTTAAACGCTCTATTTCTTGCTGTAGTTCTTTGATTGTTTTCTGTAACTCACCTATTATCTTGCTCTGCTCAATGATGATATCCACCAGTTCTTCTTTGGATAACTGGTTCAAACTTTCTTGATCTAAATCTTGAGGCAGGTTTTGGTTCATATTTGTGATACTCACCCTCAAGTGTTCCCTTTGTCAATACTCTGCCACCTGAATCCTTACAGCAAAACTACTTTCCAAACTCTACAAAGTTGATTTAGCGACAATGGAAATTGTAGAGGAACGCGGAGGCGATCGCAAAGTATTGCCTGTGACTGATGAAGTTCTCACAGGGTTACAAAACATGGCAGACAGCTTCTACAAACTCAAGGTTATTCCCAAGAAAATTGATGTTAAAGATAAAAACTACAACTGGGTTCCTGAGCAAAAGTGGTAAATCACACCTGATGTATTAAAAACCCTTTCATGGTAGGGAATAGGGAACAATGAAAAACTCCATGCCCTTATGCGTGAAGTTTTTGGGCATTGGAAATGGGACATGGGCAATCAAGCGCCGACTTTCTGTAACTTGCCTTGTGTATTAATTTGTGGCAAATTACTCGGTGACGCGGGCGTTGTGGGCGAAGGCTGCGGTGGCGATGGCTTCCGTGGCGGCGAAGTCCGCGGATCGTTCGTGGCGGACGGTGATCGTGAATTTTGGTGTCATACAAATGAGCGAAACGGCATCGCTAACGTGTTCATACAATCAGGCGCGAACATCTTGCGTCACGCGAAGCGGTCTAACGCCTGCCTCAGCCGCGCCCGCTGACGAGCGTCGGCTGCACGCAATGCTTGGGCTATCCATCAGACTGAAAATGCCTTACCGTCAGTTTGACCTTTTGGTGTCGTCCCATGCGCGGCCCGATCAATCCGGGGCCAGACCTCGTTCGCCATGAGCTCCATAGAGCGCCGGGCGAGCGCTGGATCGGTCCAGTCGTGGCCTGTGTAGAGCAGTGTGCCGAACGGGCCGACCTCGTTGCGGAATGCAAGAATCTGGTCCGCGACGCTCTGGGGGGTTCCCGCGATTACGAGACGCTCGATGCACCGCTTCGTAGAGAGCTCGGAATCCGGCTGGTCGGGAAAGTCACGCATGATGTCCAGCGCGCCGGCCTTCGCGAGCTTGGTTCTCATGACGTGGAAGTAGAAGTCGTGCGCGCCGTCCTCACTATGCACGTAGCGATGTGCCGTGGCCTCGTCATCGGCCACGAAAACGCTGCGCGCCACGCGCCACCCGGAAGCATCGGCACAGAGGCCCGCCGATCGCCGGCCTTCCAGGTAGTTCTTAATGTGGGCCCGGACGACGTACGCACCCACGTAGGTCGGCGAGATTCCAGACCAGCCGCGCACTCCCGCGGCGTGTGGTCCCTGGGCATCCGCTCGGATCGAGGTGATGGCGATGGGCGGATGGGGCCGTTGCAGCGGTCGGACAGCGACACCCACTCCGATTTGCCGATCAAGCGAGTGCTCCGTGGTGGTCCGGTAGAACTCGCCTTCGATCCGGTACGGCGGCTCTTCGCTCCAGATCCGGCACATGTGATCGAGCGCCTCCTGGGTCTTGCGGTTGCGGTTCGATCCCAAATCTCCGATGGCTTCTGCATCGCCGCGAACGCCGGGTCCGACTCCCAGGATCAATCGACCCTGCACCAGATGGTCGACCATAGCGACCTGCGCCGCCGCCATCGCCGGGTGGTAGTTGGCGAGCGGAAGCACGCCGGTACCGAAGGTGATCGACGGGCACGCATCGGCGAGATTCGCAATGAAAGCGAGGCTCGAGGTGATCGTCTCGGCCGAGTCGACGAGATGCTCGCCGATGAAGGCCTCCCGGTAGCCGAGCCGGTCGGCGAGCATAACCGCTTCGCGATCCTCGCAGAGAACGTCCCCATAGGAACGGGACGGCGGGTGGACGGGCTGGATGAAGAATCCGAGCTTCAGGGAGTTCTGCATTGAGTCTTTATAGTCGTTCATTCGTTCCGTGCCGCCCAACTATTTATTATACGGAAATGTACGTGTTTTACCCTTCGTTGTTCCAGTCTTTTCTCCGACAAAAAAAAGGCGATTTTCGGACTGACGTGTTCCAGAACTTGATCGCGAACGGCTGTTTCTATGCCTTCAAAGGTTTCTATTTTTCCGAAGGCATTTTTTTATACAGAATCTTCGCGTAGGCGTAGCCCGCCGCAGGCATTGCTTTTACGTGTGTATCTAAAAGTTATTTATCTTCCGGGGTCATTAGACTTGACCTGCTTGTTGAACATTACTAATTCTCTCGAATTCCGGTATTGATGTACAGTTCCTCTTTTATTCGCGAGTTCGCATCGCGAATATTTTTGTCTTCTTCCCATCTTTTTGCCAAATTGGGATGCTCCCAATTACTCTTGATAAAATAGCAAAATCCTATCGATTTACTGTAGTATATACTCATAATTTTATCGAAACTAGAGTAAATAGATATAAATTTAGCTTTTGCTTTGCTAATCAAGTGCTTGCCTACACATACTAAAAATGAGCCAAATTGTAGAAGAAGTTCTGGCCGCTAATCTTACTTACACTGAAAACTTCGGTGATAAGGGTAATCTCACCATACCCCCATCTCGTCGGTTTGCAATTCTCACTTGTATGGATGCTCGACTTGACCCAGCTAAATTTGCTGGATTAGCTGAAGGGGATGCTCATGTAATTCGCAATGCAGGTGGACGTGCTAGCGATGATGCAATTCGCTCTTTAGTAATTTCTTACAAATTACTTGGTACTCGTGAATGGTTCGTAATTCATCATACTAATTGCGGGATGGAAACCTTCACAAATGAAATCATCAGTAATTTACTTGCTAGTAGCCTCAAAACAGCCAAACTGGATGAAACAGGTTGGTCTGATATTGGATCTGATCCGGGATCAAGCGAAGGCAAGTTTATCAATTGGCTGACTATTGGTGATCTTGCGAAAAGCGTCTATACAGATGTGCAAAGGATTCGTTTACATCCATTAGTTCCCCTTGAAATTCCTATTTATGGTTATATTTACAATGTTAAAACAGGGCAATTAATTGAAGTTCCTGAAGCGACAAAAGTTGGTCTAGCTAACCAGGCGATGTCCCAATAGGATTAGGTGGAAGGGAAAAGGGTAATTTCAAACCTTTCCCAGCCGATATCAGAGATGAAGAATGCTTATCCGAACCATATTGCACGTCTACCTACTAATATTGGGATTGCGTTGTAAACCTATAAAATCGTGCAGTTGAGAGATGATACCCCTGAATCGCCAGATGCATCCTATCAGTCAAGCTGATTTTGTAATGACTAATGAATAAATATTTAATCAATCGATTACTAATTGCTATTCCGACTTTAATTGCCATCAGTATTGTGATATTTGCGATTCTGGCATTAGCACCAGGCGATCCAATGGGAGAATTTGCCATGAATCCTTCCATCACAGCTGAAGTGCGAGAAAATATCCGAAAATCTTTAGGTTTAGATCAACCAATTCATATCCGCTATGTCAAGTGGTTTAACGCTTTTATCACTGGAGATATGGGCTATTCTTTTACTAGCCGTAGTCCCGTAATTGGTTTAATTCTCCAACGCATACCAACAACCTTGTGGGTAGTGGGTTCTGCTTACCTAGTTGGTGTATTATTAGCTATTCCTTTGGGGGTAATTTCGGCTCTCAAACGTAATACCATTGTTGATACAGTTTTGACTACTTTAGTCTTCTTTGGGTTTTCTTTACCAACATTTTTTACTGGTTTACTATTTATTATTATCTTCAGTATCCAGTTAAAATGGTTTCCTTTCATCTATAACAGTACCTTACAGGTAACAGATTTGCAGAGTTTTATCGCTCAAGTTAAACAATCTATTATGCCTATATCTGTATTAGGAATCTGGCAGACAGCGATGCTCATGCGCTTTGTGCGTTCAGAAATTTTAGAGAATATCCATCAAGACTATGTGCGTACTGCTTATGCTAAAGGATTACCCAGATTTTTAGTAATCAATCGTCATGTTTTGCGGAATGCATTAATTCCTGTAGTTACATTGGTGGCCTTGGATATTCCCAGCGTGTTTACAGGCGCTCTAGTAACAGAAAAGGTTTTTCGTGTTCCAGGTATTGGTGCTTTATTAATTGATTCTATCTATAAGAATGATACACCAGTAGTCATGGCAATTACATTTATATATGCAATTTTGATTGTTATTTTTAATCTAGTTGCCGATATTCTTTATGGTTTACTAGATCCTCGCGTCAAGTATACGAAGTAGCTAAATAATTAAAAATGAAGAAAAAAGACGTAGGGCTTTTTACCCTTGAATAAGCCAATATTTTGAAAATGCCTAAAGGTTATAAAAAGTCTATTCAAAAGTGGTTTTAACTTTCTGCTCGGTAGTATACAAATTAAATTTATAACATCTTTTATGTTGAAGCGATCGCTTAATCAAACTTCCGAAGCATCCAAGGGTTCAGTTTCTCCACCATCCACCAATTTTGTTTCTCAGCCAGAAACACTTACTCAAGAAGCATGGCGCAAGTTTCGGCGTAATCATCAAGCTATGTTTGGGATGGTAATCTTGCTCATCATAATGTTAAGTATCATTTTTGGGCCTTTTATTTATCAAATTCCCTTCAACAAAATTGACTTTGCCAAATCTACTCTTGGCCCCAGTTGGGCGCATCCATTTGGTACTAATGATTTAGGTCAAGATATATTAGCCAGAGTTTTGCATGGTGGGAGAATATCGATCGCAGTAGGAATTTTTTCGATGTTAGTAGCCATAACTCTCGGTACACTCATCGGCGCACTTGCTGGATTTTATGGCGGCTGGCTGGATATTGTTTTAATGCGTTTCACAGATTTGTGTCTAGCTTTACCACGACTGCCATTATTATTACTGGTGATATTTTTGTTTCGGGATGCACTCAAGGCGATCGCTGGGCCAGAAATAGGTATATTTGTGTTGATAGTATTGGTGATTGGTGGACTCAACTGGATGTCTGTAGCTAGATTAGTGCGAGCAGGCTTTTTGACAGTGCGGGAGTTAGAATTTGTCACCGCAGCACGCGCCCTTGGTGCTTCCCCTGCACGGTTGATTTGGGTTCATATTTTGCCCAACGTCATTAGTCCTGTACTAGTTGCTGCTACTCTTTCAGTAAGTACTGCGATTCTTACCGAATCAACCCTGAGCTTTTTTGGTTTAGGTTTTCCACCTGATGTCCCAACTTGGGGGCGAATGCTGAACGAAGGGCAAAATTTTCTAGAATATGCTCCCCACATAGTTATTTTCCCTGGTACAGCGATATTTCTCACGGTGTTAAGCATTAACTATATAGGTGATGCTTTACGAGATGCACTAGATCCTAGACTGCTCTAAAATCCATCGGAATTTATGAAATGTAGGGTGTGTTATCGCGCAACGCACCATCAACAATTAAAGGTGCGTTAGCCTACGGCATAACACACCCTACAGAAAATTTATATTTCTTCACATACGTAATTGCGAATTGGTATTACTTCAGTCGCCAATCTTTAATATTCCAGGTGCGATCGTCCCAAGGAGTTACATCTATACCAGTGAGTCTGTTACTTACTCCATTAACATTGGCGCGAGAAATTAGAGGAATCACAGCTTGTTCTTTAATTAACAAATCGTTCATTTGAATAATTAATTGTCGGCGTTTTTGTGGATCTAATTCTGTATTAGATTGTTGCCAAAGCTTGTCATATTCAGGGTTACAGTAACGAGAACTATTTGGTTTCGACCAATTATTTTTCTTCTGAGGAATCTCATTACAAGTCCAATTTTTCAGATAAGTACCTGGATCTGGGTTACTATTACCACCACTAAACATTTGTAAATCTGCCTGAAAGCGAGCCAGAGTATCTGGGTTAGCAGGGTCACTAGAAAAGAAAATACTTGAATCGATACTTTTTAGTTCTACCCCTACACCAATAGAAGTTAGCGATTGTTTAACAATTTCCTGAGTTTTCTGGCGGACTGGGTTGACTGAAGTTTGAAACAAAACCTTGAGTTCTACACCATTTTTATCCCGAATGCCGTTGCCGTTAGTATCTTTCCATCCAGCTTCATCTAACAAAGCATTGGCTTTTTTCAAATCAAATTCATATTTCGTATTGGTTGAATTATAAATATCTGGCGCTACCAGGATATTTGTAACAGCACGACCAGTTTGACCATATAACTGTTGATTAATAGTGTCACGGTCAATAGCATAATTAAAAGCTTGACGCACTTTCACGTCTTTAAAAAAAGGATGGGGGAACTCTATGCTAGAGCGTTCACCGTCTTTGGTTTGTTTGTTAGGGTCAGTTTGATTAATAGTAATCCGTTCCAAATAAGAACCGAAGACGATATCTAATCTACCTTTTCCTGCTGCCTCAAGCTGTTTCAGGATGGGAGCTTCTACTTGGAGGTTCCAGGCAAAATCTACATCTCCTGTCTGCAACACTGCTCTAGCAGCTGAAGTTGCATCCCCACCACCTTTCAGTTCTACTCGTTTAAAATAAGGTTTATTTGCTTCGCGGAAAAAGGAATTAGCTTCATAAATAACAATGTCACCAGGCTTAAATTCCACCACTTTATAGGGGCCAGTTGCTACAGGAAGTAGATTAGCTGGCGCTTCTCTGGCGTTGCTACCGTTGTATTTCTCGAATATATGACGAGGTATGATTGACCCATTGGAACTAGTAAACGGCAATGACCAAGCTGGGTTAGGCTCCTGGAAATTGATTTTAACGGTATAGTCGTTCAAGGCTTCAACGCTTTTGACAGCTTGATAGTTAGCAGCAGTGGTTGCACCTACAGCTGGATTACTAACAAATTGGTAGGTAAACACCACATCCGCAGCCGTAAATGGTTTACCATCAGACCATTTGACTCCTTGTTTGAGTTTCCAAGTCACTGATTTACCATCTTTTGCTACTCCACCGTTCTCTAAAGAGGGAATTTCTGCTGCGAGAAAGGGGACTAGTTTACCATCTTTATCAAAGCTGGCCAAGGGTTCGTAAGTAATTCGACTAGCTTCAAAGTCTTTGTTACCTTGAGCTAGATGGGGATTAAGAATAGTTGGTGCTTGCCAATAGAGAAGCTTTAAAGTATCGCTCGCTGCTGTTGGATTAGACGCGCTGGGAGTAGAGGTGGTTGAAGACTGAGAATTTGGGGAAGAACAAGCAGTTAACAACAAAATGCCCAGCAACGATTGAGCAAAAATCTGACCCCTACAGAATTTATTGAATATGCACATTTGGATTGTTTCTAGGGATTTAAGCTAAAGGGTCAAATTTACCGCTAACAAGCAACCAAATACTGTAGCGTGTTTCTGACGATTTTCCAGATTTAAACTACGATAATTTGGTCGCCAAACCGTACTTCCTTAAAATAAAAATCCCATAGATGTGGAAGAAAGGCAATAGCTCTCAGGAAAAGGACATATTAGCTATTCAGCATTAGTTATCCTCTTTTTCACCCAGTCTTGCATCTTCTGACACAGCCTCTTTATTTTCGTTTAGCTAGTTTGCGATCGCTAAATCATGCTTTATTTCTGATACTATTCGGTATAATTGCCGCATACTGCTCAGAAGTCAGAGTTGCTTCTCGGACATCGACTTGTTTTGGCACAATTTTTAATTGGTACAAAAGATCGGCAACCTGCTGTTGATCTCGCAGCACTTGCTCATTAATAGGTTGCATATCGTACTTTCGTCGAGACAGCATTGTTTCCATCGTTGGCACATCAACCTTTAACTTCGGAGCAAGGATTTCAGCCGCAGATCGCCTGTTTTGATTTGCCCACTCTCCAACTTGGTAGTACTCTTCTAGAATTGCTTTGAAGAGTTCAAGGTTATTACTAGCAAATTCCCTCGCAGCTAAGTAGAAAGAGCCTGGTGTTTTAATTCCCTGAGCATCCCGCAACACTCGGATCGTTCCCTCTTGTTGAAGCTTGATCAGTGTCGGGTCGATCGCTACATAGGCATCAACAGTTTTGTTTAAAAATGCTGATTGTCCATCAGCAACAGTCAAATTCACACCTTGAACATCGTTAAACTTCAGCCCAACTTCTTCCAGCGCTTTCGCCAAAAAATAGGTCAGAGCAGTTCCTCTGGCATAGGCAACCTTTTTGCCTTTAAGATCCGCCACCGTTTTAATGGAAGAATCCTTTGGCACAATAATCCCATAACTTTCCCCCGTACCCGCCGGGATATTCACTAGGTAAACCAAATTGTTACCAGCAGCCTGAGCAAAGATAGGCGGCGTTTCCCCGACTTGTCCCCCATCAAGGCTACCCACGCTTAAGGCTTCCAGCAGGGGTGGCCCGGAGATAAATTTCGACCAGCTAACATCTACTCCCAAAGGAGCTAAACGCTTTTCGATTACACCTTTTTCTCTTGTTAGATCGCCAAATGATGTGAAGCCAAGCCGAATAAGTTTAGGCTTGCTATTATTGCTACCGCTATTACTGCCAATAGTGTTGTTATTGTTACTTATCGTATTCTTGTTTCCACTACCAGCATTTGCTCCACAGCCTACCAATGTAGCGAAAGAGGCGAACCCATACAAGGTATAAAGCAAATCTCGCCTGGAAATTAATTGTTTCCTGACATAAGGTTTAATCATGGTTGTCAATCCTGTAGTGTTGACTGTTGACCGTTGACTGTTAACTGTCAACAATCAACGACCTCATTTCGTTCTATATTCTTAGATTGTTGAAAAAGAATTCAAAAATCAGAATTTAGGAGTCAGAATCAAGACCCTCTCTACGAGACGCTGGGCGTAGCTTGCTTCTCGGTAGGAGTACGCGGACTCGCTAACGCTACGCTATCAGTAGGGGATTCAGACCCGCTACTGATTTAAGACCACCAAATTAAAAATTTGGTGTGGGACTTAAACCCGTTTATTCATCCGCAGCTTTACACAGAATTCAATTCTGAATTCTGGCTCCTGACTCCTGAATTCTTTCTTGTTAAACCTTTAGAAAGGACGACTACCCCGAAGGCTAACCCGTTTGAGAATACGAGTGGCATTGGCATCAAATTCAGGGCGGTAGTGAGCCGTTGCTTGGTTATCCCAATAAAGTAGGTCGCCCTTGCTCCATTGGTGACGATAGGCAAATCGGGGTTGCTTGATATGCTCTTGCAACCGCGCAATTAGTTTTGCTCCTTCTACATGGTCATAATCCACGATGTCTACATCGCTAGCTGCATTGAAAAAGAGGATCTTTTTGCCTGTATCTGGATGTGTGCGAACCAGAGGATGAATTGCTACTCGTTCGCCTGGTTCTGGGGCGCGACCAGCTGCATATTTAGGCTGACCATACTCATCCCGATCGCTATTACCATAGGAATTGAAGTAACGAGCTTGTAAACCAGCAATTTGCTCTTTGGTGGCATCATCTAGCTCGTCGTAAGCCTGAGCCAAATTTACCCAATAGGTATTGGGGCCATTCTCAGGTACTTCTACTGCATATAAGAAAGAACCGCTAGATGGTACAGGCAGCCAGTAGTGATCGATGTGAGGTAAAAGTTCCTGATAGTTCGGTCGAATATTGACTGAACTTTCTTCAGAAGCAGCATTTGCGAGAGTGAGAACTAGGGGCGGCAGGTATTCTTCTGTTTCTCCTTTGCGGATATAAGCAGGTTGTTGAAGAATATCGCCAAAGTAATTGGCAAAGGCTAACAACTGATCTTCAGTTAATATTTGGTTTTTGAAGATGAGAAGATGGCGATCGCGCCATGCCTGTTTGAGTTGCAGAATCACCTCTGGTTCCACAGAATTAACATCGAATCCGGTAATCACTGCACCAAGAGCCGCTTCGGTGGGTGTAATCTCAATCCGGCTTGCCGTGAGTATCATAATTGGATCTCCTTAGATTTAGGGCTATACATCAGTCATGCAAAATCACCCTTGTTGCTTTACAAAGGGTTCATATCTGCGTTCATAAGTACTGAGTACTTTTTAATTTACTCAGCACTCATGACTTATAACTCAGCTTTACGAAAAGACTGGTTGTGCTTCCTTAGACTCAGCTTTTTGCTTGAAGACGCTTGGTACTTCAGCGCTGAAAGCTTCACCTTGAACCACTTCTGAACGGGAACCATCAACCCCTACTGGAACATCGCCTGTGATAGTAGTGCGATAGAGGAGACGTTCGACATCCAAATGATCCAAATCTTGAGGAGCCAAATGCACGGTGGCGCGGTTGTCCCAGAAGGCGATATCACCGTTGTTCCAACGGAAGCGGGTGGTGTAGGCAGGTTTGGTGACTTGCTTAAAGAACAACTCTAGCAACAGTCTGCTCTCTTCTGGTGACACATCAACAATGCGGGATACAAAGCCAGGGTTGACGAACAAGGCACGCTCACCAGTCTCAGGATGAACTCTGACGACTGGGTGAATAGAAACCAGGGGATTGACAGCAATGCGCTCGTCGAATTTGTTGTTGCGGGGTTGATAACCGCCTCCATTGAAGCGATGTTCCGCTTTTAATGTATCAGCTAGCGATCGCAGGGGTGCTGAGAGTCCCTCATAAGCGGCAACGAGATTACTCCACTGGGTGTCACCACCGAAACTAGGGACATTAACTGCGCGTAAAATTGACGCTGCTGGTGGGTTGATCGCCGCCGTTACATCTGTGTGCCAAGGGCCGCCAGTGCGAAAACCATATTGCTTTTCATAGAGTCTACGATCTACAGGTTTGATCTGGGGAAATCCCGGAACTGGTTCAGGCTCTCCCAAGGGATGGGCGAAAGTCACTTCGCCAAAACGAGATGTGAACTCGACCTGGGCAGCATGATCAATGTTCTGACCACGAAAGAACACAACTTTCCACTTCAATAGCGCTTTGCGAATTTCTTGGACTTGATCCTCAGAAAGAGAGCGGGAAAGGTCTACGCCGCCGATTTCTGCACCGATGAAACCAGCTACCTGTTTAACTTCTATATGTTTATAGCCCATTAGGATTCTCCAGAGTTTGATTTATGGGGAGGTGTTCACACTCGCTTATTTCCTTGGGAATTTTGCCGATACTCTGATAGCAACATTCCAATGCTGGGAGTATAACTGAAATTATCATACAGTATTCCGATAGATTTAACGTAGTATGCAGTTGCTAAATAGTAATTTCTTACGTTTTTTCAGACCAATCCTCTTCTATAGTGATTCGATGTCAATGTGCAAAAGCCTTAGCTCAGACAGATCAGCGATGCCTGGGTAGTAAACTACGCGATTATTTAATAATTCTTCGTTAATCTAATTATTAGTAAACCATGATAAGATTTTCCTCATGAAAATTTGGCATAGACAACTAGGGGAAAGCATCAGTAATATCACTTACCACCATTTACCCGCCTTGCGCTGGCGTAACTTTCGCCTGTTTTTCGGCGGACAGTTACTATCAATGTCTGGAACATTTATGACCCAGCAGTTAACTATTCCTTGGCTGGTATACGATTTGACTCAATCGCCTTGGTTCTTGGGAGTTGCAGGGTTTGTACAATTTTTACCTACGTTATTACTGATTCCCTTTTCGGGCATATTGTCCGATCGCTGGAGTCGTTGTGACTTGTTAATGGTGGTACAGATATTGGGAATTAGCGTTTCCCTGGCTTTAACAATTCTCACCTTTACCAATTGGATTACCTTCCTATCCTCTTGGTACTGAGTGCTTTCAATGGTTTGCTCAAGGGATTAGATATGCCCGTGCGCCATACAATCGTCACCGAAACTGTAGGCGATCGCGCTGATTGGGGTAATGCGTTGGCGTAGCCCGCCGTTGGCGAAGCCTCTCGTAGAGAAGGCATCGCTTTGAATTCAGTAATGTTAAGTTCCTCTCTCGTAGTGGGGCCTGCTATGGGCGGGATTTTGATTGCTACACTAGGTGTAAAATATTGTTTTCTTTACGATACCCTCAGCTATATCCCTGCGATATTGACCTTGCTAGCGATGCGGCTGCAAGCCAGACCGATGCAACCCCTTACGGGCATTAGCGATACTTTGGAGAAATTGCGGGAAGGCTTTGAATATGTCTGGAAATTCCAGCCGATTAGAGTAATTTTATTAATGCTAGCGTTACATGGTTTCGTCGGGATGTCTCATGTCGCGCTCATGCCTGTTTTTGCAGCAAAGATTCTCAATGGGAACGCAACAACGATGGCTCACCTCAGCACTTCAGCACCGATTGGCTCGTTGTTTGCTTGTTTGTATCTAAGTGTCAGACGAGGAATTGTGGGCTTATACCATTTCTTTATGAGGCTGCGCCAAACCCTTTTGACTTCTTTCTTTCTTCCTTTGTGTCCTTTGCGTCCTTTGCGGTTCGTTTTTCTTTCTTCTTTCTTGTACTTAAATATGGTTTAGCGCATCTTCATACAGAATTGGTATTAGAGCGTTTGATTGTAGTCGCTCAAGTTTTGATTGGGATGAGTTTGATATTCTTTTCACTCTCGCGTCAAGTTTGGCTATCTATAATTATTCTGGTATTTGTAGGCTGCTTTTCTATCCTCAACATTACCAGTAGTAATATGATTATTCAAACTCTAGTTACCGAGGATAAGCGCGGACGGGTAATGAGTTTTTACGCCCTAGCAATGGTGGGTACAATGCCTTTTGGAAATTTGTTAGCTGGGACTTTGGCAGATAATTTTGGTGCGACTAATGCCTTGATTGTCTGTAGTAGTCTAATTATTTTAGGTGCGCTCTGGTTCTCTACACAATTGCCAGCAGTAAGCCGTTGGATTGCTCGGTGAACAAGTCGCTTCTTTTTGTACAACAAAGCAGATATTTAGAAAAGAAGCATCTTCCACCACACCTTAAAAGTGTAGTGGAAGATGAGCAATTACATCAATTTGGCAGAAGAAAGTTGCGCCTATAGCTGATAAGCAAGTTTTTCATCCCAAGGAGCAGGTTTGCTAACTTGCTCCCATATAGGACTATACAAGGCTTCATGTAGTTCGCGTGCTAGTACCACCAAACCTGCATAACCAGCGTAAGCATGGTGACGTTCATGGTTAATGTCTAAAAAAGGAATTCCCGTTTTGAGCGCTGTATATTTATTGCCAGCCCCAGTAATCAATACATCAGCTTTTGTTTGGTGTAATACCTTTAATAAAGCCTGGGGAGTTGTATCAGACAAAAGCATTGCATCTGCACCAAGATATTGTTTAATTTTAGCTTTCTCCTCTTCTGTTGTTTTGCCATCCGTAGCTGCAATAACTTCCATTCCCAAATCTTGGGCTGCTAAAATAAGCGACCAACTTTTCACACCACCAGTAGAAAGAATAATCCGCTTACCTTTTAAATCAGCAAGGTAAGGAGCTAAAGCAATATCTAGAGCAGCATTTTCTTGAGCAATTAACTTTTCTGTACGTTCTTTCAGTTCACAGGCAATAACACTATCTCCCAAGGATATACTTAATTTGTCCGCAACATTTCGCAAGCAATCGTTTAAGTTGGTCGCACCATAAAACGATTCTTCAATATAAGGAATTCCATAGCTTTCCGCCATAGTTTGAGCCATTTGTATAGCTACATTTGAGCAAAGCACTACATTTAATTTGGCGCGATGAGCATAGCAAACTTCTTGATAACGAGCATCACCTGTAATTTTAGAAAGAACGCGAATCCCCATTTTTTGGAATAATGGTAAGATATTCCACGTTTCACCGGCAACATTATAGTCACCAACAATATTAATATCGAATGGTGTAGTAAATTCCGGTTCGGCTGTACCAATGACAGCATTCAATAAAGTTTCATTACCGATGCGATTCCCTAAGTTTTTACTACCAAGAAATCCCGGCGCATTTACATAGATAACTGGGATATTAACTTGTTGTGTAGCAAGTTGGCAAACACTATCAATATCATCACCAATCAAAGCAGACAGACAAGTAGCATAAACAAAAATAGCGGCAGGATGATAGCGTTGAGCAACATCCACAATCGCTTTGTACAGTTTCTTTTCTCCACCAAAAACGATATTACCTTCACTAAAGTCAGTAGTAAAAGCAGTTTGGTATAATTGTGAGCCTGATGATAGGCTGCCATGAGTTGCCCAAGGATTGTGAGTACAAGAAACAGCACCATGTACTAAATGAACAGCATCAGTAATAGCTCCGACAGAAACCATCGCTCCATCAAAAGGGCAATTTCCTTGGGTTGCACCTGGTTGTGGTGGTTTTGTGCAAGTGAGTTTTTTCTGACCAGTAAATTTTTTCTGGTTAGATTTGCAAGGTGTTTCACTAAGTAGTTCGTTATTTGCAACTTGAGTGTTTTTCATGCTTTTCCTCGTGCTAAGAATAAATACAAAACAGCCAAAAATGATGAGTTAGGAGTATTATTTTCTCTCTATCTCCTATTTTTAATACTTACCAATTTTGCTGCCTAGTCTCCACTCGTCTTTATAGGTGCTGGTAGACAAAGTTTATTGAGACTGATTTCTGAGAAATTACAAAAAACAGCAATTGATGCACTAGCATTTCAGATAAAATCAAGCAACTCCTCTGATGCATCCTGTATTTTTAGAAAGGCTTATTATGGCAGCCCTCGCATGAGTTACATCTTCGCCTGTAGCCCCTCACCGCAACGAGATGTAACTCACTCAGACGATAAACACTATAATTCTTTTGCTAGTGTTAGCTTATCTAAATATTAGTATAGCTAATAATATATGAAATCAAGTATTGTTTTGAGATTTTTAGAATATAAATTATTAGATAATTAAACAGAATAATTTACACACATATTTTTTATGTACCTTATGTTCTCTTTTATTATCTAAGCAAGAAACTTATTTTTTACTAATAGTATTCCAGGTATTTAATTTAACTAAAACAAAAATTTATTTAGGTAATTGTAGCCTTAATTATTTTAAAATACTCTAAATCCATCGATAAAGAGAACTATATTAAAAAAATTCTTGAAATTTGAAAAGTATACACTATTTGAACTATGAGCTTTAGCCGCAGCCCTGGTTGGATTCACGGTGGCGATCGCTTTGCAGATCCGAGGGATTTTACCAACAGCCCCCTATGCCAAACATTTCCTGATTTCCTGTTCCATATTTCTCATTTATATGCAATTCTTAATATTATAGCTGTTAACTCCGGCAAATCGGTTGATATATAGTATTTTATATCCTAGCTTTTGCAAAGCAATGCTTATGGCTCTGCAATATTCTAGGCAAATCAATGTCAAAAGGCTTTAGAAATATCACAACCATTAAGCATCCCAACAAAAAGTAGAGCAAACCGTATGACGAAATATGTAAATCTTGGCAAAACTGGACTCAAAGTATCCCGTATTACACTAGGCACGATGACTTATGGTTCGCGTAAATTGCGCGAATGGGTATTAGAAGAAGAAGAAAGTCGTCCATTTATCAAACTGGCTTTGGAATTGGGGATTAATTTCTTTGATACCGCCGATGTCTATTCCTTGGGTGCTAGTGAAGAAATTGTCGGACGAGCGCTGAAGGACTTTGCTAAACGAGATCAAGTTGTGATTGCTACTAAAGTACATGGCAAAGTCGGCGATGGGCCTAATGATCGAGGACTATCTCGCAAACATATTTTTGACAGCATTGATGCTTCTTTGCGGCGGCTACAAACTGATTATGTAGACTTGTACCAAATTCACCGTTGGGACTATGAAACACCAATTGAAGAAACCCTAGAAGCACTGCATGATATTGTCAAAGCAGGTAAAGTCCGTTACTTAGGAATTTCTAGTGTTTACGCATGGCAGTTTGCTAAAGCTCTTTATACAGCAGACATTCACGGCTGGACTCGTTTTGTATCAATTCAAAATCACTACAACCTAGTTTATCGGGAAGAAGAACGAGAAGTAATACCCTTAGCCCTAGATCAAGGGATTGGTATTATTCCTTGGAGTCCCTTGGCGCGGGGCTTTTTAGCAGGGAATCGCAGTAAGTCAGACCATGGCCAAACACTGCGGGCAAAGACTGACGAATTTGCTCACAATCTCTACTATCAAGATTCAGATTTTAAAGTAGTCGATCGCGTAGTTGAATTAGCCGGAAAACGGGGTGTGAAACCCACACAAATTGCCTTAGCTTGGCTATTGCATCAACCAGGTGTGACATCTCCGATAATTGGCGCTAGTAAGATAGAACATCTTAAAGAGGCTGTGGAGGCTGTGGATTTAGAGCTTTCTGATGAAGAGCGCAAATTTTTAGAAGAACCTTACACACCTCATCCTATACTAGGGCATCAGCACCCATCTGGAAATCGCCCGTAGAGTAATCTTGCACCAGGCGACTGGAAGTCACGGCTACACAGGTAAAACCCGCTTATGCGGGTTAAAAGCGTTGATTTTACCTCTTTTTGCCTAAAGGTCGCCTGCCATTTTCCCTGCTAATTGTCCAGTGGGAACATCTTCTAAGCTTTTCAGCTTAAGGACTTCCAAGAAATAAATTATCAAAATAAACGAACCACAGAGACACAGAGAACACAGAGAGAGGAGGAATAGAGAGAGTTTTTGCGTCAGTTTTGGAACATTTTTTTATTTGGAAGTCCCTTACAAAATAGCGCCTCCAAAGTTGAGCTATCTATTATCCAAATTTTTGAAAATTTGGTGAAAGTAAACTGAATACATCGATGCCAACAGTGTACAGTGACAAATTATCTCCGTCGAAGTGTGGATGTCTTTTATAACTATGCTTGAATACGCGCCTCCTCCGATTTGGCTAAATGCTCACATTCAAGACCCGCGTATCAACGTTGGAGATTACACCTACTTCGATCAGCACATCAGTTTAGCAATATTTACCCCTGACGACCTGATTGAGATCGGAAAGTTTTGTTCTCTGGCTAAGGATATCATCATTTTTGCTGGAGGAAACCACATTATGACAAGAGTAACGACATTTCCTTTCAAGTGGTTATCCGCAGAAGCTGTGCCAGAAGAACGTTACACCGATGCGGCTCCTAAGGGGGCAACGATTATTGGTCATGATGTTTGGATTGGGTATGGGGCAACGATTTTATCAGGGGTGAAAATTGGCAACGGTGCAGTTGTGGGCGCACAGGCTGTTATTGCTTCCGATGTTCCTGCCTATGCAATTGTGGTGGGTAATCCAGCTAAGATAATTCGGTATCGGTTTAAACCTGAAACGGTAGAACGGTTGCTAGAACTATCTTGGTGGGATTGGGAGTCAGCGAAGATTGCGGCTAATTTAGATTTGCTATATACCAACCCCGATGAGTGGCTACCAGAGATCCAGTGGAAAGAGCCACAAGGAGATGTATTGAAATTTATCGGGATGCCACCAGCAGAACAACACGATGGAGCGGATGTTTCTGTTTAATTACTTGTGGATGGCATCCATCCAAAATCGCTCCGCCTCCGTTAAGATATCTGCGAGCCTACCGCATTCCCTAAAAGACTTAACGTCAATCAAATCAAGGAAGTTAGAATTCACCCAAAATACAACGCTAGATATTTTGAGGTTGAATTTATCAGCGAAGCTCATACCGAGTTCGGAACAACTTCTTAGAATCCCCAAGATTCCGAATAAATGAGCGTTCGCGTAGCGTGTCGTAAGACAAGCGAAATTTATTCAGCTAGGGGAGTGTCAATCAATCTTGCATTATCCTGCCTTACCCTATTCAAAATTCTAAGTTGTTGAGTTGGATCTTTGTCAGTCCCTCCCATTTTGCCATGATGCCAACCCATGTTACGGGTGTAACTACCCAGCAAGTTTTGGGTAATTAACTGTTCTGTATCAACCTTATCATCCAGTTCGGCATAAGGCGACACATAAAGCGCATCAACAGGGCAATACAACTCGCACAAAAAACAAGTCTGACAATCTGATTTACGAGCAATTACAGCTATTCCATCGTCTCCAGAATCAAAGACATCGCGCGGACAAACTTTTACGCAGATATCACAGCCGATACAGCGATCGCTATTAACAATTTCAATCATTACGCTACCTCTTGCAATTGATTTTCTGGGGCGACAACCACAACATCATCGATACCACTGGTAAATATTCTTCTTGTTTGTTGCACGTCAGTTTTTGTAAAATCTGTGCGTCGGTGCATTCCTCTACTTTCTTTACGTGCATCCGCACTCGCCCAGATCCAGCGAGCTGTGGCCGCCATCGCCGCAGCTTCCCGTGCGCGTAGAGCATTGCGACCCTCACCTACTAGATAATCGCTAATATCTGCCCATACTGCATCCAAACGTTGACGTGACAGCGCTATCCTTGCTCCAGAACGAAAGAAATTAACATCAAGTGGCAAGGTTTCAGCCTGAACAGCACTAATCGCTTCCGATATTAGCTCATCCTCTAGCGGCTGTTTACGGGGACGCAAACCTGCTTGACCTAAACCACGAACCAAGCGTGTCCCGGCTTTGTCGCCTAAAGAGGCAGCAAAAAGTGCTGCTGCGCGACCACTCCAAGTCCCACTAGCGATCGCCCAGGATGCATTCGGGCTTCCCCCTCCTGAAACTGCCCCTGTAAGATTTTCCCGAGAGGCTGCATCACCGGCGGCATAAAGTCCCGGCACTTTTGTAGCGCAATCATTGTTGATGATTTCCAGTCCACCTACGCCGCGAACAGTTCCTTCGGAGCGTAGTGTCACTGGGAAGGGTTGCTGGAATGGATCTAAACCAATTCTCTCAAATGGTAGAAAGCAGTTAGGCTGACCCTGGCGCAACCATTCATGTTCGATAGGGTTGCCGCGATTCATCAGGGCATACACTTTTTCACCCGCAACCAACTGGCGTGCAATACGTACAGCTCGGTCTTCCCCAGTTTCCGGTAAGGGAGAGCCATCCTCCAAATAAAAACTGGCGAAGGTAAAGGTCAATCCCTTGGTCACGGAAGTATGAGCAGGTGACAAACCATATTGCGAGGAAAATTCCATTCCAGATAACCTGACTCCTGCCTCTGCTGCCATGAGATAACCATCACCTGTATTACCATCGCAACCTAGTGCATGAGATAGAAAAGCGCATCCGCCAGTTGCCAGCACAACGGCACCTGCCCTAACTTCCCAGCGATTCCCAGTGCGCGGATGAATACCTGCTGCACCTGCGATCGCACCATCGGCCCAAAGTAGTTCGAGTGCGGGATGATGGTCAAGAATGCTTACACCAGCTGCTCCCGCTCTTTGGCGCATGAAGCGCATATAATCTGGGCCACGCAAGTTAGCACGGTAGGGATTGCCCTGCTCATCAAAAGGAAAAGGATAGCCGTTATCCCCTAAATCATCTAAACCTATTTGTGCCTGCTCAATCACACGCTGCAACCAACGGCGATCGGCAAGTCCTGATGAGCGAGACAGCCGACGCTCAATTTCTGCATCACGTTCTGCGCCTTTGGGAAGATACCATGTCCCAGTATTGGATGGAGCCGTTGCCCCTGATGTACCGCAATACCCCTTATCCGCTAGGACGACACGGGCACCTTGCTTTGCTGCTGAAAGTGCTGCCCAAGTGCCCGCCGGGCCACCACCCAGAACTAAGACATCAGTGGTAATTACACTCTGTGCTGCCGAGGCTTGAAAAGTTTTTGTATTCATGTCATCGCTGTATAAATTTGTTTAGTAGCCTGCTTCCTTATTGACTACATTTCGTAAAGGCTTATTGCCTCGGTAACGCTCTAAGTTATCAAGGAACAAGTTTGCAATGCGTCCTTTTAATGCTGGGGAAATTGCGGAAGTATGGGGTGTAATAAAGAGGTTAGGCAACGACCATAGAGGACTTTCTGGCGGTAGTGGTTCAATAGAAACTGTGTCTAATCCTGCACCTGCAATCCAGCCTTCAGTGAGAGCCTTAGTTAATGCTGATTCATCTACAACTGCACCGCGACCGACATTAATTAAATAAGCATGACTGGGTAGCGATCGCAGTACAGCTTCATCAATTAAAGCTTTGGTTTCTGGTGTCAAAGGTGTAGCAACAATTATATAGTCAACTTCTGGCAACAATGCGTGCCATTCATCTGTGCCGACGATTTTATCAAAATTTGGTAGAGGTTCAGGACGACGACGACCGCCCCAAACTCTTGCCCCAAATGGTTTAATACGAGCTGCGATCGCTTGGCCTATGTTTCCAGTACCAAGAATTAATACAGTTGAATTTGCCAACTCTGGCAGCACTAACCAACTTTTGCGCCAAGTACGTTGGTCGTGAGCAGCTTGCAATTGCCGTAACTGTTTGGCGTGATAGAGGATCAAACTTAAGACAAATTCCGAAATCGGAATTGCATGAACCCCCGCGCCATTAGTCAGAGTAATATCGTGTTCGAGAAAAATCGGTGTCAAAATGTGATTGAC
This sequence comes from Nostoc sp., assembly GCF_036918015.1. Lineage (GTDB taxonomy): Bacteria > Cyanobacteriota > Cyanobacteriia > Cyanobacteriales > Nostocaceae > Nostoc. The sequence goes on from NZ_JBALEO010000088.1 coordinate 20,793, forward strand.
ACCAGCACTAGGAGTCTGTTGCCAACGTATTCCCGGAGCAACCGCCAGCACCTTATGTAGAGTAGTCGGCTTTAATTTGAACCCATTGAGATAAATTTCCGCATCACTAGCATCACCATCAAAATTACCATCACTATCTACCCGCACAAATTTTGTATCAGATGGTAAGTGTGGCTCAATCTCGGCAGTAAGTTCTATTGGTAAAATTAGTTTGACCACGGGTTAATCCTTCACACTAAATAGTCAATGGGCATGGAGAAATGTAAGCAATATATCTAGGACTTACGCAAAATATCTCTCAAACTCTGATTTCTCTGTGTTCTCTGTGCCTCTGTGGTTCGTTATTCCGTAACTCGTGCGTAAGTCCTAATATCAAAGGAAGCGATCGCCACTGAAAATATAGTACTATAAATCGATAAATTTACCGTATTATACAATTAATCAACAAAGTTGTTTCTCTCCTGCAATGCTGGATTGCTCATGCTGGCTCACTATTTGCATCTAAAAATCAATTAAAGCCTAGATTGTTAGCTTTGCTAAGTTTTTTAAAAAAAGGCTAAAAGTTTCCGTTTCTTAATCCTAGTTATCTTCAATTGACAACTTACTGAGTATTGATAAGGAAATTCATTAAAATGACGCAGAAACTTGCCCAAACACAATACCCTGTTCATGACTTGATCCAGAGTCGTTGGAGTCCTAGAGCTTTTGCCGATCGCTCAGTTGAGCAGGATAAACTACTCTCATTGCTAGAAGCGGCTCGTTGGGCACCTTCTTCTTACAATCATCAGCCTTGGAGCTTTATTGTTGCCACCAAAGATGACTCAACAGAATACAATCGTTTACTTAGTACCTTGGTTGAGTTTAATCAAGGATGGGCGAAAAATGCTCCAGTACTGATACTTGCAGTCGCTAAAATCCTTACTGACGAAGGGAAAACAAACAGACACGCATTTCATGATGTCGGACTGGCTTTAGAAAACCTGATCCTTCAGGCAACTTCTCTAGGTTTATTTGCCCATCAAATAGCGGGATTTAATGGAGATACCGCGAGAGAAATATACCAAATTCCAGAAAACTATGAGCCTGCAACTGTGGTGACAGTTGGTTATCCTGGCGATCCCCAAAGCCTCCCTGATGGACTACGCGATCGCGAACAGGCTCCCCGTGTCCGCAAGCCGTTGAAGGAATTTGTCTTTACTGGACAGTGGGGACATACCTCCGCCTTATTGAAAGACTAAAGATCGAGGCTGAAGTATGTAGATACGTTCGACATACTCTAAAGCAGAACGCGAAGGAAATTTACAAAAAAGAATTACTATATGACCCAAGAAAATTGGGCTGCGGTCGATCGCTATATCACCGACTTGTTTGTTCAGCCCGACCTCGCCCTGGATACAGCGCTGCAAACTGCTGCCGATGCAGGGCTACCACCGCACAATGTGTCACCCAATCAGGGCAAACTGCTGTTGCTATTAGCGCAAATCCAGAAGGCGCACACCATCCTAGAGATTGGTACACTGGGCGGTTACAGCACGATTTGGCTAGCGCGATCGCTACCTGCTGACGGTCGCTTGATCTCGCTGGAGGCTAACCCAAAGCACGCCGAAATCGCCCGTAGTAACATTGCACACGCTGGTCTGTCCAACCTCGTAGATATACGCCTCGGACGGGCGCTGGATACATTGCCACAGATCGCCACCGAAGGACACGATCCATTTGACCTAATCTTTATTGATGCTGACAAGCCAAGCAATCCCGATTACTTGGCTTGGGCGCTGAAGCTTTCCCGTCGTGGTAGCTTGATTATTGCTGATAATGTTGTCCGTAATGGGGCGGTGGTCGATGCTGCTAGTAGTGATAGTAGTGTGCAGGGGATACGCCGCTTCAACAAGCTACTTGCAGCAGAACCGCGTGTGAGTGCTACAGAGATCCAAACCGTTGGTAGTAAAGGTTACGACGGCTTTGCGATCGCGCTCGTGACTAGCGACTCTTGAGTTGTAAAAGCGATCGCCCGTTACATCGGCTGTCTTTCCCATACTTAAAGACTTGTATTCACTAATAACCCATTCCAGATGAGCAGATCGAAACAATTAAAACTGGGTGCATTCATGCGCCCGGTAAGCATACATACAGGCGCTTGGCGCTATCCTGGGGCTTTGCCTGATGCTAATTTCAACTTCCCAGCGCTGAAACGATTTATTCAAAAACTAGAACAAGGCAAATTTGACGCATTCTTCATGGCCGATCACTTAGCGGTGCTGAATATGCCAGTCAACGCGCTCAAACGCAGCCATACTGTCACATCCTTTGAACCTTTCACCCTACTTTCTGCCCTTGCCAGCGTCACCGAACACATCGGGCTGGTAGCCACCGCTTCCACGACTTATGACCAGCCTTACCACATCGCTCGTCGCTTCGCGTCTCTCGACCATATCAGCGGCGGTCGCGCTGGCTGGAACATCGTCACCACAGCCAATCCAGATGCAGCCCTCAACTTTGGATTAGAAGAAGAGATAGAGCATGATGAACGCTATCGGCGGGCTAGAGAATTTTATGATGTTGTCACGGGTCTTTGGGATTCCTTTGCTGACGATGCGTTTATTCGGGACGTGGAAGCAGGGATTTATTTCGACCCTGCAAAGCTTCACGTTCTGAATCATCAGGGAAAATATCTCTCGGTGCGAGGGCCATTGAACATCGCCAGACCTGTCCAAGGTTGGCCGGTAATCGTTCAGGCAGGCGCATCTGAAGCCGGACGGCAATTAGCCGCCGAAACCGCCGAGGCTGTGTTTGCACCTGCAAGTAATCTGGAGGCTGGCAAAGCTTTATTTGCAGACATTAAGGGACGAGCGCAGGCAATCGGACGTGACCCAGACAGCATAAAAATCCTTCCAGGTGCTTTAGTCATCGTGGGGGAAACCGTCGCAGAGGCACATACCAAGCGTCTTCATTTGGATAGCCTAGTACATTATGACAGTGGAATCGCCAGCCTCAATAGTGCTATTGGCTACGACGTTTCGGGTTTTGATCCAGATGGCCCCTTGCCAGAAATCCCACCAAATAACGGTGGTCACTCTTCACGAGAAAGAGTAATCGCCTTAGCGCAACGTGAGAACTTGACTATTCGACAACTGGCGCAACGCATTGGCAGTTACGGCGGGTTGGCTTTTGTGGGCACACCCCAAACCATCGCTGATGATATGGAAAAATGGCTGATTGAGGAAGGCTCTGACGGTTTCAACATCATGTTCCCTTTTATTCCTGAAGGGCTGAATGATTTTGTCGATAAAGTTGTGCCGGAACTCCAACGCCGTGGGATTTTCCGCCAAGAGTATGAGGGTACAACGCTGCGCGAAAATCTTGGTCTGGCGCGCCCTGCTAATCGCTTCTTCCAAACCAGTCTGGTGTAAACAGACTTTTCACGGGATCTGAAAAACCCCACTTCCATTCCTCTCCCCTACAAGAAGAGAGGCTTTGAATGTTTCCCCTTCCCTCATAGGGAAGGGGGTTAGGTTCCAAGTTCACTTTTCCATATAACGTGAAAAGTCAGAGTGTAAACTGCGATCGCTAGTATCACACCTATTGTTTCTTTTTACCACTTGTATCAATAGCACTGTCATCCTCGCTGCTTGATTTTTAAATTAGCTTGTGGTAAAGTCTGTGCAATCATAATCTACTCTAAGCCGACCAATTTACAGTAGATTATTTAAATGAGAGAGTTAGTAAACAGAATCTAACCGCAAAATAAAAAATTTCCCATCTTCAACTTTTACATCATTCCAAAATCAGTTTTTTAATTAAAGCTTGTATTTTAAACCCCAGAAAATTGGTAATACATCATGTTAGCAATATCTAGAAAACGCAACTTTCTAATTTTATTAGTAGCTGGAGTATTTACTCTCTCCACAACTTTAGTAAGTTGTAAAGCAGCAGATACACGAGAAAAGGCAGCAGTTGCAGCTCCTAATGGTATTAAGACAAAATTGTTAAGAATTGGCTATTTTACTGCTGCGGATATCACCAAAAGTAGACAAGTTTTAGAGAAACGCTTGAATCCCTTGGGTATTCAAGTGCAGTGGGCGCAATTTACAGCTGGGCCACAACTTTTAGAAGCAATAAATGTGGGCAGTTTGGATGTCGGTGCTGTTGGTGAAACTCCACCCATATTTGCCCAAGCAACAAAGGACTTTCAACCCAAGGAGGCTATTGGATAGCTGCACGTAGCTTCGTGAAAGAGAACCCTGAAGTAATAAAAATTGTCCTTGAAGAAGTCCACAAATTAGGCGAATGGTCTAAAGCAAATACGCGAGAAGTTGCCGAAATTGTCGGGCGTGATACCAAGCTTGATTTACCAACTTTAGAAACAATAGTCAAGCGTCGGCGTTTTGGCATCAGACCGATTACCGATAAGGTTATAGCAGGACAGCAAGAGATATCTGACTTGTTCTATAAGCAAAAATTCATCACTAAAAAGATTAATGTCAAGGATGTAACACTTACTCCTGAAGAATATGCTGCTATACTCCCGGCAGAAATCAAGCCCTGAGCATTTGCAGTGAATATTAAGCCTGAAAAAATTGACAATACATTATGCTAACAGGATCTAGAAAACGCAACTTTTTCATGTTCTTGATGGCTGGAGTATTTACCCTAATTTGTAATTGGGAAAAAGGGAATGAGGAACAGTTTTGTAGGGTGTATTATCGCTGTTCTTGTAATGCACCGCAAATCTTGGTGGAGGGCTAATTTATATATAACCGCATCCGACTAAACTATGAATCAATATCAAAATCTAAAATTCGATGACAGATGAAAGAAGTCACTTAAGAACCACTTTTAATCAAGTAGCATTGTTGTATGACCAAGTTCGACCAGGATATCCAGAGGCACTTTTTGACGATGTAGTGTCTCTCTCAGAAATCACTTCAGACGGAAGGATATTAGAGATTGGTTGTGGTACTGGTCAGGCAACTGTACCCTTTGCCCGCCGGGGTTATCGTCTACTCTGCATTGAGTTGGGTGAGAATCTCGCTACGGTTGCCCAAAAAAATCTGGCTGCTTATCCGCAAGTAGAAGTGCGTAACATCGCTTTTGAGGATTGGATAATAGAAGGAAATACTTTTGATTTAGTGATTTCGGCGACTGCTTTCCATTGGCTTGACCCAAATATTGCTTACAAAAAAACGGCTCAAGCCCTCACTTCTATTGGAGCGATCGCACTATTTTGGAATGAACACGTATATAGTGATGCTAGTAATGGCTTCTTTGAAGAAGTACAGGAGCTATATCAAAGTTTAGCTCCTCAACTGGTTAAAGACGATGAACTTCCTTTGCGTGAGCAGAAAGTCCCTAATAAAACAGGTGAGATTGAGCAAACAGGTTTGTTTGGTGAAGTGACATATCGCTCTTATCGATGGGATGCAACATACAACAGTGCAACTTATCTCAACCTCTTAAATACTTACTCCTGTCATATAAATTTAGATCGTATTACAAAAGCGCGTTTTTTTGATGCGATCGCTGAATTAATTAATACTAAGTTCAATGGTCAAATTACTAAAGGTTACTTAACTACTTTATACGTAGCCCACCTATTGTAATCTTATCTAAATCTTTTTGCAGATATGATTAAACAGTTAAGTTTTGTAAGGGGGACTGTTAGCCAAACACCTGTTGTATATGGAATTTTAAACCCCTTTGAGTAGGATAATAATTGTCCTTGAAGAAGTTCATAAATTAGGCAGGCATAGGCGACTGACGTTTTCCTTGGACTTACTCCGTAGAAGCTTTTTTGCTTTCAACTTTGAGTCTTTCCTGCAAAAAGACGTTAAAACAGATTGACAACTTGGGGAAAATTTGGGAGTATCAAACTACGGTAATTCGGTAGATTTTTAGTAATTTTAAGTTTTAATATATCTAAAACCCTTACAGAGGAATGGTTTTTGTCGAGTGCAGTCGGTGGCTTGAATATGTTACCAGATGTAATCGCCTCAAGGCTGGAAACATTCTTCAAGTTTGTAGTGCAAAAGTCGCCTCACCCAGAAATAGCAATTGCCTCACCACTCACCAACATAGATTTTCCACAGGATATTCGGAGATAGAAACTAATGATTAAGAGTCCAGAGAAACTTGCAGATACGACAATTCAGTTTTCGGCTCCTGTGAGAGCAAACTCGCCGGAACTCCAGCAGCTTTTTGATTTTATTGCTCTGGGAGCAAGTGAGCGCGATCGCGATCGCATCCTTCCTTATAATGTGGTTGAATTGATTCGGCGTTCTAGGTTGGGTGCATTGCGAATCCCTATTGGGGAAGGTGGTGGTGGTAGCACGGCACACGAATTATTTGAGGTCGTAATTCGGCTGGGAGATGCCGATCCAAACGTGGCTCACATTGTACGGAATCATTTTTCTGTTACAGAGCGAATTTTGCGTTCTGAGCGCACCCGAAGAAATCGTCGCTGGCTCAAAGCCGTCGTCGATGGCGCGATTATTGGACTCGCTACGACCGAACTGGAAAGCAAGCGCTCTGGTGGCGGTCAAGTCGCGAATACAAAATTAACACCCGATGGCGATGGCTATCGTCTAAATGGGACGAAGTATTACAGCACTGGCAGCCTTTATGCAGACTTGATTTTCGTGCGTGTGCTAGTACCCGATGGCACTAAAGCGTTTATACTCATTCCCACCAACCGCGAGGGCATTGACCTTGTAGATGACTGGGATGGCTTCGGTCAAAGGCTTACAGGTACGGGAACAACTACATTTCAAAATGTCCGTGTAGAGGCGGACGAAGTAATTTTTGAGACAGACACAGACAAAGACAACCTACCCTACAACATCGTCCCGCAATTATTTTTAACAGCAATTAATGCTGGTATTATTCGCAGCGTTCTACGCGATGCAACAGCCCTCATCCGTAACAGACCCCGGACTTTCTACCATGCTGTATCTGAGCAAGCCTCAGAAGACCCAATCTTGCAGCAGACTGTGGGACAGATTGCCGCCAATGCCTTTGCTGCCGAAGCGATTGTTTTAGCAGCAGCTGATGGACTCGATCGCCTGCCTGCTGCTCAAGCTCAGGGTGAAGATGCAGAGACGGCTGCGGCGCTGGCAACTTCTCTAAGTGCAGCCAAAGCCAAATTGATTGTTGATGATTTGGCTCTACGTTCAGCCACCTTGTTGTTTGAAGTTGGTGGGGCTTCAACAACAAAGAAAAGCTCCAACTTCGATCGCCACTGGCGCAACGCCCGTACCTTATCCTCACATAATCCAAATCATTTTAAGGCTCGTGCGATCGGAGACTACGAAATTAACGGCACGCCTCTGCCGACAAGAGGATTCTTCTAAGATTTTGTATAGGGTATGGGGAAGATAAGGAGATGGGGAAGAAAACTTCCTACACTCCCAATACTACTCACTTTGTGCATTTTTAACTCGGAATTGGGTTTGGGGAAAAGGTTAAAGGTTTTTTCTTTCCCTTTTCCCCAAAACCCGACAAGTATTGCCCACACTCCTTTTTCCCCCTGCTCTCTGCCCTCTGCTTCTTAATCCTACGCAGACTTAGCTGACTGAAGCCTTGGCTGGCTGCTTCCACACTGCGGCGGCGTAGAGTGAGTCCTCAAAGTCCGGTGCGATGTTGTCGCTGGTGATGCGTGCCTCGTGCTGATCCCAGTCGGTGAAGAATAAGTCGTGATTGATGCGAGACACTATTACAGGCACGTCGCGGCGAATGCTGGGTACATCACCAATCGGTAGCCCGAAGCTGACGAAACCAGCTGGATTGAAGATGTGGATGTCTTTGAGGTAGGGCGCAGTGCCAGGTACTTTTTCTAGATATTCGTGGGCGCTACCGAGGTAAGGGTGCGTCCCCAAATCATCGTCGCGCTGGTCGGCTGGTGGTTGGTAGCGATCGCGCCACAGGGCAATGTGCTCTTGCAAGTTGGCTAGTTCGGGGCGCTTTGTCGGGTCAACGAAGTAACCAGTACCAGCGATCGCAAAATCAAACTCAAAAACATCATCGTTCACCTGGGCAACGATACGTCCGCCTTGTTCCTGTGCCGATTTCCAAGATGCAGATAAATGTAAGTGAAAATTGGGGAAGGCGATGGCTCGCTCAACCGCATCCGGTGGCGGTGTGGAACCTACTTGGCGAAAGCGCCAAGCCTGGAACCAGCGAGCTGCATCAGGCAGTTGTGGATAGTTGTAGTAAGCGCCAGGATACCCCCGCACCCGTAACACTGGTAGAGATGCGATCGCCGAACGCCGTGCGAACAAATGTACTGCCTCCGCTCCCGATTCCAGGGCTACCTCTGCTGCGTCGAAAGCTGAAGCCGCCGCACCCAACACTGCTACAGTCTTACCGCGTAGCACTTCAAAATCGATGGCATCGGCGGTATGTGCGTACAGGGTGCGTGGTAAGTCAGCCAATACTGGAGGGATGTTTGGGCCACCAGTACCCGCGACACCGTTAGCAAAGATAATTTTACGTGTGGTTTCCACCTGCGGGACACCGTTTACTTCAAGGTGCAGGCGAAAGAAACCTGCGGCTGGCTCTATCTGTACTAACTTTGTTTGGTAACGAACTGAAATGCCGAGGATCTGCCGATACCAGCTAAGGTACTCAGCCCAAGCCACTCGTGGAATCCGGTCTATAGCTGCGTATGCCTCAGCGCCGTGCCGTGCTTCGTACCATGCTTGAAAAGACAGTTCTGGGATGCCTAATTCGGGGCCCGGCAGGTTCTTTGGCGTGCGGAGCTTTTTCATCCGCGCTCGTGTCAGCCACACGCCTGCTAAGCTTTCGTTTTGTTTAGATAAGTACGATAACTCCATCAATTTACTGTAGCTTTTGGATAACTCGATCGCCAAAATCAGCGTATTTAGTTAAAAAGCTTCATATCAGATAACAATCAAGCTTTCCATGCAAATCCAAACAGTTGGTATTTTAAGTCCAGGTGACATGGGACAGGCGATCGCAGCCGTTCTCAATCAAAATGGATTGAATGGTTTGTATGCAGTTTCTGATTTTCAGGATGCCTTTAACGCGGATCACTCATTTTTATTTGAGATGATTCAGATGTCAGAGGAAACCGGTGCAGATCGTGTTCGGCTCTGTGATACAGTTGGGCGCACTGATCCCTTCGTGATATTCGATATCATGGCGGATATTCTCAACAACTCAGCGATTGATATCGAACTTCACCCCCATAATGATCTGAATATGGCTGTTGCCAACTGTGTGGCCGCAGTTAAAGCATTTGATATCTGGTATCAGGACCAGCAAGAAACGCCTAGCCGGAAGCTCTATTTAACTTCCACGGTGAATGGGATTGGTGAGCGGGCAGGCAACACTGATCTACTAGCCACATTAGTGGGTGCGCTAAAAGTTGGCCTGCGTATAGACGTATCTGTACAGGAATCAAAGCTGGCCAGCATCTGCGACTATGTTTCTCAAGCAAGTAGTCGCCCCATCGCCATTAACGGACTGAACTAAATTTCTTGTTTAGTCATCTAAAAGAAGACTTTCGCTATGAGACTCGGAATTTATTCCGAGGCGGGATAGATACACTGCACCAACACTTGTGTGTACACCGTAGCCAATACATACGGGGAGGGTTAGGGTGGGGTAAAACCGTGGTTAATCAGCTATTTCAGACTTGTGTGTACACCGTAGCCGATGCTTTGGGGAGGGGCGGTTTTGGCTTTAGATAAAACCGGGGTGGGGTGATGCGGTGAGTAACCGTAAGTGAATGAACTCAATAGACCTCTTGCAAAAAAAAGTCCCTAACACCCCACCCCCAACACCTCTCCGCTCTTCGGGAGGGGAGACAAAGCGTAGCTTTGGCGGGGTGGAGTTCTTTCTTATTTTTGATTTATGCAAGAGGTCTAATGTCTAACTTTGTTCTTGTGGTTCCCCTATTTGTGCCGTCAATTTCTCTTTATCCTGCCTGCGTTTTTTGGCGTAAAGTTGAATAGTAACTGCCATCAAGATAATCATGGCGAAAATAGCCCAAGCCGCAATATCTGTAGGTAGATTATTCTTAAACACAGCCAGCAACACGATCGCTACTAACATAACTGTAGGCGCTTCATTTAAAGCCCGTAATTGCTGACCACTCCAACCACATTCATCTACTGCTAATTTCTTCATCAGCCGAGCGCAGTAATGATGATAGCCAATTAAAATAGCCACAAACATCAGTTTGATATGCAACCATCCCTCTTTTAAAATATCCGGTTCAGTGCTTACCAAACCGATGGCCATTGCGATCGTCACATACATTCCTGGGTTAGTGATGATATAGTAAAGGCGCTTTTCCATAATTTGATACTGATTTTTCAGTATCGTTCGTGCTGGTTCCGGTTCAAGGTTAGCTTCAACGTGATAGATAAAAAGACGTACTAGGTAGAATAAACCAGCGAACCAAACAACAAATCCGACAATATGAAAAGCTTTAAACCATGAATAAGCCATCAATCATAATCTCCTTTACTTGTAATGGTAATAAAAAGTAGTCAGGAGCCAGAATTCAGAATATTCTACCCGTTAAAGGATAGACTTTTAACAAGAAATAACATTTGAATTCTGCCACTTAATCTTCCATTTAGTGGACTACAGTGATGATTTTGCACCCTCTACTAATTAATTCTGATTCCTGTTAGCGCAGCGGGGCGTAGCCCATTCTGACTCCTGAATTCTGACATTCATTTTTATAATATCGATTTTTGCCAGAGCTATATTGTCAATGAGCATCTTTACGACGCACAAAGGGTAAAAGGTCTTGCAAAATCGTCTCGTGGTAGTGTTCTTGAGGATAATGTCCGACGTTATTAAGTTTTATTAATTCGGAATTTGGTACGGAATTGGCAAAGTTTTCGGCAATATCTACAGGTAGCCAAGGGTCAATCATACCCCATTGAATCAGAATCGGCTGTTGCCATTCTTTAAAGCCAGTTTGTATTTCTGTCATGGCGGAATCAAGCTGTAAGTTGCGAATACTTGACAATAGACTTCTACCAGATGAAGAACTTTTTAAAAATGGTTTTCGATAAACATCTAAATCTTTATCTCCTATGCGATAACGGCTTCCACCTTCTAGCGTCCGGTCAACTAATAGAGGGTCTTGGGTCATTACTTCACCAGCCAAAGGTAAACCCATTTGTTTAATTTTCCAGGGTAATTTAGCAGCAGTTGAAATTGGTGTATTTAAAATAGCTAAATTAGCAATTTGTTCTGGATGACGCAAAGCATATTGTAGTCCTACAGAACCTAAAAAACCTTGGACAACTAAAGAAAAATGTTCAAGTTCTAGAGCCTTAATAAATCCTTCTAAAGCTGTAATAAAAGCATCGGGAGTGTAAGCAAAATCTCGTTTTTCTGGTTTGGCAGAAAAGCCGTAACCAATCCAATCTGGCGCGATCGCTCTTGTTCCCTGATTCGCCAACGCAGGTATAATATGACGCCAACTGTAACTTTGTGAAACTAAGCCGTGTAGCAGCAACACAGGCGCTAAGTCACTTCTGCCGATTGGTAAAGATTCCCGATAAAACCATTCCAGTGAATCTACATTGATTTTATGTTCTGTTATTGACACGCTATTTTCCTATATTTGTCATTTGTCATTTGTCATTTGTCATTTGTCATTTGTCATTTGTCATTGGTCATTTGTCATTTGTCATTTGTCATTTGTCATTTGTCATTGGTCATTGGTCAGGAATTATTATTCTCTTCTGCTTCCCCTGCTCCCCTGCTCCCCTGCTCCCCTGCTCCCCTGCTCCCCTGCTCCCCTGCTCCCCTGCTCCCCTGCTCCCCTGCTCCCCCTGCTCCCTCATCCCCCTATTCCCTGAGAAATAATCATCTCACGAATCGTATAAGCTGTAGCGGGTGCTAGTAAAACGCCGTTGCGATAGTGTCCGGTAGCTAGAAGGATGTTACTAAACCCTGGTAACTTACCAATAACTGGGGCTGGACGACCTTCAGGGCGGGGACGTAAGCCTGACCAAGTGCGAAGAATGCTTGCTGTGGCTAATTCTGGACAAAATGCGATCGCTTGTTCTCTAACAGATTCCAACAGTTCTTGATTTGGCGGTATCTCATCGCCATTGCTGGGAAATTCCACTGTTGCGCCTATCCAATAATCTCCACCGCCCACAGGAACAATATGGACATCGTTACCCGTTATCGCTGGCTGGAAGTCGGGATTACCTAATGGATGCCCCACACGCATTTGCAACGCTTGCCCAAGTACGGGGCGAATGTCAATTATCTGATTTAATTTTGCTGTCAGTGGTGTTGAACCTAACCCGGCTGCAATTACAAACCAATCTGCGGTTATTTTTCCTTCTGTAGTCTCAAGTTGATTGCAAAATTCAGATGTTGAGGTTGGGGCATCCAAAACAGTTACGCCAAATTTGAAAGTTACACCATTTTGCTGGGCAGCCTCAACTAAAGCTAATGTTAGGGCAGTTGGATCGATCTGGCGGTCTTGGGGAGAATAGACAGCACCAGTAATTTTTTCGTTATTAATTTGAGGACAGATATTCTGGAGTTTAGCCGTGTCCCAAATTTCTAAAGTCCAGCCTTGAGAGTGGCGAACTTCTACTAGTTTTTCCCATGCTGACATCACCTCTAGGGAAGAATCAGACAAAAGCATGAGAATTCCCTGACGATTGAAAGGGATTTTGCGACCTGTTAAAGCTTCTAATTCAGGAATCAAGGTTTCATAGCGTTGGATGCTGGTTTGTCGCATCTGCCAAGCTTTACCCTTGATTTTTTGGCTAATTGCGCCCATCAAAACACCAAGTGCAGCGCCCGTGGAAGCTTGTGCTGGTGGTTGGCGATCGCAAACTGTAATTTTCAGCCCTTTTACTAGACTCAGTTCGTAAGCGATCGCAGCCCCAACCACACCACAACCGATAATAACTACATGACTCATTGCTGTTTTGAGGCAAAGATCGAGAGATGCGGGAGATGAGGGAACAGGGGGAGCAATTTTTACTCTCTCTGTTCTCTCATCCCTTTGCTCATCTTACCTTGCGCTTAACTTGCCTCTGCTTCACTGTTGGTTTTAGGAAGCAGTTGGAGAAATTTGTCAATCTCTGCGAAAGCAGCTTGGGATTGGTTCAAGGCAACTAGAGGATTGCCAGCACTAGTAGCTTTATCGAGTTTAACCAGGTCTTTAAAAAAATCTCGCGTTATTTGACGTGCTTTGGGTTGGTCATTGGGTAGAAGGTTGGGAGTGACATAAGTCAGATTCAGCTTTGCTTCTGTTATGGGCCCATGTATAAAGTTACGCACATTGATCCAATCACCTTGTTTTATCAGAGTTGTCAATTCTTCTGAGCGATCGCGCACAGCCTTAATTTCAGGAACATAAGCCTGAATTTTTTCAAGTTGTACTGCTGTGTAAGTCGGAGGTGCGATCGCAACACCAGGGCCACCACAACTAATCAGGAATGTGGCCAATAGTACTAGGAAAAATGAAAAAATCGAGCGTTGACGCACCATATATTCAACTTAATTGCTTTTGGTTTACCGATTCACAGTGTCATTTTAGATCGCTAGCGCAGTCAATCGTTCTTGTCAGCCAAGGATTTTGCAGAAAATCTTGATATTTTCTCCAAAGAGCAGAGTTCCATCTGCTTTTGGGTAATTTTTAAGTACAATTACTTAATAGGTGTTAGGCAGTCCCAACAAGAAGCGATTTTTGGTTTCTGTTAATGAGAAGGAGTCAGAAGTCAGGAGTCAGAATTCAGGATGATCCCACGGATAAACCTTTTTGGAGAGAGGTTTTCAAGATTCCGTGAAAAGTCAGATCCATTTCTGGCAAACTCACCATTCTGACTCCTGACTCCTGAATTCTGAATTCTGTTTAGTAACGAGGATTGTTAGGGAAATATGATTTAGAGTTGCTAAATCTTAAAGGTCTTGATAAGCTGAAACACCAATCCGTATAAGCCTTCTGGCGGTTTTTCTGTCTTCACATCCCCGAAGATGCCGACGCAATATAGGAGTGTTTTTTAGTGAACGCAGCTGAAAAAGCAACGAACCTTGAACTCGCCAGCAATATAGCTACGGTAGTTAATTTGTTCAAATTCGAGTTTCCTGATGCCAAATCCGATCTCAAACCCTGGAAAAATGACCCGGAAACTAGGGAGTTAGTCGATCCAGATTCTATAGATATTGGCTTTCACTTTCCTGGTATTAGCAAATCTTGGCGAAGTCGCAGTATTTTAATTCAAATCCGATTTTATCAAGATCCCATCAATAATTCCCGCCGTGCGATCGGCGTGGAGGTAGCTGGATTCGATCATCGCGGTGAGGCGTGGCGACTTTCTACAGTAGAAAACTGGAATGTTGTCGGCGCATCTTCGCCTTCTGATGAAATCGAGGATAAACTCAAACAGATTTGCCGACAGATTTTAGAAGTTTTTAATAAAACAAGCGATTGAAGGAGGCAGGAGGCAGGAGGAAACCTCTCCCATGTTCGCGCAGCGTCTTGTAGAGAGCATCTTGCAATTTTTAATTAATAATTTTTAATTTTTAATTGGAGCGAAGCGACTTGACCACCGTAATATTTGTACATGGCACAGGCATTAGAGAACGAGAATATAACGAAACCTTTCAGATAATTGAGCAAAAGATTCACGCCCAACGTCCTGATATCAAAGTTTCTCGCTGCCTTTGGGGTGTATTAGGTGCAAAGTTCAATGAGAATCGGGCATCAGTACCCTTGGAAGATGCGACACTGGCTTTATCTCAAGGAGAAGAAGACGCAGAGATTATCCTGTGGGGGCAATTATACCGCGACCCTCTGTATGAATTGCGGCTGTTGTCTTTGAAACCGATTGAGGCAGGAAATCCCTTTGGGGAAGAACCAGGGGATGTTTTACAATCTCGTGTAGCCAGTCTCACTCCCGCATCTCAACTGCAAGCTAAGTTGCAAGAGGCGGGAATTGCAGAGGTATTTGAGCCAGCACGAGAGGCGGTTATCCACAGTGAACCGTATCATCAGGCGCTGCTTACAGTTTCCGAATCTGATTTGAGTGAATATTATGCACCAATAGCTAGAGCAGTTGTGGCTCAAGCAATGTTTATTAGCGAACTGCAAGAAAAATTTCCCCCTATACTCACCGATGCCCAATTGCGCGACAAAGTTGTGGAATTGCTGACTCTGGCTTTAGGAGAGGCGGAGTTAGGATTGGGTGGCTGGTTATTAAAGCCATTTGTTGAACTAGCACAGCACGGCGGAACAAATTATGTCAGAGGAAACCGCCTTGAGTTAACTGATAAAATTTCCCCTATGCCCGGTGATATTTTGTTGTATCAGACGCGGGGTGAAAAAATCAGGGCGTTTATCCAGCAACAAATTGCCCAAGCAGAACCGCCAGTGGTTTTAATCGCTCATAGCTTGGGAGGTATCGCTTGTGTAGATTTGCTAGTGCAGCAGCAGTTGTCTCAGGTGGAATTATTGGTAACGGTTGGTTCCCAAGCACCATTTTTATATGAGATTAACGCCCTCTACAGCTTAGAATATGGGCAGTTATTGCCAGAGCATTTCCCGCAATGGTTGAATATCTACGATTTACGGGATTTTCTCAGTTACGTGGGTAATAAAATTTTTCCTGATAGAGTGCAGGATGTGCAAGTGGATAGCAGACAACCATTTCCCCGTTCCCACGGTGCTTATTGGACAAATGCTAAAACCTGGGAGGCGATTATTTCGAGGTTGCCATAATGGTTTACCCCACCCTAACCCTCCCCGTATGTATTGGGGAGGGAACTAGATTTCTTTTTTCCCCCTTTCCAAGGGGGGATTAAGGGGGGTAATTCAAGTGTGTACACCGTAGATTCCCTGCTAGAGAAAGGGGTTAGGGGATTAGGGGGTTAGATCATTTTCCATAGGAGGTGAGAAACTAAATCATCATGCAGTTGATGGCTAAACCCGATCGCACTTTTGGGTTAATTGTGGGTATTGAAAAGTACCACGAATCTGCTTGGAATGTGCCAGGTGGAGGGCCAGCCGATGACGCGCTGAAATTTGCTCATTGGCTGCATCAGCACGGTGTACCGAAAGAGAATATCCGGTTATGTTTATCAGCACTGGAAGAAAATCATCAGTTAATTGGGGAATGTGGGTTAACTGTAGAGTTAGCAACAGAGCAAAATATCTCCGACATTGTGACTAACTTTTTATCCCCAAAGTCGGGGGATTTACTCTACATTTTTTGGGCGGGACATGGTTTGATTACCTCAGAACGAGAGCGTCGGTTGCTTTGTGCTGATGCAAATAAACAGAATTGGCAGAATTTAGATTTGAATTCTTTATTAGTTTTGTTGCGTTCCGATAAATTTCAGATTCGTAATCATATTTGTATTATTGATGCCTGTGCCAATTATGTTTTAGAGTCGAAGGGAAGACCAACTAACTTAGGTGGCAAAGCTTTTTTGAATGGACAGCCACATAAAGATAGTCAACAATTTGTGTTACTGGCTACGCGGGAAGGAGAAAAAGCTGAGGTAAATTCTGAAAATAAAACAGGTTACTTTTCTCAAGCTGTAAGAGAGGCTTTTGCCGCAGCTAATGGGACTTTTCCCCCGAATATGAAGGAAGTTACTGAGGCAATTAAGGAGCGATTTATTAGTTTAGATAAAAAACAACTGCCGACTTATTTTTATTCCCGCAGTTGGGATGGAGATATTGAAAAATCTCATTTCAACCCGTTTGATATCCCGCATAATATCCCACAGAGTCAAGCTCGTAAGTTTGTTGGCAGGGATGAGCAAATAGAACAATTGCATCAGCTATTACAAGCAAATGATGTTGTGGCTATTAGCGATGTGACTGGGCAAGGTGGCGTGGGTAAAACAGAGTTAGCTATTCAATACTCATGGCAATATTTGGAAGATTATTCTGGCGGGTGTTGTTGGTTAAATCCCCAAGGAACTGATTTGGGAACCCAGTTAATCAACTTTGGCATGGTTCATTTCTCTAACTTCAATCCTCCTGAGCAATTAGATGCAACAGGTAAAGTTTTATATTGCTGGAAAAACTGGCAACCAGGCAAAGTTTTATTAATATTTGATGATGTCAAAGACTGGAAGCTAATTCAACCCTATCTACCACCTAAAGGTTCTCGGTTTAAGGCGTTGATTACTACTCGTCTAAATACGGGGTTAGCATATCCATCACTGCCATTAGGTGGATTGTCAGCAGATGCAGCCTTAGAATTATTAGCAAAGCTATTGGGGGATGAATATGTTCAACAAAATACGGAGACAGCAAAAGAAATTTGTAAATTAATCGGTTATTTACCCATTGGACTTTATCAAATAGCGGCTTATAGTCGAAACCGAGGGGGAGTATGATGTTAGCAGACATCCTCGCACAGCTACAAAAGCAAACATCAGCAGGTGAGTCTGGTGTAGCAGCAGCTTTTGAGTTGAATTGGCAAAACTTGGAACCAGAGGCGCAAAAATTGGCTTGTCTGTTGAGTTTGTTTGCTTTGGCTCCTATCCCTTGGTCGTTGGTAGAATCAGCAGCAAGTTCTAGCGATTTGGAATTTGACCTCAAAGCTAACTGCGCTGTTTTAGTTGAGCGTTATTTGCTGCAAGAATTGGCAGAGGACACCTACCAAATTCATGAACGCATTCGGGAATTATTACAGCAGAAGTTTGAAGATTTGGCTGAAGCAAACGAACTTAAGCGCGGCTATTGTCAAGCAATGGTAGCCGTAGCAAAAGATATTCCTGAGACACCCACATTGATAGAAATTGCTCAAGTAACTCTTGCCATCCCTCACCTTGGGGAAGCTGCCACAGTTTACCAAGCGTGGTTAAGTGATGATGATTTAATCTGGCCTTTTTTAGGCTTGGGTAGATTTTACAACGGTCAAGGAGCCTATGTGCAAGCCTTACCGTGGCGTGAACAATGTTTATCATCTGCTAAAAAACGTTTTGGGGATGAACACCCTTGGGTGGCAACTAGCCTGAACGATTTGGCATTCTTCTACTTTTTACAGGGAAGGTACAGCGATGCCGAACCTTTGTTAATCGAAGCTTTGGCGATGAGAAAACGCCTGCTGGGGGATGAACACCCTGATGTGGCAACTAGCCTGAACAATTTGGCATTACTCTACGGTTCACAGGGAAGGTACAGCGAAGCCGAACCTTTGTATATCGAAGCTTTGGCGATGAGCAAACGCCTTCTGGGGGATGAACACCCTCATGTGGCAAGTAGCCTGAACAATTTGGCAGGACTCTACAAATCACAGGGAAGGTACAGCGAAGCCGAACCTTTGTACATCGAAGCTTTGGCGATGAGAAAACGCCTGCTGGGGGATGAACACCC
>NZ_JBALEO010000089.1:0-168677 GCF_036918015.1 Nostoc sp.
ACTCTTAACTCTTAACTCTTAACTCTTAACTCTTAACTCTTAACTCTTAACTCTTAACTCTTAACTCTTAACTCTTAACTCTTAACTCTTAACTCTTAACTCCTAACTCAGCACAGGCTAAACGCCCCGCTACCGCTAACAGCACTCCTAACGCCCAATTGTCAAGAGTCGGGCAATTGTGGAGGTTCAACTTTAAACCATTTTTGATAAATTTGCTTGTAAGTGCCATTGGATAACAAAGTTGCTATACCTTTGTTAATCGCATCCAAATGGGGTGAATCCTTGGGCATAGCAATCCCGTAGTATTCTTGAGTAAGCAAATCCGCAACAACTCTGATGCCTTTGAGTTTGCCATTTTTAATCGCATACAAAGTAGCGAAAGCATCGCTAACCACAGCATCAACGTTGCCATTGAGTAAGTCTTGGAAAAATTCTGGCCCAGAATTAAAAGTACTAATTTTGGCGTTAGGGATGGTTTTGGCAAAATCTGCCCCAGTGGAACCAATTTGGACAGCAATTTTTTTGCCTTTGAGACTATTGAAGTCTTGAATATTTTGATTGTCTTCGCGGACAGCGATCGCAAGTCCCGCTTTAAAATAAGGTCGTGAAAAAGCAATTGTTTTCAGGCGTTCGGCAGTAATCGTGATTCCGCTAATTGCTGCATCGACTCTTTTGGCTTGCAAGGTAGAGATCATGCCATCAAAGGGCAGACTTTCAAACTGGATTGCAAAACCTGCTACCTTTGCAATCGCATTCATCAAATCAATATCAAAACCTTCTAACTTACCATCAGCCTTTTGAAATTCAAAAGGGACAAAGGTGGGGTCTGTGGCTACCTTGAAAGGTTTAACTTCTGGGTTAGTAGTGGGATATAAATTATGACAGCCAATAATCAGTAGCAGGCAGCCTAAGCTGAGAATTAGCTGCTGCCACTTGAAGTTAATTAATTTCACTATAGTAATTCTGTTCTAGCAATCAATAATTTACGATACTTGTGATGATGTTATAAGAAATAATACATCCGTATGACTTTTTGCTAATTGCCTTTTTGTGTGTTCTGTATTCTGACTCCCAATTTTGAATTGCTTATGGCTCCTACCACTTCTGCTTACCAAATTGCTGATTTGTTCGCCGAAAGAGCTAGAAATCTGACACCACCAACTTACGGCACTGAGTTAACCAAAATCATCACCGTCAGCTTTGCCTATGGTCTCGCTGACCCAATTCTCTTTCCCCATGCTGACTTGTCTGCTGCAAGCGCGGCTGTACTGGCAGAAGAAGCTCCGATCGCTCTCAATTATGGGCCACCTTCAGCCCAACTTTATGAACAAATTATTCTCCGCTTGCAAGCTCAAGGGATACCTGCCGATCGCGATCGCGTGATTATTGGCTACGGTTCCGGTCAGATTTTGGGCTTGCTGCCAGATGTATTTCTCGAACCTGGTGATGTGGTAATTGTGGAAGGGCCAACCTTCTTGGGAGTAGTTAATAGATTTGTCCAGGCTGGCGCCCGTCTGATTACTATTCCTGTAGATGAGATGGGAATGGATGTAGATACGTTAGAAGAAACTTTAAGCGACTTGAAAAAACGGGGTATTCGACCCAGGTTTATTTACACTATCCCTACTTTTCATAATCCCACAGGCACTACTATGTCATTATCTCGCCGCCAAAAACTGGTAGCGTTAGCGGCTGAGTATGGCGTGTTGGTGGTGGAAGACGATGCCTACAGCGATTTGCGCTTCCAAGGCGAAGTTGTGCCGTCCTTAGCAAGCCTTGACAAGGAGGGGTGGGTGTTATACGTGAATACCTTCTCAAAAATCATTGCGCCTGGTATCCGACTAGGCTGGGCTTGTGGCGATCCAGCAATTATTGAGCGGTTGGCAATGTTCAAAAGTGAAGGGCCTGTGGGGCCGTTTGTCAGCCATGTGGTTGGCCGCTACTGTGCTACAGGTAAACTAGATCGTCACATTCAGGAGCTAATCGCCTGCTACAAGCATAAGTGTAATTTGTTGTTAGAAGGGATCGCTCATGAGTTTCCCAGCGATGTAGTTGCTTTGCGACCAGGTGGCGGCTTTTTCGTTTGGTGTAAATTGCCACCATATATCAGCGCCAAAGCGCTCCTAACTGCTGCCAATGAACACGGTATCAGCTTTCTGCCAGGAACTCGCTGCTATGCCAATGGCCAGGGAGATGATGCCATTAGGTTAGCTTTTAGCTTTCAAACAACCGAGAAGATTCTTGAGGGAATCGCTACCTTGGGGGCAGTGTTGAGGAAATGGCGGTAATTCGTAATTCGTAATTCGTAATTCGTAATTCGTTCCCAGTCGAAGACTGGGAATGGCTTTTATATCATGTCCGCTTGATTACTTATTAAACCCGAAGAACCCCACCCCGCCAAAGCTATGCTTTGTCCCCCCTCCCCGCTTGCGGGGAGGGGCTGGGGGTGGGGTGCAATGATTATGGGAATCACAACTAATTACCCGAACTTGATATTAGAAGGCTTCTACCTTCCATTTAAGCAGCAGAACCGCAACGAAAAGCACTTCTTTCTTAGACCTGGAAACGAGATTTAAAATTTTGTAAACTTTAAAAAATTTGCTCCAAGCGCTGGAAATCGCGCTGGACTTCATACCAGAGACTTTTATTATGTGGGTCTGTTTTCAAAGCTTTTTTGAGATAAATTCTGGCTTTGAGTAGTTGTTTCTCGGAAATTAGCGCCCGTCCCCAAATTTGATAAGCGATCGCTAGCCATTGGCGAACTTCTGCATCTGTTGACAACCGATCTGCTAAAGCTTCCGCCAGGGCGATCGCTTGTGGAAATCGTCTTTCTTGCAAAAATCGCTGCAATTGCTCATAAGTCTTCCACTTCAGCCGTTCTTCTATTTCCAACAGATTCGGCGGCTTTGGTTTCTCTGATTGTTGGCTTGTCACCGTCGTTACTGGTGTTTTCTGCCGCTGCGTTGCCTTGGCGTCGTCACGTCCAGACGTTGACACCTGACTTGAATGTACGCCAATTTCCTCTGGTAGTACTACCGTCAGCAGGAGTTTGTAAGCCTCTGTCAAGGCAATAAACTTATCTTTGGCTTTGTTGTCATCTGGGTTGATATCGGGATGATATTGCTGCGCCAGTCGTCGGTAAGACGCTTTGATGTCAGCAAAAGAAGCTCCCGATCTTAAACCTAGCAAACGGTAGCAATCTCCAAGATCCATCTTGAGCTATCAGCTATCGAATATTTAGCTATCGGCTATTATCTGTCAGTTTCAGCTTCAAGCCCGGACTATTAATAATAAGGGCTAATTTTCTATTTTAAAGTTCAATCTTGACAGTTTGTTTAAAGAAGGGGAGTGGGGATTAGCGAGTTAGGAGTTAGGAGTTAGGAGTTAGGAGTTAGGAGTTAGGAGTTAGGAGTTAGAATTCTTCCCCTGCTCCCCCTGCTCCTCTGCCTCTCTGCCCCCTGCCTCTCTACTCCCTACCTCTCTACCCCCCAGTTATTACCGAGCTTCGTTCTTCAATCACACGGTCAATTAAACCGTATTCTTTCGCTTCTTCGGCTGACATGAAAAAGTCACGATCCATATCTTTTTCAATTTTTGCCAAAGTTTGACCAGTGTTATCGGCATAAATCCCATTGAGCTGGTGACGAATCCGCAGAATTTCTCTAGCTTCAATTTCGATATCGCTTGCTTGCCCACGGGTGCCACCTGAAGGCTGGTGAATCATAATCCGTGAGTGAGGCAATGCTAGCCGTTTGCCTTTGGTTCCACCTGCTAGAAGAAAAGACCCCATAGAGGCAGCTAAACCCATACATATCGTTACCACATCTGATTTGATATGTTGCATGGTGTCATAAATTGCCATCCCAGATGTTACCATACCACCTGGAGAATTGATGTATATGTAAATATCCTTACCTGGATCTTCTGAATCCAAATATAGCAAGAAGGCTATAATCTGGTTGGCAATTTCATCATCAATTTCTTCTCCCAGAAAAATAATCCGTTCTAGGGAAAGACGAGTATAAATGTGAACCCATTCTTCCATCTGTCCCCCTGGCAATCGATAGGGAACGCTAGGGTAACCAATAGGCATAATTTGCTCCGTTATTACAATGATTAATAGCAAGGATGAAGGCTGTTTAGCTTCAACGCGAGGCGCTTCTATGGACTAAAGCGAGTTGAATATCCAAGAAGTGTACTCACTTCATCCTTTAAAGGACACTCGCGGGTAGTGGGGGATTAGCCAGTTCTTCTTTCTCAAAAACTCGGTCAATCAAACCGTAGTCCCTAGCTTGATAGGGAGTCATATATAGTAGACGATCCATGTCTTTGCTAATTTTTTCTGGCAGCTGTTCGGTAGTCCGAGACAGAATATTAATCATCGATGCCTTATTTACTAGAACTTCCTTTGCCCGAATTTGAATATCCGTTGCTTGACCTTGGGTGTAACTCTTGGGTTGGTGCAGGATAATAGAAGCATGGGGTAAGCTAGCACGGCAACCTTTTGTACCAGCACTGAGAAGCATCGCTGCCATACCCATCGCGGTACCGATGCAGATGGTGTGGATAGGAGGCTTGATATATTTCATTGTGTCGTAAATGGCGAAGGCTTCGGTTTCAAAGCCAATGGGTTCGCCACTGTAACCAGAAGTACCAGTGGAGTTGATATAAATTTTTATTGGTTTTTCTGGGTCATCGGACTGCAAATACAGTAGTTCGGCGATGATCAGTTTTGTGATCTGTGGAACTAGAGGAGCTCCCAAGTAGACAATTCGCTCCTTTAACAATAGAGATGGTAAATCTGGCGGCGGTTTCCGGTAAAATCGATCGCCGTAATAGGGGGATTGAACAGCCTTGATGGCGGAAATGTCCATAGCAACTCGATCGCTTGAAATTGTGCCGTTAACTCTAATACATCCTAGCGTGATGCCAACTCTGTTCAAGGTGTGGATTTCTCCCTAATGTTTAAGGGGGGCTGACATCTGCCAATATTTGGCTTGTGACATACTCCCATACTGTACGCTTGCGTCAGAGGGAACTTTAAAGTTTCTAGCTAAGATATTCTGATTATATTAGTGTATTTGTGTTGGATAAATTTTCCGTAGAGCTAAAGTAGTGCTTTGAAGTTATTTTTTAATATGTATATCCTGAATAGGGACTCTGAGTTATGAAGGTTAATTTGCAGCCTGCCTTGAATGATGGTAATTTGGACGCAAATCAACTGAACAGTCAACGTCAGTTGGGAATTTCGATTTCAGCGATCGCAGAGACTCAAGATCGCCATGTACCCCTGAATTTATGCTTAATTCTCGATCATAGTGGTTCGATGAATGGGCGATCGCTAGAAACGGTCAAAAAAGCAGCGAATCGTCTGGTAGATAGACTTAATCCCGGCGATCGCCTCAGTGTGGTAGTTTTCGATCACCGTGCCAAAGTCTTAGTATCTAGTCAAAGTGTCGAAAATCCAGAGAAAATCAAACAGCAAATTAACCGCCTAGCCGCCGATGGGGGAACTTCCATTGATGAAGGACTGCGCTTGGGGATTGAAGAGTTGGCGAAGGGCAAAAAAGATACTGTTTCCCAAGCCTTTTTGTTAACCGACGGGGAAAATGAACACGGTGATAACAACCGCTGTTTGAAATTCGCCCAATTGGCTGCTAGCTATAATTTGACTTTGAATACTTTGGGATT
This sequence comes from Nostoc sp., assembly GCF_036918015.1. Lineage (GTDB taxonomy): Bacteria > Cyanobacteriota > Cyanobacteriia > Cyanobacteriales > Nostocaceae > Nostoc. The sequence continues at coordinate 5,692 of NZ_JBALEO010000089.1, forward strand.
TGGTGACAACTGGAACCAAGATGTTTTAGAAAAAATTGCCGATGCTGGCTTAGGTACTTTATCTTATATTCAAAAACCTGAACAGGCAGAGGAAGAGTTTAATCGCTTGTTCAGCCGCATTCAAACGGTGGGATTGACTAACGCTTATCTGTTATTCTCCCTAATGCCCCATGTCCGGTTAGCGGAACTCAAACCCATCGCCCAAGTTTCCCCAGACACAATTGAGTTACCACTGCAACAAGAAGCTGATGGACGTTTCGCTGTGCGGTTGGGAGATTTAATGAAAGATGCGGAACGGGTAATCTTAGCTAATATTTATTTGGGACAATTGCCAACAGGTGAACAAGCGATCGCTAATGTGCAAGTCCGCTACGATGACCCAGCCGCTAACAAAGTAGGTTTAGTTACACCAAATATCCCAGTTTATGCGCATGTAGTCAAAAATTACCAAGCAGACCCGAATCCCCAGGTGCAGCACTCTATTTTAGCATTAGCGAAGTATCGCCAAACCCAGCTAGCCGAAACGAAATTACAACAGGGCGATCGCTCTGGTGCAGCGACGATGTTACAAACGGCTGCGAAAACTGCTTTGCAAATGGGAGATACTGGGGCGGCGACGGTGTTGCAAACTTCTGCCACCCAGCTACAATCTGGTGGAGATTTATCTGAAAGCGATCGCAAGAAAACCAGAATTGTCTCCAAAACAGTTTTGCAAGATACTCCTCCCCAGTAAACTTAGGTTTAGATGAAAGTTAAATTGCTCTCGGCGTTAAATGACAATAATGTTGATGTGGCTCAAACAAGTAGCCAACGTCAACTAGCAATGACGATTTTTGCGATCGCTGGTGAGTCCGATCAAAATCTCCCCCTTAATCTCTGCTTGATTCTGGATAGAAGTGGTTCTATGCATGGACAACCAATTAAAACGGTGATCCAGGCGGTGGAAGGATTAATCGATCGGTTAAAAGTAGGCGATCGCATTTCAGTTGTGGCTTTTTCCGGCACTGCGGAAGTCATTATCCCTAACCAAGCAATTGAAGACCCCGAAAGCATCAAATCTCAAATAAAAAGCAAACTGACTGCTAGCGGCGGCACTGCGATCGCCGAGGGTTTGGAACTGGGAATTACAGAATTGATGAAGGGTACAAGAGGCGCTGTTTCCCAGGCGTTTCTGCTGACGGATGGGCATGGTGAAAGCGGTTTGCGAATTTGGAAATGGGATATTGGGCGAGATGACAATAAGCGCTGTCTCAAACTGGCACAAAAGGCTGCCAAGCTAAACCTAACTATCAACACTTTCGGATTTGGCAATAGCTGGAATCAAGATTTGCTAGAAAAAATTGCGGATGTCGGTGGTGGGACTTTAGCCCATATTGAACATCCTGAACAAGCTGTAGATCAATTTAGCCGACTGTTTGGACGGATTCAATCGATTGGGCTAACTAATGCCTACTTACTGTTATCTTTAGTGCCCAATGTCCGATTAGCGGAATTAAAACCCATTGCCCAAGTTGCCCCAGATACAATCGAGTTACCAATAGAACCCGAAGCTGATGGTAGCTTTGCTGTGCGTTTGGGAGATTTGATGCAGGATGTAGAACGGGTAGTTTTGGCGAACATTTATCTGGGACAATTACCAGAAGGTAAACAAGCGATCGCTCATCTACAAATTCGCTATGATGACCCATTGGTTAACGAACAAGGTTTACTTTCGCCCTTGATGCCGGTGTATGCAGATGTAGTGCGGGCGTATCAACCGACATCTAATCCCCAAGTGCAACAGTCTATTTTAGCATTAGCAAAGTATCGGCAAACTCAGTTAGCCGAGGCGAAATTGCAACAAGGCGATCGCACTGGTGCAGCCACGATGCTACAAACTGCTGCCAAAACCGCTTTACAAATAGGAGATAAAGGGGCAGCGACAGTATTGCAAACTTCAGCCACTCGCCTGCAAGCTGGTAAAGAACTTTCGGAAGCAGACCTCAAGAAAACTAGGATTGTATCAAAGACTGTTTTACAGGAATAGTAAAAATTCTGCGTTGTTGATTAGCGGTATGAAAGTTTCGGGACAAAGCGCAAAACGAGAAAAAATATTTTATTTCTCAATTGAGCAACAAAGTAGTCGCATATTCCTAACTTATTGATTAACAACCAGCGAAGAGTTTGACTTATGCTGATCCAGAAGATTGTCCAAGAATTGCAAGACATCCCTGAAGACAAACTAGCAGAACTTTATGACTTAATTCACTACTTTCGACTAGGTTTAAGTCAAGAAAATAGACAACCCCGCACCCCTGGTTTATTGAAAGGACAACTCGGCGATGCTTTCTTTGAACCACTGCCAGAAGAAGAACTCCAGCAATGGGAATGAGCTACCTCATCGACACCCATATTCTTCTGTGGTGGCTCTTTGACGATCCAAAACTCTATGTTTTACCATTTGCGGAGTTAGTTAAATCGGTAATACTTGTGTTGTTTCTGGGGGGCATTTTACTACACCGTTTATGTATTTTGGCCGAGAGGGTACAAAACCTTCATTGCTTTTACAGACAATGCTGATCAGTTTCACTTGCTTGTTCCCCGTCATGCGAACTGCAAAGCTAGCTCCAACATACCAACTAAGTTCAAAGCCAAACATACCCCCACAGTCGTCTTGAACGCCATAGCTATAAATAGCATCAATAGTTGTCTTAGATAGAACGTTAGTATCTGTTTTAGTATAGTACTGATAACATATTTGTGTTCCAAAAATTGGTGGAGATGAGCCATAGCTAGTTGCTGGTTCGTCAGGAGGGATAAAAAAGGTTTTATTCTTTAAAAAGTAGTTTCTTTGAGTTTTAACCTTAGATATAATATGCTTTTCTGCTTCTTCCTCCAGTCTTGATATTTTTTTATCCATCGCCTTATTTTCATCTTCCTTCTCACACGCACCAACAAAGAAACTCAGCAGAATAATGCTAAAAACTAAAAATTTTAGAGAAGGGTAAATAAATTTATTAGTATAATTACGAATCGGTTTTAACTTTCCCAAGTGTCGCAGGTGCTTCAATTTTTCCAACATAAAGTGAATGGGCTGAAAAGTTAAATATAACTACGTGACAATAGTAATGTCTAGGTATGAAATCTATATCGTAAAGAACACCTGAAAGATTCTTGCTGAATGAAGCGATGGCTGCGCCGCCGCAGGCATCGCAAGCTAATGGCTTAACGATATATCAAAATGAATGCGGAAATTACTTAAATAAACAAGCAAACTGGGGTTTGAGAAAGCAAAAGCTTCTTTTACTTGCGGAAAACACCAAAATGAGAAAGCAAACTGGGGTTTGAGAAAGTAAAAGCTCCTTTTGCTTGCGGAAAACACCAAAATGGGAAAGCAAACTGGGGTTTGAGAAAGTAAAAGCTCTTTTTGCTTGCGGAAAACACTAAAATGAGAAAGCAAACTGGGGTTTGAGAAAGTAAAATGCCATTTTGAGTAAGCAATATGGCTTTTTGCTTATTAAATATGAAGTTTTGAGAAAGTAATATGCCTTTTTGCTGATTGAATATAAATTTAAGTTAAATATGCGAAAGTTTAGACATCCGGCAAAAATGGTAAACGACGGATACGAATACGGCTTGGCTCAACTGTAACGGCTTCATAGCGGTTAGGTAGTTCAATGATGCGTTGGCTTTGCCCGCCGCAGGCATCGCACAAGTAGGACGATGCAAAAATTAAGCAGAATTAATTAACTACAAATAAACGATACACCAAAATAAATGCGTGAATTACTTAAATAAACAAGCCAATTTAGTAAGTCAAACCTCTGATGAAACTTAACAGCACTGCTTTTGGTTGCCCTTCTTGGACTAAGGCGATCGCTTCTCGCTTAAAGGATGTTTGAAAAGTCATCCAACGTATGTTTGACTACTCTAGCTATCGAGAAGTTGAACGAGAGAATGAGGGTTGTGGAACTTGCGATCGCTTCTCTGAGTTGCATTTAAGGCTCAAGCTGACACTTTTCAAACAACCTCTTAGAGTTGGCTTATTGGATTAGCTGAGAAAGCTCTTGGTTGTCGCGTATATTTGCTTCTAGCATATAATTTGCTGTTTTGAAGTCAGTTATAATTCTATGTTACGCGATCGCCTATTTCCTTGTTCTTAAGTTATCAGCAAAACCTCTAACAGTTACATAATTGAGGCAATGCCTAGAAATCACGACTCACAGGAATAGCGATCGCAATACATTACTCCCCTAGTATTGAGGTATATTACCCTGCATAAATCTTGTTATTAGACTTATTGGTTGCTTTATCTGACAATTTATGTTATGTACATCTTGTATAAGTGTTTATGCCTACTTACCAATGAGGATTAGCGAATGATCTCTTTCGACGAGGCAATGGCAACGGTTGAAGATGGTGATAAGCCTTCAATCTTGTTGGGCAACGGCTTTTCTCGCGCTTGGCGGAACGAGGTATTCAACTACGCAAACCTACTTGATGTTGCTGATTTCACTGATCGTGAAGCCGAAATTAGGGAGCTTTTTAGGCTTAGTGGAACGTATGACTTTGAAGCAGTGATGAGATCACTTGTAGCAGCAAAGACAGTCCTTGAAGCCTATGGTGGTAACGAAGCTTTGGTCAAAATAATCGAAAAAGACCAGCAACTCCTGAAAGATGCTCTCATTACTGCGATTTCGACCACGCACCCACATAGACCAACAGATGTTACCAACGATCAGTTCACATCTGTTCGTCACTTCCTTTCTCGCTACGATCAAATTTTTACGGTGAACTACGATCTATTGTTCTACTGGGCGAGAAATATGAAGGATTTGCCGCCCGAAAATTATTTGACAGACGATGGATTTCGCACGGGCTATAAATGGCAAGGACACGGGACAAATCAAGAAGCTCACTTTTTGCACGGAGGCTTGCACATCTTCGATAGTGGAACAGCAATCGAAAAACATGCTTTTACTCAAATAGGCACTGGCATCATCGACCTAGTGAGAGCCAATTTGGAAAGAGGGCAATTTCCCCTCTTCGTTTCTGAGCCGACTTCGACCAAGAAAAAGCAGAGAATAGAACACAATCCGTACTTGGATTTCTGCTTTCGCGCACTTGAAAGAGTCACTGGAACTTTCTTCATTCAGGGACATTCGATGGATGAAAATGATAAACATATTTTTGATCAACTGAGGCAGAGCAAAGTCAAGAAGTTTTTTGTAAGCATTTTTGGTGACGAATCGAGCGAAGAGAATAGAAGGGTTCAGGCGAATGCTCTTGCATATCTAAAATCGCCCAATTCAAATGTTGAGTTTTTTGATGCTAAGTCCGCTCCAATCTGGTCATAACAAATCATTGGAGCGGATAAAATTGTGATATTTTTAGATTGAGTTGGTAGCGATCGCTTGCCGCTTAATTTAGCCGTTAAGTTTGTCTGTTTCTGGTCAAGATTTTTCCATCAGAAATGGTTAACTTCGTTGTTGAGTTCCGAGAAGTTATTGGTAATTCCTTTCAGAATGTGTCCCGCCGCAAAGACAAATAATTGTTAAACGATCGCCTAAAAATTACGACTCACAGTAATAGCGATCGCCTAACTCCTCAAATCGCCAATATAAGCCCCAATTTGTTTAAGTCCCTGCAAAACTTGGATACGTTCTGATGTATTTTCAAGTAACCGATAAGTATGGGATCTAGTATATTGAGGGACATTTTGGTGGCGATCGCATTTCAAAAACAATACTTCTCTTCCGTTTGTAACCATTGCATAACAACTTGACTGTAAGTTGGGAGCGCTCAACAAATAAGTAAGTGCTTGGGGAATTCCCGCCGTAACGTCTAGTATTGCAGGTTTTGACTCGATTACCAAAATCCAAAAACTATCTTGAATCACCAAAATATCAATCCTGCCTTGAACTGCAATAGCATTAGCTTCGTCTGCAACTTCGATATTGGTACTTACTTCTGCTTTTACCAAAAAAGGAAACTGATAGAAACCTGCTAAATCTAGCAATGGTGATATAACTATAAGCTTAACAATTTCTTCGAGAGGTGGTTCTTCTTGACTGAGATAGGTATAGTTTCGAGTGAGGCGATCTAGTCCTTGTAGTTCCGCTTCGGTTAGAGTCGGCGCATTATTTAACCATTCATCAAAAAAGTGATCGCTAGAGTCGAGTCTCAAGCCAAAAGTTTGACGTAGAGAGCCAAGGGTAATGCTACTAGCATTTGTAATCACGATTAAATTCTTGTAGTAATTACATGAAGTTTAAAAGTCTAGACATTTGATCTAGGCTCCAATACCTAATATACGATATATATAAGAGCAAAAGAGCGATCGCCTAGAAATCACGACTCACAGGAATAGCGATCGCCTTTAAAAGATAGATTGTTGAGGCGATCGCCTAGAAATCAAGACTTACAATACTAGCGATCGCCTTGAGGAGAAAGATTGTTAATGCGATCGCATACCGCAAAGCCTTTAGCAGATAGATAATTGAGGCGATCGCCTAGAAATCAGGACTCACAGGAATAGCGATCGCTTAAGTAAGACGATGCAAAAATTAAGGCTTGCTGAATATCTTCATCTTCTAATTCGGGAAACTCCTGAAGCAGTTCTTCTCGATTAGGGTAGGTAGCTAATAACTCAATCACCCGACGAACGGTAAGGCGAAGATTACGAATAGAGGGTTGTCCATTCATGCGATTGGGATTGCTGGTAATGCGATCTAATTTCATGGAAGTAACTCTAGCTCCTTATGAAAATCCATGAGAGACGATTGTACTCCAAGCAAAATTTTATAGCAGGGAACAGGAAATAAGGCTTGTGCCACTAAAATAGAAAAATCATTCACGAGTGTTGTACTTATGGGTAATGAAGTTGAACTACTTGAACACTGGCGAGAACTCACACCCCAAAAGCAACAAAAAGTTTTAGAGTTTGTTGAACTACTTAAATCTGAGTCAGAAACAACACCCACCGAATCTGATTTTGTGCCACAAACACCCTTAGCCAAAAAATTATGGTCGATCCGACAAAGAGCGATCGCTGCTGGATTGCAACTTCTCAATGAAGACGAAATTGAACTTGAACTTGCTGCACGTCGCGGTGGATTCCGTGAGTCGTAAAAAGACGTACATAGACTCTGGTATACTCATCACCGCTTTCTGTGGCATTCAGTCAGTCAGTATCAGAGCGAATCAAATTCTTAACGATGAAAATCTGGAGTTTGCCTCAAGTCGCTTCGTTCAATTAGAAGTCTTGCCTAAAGCAACTTTTAACAAGCAACAAGATGAAGCAGAATTTTACGAAACATTTTTTAGTGCTGTCATTCACTGGGCAACTGACTTAGAGCAAATTATACAAAATGCTTCTCAAATTGCCTGTACTTACGGTTTAGCTGCAATGGATGCACTTCATGTGGCGGCTGCTCTGCAAATTAAAGCCGATCAACTGATCACTACTGAAAAGCCAACTAAACCAATGCACCGAGTAACGGAAATCCAGATTATTTCAATATAAAGCGATCGCTCACAACCAAAAGCTCCGCAGCAAACAAGCCAATTTAGGAAATCTAAGTACTAGTAAAATTCTGGTAAAAGTGCTAAGGGTAAATGATTAGTAGCTTGAGAAGTACACATGAAAACCACTGGCATTCATCATGTAGCGATTATTTGTTCTGACTACGATCGCTCCAAAGCATTTTATGTCGAAACTTTAGGCTTTTCGATTATTCAAGAGACTTTTCGCGCCGCTAGAAATTCTTATAAATTAGATTTAAAAGTTGCAGAAAATATTCAAATCGAACTATTCTCTTTCCCCAATCCTCCAGAACGACCTAGTAAACCAGAGTCTTGTGGTTTAAGACATCTTGCTTTTCAAGTTGATGATGTAGAGGAAACTGTTTTTTATTTAAAATCAAAAGGGTTAGAGGTAGAAAATATCAGAGTTGATGAAATTACAAGTAAGAAATATACTTTCTTTAAAGACCCAGACAATTTACCATTAGAAATTTATGAGCGTTAAAATTACTGCTGACAGGTGAACTTGTTATCACTATAGATAATGAAGCGATTGCACCACTGTAATTGTCAATCTGCTGAAATCAAGTTGTTTTGATTCTAAGTCAACTTTACTACATAAAATTTATCTGGTTGTTTGGGGGGCAGTAAATACTTCTACCAAAGGAATCGCCAGTTTCAGCATCCGTTAATTCCACAAGTTTAGCGTTATCAGTACAGACACTTCTACCTTTAGCCATTCTCAACTCACCTTGGACAAAACCAGTCACGATCCACACCATTCGGTTGTTAGAAATCGATGATTTGTACTCTCCTGTTTTGGCTGCAAATTCGTTGTATGTTGTAAGTTTTGCTTCTGTGATTCGCATCTTACTAGACTTTTTGATAACACTTTCAATTGTCATCAAACGGCTTGCTGGTAAGCTATTATTTGCAGGATATATTCGTACTCTTGAGTTGAATGGTATTGGTTGATTGACTTGCTTTTTTGTCTGTACTGGTTTAGCTATGGCTGTCTGCACTAGCAATAAAATAGTGGTGCTAGCAAATATAAAAGCAGATAATGAAGTTATTGTAAAAATATTAACTGTAGTGCAAATGCGCTTCATAATGCTCAGAATTTTAACAAGTTCATACCACTTTAAGCGATCGCCTTTGTAAGTCTTTGTATCATCACGCAACTCTATTCTGTCAGAACATCAAGTTTAGCCAGTCTTTTTAAGCTTTCTTCTGGGTTGCCAGTTGCGGCCATTGGTTTAAATCTGGTATATTCCCAGTCAAAAAACTCAAAAGCGATCGCTATTAGATAAATATCTGCAATATCAGGCTAAAGAACCCAGGATAATGAATCATAATTAATCTCTATAGCTTTGAGTTATCAGCCATCAGCTACCAGTTACCAGCCGGAAGCTGAGATGCCGAATAATCAAAGCTTTTGATTCAACTTAACGAATTGACTATGAATTCTGAACAAATCAAAAATTCTCTAAATATTTCGCCAGCGATACGTGTGGGAGTACTGGGTTTCGGCGGACTCGGACAAGCAGCCGCCAAGGTAGTTGCTGGCAAACGAGAAATGATTTTAGTCGCAGCAGCAGATCAAAAAGGTTACGCTTATGCTGCTGAAGGTTTAAATACTGAAAAATCTGTTGCAACCTATCAAGCCCAAGGTTCGGTGGGTTATTTAGAGCCAATTGGTACATTAACAAATCAAAGTATTCAGGATTTAATCGAAATAGCTGAAGTAGATGGGTATTTTTTGGCTTTACCCAACCTGCCGAATGACTTTATTCCCAATGTCGCTAAGGAATTTATCAAGTCTGGTTGGCGTGGGGTACTAGTAGATGCAATTAAACGCACTACTGCTGTAGAACAACTCCTCGCTATGAAAGAGGAACTACAAGCCGCCGGGATTACTTACATGACAGGATGCGGTGCTACCCCTGGACTATTAACAGCAGCAGCAGCATTAGCCGCCCAAAGCTTCGCTGAAATTCATCAAGTTGAAATTACCTTTGGGGTGGGAATTGCTAACTGGGAAGCTTACCGCGCCACTGTTCGGGAAGATATAGGTCACATGCCTGGTTATACAGTAGAAGCTGCTAGGGCGATGACTGACGCGGAAGTAGAAGCACTATTAGATAAAACTAATGGCGTGCTGACCTTGAAAAATATGGAACACGCTGATGATGTGATGTTAGAAGTAGCCGGGATAGTGGGACGCGATCGCGTTACAGTTGGTGGTGTAGTCGATACTCGCAATCCCAAAAAGCCTCTCAGCACTAATGTTAAGGTAACAGGACGTACCTTTGAAGGGAAGATTTCTACCCATACCTTTACCCTGGGAGATGAAACCAGCATGGCAGCCAATGTCTGCGGCCCTGCTTTTGGCTATCTCAAAGCTGGTAGACAATTGCACCAACGCGGCATCTATGGAATATTCACCGCCGCCGAAATTATGCCGCAATTTGTTAGATAAATAGAGACTGAGGCAGGGGCATGGGGCATTGGGCATGGGGCATGGGAAAAGGTACAAACCTTGCCTTATCCATGTGGACAAAAGCCCCCTGCATTTTTTCTCCCTTGATTAAGAACAACTACCTTTGTGGGTGGTTTTTCTCCCCCTGCTCCCTGCTTTTTTACTTTCTAAGTTCGTTTGATACAATCAATGGAGATAAAATTTTCAATAATAGTATAGATATTCTTTAGAATGATTCATTTATCTTTTTCTACCATGATTAGGTAAAACCTTTATACAACTTAGAATCTGAAGTGCATATCGCTTATTAATAAACAAATGCAGATAGTAAGTATTATGAGCTTTATGAACAGTTTTCATAATAAATCTGATGAAAAATAATCCATTTAAGCTGATACCGGCCTCTCACTTAATTTTGATTAAGGATGATAAAATATTACTTATTAGACGTTTTAACACAGGGTATCAAGATGGGAACTATAGTGTTGTTGCCGGTTTAGTAGATGGAAATGAAACTTTTGTCCAGGCTGTAGTCAGAGAAGCAAAAGAAGAAGTGGGAATAGATTTAAATATACAAGACTTGGAAGTAGTTCATATTATTCATCGCAAAGATTCTGGGGAAGAATGGATTGATGCTTTTATTTTGGCAAATAAATGGAAATATGAACCTGAAAATATGGAACCTCAAAAATGTGACGATTTGGGTTGGTTTGAAGTTGAAGCTCTTCCCAAGAATATAGTTCAATACGTAAAGCAAGCAATTGAAAATATAAAAAAAGGAATCTTTTATAGCGAGTATGGCTGGTAATTTACACTGGAGGTAGTCAAAATTAGTTGATAGACTGCAAAATTTTGTATATATGACTACTACAGTACACTGGCAGGAAAGAGTTGGTAATCAAAGGGATTGGATTTGGCGTGGCTGGCAAACTCGCTACACTTACATTCGCCCTAGCCAAAATCACCCCAATACAACACCGCTAATTCTGTTACATGGCTTTGGCGCTTCCATTGGTCATTGGCGACATAATTTAGAGGTGTTGAGTAAGCATCACACAGTTTACGCCATAGATATGTTGGGTTTTGGCGCTTCTGAAAAAGCCGCAGCTAATTACAGCATCGAACTCTGGGTTGAACAAGTTTACGATTTCTGGAAAACATTTATCCGTCAACCAGCGATATTAATAGGCAATTCCAACGGTTCACTAATATCTATGGCTGCCGCCGCCACTCACCCCGATATGGTGCTGGGCATGGTGATGATGAGTTTACCCGACCCATCATTAGAACAAGAAGCAATTCCTCCTATGCTGCGTCCACTCGTCACAGCAATTAAAAATGTTGTTGCTTCGCCGTTGATACTTAAACCTGTATTTAACTTCGTCCGCCGTCCTGGGGTGCTGCGTCGCTGGGCTAGTCTCGCCTACGCTAACCCAGAGGCGATTACCGATGAACTGATCGAAATTTTAGCAGGGCCTCCCCAAGACCGGGGTTCTGCGAGAGCGTTTAGTGCTTTATTCAAAGCTGCGATCGGAATTAATTTTAGCCCTAGTGTCAAGACAGTATTACCAACCTTAACAATTCCGATGCTTTTAATTTGGGGACAAAAAGACCGATTTGTGCCGCCAGCCCTAGCTAGCCAATTTGCCCAGTATAACGAGAAGTTGGAACTGCTAAATCTGGAGGATGTCGGGCATTGTCCCCATGATGAATGTCCAGAACAAGTTAACCAAGCGATTTTAGATTGGATTGAGAGATGGATTGGCGACCGCCAACCATTGGCTATTCCCTAAATATTATGCAATGGTATGCAATGGGGGTGCGATCGCATCAGCAGTACCTAGCCAATCGTCGCTTGGCTAGTATCAACATCTGTAGCACCATTCACTGAACGCGCCACAGAATTCATCTTATTGAGAATTTCCTGACTGGGGACTTTACCTTTCAACACCACAGTGCTACCTGTTTGAGCAACCCAAAGGGTATTAACATCGTCGAGATCGGGGTCTTCATCAAATGCCAACGCTACCCGCTTGGCTAAACCACTTTGGTCATATTCTCCGCTTAATCCCAGACGTTCTGGGGGTATTGATTGCGTAGCCGTAGCGACATCACTACTAGGAGCTTGCTGTATAGCCTGTGGAGCCGGATTTACTTCTGCATTTTGAGGTTTTTCCATGCCAAACAATCTTTGTAACCAACCCATAAAAACTTTTCTCCTTAGTTAGAGACTTATCAAATCTGAGTATAAAAGGTTTACAACAAATGCTGCATCTGCCAATGAAAAGATATACATTCAACAAAATTTTTGCTTGCAGTCGGATTTCTAAACAATTTATCGATTGAGAATGCAATGAGTGCAACGCTTAAGTTTACAATAGGAGGTCGCACTGAAAATTTAGTGCGGTAGTAGGTCTAGCGTTGCCCTTTGCTAGTGTCTGCGTTACTCAATTCCTGCTCTAGCCTCTGTTGGCGAAGATGAAACATACCCTTTCAGTTCTCGTAGAAGATGAGGCGGGTGTTCTTTCCCGCATTTCTGGTTTATTTGCGCGTCGCGGCTTCAATATTGAAAGCCTTGCTGTTGGCCCTGCTGAACAAGGAGGAGTCTCCCGAATTACAATGGTTGTCCCTGGTGACGATCGCATTATCGAGCAACTCACCAAGCAACTGTACAAGTTAGTCAATGTCCTAAAAGTCCAGGATATTACCGAAACCCCTTGTGTCGAGAGGGAATTGATGCTTTTGAAGGTGAATGCTAGTAGCAGCAATCGCTCAGAAGTAATCGAATTGTCTCAGATTTTCCGGGCGCGAGTCGTGGATGTGGCAGAAGATTCTCTCACCTTAGAAGTTGTGGGAGATCCAGGTAAAATGGTAGCGATCGTGCAAGTATTACAAAAATTTGGTTTGAAAGAAATCGCCCGCACTGGCAAAATTGCCCTGACTCGTGAATCAGGCGTGAATACCGAGTTACTCAAATCTTTGGAAGCAAAGGTTTAGTTGGGAATTTAAATCAAGACTCAGAAATACTCAACCGCAGCAGAAGTCATAGTGGCAATTGTTACTATGACTTCTGCTTAGGGACTAGCAAAAAAGAAATATTCAACTACCCACGAACCGCATAGTTTATAATTTATGTACAACTTTATGTACATAACTAATGTTGTTTTACAAAATCACATCCCCAACCGATGCGAGAAATGACTTTTTTAAGTTATTAGAGCTGGTGGTAGAAAATCATCAGGTGTATATGATCAACCGTCGTGATGGTGAAAATGTAGCCTTGATTGCTGAATCAGATTTAGTGAGTTTACTTGAGACGGTTTATCTTTTGCGATCGCCTGTTAATGCGCGTCGTTTATTGGATGCAATAGAAGAGTCAAAAACAGGAAAAATCCAATCTCAAACGCTAGCAGAACTTCAGCAGGAGTTGGGGATTGAGCAAGAAGAAAAAGAAAGCTGAACCTATTGAAATTAAACCAGTTATTGTTAATCGCAGTCCTGGTTTTAGTTCTCAATTTAAAGAAGATTTAGTTTGGTGGTTTAAGCAGGATTTCCAGAAAGCATCGAAAATATTAGATTTGGTTACGGCTGTAATGCAAGACCCATTTGAGGGTATTGGTAAACCAGAACCATTAAAATATATGGATGCAGATATTTGGTCGCGCCGAATTGATTTAGAACATCGGCTTGTATATCGGGTGGGAAACACTCAGATTGATTTTCTCGCTTGTCGGTATCACTACGAATAAGGGCTGATTAACTACCTTTCAATTTTAGCGATCGCTTCTTCTGGTGAGACATTACCATAAATAACGGACATAATTCCTGGCAAGTATTCATCCATCATCGTCACATTGGCGTAAACCACCCGTTGAATGAGTGCAAAACTGAGTCTGTCACCTTCCACATCAATGCTGGTTTTGTAGCTAATTTCCCCGTCGGTAAAATCTAGCTCAAAGTTGCCGATCATCATACCACAATTAGCTCTAGTTAAAAACTCTGCTACAGCCAGGCGCTTATTTTCTGGCGCGTTAACTGAACAAATTGAGTAAAAAACAAATTGATTTTGTTCATTTCTTGTTCTAGCGTAACAATTCCATCTGCCATTTTCGCCTTGGAACGGTATTTGTAAAGCTGGCTGTCCTGGAAGTTGTACAAACGGCCAATCATCAGCTTGAAAAAAATTGATCATTGCTTCAAAAATATTACCATCTGTACTAGAAGGTGGAAAATTTACCTCTATTTTTTGTGTAATATCATCTAGGTTAATATCAGCTAACTCTGTCAAAAATTTATCGATTCCTTCCAGCATTTTGGCAGATGCTTTCTGAGTTTTTACAGATAAATTTGCCTCAGTCCAATCTTTAAAAAAGTTGACAATACCTTCAGCAATTCCTTCACCGGAAGCGCTTGTTTGAGCTAAATTTTCTGGACTAATATAAGACCAAAGAGTACGATAGCCGATTTCGCCTGATTCTTGTTGCTGTTTAACAGATAAACCCAACCAACTTTCGGTGCAAAGGATTTGGTTATCGGGTTGTTCTTGGCTTAAATTCAGGATATATTTTGCCGTTTCATCAGTGTTGACGGCGTGTTCTGCTAGTAGTGGTAATAAATCGGGTTTCAGGCTGGTTTCGATGGTAATGTCTGGTTCGCTGAGGAATTTACCAGATGATAGGGGGTTACGCGCATCTGGTTTGAGATTGAATAAAGCGGCGGTATCGATACGTTGGTAGAGTTGTGGGTTGACTTGGAAGGAGAGGCGACACTCGATGAGTTCGTTGTCTTGTGTGGTGAGAGTGAGTGCGATCGCGTGAACGGTTAAGGTAGATTGGCAGGAGTCGTGTAAGGTTAACTTGGTATTAAGTTGATGATTTTCGGTTTTGGCAGTCATGTAGAGTTAGTCATTATAATAATTTTATTCCTTATTCAACCTTTGAAAATCCGATCCATCAAAGTCTGCAAAAAGCTGAGGCATAATTTTTCTAAAGTTTCTTTCTTCAGTTGGAATCGGGGCATCAGGGTTAACATCTTCAGGCCCAGCAATAGCTAGATGCCAATACCAAAAACCACGTGATTTCAGCAACAGTTCCAAATATCCCTCAAAATCTACACCTAGCGGCCTCATTTTTTCGCCTCGATAATAATAATAGACTTCTGGGTTATGTGAGCCATTTAAATAAAGTGCTGCACAAGCGTTACCAATGAAAAAATCTATGGGATGTAAAGGCTTACAAGGATCATCTTCATCAAAATAAATAATATTTTTCCAATCCTTAAATACTTCCTGAACAGGCAACAAATCAATATATCCAGCCGCTAATCCTCCTCCAGGAATTTCTGCTTGCTCTGCTCTTTCCCAGAAAATATTAATCCCATTTGCCTCGCTATAAAAATCAATCATCGCTGGAGTCAGCTTGAACTTGATTTGGGCTGCATTTAGTTCTTCCTCTGTTGCCGGAGGATTAAATTCGCAACTGTCGATGTCGATATCAATAGCTTGATTTTTTCTCAGATCGTCTACCATTAAATGAAACTTCTGTACGATACTTTGGTTTTTCATTTTATTTCTATTTTTTACCTGACAGTTCTAGTTCTTCTTCAATCTCACTAAGTTTCTGTTTCTTAGTAGATGAAGCTTCTAAGTTTTTACTATCAGTAGAAGATGATGGTTCTACTTCTTCTTCCATCTCACCACGTTTTCGTTTCTTAGTAGATGAAACTTCTACTTTTGTAGGATCAAATAATGGGTCTTTTATTCCGTCTTTATCACTAAATTCATCCTTATTAATTTCATTTTTTGTATCCTTTCTCTTCTCTCCTAATTCCGAATGAATAGTTGTTTTGATAGCACCTTTAAAGGATTTTTTCCCATCAACATCAAGTTTAGCTGCTTCACAAACAAAATCAGCATTAATGACTCCATTTGCCAGATCAACCTTCTCATTAGCAACTTCAACTTTGTAATAAACCCAATAGCCCTGACTATTAACCCAATCTTTAACTATACTTTCAACTTGTCGTACATGTTTACTGTTTGCATCAGCAGTTATAGGATAAAGATTTTGTGCACTTCCTGGGCCACCAAGGTTATCGTTTAACAAGTGTCCTTTTATATATTTTTCGTGATTACCTGAACGAGGATTAGTTTGTAACTTCTTCATTAGCAGATTCAGTGCGCCCCCTGGAGGACTTCCTTGTGGATGATTTGGGCCTAACTTGGTAGCTTCCATTTTTTTACCAACCAAGTATTTGCTATCAATATAACCTGTTTCAAAAGTAACCTCTTGCTTAAATTTGTTACTATGTGTTGTATCTCCTTCGTTAAGTATTAGATCGGAGCCAGAAAGATCAATGATTGCTTTGGGATTAACTTCCATGATTACACTAGCCGAGGGCGTGCCTAGTTTTTCCCACTCAAGCTTCTTAAGTCCAAAATCTTTTTGAATAGCAGGAAAATGTTGTTCGACTTGTTTTGTACTCTCAGATTTTGCAATAATTCCCTGTAATTTTTTTCTAGCTGTTTCTAAATCCTTCTTTTTCACTTCATGAGTTCGTTGATCTTGTGATGTCTTGTCCTTAGTGTTCTGATCTTTCTTTCCTTTCTGTTTATCTTTACCAAACCCAACCTTATCCTTGACTTTATTGCCAAACTTGTCAAACTTATCCTTAACAGATTTTTTCTTATTCTCAACCCATTTCTGACCAGCTTCCTTCTTATCCTCAACCCACTGCTTACCGGTTTTATATTTCTCCTTCGCCGAATCTTTCAGTTTTCCAGCCTTCTTACCCAACTTACTATTCTTAACCTTGTTGCCAACTTTCTTAAACGCCTTTGCACCTTTATCAATTACCCAATCAACTGCTTTTTCCATCGGTTTACGCAGCTTCTTGAATATTCCTTGAATCTTGCCGGCAATACCATCCAAGCCCAAAAGACTTGCTAGGAAACTGATGACAACTGGTAAAGATTTAGCAAGGGCATTTTCAACGCCTTTGATTGCTTGATCGATCGCACCACTAGCGATCGCACCAATCGCATCCAGTATCGCATTAATTAAATCGGCAATCTGCTGGGCACGTTCAATAAAGAATTTGACAATCTCATAAATCGCCTTCGCAGCTTTGATAAATGCTGAAGCTGGGGTCAACAGGCTGAGAATCCACTCGATCCCTGCTGTAATCACTTTTTCAATGATAAAGTTCTTGATGGGTTCGATTACCAAGGCATTGAGGTCGCCCATCTTCTCTTGGACAAACTGCCAAATCCCAGCCACTCCCTGACTGGCTAAGACTTGAAATACATCAACAGTTTGTTCCAACCGACTGACCTTTTCTTCACCCAATCGTTTCACAGCTTGACCACGAATTGCTTCATAAGTGAAGCCTAAAAGCTGCATTGCTAGGCTAAAGATCCCTTTGAGGTCGAAGTTTTCTGGCATTTGAATACCAGTTTCTGCCATTGTGCCTGTCAGCCAGCCGATTAATCCTTGCTGGAGGTGCTTCCCGATATTATTCATGAAGTTGAGGAAGCCTTGTTTCACCGCCTGGATCAAATTAGTCAAGAAACCAATCGGGTCTTTGAGGATTTGCCCAACTACGCCAGCAACTCGCGCTAGCACTTGCAAAAGCATTTTGGTCAGTTCAATGATCGTCTTGATCACTCCCACGATGAAGTCAAAAGCTTTTTGAATAAAACCTTTATTTGCTGCCTTCATCTCTTCAATGCGGGCATCAACAGCTTCCAAGTTCTCCTGATATTTCTGCGCTAGGGTGTCAATTAGCTCATCTTGCTTATCGTCAACACTTTGTTGCAATTCTTCAAATTTGCTGTCAATGTCTGCGGCAGCTTGTTGACCAACTCCTTTTAAGTCTTGCGGTAGTTGGTTAACATAATTCTGAATCTCCTGCTTACCACTAGCAATTTCTGCTTTGGCTTGGGTAAGTCCTTTACTAATAATGGCGACGACATTGTTAATTACACCATCCATCTGATTAATGTAAAGCTGCCGTCCCTCTTGATAGAAAGCGTTCACCTCTGAGGGCATACCAAACAATTTGTCTATCAACCATTTTCCTGGCCCCAAAAAGCCACTGTAGCGATCGCTCTTATAATCGTCCATTCGCTTGCCAACGTAATCCTCGAAGGCTTTTTTGGCATCAGCAGCACCAGCATCAAAGGCTTGTATAACTTGCCCGTCTAGTTCACCAAGGGTTTTCTCAACTTTGCCTTTGGTCTTGTCATAAATCTTATTAATATCACCAGCAACTTTTGCCCGTGCTTGCTCATCCTTGCTCTTGGCTCCAATCTGCTGCTCCCCTACCTGACCCAAGTTTTGGGTACGGATACCGTGCATTGCTTGCAAATGCTGTTGGGCTGTAGCTTCTGCCGTAGCTTGAGCGGTTGCGAGTATCCCTTGCTCTTGCTGGCGATATTGTGGCGGCGCTTCTTGTGCATTGGTTTGAGCATCTTTCTTGGCTGCGAGTGCCCCTTGAAACTCCGGTTCATTGGAGTTTGCCAATTGCTCCTCGGTAACATCCGCCTCTTTCATCTGCTGGTCAAGTTTTTGACTGTCATCTTGCAGTGGTGCCTCGACTTCAGCTTGTCCTTTAGATTTGGGTGCAGCTTTATCTGCATCAACACCTGTTGGCGCTGTCCCTGGCTCATTCTTGGGCAGTGGTGTTACTTGTTTAGCCTCAATCCCACTGGCATCAGGTTTTTCTTTGGTTTTCTCTTCTAGCTGACCCTGAGAACTTTTCTGCTCTTCTTTAACCTGGCCACTCAAATCGCCCTTAACAGAGTCAAGTTTGTTGTTATTTTTAAAGTTGTCCGCCTCTTCCAAGTTCTTGGGAGCCATATCAGCAATGCGCTCCATCAATTTGGCTTTGAAGGCGGCAGCGTCAAATCCTGGTGTTGGAGCTTGTTGCATCTCCCCAACTTGATTGGCTTGCGCTTTGCTGTCTACTTCATTACCTGGGGGTTGGGCTGCCGCTTGGGCTTCTTGGGCTTTGCTATTGGCAGGTGGGTGTTTTTTCTCAAGTCCTGCAACCTCTTTTGTTGTGCCGACTACCGCTTGAAATGCTGGGTCATCTTCAGGAGAAGTGGGAGCCTTTTTACCATCATCTGCTGTAATGGCTACATTTGTTCCTGGTAATCCAGCGATCGCTTTCCCTGCGTTTCCTCCAGGTAAATCTGCATTTCCCTTACCTACATCTGCTCCTTTGCTTTGAGCTTGCTGTTGAGAATCGACCTTTTCTGTATTAACTCTGGTATCTTTTGACTCAGGCTCTCTTGGTTTATTTCCCCCAACCTCAACCTGTTTCTGAGTTACTGCTGCACCAACCTTTTTTGTCGGGGGTGGATCTATTGCCGCGTTCCCATCATCATTTGGGGGTGTGGGGATAGCTTGGTGTTTTTCTGTCGTAGCCTGATTTTGTTGTTCGCCGTTTTTCGTATCAGTTTTGGATTCTAAATTTTTTTGGTTGTCTTCATCAGTTGGTTTTTGGAAATTCTCTCGCAGTTGGATAGCTAGCCCATGTCCCGCAGATGTTGTCGGCACTTTTGTCTGGAGTTTATTTTCTTTTGGTGCTACATAAAGAGATTTCGGCTGCACTGCACTGCCATTCTGCTGGACAACGTGTGTCAACTCATGAGCCAATAATTCCTTGCCTGCATCACTTCCAGGAGAATATTCGCCCTGACGGAAGAACACATCTTGCCCTGTGGTAAAAGCACGAGCTTGTATAGATTCATTTAAGCGATTAGATTGAGCATCAGTATGAACCCGGACACCACCAAAATCAGCCCCAAATGCTTGCTCCATTGGTTGCTTGATATCATCTGCAAGCGGCTGCCCATTGCCACGTGCTTGTTGGATTGAAGTTTCTAGCTCAGATGTTGCAGCTGTTCTTCCTCCACCCTGACGCTGCACCAAAGGAGTAATTGAACCCGCCAAGGATTTCATTTGTAATTGGTCTTCTTCCTCTGGTAATGCCTCCCGTTGGATAGACTGCACAGGTTCGCTCATCCTCTGCATCACCAACTCAGCGACGCTATCAGCCTCCTGCTCATAAATGTCTCCAGGCTGGTTAACTGTCAGTTTTGTTTGTGGACGCCGCAGTGATATTCGACTAATGTCATGTCCAAGAGGTTTGTTTGGGGATTGTACCTCAGTCACTGTCTGGGATGAAGTACCAAGCGGCTTCATTTGCAATTCTTCTTCTGGTAGTTCCTCCCGTTGCAGCGAGGGAGTTTCTCGCCAAGATTTCATTTGTACTTCTTCTTCCTCTTCCTGTGGCAGTTCCTCGCGCTGAATACTGCCCTCTGGTTTCATTTGCAATTCTTCTTCATCAGGTAATTCTTCTCGCTGGAGTTGCTCACTCTCTGGCTGATGAATTCTTTGCATCACCTGACGCGCCGTTTGGTCAGCTTCTTGCTCGTACTTATCTCCAGGCTCCCCAATCGTCAGTTTTGCCTGAATTGGTGTTGGTGTATCTGGTCTTCTGACTGGAATATTGGCAAAGTTATGACCAAATCGAGTTGCTTTTTCCAGTCGAGAATTCAATGATTGATCCATCTTGGCTTGCAATACAGTCAGCCGTTCTTGTCCCTCTGGCGTAATCGTCCGATGCTTGGCTTGTAATTCCAATCCAGTTACTTCCATCTTTTCTTCTGCAAAAGCTTCATTCTCTACGTCCGTTTGTGTCACGGGCGTAAAAGATGCTTTTTGAGTTTGGCCACCAAACGGTCTATACGCCAATTGTGGAGTTTGTTCTGGTGCTTGGGAATTAGAAAAGCTGGATGAGGGACTTTTGAGGGATTTCATCGGTTTTGATTGCAACTATTGACGGTTCAATTTGTCTAGGTGATTAGTTTTGATTATCATTTACCCAAAATTGCAATTATCAAGATAATTTTAGAACGCTAATCGATTAGAAATAATTAAGATGTGTTGCCCCCGCAGATAAGTAGTGGCTTGTAAATAAGTCTTATATCGAACAAGGGAGAACACGCAGCCCTGTTCCCCTAGCCACGAGGAAAAGTATCCTCGAATCTGCCTTCTGATATTAGTACTTTCTTAAGTTGGCAAAGTTTTTATGCAAAACTGACTCCTAGTGTATAAGAAAAATCAGGATTAGAACTGCTACCAGAGAAAGTTCCGCCATCTTCAGGCAATAAAGCATATTTACTCACTGAAATGTAGTACGTACCTGCACTCAGGGAACGGGTAATTAATGACGAATTGCTACCGCCACTGTCGTCGTTTGTTTCCAGTAAAGTCCCAATCCCAGTATCGTCAAACAATCCGAGAACTGTATCTCCCGATGTCACTGTCTTAATAGTCACAGTTCCTGGATTTGCTAAAGAAAATTTAAAAAAGTCTAAATCGCGATCGTCTCCCAGTTGAACTGTGGCAATCTGGGCTGAAAGATTAATGTTTGAGCCTGATGATAAGCAACCTAACCCTTCAGGGCTGGCAAGTATATTGTTTGTACTTTATCCAGTATTTTTCCGCTCATAGAAAAGTGAAGCTGTCACTATCAAGTGTGAGACCCACTACCCCCTGCACAATACCGATGATCTCATCTTGCTCTGCTCCCAGTTTGTCTAAAAATATTCGTGTGTTGCTTCCAACAACTTGCAAGCGGTAATCCTGCGAAAATCCGTTGAGTTCAATTCGGTCTTGGCTAGAGTTGAAGTCAGTAATAAAAGCCAAGTCTCCAAAACCAGGATTCGTAGTATTGTTATCGTCGTAGAAAATATTTACAGCGTCCCCCAGAATAAATCTATCTGCCCCAGTCCCGCCAGTTAAGGTATCAGTTTCCCCTAATCCAGGTGGAAGCGGACTACCAGGAAAAGTACCGATGAGGATATCGTTTCCAGATCCCCCATTGAGTATTTCATTGCCCGGCCCGCCTTGTAGGCTATCATTGCCGTCCTCACCATTGAGGATATCATTGCCATTATTACCGTCTAGGGTATCATCGCCTGCTCTTCCATTTATAGTGTTATCAGAAGTATTACCAAAAATAAAGTTGTTAAAACTGTTACCTATCCCGGTAATGTTGCCACCTTCCCTCAGCCTCAGGTTCTCCAGATTGGCTCCTAGTGTATAGTTGACAGAAGACCGGACGGTATCTATGCCTGAATTCGCAGTCTCTGTAATGGTATCAAGAGTAGTGTCAACAATGTAAGTATCGTCACCTGCTCCTCCATTCAAAGTGTCAATACCTACACCACCATCAAGTGTGTCATTGCCATTATTACCGGATAATCGGTTATTTTGGTTGTCACCAGCAATGCTGTCATTTCCATTTGTGCCGATGACATTATCAAAGTTAACTGCGGTAAATGACAATGTTCCTAAACCAGGAACGTTATTAGCAGCTAAACTTTGGGTTTGCAGGTTAACGGCGATAGATACCCCAGCCAAAGATTGAGATGCATCAATGGTATTGTTGGCAACCTTAGAATTAGCAATAACCTTTTCTACTTTAAAGAGTAGGTCTTTTCCCAATCCCCCAGCTTTTTGAATAGTTCCAACACCTGATAAGGTAATAGTTTGACCGAGTTGAGTGTAGTCTGCGGTATCAATGCCGTCTCCACCATCAATGTTGTCGTTACCCTGACTGCCTTTAAAGGTGTCACTGCCTGCACCACCTTTTAAAGTGTCATTTCCTACACCCCCATCAAGTGTATCATTGCCATTATTACCGGATAATTGGTTATTTTGGTTATCGCCAACAATGATGTCATTTGCATTTGTGCCGATGACATTATCAAAGTTGACTGCGGTAAATGACAATGTTCCTAAACCAGGAACCTTATTGGCAGCTAAACTTTGGGTTTGCAGGTTAGCGGTAATAAATACCCCAGGCAAAGATTGGGATGCATCGATGGTGTTGTTGGCAACATTAGGATTAGCAATAACCTTTTCGACTTTAAAGAGTAGGTCTTTTCCCAATCCCCCAGCTTTTTGAATAGTTCCAACACCTGATAAGGTAATAGTTTGACCGAGTTGAGTGTAGTCTGCGGTATCAATGCCGTCTCCACCATCAATGTTGTCGTTACCCTGACTGCCTTTAAAGGTGTCACTGCCTGCACCACCTTTTAAAGTGTCGTTTCCTGTGCCTCCATCAAGTGTATCATTGCCATCTCCACCACTGAGACTGTCGTTCGCCGTGCCACCTGCGAGGGAATCGTTACCAGCCAAGCCATTCAAGATATCGTTACCGGAGGCACTATTGGCGTTACCACCACTAGCCCAACCAACTATGGTGTCATTTCCCAAACTGCCATTTATCGTGTCAGGATTTGTAGTACCGAAAGCCATATTATCTCTCCTAAATTTCTCACTAAATATGTAAGTTCAGCATCAATCAAAGAACTATTGATCGGTTCAATGTAGATTACTTTTAATTTGCATAATCTCATGTTAAAAAACATTAACTATTTAGTTAGGAACTTCTCAAGAAAAAATATCCAACTACTTACTGTGGGCTGACCAAAAAAGCCAGTCTTTTGTTGTAAGCGAAACGCTTACTCTACAAAATAAGATAATTTATTTTCTGAAAATCCATTAATTGATTACGCAAAATATTAAGTAATTAGGTAAAATATTTTGGTTTTTCCCCAACTTTTTGAACCCATGCTGTAATTATGTAATTATCATGAAGTATAAGGTTACAGGAACTATTTTTATCAAATCTTAAAAAACCTTAATAAATCTGATTTATAATAAATTGATATATGTTTGTAAACCTGAAATTAAATATTTTGTAAAATCTACTGATTTGTTTGGTTAATGTTGATGTTGCCAGCTTTTTAGCTTGATGGCGTTTGTCATGAAGTTAGGTTTAAATATCATTTTTTTGTTAAAAAACTATTATGTTTAATTACAAAATAATATTTATCTATGCTGTGGAATGATAAATATGAATATTTAGTTATATATTGCTTCCTTATATATCAATACATCCAAACTCTGTATTTGGAGCAATAACCTATAGGAATCCGGTTTGATTTCTGAAAAAAATTAAGTATTTGTAGGGTGCGTTATGACTTTAGTCTAACGCACCAAACCCTTGAAAATGGTGCGTTACGCTTCGCGATAACACACCCTACGTGTTGTTCAAAAATCAAATAGTAATACTATAGTAATCCTATATGTAGGATTGAAAGGGGAATGAAGCCAAACCAGAGCGCGTAAATTGGGGACTATTGAAAATTTGAATGGCGATTCAGACCCTAACCAAATTTTACTTATATTGTCTTCCCTAGTACCCAAACGAGACTTATAAACCTCATCTATGTTGAAATCTAGAGTTTTTTAAAAGATATATTTATGTAGGTTGGGTGGAGTGAAACGCAACCCAACATTACCACCAAATTTTATCTTGGGTTACGCTATCGCTGCACCCAACCGACAAAACTACGGTTCTCAAGGTAGATGAGGTTTAGTCGTTCTGTTGCTAAAATATTGCATAGTCTCTAGTCTATAGAAAATGCTTCGATACCGTAACCAAACAATATTTATTCTTATTTCTGTACTCATCGTTGTACCGATGGGATTTTTGTTTAAGTATTATAATGGGCCTGCGCATCACTGGTTTAATGACTACGGAGCAGCTGTATTTTACGAAATATTTTGGTGTCTGTTTGCATTTTGGTTTTTCAGAAGTCGAGCAGCGGTAATCCAAATTCCTATATGGGTTTTTATCATCACCTGTATACTAGAATTATTGCAACTTTGGCATCCGCCACTATTAGAGCAAATTCGCGCTACATTGATAGGTAAATTGTTACTTGGTACGACCTTTGTTTGGTGGGATTTTCCTCATTATTTATTGGGTTCTGTTTTAGGTTGGTTGTGGCTACGACAATTACACGGAATTGGTTATGCAAAAAACAGTCAAGGTTAAACCTAATTCAAAACAGCAAAGAATTGAAGAACAACCCGATGGTAGTCTGACTGTTTATTTAAAATCGCCCCCAGTTGATGGTAAGGCTAATGAAGAGTTAATTAAACTACTAGCAGATAAATTTGATGTGCCCAAGTCTTATATCAGAATTAAGTCAGGTTTCTCCTCTCGGCAAAAGCTGATGGAAATTGATACGAATACCTAACTGCTGCTTAATAATATATTTTGTGAAGACTTTGTTTGCTGCCTTCTGAATGTGAGCTACATTCTACCCAGTACATTCTCTACTAGAGATAAGAAACGAGAGATAGAAACTTGCAAAATCTAATTTTTATGCCTGTGTAATACTGATATACCTTGGTTGAGTTTTGACTCTTTCTATCCAAGTTTGGATAGCAGGATATTGTGTTAAATCAAACCCACCTTCATCAGCTACATGAGTGTAAGCGAACAAAGCGATATCAGCAATCGTGTAACGTTCTCCCACAAAAAAATCTTGAGAAGTTAAATGTTTATCCATCAAGCTAAGTGCTGCATAACCTGGTTCACGTTTTTGTTTGATAGCTTCACTATCTTCTTCAGTTTTACCTAAAATAGAAATCCAAAATCTTGATGTAGCAATAAAAGGCTCATGGCTATATTGTTCAAAGCATAACCATTGCAGCACCTGCGCTCGTAAAAAGCGGTCATAAGGTAAAAACTCTGTACCTTCACTCAGATAAACCAATATGGCATTTGATTCTGCCAAATATTTCCCTGGCTCGATTTCCAGAACAGGTATCTTACCGTTAGGATTTTTACTTAAAAATTCTGGTGTTCGAGTCTCGCCTTTTAAGATGTTAAGCTCTATTCTCTCAAAAGGCATACCTAGTTGTGTCAATAAAAGACGTATCTTATAACCATGGCCAGAAGGTAAAAAATCGTACAGATGCAGTAGTTCCATGTTAAAATACAGTTAGGAATGTGTTGAGAAGTGAAGGTTCAAAATACAACATTTTACCAAAAGATTTTCCCAAAACCGGATATTTTTTTTGTATTTAGTATCTGAACGTACTACAGGAAATTATTCGAGAAAACAAAAAAAATATTATTTATTTCTAGATTGAGATGTTTTATTTAGTTAATGGTCGAAAAGAAAACTATGTGTGGAAGATTTACTCTAAACCATTCGGCGGCAGGATTATCTGAAGTTTTCCATGTCGAGTCTGTTCCCGATTTGGCAGCGGAATATAACATTGCGCCTACGAAAATGGTGGCGACAGTGTTACAAAATCCTGAAAGCAAAAAGCGGGAATTTAAGCAGTTGCATTGGGGATTAATTCCGTCATGGGCGAAAGATGCAGGAATGGGGGCAAAGCTGATTAATGCTAGGGCAGAAACTGTTGCCGAAAAACCCGCTTTTCGTTCGGCTTTTAAGCACAGACGCTGTTTAGTGCTAGCTGATGGCTTTTATGAGTGGCAACGCCAACAAGGTAAGAAGCAGCCATTTTATTTTCGTCTTCAAGATGGGCAACCCTTCGGTTTTGCAGGTTTGTGGGAGAAATGGCGTTCGCCTGCTAACGAAGAAATAATTTCTTGTACAATTTTGACAACGGCAGCTAACGAATTACTCCAACCCATCCACGAGCGGATGCCAGTGATTCTGGAACCACAAGATTACGATTTATGGCTAGATTCCCAAGTGCAAACAGCCCAAACCTTACAGCAGTTATTGCGTCCCTATCCAGCGCCAGCAATGACTGCATATCCAGTTAGCATCTTGGTAAATAACTCTCGACATAATAGTTCAGAATGTATCGTACCCCTCAGCGAGAAGAATGACCCCGCAAATCAGTTAAATTAGCTATTGAGTGAACTATGGAATTGGGGAGATGAGGGAGCAGGGGATGCAGGGGAAGCAGGGGAAGAAAAACTATTGATTATTGCTCAATACCCAGTCCCCAATACCCAGTCCCCATTACCCCTTATCCCCAGAGGGGGCCCCACCATCCCCAGTCCCAGTCCCAGTCCCCAGTCCCCAATATCCAGTCCCCGATACCCAGAGAGAAATATGCCAAGAACACAAAAGAACGATAATTTTATTGACAAATCCTTTACTGTGATGGCGGATATCATTCTGAAGATCCTGCCAACCAACAAAAAAGCTAAAGAAGCGTTTGTTTATTATCGAGATGGTATGTCGGCCCAAGCGGAAGGGGAATATGCTGAGGCATTGGAATACTATGAAGAAGCTCTAACACTAGAGGAAGATACCAACGATCGCGGCTATATTTTCTATAATATGGGGCTAATTTATGCCAGCAATGGCGACCACAGCAAGGCTTTAGAACTGTATCATCAGGCAATTGAGTTAAACCCACGTATGCCCCAAGCCTTGAATAACATCGCTGTGATTTACCACTATCAAGGCGAAAAAGAAAAAGAAGCTGGAGATAACGAGGCTGGCGAAGCACTTTTTGACCAAGCAGCAGACTATTGGATTCGTGCGATTCGCATGGCCCCCAATAACTACGTCGAAGCTCAAAACTGGCTAAAAACCACTGGGCGATCGCAAATTGACGTATTCTTTTAATCATTAGTCATTAGTTCTTTGTCATTTGCTAAGGACTAATGACCAATGACCAATGACAAATGACCAATACTTCGGCTTCGCTCAGTACAAGTGACCAATGACAAATGACAATTTATGATTGACCAAGAACAAGTTCACAAAGTTGCTAATCTTGCTCGTTTAGAATTGACTCCAGAAGAAGAGAAACAATTCACTACCCAGTTGGGAAGTATTCTGGACTATATCGAACAATTGAATGAACTTGATGTCAGTGATGTGCTGCCAACAACACGTGCAATTGATGTCAGCAACATCACACGAGAGGATGAATTGCAACCCTATCCTGACCGGGAAAGTATTCTCAACGGTGCGCCTGAACAGGAAGGCGAATTTTTCAAAGTGCCAAAAATCCTAAATGCTGAATAGTTAAACAATTTGGGATTTTAGACTTTCCTGCGGAACGCTACGCGAACGACTACGCTCAGTCGAACGATTTGCAATTTTAGATTGACGCTAGCGCAGCGTAAAGCCTTCTCTTCTCACAAAGTGAGACGCTATGCGTAACTTGCTTCCACAAAATGGTACGAGAGGCTTGTCTGCGACACTTGCAGGAGTAAGCCAACGGCCTAGCAACTCTTAGAGATGCTACCGCGTAGCTTGCTTCTCCGTAGTAGTACGCTTAGAGGATGTCCACGTATACTTAAATTTGTTTCACGCACAAGGGGCGGGGAAGCAAAACATACATAAGTTATGTTGAACATTTGTTTACATTCTTGGCAACTATTAAAATACTTGCTCGTACTGCCAAAGTATGTTATATGTCTAAATCTGTAATTACTGTTACCGTCAAATTGTTCGCTGCTTATCAAGAAGCCTTTAGGGTTTCGGAACTAGTGCTGGAATTTCCTAATAGTATGCCAGTCAAAGCAGTATGCGATCGCCTCATAGCTGAACACCCTGAACTCTCCCAATGGCGCGATTTAACCCGTTTTGGGATTAATTTGATATTTGTCGAACCAGATACCCTACTACAAGATGGGGATGAGGTTGTGTTGATTCCACCAGTCAGTGGCGGCTAGGAAAACAGTTAGGAGTTAGGAGTTAGGAGTTAGAGTTGGGAGTTGGGAGTTGGGAGTTGGGAGTTAGGAGTTAGGAGTGATAAATTAAAGATTCAAAACTTCTAACTCATAACTATTTAAAGAGAATTGGTCTGAGCCGTTAGCTTTATTAAGTTATCTAACTCTTGCTGCATCTGACTAACAACTAATTCATAACATTCATTGACATAGTAGCGATCGCTAGCTGCTTCACGGCCGTAGCGTTCAAATACAATTGGCGGACAAACCCGCGTATACATGGGCACTGGCAATGGAATATTGGGTAATGGGCCAATTGCTAATCCCCAAGGCAGTCCGAGATAGATTGGAAAAACTTCTGGATCGATACCTAATAGCCAAGGCATCCCCCACTCGTGGAGTTGCTGTACAAATTTGTAGCAGTCAGCGATGACAATGAGTGTATCGTGAGCGCCCCAGGAAATCACAGGCACAATCGGCACGTTTTCCCGTAACGCTAACTTGATAAATCCTTGTCGCCCCGCAAGGTAGATTTTGTTACGTAAATAATGCGGTCGGAAAACATCTTCGGCTCCACCGGGATAAACTAACACACTCGCTCCAGAGCGCAAGGCAGTATAAGCCATTTTCGGATGGGCGATGATTGCTCCAGCCTTGGCGGCCATCTGCGCTAGTGGTGGGCTAACCTGCCAAGCCTTGGGATGCATCAAACCATAAATGGGTTGCTCTACGCCAAATTGTCGGAACCAGTCGTACATCATCATTGCCATGTCGGGTGCCGCGAGTCCCCCATTGTGCGAACCGACAAATAAAACTTTTTGCTGGGGTGGAATATTCTCCCAGCCACTAGTTTGAACTCGGAAATAGTAGTGATACAAAAAGCCAAACAGGGGCATCAGAGATTCTATGAACTTTGGATCTCGCTCATCCAAAGACCAACCGGCTTTTTTGTTTAAGAAATGTTGCTTTTTTGACATCGATGCATTCTAACAGCATTGGCAAAGTTCAAACAATCCCTAGTTTAGATATAACTCAATACGGTTGGGTTAAAGCTAAAACTCTGTATTAAAGTCAATATAGACACATAGGGGTTGATTTTACTTAATTGCGATCGCTTGATCGTTAGATATTTGGTGAAATTAAATATGCGTTATCCATAACCCTTGTAAAGACTTAGCACTGCTACGTCTCTACATTCTTTTTCACTCATATTTCTATAGCCACATCGCGGCGATTAATTTGGTGATATCTATGGAGTAGTTGCTGGTTTTGAACGCTGCTGTTGGTAAAAACCCACAACTTTTTGAAGATATGTAGCAGTAAATCCGCTGTTGCAGCCTGTATAGCTGCCAGTCATCCACCAGCAACCGACGCCACGCACAGCAGCGGTTTCATTATTATTGGTGGCGAGAAATTGCTTGTTAAACTCACGGCGCGTGATGCAAGAAACAACTTGACGTGCCTTCGCGGGGCTATTTTCAAACTGCGTTGGTGTTAATTCTTGTTTGAGACAATATTTCGACCAGCCTTTTAAGGTTTCTGGTTGAACTTGCCATTGGCTGTAAAGTCCATCATTTGCGGTGCCGGTCTGCGGTGCAGCTAGTCGCAACGCCTCTACCATTGCCGCGACTTGGGCATTAGAAACCTGTTGTTGTGCTTGAGCTAACAATGATGACAGTCCAAAGCTGACAATCACTCCGCTAAGTAGTAATGCTATCGGGTTTCTCCTCATGATTTTGGACTTATTTTTAGATACCAATATCTAGGATACTACGTTTTTACACTTAGCAATTATCAAAGACTAGAGTGAATGGACATGGGAAAGAGGACTTGGGGACAAGGGCAAATGGCACTAAGAAAAGCTGTAAACTATGCTATATAAGCATTACAAGTATTGATTCGTTAATAGCAGTGGACGCTTGGCTGCGTAGGCGACTGTTTCGGCTTTTCTTAGTACCATTTGTCTTTAGACTACAGTGATTCCTAGCGTATAAGAACCAGGATCAAAAGAGCCAGAACTGAAAGTTCCGCCATTTTGAGGGAAGTAATCATAATCACTTACTGAAATGGAGTAAGTACCTGCCCCTAGTGAAGCGGTGATTGATTGAGAAGTACTGGAACTCTGTAAGTTCCCAGCACTATTAAATAGGCCGAGAACTGGATAGTTACCACTGTAATTCGGCGTGTTAATAGTCACAGTTCCTGGGTTAGCTAAAGAAAATGTGAAAAAGTCGAAATCAGGATTGTTCCCTGGAAGTCTTGCCAGTTGAGCAGAGGTATTAACTTCTGAACCTGATGTTAAAGTACCTAGCTTCTCAGCAGTGGCTAGTGTGTTGTTTGTCCCTTGTGCAGCATCTTCTTTCTCGTAGAACAGGAAGTCGTCACTATCAAGCTTCAGAGGCGATGCTTGCACAACACCAATGAGTTCATCTAGCTCTCCTGAGTTGTCCAGAAATACCCTTGTATCGGCTCCCACAGTCTGCAAGCGATAGTCTGCCAGTGTTCCTTTGAGCTGGATTGTATCTTCGTTGGAGTTGAAGCCACTGATGGTAGCGTAGTCTGCCAAACCACTATTTCCAATGTTGTTATCGTCATAGAAGACATTAGTAGCATCTCCAAGTAAGAACTGATCTTCCCCAGGCCCTCCAGTTAGGGTATCAACCTCCCCTAATCCAGGAGAATCAGAACCGTTAGTATCAACGCCTATGAGGACATCATTTCCAGGCCCTCCAAGGAGAGTGTCATTGCCGACCCCGCCACGGAGGGTGTCATCGCCTTCTCCTCCTTCGATTTGGTCATTGCCAGCCCCGCCAAACAGGCTGTCATTCCCATTCTCGCCCAATACGAGGTCATTACCTTCCTGACCATCAAGAAAGTCATCACTATCCCCACCAAGCAAGGTGTCATTGCCGCCTCTGCCAAAGAGGGTATCACTGCTGCCTCCTCCAATCAGGGAGTCGTTAAAACTAGAACCAAAGACTTGCTCGATATTGAACAGGACATCATTCCCATCTCCCCCACTGGCAGTTCCAGCGCCAAGGTCAACGGTGACTCCGGCAGTGGCATTTAAATAATCAGCAGTATCAATGCCAGTCCCACCAAAGAGTTGGTCATCCCCGCCTCCACCTTGGAGTTGGTCGTCGCCGTCCCCACCAAGCAGAATGTCATTGCCGCTACCGCCTAGCAGGGTATCATTGCCTTCTCTACTAATGAGAGTGTCACTCCCGTCCTCACCAAAGAGTTGGTCATTGCCAGCCCCACCAAGCAGGATGTCAATGCCGCTACCGCCAAGCAGGGAGTCATCGCCGTACCCGCCATTGATAAAGTCGTCGTTAGCCCCGCCAAGGAGGGTGTCATTGCCGTTATCGCCAAAGAGGCGGTCATTACCAGCCTCACCATTGACAAAGTCATTCCCGTCCCCAGCACTGATGAAGAAGTCATTGCCAGCTCCGCCAAGGATGGTGTCATTGAACCTAGAACCAACGATTCTTTCAATCTCCAACAGGACATCATTCCTGCCCTGCCCTGTAGCGGTTCCAGTGGCAAGGTTAATCGTGACTCCGGCAGTGGCACTGAAATAATCAGCAGTATCAACACCAACTCCACCCAAGAGTTGGTTATTGCCAGTCCCACCACGCAAGGTGTCATCGCCAGCCCCACCACGGACAATATTGTTGCCTTCCTCGCCATCCAGCAGGTCATTGCCAACTCCACCATCAAGCAGGTCATTGCCACCTCTACCAAAGAGGTTGTCATTACCGCGCCCGCCAGTTAGGGAATCGTTGAAACCAGAACCAAAGACTTGTTCGATATTAAACAGGACATCATTCCCTGCCCCACCACTGGCGGTTCCAGTCGCCAGGTTGACGGTGACACCGGCAGTGCTATTTGAATAGTCAGCAGTATCATTGCCACTCCCACCAAAGATTTTGTCATCCCCGTCCCCTCCTTCTAGTCGGTCATGGCCAGCCCCGCCAAGGATGGTGTCATCGCCAGCCTGACCAGTCAAGTTGTCATTGCCATCCTCACCATCAACCTGGTCATCGCCAGCCCCGCCAAGAAGGGTGTCAAACCCTTCCCCGCCAAAGAGTTGGTCGTTACCGTCTTCTCCAGCGAGTCGGTCATTTCCGTCCCCACCTTCGAGAAGGTCATTGCCAGATCCAGCAAGGAAAGCATCATTACCGAACCCACCAAGCAGGGTGTCGTCACCGCCTTTGCCAAGGAGTTGATCGTCATCCTGCTCGCCATCGAGAAGGTCATTGCCAGAGCCACCAAGGAGGACATCATCGCCTAACCCACCAAGCAGGGTGTTCTCGCCGTCCTCACCATTGAGAAGGTCATTGCCGTCCTCGCCATTAAGCGAGTCATTGCCAGCCCCACCCAAGAGGTCATCATTGCCGCCCCGACCAAAGAGGTTATCATCACCGCCCTGACCAAGGATAGCGTCATTCTCAAACGTGCCAATTAGAGTGTTATTCTGGTTGTCTCCAATAATGTCTGCCATATCAATCCCCTCGGTTATAAGTTTGATTCAGAGATATTCGCTGGCAAAGATGTCATCTATGAGTAGCCCTGCCAGCCGGGAGAAACTCTAGATAGGTATGTTCAATTTAAAAGTTACAATGAAAACTACAAGAAGAATGTGAGGATCTTGTGAAGAAATACCTTAGCAGAAAAAGAGGTAGAAGTTCCTTCTTTTCGAGACGCTCCGCGAACAAGTGATACAAGCGGATATTGTCTGCGCCAGAGCAAGGCTTCCAGAGAGATTATTAGAAAAAAAAACTGTTCAACTCCTCAGTACAAAATCTACAAGATAAAGTGACAGAAGAACATTTATGGTGTGGTCGCAATATCAAAGTAATAAATGGGTCAACAGTGTCTATGCCGGACACCGTAGAAAACCAAAAACAATATCCAAAGGCCAAGTAGTCAAAAGCCCGGATGTGGGTTTCCAATTGGTGTGATATTTAGTTTGGTGACAGGAGCCGCCGTTGCTTTATTCATAGACGTTTTGAACACTCATGATATTAAATTAGCAAGAAAACTGTACAGTTCTCTTAAACCCAATGATGTGCTTATAGGAGATAGAGGTTTTTGTGCTTACGCCGATATGTTTACTATCAAAAAGCTTGATTTTGATGCTGTATTTCGTAAGCATCAATCTCGTACAACAACTATGCCAAAAGGTATGCCAAAAGGTAAAATTGTTGGAGATTGTGACAAATTAGTTACTTGGTATAAGCCTAGAAGTTGTCCAAAAGGATTGAGTAAAGATGAATTTGATGCTCTACTTCAAACCATAATTGTAAGAGAAATTTACTACTACATCGTTATTCTTGGTTTTCGTACTCAACGAGTTAGTTTAATTACTACTATCTTAGATAAATCAATTTATTCTACTCTCAAAATTGTTGGACTTTACGGTAAATATTGGGATGTTGAACTGGATTTAAAACATATAAAAACTACCTTGGGTATGGATATTCTACGATGTAAAATCCCCTCAATGGTACGCAAAGAAATTTATGTTTATTTGCTTGCTTACAATCTACTTCGTAGCTTAATGTGGTCGGCAGGCACTACTTATACGACTCCTCCTTTGCGCCTATCAAATAGGTGATATCATGTCCGCATAATTAGTTATGATTTCCACAGTCATTGCACCCCACCCCCAACCCCTCCCCGCAAGCGGGGAGGGGAGACAAAGCGCAGCTTTGGCGGGGTGGGATTCTTGAGGTTTAGTAAGTAATCAAGCGGACATGATATGAGATGCTATTGGATGTCCGTGAATGGACTCCGAATTTATCGTACTTTGCTAAAAGTTATTGCTCACAAGGCTGTTCCCGACCGCCCAGGTCGAAGTCAACCACGAGTTCGTAAACGTCGCCCCAAAATTTACCCCTTAATGACAAAACCCCGGCATGAATTACGTAAACAATTACAAACTGCTTAATTGATAAGCTTTTCCGCTTTTCTTAGTGCCATTCGGGACAAGGGCAAAGACTTGTTGCAAGTTCTTACCTGTTGTCACCTTGTCCCCTTGTCTCCCCTACTCCCCTGCTTCTTCCCGAAATTGTTAAGCTGGGTTCCAAGTGCCGTGGAAACTGTGGGGAATAACGCTAGGTAATCCTAGTTTGCAAACTGGTTCTGCATCCAGGCGATCGCTATCAAATACCCAAACTTCACTACTATGAGGATTACCATCGTATACAACGGTTAGAACCCAGCCTTGTTCAGGGTTTTGGGCATCTTGGGCGTGGATGGGTTCTGAAGGATAGCGGTTTTCGCCTAAGTCTGCTTCGGTGAGGGTTTCGGTTTTGTAGTCGAAGCGAGCGATCGCACCGAACCATTCTTTGTCTATATCCCCTCTTTGGGGCATTAATGATACATAAGTATAGCGCCAAGGTTGCCCAACTTGTGACCGCTGCACTACGGGAAATTCACACTTGCGATTGACAACTTCCTGTATTGCGGACACTTTAGCAGTTTGAGGATTGAGGCGGACTTGGCACAATGTTCCTTGAGTTACTGTGTGCGTCTTACCACTTGCGAATTCTCTGAGATACTCATTAGTTTGGTGAAAATCTGCATATCGCACCATGTCCAAAACCACGGAACCGTCTTTATCTTCATAGCCATTGCCAAAATGCCAATTAAACCAAGGATCGGTTTCACCACGACTTACTAAGGATAAGTTTTCGCGATCAAAGATTAACACCTGGGTTCCTAATTGAGGTTCCCACAACAGAGATTCACTA
The DNA here is from genome assembly GCF_036918015.1 of Nostoc sp. Taxonomy (GTDB): domain Bacteria; phylum Cyanobacteriota; class Cyanobacteriia; order Cyanobacteriales; family Nostocaceae; genus Nostoc. Next base: position 40,981 of record NZ_JBALEO010000089.1, read on the forward strand.
AAGGTAGTCACACCTAGCAAAACTGACAGCATTTTCATCCGCATTGGTGGCATGAAAAACACCAGATACCTTTGAGTTAAAATAAAATCATGTATTATCGAGTAGCGATCTAGCTTAAAAGCAGTTTTTTGGATAATTTTGCCAGTAGTATCGCTTTTGTAGAGATTCAGTTGTACAGAACTGCCGATACTGATTCCAAAGTTAAAAATCTCGCCTGTTTCTGAATCACGCTTGTAATGAGCAGAATAAGGTAATCCGTTATCCAAAGCACCTAAATCATCCAATCCCTTGGTTTCTAAGGTTTGCAAATCAAGGCTGTATGGATTGGTTGCTTCCCATAAAGCCAACAATTTATCAGGTAAGACCAAGACAGAGGTATTCGCTGCATTCTTAATCTGTTGTCCCCAGCGCTTCCAGATGGGCCCTGGCGGATGCATCCCATAGACACCATAAAGAAACCTATCCGCTTGAGTTTCAGCCTGATATTCTGCTGTTTGCACATAGCGATAGACTCCGGTAGCTCCTGCATCTGTGAAATGAACGCCGAGAATTGCCGCGTCTCCATCAAACCAGTGTCCCACGCGTTCGCCACCACGTTCTAGCCGTGCAGGGCCATTGCGGTAAAGTGTCCCACGTAAACCATCTGGGATTTTGCCAGAAATAATTGACAGTTGAGTAAGAGGAAATTCTTTTGCTGGTTCTGCGATCGCACCAGCCCAGGAATTATTTATTGACTTTTTAGTAATAGTATGCATATTAAAATTGAAAGAAATATTGTTGCAATTTTTTAAAGATGCAAAAAATGGAGTAAGCCTTGTTAGTTTATCAAAAAAGCCTGTTTTCCCCCTGCCCCCTGCCCCCTTCCCACTTCCCACTACTCTGGTAAAAAATGCTGAAACTATTAAGATTAGAAGCATCTACCTACTGAATATTTACTAATCTTTCCCAGCCATGCCTCTGTCACGCATAGTAACGCTGATTGTCGGTCTAATTGTCATTTTGGGGCTAGCCCTATGGCTAATTGATTCCCTATCACGCCTCTATTGGCAATTATCCTATTCGCCGTTGCTAGGCAATTTGCTGCTGTTGCTGCTGATTATCCTCATTGGAGCTTTGGTTGCCGCTTTTGTTTATTATGTATTGGTGATTAGAACTGGGGAAAAGCGATCGCGTCGCAACCCGAAGCGGGCGACTGCGGCACAAATTCCGGCTGCTAAATCTGATGCAGCTTCTACAACTCTCCAGGCTGTACGGCAACAGGTAGCCCAAATTCAAGATGAAGTCACACGCCAAGCTTTATTAAGTCGATCGCGAGAGATTGAAGCCAACCTCGCACGGGGTGAAATTCAAGTTGTGGTATTTGGTACGGGGAGTGCAGGCAAAACTTCCCTAGTTAATGCAATTATGGGACGCATGGTTGGTCAGGTGGATGCACCAATGGGTACAACTCAGGTTGGAGAAACCTATTGTCTGCGGTTGAAGGGATTAGAACGTAAGATTTTAATTACAGATACGCCGGGGATTTTAGAAGCGGGGGTGGCGGGAACGGAACGGGAACAGATGGCGCGAGAACTGGCGACAGAAGCAGATTTACTGTTGTTTGTGGTGGACAATGATTTACGACGCTCAGAATATGAGCCGTTGCGGGGGTTGGCAGAAATTGGCAAGCGATCGCTTCTAATTCTCAACAAAACTGATTTATATACAGATGAAGATAAAGAATCCATCCTTGCGAGATTGCGTCAACGGGTACGGGGATTTATTGCTACTAATGATGTGGTAGCGATCGCAGCTAATCCCCAACCTGCACAACTCGAAACTGGCGAAACCTTCCAGCCGGAACCCGATATTGTTCCGTTGCTGCGCCGCACGGCTGCTGTTTTACGAGCTGAGGGTGAAGATTTGGTGGCGGATAATATTCTTTTGCAATCTCTGCGACTGGGAGACGAGGCGCGAAAACTCATTGATGGGCAGCGTCGCCGTCAAGCTGACAAAATCGTGGAACGGTTTCAATGGATTGGTGCTGGTGTGGTATCAGTTACGCCCATACCAGTTGTAGATTTATTGGCAACAGCCGCAGTCAACGCTCAAATGGTTGTGGAAATTGGTAGAGTGTATGGCTGTGAATTGAATATGGAACGAGGACGAGAATTAGCTCTTTCTTTAGCGAAAACCATCGCCAGTTTGGGCATTGTCAAAGGAGCAATTCAATTATTATCTACAGCGTTGCAACTCAATGTTGCCACCTTTATTATTGGTAGAGCAATTCAAGGTGTGACAGCAGCTTATTTAACGCGAATTGCCGGCAAAAGTTTCATTGAATATTTTCGTCATGACCAAGATTGGGGTGATGGGGGAATGACGGAAGTTGTACAGCGACAGTTTCAAATTAATCGCAGAGATGAATTTATTAAAGCTTTTATTCAGGAAGCGATCGCGCGAGTGGTGAAGCCATTACAAGATAAATCTGAGGTAGTTGAGGAAGATACGGAAACTTAGAGGTAGAATATTCTGAGCATAGAAAGGCAATATTTATTTTTGGAAAATTACTAACGTTTTAAAAATATTGGTTCTGCACCTAGCTAAAATGCTGATTTTGGCTACTCCAGGTGGACTAGAAAAGTTTTTTTTAAAAGGAAATAGACCTAATGACCTATCCTGACAATCAGAGTCTGCCAGACAATCAACCGTATAAAATTTACGAATTTAAAAAAAATAATCAGGAAAAAATACCTGGTTATTTAGTAGTTAGTACTGCGAAACTGAACGTTGAGACAGAAGAAGAGAATTCTAATAGGTATTTGTCACCAGTTGCGAATAAAAAGTTTTTTAATATCAATGATGGAGAAGCTGAACCTTCAGCCCAAGACATGATTGAGAAAATTTCTAAAAGTTTGCAATCAAGCCCCGACCCAGAAATCATTATAAATATTCATGGATATAGTTCTACACCATCGGATACAGAGACGGGGTGCAAAAAGATTTATGAATATGTTAATACGCATATTGAACAACCAAATAAGTATATTTTTATCGGATATAGATGGCCATCAGAAAATCCTATAAAAACGGATGAGTCTGGTTCCTTTGGGCAAAAGCTAATCAACGCACTTTCTTCTCTACCAACTTTACTAGCTATTAATTTAGTTTTGGGACTAACAATTAGTATATGGTCGACCATAACTTTATTATTCCTAAATATTTTGAGTAATAGTGCCGTCCACTTTTTCACAGCGATGTTAATTTTATCTGGGATTATATCTTCAATTATCTTGACATTAATTATTCTCAGGATATCTACTTATTTTCGTGATACTTACAGAGCAAGTAATTATGGAACTACAGATTTAGTTGAATTGATCAGACAGTTGGATTACACTGTAAAATTTCCCCCAAATAAGCGTATTAAATTATCTTTTGTTAGTCATAGTATGGGGTGTTTTGTAGTTACAGATGTAATTCGGATTCTCTCTGATGTTTTTGATGTTAAATCTATTAATAAAAAACCTAATTCGGATATCGGCAATGTATTTCGATTGGGCAGACTTGTGCTAGTTGCACCTGATATTCCTGTAGAAAGTATCTTGCCAGGACGTGCTAATTTTCTTCGTTCTTCTTTACGTCGTTGTGAAGAAGCTTATATATTTTGTAATGAAGGAGACCTAGCGTTACGATTTACCTCTACTGCCGCAAATTATTTTAGTTTCCCATCACGAACTCGTATTAGTGGGTACAGGCTTGGTAATATAACAGTTAAACATTTCAACAATAAAAATGATTTAGTGGGTCACACACCCAGATATGGAGTTGTTAATTTACACAAACAAGACTATGGCAAAGGTTACAGACTTGATAATCCTTATAAATATTTAGAAATTCGTTCTTCTAGTAGCGAACATAGAAAACTTGAAGAGATAACTGAGATTTCAGAAGACTTAGTACAACCCGCAGATTTATTTACATATTTTGACTGTACAGATTATAAAGATAACCGGATGAATCAGATCGGAATAGTTAGTTCTGCCATTCAAAAGCCAGCGATAAATTTTGGGAATTATATTTTACTCACCTTGGCATTTATTCGGAAGTCTTTTAACAATAGAGATCCTCAAGGTGTTGATACCCACACGGGCTATTTTGAAGGTGTTTTTAGTCAGAAAGCTATTTATGAATTAGCTTTTTTAGGATTTCAAGGATTTTTGCGATCTTTGTCAATTGAAGGAGGCGAGTCCGAGCAAATTAGCATTTTTTCTCAAAAATGCCACGAAAAGCAAATTCAAGTGATTCTTGCGCCGCAAATATATCAACAAAAGACTCAAGATTAGACAAGAGATTCCTAAGTCAAGGGTAAAGGGTAAAGGTTTTTTCTTTCCCCATTTCTCTCTTGCTCTTTTTGCCGTTTACGTTCTTTCTCTTCCCGTTGCCTTTAGCACTTGCTGGACAATTGCACATTGTAAGGTATTTTTTCTACAAGGCAGCTATTATAAACATCAATCTCCTAGTTAAGAATGTAGCACCGCCAATACTTCGGAAACAAAATACGAGGTATTTGTTTTACTCAAAAAATATTTTTTATAAGCAAAAATACTTAAAAAAATTAACTTGTATTTAAAGTGTCAAAATTCTGATTATTTATTTCTAAAGTATTCCGGAAACAGGAGGGAATGTCAGAAAAACTAGATAAAAGGACTTACTGAGTAACCAGGTCATGACCCACCACATAATCGGTAAATTACTACAAGGGCGTTACCAAGTTGTCCAAAGCCTCGGTGCAGGGGTGTTTGGACAAACATACATTGCTGTAGACGTAGATTATCCAGAGAATCCCAAATGCGTTATTAAGCAAATTAAAGTTAGCAGTTCCGAATCCGGCTACTTGGATATGTTGAGGTTACTGTTTCTGACTGAAACTGAAACCCTCAAGCTTCTGGGAAGTCATGACCAAATTCCTGAATTCATCGCCTGTTTTGAAGAAAACGAGCGATTTTATATAGTGCAAGAGTGTATTGAAGGACATGCGCTGACTGCGGAATTGCCCATCGATCAACATTTCGGGTGTCTGTGGACTGAAAGCGAAGTTGTAGAATTTTTGATAGATGTCTTAAGTATTCTAGAATTTGTCCACTCTCAAGGCGTGATCCATTGCGATATCAAACCGGAAAACTTGATCAGACGTACTGTTGATAACAAGTTAGTTATGATTGACTTTGGCTCAATCCAGTCGATCGATTTTGGCATAGGTGCAGAATTGCCCATTTATAGAATTCCCGTCACTTCATTGGGATACATACCACCAGAACAATTTATTGGTCAAACACAGCCCAATAGTGATATTTATGCTTTGGGTATGATTGCTATCCAGGCTTTAACAGGGCTAGAACCACTACAATTAAAAACCGATCCTTCTACTAATGAAATTTTTTGGCGTTCTCAAAACACGCCAGTTAACGATTATCTAGCTGCTGTTCTCAGCCAAATGATCCGTTATAATCACCAAGACCGCTTTCAGTCTGCGGGTGAAGTACTGCGGGTACTCAAACAAATAATTTGGGAACCTCAGCCATCAGAAACATTAGAGGGAGATTCTCAATTTTCTCTAGAAGTAGCAAAAAATCCTGTGTCTGGAAAATCATCCCCATTATTAACGGGAATGAAAGTAGGATTGGCAGCTAATTCTTTATTGATGGGATTTGGTGTATATTCTTTAGTTAATACTGCACCTGCATATTCAGAAACAGATACATTATATAAAGCAACAAAAGAATATCAAGCAGGGGATTTGGAAGAAGCGATCGCACTCGCTAAATCAATTCCCTCCCACAGCAATGTTTATCCAGAAGCGCAAGCCACAATCGAAGAATGGCAAGAACAATGGCAAGTAGCTGCACAGCAATACGAAATAGCACAACTAGCTTTTCATGAGAGCAGATGGTCAGATGTTCTTCATGCTGCTGCAAAAGTTCCCAAGATTGCATATTGGCAATCTAAAACAGATAAAATAGTTCAGAAAGCATCTGTAAACATTGAAATACAGACGCAAGATTTATTAACAAAAGCTTACGAAAGAGCCGCTGACAAAGATTTTTCTGCTGCCTTACAATATCTACGTCAAATTCCTCAAGAAAGTCATGCGGGTGCTTTAGTTCAAGACAAGTTAGCTGAATACAATCGAAAGCGGCAAATCAGAGCAGCCTACTTTTTACAGAAAGCCTATAAAAAAGCATCTATTGGTGATTTTGATCGGGCTGTAAAATTTCTCAAAAATATTCCCCAAGATACTTTAGTTTATGCTCAAGCTCAAGCCAAATTGAATGAGTATACTCAAAAACAACGGGTGGTTGCTGATAACCAAAAGATAGCTTCTGCAAAAAGAACAAATTTATTCGTCCCTAAAAACTCAGTTACTAAGGTTGAATATCGTCAAGGAGTAAATTACCTGCAAGAAGTTAATATTCGGTAAATTTAGTAATTTGTAATCATGCTCTCTACGAGATGCTGCACGTAGCTGGCGATGGGACAAGGGGAATAACCCATGCCTAATGCCCTCTACTTTTTACCAAGGAACCACACCATTTTCATCAAAAAATCCTCCGCTAGAACCATCATTAGGTAGAGTAGCGAGTCTCACTACTGGAATCGCTCCCTGCTCAACAGTGCGATACCCTTGGTATTGATTAATGTCAGTTGCGGTAAAGCCAGGATCGGCAGCATTGATTTTAATTGGGGTATCTTTAAGTTCGGCAGCCAATAAAACTGTGATTGCATTCACTGCTGTCTTTGATGAGTTATAAGCAAGAAGCTTAAAATCAGCGAATTCATAATTTGGATCGGAGTTCTGGGTTAGAGAACCTAAACCACTTGATAAATTCACTATTCGCCCTGCCTTTGATTTCTTTAAAAGTGGCAACAACGCTTTTGTAACTGCAAATACTCCAAATACATTCGTTTCATAAGTATGTCGTAATGTTTCAATATCAACTTGACTAGGTGGAAGGCGATCGCCATCACTTATTATTCCAGCATTGTTCACAAGGATATCAAGTTTTCCGAATTCGCTCTCGATTTGTTTAGCCGCAGAGTCGATTGTTTTTTGGTCGCTCACATCAAGTTGAATTGTTCGAGCATCGATCTCGCTGAAACGAAGTTTATTCGCCGCTTCTTCACCACGTCTTATATCTCTTGAACCAACAAGAACAGTAGCGCCTCTAGAACCTAGTTGGCGGGCAATCTCATACCCAATACCTTTGTTTGCACCTGTGATCAGCGCAACTTTGCCTTTTAAATCTTCTAACATATTGCTTCTCTATTTTGATCGACACTGACAAATGTTACTATGTTTGAGCAAATTTAGTATACAAGTACTGTGTATCAACACAACATTCAAGAGTGGTTAGCTGTCGTATTTGCACCAGTAGTAATTCACACCTCAGATAGCTGTTGAGAAAATATTTGCAGCGTAAAGTAACAATTGACTCAAAAATTCTTGAAGAAGGTAGATATGCAAACCAAACAGCTTGGCAATTCGGAGCTTAACATTACCCCAATCGGCTTTGGTGCTTGGGCGATTGGTGGCGGTGGATGGGCTTTTGGTTGGGGAGAGCAAAACGATCAAGAATCGATCGCAGCCATCAATCGCGCTCTTGATCTCGGCGTTAATTGGATTGACACCGCAGCTATTTATGGTCTAGGGCATTCTGAAGAGGTTGTTGCTAAAGCACTCAAAGGTCGATCTAGTCGCCCCTACATTTTCACGAAATGCTCAATGATCTGGGATGAAAAGGGCGAAATTGGTCGCAGTCTGAAAGCGGATTCTGTGCGGCGGGAGGTTGAAGCCAGTCTGCGCCGACTAGACGTTGAAACCATCGACCTTTACCAAATCCACTGGCCTAACCCTGACTCAGATATCGAAGAAGGCTGGACAACTTTGGCCAAGCTTAAGGATGAGGGAAAGGTTCGCTATATCGGAGTTTCCAATTTCAATGTCGAACAGTTGAAACGTATTCAGGAGATCGCACCAGTTACGTCATTGCAACCGCCTTATTCACTGGTAAAGCGCGATGTCGAAAAAGAAATTCTGCCTTTTGCTTTGGAAAATAATATAGGTGTGATTGTATATTCACCGATGCAATCTGGCTTACTCACAGGGGCGATTACACCTGAGCGGGTTGCTAATTTCCCAGATGATGATTGGCGCAAAAACAGTAGTGAATTTCAGGAGCCACGTCTATCTCGTAACCTGAAGCTAGTCGAAGTGTTGCAACACATTGGTAAACAACACGATCGCTCCCCAGGTGAAGTTGCGATCGCTTGGACTTTAAATAATCCGGCGGTGACTGCGGCGATCGTTGGCGGACGCAATTCTAAGCAGGTGGAAGGAATCATTGGTGCTGGAGATTTTCGCCTCAATCAGCAAGAACTAAATGATATTGATACTTTCCTGCGCGAGAATCCATAAAATCTCTGGTAGAAAACCTCATAAACCCCACGACTTTAGTCGGGGGTTTATTCATACTTTTATTTTGTCGCTACGCCGATAATATGAGGGCTAACAATTGGTAATTGTGCATCAAATCGCTCATAATGAATGCTACTAAAACCAGCATTTCCTAATGCTATCCAAGTTTCTCTATCTGGATGACAACCATCACCTATCACTTTCCAAATTGGACTAACTGTGTTTTGTATTTGTCGCAATAAACTTCCTTGAGGTGCGGCAACGTGTTCAATAAATAAGAGGCGTCCGCCTGGTTTAAGTACTCTTAAAATTGCCTGTAATGTATAATCTATATTTGGCACAGAGCATAAAACTAATGTACTAACAACAGTATCGATGCTGTTATCTTCGGCATCTAACCATTCAGCATTCCCAATGCGGAGGTCGATGTTTAAACCCAGTTTTTCTGCTTGTTTTTGAAGAGAGGAATGCGTCTGTGAGTTTGACTCGATTCCTATCCAATGGATATCTTTAGGATAGTAGGGTAAGTTAGCGCCTGCTTTGGGGCTAATTTCTAACACTTTACCTTGGAGATTAGCAAAAAGAGAACGTTTGCGATCGCTGACAATTTTATCATATTTACTACTACTTGAAGCCATCATCCAGGCAAAAAAATGTTTACCAAGGTTTGCAAAAATATTATTTTTTGAATCTCCAATAATTTGGTTTACATTCATTATCTACTTCCTAATTTTTGAGCCGATAAATTGGGGTGCTAAACAACCATTTGATAGCCTCAAGGTACAATATTTCGTGTTTGTTGTACCTCACCCATTAGACTCACCTGATAGGATGAATTTAATTAACATATTAGGCGTAGCGACTGACCGTAAGATATCACAGAAAGGACAAAAGGATAGAGGCGTTTATATATACAACGATGAGCGATGCCTACGGCGGGCTTTGCCTACGCTATGGTTATACAATTTTGGGTAATTATAGCCAGAGATTTTTGAATAGCCACTTTGGTTTCATTACCTAACGCAAAGTATCCTCGTCCCAAATCAGAAGTGGCGGATCTTTGACAACAACATGGGCGATGCTTGGGGTTTTTCCTAGCCTACGCAATTTGCTGTGGCTGAGTTCCAGAAAATTTCTGACCACATTTGCCAACAAGTGAAAGAGATAGCTACTTTCTATTTTCAGTATTCGTGATAAAAGCTAATATAACTGCGGATGTTATAATCCAAAGTGGTTGCAAAACAGCGTTGATTGAACTCCAATCGCTCTAATGAAGTACGAGATACCAAATTGGCAGCGATACTAACTTAAATTATACGACGAATAGTGACATAAAAATTAACTGAACACAATTGTTTCATTCAATAAAAACTATGAGCTTTAAACTTCAAGCTTTGCAACTTCCGACTCTCCAGAAAAAATCCGAAGGGCTAATTGTAACTGCTTGGCAGAAATTTCTTTTAGATTATGACTTTCCTATTGCTGCCGTTGATGGTGATTTTGGGAATATTACAACTCAAGCAACTCGTGATTATCAGACTAGTAATGCTTTAACAGTCACGGGAATTGTCGATACTGCTACTTATAAAAAAGCGCTAGAGCAAGGTTTTGCAATTTATTTTGCTATCTATACCAATGCTGGAGAAAAATTATTAACCTATCTCAACTTTGGAGAGAATGAGATCAAAGATTTACAAAAAAGTTTAACAGCGATGGGTCGTTTGAATCCGCCGTTAGTAGCTGATGGAGACTTTGGCCCCAACAGTACAAAAGGACTAGCCGAAACTTATAAAATCAGAGACATCAATTTCCGAGCCGAATTAGCTCAACAGCTTTCTAATACAACAAAAACCAAGCTTGGTATTGATTTGGAGTTGGCTTTAGACAACATAACTGAATACGCCAAAAAATTAAGACAACGACTGAGTGGAAAAGCCTGGGTTAATGTTTTCCCAGACAGCGACTTAATTGATGATTTAGCTTATCCCTTCCGTCAAAAAGTACAAGCTTTTGAGCAAGCCTTAAAAAATGCCGGAGCTAATATTGATATCTCTTCAGTATTCCGCCCCTCGGAACGAGCTTATTTAATGCATTATGCTTTCCGTATTAGTAATAATGAAATTGCTGCCAAAGATGTTCCACCTATGCCTAATGTAGATATTAATTGGCTACATTACACCAATGCTGGTTCTGTCCAAGCTGCTAAAGAAATGGTGTCTGCTTATAATATTGCTTTTCGACCTGTTCTTACCTCTCGTCATACCCAAAGATTAGCAATTGATTGGGAAATTACTTGGTCAGGAACCTTAAATATCAAAAACGCTAGTGGAAGTATAGTTAGTATTAATCAGCCACGAACGAGTTATGAAAATTCTATTTTATGGCAGGTTGGCCGTTCTTACGGTGTGATTAAATTATCTAGCGATCGCCCCCACTGGTCAAATGATGGACATTAATGGCTAGGAGGAACCGCATATATGGAGAACGCTGTTCCAAAGTTCAAAGTGAAATTATTCAAGAAGAATTCAGGAGTGGAGCAAGGAAAGCTCCGCCAAGGCTCCAAAATAACTCTTCGTGGGGGATTTCTATTTGCGTCTCCCAATCTATGCATATTCTTTTAGTACGGTAAACCGTATTTGCTCGTTAGTTCACAAAGATTAATTAAATTGTTAAGTTTAGTTACATAAATAAGTAAAAAAAAGCTGCAAACATTGCTAAATAGGAGAAATTATGAGAAACGGTAGTATACTTGAAGATCCAGAGAAGCTGAACAACTTTGCCTTACCGTTAGCGAGTCTTTTCCCAAGGAGAGATGGCTAACGAGCATCATGAGCCTTACAGCCCATCGTAGACATTGCTCAGATGCGAATATACCAGCATTTTTGACTAGTCTTTAATCAAGTTTATCAAAGGGTTAAGGGAAATAAGGAACAGGGGAAGCAGGGGAAAAGCAATACCCAATACTTCGACTACGCTCAGTACAAGTGCCCCCTACCCTATGCCCAATTTTCAAGTTAGTTTTCATTATTTAAGGATTGGTAAAATCTATGGGAATTAAAGAACAGCCTAAGTCACCTCGGTTTCGGATCGTTGCTAATATATTACTGGCAGTATCAGGGCTATTCCTGCTCTTAAATTTATTTTTGCCTGGTTTATTTGCTTCTGGCCCTACTGGTGTTCCTTATAGCCTATTTATTCATCAAGTACAGGAAGGGGAAGTCAGCCGCGTTTCTGTTGGTCAAAATCAGATTATTTACCAATTAAAAGCAGAAAATGCCGAGCAGGCTCAAGTGTTTGCAACGACACCAATCTTTGATTTAGAGTTACCCAAACTGCTAGAAGAAAAGGGAGTTGAGTTCGCTGCTACACCACCGCCCAAAAATACTTGGTTTACAACCCTCTTGAGTTGGGTGATTCCACCACTGATTTTTATTGGTATTTGGCAGTTCTTTCTCGCTCGTGGTGGTGGCGGTGGGCCCCAAGGTGCGCTTTCCATTGGTAAGAGCAAAGCTAAGGTTTACGTTGAAGGCGAATCCGCGAAAATCACCTTTGCAGATGTGGCTGGAGTAGAAGAAGCGAAAACTGAGTTAGTAGAAATTGTAGATTTCCTCAAGACTCCGGCACGGTTTACGCAAATTGGCGCTAGGATTCCCAAAGGTGTGTTGTTAGTTGGCCCTCCAGGTACTGGTAAGACACTGTTAGCGAAAGCCGTAGCAGGAGAAGCAGGAGTTCCATTTTTCAGCATCTCTGGTTCCGAGTTTGTCGAATTGTTTGTCGGTGTAGGTTCTTCCAGAGTCCGGGATTTGTTTGAACAGGCCAAAAAACAAGCTCCTTGTATTATATTCATTGATGAATTGGATGCGATTGGTAAGTCTCGTAGTAGTAACGGCTTCTACGGTGGTAACGATGAAAGAGAACAAACCCTCAATCAATTACTAACTGAGATGGATGGGTTTGCGGCTGGGGATGCAACGGTAATTGTGCTAGCTGCTACTAACCGCCCCGAAGTACTAGACCCGGCATTGCTGCGTCCAGGCCGCTTTGACCGCCAAGTGTTGGTAGACCGTCCCGATTTATCTGATCGTGAAGCAATTCTCAAGATTCACGCTCAAAAGGTAAAATTAGGAGATGATGTAAATTTAAAAGCGATCGCTACTCGTACCCCTGGTTTTGCTGGCGCAGATTTGGCAAACTTGGTGAACGAAGCCGCATTATTGGCAGCGCGCAATCTGCGTGAAAGGGTTGCTCAAGAAGACTTTGCCGAAGCAATTGAGCGGGTAGTTGCCGGTTTAGAGAAAAAGAGTCGCGTGATGAACGAGACTGAGAAAAAGATTGTTGCATACCATGAAGTTGGTCACGCAATGGTCGGGGCGCTCACCACAGGAAACGGTCGCGTAGAAAAGATTTCGATTATTCCTCGTGGGATGGCAGCTTTAGGCTACACTCTGCAATTACCAACTGAAGACCGCTTTTTGATGAATGAAACAGAATTGCGGGGTCAAATTGCAACTTTGTTGGGTGGACGTTCCGCTGAAGAGATTGTGTTTAACAGTATTACTACAGGTGCTTCCAACGATTTGCAACGAGCAACTGACTTGGCAGAACGGATGGTAACAGCTTATGGCATGAGTAAAGTTTTAGGCCCATTAGCTTACCAACAAGGACAACAAGCAGCATTCCTGGGTAATGGTGGTGCTAATCCCCGGCGGGCAGTAAGTGAAGACACATCCAAAGCCATTGATAGCGAAGTCAAGGAAATCGTGGAAACAGCCCACGAGCAAGCCCTAGAGATTCTCAGACAGAATCGAGACTTGCTAGAAGCGATCGCAACTCAACTCTTAGAAACAGAGGTCATTGAAGGCGAAAAACTGCACAGTTTACTAAGTCAAGTGAAACCCGTAGCTAATTCGTAATTCGTAATGACGCTCTCTACGTTCGCGCAGCGTGTCGCAGACAGACGCTAAAAGCGTAGCTTGCTTCCCCATAGGGGTACGAAGACTCGCTAACGCTACGCTAACGTAATTCGTAATTCATACATAGAGGGACGCAGAAGATAACTTTGCGTCCCTCTGCGTTAAACCTCTGCGTTCCTTTGCGTTTCAAAAATGCCACTCACCGCAATGCAAACACAGTCATAAGGAGATGAGGGAATGGGGACTTAAACCGCAAACTCGCTCTGCTGACTGAGGGCAGAAAACAGAGGCTAGTATTCCTCCTGCCTCCTGCCTCCTGCCTCCTGCCTTCTGCCTCTCTTGTTAATACTCTGGAACTGAAGAATCGATTTCTCGACTCCAAGCGGTAATTCCGCCTTTGACATTCGTCCCCACAATCCCGGCTTCCTTGAGAATAGCTAGGGCTTTTGCCGATCGCCCGCCCATCTTACAATGAGCAATTAAGCGGTGGCCGTTCAATATTTCCTTCACCTTAGCAACTCCATTCCCATTTTCAATGTCTGGTAAGGGCACCAACACTGAACCCGGAATCTTGGCAATGTCGTACTCATGGGGGTTGCGGACATCCAGCAGTACAAAATCCTTCGCACCGCTATCCAACAATTCCTTCAAATCCTTGACGGTCATTTCTTGACTTTCCAACTGCTGTTTTGCCTCCTCTGCCTTAGCTTGTGGAATCCCGCAGAATTCTTCGTAATCTATCAGCTTTTCAATCACTGGGCGAATCGGGTTCGGACGCAGCTTTAACTCCCGAAATTTCATATCCAAGGCGTTGTATAGCAGCAATCGCCCGCTAAGAGTGTTGCCTTGTCCCAGAATGATTTTAACAGTTTCGGTTGCTTGGATTAAACCAATAATTCCTGGCAAAATTCCCAATACGCCACCTTCTGCACAAGAAGGAACCATCCCTGGTGGTGGTGGTTCTGGGAAAAGGTCACGATAATTCGGGCCACCTTCGTAATTAAATACAGTAGCTTGCCCTTCAAAGCGTAAAATTGAACCGTAGACGTTTGGCTTATTTAGCAATACGCAGGCGTCGTTAACTAGATATCTGGTGGGGAAGTTATCAGTACCATCCACTACGATATCGTAAGGTTGAATAAGCTCCAGGGCGTTTTCGGAAGTCAGACGAGTTTCGTATAAATCAACCTGACAATAGGGATTAATCTCGTGGATGCGGTTTTTTGCCGATTCAATCTTGGGTTTACCCACCCAGGATGTCCCGTGAATTACTTGGCGTTGCAGATTAGAAGTATCGACAATATCAAAATCGACAATCCCGATGCGTCCAACACCCGCCGCCGCCAAATATAAAAGTAATGGTGAGCCGAGTCCACCTGTACCGATACACATTACACTAGCGGCTTTCAGGCGCTTCTGTCCTTCTAGACCTACTTCCGGTAAAATCAGGTGTCGGGAGTAGCGTTCGTAATCGTCTTTGGTCAACTGGATTTCGTCCAGATTGGGATTGAGCATAGCAGTTATGATGTGGGAAAGCGGAATATTAATCCTATCGAAAAACTGGATCTTATATAGAGATAGGAGTGGGAAAGACGAATTTTCATCTGTAATAGCGGCGAAAACCGCGATGAATCACTGTCTTTAAACTAAGTCAGTTATTTTATATTTTCAATTTCCTCTGCTTGAAACTGATGAGTATCATCAAGGCTCCAACTTTTGAGTTCTCCAGCTTTGCCGTTTTGGACGGATACTATTATATACGAGTATCCCTGCCAAGCGTATAGGCGATCGCATTCTGAGGGTATAGCAGGATGATCTGGGTGGGAGTGAAAAATGCCGATAATGTTCAATGAGCGATCGCGTGCTTCCCTTTGTGTTTTTAACATAACTTCGGGTGCGATCGTATATTGCCGTCTTTTACTTTCTGTTGTGCGTTCTCCTGGAAATTCAGCAGCCGCTTCAGTATTCCAAGCATTTTCTGTTGGCATGACTTCTACCACAGTTTTGCCCTCATTAGCCAGATAACCCAAAATTATACCACAGCACTCATCTGGATAGGTGCTTTCGGCATGAGTGCGGATGGTTTGCAAGTGTTCTTGGCTAAGTTGAATCATGTCTGCGTTTGTAATTTTAGCAACTTCTAACAATTCTTGCTTAATGCGTATGCTAACAAAAACCGCAGGCGTTTGCGATCGCGCAACGTTCCGCAGGAAAGCTTACCGTACCCCTCCGAGGAAGCAAGCTACGCGTAGCGTCTGTCTACGACACGCTGCGCGATCGCACAGAAGGTATCGCAGCATAAAAAAGAAAATATG
The DNA here is from genome assembly GCF_036918015.1 of Nostoc sp. Taxonomy (GTDB): domain Bacteria; phylum Cyanobacteriota; class Cyanobacteriia; order Cyanobacteriales; family Nostocaceae; genus Nostoc. The sequence continues at coordinate 56,664 of NZ_JBALEO010000089.1, forward strand.
TATTTTGTATAACTCATCGAAACATTTACTTACTGAGTTATGACCTAGAAATTAGAAGAATATAAAGAATATACAAAGCTCAGTGCTTGTACATACATTTATCAGCCAGTAATGTGAAGAGTATGCAAAGATGAGTCTTTAAGCGTAGACATCTAAGTAACATATTCACTATGTAGTTATTACTACTTCTCTTCAAGGATGACATGAAAGTATGCCGAAAACGTCAAATTTCGCCAAATTATTTGTGTCCTAAAAATACACAAACCGCAGATTGGCAACTGAAATTTACTGAAAAAATAGATTTAGATAGGTAGAAACTTATGGCAAATATCAATGGTACAAACGGTAATGATACCCTCTATGGGACAACAAGTAATGACTTGATTAATGGTTTAGCAGGTGACGATAAACTATATCCTAACGGAGAGGACGACACCCTCAACGGTGGCGCTGGTGATGATAGCTTCTACGCTGGAGCATATACTAATGGTGCTTTAGCAACTGGTGGCGGCGGCAAGGATAAATTTTTTTACGCGGCTGACCTTAACCGGAATCTTATTCTCATCACCGATTTCGATGGCATTGGTAAAGGCTCAAACCCATCAGCAGAGGTGATTGCCTCTGTGGATACCTTGCAATTTACAGGAGATGAGCAATTCACGGCGAGAAATTTGTTACTAACTCATAGTGGAAACGACTTAGCAATCTACTTTGAGCAGGAGTTTGGGTTTGCTTCCACATTTTTTCTGCAAAACTTTGTCCTGGAAAACCTAGACAATTTAGCCCAAGTTGGCAATATCCTGTTCTATGGGCAAACTAGTATTACAGACAGCTTTGATGTCTTCAATGCCAATTCCACCCAAAGCACTATATTTAAAAAGAACACAGTCACTTTTCTTAACGACCTCGACAATAATGTTAACGGCTTTGACAACTCAGATGATGTCATCAATGGTCAGGGGGGTAATGACAAAATCGACGGCTTGAGTGGCAATGACTTGCTGCGGGGTGGTATGGGGAATAATACTCTCATCGGTGGTGCAGGTGACGATACCTTGCGTGCTAGTGATTCATTAGGTAATAATCTACTGAATGGAGGCGATGGCAACGATTCTCTTGTCTCTAAATCGTATGGCAAAAACACCATTGAGGGTGATGCAGGTGACGATACCTTGAATGCTAGCTTTTCATCAGGCGATAATCTACTGAGTGGAGGCGATGGCAACGATTCTCTTGTCTCCGGCGCCTTTGGTAGTAATAATACCCTCAACGGTGGTAATGGCGATGATATCTTCACCACAAGTGTCGGTGGCATAAACAATAATATCTTCACAGGTGGCGGTGGCAAGGATAAATTTGTTGTTTACAATTTCTCATACAACAGCAAAACTAATAATATTATCACCGATTTCGGTGGAGTAGATAAAAACATAAATCCCTCGGCAGCAGTGATTGCCGAAGTGGACACCCTAAGTTTTCAGGACGATGACTTCTTATTCTCGTTTACTGCTCAAAATCTGCTGCTGACCCAGAATGGCAACAATCTGGAAATCACCTTTGCAGGGTGGCTTCCTAAAGGCAAACTCATCTTGGAAAACTTTGCCCTAGAAAACCTGGATAACCTCAGCAAATCTACAGGAGCGACTGTAGACTTAGGCAACATTCTGTTTGAAGGGCAAACAAGTATCACAGACAGCTTTGATGTCTTTAATGCCAACTCCACCCAAAACACTCTCTTTAAAAAAAACACAGTCACTTTTCTTAACGACCTCGACAATAATGTTAGCGGCTTTGACAATTCAGATGATGTCATCAATGCTCAGGGGGGCGATGACAAAATCGACGGATTGAGTGGCAATGACCTTTTGAGAGGTGGTGTAGGCAATAATACCCTCAATGGTGGTACTGGTGATGATAGCTTGAATGTTGACTCTTCATCGGGCGATAACCTCCTCTCTGGTGGCGATGGCAATGATTCTCTCTTTGCCTCTGGCTACCAGTATTACTCCAGCCAATACCAAGAAGGCGACGACACACAAGGCGACGATCTTCGCTTAGAGGGTAATAATACCCTCAACGGTGGTGCCGGTAACGATAACTTGAGTGCTAGCGGTTCAAAAGGCGATAACCTACTTTTTGGTAGCGATGGCAATGATTCTCTCTCTGTCTCTGGCTATTACTCAGTCCCTGGCGGCAACTCTTTCCAGTACAGCGACAATCGCGCATTAGGCAATAATACTCTTAACGGTGGTGCTGGTGACGACACCTTGAGTGCTAGTGGTTCAGCAGGTGATAACCTCCTCTCTGGGGGTGATGGCAATGATTCTCTCTCCGTCTCTGGCTTTATCGAATATAATTACGACTCCTCCTCGAACTCTGTCTCATCTGGCAATAACACCCTTAATGGTGGCGCTGGTGATGATACCTTGGATACTAGCGGTTCAACAGGCGATAACTTGCTTTTTGGTGGCGATGGCAATGATTTCTTATATGTCAGCACCCTATTAAACACCCGATCTCAATATCCTCCTACCACCTCTGATTTAGTGACTCAAACGGTAGATGCGGGTAAGGGTGACGATTTATTGTCCGTCGATTACACCTTTGCTACCGGAGGAATCACTTCGACTTTTGATGCTACTACTAACATTGGATCGATTACGGCAGGTACGGATCTAGTTAACTATAAGTTTATCGAACGATTCAATATCTTAGGTACAGCCTACGATGACAACATCGTGGGGAATAGTAGTAACGATCGGCTCTCGACAGGTTCTGGTGGCAAAGATACGATAGATGGAGGTAAGGGTGACGATGTGTTATCTGTCAATTACACCTTTGCTACAGGAGGGGTCACTTCGACTTTTGATGCTACTACTAACAGTGGATCAATTACTGCGGGCAACGATCGAGTTAACTATAAGTTTATCGAACGATTCAATATCTCAGGTACAGCCTACGATGACAACATTGTGGGGAGCAATGGTAACGATACGCTTTCCCTGGGCTATGATGGTAATAATGGTGGCAAAGATACTATAGATGGGGGAAAGGGTGACGATGTGCTGTTCTCCTATTACTACTATAGTGATGTTAGTAATACCGAGGGAATCACTTCGACTTTTGATGCCACTACTAACAGTGGCTCGATTACGCGAAGCAATAATCGAGTTAGCTACAAGAATATCGAAGGATTAAATATCATAGGTACATTCCGCCCTGACAATATTGTGGGGAGCAACGGCAACGATACGCTCTCCGGGGGCTATGGTTATAACAATTCTTCATTCTATCATGAACTTTCAGATAACGATACCCTTTATGGAGGAGATGGTACTGATACCTTTTTTTTCCATAGTATTAATAATAATAATGAAGAAGGTATCGATCGCGTTTATGACTTTAACGCGACTAATGAACTAATTCAAGTACCGGCTAGTTTTGGTGGCGGGTTATCAATAGGTTCACTTAAGACAAGCCAGTTTACCCTCGGAACATCTGCAACGACAAGCGATCAAAGATTTATCTATGACTTCACTACAGGTGCACTGTATTTTGACTCTGATGGTAGTGCGGGTGTAGAGACTCAGGTACAATTTGCACAATTATCTCCTGGCTTGACACTAACCGAAAACAATTTTGTGGTTGTTTAATTTTTATTAGCGCTCTGCCATCAGTCTGGATAGAGCTTGCGAGGTGCTATTTTGAACACCTCGCATTCGATTGATCGATACAATTACTTTTAACAGAGAGGATGTGTTAGGTTTTGTTCCTTAACTTTTGGCATGGGTGCGGATGGTTTGCAGTATTCTTGGTTAAGTTAATTTATGTCTGCGTTAATAATTTTGATAACCTATAGCGATTTTTGCACGGTTATATATTGGCAGGCGATCGCTCTCATCGTAGTATAAGTTAACCAAGGCGTAGGCGAGCATTTACCGCAGGCGTTAGCGATCGCGCAGCGTTCCGCAGGAAAGAGACTCTTAAAAAAAGTATACGTAAAAACCTTGGAATAAGGTGAATATTCGAGAAATTTACTGTTCCTCAAGGGTGACGTATAAAGTATGTAGTATGTAGATTTCGGTGAATTTTTGCGCTCTTAAACAGCACAATCTGCAAATTGACAACTGAAGTTACTGAAAAAATTGATTCAGGTAGGTAAAAGTTATGGCAGATATCATTGGAACCAGCGGTGATGATACCCTACAGGGTACTTATAATGAAGCGGATACAATTAAGGGTCTTGCAGGCAACGATACCATATATCCTAACGGTGACAAAGACACCTTAAGTGGTGGAGGCGGCAATGATAAATTTGTTTCCAACGGCACTGCTATCATCATCGATTTTGGTGGTGTAGGTAAAGGGACAAACCCGACAGCAGCAGTCATAGCCGAAGTGGACACCCTAGAATTCCAGGGCGATGGCTCCAGTGCCCAAAATTTGTTGTTGACCCAAAAAGGCAACAATCTGGAAATCAGCTTTGCAGGGGATGCTTATATAACGAGGTTTTTTGATGCCCCAGTTATCCTGCAAAACTTTGCTCTGGAAGACCTGGAAAACCTCAGCAAATCTACAGGGGCCACTGTAGACTTGGGCAATATCCTGTTTTCTGGACAAACTAACACTATAGATAGCTTTGATGTCTTCAATGCCAACTCCACCCAAAGCACTATCTTCAACTTGAATACAGTCACTTTTCTTAACGACCTGAAGAATAATGTTAGCGGCTTTGACAACTCAAATGATGTCATCAATGGTCAGGGCGGGGATGACCTCATTGACGGCTTAAGTGGCAACGACATACTCAGAGGTGGTACGGGCAATGACTCCCTCATTGGTGGTGTGGGGAATGATATTCTCGTTGGCGGTACGGGTAATGACTCTTCCACAGGTAATCACTCCCTCGTGGGTGGTGCGGGCAATGACTCCCTCGTTGGTGGTACTGGTAACGATTACTTAAATGTTGAATTTTCAACAGGCGATAATACCCTCAACGGTGGCATTGGTGATGATATTTTGGATGCTGGGGCAACATCTGGGAATAACTTACTCTTTGGGGGCGATGGTAATGATTCTCTCTCCACCTCTAACGTTTATAGCAGCTTCAACCCTAACATCTATTACCCTTCCTCAAGCAATAACACCCTAGAAGGAGGCGCTGGTGACGATACCTTGAATGCTCAGTCTCCATCAGGGAATAACTTACTTGCTGGGGGCGATGGCAATGATTCTCTCTCCACCTCTGGAATTACAACTTATAGAGGAGACCCTAATTATAAGGCATCAGGCAATAACACCCTCAACGGTGGTGCTGGTAACGATACCTTGAATGCTGGCATTTCAACAGGCAATAACTTACTCTCTGGGGGTGATGGTAATGATTCTCTCTCCATATCTGGCGATAGTGTTGACTATAGCGGTCGAGAGTTTTATTACATTTCTTCAGGCGATAATACCCTCAACGGTGGCGCGGGTGACGATACATTGACTGCTGATTATTCAACAGGCGATAACTTCTTCTCTGGGGGCGATGGCAATGATTCCTTCTATCTAAGCACCACATCTTCAGATACTCCCCTCTCTGATTTAGCAATTCAAACGATAGATGGGGGAACAGGTGACGATTTGTTATCCGTTGATTACAGTGTCGCTACAGTGGGTATTTCAACGACATTCAATGCCACTACAAACAAGGTAGAAATTACGGCAGGCACATATCGGGTTAGTTACAAGAATATCGAACGATTGAATATCTTAGGTACAGCCTATGATGACAATATTGTGGGAAGCAGTGCGAACGATACGCTCTCTGGGGGGTATGGTGGCAAAGATACAATTGATGGGGGAGCAGGTGACGATCTGTTGTCCGTTGATTACACCTACGGCAATGCTACAGGGGGGATCGCAACAACATTCAATGCCACTACTAACATTGGATTAATTACGTCGGGCACAAATCAGGTTAACTACAAGAATATCGAACGATTAAATATCTCAGGTACAGCTTACGACGACAATATTGTTGGCAATAGTGGCAACGATACACTCTCAACAGGCAATAGTGGCAAAGATACGATAGATGGGGGTGAGGGTGACGATGTATTGTCCGTTGATTACATCTCCAATGTCAATATTACAAAGGGTATCGCAACGACATTCAATCCCACTACTAACATTGGATTAATTACGGCGGGCACAAATCAGGTTGACTACAAGAATATTGAGCGATTAAATATCTCAGGTACAGCTTACGACGACAACATTCTGGGGAACAGTGGGAACGATACGCTCTCCGGGAGCAATGGCAAAGATACAATTATTGGTGGTGCAGGTAATGATATCTTGGCAGGTGGGAGTGGGAAGGACACCCTAACTGGTGGCACGGGCAATGATAAATTTGTTTATGACTTGAGCAACAGCTACGATGACAGCACTAATACTGATATTATTACCGATTTCGGGGGCGTAGGTAAAGGTTCAAATCCCTCAGCAACCCTGGTTGACTCCTTAGACAGCTTGCAATTTACAGGTAGTATCTTCTTCACTGTTGAAAATCTGCAATTAACTCAAAATGGTAACAACTTAGAAATTTCCTTCGAAGGTTTCGGTAATGACAGCAAAGTTATTTTGCAAAACTTCAAGTTAGAAAACCTGGATAATTTACCAGCAACTTCTTCACGACCAGCTATTGCCAATATTCTGTTTAATAGACAAACCAGCATCAGCGACAGTTTTGATGTGTTTGATGCTGATTCCACTCAAACCACTGTGTTCAACAGGAACACTGTTACTTTCCTGAATGACCTGGATAACAACATTATAGGTTTTGACAACTCTAATGATGTCATCAATGGTCAGGGGGGTGACGACATCATCGACGGCTTGAGTGGTAATGACCTGCTCAGAGGTGGTGCGGGAAATAACACCCTAGAAGGAGGTATTGGTGACGATACCTTGAGTGCTATCAGTTCAACAGGCGATAACCTGCTCTTTGGGGACGATGGCAATGATTCTCTTGATATCTCTGGCAGGATATTCAGCGACAACTCTAACAGATTCGGCAATTTCGACTCTCGCTCATTAGGCAATAATACTCTCAATGGAGATGTAGGTAACGATACCTTGAATGCTAGCGGTTCAAAAGGTGATAACCTACTCTCTGGGGGCGATGGTAATGATTCCCTTGATATTTCTGGCAGCTACAGTTTCTCCTTCCCTGGCTACTCCTACGACTCTCGCTCCTTGGGGAATAACACCCTAGAAGGAGGTACGGGTGACGATAACTTGAGTGCCGGTGGTTCAAAAGGCGATAACCTGCTTTTTGGGGGCGATGGCAATGATTTTCTTTACCTCTTTGGCTCTTACAGCTATTACTACGCCGAATCCAAGAACTCCCGCTCGGAGGGCAATAACACCCTAGACGGAGGTGAGGGTGACGATCGCTTGAGAGGTGCTGGTTTAACAGGTGATAACCTGCTCTCTGGAGGCGATGGCAATGATGAGCTTGATATCTCTGGTGACTACTACAGCTCCAACTCTAACGACTACTCCGACTCTCGATCATCTGGTAATAATACTCTAGAAGGAGGCGCTGGTGACGATCGCTTGAGCTTTAGCAATTCAAAAGGCGATAACCTTCTGTCTGGGGGCGATGGCAATGATTCCTTTAATCTAATCATTAATTCCATAGATACTGACCTGTCTGATTTAGTGACTCAAACGTTAGATGGGGGTAATGGTGACGATTCGTTGTTCACCCTTTACAACTATGCTGCTGGGGGAATTACTTCGACATTCAATGCTACTACTAATACTGGCTCAATTACGGTGGGCTTGTATCGAGTTAACTACAACAATATCGAACAATTAAATATCTCAGGTACGAGCTATGATGACAATATTGTTGGCAGCAATGGCAATGATATTCTTTTTGGTGCAGACGGTAATGACAGCCTAATTGGAGGGGATGGGACTGATACCTTTGGTTTCTATAATTACAATGGGGGTGTTGACACTATTTATGACTTCAACGCCAATAATGAATTAATTCAGGTATATGCTACTGTTTTTGGTGGCGGGTTATTAAGAGGTTCACTTCAGACAAGTCAGTTTACCATTGGAACATCTGCAACGACAACCAATCAACGATTTATCTACGATTTTGATACAGGTGCATTGTTCTTTGACCAGGACGGCAGTGCATCTGGGTTTACTCAGGTAAAATTTGCACAACTATCTGCTGGACTGTCACTAACCGAAAAGAATTTTGTGCTTGTTTAATCGTAATTAGATTCTCTAATCGTTAAGCGACACGGGTTGCGAGGTGCTTTTGTAAGCACCTTGCAAACGATAGTGCTCAATGCAATTACTTCTAGCATAGAGTAGATGTTGGATTTTGTTTCTCAACTTTCGACATGAGTACGGATGGTTTGCAGGTATTGTTGGCGAAATTTGATTATATCTGCGTTCGTAATTTTAATCGCCTATAGTGAATACCGTCGTGCGTGGGCTAGCAAAACCGCAGGCATCGCAACTCATTAGCCTTAAAGTAGTAACAACAACTTTTTGTGGAATTGCGATCGCGAGACGATGAATGCTCTAATCAATTTACTGCTTTTTTTGCTGCCGATTTTGAGTAGCTTTTGGATTGCCCAAACTTTCAACCCTTTATCTTCTTATCAGCCTCTCCAAGCTGTAGACGGTGCAGCTTTATATAAAAAACAATTAACGAATGGTAATGAAGCGTATTTACAAGTTATTAATCTGGGCAAAATGCATATAGACCAAATTATCGGAGAAGTAGATAATATGGGTCTAAATGAAGGTAAATATTATCAAGGAGAAGGTAAATATTACAGCCCTTTTTTCCAAAACAAGTTGTTTTCTGAAGTTGCAGACGAATATCAAAAACTTTACGCAAACAACGTTTTTTCGGTGATTAATTGTTCTTTTTTTGAACAATACCAATCTAGTACTCAATTATCGTTTCCGATTAAACTCAATGGTGTAATCATCACTGGTGGTACTAGCCCTTATGGCCCAATCAAGGAACCAAAAGATAAATATTATCGTAATATTCGCCTCAAGACTTTAGTCTGGGATGATAAGCAGGCATATATTACTGATTATAATCAAGCTAGTGGTGCTACTCTTAACCAAAAAGCCGTGAAGAATGCGATCGTCACTTACCGATATAGCGATCATCCGGCAAAAGTATTAGCCCAAAACCAAGCGAATAAGTATCAAGTCATTGGTACTCTGAACAAAGATGGTGTTAAAGGTGACGAGCTTTTGTTGATTATGACGGTGAACCAAGCAACTCTGGATGAGGCAGCCGATTTATTACGTAAATTAGGAGTCAAAGGCGATATCATTACCGTTGACGGCGGCAGATCAACTTATTTGTTCAATTCCCAGAAGGGAAATATTATTGTTCCCCAACTGTCTAATCTGCAAGAAAATCCTACTTTCCGACATTTACCTCATTATTTGGGATTCCGTAAGAAAAGCAAAAATCAGGTTGCGCCAAAAATCTCGATCTCTCAACCTGTTGGTAAAGTACTTCCAAAGAAGGATCAGCCTTATTTAATATTGTGGCGGGATAATTTTGATGGTGATGTCTCGATTAAGTTGTACGATGGGAACAAACTTATCCAAAACATTTCTTCCCGTACTGCTAGCGATGGAGTTTATGAGTGGACACCACGTATTTCCGTAACAGAAGGCTATTTTATTCGTATTTCTAGCCGGAAAGACCGGAATATTTTCGGGCAGTTGCAATTGTAGCAGAATGGGAAAATGAAATGGATAACTAGCTAAACGCAAACCTCTCAACAAGGTTGACGGTGTGGCCGCGATCGCAATTGTTATAGTTTCTCACAGTAAACAACTAGCTTTGGGTGTGCGGGAACTCGCCGCGCAAATGGTTCATGGCCAAGTTCCCATTGCTGTTGCAGCAGGTATTGAAGATCCTGAAAATCCATTGGGTACAGATCCGATTCAGGTTTATGAGGCGATCGCTTCTGTTTTTTCTGATGATGGTGTCTTGGTGTTGATGGATTTGGGTAGTGCTTTGCTGAGTGCGGAAATGGCAATCGAGTTTCTGCCAGAAGCACAGCAGGAGAAAGTGTATTTGTGTGAAGCACCTCTAGTAGAAGGCGCGATCGCTGCTGTCGTGGCGGCGGCGGCTGGTAGAGATATTCACCAAGTTATGGCGGAAGCACGCGGCGCACTCTTAGCAAAAGCAACTCAATTGGGTGTAGTTAGTAGGCCATTGTCTGTTGTCAGCCCAATAACAACCAATATAGAATCGCCAACGCGAGAAATCCGGCTGATTGTGAGCAATCGCTTAGGATTACACGCCCGCCCCGCAGCCCAGTTTGTGGCAACGGCAGCCCGATTTCAATCCCAAATTCTGGTACGGAATTTAACGAGAAATACTGAGCTAGTCAGGGGTGACAGTATTAACCAAGTCACAACTTTAGGGGTGCGTCAAGGACACGAACTGTTGATTACTGCCACTGGTTATGATGCAGATGAGGCGCTGGCAGCATTACAGGGATTATTCGCAAATAACTTTGGTGAAGATAATGTTGCCTTGCATTCTCCACCAGCATTTCACCATGAAGTTACACCAACAACTCACGGCGAACTTTCGGGGATTGCAGCTTCTCCAGGAGTAGCGATCGCACCTGTTGTTCATTATCAACCCACTCACATTGCGATTACGGAATATCACGTAGACGATCCTGATATAGAGTGGCAAAGATTACAGGTGGCAATTAACACTGCCAGACAAGAAATTCAAGCAGTTTTCTCACAAGCATCTCTGCAAATTGGTGATGCTGAAGCCGCGATCTTTGATGCTCAACTACTATTTTTAGAAGATCCAGTAATGTTGGAAGCGGCTCATCAACGCATTTTAGACAATCATATAAATGCTGAAGCAGCTTGGCAAGCTGTAGTCGACGAAGTAGCGACTTCCTACCGCGCACTTGAGGATTCTTATCTGCAAGAGCGAGTTGACGATGTTGTAGATGTCGGGCAAAGAGTGCTGCGATTACTAGCTGGGAATGCTGCGGCTAACCTGCATCTTGAGTCACCGGCGATTTTGGTGGCGACTGATTTAACCCCCTCAGATACGGCTGGACTAGATCCGACAAAGGTGTTGGGAATCTGTACTACTTCTGGTAGCGCCACCTCCCATAGTGCAATTATCGCCCGGACGTTGGGTATTCCCGCAGTTTTGGGAGTGGATGCCCAGGTGTTGCACTTGGCTGATGGTACAATAATGGCACTTGATGGTGAAAGTGGCAGAGCTTGGGTAGAACCAGAATCAGACATCTTGGATTTACTGGCAGCAAAGCAAGAAGCTTGGCAAACTGCCCAACAAGAAGCACGAGCTACGGCACATCAGCCAGCGATTACTCGTGATGGTCGGCAAGTTAGCGTCTTCGCCAATATTGGTAGTATAAATGATGTGCAAGTTGCTGTGGCTAGCGGTGCAGAAGGTGTGGGACTACTCCGCACTGAGTTTCTGTATTTAGACCGAACCAGCGCCCCGACTGAAGAAGAACAATTATTAGTTTATCAGGCGATCGCCCAAGTTTTAGATAATCGTCCGCTAATTATTCGTACCCTCGATGTCGGTGGTGATAAGCCGCTTCCCTATATCAAAGTAGGGTTCCCAGAAGCTAACCCTTTTTTAGGTTGGCGGGGAATTCGTTTCTGTTTAGATCGTCCAGAACTCTTCAAAACTCAGCTACGGGCAATTTTGAGGGCTAGTGTAGGACACCAAATTAAGATCATGTTGCCGATGATTGCTAGTGTAACTGAAGTACGTGCAGCTAAGGTAATTTTGGGTGAAGTGCAGGCTGAACTAAATCAAGCTGGTATCGCATTTGATACAGCGATAAAAGTAGGAATTATGGTAGAGGTTCCGTCAGCAGTAGCGATCGCCGATCAGTTAGCTGCTGAAGTAGACTTCTTTAGTATAGGGACTAACGATCTGAGTCAGTACGTCATGGCTAGCGATCGCACTAATCCCCGCGTGGCAAATTTGGTTGATGCGCTACATCCAGCCGTGTTGCGAATGGTGCAGCAAACTGTCCAAGCTGCCCATACAGCGGGGATTTCGGTAGGATTATGTGGAGAATTGGCAGCAGATACTTTAGCAACACCAATTTTATTAGGTTTAGGGCTGGATGAATTGAGCGTAAATCCTCAAAGTATACCTGGAGTCAAGCAGGCGATCGCTCGGTTGAGTATAGTTGAGAGTGAAGCGATCGTGGCATCAGCATTACAACAAGATTCCGCAGATCATGTCAGAGAACTAATCTCAACTTCAGTTACTCACTCTGCGTAAATTCGGTGTCCTGAGCAAATATATTCTCGATATCCCGCGCCCCATGCAGGACACGCATAATTTGAATGCCTCCTTCAACCGAACGGTAAAAGATGACATAATTCCCAGAGGGAAAGCTCCTGATACCTTCCCCTAACTCAGGGCGGTTACGACCAATTCCAGGCATAGCAGAAAGTTTCCGAAACAATTCGGTAAAGCGGTTAAGCAATCGTCCTACTATTGCTAGGTCATCCGCAGCTATGTATTCATAGATGTTATCGAGGTCGCTAACTGCTAACGGTGTAAAAGTATAATTACTCATTATTAGCTATCAGTCAAAGCAGCTTGGTAACGAGTTTGCAGCCGTGCCATCACTTCTTCTCCATTTAAGAGTTCGCCCCTATCAGCTTGATCGATACCCTTTTGAATTTCCTGTTGCAAGTTTTCCAGCTTCAGTTGGTTTAGTTCCTCTTCAAGCTGCTGCAATCGATTAAGCGTCTGCTGAAAAGTATGGGCATCTTGAACCACCACCGCAGCTTTGCCATTCACCGTTAAAACCAGTGGAGCCTTCGTTTCCTTGATTTGCTCAACATAGTTGCTAGCATTGCGCCGGAAGTCTGTTAACGAGTGGATATTTTCAAGATTAACCATACTAGCACCGAATTAAGTACCTGATTCGATACTATTTTCTTTTATCCTATGCGTCAATAAGAAAGCTATTGATACTTTTATCGAACAGAATTCAGGAGTCAGGTGGTCGCCGAGCGCAGTCGAGGTGAGTCAGAATTCAGTATCGGGAATCTCTGTGTCAGAAATATGCTTTAGTCCCCAAGCAGTCATCACTTTTAATACAGAGCGAAGGCTTTTTCCTCGTTCTGTTAATTGATAGTTCATTCGACGAGGATGGTTGCTGTATGGCTGTTTCTCCACCAAGCCCATCTCTTCGAGAGACTTAAGGCGATTTGCCAGAATATTGCTTGAAATTCCTTCAGGAGATTCTAAAAACTCTTCAAAACGTTGTTTTCCAAAAAACATCATGTCTCGAATAACCAGAAGTGTCCAACGATCGCCGATTAAATCAAGCGAACAAGCGATTGGACAGGGTGAACGGCGAGATTGGGTCATTGGCAAAACTAGATTTGCAGGTTACTTGCATTTTACAAGTAATATCCATTATATTAAATTGCAAACTGCAAGTTAAAAATTGAGTGAGGCGATCGTGGCTCAAGTCGCACCAACTGCTAGAACTGGGCAAAACTTTGCTGTGGCTGATTTGGGACTATTTTCTGAATTGCGACAGTTTCTTTTTGAGACTCCAAAAGCACCTATGAAGCTAGAGGGAAAGGTATTTTTGAAGCAGATTCTTAATCTCTCAAGCGCCGAAATTTCGTTTAATAACCTTCCCCCTAAGACATCTCTGCCTTTTTCTCACAAGCATCGTTTAAATGAGGAAATTTATATCTTTGTTCGGGGGAAAGGAGAGTTTCAGGTCGATGGTTGTGTGTTTGCTGTAGGTGAAGGAACCGTTGTGCGAGTAGATCCTGACGGAGAACGCTGTATGCGAAATACTTCAGATGCTGAGGATTTGTGCTGGATTGTGATTCAGTCACGAGTAGGTTCTTACCCAGACCATACCATTCAAGATGGCTTTGGCGTTCAGAAGCGAGTTACTTGGGTTAGCAAGCAGGAGATTTAATGTGAAGCGATCGTGGCATAACAATCAGGGCATCTTGAACCACCACTACCGCTTCCCCTTTCATTTAACTGATAACTGTTAAAATCTGATTCCCAGTTGCCCGTTAAAGCCGCGAATAGAATTGTAACCAGCGCCAACAAAAACGTTATTAGTAGCACCTACCTGAACGCCACCTGAAACTGCAACGCCTTTATCCTCTGAATAAAGTCCAATTCCTACATAAGGTGAAATTACAGGCAAGTTGATAAATTTTAAAACATCTACTCCCGTAGCCCCATCAGCGCCAACTCCTAGCTCAACCCCGAAATTCAAAGCCCTAGCTCCCACAGCATAAGTTACATCACCATCTTTTCCACCGACTGAAACCCAAGGTTGCGGTATCAGTTGAGCCGATGCTTGACTTGGGGCAAACAAAGTTAACAAACCTATAGATGTAATTAATGTTTTAGCAATAATCGCTGTTTTCACGTTGTTCTCCGATTAATTGTTTTTACGACTTATACCAATTCTTTATGAAGACGCATAAAAAGAACCCCAGTGCCGTAACATCTCCTTTTGGTAATACCATTTGCAAAAAAATCTACAGATGCAAAGCTGGAAATCCAGATTAAATCTAACCCCTCTTAATTACGAATTACTAATTACGTAGCTTACTTCTTACCTTTGGCAAGTATTGCGAATTACAAATTGGTATTATTATCTCAACAATTTGCTCCCCACTAAGTAAGGAGAGCAAATAAAAACAATTTGAGTATTGGGAATTTGGAGGGGGTTGCAGAGTGGCTGATGAACGCATAGTCAATACACAACAGATTTATCCAAAGGATTTTTCCTGGGGATTATGGCCTGTTGTGCCACTCTACCCCTTTGGTAGGCGGCAGACAATTCGTCAAGAAGTGCTTAAGGACACAATCTGGAATTTTGACCAGATTCAGGGCATTTTCTACGTTGTTGTCCCGATTCGCATGACTGTTGTGAAGTTGGATGGGGGTCTTCTTGTCTATGCGCCTGTTGCACCAACCCCAGAGTGCATCAGACTTGTGAATGAGTTGGTGGCGAAATATGGAAGCATTAAGTACATCATTCTGCCAACTATCTCTGGTATAGAACACAAAGTTTTTGTTGGCCCCTTTGCCAGATACTTTCCGACTGCACAGGTGTTTGTAGCTCCCCATCAGTGGAGTTTCCCGCTAAATCTTCCCCTTAGCTGGCTTGGCTTACCCCCAAAACGAACTCAAGTACTTCCAGAAGATAGCAGCAAAACACCCTTTGCTGACGAGTTTGATTATGCAATGCTGGGCCCCATCGGTCTTGGCCCTGGTAGGTTTGCGGAAGTTGCTTTTTTCCACAAGCGATCGCATACTCTTTTAGTCACGGATTCTGTACTTTCGATCCCAGAAGATCCACCTGCGATCGTTCTATTAGATTCATATCCTTTATTATTCCATGCCAAGGATTCTGCTTCTGATATTGTTGCAGATATTCAAGTAAATCGCCGTAAGGGTTGGCAGCGCATCTGTCTGTTTGCTTTGTATTTTCAACCAAGGGCATTAGATATACGCCAATGGAGTCAGGTATTGCAAGATGCCTTGAAAGCCCCAGAACGCTCAAGGAAAGCTTATTTTGGATTATATCCCTTTAAATGGCAGTCAGATTGGCAGCGATCGTTTGATGCCCTGCGAGGTGATGGGCGTTTGTTTGTCGCACCAATTTTACAAACGTTGATTCTCAACCGCGCACCACAAGAAACCATTGACTGGGCTGATAAAGTTGCAAGTTGGGACTTCGAGCGAATTATTTCTTGCCACTTTGATTCACCGATTAAAGCTAAACCGCATCAATTTCGCCAAGCTTTCTCTTTTTTAGAAAAGCAGCCTGCTGTTAGTGGGGGTTTGTTCGGCAGTAGCAGCTATCCTTTACCAGAGGAGGATTTTAAAACACTTAGGGAAATCGATGCAGGTTTAAATAAGTTTGGCATTGTGCCAGCAGCAAAAGAGAAGGTGTAGGAGAGCGGTATGTAACCCATGCTTTGGTAGTATTGCTAGCTTGTGCTAACCTATGAGTTTTTCACAAATGATTAAGTAAAGTTATGTCCACCGTAGAATAATAGATAAACTAGCTCAGGTAAACCATAGAAGCCTATGCCACAGGCAATTCTTAACCAAATCCTCAATCAGCTTGAAATCTTAGAGCCAGAGGAGTTACAGCAGTTGAATCAGGCTATACAGAGATATATTGTTGAGCAAGAACAAGTTACTCAACGGACAACATTTCACAAAGCACTGTTAACTTCTGGGTTGGTAAAACAACTCAAGCAACCAGCTTACATTCAGCAAACTGAACACCGACTTATTCAGGTACAGGGTAAAACTGTTTCTGAAACAATCATTGAGGAACGCTGCTAGATGGCAGCTTATTATTTAGATAGCAGTGCGCTGGTAAAACGCTACGTCAGTGAGATAGGTTCAGCATGGGTTTTGAGTTTATTTGACCCGCTACTAAAAAATGATCTACTGATTGCTGCTATTACTAGTGTTGAAATTGTCGCTGCCATTACACGGCGATCGCGTGGTGGAAGTATCATTGCTACAGATGCGATCGCAGTATGTAATCAGTTTAAAAGCGATCTCCGGTCTGAATACCAAGTCATCGAAATCACACAGAGCATTATCAACTCTGCAATGGTATTAGCTGAAGCATACGGCTTACGAGGCTACGATGCAGTTCAGTTAGGGGCTGGTTGTGCGGTAAATGCCCTTTGCATAGCTAACAGTTTGCCTCTAGTGACATTTGTATCTGCTGATTCCGAATTGAATGCAGCCGCAGCAAGTGAAGGTCTACTTGTTGAAAACCCCAACAACTACCCCTAATGTTTGATTCCCTTAAACCGTTCTTGCGCTGCCTTAAATGCTTCTTGCATCACCAACTGAATTTTCTCTCGATCGGGTTTCTTCCCTCCCATTAGATCGCCAAAGTAAACACAGGCTGCTTCTCCTAGTGCCCAAGTATAAGCGGCTGCCCAAGAAGCGGCGATCGCACTCCCAATACCTGGTATAAATTTAATTAACTCACGGGCAATTGCCTGTGCTAAAAAACCACCTGCGATCGCACTCACAACGCCTCCCGCTTGAGATGGAGTAACTGTCTGTCCATATAATTTACCCAACAGTCCCACCATTGATACTTGCAAGGCAGTGAGTACGGGCATTGTCGCAAATGGTAGAGGTACAGCAGCCAGAGTTGCAGACATAATCGCAAATGGCAAAATATAACGGCGTGCAGCATCTCGGTAAAGGTTGCCAATTTGCTTGCCAACTTCTTCTCGATCTAATAGCTGATAAATTGCCTGGGCTTCTGCTTGTGGGAGTAGTTCTGCTAAAGAATCTCGCAGTGCTTCTAAGCCATAAAATACCGGAGTATAACCATCTTCTTCTAAGGTAAAGTCAATCAGTACAGAGCGATCGCTTATTCCTGCGAAGGCTTGTTGCATTGCCGCAAATGCGCGGTTGACTTCCTGATAATCTGGCGGATAGGTGGGATGATCGACGGTATCGCCAGGATAAACTTCGTGCAAGCAGGTAACTACCAACAGACAGGGAATGTCTGGATACTTCTGGCGCAGCTGTTGAGCAATTTGTCGTAGGGTGTCAGTTGCAAAATCATTAATTTTGACGGTCAAAAGCAGGATTCTGGCAGAACGAGTTTCCTGTTGTAAATCGCCAACTAACTCTTGAATAATTGTTTGAGTATCTTGTTTGACATCACCCAGACCCACCGTATCCGTAAAAATCAGTAATGGCAGGTCAGTGGAAGGATAGGCATAGCGCTGGGTGTGTTGTGTGTGTGGGCGAAATCCTTGACCGACAATTTCAGCAGCCACTCCCGTCAATCCGCGCACAATAGAACTTTTTCCGGCTTGAGGTTTACCAATTAAGAGGGCTTCTGTGGTTGGCAGTTCGGCTCGGATTTTCTCTAAAATCTCTGCAACCTGAGTATCGCTCACACTAAACCAGTCCACAACTGTCTGTGCCACTTGTTCTACGGGTAGGAGTTGGGTTAGACGTGTTGTTGCTTTGTTCCAGACACCACCAATCTGATTTGTCCAGGAATTATCAACCGACTTGGTAATCCTTTTGTCGCTCGGTTCGCTCAATTGCTGAGAATCAGTTGACGGTAAGTCGGCATCACGTTGCTCAGTCATTTTCATCCAAACGTAGAAGACCCTTTTTGTCATCTTATAGCGATTTTCAAAGGGATAACTAGTACCTTTAGTAGTGTTATGTAGCGGTTCTCGTTTGGATATAATACACAACTTTTCGGTCTACTGACGTTGTCGCAATAGCCAAAACAATGCAGTGCCTGTAATTGCTCCTGATACAATCCCCGAACCAGTTCCCAGAGTAGCCCCGAAAGCGATTTTTGCCACGGAAGTACTTACATAATTTTCTATGAAGTTTGTAACTCCATAGGCTACTGGGATAGCTAGACAGCTAACAGCATCACCGAAGATGCCCGATAACGTCCATACCGTATACAACGATACAGTCTCGTTTAAGATTCCATCTAAGATCAGCGATTGAATTATTTTAACTCCAGCTAAGATTATGACTCCGGCTAAGATTCCGATTCTGTCTCCAGATAAGATTCCAGCTAAAGCTAAGATTCCGGCTCCGGTTAAGATTCCGGCTCCAGCTAAGGCTTCGGCTTTAGCTAAGACTATATCTAAGGCTTCGGCTTGAGCTTGAGCTATATTTAAGGCTTGGGCTATGGCTTTGGCTATGGGTCCGGTTATGGCTAAGACTATTACTCCGGCTATAGCTATAACTCCAGCTACAGCTACGATTAAGGCTAAATTTAAGGCTCCAACTAAGCCTAAGACTATGGCTAAGACTGCGGCTATGACTGCGCCAAAGGCTACGGCACCAGATCCAGCAAAGGCTACCCCTAAAGCTAAGACCACGGCTCCAGTTATAGTTAAGGCTAAGGCTACAGATCCTTCTCCAGCGAAGGTTCCGACTTTTACGAAAGCTACAATTACGGCAAATAATAAGCCAATCCTTGAGATTGAGTTGGTCAGTATCCAGCTAGCTAATATCCAGCGACTGCTCTTAGCCACATACTCTGGTACATACAAGATCAAGATGTACAGCTGTATAACTCCCGCTATAACTCCACTAAAAGCTAATGATAGAGTCAGCATAATAATTGACTCACCCAACCACCCTACACCCCAACCGAAAGCTTGACTTAAGGTAGTGACTAAGAACCATTGAAGCCAAAGCCGCCATTGTGTTCTTTTGGAAGAGGGTACATTCCGCGAAGCTTTTCGCATCCGAACTGCTAGCTTCTTTTGTCTACCAGCCATGAATTCCTGAAAAATGTAGTCTTTCAAAAGACTATCTTCAGGTGCTTTCTTAGCCAGCAAACGAAGCAGCGGTTGAGCCAACATGGCAAGCATGTAAACGTTCTTCTTGGCAATTTCTAATTGCAGAAATCCAACAGAGCCTTGAACAGCAGTCACTAACAACGCTTCAATTGCTAAACGGATCTTTTTTTCCTCTGGAGGGGGAATTTCGGAAATCAAACGTAACCGCAACCAGTCAGGCATATAACCATCCCGGAACCACGGCAAGCGAGCTAGATCAGTGATCTGAGAATCTTGGAGCAAGGTAGATTCATCTTTTGTGCTGAGGTTATAGCCCAAGTAGAGCGTGAGATTCCAATGCATTTGTGGAAAGATAGCACAAGCACTCAACCAGCGATAACCAGCTTTACCTAAATAGCCTTGGAGAGATTTTAAAACCTCATCAATTAGCAATGATTCTGGAGGATCTCGTTCAATCCAACGACGCGATCGCACTCTCAATATTTCTGGAAAAGGTGCCCTAAATTTCTCTGAAGGTGTATAAGGCAATTCTTCATATTTAGTACTATGTACCAAATTTATCAACCCCTCAGATGTAGCGGGTAGAACAGCGAACTGCCGGGATAATTCCAATTCTTGATATCCCCAGTGTTCTGAGGGTTTTGGAGTTAAAATAGCGCGATCGCTCCATTTTGTAAACAGATGGTTCCAAGATTCCAGTTCACCAGTACGGGAACTAAACAACCCTTCAGCATCTGTGAATAGAATCAGGCGATAGTGACTGTATTTTCTGGCAATTTCGTACAGGGTGAGGGGAATCCCTTTACCTGTCATTGGAAAGCAGACGCGTGGATCGCTATCAAAGTAGTAGCCTATGAGAGAAACCTGATTTTGGCTTAACCTGTCAATTATTTCCTTAGCAAATCTCGCCTGGTGGTCATTGTAATTAGTGCGATCAATTAGCACCAGATATTCAGGGAGAAGCTGACGATAACTATATACTGGAGTGAAGTAACCTCCTAACTGCACACTCTTTTCTACCGTTTTTTTTACATTGAGTTCGTGGGATGAAATTGGGATACGTCGTCTAAAATCTTGAGCGATATGTAAAAACAAAACTTTGGGAAACAATTCCTCATCCAAACCAGCAATAGACACTTCCTCTAATTCAGGCTGTTGATTGGTCGAATGACGCGCTAGAAATCGATACGCTTGAAAAGACCACCAACGTTGCCAAACGAAAAAGATAAAAACTGGTAGAAGCACTACTAACACTATGAGTTGCCATTGCGTAACCTGGCTTTTATCTGTAGGTTTGCTAGTTTGAAGTATTGAAGGTTTAGGCTGAAGAGGTGTAGGTTTGCTAGTTTGAGGTATTGAAGGTTTAGGCTGAAGAGGTGTAGGTTTGCTAGTTTGAGGTATTGAAGGTTTAGGCTGAAGAGGTGTAGGTTTGCTAGTTTGAAATATTGAAGGTTTAGCTATTAGAAGTTTAGGCTGGAACGGCATTGCTCTGACAAAAAGCACACCTACAAACGCAAGAAGAGCAATTATCGCAAACCACCACCATTTCCGCTCCTGGTTTTTAAGTTTCCGCAACTCCTGCCGTAGTTTCTTTGCCTTGTTGTCTATTGGTACAGCATTGTTCACGATAAAACCCATGCGTTTCAGCCATTGGTCAAATCGTTGATAGAAATCTTCTTGTTCAGTAGGTGAGTGGCAAAGCAATGGACTAAGAAGAGTTTTAAATCTCTGAGGACGATCTAAATTAT
The DNA here is from genome assembly GCF_036918015.1 of Nostoc sp. GTDB lineage: Bacteria > Cyanobacteriota > Cyanobacteriia > Cyanobacteriales > Nostocaceae > Nostoc. Next base: position 77,840 of record NZ_JBALEO010000089.1, read on the forward strand.
CTCCTTGAGCAATAAGCGTAAGTATCAGATTTTGGACGGCAATATACTGCGATGTACCGATTTGATAGTCTGCCTCTCGTAGCTCATCGATGAACTCGATTAGGTTTTCTAAATTTAGCCGATCTAGATTTACTTCTTGCGGTTGCTTATCCATGTTTTAACTATGATCTGAGCCTTGTCTTGATCTTCTGCTCTTTTGATCAAATTACTAAGTGTTTGTAGAGCTAACTCAGGGTTTGTAAGTGGATTCTTTGCATCCTTGGCAGGGTTTTTAAGTGGATTCTCTGCATCCTCCCGGGGAGGTATTTCTCGCAATGCTATCATCCAACCCAAAAGTTCAGCAGTTGTTGGTTTCTTGCGTAAGCCACTTGATGGGTGTCGTAGTGTGTAAAACAGATCCAATGCCGTGGTAAGAAAATCATTGCTACTGTGAGAGTCTAAACCTAATCGATTAGTAACAATTTCTCGTAAACGATCCTTCTCTGGAAAGGGGACGTTGTAATAGATGCAACGCCGTAAAAAGGCATCTGGAAGGTCTTTCTCAGAATTACTGGTAATAATAATAATAGGCTGTAATTCGGGATTAGTTTCAATTGCGACGTTACCTAGTTCTGGTACTCGAAAATACAGGTGTTCCAATTCGTTGAGAATATCGTTAGAGAAGTCGCGGGGTGCTTTATCTACTTCGTCAATGAGAACTACGGAGCGTCTTTTACCAGGATGCTCAAAATCTGGTGGAAGCAGTTTCGCAACCTCTGACTTTTCTTTAGTCAGCAAAATTGCTTTACCCAAAGCATGATATGTCAAATAGTTGAGAGAGCTTCTATCTTTTATACCATTCTGTACATCTTGAAATTGTCTCAAAGTATCATAAGTATAAAATAGATCACGGGCAGTACTTGTAGATTTAGTTTCAAATTTGAGTGGTTTTTCAAAACCAAGTTCCCAAGCGACGCTATAGGCAAACTGGGTTTTACCAGTACCTGGTTCTCCGGTCACTAAGAGGGGCTGTCCCAGAAGCAGAGCAATATTACAAGCATCAACCAGTCCAGGATCTGCAATATAGTTTTTTGGGTTCATTATCTGGGAACGCCGTGATACAGGCAAAGTTGCCGATACATCACTTCGCTTTCTGCCATCACTATGATAAAAGGGAAACTTCATGTGCTTTTGCTCCTTCTAATGTATTCACCCAAAATACTTCTCAATTGAGAAGCTAAACTCTCCATAGGAATTCTTTTAGGTGAATCATTTGATTTGTACTGCTCAAAAATTTCTCGAATTTTCGACTTAATATATTCGTTGAAATCGACTTGTTCCAAGAAATGGTTTCTGCACTGAACACGTGCCCAGTCTTCTACTTCATGTCTAGTAATTCCGTCAAGTTTTGGCAAAACTATGCCAATCAATCTCTTACAACTAGATAATTGAGTAGATAAATGGTTTTCAATAATCATTGAAATATCATTTCTATCGAATGAAAAATCAATTAAACGCCTTTTTCTCTGATAATATTTAATAGATAAAAACACGATTAATTGCTGTTTTTCAGCAAGAGAAGGCCATTTATCCCAAAAGTCTATAAAACTCTCAAGAGTGGATTTAAAACTAGATTTCGGTAAATCATCAGCTAAAAGATGTATATATAATATGACTGGCCCGGGATATTTAGCTAAACAATCATTGATTATTTTATTGGATACATTTCGACGAGCTTGATTTATCTTTTTAGCTATATCTTGTTGAAGCATATAATCAAAATTATCTCTATCTTTAAAATTTATAGGAAAGCTTGGATAATACCATTTAATGCTGGTTTTTTCAGAATCCTGAATATCAAGCAATTCAGGAAGAAAAGTTACTTTTAAACGTGTATAAAATTCATCGTGACATTGATATTCATCACCATGAAAAATACAAAGTAGTGGCTGATTTATTCTTTGATCAAGATTATTTATTGCACCACTAAGCGCGGACTCTTGTCCGCTCCGATTAAGGTAATCAGTTAGTACATAAAGATGCTTAGGTAAGGCTACTGAACTAGGCGCAACAGTTATAAGCCGTGCAAGATCGTCACGTAGCTTTTGCAAGTCTTTTTCAAATTGGCGTTTATTTTTTGTTAAACTTAATGGAATTTTTTCTTTTTCTGGATATTCGGATTCATTTTCATTAATTAAACGCAAATTACCTTCAATTTCGGCTATCTGTTTCTCAATAGATTTTATTTGTTCTTGAGTCATTACTTTAGCATTATGTTTAAAGTCTCATTCCTAGTTTTTGTTCCAACTCTGCAATCTTGCTTTCTGTAGAGCGTAGATTCTTCACTAGTTGTAGTGGAATAGTAGTGAAATCAATATACTCACTCATCCGCTCATCGATCAGTTGTAGATTTTGACGATAATTAGTTAACATTCGTTTCCAAGTAACCACTTGAGCGGTATCCAACCCTGGTGTAATTGATGGAATATTAGCTGTCCAATTTGGTAACGCATAAGGTCTTTTTTCACCCCCAGCATACCAAGCTAAAGCAAAATTATCTTCTAAAATGCTAACTTTAATAATGGGGTGTTGTTTGTCATTTGTCCGTTCTGGAACTTTGCGTCCTACCCACATTGCCAAATCCAATACACGCGAGTAACCGTCTTGCTCAAATGCTCCATAGCCAGCTAGCCCTTCTAACAAAGCTGCTGTATACTCACTATAGGGATCGCCTGTCCAAGAAACTTCATCTTTGCGTGACGAAGCTAGTATAACTCGACCACTGCTACTTCCTAACTGCGCGATCGCTGATGGTGGTAAAGGTGATTTGATTGCTCCCTTTGCTTCAGCTTGTCCACCAGCATGGCAGCAATCAAGGAGTACCAGTAATTTCTTTGCCTGAATAGCTTGCAAACGTTCGGTGAATATTGACCCAGGAATCGCTGTATCCTGCAAATTTTCCAGATTGTATCCGTAAGGTATTAAATAATAATCTGGTGTTTCCATTCCGTGACCGGAAAAGTAAACGATAACTGTATCATCTTTTCCAGTTACATCAGCCAGCCAACTTAAAGCAGATAAGATATTTGTAGCAGTTGCTTCTTCACCAGTTAGCAAACGTACTTGCTCAGTAGGATAGGCACAACGAGATGAATCGCGTAGTAGATTCGCAACGGCAGTAGCATCATCAATTGTGACAGGCAAATCGTAACCTACTCCGACAATAACAGCATACCCTTGTCTGAAGGTTTGGGTCATATTTACATTCGCTCTGAAAAAATACGTTAATGTGTGAGCTTTTGATACAAATTGAGCATACTATTTTTTGCAAGATTGCGAAAGGTGTCACTCAGTAACGCTTGCTCCCTCATCCGTAAAAAATCGCCTATTAGGGTGGCCGCCAAGATTATAAATTGGGACACGTTAGAAACTAATTTTGCAGAGTACGCTTTATTGATTTACTAACTTCTCCAAAAATGATATTAGACCTCTTGCATAAATCAAAAATAAAGAACCCCACCCCGCATTTGAGTAAAGCAAACGCTCCCCTCCCCTTGGTAAGGGGCTACGGTGTATACACAAGTCAAATTACCCCCCTTAATCCCCCCTTCTAAAGGGGGAAACAAGAAATTTATTTCCCTCCCCAATGCATCGGGGAGGGTTAGGGTAGGGTAAAACCTTGGGTTTTTCAGCTATTTCAGACTTGTGTATACACCCTAGAGGGGTTGGGGGTGGGGTATTAGGGACTTTTGCAAGAGGTCTATTGTGTAAAATAAAAATTTCGCAGTGCAAAATCAACCCTTCGCCCCTTACACTTGCCCATTAATAATCTTTTTTGGGAATGTTTTCATCGATCGCATTTCTTACGATTCGGCAATGAAATAACGGTAAATCAGTAGAGCGCAAAGTTTTTCCAGAAGTGCGCTCGCCAACTGTTCAAAAGACGAAGAGAATTACTAATTTATATCATTTTGGCTGAATCAAATCGGCGATCGCTTTCACCAATACATCTGGATCTACTGGTTTGGAAATATGCATTTGAAATCCTGCGGCTATTGCTTGCTGCTGATTCATTTCCCCTGCATAGGCTGTCAAAGCGATCGCTGGTATGTTTCCTCCTTGTTGGGGCGATCGCGATCGCACTTCGCGCATCAGCATATAACCGTCTGTTTTGGGCATTCCAATATCGCTAATTAAAACATCTGGTATCGACTCAGATAGTGCTTGTAATGCTTCTTGTGCTGATGATACGGCAGTTACTTGCACGCCGTAGTCTTGCAAAATAAAGGTAATTAAATCGCGGATATCTGGTTCATCGTCCACTACCAAAACTTGAGTGTCTGCCAGCAGCGAGGATTCCGGCTCAGAATATGAAGACTGATTCTCTTCACCCCAAACCTGTTCGCTTCTAACCAAAAGCGGTAATTCGACACTGAAGGTTGCACCCAGTCCTTCTCCAAGACTTTCGGCTTGAACATTTCCCCCATGCATTTCTACAACCTTACGCACGATCGCAAGTCCTAAACCTAGTCCACCAAACGTCCGTGTCGTTGTGCCATCAGCTTGGCGAAAGTAATCGAACACATAAGGCAAAAAGTCTAGGCTAATTCCCTTACCTGTATCGCTGACCTGAATTTGAACCTGATTACCAGCTTCCATGAGTCGAATTTCTACCCGTCCGCCTGTTGGTGTAAATTTTACCGCATTAGAAAGCAAGTTCCACACAACTTGTTCCAGCCGATTTGGGTCGCCCATCACTTGTCCCAAATTGGTGTCAAATACGGTCTGAATTTGAATTGACTTGGCTTGTGCTGCTAGTTTTACCGTTTCTAGCGCTGCTTCAACTACCATTACCAAGCTAACTGGACAGATATTCAAGTTTAATTTTCCTTGGAGGATGCGCGACACATCCAACAAATCTTCAATTAGCTGGGTTTGTAACTTCGCATTGCGTTCAATGGTTTCTAAGGCGTGGTTAGTAGTTTTTTCATCAAACTTGCGAGTCCGCAGCATTTTTGACCATCCCAGAATTGAGTTGAGTGGGGTTCGCAGTTCATGGGAGAGAACCGCCAGAAATTCATCTTTAATTTTGTTGGCGATTTCTGCTTGTTGGCGTGCTGCCTTTTCGCACTCAAGTAGGCGATCGCATTCTTGTTCAGCCAATTTGCGCTCGGTAATATCCAGTACAAAAGCAACACCATGTTCTTGAGAATCATTCAGCAAAGCTACCCCTAAAACAATCGGTACTCGCTTGCCGTTGCGGTGGATATATTCTTTCTCATAAATTTTGGAAACTCCAGTGGTTTGCACCTCCAAAATGGCGCGATCGTCTAAATCTTGATACTCAACAGGAGTAAGTTCTTTCCAATTAATTCTGCCTAAAGTAGCAAACTCATCACGAGTGTAACCAGCTAGTTGCAGAAAGGCATCATTGGCATCAATCACCAAGCCATGCACATTCCAAAAAGCGACCCCAATCAAGTTAGATTCAAACAAACGCCGAAATCGTGCTTCACTTTCGCGTAATGATTTTTCTGCCCGTTTGTGTTCGGTAATATCGCGAGAAACAACGATTACGCCTTCAATAGTTTGGTCAACATTTCGTAATGGTGTGAGAATATATTCATAATAATGTACGCCATCACGAGTAACATATCTACACTCATCTTTGAGTGGCTGCCCAGTGTTCATCACAGCTTGTCGTTGATTATCTACCTGCGTGATTAGGTCTGGGGGTAAATCCAGTTCTGGCAAAGTTTTGCCGATAATATCTTGGGGATTTAAACCTAGTATAGTTGCTCCATCACGGCTGACATACTGATAACAACCTTGGTGATTAAAAATATAAATATGATCGACTGAGGCGGTGAGAATGGCATTTAAAATATTTGCCTGTTCTTGGACTTGTGTCGTGAGTTCGCGAGTACTTTCTACTGCCTGCTTACACACAGTAGTTTCCATACAAACGCCGATCATTCGCACCGCTTGCCCTTGAGCGTTATAGATAAATTTTCCGTTGGCAGAAATCCAATGTGTACTTTGGTCTGAGCGAACTATACGAAATTCATCATGGTAGTCAGTCTTTTGTGCCAAAGCGTGAGCGATCGCTTGCATTACAGATTGGCTATCTTCAGGATGAACGAACTTCTTAAACGTCTCATAAGGGCTATCAAAACTACTTGGAAGTAGACCAAAAAGCAGTTCATAATTTTCTGACCAGATGACTTGATTGGTAACAATATTCCAGTCCCATAAACCCATCTGAGATACATCTAGAGTTAGCCTCAGCCGTTCTTCACTCTCCCTGAGAAGTGCTTCTAACTGCTGACGCGCCGCACTTTCTTGTTGGAGTTGCTCTAAAACTACTGCTACCTCTGTTGGCATGAGATGTACAGATGTTTCCTTAACTTTAATATGAGAATTTTCTGCTTCTACTGGCAGCTTTCTTTTTAGTTCTGTTAATTTTTCCTCAAGTGCTGCTTGCCTTTGCTGATAAAATCTCTCTGATTGCTCTAACTCAGCTACCCGCTGCTGTAAAACTGCTAATTTATCAGTGAGTTGAAAGTTAATTTTATTAACATTTTGCTTTTGCATATTGTACACCGTTAATATTTCACAATATCGAATTGAAGAGTAGATGTCCTCTACTTTGATCTATGATTTTTTCAACTATCAAATGTAATCTATCAAAGGTTACATAAAAATTAAGTAACAATAACACTAATCATTTGACTTTTTTAATATCTACTTTATGTTTAAGCAAAAACAGTTGAGTAATTTCAGCCAAAAGGTATATATGAGTTTCGATAAATGTAGGGTAAGCACTGCCACTAATATCAAAATTGAGCTTTATGACATCAGTTAGTTAATAGTGCCCACCCTAAAAAATAGCTAGATAGTTAAATAAAAAAGGTTATCTCTTCAATCGAACGAAAGCTGCACCAGATAATAATCCCACAACCTGCCCTAAGAAGACAACACCCGATTGATTTACGCCAACAGGAGGAATATTTAAACTACCGATACCATAAAATAATTGTTGTACAAACCACCAAAATATATAGAAAAAGGCTGGTATTTGGATAGGGATATACAAGATTATTAGCGGCAAAACAGTATCAATTTTAGCTTTAGGAAACTTTATAACATAAGCTCCTAAAATAGCTGCGATCGCACCATTGCTCCCAATCAATGGAACTGTCAAACTCGGTTCAGCCAGAATTTGTATTAGCCCTGTCATCACGCCAGCAGCCAGATAAAATCCTAGATAGCGTCCGTGTCCTAGAAGATTTTCTACAGTTTTTCCAAAAACCCACAAAAATAGTAAATTTCCTAATATTTGACTAAAACTGCCGTGCAGAAATATGCCAAAAAATAGGGTAAATACCCGCCAAATGACAACTATCCAAGCAGCAGAGTTGAAAAAGAGAGCATTGGTAACTGCTCCACTAATCTGCGCTGGAATCATACCCCAAGTATTTACAAAATAGCCTAGTTGACCGCTAAACTCTAGTTGAAGTTCCCATAAAAATACAGCCAGGTTAATGCCAATCAACCAGTAATTTATAATTGGTTTGTTTCGACACCGAATATTATCACTAATAGGAATCATATTAATTCGTAATTCGTAATTCGTAATTCGTAATTCGTAATTAAGACACACAAAATATTCTTATCTACTCCTCTGCTCCTCTGCTCCTCTGCCCCTCTGCCCCTCTGCCCCTCTGCTCCCCACTCCCCCACTCCGTCAGTCCTCCTTAACGTGTGGCAAGATTGAAATCAGATCGCATCGCACTTAACTAGGCAAACAAGATGCTAGGAAACACACTTGTAGGAAGATACCAAATTATTAGTAACTTGGGAGGTGGGGGTTTTGGTGAAACTTTTGTGGCTTGTGATACCCAATTACCTGGTTCACCTCTATGTGTTGTTAAGAAACTCAAACCCCAGGCAAGCGATCCGGTAACTTTGGAAACAGCTAGACGTTTATTTGATACGGAAGCACAAGTTCTGTATAAATTAGGAACTCACGATCGCATTCCTCAACTTTTAGCTTACTTTGAGGAAAATGCCGAATTCTATCTTGTACAGGAATTGATCGAAGGTCATAACCTGAGCCAAGAATTAACATCAGGTAAAATCCTCAGTCAAGAGGAAGTCATTTCACTTTTACAAGAACTTTTGGCAATCTTAGAATTTGTCCATCAACAGAATGTAATTCATCGTGATGTCAATCCCCACAATATCCTCAGACGCCAACCAGATGGCAAATTAATTTTAATTGATTTTGGTGCAGTTAAACAAATTGCTACTCAAGTTATTACTCCTCAAGGTCAAACTTTAGCAACAGTAGCTATAGGTACACCTGGATATATTCCTGGCGAACAAGCTCATGGTACGCCAAAATTAAGCAGTGATATCTATGCTGCGGGAATAATTGCTATTCAAGCTCTCACTGGATTATCACCAGAGGAAATAGTAAAAGATGCTGATACTAATGAAATTATCTGGCACGATAAGGCTACAGTAACACCAGAATTTGCTCAATTCTTAGATAGAATGGTCTGCTACGATTTTCGGCAACGCTATCCTTCGGCAACGGTGGCATTACAAGCGCTGAAAGAGTTAAGACAACCACCTGTTCAGACAATAGCGTTAACTCCTCCTTCTCCACCCAAAAATATCAACAAACCTGAACCAAAAAAAGGTATTTTAGGTAAAATTTTACTAACAATATTTTTCTTTGCTATTGGCGGAGTAGCATCAATATTTATTTGGAGTTACATTAATTCAAATAACGCTATAGAATTATCTAAACAAGGAAATACGTTTTTTGATTTGCAACGTTATCAAGACGCGCTCGAAGTATATGAAAAAGCCGTTAATCTTAGACCAGATTATGCTAAAGGTTGGAATGGTCAAGGCAAAACACTAAATAAATTACGAAAATACAAAGACGCATTAGTGGCGTATGATAAAGCAATTCAAATTCAGCCAGATTATTTAGATGCTTGGATTGGACGTGGTACTGTATTGGGAAATTTACAGCGATATCAAGAAGCGATCGCCTCTTTTGATAAAGCCTTAGAATTAAAGAATGACAACTCAGAAGTCTGGAATGCTAAGGGTGAAGCTTTCAGTAATTTAAACCAATATGACCAAGCAATTAAATCTTATGAAAAGGCAATTGAACTCAAACCAGATAATTATGAAGCTTGGTATAAAAAAGGATTAGCTTTGCAGAATTCTAGGCAATATGAAGAAGCGATCGCAGCCTATCAAAAAGTCGTCGATTTAAAACCAGACTACGAACAAGCTTGGTATAATTTGGGGAATTCACTAGTCAATTTAAAACGCTATCAAGATGCGTTTGCAGCTTATGATAAATCGGTGCAATATCAGCCAGATTATTACCAAGCTTGGATGTCTAGAGGTAATATCTTGCTGAATTTACAACGTTATCCAGAAGCGATTGAATCTTTTAATCAAGTAATTAAATATAGTCCGAGAAGCTATCAAGCATGGTATAATTTGGGATGGTCGCTGCATCAAAATAAACGCTATGAAGAAGCAATAAAAGCTTATAATAAAGCAGCAACGCTTAAGCAAAATAACTATCAACTCTGGTATAATTTAGGGAATTCACAATATATATTGCAGAAATACGAAGATGCGATCGCGTCTTATAATAAGGCAGTTCGTTATAAAGTAGACCATTCTGAAAGCTGGTATAGTAGAGGCAATGCTCTATTAAATTTAAAACGATATCAAGATGCGATCGCTTCTTACGATCGAGCAATAAAATACAAGCCTAATTATCAACAAGCAATAGACGCCCGCAATCAAGCCCAAATTCAACTGCAAGGCGAAAAAGCAAAACCTGTACCTGTAATTGTACCAACTCTTCCATTTCCTAATTCCACCAATCCACCGCAGACGACACCCTAAACCCTAAACTGAACATCAAGGAAGATATCCTATAGGAGTTAAAAAGAATGGAGAGACGTAGCAGTGCTACATCTCTCCAAGGATGATATAGCGTTTCCTAATCACATGAGGTACATTTTAGCCCCCTCCTCGCTTGCGGGGAGGGGGTTGGGGGTGGGGTTCTTGTACCTCACTCAACATATTTAATTTCACCAGATGTTTAATCAATCCTACGACTAGGTAACTTAGTCCCGCACCTCTGACAAAACCCAGCATTTACATCATGGAAAGCTAAACCACAACCTGAACAAACTATTTCTACCTGATTAGCAGTTTTCACCACTCGCTTAATTAAATCTCCTACTTGCCAAGGAATCAGTGCGATTCCGGTAAAAATCATCAATACTGTTAACAAGCGTCCTAATTCCGAAATTGGAATAACATCACCAAATCCTACAGTTGTCATTGTGACAACAGAGAAGTAGAATGCATCCAAAAATGTACCGTAATTTTCAGGATTAACTGGATGCTCGACTTGATAAATTAAGCCAGAATAAATAAAAACAATTGCAAACAATGTAAATAATATTCGCGCGAAAATCATCCCATCTTCACTGCTGATACTAGCGAATAAAAACTTTCTATCTATAAATCTAATTAATCGTAAAATCCGAAACCATCGTAATAGGCGGATAAAGCTAATATCCACCATACCTAGAAAAAATGGCAGAATCGCCATTAAGTCAATAATCGAATAAAAGCTAAAAATATACTTAATTTTGTTTTCCGCACTCCACAGGCGGAGTAAATATTCCACAGCGAAGATGATGACGATCGCAGTATCAGCGACATTTAACTGAAACCGCATATCATCAGGAATATTATATGTTTCTGCCACAAAAATTCCTGATGATATTAGCACCAAAGAGGCAAGGGTTAAATTAATCGCTTTACCTATTGGTGTTTCTAGGTCTTCTAAGTAAAATTCTGTTTCTTGTCTGCTCAGTAACATATTCGACCATTAATACATCTTAATTCCCAGTTATAACATTAGAAATACGATATTATTAACCATTATCCTTATGTTAACCTCAGCTTATATGAACCCAGAATCTTTTATGCGTTTAGCATTGGCAGAAGCAAAAGAAGGTGATGCACCCTACGGTGCAGTGATTGTTAAAGATAACGAAGTCGTTGCCGTAGCTCATAATACTGTGAGGAGAGACAACGATCCATCAGCCCATGCAGAAATCAATGCTATTCGTAGTTTAACAGCTAAACTGAAAAACCCCTCTTTAGAAGGTTATAGCATATATACAACTGGCGAACCTTGTCCGATGTGTGCAACTGCTTGTGTTTGGAGTGGTTTATCAGAGATTGTATATGGTGCTTCAATTCAAGATTTAATTTCAGTAAATCAATCACAAATTAATATATCTTGCGAAGAGGTAATCGATAAGTCATTTAGGAAAATAAAAGTCACAAAAGGCGTTTTAAAAAATGAATGCTTGGAGTTATTTAAATAAACTGAATTCAGATTCCTGACTTATTTAAAGTCGGGAATCTGCGGTTTACAATTCTCAAAACTAAAATAGAATTGCTATAGAGCTTAAAATTACAAATTACGAATTACGAATTACGAATTACGAATTATTTAACTTGGCTCATTCAAATAGGATAAATATGTATTTGCCCAAATTGCAGCTTGAGTGCGATCGCGCAAATTCAACCTGTTTAAAATATTCGTAACATGATTTTTTACTGTCCCCTCAGAAATGTAGAGTCCGTGAGCAATTTCTCGGTTACTAGCGCCTGTAGCAATTAAGCGCAAAACCTCTTTTTCTCTAGGAGTAAGTTCAGCTAAACTAGATGGTAAAGACGGTGAATGAGTTGGTGCAACATGAGAAAATTGAGTCAACAGCTTTTTAACTATACCTGGGCCCAAGTGAGTATATCCTTTATGAACGGCACGAATAGCAACAGCTAATTCTTCTGATGGTGTATCTTTCAATAAATAACCCATAGCCCCATTCTTTAAAGCTGCTGACACATATTCATCATCATCAAAAGTCGTTAGGACTAAAATTTTAGTTTTGGCAAAACGTTTTTGAATCTCCTTTGTGGCTGCAACTCCATCCATAATCGGCATTCTGATATCGAGCAATATTACATCTGGCTGAAATTCTGCAACAAAATTAATTGCTTGTTCGCCGTTTTCTGCTTCTCCAACTATTTCTAAATCTGGTTCTAATTCTAATAATGCTCTTAATCCTTGACGGATTAAACTTTGGTCATCTACCAGCAATACTTTAATCATTATGTTAACCATGTTAAGGGAATATTAACTGTAATTTTGCAACCAGAGCCAAGAGCGCTATTAATATTAAACTTACCCCCAAGTGCTAAAGTGCGATCGCGCATACTATGAAGTCCAAAACCAGTAGTATTTTGCCCGACATCAAAACCTTTACCATTATCCTGAATTATCAATCGCAAATTGCCTTTAGTCGTAGTGAGTTCCAATTTTACCTCTGTTGCATCCGCATATTTAGATATATTAGTTAAAGATTCTTGAGTAATCCGGTAAATAGCAGTATTGATTTCAGGTGATAGAGAATATTCCAGGTTGATTTGATATATTGGTAATATCCCATTAAAGCGATGAAAATTTTCTGAAAGACTAGCGATCGCATCTTCTAAAGATTGTTCTTGTAAAGGATTAGAACGCATAGTAGAAACGGATTGACGGACATCTTTTAGCGCCTTTGAACCCAATTCCTTTGCAGTTGCGAGAAATGTTTCAGCCTTACCTGGGTTAGATTGCCATAGTTTTAAAGCAGTTTCTAATTGCAGATTTAAAGCAGTCAGAGAGTGTCCTAATGAATCATGAATTTCACGAGCAATGCGGTTACGTTCTTCTAAGGTAGCTTGATTTTCAATTTGCATAGCATATTGACGGAGTTTGTCGTTAGCAAGAGCTAGCTTTTCTCGACTTTGCCGTTCAGACAAAACTGCATTCATCATCAACAACACAAAAACCAAACTTAAGCCAAATACTAGCGACGAATTCAAAATCAAAAATCGATATCGCTCTTGTGCCTGCGGCGATGCTTGAAAATTGAATAACTGATATTTTAGTTGTGTAGTAACTAAAAATAAGGCAAATGACAAAGCTGTAATGAATAAGCGCCCATTTAACTGAAAAATTAGGCAACTGCGAGTCACTAAAATTATATAGAGAAAAGGGAAAAGCCGAGCAAATCTTTCCCCAAAAAGTCCAACTATTAAAATTAATAAAATTTCAATAGCTGTATATATTATCTTAGTTGTCTGATTTTTTCTGGGTAATCTTAAGCCCATTAACGCAAAAATAATCAGACTATAAATTGACAAATCTGGCAATATACTACAAACTGACAAGTCTGGAAATGCACCACAAATTGATAGTTCTGGAGGCTTGGGACGGAAACGCCGTAACGGAGGTGGTATAACAGCTGTCAATGCGGTGATCGCCAGTAATGTCCACTCCAGATAAAGCAGAGACGGAAAAGGATGTTTCTTAATTTCAATTGGACGACTCATGAGTCGCGTTGCTCCAGTTATAAGTTATGAGTTATGAGTTATGAGTTAGGAATTAGAAGTTAATAATTCCGAAGATTTGAGCAGTGGCTTCCGCCGCTTACAATTTTCGCTGAAGGAGAAATCAAAAGTAAATTCAAACAACAGAATCGCTAGTTAATAATCTAAACAATGACTTATAAAATCATCATAATCAAAATTTTCAAGATTTATAACTCCTAACTCCTAACTCCTAACTCCTAACTTCTAACTCTTAACTATCTATTGTCAATCATGACTTTAGTCATGGGTATAACCATGACTTTCTCCTCATGTAACTGTTGAAGATAAGTTCTTATGATGGTGGCATCCAACCAGGAAAAACCCACCACACAAGTAATGAAACTCAAAGCATTATCGCTAGTTGCTTCCGCTATCGCTCTCACTTTAACTGCAACCTCCTTTGCTGTTCACGCTCAAACAGCTTCTCCTTCACCCCTGTTACTTGCACAAACTCCACAAAAAGAAAGAGGCCCTTGGAAAGAGTTGGGTCTAACAGATGCCCAAAAAACCCAAATTCAGACGATTCGCCGCGATAGCCGCGCCAAATTTGAAGCAGTTTTGACCCCAGAACAAAAAGCAAAATTAGAGGCAGCGAAACAAGCACGTCGGGCTGAGTGGCAAGCGCGTAAGGCTCAGGGGCAAACAGGTCAAGGTCAACGCCAACCCGGCCAACGTCGAGGAAAGGGTGGTTTTGGTGACTTAAATCTGACTGAAATACAAAAAAACCAAATGCGACAAATCCGCGAGTCTGAAAAACAACAGATTCAAGCAGTCTTAACCCCGGAACAGCGTCAAAAAATGGAGCAATTTCGTCAAAATGCTCCATCACGCCGTCAACAAGGCAATCCTCAATAATCATCTTTCAAAAAATAATAATTCTGGGGTGGGCAATACTCGCCCATCTCAATCCCAAAATAGATAGATTATGATGCAACCCTTTGCGGCTTCACCAAATCCCGCTCCTCGTCTGCAACACGTTTTAGATGTACTCGATCGCATCGCCCAAGTACAGGGGCGAGATGTTCCCCAAATTGTGGAAATAGAGAAATTGCGTTTCCTCCCTACTGGCACTTTTGGCAGAACTTGGGCAGACTTCCTCAATGAACACAATTTAAAACCCTTTACTACAGGTAGCCGCCGTAAACAACTCCATGACGGGGTTCACGTTCTCACAGGCTATGGCACAGACTTCATTGGTGAAGCAGAAGTACAGGCATTTTTATTAGGAACAAAATTTAGCATAACTAACTTGATGCTGGGACTAGGACTGTTGCGAGTCATCCATAAAAACTTAAATTCTCGACAACAATTCACCTGGAACAGACTTTGGCAAGCATACCAACGCGGTTGTCACTCTCACTTTGACCCAGATACTTGGCAACCAGAGTTACTTTGGCACTTACCCTTGACTGATGTCCAGGCATTGTTTTCTATAGTTAAAAATTAACAGACTTCTTGCAGAAGATGCGGAAAGGGGAAAAACTTTATCCCCTTTCCCTTTCCCATATTTTGAGTGCTGAGTTCTGAGTGCTGAGTGCTGAGTTCAATTTAGTAGACTTTCAAGCTAGTTTTGAGTTATGAGTTAATCAAAACTCCTAGCTTAATTAAGATGTCCAATGAATTCGCAATTGGTAGTAAAGTCCGTGTTGTGGCGCTACCAGCCTACGTCAAAACTGCTGAACCTATGCCCATGTTGCGCCCTCCCAATGTCATTCACATTGGTGAAGAAGGTATAGTCATTGACCGCAGACCCGGTGGATATTGGGGTATTCGCTTTGCTAGGGGGGCTTTTCTCCTAGATAGTCAATACATCGAAAGCACAGATACCCCTGCCGAATCTAACTTAGAATAAGATTTCTCGCAACCAAGAATTGTAAACTTGTGTAAAGTTGTGATTCTGGTTTACACCATGATTTCCCGCCGCACTTTTTTAAGCATATTATTTGCCAGCTGTATTTCTATCATCAGCTGGCTGAATTTTACCCCTGCTGCTAATGCTATGGGTGGTAAACTTCCGGCAATTAATCAACCCGCACCTGAGTTTACTTTGCCAACCAATACAGGTGATGGCAAAATTTCCCTCTCTGACTTGCGCGGTAAATGGCTAGTCCTGTACTTTTATCCTAAAGACTTCACGTCTGGTTGTACTATAGAGGCTCGTCGTTTTCAGCAAGACTTACCCCAATACCTTGAAAAAAACGCTCAGATTATTGGCGTTAGTGCCGATGACATTGATTCTCACGCCAAATTTTGCGATTCAGAGGGACTAAAATTCCCCCTGTTGGCTGACACTGATGGTTCAGTAAGCAAAGCTTACGGTTCGTGGCTCGGCTTTTTATCTATGCGCCACAGTTTCATCATCGATCCTCAAGGCTTCTTGCGCGAGACTTTTGTCAAAGTCAACCCAACTATTCACAGTTCAGAAGTGCTGGCACGACTCGAAAAATTACAGTCCACAGCTTCTTAAATGATTAGCCTAAGTTAGGGATTTGTCTCCTTGGCTTAGGCTAACAATAATCAAGCGGTTAATTCAAAATTAGCTACTGGAAGAACTTGCATACATCTAAATTCTCCCCCTTACTTAAAGGCTATTCATTACTTGGATCTTTCTTAAAATTTGTAAGAGCGATCGCTAAAGAAATAGAGTGATTATTTTTTATTTCCTTCGGGCACAATAAAACCATATTTTTTGAGTACAGTTTTGACTTCACCGCCAGATAGAAACTGGACAAATTCTTTGGCAGCAGAAGGATTTTTACTGCTTTTAATTATTGCTACCGGATAGACAATCGGTGAGTGAAATTTATCATCAGCAGCAACTACGACTTTTACCTTGTTGGAAATTTTGGCATCAGTGGCATAAACTAAACCCGCTTCGGCGTTACCACTTTCTACTGCTGCTAAAACTTGACGCACATTGTTAGCAAAGACAAATTTCGACTTGAGGCGATCGTAAAGTTTCAATTTCTTCAAGACTTGCTCACCATATTGACCGGCGGGTACGCTTCTGGGTTCACCGATCGCAATTTTTTTAATCTTACTATCTGTTAAATTGTAGAAGCTATAGATGCCAACAACATCCTGAGGCACAATCAAGACTAGACGGTTATTTGCTAGGTTAGTACGGCTACCTGATAGCAACAGTCCTTTTTGTTCCAAGGCATCCACTTGCTTTTTGCCAGCAGAAATAAAGATATCCGCTGGCGCACCTTGCTCAATCTGTTGCTGCAAGGCACCAGAAGCCCCAAAGTTATAACTAATATTGATATTTGATTTA
Source organism: Nostoc sp. (assembly GCF_036918015.1). GTDB lineage: Bacteria > Cyanobacteriota > Cyanobacteriia > Cyanobacteriales > Nostocaceae > Nostoc. The sequence goes on from NZ_JBALEO010000089.1 coordinate 94,644, forward strand.
CTTTGTTGGTACAAAGGCTTAATTTCTTCCAGTGCCTCTTTTAAGCTGGCGGCTGCGGATACAAGTATGCTGGTGTTCGACTGTGCTATTACAGGAGAAGGACTAAACAACGGTAAACCAATTGCTAGCAGCAAGCCAGCGATCGCTATACCCAGGAAGCCAAAAATTTGTCTTCTTTTCATATAAAAGGCGTTTGAAAGGTTTCTTCCATAAAATTGATGCTAGGTAAAATAGTACCAAAAATACCAACATTTAACCAACTAAAGCGGTAAAAAATATGCCTAGAAAAGAACAAGGGTGGGTCACATTCCAAACCTCAGAAGAGGAGCGAAAGATTTTGGAAGAGTTTTGTGGCCAGTCTCAGCGAACTAAAACCGAGATTCTCCGGGAACTAGTACGTGGTCTTAATCAACACTCTTCACCATCAAACTTGCTACCATCCATAAACACAGAAGAGGAAGATATCTACACTCAAATGCCTGAGATAGAAATTAGTCTTCAAAAGAAACCACTCAAAGTTAGCTCTCGCAATATTCTCAAGGGTGTTGTTAAGCGAGTTGTTACTGGAGCCGTTAATAGTGAAGTAACGCTGGAGATTGTTCACAAAGTTGAGTTAACTTCAATTATCACCAGAGTATCGGTAGAAGAGTTGGATTTATCTGAGGGGAAAGAGGCTTATGCCGTTATTAAGTCCAACGATATAGTTATTGCCAGAGAATAGCCTGGATTTCTCACAAGTGAAAAATCCAAGGGGTGTGGGAGGTGTGGGGGGATGGGTGAGGTCTGTCGAATTCACGTTAAAACAGGCTTTATGCCTGGCTTTGAGACTTAGCTTGTATACTTCACTAACTTGAAATCCGCTGTAAATTTATATTTTGCTAAATACTTTAGTAGGTAAACTGGGCTACGAACAGCGCAGCCCTTGTTTACCACTCTGTAGCTTATGAAAGCGCTGATACTGCTTCTTGCTTCTCAGTTTTGTTCTTCAATACGGTTGGTAGTTCACTATTGAACACCTCACCTTCAACCACTTGCGATCGGAAACCATCGGGCCCAACTGGAACATCGCCCGTGATGGTGGTGCGATAGAGGACGCGCTCGACTTCCAGATGATCCAAGTCTTGAGGGGCCAAATGGGAGGTGGCGCGGTTGTCCCAGAACGCAATGTCGCCGTTATTCCAGCGGAAGCGGGTGGTGTAGGCTGGCTTGGTAATCTGGTTGAAGAACAACTCAAGCAGTAAGTCGCTCTCTTGTCGTGATACGTCAAGAATGTGCGAGGTGAAGCCAGGGTTGACGTACAATGCGCGTTCACCAGTCTCAGGATGAACCCTTACTACTGGGTGGATTGAAACCAGGGGATTGGCTGCGATGCGCTGGGCAATCTTGCTGTTGCTGGGGAAAGTCAAACGCGCATTGAAGCGATGTTCGGCTTTTAATGTGTCTGCCAATGTCCGTAGGGGTGCTGATAGACCTTCATAGGCTGCGACTAGATTTGTCCATTGTGTGTCACCACCGAAGCTAGGGACATTAACCGCACGCAAAATTGACGCCGCAGGTGGGTTGACAACTGCTGTGACATCGGTGTGCCAACGGCTCTCGTAGCTGGAACGGCGTAGACCATTGCGCCGCTCGTAACGGCTGCGGTCAATGGGTAGGATTTCTGAGAAACCTTCAATCGGCTCATCTTCGTGGGGATGTGCGTAAGTCACTTCGCCGAAACGAGCCGTGAACGCAATCTGTGCCGCATGATCGATGTTTTGACCGCGAAAGAACACGACTTTCCACTTCAATAGTGCTTGACGAATTTCTTTGACCGCATCATCGTGCAAAGGACGCGATAGGTCTATGCCGCTGATTTCAGCACCGATGAAACCTGCTACTTGTTTGACCTCAATGTGTTTATTGCTCATGTCAATTCTCCATAGTTTGATTGATAGGGCGGTACGGTGTTCGCACTCGTCCGTTTACTTTAGATATGTTGCTTGCGCTTAATGGCTACATACCAAGCGATCGCAATTTCAAACATTATACTATAAATCGATCAATTTACCGTAGTATTTACTAACCATATTTTAGACTGCTGGAACAACGGTCGATTTAGTCCAGGCAAGGTCAAGTTAAAATTCGCAACACAGATGAGGTGACAAGCAAGCTACGGATACCGAATACTGTCGGGCAAGCAACCATATTGGTAGGTAAGAGTAGGTGGTACAACTCTTACGCTTCTGTCAAAAAGGAGTCTTTTTGGAACTTACAACGATTGCACAATAGCGTCTCTGTATTCTTTGCTACTCACAGACGTATTTATAATAATATTTTCATCTAAACTTTATAAAATCTTTTTATTTGTAACTCCAGTATTTTATTGATTGATTAATTTATACTGTAGGATGACAAAGAAACAATTATATTTACTAGAACTATAAGTATAATTTTGCCAAAAGCTGCAAAATCAATTAATACTTGTTAAAAATAAAACAATACCTTGTATTTACTTTTTAATTTGTAAACTATATAAATAAATCCTAATTTTAGTCCACTCTCCTATTGCAAGATACTAATTTGATTTTGTTATTAGCCTGTTGCTAATAACAAACTATGAGTTGCCTTTTTATCAAGGTTAATTAAGGCTTTGAGGAGATTGAAAACTACATGAAAAAGCAATTATCACAAAAATGGACTATTTCTAAATATTGGTTACGTTTTTTAATCATCATCTTATTAGTAATAGGTGTATTTTTTCGTTTCGTCAATATTGACAAAAAAATTTATTGGGGTGATGAAGTTTTGTCATCATTACGCATATCTGGCTATCAGCTGTCGGAAATGAAAACGCAATTAAGTAATGGTCGTTTGATTGGCATAGAAGATTTACATAAATACCAGCATACTAATCCTGAAAAAAATGTAATTGATACAATTAAAGGGCTTATTTTAGAAGACTCGCAGATATTGCCACTATATATCTTGATGACCCGGTTTTGGGTGGAGTGCTTTGGCAATTCTATAGCAGCGATCAGAAGTTTTTCGGCATTTATTAGTCTGCTTACTTTTCCTTGTCTTTATTGGCTATGTCAAGAATTATTTGAGTCTTCACTAGTTGGGTGGATAGCCATTGGGTTAGTAGCCATTTCACCGATTCATATCGTGTATGCACAAGAAGCGCGATCGTACAGTTTAGGGATATTAGCCATCTTAATGTCGAGCGTAGCACTGCTGCGAGCTATGCGCCTTCAAACCAAAGTTAGTTGGTGCATTTATGTAGCAACATTATCAATAGGGTTTTATACTCATCTATTTTTTACCTTGGTTGCTTTTGCACAGGGAATTTATGTAGTTACAATCGAACGCTTTCGATTGAGTAAAACATCGATTTACTACCTGCTATCATTGCTTGCGGGGTTTATAAGTTTTGTACCTTGGATTTGGATTATTATTACTAATCCTCAACCAGAAGCAGTCACTTGGGCGAATACTAAACAAACATTATTTATGTCAGTTTTCAGGTGGGCTGGTATCTTTAGTCGTGCGTTTCTTGATTTAGGTATTAGTCCTAATGAACCTGGAAAACTGAAGTTTGTCTTAATTCCTTTTATTTTAATTATTTTAGCTTTAATCAGCTACTCAATTTATCTTGTGTGTCGAAAAACCTCTAAAGAAGTTTGGTTATTTGTCTTAACCTTGATTGGATCTTTAGGGCTTCCTTTACTGATAACAGATTTCGTATTTCAAAAGCGATTCGCGACTAGTCGATATACACTTCCTTCAGTTTTAGGTATACAGTTAGCTGTGGCTTACCTATTTACCACTAAGATTACTTCTATTTATACTAAAGCTTGGCAAAAAAAGTTTTGGTCGCTTGTAGTGTTTATGGTAATTATGGGTGAAGTTGTATCTTGTGTGGTTCACTCTCAAGCGCAGATTTGGTGGAACCAAGTACCTGATAAATACCAAGAATATCCTCAAATTGCTAATATTATTAATCAAGGAAAGAAACCGCTTTTAATTAGTGATGAGGATAATATTATTCCGCCACTACAAGTACTTAGTGAATTAATCGACCCAAAAGTGCAATTTCAAATTGTCGGAAAAAATCAGTTACCAAAGATTACTAATGGCTTTAGTGACATATTTTTGTTCTTGTTCGAGCCGTCTGACTTTTTAAAAGCTGGAATTGAAAAAGTTTATCACTCAAAGTTACAGCAGGTAAACCAATATCTCTGGAAAATAACAAAACCTAATTAAACTAAGTACACGAGCATATCTAGGGGTATCGCAAAGACGCGATAAATCGCGTCTCTACATCAGGGTTTTGGGTTTATCTAAACTGTATTGGGTTAAAAATTAATATCAATTAGCCTGATATAGCGGTTCTCAGTTCAGTGAGGTACAAGAACCCCACCCCCAACCCCCTCCCCGCAAGCGAGGAGGGGACTATGATGTACCTTGTATGATTAGTAAACGCTATAAGTGGCACAGTTAGAGCAAAAATATACTTTAATTAAACAAATAATTTAAGTATATACTTGTACTGCTGCCGCTTATGTCATCGCCCCTTGAGCGCCCGCTAAAAATTGAAATCAGGCTGCCATCTTCCCATCCTCAGTTATTAGAAGGACTGGATATATGGCTGCGTTTAGGTCTAATATCTGATGCCCAAGTCAGGCAGTTATGCCGAGAGTTTCTGGTGTGTGCGGTGGTGTTGCAACCCCAGGCTGAAACGACAACAAAGGTAGTATTTGCAACTTCCGACTCCGTGCAGCAGTTGCCCGTAGCAGCTTTACAATCTAGTAGCGGTAAACAACCACAACAAAAATCAGCTAAACCCAACTTCATCGGCACAATGTTGCAGTCCTTGGGAGCAGAACTGAGTGTCCGTTGGCTACTTTTTCTAGGAGTTTTCCTGGTAGTCGTATCTTCTGGGGTACTGGCTGCTAGTCAATGGGTGAGGTTTCCCGCTGCTGGACAATACGGGGTTTTATTTGCTTATACTTTGAGTTTTTGGGGATTAAGCTTTTGGGCGACTAGGCAAAATAACCTCAGATTGACGGCTCAGACATTGCTGATTGCCACTCTTTTGTTAGTGCCAGTGAATTTTTGGGCAATGGATAGCTTTAAATTGTGGCAAAATCCTGTGGATTGGATTGTAGTTGCGATCGCCTGTCCTACCCTGACTGCTATAACTGTTTTACTCTCCAAAAATCGGACTATTTTTACCAATTTACATACTGGCAAATTACCTCTGGTAAATATTCTAGGGCTGAGTTATCTGCATTGGGGTTGGCAGTTAAGAGGATTTCCTTTAATTGCTGTTTATCTGGCAACGATCGCTACAACTATCATTACCGTTTATCACAATCTTTTCCAACAGCCTCATACTGTCAGCGACGATCGCCGTAGGCTAAGTATTAGTTTACCTGCTGCTGTAATTATTTATTCTTTAATAGTATTGTTAGTGCGGGCAATTTTTGTTACCAAGGTAGATGTCACACTGTTGGGGTTAGCTATTGGCATTTGTGGCTGGTTGATGACTTGGTTAGCAGAGCAGAGGAGGGCAGAGGGGCAGGGGGGCAGGGGGGCAGAGGAGGTAACATTAATATTCCCCTCATCTCCCTCATCCCCCTCATCCCCCTCATCCCCCCCATCCCCCTCATCTCTCTTACTCTGGGAAAGACTTGGTGGGGTTTTACTCTTTTTGGGTTGGGTGGTATCGGTAGTAAATTATCCTTGGCAAGCAATAGCTGTCAGTGGTTTGGGTTTGTGGTTTGTGGGGAGTCGTTTGTGGCGGTACAGTTTAAAGCGAGACTTTGCAGGGGTTTTTGTCATCGGCTTAGAGACGATTTTGCTAGGTTGGCGATTAGTACCTAATAACTTACAGAAATTAGCGATCGCAACTAGTACCCAAATCACCAATTCTCAAAATGAACCTTGGGCGCTACTGGGTATAGCTTTATTTCCCTACGTAATTTTGATGGTGGCGCTTACAGATAATTTGTATCGCAGCCAAAAGCGAGAATTAGCTAAGTTTGGCGAACTGCTTGCTCTGTTATTTGGAGCTTTTTTAACAACGATCGCTATCGTAAATCCCCCATTGCGATCGCTAAATCTGCTATTTTCTACCGCCACTCTCGCATTCGTTACTCAACGCCGCTCTCCCTCATCTCTTTCCTTGGTATACCTAACTCACATTATGGGGGTGCTAACGTTTTGCTTTACCATTAATTGGTTATTCCCCAGCCTGACTCAACAATGCTGGGCAAGTATTTTATTGGCTCTCATGGTTGCAGAATGGCGATTTAGCTTGCAAGAAGGACTATGGCGACGTAGTGCATGGGATATCGGTTTAGGATTAGCCGCAGCTAGTTTTTTCCTCTTGTGGATAAATTCAGAATCATCTTGGTATGGCATCGCTGATAACCGATCTGATTGGGGAGTTTTATGGCTAGTTACGCCTTTAGCTCTCACAGGTGTTGCCAATGCCGCAATTATAGAGCGGCGGATTACTAGCCGTTACTTGAGTGTCTTGGCTGTGATAATTGCCCAGCTACTAACTTTACAACTACCAGGAATCAGATTAATTGGTTTGGCTGTAGGTGCTGGATTGATGTTTGTAAATACGCGCTATTTGCGCAACCAAGTATCTGCGGTAATTACAGAAGGATTTGTTTTAAGTTTCATTGGGGCGCTGCTGTGGACAGGTGTGCCTGGTTTGCCTCGCCTAGAGGTAGCAGGTTGGTTTGTTGTAGGAGCGATCGCAATTCTAAGTCTATGGTTAGCGCGGACTGTTTTCAGCCGACGCGGTAACGAATTAGCAGTTATCTATGCAGCCGCTAGCGATAAATGGGCGATCGCTTTGTGTAGTGTTGAATTATTAAGTTTGACGCTGCACTCAGTGTTGATTTACCAAGGGTTTACGACTTCAGGATTTTTGTTCTTAATTGCCACTGTAATTACCTTGGCAGCCATTGTTTATCGGAGTTGGCGCGAACCGACAAATTGGGCATTTTATGGCATTGGTTGGTGTTTGGAATTGTTAATTGCTCAGGTGCTAGGGTTGGGGGAACATTCAATTGTGAGAATTGCAATCGCAAACATCGCCTTGGGTTTAATTACTCAACTTATCGGCGAGTGGTGGCAGCGACGACATCAATTAGAAAGGTTTCCTAGCAGCCTGCACATTTTGCCATTAATTTATGGTGCATTTAGTGTATTGCTGCGTTTGAATACCTTCACCGAGTGGACAGGTTTGTATTCCTTGGGTGTAGCTTTAATTATTATTGGCGTAGGGCGACGGCACGAGAGCTTCAAACCCTTACTGTATTTAGGAATTATTGGCGTATCAATTTCTGCTTATGAACTTTTGTTCTATCAAATGTTACAAGCTTCAGGAGGAGCATTAGGTGATGGATTAATTGCCATGTCTACCCTTGGCGCAAGTATCATGTATGCTTACCGCATTCTGTCGCCAAGGCTAGTCAGCTATTTACGTCTAACTCCCCAAGAATTGAAAAGAATTGCCCATATTCACTGGGTTTGGAGTAGCTGTTTATTAATGGCTGCTATTCCTCTTCCCATTGCAGTTAACCGTTTGGTGGGATTGGGAACTGGAGTATTTTTGATTCGCTATGCCATCTTTCAGGGACGCAATTTCCGCACTTCCCCCAGCATCTTGGGAGGAATTACAATCGCCGAGATGTGGGTTTACCTTGGCTTATTAGAGGTAGCCGGGATGAGGATTTATTGGCGAGAGACAGCAGTAGGGCGATTTTGGGCTGGGCCATTAGTTCCTTGGAATGGTGCGATCGCTTGTGTGGTAGCCTACTTTTTGTACATCCTACCTTGGGAAAGTTGGGGTTGGTCTAAAAGACCTTGGCAACAAGCTGCATACATCATACCTCTGATAATTTTATGGGAAACCAGACTGCAAACTTACCCCATTACCTTAGTAATCGCAGCTGGATTTTACATCTTTTTAGCAAAAATAGGTGAAAACATCCGTTTCACCTATATTAGTGTGGCGTTGATTGATTGGGCACTTTATCGCGGGTTTGATTCCTTACGCCTAACTGATACTTTGTGGTATGTAACACCAATTGGGTTATCACTGCTTTATATTGCTCAAGTGGATACCCAACTGAAGCTACCAGAGTACAAAACATCTCGTCATTTTCTGAGAGTGCTAGGTAGTGGTTTAATTTGTGGATGGGCAATTTTATTTCATCAAAACGCAGCTTGGATACCGGGAATTTTTAGTCTCATCGCCATTTTTGCCGGATTAGCTTTGCGAGTACGGGCTTTTCTCTACATTGGTACAGCCACTTTTTTAATCACTACAATCTATCAATCAGTAATTTTCAGCTTGCAGTACTCTTTTTTAAAATGGGTTGTTGGCTTGCTAGTTGGCATCTTACTAATTTACATCGCCGCTAACTTTGAAACCCGTCGCGCTCAAATAACTTCTTTAATTCGTAGCGCCATTGATGAATTTCAATCATGGGAATAGGTAAGCTAAGGATTAAACTAATTAAACAGGCGATCGCCTAAATTCAAGATACTTGTAAAATTAAGCAAGAGCGATGGCTCTGCCAAAGCTTTAAGCTAATGCATAGAAGTACAAAATAATGACACGGATTCCATTAACAGAAGCTCAACTTCGTTTACCCGAACTGATTGCAAATCTCCAACCCGGTGAAGAAGTGCAGATTTTTTCCGGCAATCGCACCGTTGCCAGATTGATTGGTGAATTCCAACCACCCCGGAAGCCTCGCCAGCCCGGTACTGCAATTGGAACCCTAACCATTGTGTCCGAAGATGAAACCCACTTGGAAGACTTTAACGACTACAACCTACCGTCAACCGCAGTGCGATCGCTCATCCCCGTAGGTTGAATTGACGTAAGAAAACCCAACATTCATTAGCTCAAATAAAATGCGATCGCTTGTGTGGTAGCCTACTTTCTGTACATCCTACCTTGGTAAAATTGGGGTTGATATGGATAGACTCACAAAGCGATCGCCATAGCCTATCCTGAAATTATTTTTGTTATCGTAATACCAATTTGACAAAAGAACGCGACAAATAGACCATTTGTAGAGACGCGATTCATCGCGTCTTTACCCAAGGATGTGTTGCAATCATTAATTGAATTGGTATTATTTGTTGGAAGTCCTTAATACATCAAAAAATATTGCTCCAGGGTTGACGTTTCGGTGTTTCGCGCACTCTGTAGCAACTTCTGCCTTCCCTGTAAGAACTTCCGCCTTGACATTTCAGTGTTTTGCGCAGCCTGTAACAACTTCCGCCTTCCTTGCAAGAACTTCCGTCTTGACGTTTCAGTGTTTTGCGCAGCCTGTAAGAACTTCTGCCTTGACGTTTCGGTATTTCGCGCACTCTGTAGCAACTTCCGTCTTCCCTGTAAAAACTTCCGCTTTTGCGCTAGCAACTTCTGCTTTAACTTCGTTTATCTTTGTTGGGTTGCGCTTTGCTTCACCCAACCTACAATTTTTTTTAACCCAAGCGTATTGGGTTATGAAAAGGAGAGAGGGAGGTTGTTGAGCGGCTTGCCTTGAGCGAAGTCGAAAGGAGTCGAAACACTGCCTTCTGCCTTCCTCAATAAAAATTGGTGAAAATACTCAAATTTTAGTCTTTCAAAAAAATAAATAATTTTACTCAGGACAACCTTTTAAAAAATTGTCCACTATGGAATTACTAAAAGTTTAGGTTATCTTTTCAGATCAAGGAGTATTAATGGCAAGGCCAAAACGTGACTCACGTATTCTTAGCAAAGCTGAAATGCGCTTGGCAAGTATTAAATCTATCAGTCCTACTCTAGATGTAGGAGATAGCTTAACAGTTAAAGATTATACTGATAAAATTGAAAGTCTTCGTCAATCTTTGGAAGCTTACAATACTACCCTCTCTAATATTGATGTTTTACTAACCCAAATTATTGAAAATGAACAAGATTTAGCAGATTATTCTGAAAAAATTTTGCTTGGTGTTGCTCATAAGTTTGGTAAAAATAGCCATCAATATCAGATGGCTGGGGGTACTCGTAAAAGCGATCGCAACCGTGCTGTGCGCCAAGGTGTTGTTTTGACTACCAGCTAAGGCAAAACGGTTAAACAGATAAAGAGAATGAGGAAAATTAGGAAGATAGGGAATACAAAGATTTCACCCACTCCCATTCTTTCGTCAAACCCTCTTTTAGGGAGACTTGCGGCTGATATCCGAGAATTTTCTGTGCTTTAGATACATCAGCAGCCGTGTGGCGCGCGTCTCCCATCGCTTTTTCTATGTGGTTTCTTTTGATTGGCTTCCCAACAATTTCTTCAATCGTATCTAAAACTTCTGCTAAAACTACCCTACTACCACCACCGATATTAAAGATTTCTCCCACTGCTTGGGGTGCGGTGGCGGCGGCTAAATTAGCGGCGACAATATCACTAACAAACGTAAACTCCCGCGTTTGCTGGCCATCGCCGTAAATAGGAATCGCCTCATCGTGCAAAATGGATTGAAAAAACTTATTAAATGCCATATCTGGGCGCTGTTTGGGGCCATAAACTGTAAAATAGCGCAATGTCACACAGGGCACACCAAAGTTCTTGTAATACAGTTCACACAAAAACTCTGCTGCTAGCTTCGTAATGCCGTAAGGAGAAACCGGTTGAGGACAAATTCTCTCGTGGGTAGGTAATGTTTCTGCATCACCATATACACTTGATGAAGAGGCAAAAACTAATCTTTTGAGGTGTTTAGCATCCTTAGCAGCTTCCAGCAAAACTTGTGTAGCGTTAACATTTCGTTCTGTATAGCCTCGAAAAGCTTTACCCCAACTTGCTCTCACCCCTGCTTGTGCCGCTTGATGGTAAACTACATCAACATCTTTTAGGAGTTTCTGCCAATCTAAAAACTGCATATCTCCTTCAATTAATGCAAAACCAGGTAAACGATATAAGTGTGCAACATTGTTTCGCTTTAACATCGGATCGTAATAATCATTAAATTCATCAATCCCGATCACTTCATTTCCTTGTTGCAACAATCTTTCTGCAAGATGAGAACCAATAAAGCCTGCAACTCCAGTAACGATAATTTTAGCCATGTTGCCGATTTTTTATATCCTGATTAACCACAATATTCACAAGTTAATAATTATAATCAAAAATTGGTTATTAATTGATTATTTTTTTATAGATAAAAAGATAATTCAACTAATACACTTGTGCTGAAAAGATGTTACTAACTTTATTTATAGGATTACTATTTGATTTTTGAACAACACGTAGGGTGTGTTATCGCGAAGCGTAACGCACCATTTTCAAGGGTTTGGTGCGTTAGACTAAAGTCATAACGCACCCTACAAATACTTAATTTTTTTCAGAAATCAAACCGAATTCCTATAGTAATTGCTAACAATAAAAATTAAAATTTTACTAATTAGTTAAATTTAATTTAAAGACAAAACTTACAATTCAGATAAACCCAAAATACTTGTAGAGACGGCGATTTATCGCGTCTCAAGTATATGTGGGACAAACATTTGAGCTTAAATTGACACCAATCAGCCTATTTTGACTCCTGAATTCTCCTGTAAACCAGAAGAAACTTGCACAAGTGTGAGAATTGATGAAAAAATTGATTTGCGAGAGTCGAATCAGGTATTCTCATTTTGCAAGGGACGCACGAGGAAATCAGTGAAAGTTTTAGTTGTCGGTAATGGGGGGCGCGAACACGCTCTGGCGTGGAAACTGTTGCAATCTAAGCAAATTGAGCAAGTTGTCTGTGTACCAGGGAATGGGGGCACAGCAAGTATGGAACGTTGCCAAAATTTGCCCTTAGCTGTAGATGATTTTGAGGGAATGAGCCGATATGCTCTAGAACATGGCATAACTCTGGTGATAGTTGGGCCAGAAGTCCCCCTATCTAAGGGAATCACAGATTATCTCCAAGATAAAGGATTGATGGTATTTGGCCCAGTCAGAGCCGGAGCGCAAATTGAGGCGAGTAAGGCTTGGGCAAAAGCCTTGATGCAAGAAGCAGGGATTCCGACGGCACGGGCTGCGGTATTTACGGAAGCTACGGCAGCAAAATCTTACGTCAAATCTCAGGGAGCGCCTATTGTTGTTAAAGCTGATGGCTTGGCCGCTGGTAAGGGTGTAACGGTGGCTGAAACAGTTGCACAGGCAGAAAGTGCCATTGATGCAATTTTTCAAGGACAATTTGGCAGTGCTGGGGAATTTGTCGTCGTTGAAGAATGTTTGATTGGGCAAGAGGTGTCAGTTTTAGCGTTAACTGATGGGTTAACAATTAGACCCTTGTTGCCAGCCCAAGATCATAAACGAATTGGTGACGGCGATACAGGCGAAAATACTGGCGGGATGGGAGCATACAGCCCCGCACCCATCGCTACACCAGAGTTGATGGCACGCATTCAAACAGAAGTGTTAGAAAGAGCGATCGCCACCTTAAGAGCTAAAGGCATTGATTACCGAGGCGTGTTGTATGCTGGGTTAATGATTACACCCGACGGCGACTTGAAGGTTTTGGAATTTAACTGTCGCTTTGGCGATCCTGAAACCCAGGTGATTTTGCCACTGTTAGAAACACCCCTAGAAGAGTTGATTCTAGCCTGTGTACAGCAGCGCTTAAGTGAATTGCCGCCCATTGCTTGGAAAGGGGGAGCATCTGCCACTGTGGTTGCCGCTTCCGGTGGTTATCCAGGAGAATATAAGAAGGGCCAGGTGATTACTGGCATTGAAGAAGCAGAGGCAACAGGAGCAACTGTATTTCATGCAGGGACAAAATTGAACCAGCAACAAGAAATAGCCACAGATGGGGGTCGAGTATTAAATGTGACCGGAATTGGAGAAAATTTTGAGCAAGCGATCGCCCAAGCCTACGCAGGTATCAAATATATTCAGTTTGAAGGGATGTATTACCGAAGAGATATCGGTCATAGAGTTAGGAGTTAGGAGTTAGGAGTTAGGAGTTAGGAGTTATTCACCATGCGCAATGCCCCATTCCCTCTTTCTCTAACATATTTGTCAAATTAACTGTTAATTTTTAAGTTGTTGGGCTTTATAACAAAGACTACTAACAACTTTATTTAAGATGCTAAGTCTGTTAAAAACAATTCGAGATGCGATCGCAAGTTGGTGGTCGGAGTTCACTCTCCAGACTAAACTGCTGGCTGTAGCCACAATGGTAGTTTCGTTGGTGATGAGTGGTTTGACCTTCTGGGCTGTGAATACAATTCAGCAGGATGCGCGGATGAATGACACCCGCTTTGGTCGTGATTTGGGGCTGCTACTTGCTGCCAACGTTGCCCCCTTAGTCGCGGACAATAATCTCACAGAGGTTGCCCAATTTTCCCAACGCTTTTATAGCAGCACCTCTAGCGTGCGTTATATGCTCTACGCCGATGAAAACGGGGAAATCTTTTTTGGCATTCCCTTTTGGGAAGCTGAGGTAGAAAACTCCCTTACCATTAAACGGCGGATACAACTGCCAGAAGATTACCCTGGTGATGGGGAAAAGCCGATGGTGCGGCAACACACAACCCCAGATGGGATAGTTACCGATGTATTTATTCCCCTGATTGTCAATAAAAGATACTTAGGTGTATTAGCGATCGGGATCAACCCCAATCAGACCGCTATTATCTCCACCAATTTTACTCGCGATGTCACCATTGCCGTTTTTATCACAATTTGGGTAATGGTGATTTTGGCAGGAGTGATTAACGCCTTGACCATCACCAAGCCCATTAAAGAACTGCTAGTGGGCGTAAAGCAAATTGCTACCGGGAATTTTAAGCAGCGCATTAATTTACCTTTAGGGGGCGAACTAGGGGAATTAATTTTAAGCTTTAATGAAATGGCAGAGCGATTAGAGCGCTATGAAGAACAGAATATTGAGGAACTGACCGCAGAAAAAGCCAAACTAGAAACCCTAGTTTCCACGATCGCAGATGGGGCTGTGTTGATTGATAACAACATGCAGGTGATTTTAGTCAACCCCACAGCAGAGCGAATTTTTGGCTGGGAAGCCGCTAATGTAGTCGGTTGCAATGTCTTACATCACTTGCCAGCATCAGTACAAATCGAAATCACCCGTCCCTTGTACGAAATGGCAGTGGGGGAATGCGAAAGCGCCGAATTCCGAATTTTTATTAACCAACCCATCCCACGGACGATCCGCATTCTCTTGACTACAGTACTCAACTCGCAAAGAGAAAGTATTAAAGGTATTGCGATTACTATTCAAGATATAACCCGTGAGGTCGAACTAAACGATGCCAAAAGTCAATTTATCAGCAACGTTTCTCACGAACTGCGAACGCCTCTATTCAACATTAAAACCTATATTGAAACCCTGCACGACTACGGCGAAGATTTAGCTTTACAAGAACGGCAAGAGTTTCTGCAAACAGTCAACCATGAAACCGATCGCCTCACCCGCCTAGTTAACGATGTTTTGGATTTGTCAAAACTTGAATCTGGTCGCAACTACAGCTTCGATGGGGTAGATTTAGCCCAAGCGATCGAGCAAACCTTGCGTACTTACCAACTCAATGCAAAAGATAAAGGTGTTGAACTTGTTCAGGAAGTTGCCCCTAATTTGCCGCTAGTATTAGGTAATTACGATCTGTTAGTACAAGTGTTTGGCAACCTAATTGGTAATGCCCTTAAATTCACCAAAGCCGGTGGTAAAGTAGCAATCCGCGCCTACCAACTAGATTTCAAACCCAGTCACACCGAATCTGCACCAGTGCGGATTGAAATTTCCGATACTGGAATTGGCATCGCTACAGAAGATCAACACTCAATTTTTGAACGTTTCTTTCGCGTAGAAAACCGAGTTCACACTTTAGAAGGCACGGGTTTAGGTTTATCGATTGTTAGAAATATCATCGACAGACATCGTAGTAAAGTCCATCTAGTCAGTGAAGTCGGCATTGGCACCACTTTTTGGTTCGACTTAGCCGCCTTTGAAGAAAAAGCGCCACTGATACAAGTTGAACCTATTGCAGAAGCATCCAAAATAACCACAGCCTGAAGATTAGGGAGTGGGGATTGGGTATAAGAGGCAGAGGGGCAGAGGGGCAGAGGGGCAGAGGGGCAGAGGGGCAGAGGGAAAACTTACTGCAACTCTCCCCTGCTCCCCTGCTCCCCTGCTCCCCTGCTCCCCTGCTCCCCTGCTCCCCTGCTCCCTTGCTCACCTGCTCCCCTGCCTCCCTTGCTCTCCACTAAACCCAAATCAAGACCTTAATATCACGAACAACAAACAGACCAATAATAAACCCAAAAGTAACAGCAAAGCCTGATTGCGTTTTACCCAACTTTTCACATTTATTGCAAAACTGTTAGTGTAACGCTGCTGTTCCAGCTCTAACTTTGTCTCTTCAATATTTTGGTAGAGCGTACAGTCTTTGGCGTAGGGACGTTTAGGAAAATTGCAAGTATCATCAGCGTGATAGGTGCAGGTGTCGCACAGATACCCATCCCCAGCGGCGCGGTGCAATGGAATACCGGGATGACCGTAAGCTTTGAGTGTAGTCCGGCAATAAGGACAACTAATAGCTTGACTATCAACAAGTTGATGGCAGTGGGGACAAGATACAGTAGCCAAAAGCTTTAGTGCAAATAGGTAAACACTTTGATTCTAGCCATTTACAGGGATAATGGGGAAATACATACGTAGCCTGTTAATTTTGAATATGGCTAGCTCTCAAAATTGGTTACTTTATCAGCATAAGTACTAATTTTGTGATGATTTTTTAGATTTTATAAGTGATTTTTATCACTCAACATAATTAAGGCTATGCCATAATCTAGCAAATATCAGGTTTTGTCCCAAGTCCAATAATTATTTAGAGGTAGAAAAATATTGCCTTTTAATCCTGAGATGTGCCGTAACGAAAGCGAAGTTGAAAGCAAACTCATAGTGCAATATTTGCTACCACAGCTAGGTTATACTCCTGACACCTGGCATCAAGAGGTTGCCATTGGTAGCATCCGCTTAGATTTTTTAGCATTTGCTGCACAAGTGATTCCCTTTGTCTTAGATGCCAACTCACCGCTGAGTGTTGTCATGGAGGCAAAGCATCCCAGACAAAACTTAAATAATCATGTTCCCCGACTCAGGCATTATTTAACCAGTTTGAATGTCAGGTATGGATTGTTGACTAATGGCAAAGAAATCAGAATTTATCAAAAATTACAATACGATATTCAACTAGTATTTCAGTGTTCTGGGAAGGAAGTTGAAACTAATTTAGAGAATATTAAAGGTTTAATTGGTAGAGATAGCCTGAAAGAAAGACAGTTAGTAGATAAAGCAGAAATTCAAATAACTGAAAATAATTTAAATTTGGAAACTAAGAGGCAACATTCAATGAAAACGATTGCAATCTACCATAATAAAGGCGGCGTTGGAAAGACTACTGTTGCAGTCAATCTTGCAGCAGCATTGAGTAAAAAAGGTAAAAAAGTACTGTTAATTGATATAGATTCCCAGGCAAATACTACTTTTGCTACAGGATTAATCAAATTTCAATTTGATGAAGATGATGATTTACGCGAACAAAATGTATCTTGTTTATTAGAATCGTCAGATTTCAATTTTATTCCAGAAATTATGCGTCAGTCTCATTTTTTTAATAATCCAGAAATAGATGTTGTTCCATCACACATTAACTTGATTGATAAGCAAGATACTCTAACTAGAATAGGAGTTAGCAAAAGTAGACTTATTCTCAAACTCAAAAATGTAGAAAACAATTATGATGTTGTAATTATTGATACTCCTCCATCAAGAGATTATTATGCAGAAGTTGCCCTGATTGCTTCTGATTATTTGATAATTCCTTCAGATTTAAAACCATTTGCAAACCAAGGTTTACCAACAGTTAAAAATTTTCTGAAGCAAATTAATGAATTTAGAGAACTTATGGGCAAGCTGCCAATTAAGATAATAGGGGTTCTTGCCTCTAAAATCTCAACTAACCCTAAATTTTTGCAGTACACTTTTCCAAAACAAAGAAGTGTTATATCTGAGCGCTATGAATTACCTTTAATGGAAGCAGTTATTTATGATAGAACCTCTCTGTCAGAATGTATGAATAATACTATAACAGTTGGAGATTTAGAATACCCAGACCCAAAATCAGTTATAAAATATGCAGAATCAAAAACTAATGCTCAACAATCTGCTATGGAATTTGAGATGTTAGCCAAAGAAGTTTTAGAAGAAATAGGAGTTAATTAATCATGAAATTTTATACTGTTGATGTCAAAAATATTACTTGTGATGTGCCTCCATCCAATTTTCCAAATGATGCTTTAAATAACCTCGCTGATATGATTATAGAAAGCGGGGGAATTATCAGACCATTAATTTTGAAAACTACAGGTTTAGAAACTTATGCAGTAGTTGATGGATACTTTGAATATTATGCTGCTGTCAGAGCAAGAGAAAAAAATCCTCGTCAATGCGAAATGGTAAATGCTTTTGTAATTTCCCCTAAGAATGAGGATAAAATATTTAAGCAAGTAGCTGCATTCAGAGAATTGGGTTCTGATGATAAACTAGGAGTTGAAAATCCAATTAAAACAAAGGATTCAGAATCAATTTCAAAAAATAATGATTTTAATTTGTTGGAAAAGCAAATTAATAATTTAAGGTCAGAACTGGCACAAGAGAGGCAAGAAAGGCAGAAACTATATGAGACTCTCAAGTTGATTGAAAGTCAGATACCCAAACAGATTACACCATTAGATGCATTTAATAGTCTAAGTTTGTTAGAACTTACTTTCAGATTAAGAACTGCTGGCTTTACTGATAAAAAAGCTGTTCAGGTTGCTGAAAATATAGAAAAAGAACGAAAAAAGAAAAACTTTGAATCTTTGAAAGACGTATTAGCAAGAGTAAAAATTGCCAGTGGAAAAAAACAGATTAAAGGTATCAGTGGCGATAAAATGGTAGATATTGTTGATAGCTGGTCACGCATCTTGTTTATTTAAAATTTAACTAAATCTCAGATAATCGTAGGTTGGGTTGAACGAAGTGAAACCCAACAATTAACGCTTAATGTTGGGTTTCGTTCCTCAACCCAACCTACACAGCTTTTTTAGATGACGTGAAAAGTAAGTTGCACAATATCTCAATGTCTAACCCTGCATTTGTCGCAGTGCATTAAACGCCTTACCTCGCAACCCAACTGGTAACAACGATAAACCTAAACCAGTCCAAGCTTTAGCAGTCGAAAAAGACTGTCCTGCTAAAACTAGCTCTCTACCTTGTTGTGTTTCACCCTTTTCAATTAAACGCAAACCTAATAATAATTGCGTTTCAGTTAAACGATTTTTCCTGACCTTTTCTAATTTTTCAGACTCAAACTTATAATTTTCTAAATACTGAATTTTATCAAATAAATAAGGAATGGCTCGATTAATACCTTGCTGCTCTGCATGGTAGCGATATTCCATCAATAATTCTGGTAAGTAATAGCCCTTTTTTCCAGCCAAAGCTAGACGCACAAATAAATCATTATCCTCACAATTTTGCAGATTGGGCTGCATATATCCTAATTCTTGCAAGGTTTTACGGCGAAATAATGTCGCCCCAACTTGAAAACTTTGCTGAATAAATACGACTTCCAACAAATTATTTACAACACCTGCGGGTAAATTCTTCCTACCCCAGCGATGAGAATTTTCTTGAGTTTTTGCCTCATCCCGGATATTGTTAATATCAATTATCCAATGGTCTGTACCAACAAAATCAATGCTAGAGTCTTCAGCAAGAATAGCTGCTGTACTTGCGAGAAAATCGGGTGTTAGTCGGTCGTCATCATCAAATTTGATAAAATATTCACCAGTGGCAGCATCAAAGCCAGAGCGCATATTATTACTTTTACCAATATTTTGCTGATGACGGATATATTTAATCCGATTGTCTGTATATTGTGACATCAATTCGGGTGTGCGATCGCTAGAACCGTCATCACAAATAATTAGCTCAAAGTCTTGCTCAGACTGATTGAGTACACTGTCAATTGCGAAAGGCAGTAAATTAACTCGATTAAACGTGGGAATGGAAACACTAACTTTAGGCATTTTTGCAAGATGAGAGTGGACATTGCTCACTAACTAAACGCTTAATGAGCAAGGCTGGGCAAAAGCTAAGTGTAAGAGATAGTTTGATTAATTTTATTCAAAAGTTTTTTGATAAATCGATTGCTTCTAGCCGCTATGGTGGGTGGCTTTAATCGCTTCGGTTTTTGCTCTGGTTGCTTCAGAAAGCGATAGTGCAAAAATTCATTTTTGTAACGGATATCAACATCTTCACCTTTACACAAGCGGGTAAATCCAATAGCAGAATAGCCCATATAGTGAAGGCGATGAATTGGTTTCAACCCTTGTTGGTTGTAAAGAACATTATCAATGTTCACAAATGGATTTGCATTAGCACAGTTACCAGTTCTATCTTCACCATTGGGACTGAGTGTAAAGTTAAATAGTGGTCGAGCAATTCTAAAAGTCATGTAACTAAATAAATCTGCATCACACCACCAAGCGATTTCGTTAATCAATTCGACTTCTTTATCTTCTATCAATCGCTTTTTGAGTATTTTTAATTCTTCAACGCCTAAAATACCCTTTTTTGAACCAAAAAAACTAGAACAGTGAATTTCTCGTCTGATTTCAGATTCAGGCAAAGACATTTTTTGCTCTAACTTCGGCAAGTCGAAAGCTGCAACTGAAGTTTGTTTTGTGTGTTCCCAGTCATCAAACACAAAGTCGTATTGGTCTAGTTTTTCTAAAACCTTGTCCAACTTATTCATTGCCAAACTATCAGCATCATAAAATACAAATCTTTCAAACTCCCCATCAAAAGCACACATTTTTCGGATTAAATTATTTTTTTTATTCCATTCGATAGAAGGTTTATTTTTTCGGCTATTTCTTGGATAAGCGTTCCAAACTTGAACGGCAAAATCCTCCCATTTTTTGATCGAACTTTTATCGTCAAACAGGGTGACATTCGGTCGAGAATGTATCTCCTGCTTAACTCGTTTTAAGCGGTCATCATAGGGAATAATACAAATCGGAATATCTGGACTAACATTCACCTCAATGCTATTTAGCAAAGCTACTAGTTGGTCAAATACCACGTCATTAGCAAGTGTGTAAATCCCAAAATTATCCATTGTAATAAATTCTTTTGATCTTTGATTTACTAAGTAATGCCAATTCTCTGTGAAGCTGCATATCATTTAGACCCTCCCAACCTTCCCGAACTAGGTAGTGGGGTTATTTCTACACATCTTTATACAGAATTGGTCTAACGCGAATAATGCGATCGCTATTTTTTGACCGATTATTCTCAAATAATAATATACACATTTTCAACTTGATGCTGAAAATTAGTTTGGATGATACTAAACATGAACCACCTACTTAGAAGCGCCTAAAACTCTAGCTGTTAAACAATTGCCTCCTAGAGAATAATTTCAGCAACCCGGCGGTTCCCAGACCCCAAGCACCATTAACTAATAAACCTGTCACTATTCCCACAAATTTCCAGCCACCAGCAATGGGTTGACCCTTGAGCGGTGCAACCACAAACCAAGCCACTAGCGTCGGAGCAATTGCACCAAAGACTAAAGCTCCTAACCAATAGTTTTTATCATGTCGAAAACGAGGTACAATTGCTCCCAAAATTAGTCCCCAAATGCCTCCCCAGAAAGCATTTGACCAAATTTGTGGGATTCCTAATGGTGGTGTTGGTGCAGTTGAATAAGGGGCGCGAGGTGTAAAATTTACTGCGTGTAGCAGAGCCAATACACCTTGATGAAATAGCAAAACAGACACAAAGCCTGCAATAAATCCGAAAGCAAATCGAGATAAGGCAGCTTTTTGAGTCATTGCTTATACAAAAAGGTACTTATTTGCAGTTGCAGATGTGACTTTAATAATTGACATTTCCCATTCCCTATTCTCCATTTTCTTTAGAGCTTGCTTCTGAGAGTTGTCTATGATAGTTTGCTAACTAGTCTCAAATACAGTAACTCCATCAAATTACCGTATTTTGTTGATTTTTATTGTTGATACAGCCGAAGGAGTGCAGAGTTAAGAGTACTTAAGTACTTTACCAAATATATGACAAGTGGAAAAGCCAATCTTGCCGATTGGGAAGTAGATAGCTGTGTTGGGGAAAGGTTAAAGGGAAAAGGTTAAAGGGTAAGGGAAAATTTCAGACCTTTTCCCTACTTCTGCAAAAACTCACGTTAAACTTAGTTTCCCGAACTTAGTAGCGAGAATAGCACCCTACAATGAATATACGTATGCAAACTATTCACAACCGTAAAGTCAAAGGTGGAGGCTAAACGTTGGCACAATTCCAAGCAGAACCTCTGGCTTTATCAGGCTCTCAAAAAAATTGGGTCTTACTCGGTGTGGGACTTGGGGTATTCATGTCTACCCTGGATGTGGGCATCATTAATGTTGCTTTGCCCACATTAGTGCAAGCCTTTGGCACTACTTTCCCTACGACCCAATGGGCTGTATTGAGTTACCAGTTGGTCAGTTCTGGTTTAGTTTTGGGAGCAACCCGCTTGGGGGATATGTGGGGTAAGAAGTCCTTATACCAGGGGGGACTTGTTCTGTTCACTTTCAGTTCGCTATTGTGTGGTTTTGCACCGGGTATTGAGTGGTTAATCGGCTTTCGGGCACTTCAAGGATTAGGTGCTGTGTTCATCTCTGGGCTTGGTTTGGCAATCATCACAGAAGTTTTTCCCTCTTCCGAGCGAGGTCGGGCTGTTGGCGTTATCGGTAGTGTCGTGTCACTGGGAATTGCTTTTGGCCCTTCGGCTGGCGGATTGCTTTTAAGCTGGTCGGGCTGGCATAGTATATTCTTCATCAATGTACCCTTGGGGATTATCGCTAGTTTCTTAATAGCTCGCGTAGTACCACCTTCTACACGCATTGAAGGCAAACAGAAATTTGACTTTTTGGGAGCCATATTGGCTTTATTGACTCTGGGTAGTTTTGGTTTAGGTATGACGTTAGGGCAAAGTCAGGGCTTTGGTAGTAACAATGCATTGATATTACTAGCGATCGCTACCGTCAGTTTCACTACTTTTTTGGTAGTTGAAGCGATTCTAAAGCAGCCACTACTAGAGCTAAAGCTGTTTCGCAATCTTCAGTTGAGTATGGGTTTGCTAAGTGGCTGGTTAGCATTCATTGTTATTGGCGGTTCGCTACTCATCGTCCCTTTCTTTCTAGAGAGGGTCAAGCAATATCCGACGGTAAAAGTAGGGCTGTTACTAGCAGTATCGCCTGTACTTAGTGGGTTAATTGCTCCCTTGGCTGGAATACTTTCAGACCGCTTTGGCGCTCGATTGATCAGTTCAATTGGGCTGGGGTTGATGATTGGCGGCTGTCTGGGGATTAGCACCTTTGACGCTCAAATTACAGAGCTAGGCTATGTATCGCGCTATTTTATTTACGGTATTGGACTGGGTTTATTCCAATCGCCCAACAACAGCACTGTTATGGGATCGGTACCGAGAGAGCGGCTAGGGATTGCTTCTGGGCTGCTGTCTTTGTCACGTACATCAGGTAACACCGTAGGAGTTTCTGTAATCGGGGCAGTATTTGGAGCCTTAATTGCTAGTATGTCTGGGGGTGCAGATGTCTCTGTTGCCCCTCCTGATGCGATCGTTGCGGGGTTCCAAGGAACTTTTCGTTTTGCAGCCCTAATACTGTGTGGGGCGGCTGTTGCATCTGTTTTGAGGATCGGGCAGGGGAGCAGGGGGGCAGGGGAGCAGGGGGGCAGAGGAGCAGGGGGAGCAGGGAAGGAATAATTAATGCTCAATATTCAATTATCAATTACTAAGGAGTTAGATAAATGACGGGTAAATTAGAAGGAAAAGTGGCAATTATCACTGGGGCTTCAGCGGGAATTGGAGAAGCAACTGCGATCGCCTTAGCTTCAGTTGGTGCAACAGTAGTACTTGCTGCTAGGCGTGGCGATCGCATTCAGGCATTAGCAGAACGCATCGAAGCCAGTGGTGGCAAGGCCTTGCCTATTGTCACTGATGTGACTGATGAAACCCAGGTAAATAACTTGGTGGCAAAAGCAAATGCAGAATTGGGAAGGGTTGATATCCTTGTGAATAATGCCGGGATTGCCTTATTCGGAACTATTGAAGCTGGAAATAGCTCAGACTGGCGGCGATCGTTTGACCTCAACGTATTAGGGCTGCTATATGCGACTCATGCTGTTTTACCTCTGTTGAAGGCGCAAAAATCGGGGCATATAGTCAATATCTCCTCTGTGGCTGGCCGGACAGCGCGGGCGGGCATTGGTGTTTACAATGCTACCAAATGGGGTGTTAATGCCCTCTCGGAAGCATTGCGCCAAGAAGTCCACAAGGACAACATCCGCGTCACCATTATTGAACCTGGTTTGGTGGATACGGAAATTGACAAGCAAATTACCGATCCCGTTGCCAAAGAACAGATTCAAGAACAACGCAAGTCAATAGAACCTCTGCAAAGCGAAGACGTTGCAGCTGCGATCGTTTACGCTCTTACGCAACCACCACGCGTTAATGTCAACGAAATCCTCATCCGACCAACGGGACAAGAACATTAGACCTCTTGCAAAAGTCCCTAACACCCCACCCCCAAACCCTCCCCGCTCTTCGGGAGGGGAGACAAAGCGTAGAGTAATAAAACTGAAAAGCGCGTTAGCGTTCCGTAGTAAAGGTATCGCCTACACTAAAATTCATATTGAATAAGTAAAAATGCCTGATTACTTATTCAATATAAGCTTTTACTTTCTCAAAAGCAGCTTTTCATTTCGCATTTTAGTGTTTTCCACAAGCAAAAGCAGCTTTTACTTCTTCAAAAGCAGCTTTTCATTTCGCATTTTAGTGTTTTCCACAAGCAAAAGCAGCTTTTAATCTCGCATTTTAGTGTTTTCCACAAACAAAAGCAGCTTTTACTTCCTCATTTTGGTGTTTTCCCCAAGCAAAAGCAGCTTTTACTTTCTCAAACCCCAGTCTGCTTACTCATTTTAGTAATTCACACATTCATTTTGGTATATCATTGAGCCGAAAGCTAGCGTAGGCGTAGCCCATCGGAGACATCGCTCTAGAAAATAAGTGTAAATCGATAAGCGATCGCCCAATACGGTGGTTCGGATAAGGTTTTTTGATGACACGCCGCTAATCGCAAAGACGCGATAAATTGCCATCTTTACAATAATCAGTCGTTTGTAGAGACGGCGATTTATCGCGTCTCTTCCCTTAACCAAACCGTATTGAGCGATCGCACCAATTAATTTGTATTATCTCACCTAGTATTTACTAAATCTTAGAAAGAATCATTTGAGCAGCAGCTTCATCGGTAATCAGTCCTGTAATTAACTTGCCATGCAGAGCAGCCAAAATCGCCTCCGCCTTTCTCACACCGCCCGCCACACCAATAATTAGTCGATGAGCTGGTTGTTCCAGGGCTACACTGGCAACCCGACTGTTTGTCCCCTGTTGCAGCAATACTCCGCGATCGCTGTAAGCCCAACCTGCAATTTCTCCGACTGCTCCCAGTTCAATCAATTCAGCCACCTCATCGTCATTGATGAAGCCGTCTTGATGTAATGGAGCATTCCAGGCAATGTGACTAATTCCAACAAAGGTTGCTTTAGCTTGCTCTGCAAGAGTTTTGACGGCGATAAACGATCGCTGAGTCTGCAAAAGTTCTCGTTCTTCAATGCTAGTCGCAACAACGGGAGTCGGCACTGGGTAAGCTTGGGAACCGACGCGATCGGATAAATGCATAACCACTTCGTGACGACCTGCACGCCCTGAGTGGGACATATTCCCAATAATTGACACAATCTTATGCTGGGGTTGGTTCATTGAGGGGATCTGCTCTACCATTGTTCGCAATGTACGACCTGATGACAAAGCTAGTATGGTCGGGGTTTTAGCCATCAGGTAAGCCTCTAGGTGGGTGGCAGCACATACACCAATTCCGTATAATGTATCACCACTACCTGCGTCAGTTGGTACTACTTCAGAAAGTGACAGAGCAAAGCGATCGCGTAACGACTCAGCTAGAGCAATGCATTCACTCAGGGGATGATCGAGTCGAAATTTAATCAATTTTTCACTGACTGCCAGTGCCACTAAGCGTTGTGCAGCTTGCCGGGACACATTGAGCTTGGCGGCAATTTCTTCTTGCGTATTGCCGGCGATGTAATAGAGCCAAGCAGCATGAGCAGCCAAGTCTAATTTGCGTGCCCTAAGAGGCAAGCCAGCCTTGCTGGCATCGCGCCGCTCTAAAAAAGGTTGTCCCATATACTACCTGCAAAAACTATGTACCTATCAAAGGTATAATTAAATTATTTAGACTATATGCCCAAAGAGATAATCTTTGCTCAATTATCTTTAAAATTCTATTATCCCCCAGTAACTTCCAAGTTAAAGCCAGTAATGTAGCTTGCCTCTTCGCTCATCAAAAACGCTACTCCATTTGCCACCTCTTCCAGGCTTCCTAAACGTCGCATTGGCACTGAATCGATCATCTGTTGCTCAACTACCTTGGGATCGGCATCAAAGTACTGGGAACCTACTGCTGCTTGTAATTCGGTTTGCCGCGTCCACATAAAACCAGGGCCGATAAGCGCAGGGGAGAGTGCATTTACCCGAATGCCGTAAGGAGCCAAGTCTTTCGCTGCCGTCTGAGTAATTCCAATGACAGCAAACTTTGAAGCGGCGTAAGCCAACATATTTGGTGGCCCAACTACCCCTGCATAACTTGCCATATTAACGATCGCACCTCCACCGGCATCGCGTAATTGTTGTGCAGCCGCCTTGAGAATGTGGAAAACGCCGACAACGTTAATGTTAATGACCTTTTGAAAGTCGTCTTCAGGATATTCGTCAGTCTTGGCAAACACTCCTTGATAACCTGCATTATTAAATACATAATCGATCCGCCCAAACTGCTTTACAGCACCAGTAAAAGCTTTGGCAACATCATCACTAGATGTAACATCACAGCGAAATGTGCTAACTGGAACGTTGTACTCTTTTAATTCCCCAGCCACATCTGCCATCTTCGGTTCATTCAAATCTAGCAAGGCTATTCCTGCACCATTAGCAGCAAAACGGTGTGCAGTTGCCTTGCCAATATCTCCTGCACCGCCAGTAATTAGGATCGTCTTATCTGCAAACTGATAAGTTGCTTTAGCCGTCATATTTTTAACCTTTTATTGAAGAATTGTTGCGAATACCTGTGATTGCAATGAGATTGGTATGATTTCTATTATTGAGCTTTTGCCCAAGAATAGAGCATAAAATCAAAAATTTATTTCGTTCGGTTTTTTACTTTAAATTGCGTCCTTCTCCTTGGCGCTAGCCTCTCCCTTGGGGAGAAGGGGAGACGCTAACCCTGGATTTCTCACAAGTGAGAAATCCAAGCGGTGTGGGAGGTGTGGGAGGTGTGGGAGGATGGGGAAGAAGTCTTACCCCCCACACTCCCCACACTCCCCACACTCCCCACACTCCTCTTCCCCCTTATGCGTGAGAAATCCGGGTAACGCGCACTTTACTTGCCTCCCCGGAGGAGTATGCGGTTCGTTTCTCAACCCCCTCAAAATAAATGAGACAGACCACTAGCCCGATTCTGACAGAAAACTTAAAGAGAGATTAAAGCTAAGTTTAATTTCCGGCTTCTATTCTTAATAATTTGGAGGGGTAATTGACTGACATCGTAGTTGGCTTAGACTTGGGTACAGGAGGAGTAAGAGCGATCGCAGTTAATCTGCAAGGGCAAATTATCGCTCAGTCAACCAGAAGCTATCCCCTGTTAACTCCACAACCCGGTTGGACGGAACAGAACTCATCGGATTGGGTTGAAGCAAGTTTGGATGCTCTTTTTGATGTTACTCAACAGCTAAACGGACATCGACCACTCGCCCTCGGTTTGTCTGGACAAATGCATGGTATGGTTCCTCTCGACGCGGAGGGCAAAGCAATTAGACCGGCAATTTTGTGGAACGACCAGCGCACAGGTAAAGCTGTTGCTGAGATTGAAACTGCTATTCCCCGCCATGAGTTGATCCAGCGGACTGGAAATCCGGCAATTACAGGGTTTCAACTGCCGAAGCTTCTATGGTTGCGGACTGAAGAACCACAAGCATACACTCGGTTATGGCAGATTCTTTTACCAAAAGATTATCTAGGATATGTGCTAACTGGTGAAGCAGTCACAGAACCATCTGATGCCTCTGGTGTTGGTTGTCTGAATCTGGCGAATCGGCAATGGGATACAGATATTCTTCAAGCTCTCGATATCAATCCAGCGTTGTTCCCTCCAGTTATCGAATCTACCGCGATCGCTGGACGGCTAAAATCAGAAATAGCCGCCCGTGTGGGATTACCTGTAGGATTACCTGTGGTCGCAGGTGGAGGTGATAATGCCGCAGCCGCCATCGGTTTGGGCATCTCATCAAGCAACCTGAGCCGGGGTAGTTTGAGTATTGGCACATCGGGAGTTATCTTCGCACCATGCGATCGCCCAATTCCCGATCCCGAAGGTCGGGTACATTTGTTCTGCCATGTGGATGGTGGCTATCATCTGCTGGGGGTGACGTTAGCAGCAGGTGGTTCTCTGCGTTGGTATCGAGATACATTTGCACCGCATATATCCTACACCGATTTGATGGATATGGCAGAGCGATCGCAGCCTGGGACGCGTGGTGTTCTATTTCTACCCCACCTCGCCGGAGAACGCAGTCCCCACCTCGATCCAGATACTCGTGGTGCTTTCGTGAATTTGTCATTAGCTCATACCCAGGCAGATATAACTCGTGCTGTGCTGGAGGGGGTTGCATTTAGCTTGCGGGAGGCATTGGAGGTAATTAGTGCGATCGCTCCCCTCGATCAACTCTTAGCAACGGGTGGAGGCGCGCGTTCTCACATCTGGTTACAAATTTTGGCAGATGTTTTGCAAACAAAACTCATTGCTCCCAAAGCTGAAGAAGGAGCTGCTTACGGAGCTGCTATTTTGGCAATGGTGGGGATTGGTGTTTATCCGAATTTAGCAGCTGCACTCAAGATTTTACCGGAGGATAATAATGTAGTACAACCGCAGCCAAATCCTTTGTATGAAGCAGGATTTAACCGCTACAAGCTACTTTACGATACATTGAAAGCTGTTCGTTGAGAATTAAATTATCTTAAAGTTAGAGTGAAATTACTGAAGATTTACAGAAAAAATAATCTACATTATTATGTCACTCAGTCGTAGCGACCTCGAAGCCGGAAACATACAGACGAGACTATTAGAAGCATCACACTCTGGAATCAAGCTAACTACCCTCAGCGAAGATGAGTTACAGCGATCGCTCGAAAAAACACTACAACAGCAGCCACCAAATTCTGATATCTGGATATTTGCCTACGGTTCGCTGATTTGGAATCCCCTGATCGCATACGTCGAGCGCCGTGCTGGGATCGTTTATGGTTGGCATCGGCGCTTCTGTACGTGGATGATCCTCGGTCGCGGTACTCCAGATAATCCCGGATTACTGTTAGGACTCGATCGGGGTGGTAGCTGTCGTGGCGTTATTTATCGGATTGCTGCTGCTGATGTCCCATCCGAATTACTGCTGATTTGGCGACGGGAGATGTTAGCTGGTGTCTACATTGCTCGGTGGGTGAAGGTATTTGACGGTACGCAGGAATTCCCAGCGATCGCTTTTGTTGCTAATCGCCAACATCCCAGATACGCTCATCAGTTACCATTCACAACTACTGTTAATAGCATTGCCACCGCATCAGGAAAATTGGGTTCCTGCGCTGATTATCTGATGAAAACTGTTGAGGGATTAATCACCGAAGGCATTAAAGATAGACAATTACTCTTATTACGCAAACAAGTATTGGCAAAACAACAAGCGCTTTTAGTTAGTGGCGATCGCTCTACTTTACCGCCTATTTCCGGGCAACAGCCATGATGTGAGCGCTCGTTCCCAATATAGAGGGTTCGGTTTCTAACCAACGAATTGCTTCTAAAAGGCGATCGCGGCGACCTACATCATTCCAGTGTTCCTGAAAGTTTTGTAATAACCAGCCTGGCCCCTCAATCGCTAAAATCTTTTCAGAATGTAAACCCACTTCTTCAACCTCTGCTCTAAGTTCTTCTGGATGATGAAAGAAGGTTTTTGTAAAGTAGCGAGGATGGTTGTTTGGGTTGCGGTGTTGACCATCAATCAAATCCTGTTTAACAATCTCTACAAACTCTGGATCGTCTAAATGTCCCCGAAATAATCCATCTAAGGTTGAAGCAAAGCGAGAAACTCCTGCAACGAATACAAAACCTCCAGTTTTCAAGATCCGATGAGCTTCACGCAAAGCAATAATCCGATCTGTGCGCTCAGTCAGATGATACAAAGGCCCAAGTAACAGAACAGCATCAACGCTATTATCAGCCCGATTCAGTTGCCGAGCATCTCCAACTGCCAAACTAGCTAGAGGATATTCCGGTTGAGCTTGAGACAAATATCGGGCTTGGTCTATGTGCAAAGGAACTGCATCAATGAGGTGGACTTCATAGCCTTGTTGAGCAAGCCAAAAAGAATAAACGCCAGCGCCACCGCCAACATCGAAAATCACTGCGGGAGGAGGCGGTAGGTAGCGGCTAATAAGTTCTTGGCTCCGGGCTAATTCCAGCAAACCTGCACCTTTTGATAATCGGTCTTGCTCACGACCACTCGCGTAATGGATTAACGCTTCATCTCCAAGCAGATTGTTTAATTCAGATAAATCTGACATCGTGAATCTCAACTTCAATCAAATCATTATCTTTAAGGTTATATAGCTCCCGAAGTTTCACATCGCAAGCTATCTCAATAATTGTTTTTGGATGATCTCCACTTTCAGTATTATTTTTGTCTGTTCTTAAGATAAAAGCATCTCGGTCAAATATCTTACAGGGAACAATGCTCACAGAAACAGTCCCTCCATATTCTTCCTTTTCCAGACGCATAACATTTTTCGGAAGATGATAAGGTTGATCTAACTGAATATTTAAAGTTCCAGGAAAGAATTTCATTCCGGTTTTTCTCCAGTAATATTCTTGGAGTTTCTCAATCCAGTAAGAAAAGTTTCCTAAACCACTGACAACCTTACCTTTTAAGATTCTCATATATCTTTATATATATAAATAAGCTGGTATTTATATCGGTTGAACTTAAAGAAGAATTCAACATTCAGAAACAATAATTTGTCTCTAACTCTTTCCCCTTTCTCTCGTTCGGCTACGCTACCTCGGCTACTTCGACTACGCTCAGTACAAGTCCGCTCGGCACAAGTCACGGCAAGCCTGCTCCCTTGCTGCCTATTTGTATCAACCTTAAAGGGGAGTGGTACTGATACCGCGCACAAAAATATCTACACAGGTTTCGATATAGTCCTCACAGCTATAGTTGCTGGAATTGAATTTTGCACTGCGGCATAGCATTCCAGCTAACAGCATTCCTGTAAACATATCGACAGCCGGAAATGGATCGAAGTCTGCTCTGACAGTGCCTCGTTTCTGACTCGATTGCAGGTAAGCCACTAGTTTTTCCGCTAAGGGCTTGGCAGCTTCTTGAATCACTTGTTTAGCTGCCTCTGGATGACGTTTGGCTTCTCCAATGAAGGTACGAATTAAGTCCTCCTGTGTCTCTAGCATAGTATTGTAAAGATGGGCATACTGTTTTAAATCAATTTTGAGATCCTGTGTCCACGCTTCCGGGTGTGCAAGGGCTTCTGTCTGGAGTGCTAAGGCATTTTTCATTACTGCTCCCAGAAGTTGTTCTTTGCTAGCAAAGTGGCGAAATAAAGTCACCTCATTCACACCAGCAACACGAGCTATTTCACGGGTAGTTGCTCCTTGAACACCTAAACTAGCAAATACCTGCAAGGCGGCTTCTATCAAACGTGTACGGGTGAGAGTTGATGAACGGATAGTTTTATGCATTTATGCTGGCAAGTACTTACTTTCATCATAGATTATGTAGAAAAAGTGGTCGTAATTTGGGTAAAATAGTATTTATGCCAACATTTTTAAAGTTATTGAAAATATTTACCTTCTCAAATTGATTTTGGTGTGGTAGCTAATGTTTTACTCATTTTAGTAACTGGAACAACTATCCCATTTCTTAAATAATGAGGTGCTTTTTGGATGGCAGTAAATCCTAGTCGTAAATAAAACCCTTCAGCATAAAGGCTAGCAGTTGTAATTACCTTATCTATGCCTTGTTCAGTTGCTTCGTCACAAAAATGTTGAACTAAAGCACGGCCAATCCCTTTACCTTGATATTTAGGATGGACATACAACCCGATGAGTTCATCAACAATAAAACTAGCAAAACCTATAACAGCATCTCCCTCCATCGCCACCCAGAAAGATTCGGTTTTCATACTCTTCAAGATATTTGAACCATCAGGTTTGTCGCGGTAATTGCGCCAAGCTAAAAGTTCTTTTTGGGTGTAAAAAGTTGCAGGCAGAGCTTTGATAGCAGCAATATGAATTGCACTCAGCACCCACGCATCTGTTTCTTGGGCAGGTCGAAGAGATATTTCGTTAGCGCTCATAGAGGCAGGGGGCAGGGGGCAGGGGGCAGGAGGCAGGAGGAAGGCAGTATGAATGAAAACTTTAGTTCTGAGTCATTTGCCCAGTTTAAAAAGAAGAATTGTTCTATTTATACACTTGTTCACGAAAATCTCGCTCCAATTGCTCCCCCAACTTGCCCAATAGTATAACTCCTGAAATATAATCTACGGTAATTTTATCGATGAAAAGTATAACAAGCTCTAATCACCACTAATACTATCGATAAACCGTATATTATGGATAAAGCAATAAAATAACCAACTTCAAAAGACAAATTTTGAAGTAATCAAGCAATATCTTGTGATATTTGGCTAATTTTGTTGTGTTTATTTTGAATATCTTCTCAAAGCTTGTTCCTTTAGAGTATTTAGCAAGGAATACAGTTCAGATAAGAGCAAAACACTTGTAGAGACGGCGATTTATCGCGTCTCGAAAACCCAAAATTTTTGCCAGTAGCCCTTAACTGAACCGTATTGATTTAGCAAGCTGGAAGACATCTAGAAAGTTAGAAGGAGTGAATGTGATCAACGCCATACAAATTAACGAAAACTTGACAACAACAGGACAAGTCATACCAAAACAGCTTGAGCAAGCTATTCAAGAGGGTTTTAAGTCTGTTCTCAATTTGCGATCGCCTGATGAACTAGGATTTTCTAAGGATGAGCAAAAAGTAGCGGAAGCATTGGGGCTGTATTATCAAAATGTTCCACTCAAGGTGGATCTCAAAAATTTGAATGAAGAGGTGATTACCAAAATCCTCACGACACTCGAACAAATCCCGAAACCAGCAGTTGTGCATTGTGCCGCCGGGATGCGATCGACTGGAATTGCGCTGTTGAGTATCGCTATCCAGGAAGGATTAACGCCAGAGGAAACCTTAGCAAAAGCCAGAAATCTCGGCTTTGGATTCTTTGAACACGCTGGCGTTAGTCCCCGATTGAAGCAATTATTTGTGGACTACGTTAACAAACACGCGAAGGTAGCTTTACCTGCTAGCTACTCTTAGATGGATGTTAGTTATTTCTAATTGTTATGTCCTAATAGACTAGTACAAAGCGGCGGAAATTTCGCAATATTACTGATCTAAACCGCGTCTACTATGAAAACCGTAGTTTTTTGTAATGAGGCTAAAGCTTAAAAATCAAGCCACGACAGAATAATATACTCTCTTCAAAAACTCTAGGTTTCAAAATGACGGGGTTTATACATAACTGCGATAGAACGTGATGTCCTTGGAGAACGAACGGTGTGTATTGATGAAATGACTGGTATTCAAGCAATTGAGTGTTTGTATTGCAATATACCCCTACAAATTACGAATTACGAATTAGTATGATGACAGATAAAATTCTTCAACAACAAATTCAGTACTATAGCGCTAGAGCAAATGAATATGATGAGTGGTTTTATAGAATAGGACGCTATGATCGCGGCCAAGAAAACAACCAGCGCTGGTTTGACGAAGTAGCTATTGTCAAAGATGCATTATACCAAATTGGAGCAGTAGATGATATTTTAGAGTTAGCAAGTGGAACAGGTATCTGGACACAGGAGCTTTTAGGTATCGGTAAGAAAATTACTGCGATCGATGCCAGCGAAGAAGTAATTGCAATTAATCGCTATAAATTAGGTTCACGGAGTGTTGAATATCACATATTTGATTTATTTACGTGGCAACCTGACATTGAATATGACTTGGTATTCTTTGCCTTTTGGCTCTCTCATGTGCCGCCAAACTTACTTGATTCATTTTTGACTAAAGTTAATCAATCAGTTCACATTGGCGGACAAATATTTATCATTGACTCTCGCTTTGAACCTACATCTACAGCTAATAATCATATTCTTGAGGATGATGGAAATTTCTATAAAACCCGCAAGTTAAATGATGGGCAAGAATTTCAAATTGTCAAGATTTTCTATCAGCCTGATGAACTTCAAGATAAGCTAAAGCAAGCGGGTTTTCAAGCTGAAGTGAAGATGACAGATAACTATTTTATCTATGTACTTGGAAGGAAGGTTAGTACCGCTCTCTTGTAATTCGTAATTCGTAATTACTGTTACAAGAGGGTTTTAGACGTTTCAAATGGGTGGCTTATTTACGCCGAACTGTACTAGAAGGCTGCTATACAAATCATTACAGCAATTTTCGATCAAGCCAGCTACAAAAATGAATCGGAAAACAAAGCCCAGTATTGGTTTTGGTACTTTTATCTGTGGCAGGTTTGATTCCAATTTGCTGTAAATTAAAAACTGCTCTTGCTGAAAGTAGACAAGAGCAGTTTTTAATAGCAAAGCCCAACATAAAAATTTAGGCATCTTCAAGTTCAAATTGAGCCACCGTAACAGCATTAAAAGCGAAAGCTAAAACTAATGGCATCGGCGACTGAAACCAAAAGGTAAAAAGAACAGCTAAGATTGTGCCTGTTACTGCGGACATTGACCACAATCGCTCTTCAAAAGTCAGTCCTTTTTCGGCTTTAATCAATCTGAGAACATGAACTGGAATTGGCTCCGGCATTACCCCACCCGGAGGGAAAGCCCAGAAGTTGTTACGTCGCTCAACAAATAAATCTGTCCAGCCATTTTCTTGGCACCATGCCTCAATCCATTGAAGTGAGTAATGATTCATCATCGGGTTTCAGAGTTCGGTTTGTGGAAGTTTTGTGCTTGGTGAATGTAAACTCTTGGAGATTCCTGAAGAACTAAACTAATCGCTATAAAGTTAACGCTAATTATCGATCTTTAAGCTTTGTTAAGCAATTGAGACGCATATAATTACGCTCAAACCTTGCTTTCATTAATTAAAAGACTAACAGTTGATCGGGGCTGTTGAATTTAAAAGACAACAAACTTTACTTGAAAAATGGGAAGTCAAGAATTGTAAATAACTCGGTAAGTATTACTGCTCAAAAAAACTTTTTATATCTTGAAAATTTAAATCTACAAATGAAGAATTGTAAATAAGTCAACAAGCATAGGCCATAGTAAACATTGCTTGATTCAGCTAAATTATTCCTTGAGAGTTAGGAATTTCAAGTTTTATCTTTATCAAGAGCGATAGATTATATTCCCCGTCTCTATTTTGCTAAAGCTTGCTTGATGTGAGAAATAATTTATACTCAGTCATTGCGATCGCTATTGTATTTAATAATTATTGTTCTGATATATAACTTGAGTGCGATCGCCGATTGCCACTCTCTACCTCAAGTAGCAGGGATAATTTTGCTAAAGTAAGAAGCTTATGCTCTTTTTGGGTTACAAAATATTAAGCAACGGAAATACACGTTTTCCAAGTCCAGTAGCAAGGCTGCGAGTCTCAATTAGTACAATCCAGTCTTGCTAATATTCAAATGCGGTAATTAAATGCGGCGATTATACACCAAATTGGCTCTCAATATATTTTGGCGGCAAACACTAGCACTCCTTCTTGGAATTATTATCTGGTGTGTGGCCGATCCAGCAGTGGCAGTAGACTGGACTCATCCACTGTCATTTAGCAATGCAGAGTTGTCAAGACGCGATTTTTCTGGTGAAAGCTTGCAAGCTGCGGAGTTTTCTAACGCCAATATGGAACTGGCTAACTTTTCAAACGCTGACTTACGGGGAGCAGTCATGAGCGCTTCGGTGATGACAAAAGCAAATCTCCACGGAGCGGATTTAACGAATGCAATGGTCGATCAGGTAAACTTGACTAAGGCAGATTTGAGCGATGCAGTTTTCAAAGAAGCTCTTTTGCTCCGCGCCATATTTAATGATGTAAATATAGACGGTGCAGATTTTACAGATGCAATTTTGGATAGAGCGCAAATCAAAGAACTGTGCGAAAAAGCCAGTGGTGTGAATTCCAAAACAGGCGTGCAAACTCGTGATTCTCTAGGATGTCAATGAAACGTGTTGGTGTAATTGGTGGCGGACAACTAGCCTGGATGATGGCGGATGCAGCACAAAAGCTAGGTGTAGAATTAGTAGTACAAACTCCTAGTGAACACGACCCGGCCGTGTCAATTGGTGAGGAAATCGTTTTTGCTCCGGTAGATGACGCTAGTGCTACAGAGATATTAGCTAAAAAATGCGATGTCATCACCTTTGAAAACGAATTTGTTAACCTGCAAGCTTTATCTTTTTTAGCACAGCAAGGCGTTTGTTTCCGCCCCAGATTAGAAGCTTTAGCCCCTCTTTTAGATAAATATCATCAGCGTTGCTATTTACGCGACTTGGGATTACCAGTTCCTCAATTTCTCGCCCTTGACGAGGTGGAAAATCTCAAATCAAAAATAGAATATCTAGGTTTTCCAGTAGTTTTGAAATCCCGCCGTCATGGTTATGATGGTCAAGGGACTTTCATAATTCAGGATTTTGCTACTTTAGAACAAAAGTTAAGTGATGAAAGCACAACAAAGACTTTCAATCAATCACTTTTCTTGTTAGAAGAATTTGTCCCCTTTGAAAGAGAACTAGCAATAATTGCAGCTCGTTCTGTGGAGGGAGAAATTGTCACTTATCCAGTAGTGGAAACTCAACAAGAACAACAAGTGTGTCGGCGGGTGATTGCGCCAGCCGAAATTACACCCAATCAAGTAGCAGAAATCCAAGCGATCGCACATACTCTATTAAATAGCCTAGAAGTAGTGGGAATTTTTGGAATTGAGCTATTTCTCAGTGCTGATGGCAAAGTTTTGGTAAATGAAATCGCACCCCGTACCCACAATTCTGGGCATTTTTCTCTAGACGCTTGCGAAACTTCTCAGTTTGAGCAGCATCTTCGAGCCGTTTGTGGTTTACCTTTAGGGAATCCGGCTTTGCAGTGTGCTGGTGCTGTAATGGTCAACCTACTGGGGTATGAAAATTCTCACAGCGACTACCAAAGCCAGCGTCAACAAATAGCAGCAATTCCCCAGGCGCACGTTCACTGGTATGGAAAGACAGAATCACGTCCTGGGCGGAAGTTGGGACATATCACCGTTTTGCTGGATAATCAGAATAGAGAATCGGCAGGTGCATACGCCAATAACATCGCCCGCACCATAGAATCTATCTGGTATCCCAGGTAAATAGATCGGAAAGTTTCGATATTGAACACACAACATCTTTTGAAAAGCTATAATGAGTGAGTTGCACTACGACGTTGGTGACTGCCATCAAGTTTTTTGATCTATGCCTTTAATGACAAGGGAGTCAACTGTTCTCGTGGCAGTATACCGGGCATGTACCCGGAAACTTTAAACGAGGAATTTAGGTTCCCACCTGGATAAACCCAGGTCATAAACTTAGGTAAAACGGCGTCGCGGTGAACTTAAAATTATTAGCTCCCAAAGTCAGTTAGAATTTGGGGGCTTTAATTATTTCAATCAGTTTAAAATAAGCGAACTGACAGTAAATATTGCCATGTTTTTGGGAAACCTAGATACTGAGGTCTCAAGAATTAAGCCCTATGGTCAGCATTCCCGGATATCACGTTAGCAAAGAACTCTACAACGGTTCTCGAACCTTGGTTTATCGCGCTAATCGAGAAACTGACCAAAAATCTGTGGTGATTAAGCTGATGAAAACTGCTTATCCCAGCTTCAGCGAATTGGTTCAGTTTCGCAACCAGTTCACCATTGCCAAAAATTTGAATCTACCTGGAATCATCCAAACCTATAGTCTAGAAACCTATCAGAATGGCTATGTGTTAGTGATGGAAGACTTTGGGGGAATTTCTCTAAAGCAGTGGCAAGACAGAGGAGAGAATAGGAGAATAGGGGAAACACCACAAGCTCTCATTGAGTTTTTACAAGTAGCGATCGCACTGTGCAATACATTAGATATTCTAATACGTCATCGGATCGTTCACAAAGATATTAAACCTGCCAATATTTTAATTCATCCAGAAACTAAAGAAGTTAAGTTAATTGACTTTAGTATTGCATCTTTATTACCACGAGAAACTCAAAGCCTCATGAGTCCTAATGTATTAGAAGGGACACTTGGCTATTTGTCTCCAGAGCAAACTGGAAGGATGAATCGGGGGATTGATTACCGTACTGATTTTTATTCTCTGGGTGTAACTTTCTACGAGTTACTAACAGGGCAATTACCATTTCAATCGCACGAACCGATGGAATTGGTACATTGTCATATTGCCAAACTTCCGCCTTTAGTACATGATATAAATCCGCAAATTGCGCCTGTACTCTCATCTATTGTTAGCAAATTGATGGCGAAAAATGCCGAAGACCGCTATCAGAGTGCATTTGGGCTGAAATATGATTTAGAAAATTGTTTGGCTCAACTCAAGGAGACGGGGAAAATTGTAAGTTTCCCAATTGCTCAACGGGATGTGTGCGATCGCTTTATTATCCCAGAAAAACTCTATGGGCGCGAGCATGAAGTTGAAACTCTGCTCAAAGCATTTGAACGTGTTACCAACAATCAGACGGAATTAATGCTAGTGGCTGGTTTTTCTGGTATTGGTAAAACAGCAATTGTTAACGAGGTTCACAAACCCATTGTCCGGCAGCGGGGCTACTTCATTAAAGGCAAATTTGACCAATTTAATCGGAATATTCCCTTCTCCGCTTTTGTGCAGGCATTTCGAGACTTAATGGGACAATTACTGAGTGAAAGTGATGTCCAATTGTCAACTTGGAAAAATAAAATTTTACAAGTGCTGGGCGATCAAGGACAAGTCATTCTTGAGGTAATTCCCGAACTAGAACAAATTATTGGTCAACAACCACCTGCAA
Source organism: Nostoc sp. (assembly GCF_036918015.1). GTDB lineage: Bacteria > Cyanobacteriota > Cyanobacteriia > Cyanobacteriales > Nostocaceae > Nostoc. The sequence continues at coordinate 133,057 of NZ_JBALEO010000089.1, forward strand.
CGGAACTTTTACCAAGTGCAGCCCAGAATCGCTTCAATTTACTCTTCCAAAAGTTCATTCAGGTATTCACCACAAAAGAACATCCATTAGTAATTTTCCTTGATGATTTGCAGTGGGCCGATTCTGCATCGCTCAAATTGATGCAGTTGTTGATGAGCGAGTCAGGAAGTGGCTCTTTACTTTTAATTGGGGCTTATCGAGATAATGAAGTATCTACCACGCATCAGTTGATGTTGACTTTAGCGGAGATTCGCAAAGTCAATGCGACAATTAACAGCATTACTTTAGCTCCGTTAAGTAATGCTAGTTTAAATCAATTGGTGGTTGATACCTTGAGTTGTTCAAGTAAAATTGCCCAACCTCTAACGGAACTCGTCTATCAAAAAACTCAAGGAAATCCATTTTTTGCAACACACTTTCTCAAAATATTATATGAAGATGGACTGATTACTTTTAATTCCGATCGAGGGTACTGGCAATGCGATCTTGTTGCTGTCAAAGCACTTGCGCTTACCGATGATGTTGTAGAATTTTTAGCGCTACAGTTGCAAAAGTTGCCAGCAGCAACGCAAAATGTGTTGAAATTAGCTGCGTGTATTGGCAACCAGTTTGATTTGCAAACCTTAGCAATTGTTTCTGAACAATCGGAAACCGAAACGGCAGCATCTTTATGGAAAGCTTTACAAGAAGGGTTAGTTTTACCTACTACTGAAGTTTATAAATTCTTTCAATATAGTGGGCATGATTCTGATTCAAATCCATTAAATTGCAATGTCCAAGTCCCCATCTACAAATTTTTGCATGACAGGGTGCAACAAGCGGCTTACTCTCTGATTCCAGGTGAGCAGAAACAATTTACCCATCTTAAAATTGGTCAATTACTCTTGCAAAATACCTCTGAGTCACAGCAAGAGGAGCGAATTTTTGAGATTGTCAGTCAGTTGAATCGAGGAATATTACTAATCACCCAACTGGCTGAACGTCAACAATTAGCTCAATTAAATCTGAATGCTGGTCGCAAAGCGAAAGAAGCTACTGCTTATGTTGCAGCAATTCATTACTTCTATTCTGGAATGCAGTTGTTGACAATTAATAGTTGGGAAATCGCCTACGAATTAACTCTAAGTTTATACGAAGAAGCTGCCGAAGCGGCCTTTCTCAACAATGAATTTGAGCAAATGGAATCTCTGATTCAGGTTGTCATCGAACAAACAACCACCTTACTAGATAGAGTGAAAGTCTATGAAGTTAAACTCCAAGCCGATCAGGTGCGGAATCAATCATTCAAAGCGATCGCAATTGGGCGTGAACTTCTCGCTCAACTAGGGGTAACATTACCTGAATCAGTCACACCTCCAGACATTCAGCAATATGTAGTCAACACCCTCTCCACCTTGGCAGGCAGAAGTATTGCGGGCTTAGTTGACTTGCCATTGATGAACGATCCCAAAGCTTTGGTTGCTTTGCGGATTATGGCTAGCATCGCTCCCGCCATCCATCAAGCTGCGCCTTATCTGTTCCCAATTATTGCCTGCGAAGAGGTGAATTTATCTCTGAAATACGGCAATGCACCACTTTCTGCACCAGGATATGCAGATTTTGGAATTGTACTTAATATTTGCAACCAACTAGAGTCAGGCTACGAATTTGGCCAGCTAGCTTTAATGCTTGTAGATAGATTTCAAGCAAAGTCTGTTCAAAGCATGACTATATTTAAGGTGGGTGCATTGAATCAATGTAATCAACAACATGTTCGTACCTCAATTAGTTTATTACAGGAATCCCATACTTTTGGATTAGAGACAGGCGATTTTTTTCATGTGCTGGCATCGATGATTTTCAAGTTATTCTATGTCTATTTAAGTGGCACAGAAGTTTTGGAAATCCTGCTAGCAGATATTAAAGCCTATGAGTCTAATTTTGCCAAAAATCAACGCTTATTAAATTGGTCTAATATCGTCTCTCAAACCATTAAAAATCTCACCGAATATAGCGACTATCCAGACTCCCTGATTGGTGAAGATTGTCAAGAAGAACTCTTATCTGCGCTCCTCCAAGAAAAGGACGAATTAACACTCCATATATTTTTCTTAAGTAAGTTAACACTCAGTTATCTGTTTGAGAATTTTCCGGCAGCAGTTGAGAATGGAAATCAGGGAGAGCAATACCTCAACGGTGGTGCCGGAATGCTATCTGTGCCTGTCTTCTACTACTACGATTCTTTATCTCGGCTGGCTGTCTATCCCACAGTTGAACCATCTCAACAGGAGAAATTACTCTTAAAGATTGGCGAAAACCAAGAACAATTGCAGTTTATCGCCAAATTCGCACCGATGAATTTCCAGCACAAATTTGATTTGGTGGAAGCAGAACTCCATCGGGTTCTGGGGGAAAAGTTGGCAGCAATAGAATTGTACGATCGCGCCATAACTCTAGCGAAAGAAAACCAATATATCCAAGAAGAAGCCTTGAGTAATGAACTAGCTGCCAAGTTCTACCTCGACTGGGGCAAAGAAAAAATTGCCCCAGTTTATATGCAGGAAGCTTATTACTGCTATGCTCGTTGGGGTGCAAAAGCCAAAACTGAGGATTTAGAAAAACGCTATCCTCAACTCCTGGCTCCCATCTTACAAGGGCAACATCATCGCTTTCAACTGAGTTCAACCGTTGATGCATCCTTATTTCCACATCAAACCATCCACACAAATCTTTCTAGCAGCAGTATTTCGGAAGCTCTTGATTTTGCCACCATCTTTAAAGCCTCACAAGTTCTCTCCAGTGAAATTCAATTAGAGCAATTACTCACTACTCTTTTGCAAGTGGTAATGGAAAATGCCGGGGCACAAAAAGCTGCATTACTTGTACTCCAACAGGGCGACTTAGTGGTTGAAGCTGTAGCTACCATCAATGAAGGAGTCACTTTGGTATCTGTACCATTGTCAACCAGCGAAGGCATTCCCGTCACACTGCTAAACTATGTCAAACGCAGCTTAAAAACTGTTGTGCTGGATGATGCAACAGCACAAACTGATTTTATTGCCGATTTATATTTTATGCAGCAACAACCTAAGAGTGTGTTGTGTACGCCGATGTTAAATCAAGGTAAACTTATCGGGCTATTATATCTAGAAAATCCGCTAACAATTGGCGCATTTACAAGCGATCGCACCGAAGTTATCCAACTGCTATGCGCTCAAGCTGCCATCTCTCTAGAAAATGCCCGTCTTTATCAAGAATCTCAAAATTATGCCCAACAGTTAGAGCGATCGCTACAAGAACTTGAGCATACCCAATTACAAATGGTGCAAAATGAAAAAATGGCAACCTTGGGTAATTTGGTTGCTGGGGTGGCACATGAAATTAATAATCCAATTGGATTTTTGAAAGGCAGCCTTAACAATGCCGAAGAGTATATTCAAGACTTACTCGCCCATATCCAATCCTACCAACAACATCATCCCACTCCTGCGATCGCAGTCATTGAACATGGCGAAGAAATTGACCTAGAATTTCTGACTGAAGACTTACCAAAGCTAGTAGGCTCGATGAAGGTGGCTTCAGAAAGGATCAAAGATATTAGCATCAGTCTCCGCACCTTCTCCAGGGCTGATACAACCGAAAAAGTTGCTTGTAACCTCCATGAAGGCATTGAGAGTACCCTGTTGATTTTGAAGTATCGCCTCAAAGCTAACGAAAAACGTCCAGCAATTGAAGTTATCACTAAATACGGAAAATTGCCACCAGTTAAGTGCTTTTTAGGACAGCTAAATCAAGTATTTATGAACATCCTCGCTAACGCCATTGATGCCTTAGATACTTCCTGCGAGGGGCTTTCTTTTGCCCAAGTCCAAGCCAATCATCACCAAATACTGATTCACACCGAAGTATCTAGTGAGCAAAACATGGTGGTAATTCGCATCAAAGATAATGGTCAGGGGATGCCAGAGGAGGTTAGATCGCGGATATTTGACCACCTATTTACAACCAAAGAGGTTGGGAAAGGAACAGGATTAGGATTAGCGATCGCTCGTCAAATTGTCGAAGAAACCCATAATGGGCGGTTGAGTTGCAATTCTGTGCTTGGCGAAGGAACAGAATTTGTCATTGAGATTCCAGTGTTTTAACTAATTTGTGATTTTCCTCTCAATGCATAACGCGTGTAATTTTTCGGTAATGTGGAGAACAGCGATCGCATAATTCTACTAAATCTGTATAATTTGATTCTAAATTAGGTATCGTTCAGAGTTAAGATGACACAATTGCCTCAAATTGTGGTTAAAACTACAAAAAATTGTTAAAACAACTAACTAATACCGTATTTCCAGCCTCAGTCTTCCGACTAGAGAGTGGTTTAACTTTTATTCATCAAGAAATTCCCACCACTCCCGTAGTTGTGGCGGATGTTTGGGTGCGTGCTGGAGCCAGCCTAGAGCCAAAACCGTGGTTTGGTATGGCGCACTTTTTAGAACACATGATTTTTAAAGGTACGGCGACGCTACCCCCTGGAATGTTCGATTCCAAAGTTGAAAACCGTGGTGGCGTAAGTAATGCAGCAACAAGCTATGATTATGCTAATTATTCACTCACCACAGCTGCCCCTTATTTAAAAGATACTCTTCCCTACTTAGGAGAACTACTACTCAATGCGGCAATTCCAGAAGATGAATTTAGCCGCGAACGCGATGTGGTGCTAGAGGAAATTCGCTCTTGTCAGGACGATTCCGACTGGATAGGATTTCAAGCTCTAATTCAAAGCATCTATCCGCATCACCCTTACGGACGTTCGGTGCTGGGTACTGAGCAAGAACTGATGCAGCAATCACCAGAAGCAATGCGCTGTTTTCACCACGCCCACTATCAGCCGGAAAACATGACGGTGGTAATTGCCGGAGGTATAGCCCAGCAAGCAGCTTGGGAAATGGTAAATCATTCATTTGCTGATTTTGCCGAACGCTCTAATTGTCCGCAATTTGAGAAAGTGGCAAAGCCAGTAATAACAGGTATTCATCGTCAAGAACTGTGTTTACCACGCATAGAACAAGCGCGCTTATTGATGGCGTGGCTAGTACCCGGAGTAGAAGATATCCGTACTGGCTATGGTTTAGATTTGTTGTCAGTATTATTGGCAGAAGGGCGGACTTCGCGTTTAGTGCGTGATTTGCGCGAAGATTTGCAATTGGTACAGGGAATTTGCAGTAGTTTTTCTCTACAACGGGAATCCAGTTTATTTACAATTACTGCCTGGTTGGAAACAGAAAATCTAGAGGAAGTTGAGTCCTTAATTTGCGCTCATTTGGATGATTTGCAGACTAAAGGAATTAGCGAACAAGAACTTGCTCGTACACGCAGGTTGCTATGTAATGAGTATGCGTTTTCCACCGAAACGCCAAATCAACTGACAGGGCTTTATGGGTATTACAATACCATTGCCCAAGCTGAATTAGCTGTGACATATCTCCAACAGATTCAGTCTTTTGATGCCCAAGAACTGCAAAAATTAGCTAAACAGTATCTCTCGCCGGAGAATTATGCGGTTACTATACTTAAACCGTGTTAGTCATTAATTATTAGTTATTAGTCATTAGTCATTAGCAAAAGACGAATGACGAAGAACAAATGACAAACGACAAATGACAAAGGACAAACTATAAATGACAACCTTGCTGCAAAAATCGCCCATCCATCGCACTGTATTGAACAATGGCCTTGTCGTGCTGGTGGCAGAAAATCCGGCTGCGGACATTATTGCAGCGCGAATCTTTGTGCGTGCTGGTAGTTGTAACGAAAACCGGGAGCAAGCAGGGTTGGCACATTTGCTCTCAGCAGTGATGACAAAGGGATGCGATGGACTTTCTAGCTTGGAAATTGCAGAAAAAGTTGAGTCTGTAGGGGCGAGTTTGAGTGCCGATGCTGGCACTGATTATTTTTTGCTATCTTTCAAAACCGTAACATCCGATTTTGGGGAAATTTTAACATTGGCAGGGCGAATTTTGCGATCGCCTACTTTTCCCGAAACTCAAGTGGAACTAGAACGGCGTTTAGCACTCCAAGATATTCGTTCCCAAAAAGAGCAGCCGTTCAATGTCGCCTTTGAACAAATGCGGCAGGTAATGTACCAAAATCATCCCTACTCGATGTCCGTGCTAGGAGATGAATCCACCATGAGCCGCTTAACTCGTGCGGATTTAGTGGAGTATCACCAAACTTATTTCCGCCCAGATAATATAGTAATTAGTATTGCTGGCAGAGTCACACCCACAGACGCAGTGGCATTGGTGGAAGAAGTTTTTGGTGATTGGCAAGCTACAGCCCAAGCACTGCCAATACTGAATTTACCTGAAATTAAGGTGGAACCGCAGGTAAGGCTAAAGCCAATACAGACACAACAATCAATCGTGATGCTCGGTTATTTAGGAACATCGGTGAATTCTGTTGACTACGCCCCATTGAAATTGCTGTGTACTTATTTGGGAAATGGGCTTTCTAGCCGCTTGTTTGTCGAATTACGGGAAAAAAGAGGTTTAGCTTACGAAGTATCCGCCTTTTACTCCACAAGGCTATTTCCAGCATCCTTTGTGGTTTACATAGGTACAGCACCGGAGAATACCAGCATTGCCCTAGAGGGACTGCGTACAGAAGTAGATTTATTGTCTACCACCGAAGTATCCGAAAGCGCACTCCAAGCTGCAAAAAACAAGATTCTGGGGCAGTACGCCTTGGGTAAACAAACGAATGGGCAAATTGCTCAGATATACGGCTGGTATGAAATTTTGGGCTTAGGAATTGATTTTGACACCAAGTTCCAAGAATTGATTGCAGCAGTGAGTGCCCAGGATGCGATCGCTTCAGCTTGTAAGTATTTAAAAGAGCCTTACTTGTCTATAGTTGGTCAAGAAGAAGCAATTAATCGAGCGATCGCGTAACTGAGAATCTACCGCAGCTACGCCCATCAGAGATATTGTAAAATATAGCAGCTGTTTTTTAGACCAAGCGGCTGTACCATTAGCATGAGAATATTCTGGGAGTGAATTCCATGCAAAGCAGCCTGACAGCAAGTATTTTGAGTTACTTAAAATTACTATATCCAACTGTAAATCGCTGTAAAATGGAAAAACGGCAAAAGGGTTGGCGGCCAAAGAGGTCTAAATCTTTATCAGCCATTGAAATACTCTTGTTTTCCGCTACGCCTCTGCTCATTGCCTCAACGACTCTAGTATCAATAGCAGCGCCACAAAAAATTGCCCAAGTTAATCCTCAAGATAGTATTAACCGTCCTAGCCTGAAAGTTGGTAGCCAAGGCGAACGTGTATCTGAACTTCAGGCAGCTTTGAAACTTTTGGGTTTTTATTCTGGTGCAGTAGATGGTATTTATAGTGAGAATACAGCTAGTGCTGTTTCCCGGTTTAAACAAGCAGCTGGCTTAAATCCAGATGGCGTTGTTGATGCCAGCACTTGGCAACGACTTTTTCCTAATCAACCAGTAGCAGCATCAACCGTCCCTTCATCTCAGCCAAGATTTAACTCAGCTACAAATTTTCCTGTTCCAACTCAGGCTAGTAACCTCACCAACGTTGCAAATCCCAACCCCAACCCTCCGAGACAAGCTGTAACACAAGTTCCCACTAGACCAAAACCAAAACCTACTACTCCAAAAAAAGCTGTAACCCAAGTTCCGAACAACCCTGAGCCAAGACCTGCTACTCCCAGAAAAACTACAACTTCTAGCACAAAGAAACCGCCTAAGCGTACTACATCAACTACTAGAACTCAGTCAAACACAACTACAAAACGAACTCCTGGTATTCAATACACCTCAGAAGGATTGCCAATTTTGCGTATAGGATTACGTGGTTCTGAAGTTGTTAAGTTGCAACAACAACTGAAAAAGCTTGGTTTATTGAAAGGTGATGCCGATGGCGACTTTGGGGAGACAACCGAAACAGCGGTGAAAGCTGCACAAAAACGCTATGGTTTAGAACCTGACGGCGTAGTTGGTGGCTCTACCTGGGAGGTTCTTTTGCGGCGTTAGGCATAGTATGACCATAGCCAGCGTCTCCTTTGTGTGTAAGCAAAGGTGCGGACGAAATGCTCCGAAGTTCTGAGAACTTATTTCTTTTTTGGAAATCCCCAAGTTACAGAGGTTTTTCAACTTCAATAAACCTCTGTAGGGGTTTTGCGCTTTAGAGCATTTTTGATGAATTTAACTAAATCACCGTAAGTTTCCCACTTAAACTGTACTCAGGTCAGTGTGGGTAGTTCACTGCGGTACATCCTGCAATACGATAAAGATATACCGATTAGAAGTATCTCTCTTGCCAGCACTGAAAAATTACATTGATTTTAGGCTGATAAAAGATGATGGCAACTTTAGGAGTCAAGTACAACAACACTCGATAGTGTTACAAATCACAACTGGCAATAGTGAAATTAATTAAACTTACTGCTAATTCCTCTAAAAAAACTTATGCAACACTTTTTATTAACTTGGCTCGGTACTGCGGTGGCGTTATTCATTACAGCTAATATCGTTCCGGGATTCTTTATCAAGAATTTTGTGACTGCCTTAATTGCTGCCTTTGTAATTGGTCTAGTTAATGCATTTATTAGACCAATTTTACAGATTTTGACGTTTCCGATTACCTTGCTCACCTTTGGTTTATTTACATTGGTGATTAACGCCTTAGCCCTTTGGTTGGCAAGTATCCTAACTCCTGGTTCTGGTTTTGAGATTCAGGGCTTTTTACCTGCTTTGTTAGGTTCAATTGTACTAGCAATTGTTTCTAGCATCATTAACTATTTTTTGAGAGTTGTTGACTAGAAAGTTAAGAAACTTTTGTAATACTAATAATATTTAAAGCTTGGGCAACAGCAAGAGTTACCGCTCCTGGTTGCCCTTGTATTTGGAAAATTTGTTTAGGAACTAAAAACTTCACTCGTAATTCTTCTATGTTTGTAAAGGGGAAAACAGTCAAAGATGTGAGTTGAGAGGCTGCAAGAATAGCAGCTGCCTCTGCTACGCTAGGCGTACCTACTTTATCGTTGGTAAGTGTGGCAGGGTTGGGGACACAGACAGAGCGAAGGATTTCCGCAGAAAAGGTTTTTAGGGGCAAATTGCGGAGGCGACAAAGTTTGACTAAGCCAACTTCCGAGGCTTTAGCGTCAATGGTAGCAATACCTGCGATCGCACTTGGAAAAAGTTGATTTTCTCGAAATACTTGCTCAATTGCCAGATCGATCAACTCCCATGATGTTCCCCGTTTACAACCGATTCCTACCCATAAAACCTGTTGCACTTGGTATATTTCCTTATTCAATTCGTCAGGATTTGGTTTACTCCAACAGCCAACCAAATAAATCTCCCACCGTCAGCCTCAACTCACTTACAAAATCTGGCACTGGAAGTAAACCTTCTAGTTCATCCAACATGACTGGCTGTTGATTGCGGATGTACACAAATACCGTTTGTTCTTCTGGATCGATCAACCAACCCATTTGTGTTTTATAATTCAAGCAATGTAAAATATTTTTTGTAACTTTCGTTTGTCTTTGGTCAAGTGATAGAATCTCAATAGTCCAATCGGGGGCAGCTTGGAATACGTTGGCAACTTCACCATTTTCATCACGGGGAATTCTTTGCCAAGTAAAAACAGAAACATCTGGCACTATTGACCTTCCACCAAAAGTACACCGCAGTTCTGGAAAAACACGAGCAATTCGCTTGGGCTTCACTATTGAGTTGATAGTGCTAATCATTTCACCTCGAATTGTACTGTGTTTTCCCTGTGGCATAGGTTTTTGAATAATTTGACCATTGATGTATTCACTAGCGGGCTTTGTTTCTGGTAACATCAGAAACTCTGCCAAAGTTATGTTTTTAGATGGTGTCCGTACCATTTGCGATCGCCTCCAGTCCACCAATTCTAATAAAAAAACCGCAAAGGAAACAAAGAAGCTTTAACTTAACTCTTACTCTGCGTACCTTTGCGCTACCTCAGCGTCACTTTGCGTTAAAAAAATATTACATCCTCTCCAAAACCTCAATTCCCAACAAAGATAATCCCAACTTCAGAGTTCTAGCAGTCAAATCACATAAAACTAAACGGGATGTGCGCTGCGGTTCCTCCGCTTGTAGTATGGGACAGCGATCGTAAAATTGGTTAAACTTCTGACTCAGTTCAAACAAATACTCACATAAACGATTGGGCAGCAAGTCTTGCTCTACACTACTAATAACTTCATCCAGTTGAAGTAAATATTTTGCTAGCGCTAATTCTGTTTCATGCTGCAACAAAACGGCATTATTTCCCAACTCTTTAAAGTTAATATCACCCTTGCGGCTAATTCCATGAATCCGCGCATAAACATACAGCATATAGGGCGCAGTATTACCTTTGAGATCCAGCATTTTGTCATAGCTGAAGATGTAATTACTGGTGCGATTTTGGCTTAAGTCTGCATACTTAACTGCACTGATTCCAACTACCTTAGCAACTTCATTAACAAATTCTTCAGTTTCTTGGCGTCCTTCTTTCTGTAATCTAGCTTTTAAGTCAGCATGGGAACGTGAAACAGCTTCATCTAATAAATCCCGTAACCGGACAGTATCCCCAGAACGAGTTTTGAATTTTTTACCATCTTCTCCTAACACCAGCCCAAAGGGAACATGGACTAATTCCACATCATCAGGAATCCATCCGGCTTTGCGTGCTACCTGAAAAAATTGGGCAAAGTGGTTTCCTTGTCCAGCATCTGTTACATAAATTATCCGCTTTGCTTTATCTTGCTGAATTCGGTAGCGGAGAGATGCTAAATCAGTTGTGGCGTAGTTATAGCCGCCATCTGATTTCTGTACAATTAAGGGCAAAGGTTCACCTTCTCTATTTGTAAATCCTTCCAGAAAAACGCATTTTGCCCCTTGATTTTCTACTAGTAATCCAGATTTATCTAAATCTTCTACAACGCCAGATAATAAAGAATTATAGAAAGATTCGCCGCGTTCAGTTAATTTGATATCCAGCAACTCATAAATTATTTGAAACTCCCGCCGCGACTGTTCGCACAACAGTTTCCAAGCATGGAGTGTATCTTCTGCACCTGCTTGTAATCTGACGACTTCTTGGCGTGCTGTTTCTTGAAAAGCTTCATCGGCATCAAACCGCAGTTTGGCTTTGCGATAAAAAGAGACTAAATCACCAATATCTAAAGCATTAGCGGTCGTAAGCGCGTCTGGGTAAACTTCCCGCAGATAGGCGATTAACATTCCAAACTGCGTACCCCAATCACCGACATGATTTAATCGCAGTACATCGTGTCCTTGAAATTCTAAAATCCGGGCGATGGAATCACCAATAATCGTCGAACGCAAGTGTCCGACGTGCATTTCTTTAGCAATATTGGGACTGGAAAAATCCACAATTTCCCGCTTCGCCGTTTTTGCGGCTGGAACTCCCAGTCTGGGATCGGCTTGAATCGCGTTTAGTTGTGCTTCTAAGTATGCTGTTTTCAGTTTCAGATTGATAAATCCTGGCCCAGCGATTTCCGGCGGTTCGCAGATTTCGGATACATCTAGTTTCTCAACGATCGCACCTGCGATCGCTCTTGGTTGCAATCCTAACTTTTTACTCAGGGATAAAGCCACATTCGCCTGATAATCGCCAAATTTAGGATTGCTAGCAGGAACCAAAATTGGATCTACTCCAGCGAAATCAGCACCAAAAGCCGCGATTAAAGCCTGCTCAACCTGAGCTTTTAATTTTTCTTGTGTAGCGTTCATATATAGATTTTATCTGTGACAAGGGGAATGTAGCTCTGGAAAAGCTTGATTATTTTAACCTTAAAAGATATTCATCAAGTCTAAGCAAAGACTGTCATTTTAAGGCACAACCCGCTTAAATTGTCTCCCATCCTCGGCATAACTTCTAGATTCTGACGATACCGAAGTCGATTTTGACAGACTACTACTAGTTAATCAAGCCAATGAAAGCATAGTACGTAGTAAGCACTTGAGTGCTTAAAACAAAGACTAAACTTATTTACCCAGGTTTCATTGCTTTGATAGATTACTACGTTTCTCAACGTAAGTACGGAGATAAACTCTATTTGTATAGCAGCGTATTAACTAAGCCTTGGCTTCGTTGATACGGATGACGGCACACTATTACTTATCTACCTCATTTAAATGAAAATCCCTATAGATTAAGCTTTTAGCTTTTCACTATATAAATTGCACATCTGATTTTCATGAAAAGTATCAATTCTTCATTAAATTTTTAATCATATATAAGTTTAATTGCTAAGTGCTAATAACAGGATAATAACCACTCATGAATACTCTTTTTTAAGTAAAAACACTTTAGATAAAGAGCTATTTGAATATACTATCAAAAGTAAATAAACAGATTGACGTTGCAGAAGTATAGCTGTTAGAAATAAGAGACAAATCAAGACAGATAGTTGCTAAAAAAAGCATTATCTAAATTGTTTTCCCTAATTAATGGCTCTTAATATGAAACCTAATTTATTCACTGCCTTGATTGCCGCTACAGCTACCTTGACCGGATTAGTTTCCAAAGTAGAAACTGCATCTGCTGCTGATTTTAATTGGAATAGTTCATGGACTCAACCAACTGTATATAATAAGTCTCAAACTGGTTTCAACGACAATCCTTTTCAACAATTTGTCCAAGCAGAAAGTGTTGCCCTTCCAAACAGCGGACAATTTAAATTAGACCCCAATAAATTAAACCTAAAATACGACTACGATGTTTCTGCTTACTTTATTAATGAGGGTGCAGGTTATAGAAATCAGTTAGCCTTTGAAGCTACAGGAACTACTAATAAGTCTGGGCTGCTTTTTAATGATATTTCCTGTCAAGGAAATGGATGTGTTAGTGGTGACTGGGGTGGTAACGCATTAAAACTAGGTGATGGCGTCAAAGTTGGTAATGTTACCGCAGGTACTCAACTAGATTTATGGTTGAGAGCTGATGGTTTGAACCGTGGTACCTCTGCCAATATCTTTGGTACTAACACTGCTTCTAACGCTGACGGACTACAGCACGCAGTTGCTTATGCTTACAACAACTACATCCTCCTGGCTTTTGAGGATTTATACGGAGGTTTATACGCTTCAGGGGTAGATTCTGCAACTGGTAAGTGGAACGAAGGTTCCGATCGCGATTTTAATGATGTTGTCGTCGTTCTTGATATCGGTGAGGCAAATGTTAGAGCGTTAATTGGCGCTACCGTTCCTGAACCATCTGTTACTCTATCAATGTTTGCAGTGGGAGCAGTTAGTATGTTTGGATTGCGCCGTCGCCGTCAAAGTCGCGCTGCTAACTAAACTTTATTTAGTTTCATTGGAAAATAACAAGCGATCGATCGCATTTTCACCCGTATAAATAATGTACGGGTGATTTTACGTTTGTAGTGGCATTTATCGAACAGAATTCAGGAGTCAGGTGGTCGCCGAGCGCAGTCGAGGTGAGTCAGAATTCAGTTGGGTATTCTGTATGACTGGCGGAAAGCGAGTCTTCTCCCAAGGGCAAACAAGCGTCTTGATTCTGCATTCTTCTTCAAATTTTATCTATTGCGATCGCGTTCTAAATCATCAATGACTTTTTGCAAATACCACTCGTCTGACATCCCAGGATGATAATCTTTGTTTTGCTGAATCAATCGTTCGGCAATTTCCCAGTATCCCCCAACCATTCGTAAAAGTCGCTGACGTAGTAGGTGATATTTTTGCTTTTTTGACTCTGGACTAAATTTCTGGATTTTTTCTAGGCTATTTAAGACTTGTTGATAATTTTCCCAGTCTTCTTGTTCGCAAAAGATACTCCCCGCCCGTTGATAATCTTCCACGGCGTTTTGTATTTCTTCTAAGCAAGTATAGGCAATGCCGCGATTGTAATAAGCTTGAGCATCATCAGAATTGATTTGCAGCGCTTGGGTGTAATCTTGAATTGCACCGAGATAATTGCCCATTGCCCGATAGACATTACCTCTGGCAATATAAACTAAGACATCTTCGGGTTGCATCTGGACTGCTTGGTTAAGATCCGCGATCGCACCTTGATGATCTCCCAAGACAGAACGTGCTTTACCTCGGTTGCGATAGACAATGGCATCTTGAAAATTTAGTCGTAATGCTTGATTAAAATCTGCGATCGCTTCTCGATAATTCCCCATTTTATAACGCACAACCCCACGACAGCAGTAAGCTTGGGCATCTTGCGGATCGGCTTTTAATACCCAGTTTAAATCAGCGAGTGCTTCTTGAGTATCTCCCTTTTCAGCCTTTTCTAATAATTGCGTGAAATAATCATTGGTAGATAAAATTGGCGCATTGGTGGAACGCGATTCCTGAAGGGCAGGTAATTCTTTAGGTTGTAGCTGTTTAATTCGTTCCAAAGACAAACGACAATTCTCTTTGTCTTGTTGCTCTAGATATAACCCAGCAGCTTTTTTAAAGTTAGCGATCGCATCTTGAATATAACCCTGTTTGCGCCGCACCATTCCCCGCAGATTATAAGCAGCAGCATAATTGAGATTGAGACGAATCGCACGTTCAACATCATCTAACGCCCCCGATAAATTTTTCAGCGCTACCCTAGCTAATCCGCGACAATAATATGCCTCTACATTGTCAGGATTCAGCTTCAGGGCTTCGGTATAATCTGAAACAGCTTTTAGAATTGCGCCTGAGTCATAATGTGCTAAACCCCGTTGTAAATAAGCTTCGCTAAAGTAAGGTGTCAGTTGTAAACTATGGTTAAATTCCTCAATTGCTCCCGCGTAGTCTTTTCGCCTAGCCTTTTCCAATCCTCTATTGTAGAATTCGTCATTCATGGCATTTGTTTGGTTGATTCAGTTAATTGAATTCCAGCAGACTTCTTTCGTAGCCTAACTTATGCACTCATCTTCATATTTTAAGTATATTTCATCCTTTATGTGAAATAAAACTAACATACTACTTCCCAATAAAAAATTGGGGAAATGACTAGATTCAATTCCCCATATCTTGTAGATTGTAAAATATTTACAGTTGACTAAAATCCAGAAATTAGGAGTCAGAATAAGTTAAGAATCAGCAGAAAATTTGTGGAATCAATATACTAATAATACTGAATTTCTTATGCTTTCTGGATGCTGATTTTTTTCACTAAAATTATTCTGAAAGCAAGCTGGGAGAAGTCAGAACAAAAACATCCCAATTTCCTTGAGCCTCAGTTTGTGGTTTTATAGGATTAGCGTAGTGAAAAAACTCATGGTCATTAACCAATAGGAGTTCTCCCGGATTTAGAATTTTGCTAAATACAGGCTTTTCTTTTTTGGCAGTATACAGATGTGTTTCTCCACCTTGAATATTCTCTCTATCTACTGAGAATATGCCAATAAAATCAGTGCCATCTTGATGGATACCTTCAGGTGCTGGATTACCAAAATTTTCTGGAGAACAACTAATTCTAATTTGATGAACTCCGATTTCAGCTTCAGGATGAAGTTTACAAGAATCACTAAATGCCAAAACAAGATTTTTGAAAATATCAAGTTCTATGAGTGCATCATCTAATTCTGCAAACTCTCTTTTGATGTCACCCGCTAATCGATTATGCTCTTTACTTTGAAAGAAGACGCCATGAGGTAATTTGATTAACTGATTTCCAGAGACTGTGAACCGAGATAATCTTCTAGAACGATAATTGTTTTTGATATAAGGGTCAAGAGGCATATTATTAAAAAATGCCTTGAAACCTTCTAGACTGATAGAATTTACCTTTCTAAGAGTAAATAGAAAAGCATATTCTAATTCCGTTGCTGTCCACACTTTTTGCATAGGATTTACCTCCTTGCACGTTGAAATTTTCCCAGATTTGTTTGGGAGGCTTGTAACACTTAGTATATGCTACTTTTTATTACTATGTTGTCAATTTAACTACAAAATGTGACAATCCATGATATGTAAACTTACTCAAATTCTGTCACAAGGCGGAGTAGCTGCTGAAAAGATTTGCTGATAGAGGTTCGGTGGGCAAAGAATCGACGTATATTTACAAGCAGCAACAAGGTTCCATAATGATAGATTGGCTTTACAAGTACCCACCTTTATATCCTGGTATTTTACTCAAGCGTTACAAGCGGTTTTTTGCTGACGTTCAACTTACTTCTGGCGAAATAGTGACAGCGCACTGTCCCAATACAGGGCCAATGACTGGAGTATCGACACCTCTAAGTGCCGTACAGCTTTCCAAAAGCGATAATCTTAACCGCAAATTGGCTTACACTTTAGAACTAATTCAGGTACATGACAATGAGCCGACTTGGGTAGGCATAAATACTTTTTTGCCCAATCGGGTGGTAAAGCTAGCTTTGGCGAAACATCTTTTTCCAGAATTGGGCGACTATAGCCAAATCAAGGGTGAGGTAGTTTATGGGCTAGATAAAAAAAGTCGAGTGGATTTTTTCTTGACGGGGAGTGATGAGGAACGCCCGATTTATTTAGAAGTGAAAAATACAACTTTGTCAGAAGGAAGATTAGCTTTATTTCCTGACACGGAAACTACAAGAGGGCAAAAACACTTGCGAGAACTGATGGCGTTGTTACCTTTGACTCGTGCAGTGATGCTTTACTTTATCAATCGTGGTGATTGTATCGAGTTTTCCCCTGGCGATCGCACAGATCCTGTATATGGTAAATTGTTACGGGATGCGATCGCTCTCGGTTTAGAAGTCTTACCTTGCTGTTTTGACATTTCCCCCGAAGGTATCCGTTATTTGGGTTTGGCAAAACTCAAAATTTGATGACATCTAATTAAGAGAAGCTAGCAATTGCAACGTTTCTATACGCATAAAACAATAAATCCATCTAGATGCTGTCTAGATGGATTTATTGGTAGTTGATGTTTACTAAAAAACATTCAACCAGACTGTAATGAAAAAACGACTATAGGTAGCCGCCACCCCAGAAATAGCATTTGCTATTCTGACGTTTGGTTATGCAGGAATCAAAACTGTGTCAATGACGTGGATAACACCGTTATCAGCAGCAACATCTGCTGTTGCAACTTTTGCATCATTGATCTTAACGCCATTAGAAGCATCAATTTTTACATCTGAACCTTCAACTGTTTTAGCTGTCTTCAGTTTAGCTACATCAGCAGCCAGTACCTTACCTGAAACAACATGATAGGTCAAGATTTTCTTGAGCTTTGCAGGATCTTTCAATAATGCGTCTACAGTACCTGCTGGAAGCTTGTTAAACGCTTCGTCAGTAGGTGCGAAGACGGTGAATGGTCCTGCGCCTTTAAGTGTATCTACCAGACCAGCCGCTTCGATTGCTGCAACTAGTGTCTTGAAAGAACCATTGTTGGTAGCAGTGTCAATTATGTTGGCCATGTGTTTTACCTATGTTCTGTGTAACTTGTTACAAATCTAAACTACTTATCCAATAAAATCTATCTATCATTAGGCGTATACCAAATAGTTTTTGTTATTGATATCATAAGAGTTTATATATATTTTTATACAAAGGAAGAATTATACGTACATTATCTAAGTGGATAAGTTATAAGCACTGCTAGATGCACTCAGTCTTTTTTTTACACAGTGTAGAGGCGATGGGGCGATCGCATCCAAAGATTATCAGAGCAGCGCTCACATACCAATAAAGTTAGTTATATAGATGATTAAAATATTTAGTTGGTATAAATCAAGCTTTAGATATTTAGGATCGATATGAAAATTTTATAGCATAATCCTTACTTTGTATACAAACAAGCGCTATTTAGAGAATTTAAATATACTTGCATTAACTTTTTGTCATGATTTATTGACCAAAAAAGTTGGTAATAATCATATTTAACTGATATTATTTCATCACTAAATACATTTCACTTGCTGTTTGTGTAATTCCACTTGGAAATAAAAAATGGCCCATCACACCAATGCTTTTACGCAAATTTCTCACAAACAATAAAAAATCAATTCACATCGCTTGATATACAGGGTAAACGCATCTAAAATTATTTGACAAAAAACCATTTTCTTGCATACCAAGTCACAGGTAGATTTGAGATGTACCGAAGTTTTACATCTGTGCATTTACTGTTTTTTTGTCATGTCAAGCTGGTTTTAGTGAACCTAAAACTATTGAACAGTTATGATTTTACTTTTGTTTGAGATCACCTAGACATTAGGGCTAGAACGTAATCTGCTTTTTGGTTGATAATTTGGGTGGCAATTTCTTTCTGACATCCCATCGCATCAATTGTAATGATACATCCAGCAATATCCAGTAACTCCAGCAACTTGGGGATTGCTGTAATTTCATTGGATTTGGAATCTACTTTAAGTTGACCCAAAACCAATCGATGTTCACAAGACCTGCGCGCTGACGACATGAATTGCTTTTTGAAAGCGATCGCGATCAAATGATTGACGTATTGTTTTCCCATCGATAGGTATTACTTGAGCGCCCACAGCGTAAGTAATCGACTCCACCCATCGCTGAAAGCATTGCTCAAATGCTTGTGGGTCTAATTTAGCGAAAACTCTTGCGATGGTGTCATGAGAGGGAATTCCGTTAGGTAGTGCCAAAAACTCTTGTAGCCATTCCTGCTTTGCTTGAGCGTAAGTTTCAATTGCTACCCAACTATCGGCTCCACTTAGCATGGAGATTGGTTTCGGTGAGGTAAGAGCGATCGCAACGGTTTTCTAAGCTAGAATACCAAAGTTGTATTTATCAAGAAAGGCAGAGGGCAGGATAGCGCAGCGTTAGCGAGTCCGCGAGCGTCGGCAGGAAGCAGAAGGGAATGCTGCCTCCAGACCTGAAGCCTGTTACCGAAGGGAACAAAGGTCTAAAACCCCGCCGTCTACACAGGGCTTACAATTGGGCGGGGTCTGAATCCCCGCCCAATTGTTCCTTCTGCCTGATTGTTGAGTTTCGACTACGCTCAACTGCCGCGTAGTCGAAACACTGCCCTCTGGCTCCTGCTTTCTTCAAACACATCCAAACAATTCAATTGCCAAAGAGCCGTTATTTTTATGAATTACTACGTAATCTACGATGGGAATTGTAATCTCTGCGTTAGCCTCGTGCAATTGCTAGAAACCTTAGATCAGGGAAAGCTGTTTCGCTATGCTCCCATGCAAGATGAGCAGACACTTTTAAAGTGGGGAATTACAGCCCAAGGTTGCGAACAGGGGGTGATTTTAATTGATAGCAATCTACCTGAGAGACGTTGGCAAGGTAGTAATGCAATAGAAAAAATTGGGTGGTTATTGCCAGCCGGAAGTATATTTGTAGACGCTTATCAAGCATTACCGGGGATGAAATGGACAGGCGATCGCTTTTACGAACAAATCCGCGATAACCGCTACGCAATCTTTGGTAAACGTTCTAATACTTATGAATCATCTTATTGTGTGGATGCTAGCTGTAAAGCAGGTAATGATTAAGTAACTTTGAGACTGAGCTAGCTTTAGTACATAAGTTCTAGTATTCAATAAGATAATCCCCGTTTCTGGAGGATTACGATTATTTTTGATTTTAGAGTCTAAAATATTGTTAACCTCAAGGGTTAATAATATTTTAGACTGGTGCTATAATGGATATTGTATTTGAGAACAGTAAATTTGAACAAGAGTGCAATAACCAACGGCTTCTAGTGAAAAATCAGGGTGCAGATAGAGCAAAACGTATCCGACTACGGCTAGATCATTTACGTTACTATGCCAACGTACTTGAGGATATGCGAAATCTCCCTGGACGTTGCCACGAATTGCTTTATGATCGTGCAGGTCAATTATCGCTCGATTTAGATCATCCATATCGGCTTATATTTGAGCCAGCAAATGAACCAATTCCTACCAAATTAGATGGTGGTATCGACTGGAGTCAAGTAACTGCCGTGAGAATAATCGGCGTGGAGAATACACATGGAAAGTAAGATCCAAAATCAGTATAATCCAGATTACGTTTCTCCTCCTGGGGATACCCTGCTGGAAGTTCTGGAAGAACGGGGGATGACCCAAGCAGAACTGGCAAAACGGACTGGAAGACCAAAAAAAACAATTAACGAAATTATTAATGGTAAAGCAGCAATTACCCCAGAAACTGCATTACAGCTAGAACTGGTATTTAATATCTCAGCTAGTTTTTGGAACAATCACGAACGACGATACCGGGAATTTTTAGCGCAACAGGAAGAAAAAGAGCGCTTAGAAAAGCAAGTAGCATGGCTTAGAGAAATTCCCGTTACAGCGATGATTAAGTCTGGCTGGATTCGCCGCTATCGGGACAAAGTTGAGCAGCTGCGGGAGGTACTAAATTTTTTCGCCGTCGCCTCCCCTGAAAATTGGGAGGGAATATGGTTGAACACTCATATAAATTTTCGTAAATCTCCAGCATTTCAAAGTGATTTTGGTGCTATTACCGCTTGGCTGCGTCGAGGAGAAATTGAAGCATCTGAGATTGCTTGTGTCCCCTATGATGCCAACAAGTTTCGGGAAGCACTGCAAAAAATCCGCGCTTTAACTGTAGAACCACCAGAAATTTTCCAGCTAAAAGTGCAGCAGTTGTGTGCAGAAGCTGGTGTTGCTGTAGTTTTTGTGCCACAACTTCCTAAAACGCGAACCAGTGGAGCAACTCATTGGTTGAATGGTGACAAAGCGCTAATTCAACTCAGTCTGCGCTACAAGACTGATGACCATTTATGGTTTACTTTTTTCCATGAAGCTGGTCACATTTTGCTGCATGGTAAGCGTGATTTCTTTCTTGAGGGTACAGGTGTTGCATCTGTCAATGATCAAGAAAAGGAAGAAGAAGCAAACAAATTTGCTGCGGATATACTCATCCCCCCTGCCAATTTGAAAACATTTCTGGCATCAGTTCAACAATTCAGTAAAGCAAATATTATTCAGTTTGCTGCTGAAATCGGCATTGCACCGGGGATTTTAGTTGGTAGACTTCAGCACGATAATTTATTACCGCCTAGTCACTGCAATGACCTCAAACAAAAGCTTGAGTGGGCGTTAAATGATGAATAGCTAATTAGATAGACTTTTTCTGTACAAAAATCCGCCTCCAGATGCTAGCAAAAAGTCTGCCAGACCAACCATTATGCTATCTGGCGTGTTTGTAAACATTGTGCAATCAATGACATTTGCGATCGCCACCGAAAAGGGCGGGTACGCTATCGCGCCACAATTTGGCACAACAAAGAATTTGACGGGAGGATACTGCGTGAAAATAGGTGCTAACTACTTGGGTAACGGAGAGTGTGAATTTACAGTTTGGTCTCCGCTATTAGATAGCGTCACGGTAAAAATATTGACGCCAGAACAGCAGTTAATTCCCCTCAAGCCTCAATCTGAGGGCTACTGGCACACGAAAGTCAACGATGTGTATCCGGGTACGCTTTATCGGTATGTTTTGAATGGCCAAGACAACTTTGCCGATCCGGCATCGCAGTATCAACCGGAAGGGGTACATGGGCCGTCGCAAATTGTCGATCCTTCTTTTGAGTGGACTGATGAAGGGTGGACTGGGATTCCTGTAGAGTCGATGATTTTCTATGAAGTTCATGTTGGAACATTCACCCCGGAAGGAAGTTTCACCGCCATCATTCCCCGTTTACCAGAACTGAGGGAACTGGGAATTAACGCCATTGAAATCATGCCCATCTCCCAGTTTCCGGGAGACACTCATGTTGAGGCAACTCTGGCATATCGCAACTGGGGCTATGATGGCGTTTATCCTTATGCTGTCCAAAATTCCTACGGTAGTCCAGCCGAACTCAAGCAACTGGTAAATGCTTGCCATCAAAATAATATCGCCGTTGTGCTGGATGTGGTGTATAACCACTTTGGGCCAGAAGGCAACTATATGAGTCAGTTCGCGCCCTACTTTACTAAAACCTATAAAACGCCGTGGGGCGAAGCGCTGAATTTCGATGATGCCCATAGTCAGGGTGTGCGAAATTATTTTATCGAAAATGCGCTTTACTGGTTGGGCGAATTCCATATTGATGCATTGCGGTTGGATGCCATTCAAGCAATTTATGATTTGGGAGCGAAGCATTTTTTATGGGAATTGGCGGAAGCAGTTCATCATTTCTCACAACAAGGGCAAAAATGGAAACGCCATCTAATTGCCGAAAGTGACTTGAATAATCCGCAAATAATTCGTCCGGCAGAATTGGGTGGATATGGTCTTGATGCTCAGTGGAGTGATGATTTTCACCATTCATTGCACACACTTTTAACAGGCGATCGCCAAGGATATTATCAAGATTTTGGGAAATGTGCTGATTTAGCAAAAGCTTATAGTGATACTTTTGTCTACGATTGGAAATACTCGCCCGATCGCAAACGGTTTCATGGCGTATCTTGCCGCGATCGCCCTTTATCACAGTTTACAGTCTGCATTCAGAATCACGATCAAATCGGCAATCAAATGAAAGGAGAACGCCTCACCCAGCGGATCTCTTTTGAAGGATTAAAGTTAGCTGCTGGCGCTGTGCTGCTATCGCCCAACTTACCTCTGTTATTCATGGGAGAAGAATATGGCGAAACTGCACCCTTCATTTATTTTGTCAGTCACTCCGATCCCGATTTGATTCAAGCAGTTCGAGCCGGACGCAAAGAAGAATTTGAAGCATTCCACTATGCAGACGATCCCCCAGATCCAGAATCGGCAGAAACTTTTCTCAAGTCTAAACTGAATTGGGAATTACGCAATCAAGGAAAACACAAAGTTCTCTGGGATTGGTATCGCCAGTTAATTAATTTACGCAAGACACACCCAGCCCTTCTCAACCAAGACCGCAATTTCATCGAAGCGACTAGCGATGAAAAAAAGGAGTTGGTCATCGTGCGGCGTTGGTGCGAATCGAGTGAAATAATATTTGTGATGAATTTCAATTCGTCGCCAGTGACAGTAACTTTGCCGTTTGAGCATAATGCTAATAAATTGTTGGACTCTGCTGATACCTCATGGTTTGGGCATGGTTCTGAAGCTGCTGAACATCTGTCTGTGGGTCAAGAAGTGAAATTGCAACCTACTAGTCTAGTACTCTATGAAAAAGGATGAGGGGGAGAGTTAGAACTTAAAGTTTCAGCCTCATAACCTCAAGTTTCAAGCTAAAAGGCTTAAGGTTCGAGCTAAAAGGCTTAAGGTTTGAGCTAAAAGGCTTAAGGTTTGAGCTAAAAGGCTTAAAGTTCGGGCTGAAAGGCTTAAAGTTCGAGCTAAAAGACTTAAGGTTCGAGCTGAAAGGCTTAAGGTTCGAGCTGAAAGACTTAAGGTTCGAGCTAAAAGACTTAAGGTTCGAGCTAAAAGGCTGTTTGAAAAATGGTTGGCTGTGATGTTAGGCACTTATTGATCCCCCCTTAAAATTTACCCCACCCTAACCCTCCCCTTGTAAAGGGGAGGGAACTAGATTTCTTGTTTCCCCCCTTTATAAGGGGGGATTAAGGGGGGTAATACGCTTTTGCTACTAAGAAGAGGACTTTTCAAACATCCTCTGAAAGCTTCAATGTTCAAGCTCAAAACCTCATCTTCCTTATTCCCCTTACTTCCCACTCCAAAAAAATATGCGAATTCCCACCGCCACTTATCGAATTCAGTTTACACCCCAGTTTGGCTTTGACAACGCCAAAGCGATCGCAGCTTATCTAGCAGATTTGGGTATTTCTGATTTATATGCCTCCCCCATTTTCAAAGCAAGATCCGGGAGTACACACGGCTACGATATAGTAGATGCCACTCAACTCAATCCAGAATTGGGAACTAATGAATCCTTTGATGCATTAGTTGATGAAATCCAATCCCTTGGTATGGGCTGGTTACAAGATATTGTGCCCAACCACATGGCCTATAGCAGCGAAAACGATTACTTGATGGATGTATTGGAACACGGCCCAGATTCCAGCTATACCGACTACTTCGACATTTCTTGGAATGCTCCCTTTGGCGATCGCCAAGAGCGAATTCTTGCGCCATTGCTGGGAGATTTCTATGGTGCATCCCTAGAAAACGGACACATTCAACTGCAATACGAACAGAACGGTTTAACTGTCAACTATTACAGCTTGAAATTGCCACTCCGCTTAGAATCTTACACAAAATTTATCACCCATAATTTAGGGAAACTCACCCGCACACTGGGACGCAATCACCCCGATTTTATTAAGCTTTTGGGGATTCTCTACATTCTCAAAAATGTGCCTTCAGAAGTGGCGGGTAAACAACGACAAGACCAGATTGCATTTATCAAAGGATTAGTCTGGGAACTCTACACCACAAACGATGCCATCCGCGAGTTCATTGACGAAAATATCGAAACTTTCAACGGAGAACCCGGTAATTCTGAAAGCTTTAACCTCCTAGATGAATTACTGAAAGACCAGTTTTACCGTCTTGCTTTTTGGAAGGTTGGCGCAGAAGAAATGAACTACCGCCGTTTCTTTACTGTCAACGAACTGATTTCTGTGAAAGTTGAAGAAGTGCGGGTTTTTAATAATACTCATAGCTTAATTCAAAAGCTGGTTGAGGAAGGCAAATTTACAGGTTTACGCATCGATCATATTGATGGACTTTATAACCCAATTCAGTATCTCGAAAGGCTGCGGGAAAAAATGGGTGATGTTTATATCACTGTTGAAAAGATTTTAGAACTCACCGAAGAACTACCGGAAAATTGGGGAATTGAAGGAACATCTGGATATGACTTTCTCAACTATGTAAATGGCGTATTTTGTCAAACGGAAAATCAATCGCAGTTCGATAAAATATACCAAAATTTTATTGGTTCCAGAGTAGATTATGCATCAATAGTGAAGGATAAAAAGCACCTGATACTAGAAAAGAATTTAGCAGGTGATATTGACAGTTTGGCTCTTTTATTAAAAAATATCTCCAGCAAATATCGCTATGGCAATGATTTTACGCTAAATGGATTAAAAAGAGCGATCGCTGAAGTTTTGACGCTGTTCCCGATTTACCGTACTTACATTACGCCCGATGGAATTGGAGATAGCGATCGCGCTATCATTCAAAAAGTAATTAGCCAAGCCAAAGAACAAACGCCCCTGTTGCAGCACGAACTGACTTTTATTGAAAAGTTAATGCTGCTAGAGTTTGATGATTCTCTGACTCAAACAGAACGCGAACAGTGGATATATTTTGTCTTGCGAATGCAGCAATACAGCGGCCCGCTAATGGCGAAAGGTGTAGAAGACACCACATTATATGTCTACAATCGCTTGCTGTCGTTGAATGAAGTCGGGGGTAATCCCGGTCATTTTGGGATTTCAGTAACCAAATTTCATGCCTTTAACCAACAGCACCAAGCAACCTGGCCCCACACGATGAACACCACAGCCACCCATGACACCAAACGCGGCGAAGATGTGCGGGCCAGATTGAATGTCCTTTCAGAAATCCCCGATGAGTGGGATCAGCAGGTAAATACTTGGAGCGCCATTAATCGCGGACATCGTAGCGATCGTCACGGGTTCGCTATACCCGATCGCAATGATGAGTATTTTCTCTATCAAACCATAGTAGGGGCGTTTCCTTTTGCCGAACACGAACACGCATCCTTCGTGGAACGGGTGAAGGACTATATAATTAAAGCAATTCGAGAAGCGAAGGTGCATACAGCCTGGTTACGACCTGATAGCGAGTATGAAGAAGCTTGTACCTCCTTTATTGAGAAAGTACTCGATCCTGCCATCTCCAGGGAATTTCTAGAAGCCTTTCGTCCCTTTCAACAGCGAATTGCAGAGTATGGTATCTTCAATTCCCTTTCCCAAACTCTACTGAAGATTACCGCCCCCGGCGTACCCGACTTATACCAGGGAACAGAACTTTGGGAACTGAGTCTAGTAGATCCAGACAATCGCCGTCCCGTGGATTTTGAACAGCGACGTACTTACTTAAGCGCCATCCGCGAACAGGCAAAAACAGATATTCTTGGACTAATTCAGGAGTTACTGAACAACAAAACAGATGGCAGAATCAAACTGTTTTTAACGGCTCAATTACTCCAAGCTAGAACAAACTATGTCTCATTATTCCAGGATGGCGACTATCTGCCGTTAGAAGTTCAGGGAACCTACGCTAATCACATTATCGCCTTTGCACGGCGGGAGGGGAATCAAACAGCGATCGCGATCGCGCCCCGCTTTTTAACCAGCCTCATCCAGCCAGGAGACAATCCCTTGGGCGAGTCAGTTTGGCAAGATACGCATCTGCAATTACCCTCTGGAACTTCTCACTCCTGGAAAAACGCCATAACTCAGCAATCCTTAAAGTCTACAGAAACTTTATCTATCGCAGCAGCCCTAACTCATTTTCCAGTTGCGTTGTTAGTCAGTGATTAAGGGGTATTGGGCAAAAGAGGCAGAGGGGAAAACTCTTCTGCCTGAAAGGGTGTTTGAAAAGTCCTCTTGTCGGTAGCAAAACGTTATAGATCCCCCTAAATCCCCCTTAAAAAGGGGGACTTTGATTCTAGGTTCCCCCTTTAAAAAGCTACCGTGTACATACAAATCGGAGTCACTTTGAGATCCGGATTTTACCCCCCTTAATCCCCCCTTGGAAAGGGGGGAAACAATAAAATCTAGTTCCCTCCCCAATACATACGGGGAGGGTTAGGGTGGGGTAATTCAAGAACTTGTGTGTACACCGTAGCCTTAAAAAGGGGGGCTAGGGGGGATCTAGAAGTACTTAAAATCACAGCCAAACACTTTTCAAACAAACTCTTACTCTCTGGCTCCCTATCTAGCCAGCTCAAGGTGATATGTAGATTGAATTTCGTATTTGTTCATGTTCCTTTAAAATTCTGAAAATTCCAAGTACTGATCTCGAAGTTGCGAGTTCTAAGCTAGTAATGAAATAGAAGTTGCAGTCTCATCCAGACTCACCTTGATAGCGCTACTCCCTGTTTTTAAGTCCTTAGTCTCTATTCCCCAGCCCCCATTTTGAATTTTGAGATGAATTATGACTACTCCAACTCCAGCTACCGGCACTCCACCAGCACTTACCACCGCCCAGATTGACGCCGTGCGCGTCCATATCAAAAAAACGTGGAAAACTTTAACGCGATCGCACGAACACTTATTACAATCTGCCAAGGATACCAAACTAGACCACAAAAAAGACACTCCTTGGATCGTCTACATTTCACCCTCAGAAGATTTTCCCAATATTCAAAGTGTGTTGGAGCGATCGCTATCTTCAAAAGATATGCAACAGCTAGAAATTCGCACTTTGCCCTCGGAAGTCGAAGCGATTAAAGAGCATGGGTTACTATACTTACCAGGGCCTTATGTCGTACCAGGTGGACGCTTCAACGAAATGTATGGCTGGGACAGCTACTTTATATTACTAGGACTTTTGCACGATGGAGAACTGGAACTAGCACAAAGTCAAGTTGAGCAATTGCTGTACCAAGTGCAACATTACGGCACTATCCTCAACGCCAATCGGACTTATATGCTGTCGCGATCGCAGCCTCCTGTCCTGAGTATGATGGTTTTGGCGTTATTTCAGCACACCAAAGATGAAGAGTGGTTGAAGGCAACCGTACCGCTGTTAGAGCAATTTTACTATTACTGGGTAGTTCCGCCCCATTTGAATGCTGCAACAGGCTTATCCAGATTTTATGCCTTTGGGGAAGGCCCCGCGCCAGAAGTTTTGTTCTCCGAGCGAGATGAAGAGGGAAAAAGCCACTACGATCGCGTCAAGGAATATTACCAAACCTTTGAGGTTGAGGATTACGATGTCAATCTTTACTACGATCGGGAAAATGACCAACTGACCAATCTATTTTATAAGGCCGATCGCACCATGCGCGAGTCCGGTTTTGATATCACCAACCGATTTGGCCCTTTCAGTGCTGATATCCTCCACTACGCTCCTGTATGCCTCAACAGTTTCTTGTATCAGGTAGAACAAGATTTAGCGAAAATTAACCATATTTTAGGGAACGAACAACTGGAACAACAATGGCGCGATCGTGCAGATATCCGCCGCGATCGGATCGATCAATTTCTCTGGAATGAAGAACGAGGACTCTATTTAGACTACCACTTCCAGAGTGGAAAACGCCGCGGCTACGAATTTGCTACCACCTTCTATCCTCTGTGGCTGGGAATTGCTTCTCCAACCCAAGCCCGGCGAGTGGCGGAAAATCTCTCTTTGTTTGAAGCCCCAGGCGGAATTTTGACCAGTACTCATGTCACCGGAAACCAGTGGGATGCACCTTTTGGCTGGGCACCATTGACGTTAATTGCCGTCCAGGGACTTCACCGCTATGGTTATCATACAGAAGGCGATCGCATTGCCAATAAATTTCTCGCTATGGTAGTTAAAGAATTCGAGCGTCACAATACCCTAGTTGAGAAATATGATGTTGAACGCTGTTCTGCCAACGTTTCCGACGAAATCACCTTTGGATATAGTTCTAACGAAGTTGGTTTCGGCTGGACAAATGGAGTCATTCTGGAACTCTTAGCAGGCGGAGATAAAAAAGTTTAAATAAAAAGGCGTGAGTTTTTTCTCACGCCTCGATCTGATTTATTACACTTGACTCTATATGGATTATGTATAGTTGAATGAAATTTGAATGGGATAAAAATAAAAACCAACAAAATATCCACAAACATGGCATTAGTTTTGAAGAAGCTACAGAAATATTTGACGGTGTTGTTTTCACCTCAATTGATGAACGGTACGACTAGGAAGAAATTCGAGAAATTAGTATTGGCTCAATCCAAGGCGTTGTAATTATTACCGTCGCCCATACAGACAGAAACGGCAAAATTCGATTGATCTCTGCCCGAAAAGCCACCCCAAAAGAAAGGAGAACCTACTATGAGTATCTCGCCCAATCGACTTAAAGAACTCGAAAATATCCCTGATACAGCGATTGATACTTCAGATATTCCTGAATTAGATCGGGAATTCTGGGAAACAGCTAAAATGGTAAAACCTGTTAGCCAAGAAGCCACATTAATTCAACTAGATCAAGATATTCTAGATTGGTTTCAAAGCAAAGGAAAAGGCTACGAATCTCTAATTAACTCTGCTCTGCGCTCTTATATTGAGCATAATTCATCGCTATAACGCTTTACTTAGTGGCTCGTACCAAATCATGAGGAATAATCACAATGGTTAAATCAGCCCCAAAAGTTCTAACCGTTGATGAATTTATTCGCCATTACGGTGAGTGCGATCGCTATGAACTAATTGATGGTGAATTAATTGAGAAAATCAAAATTTTTAACCCACGTTCACCCACGGCGTTCCGCAGGAAAGGTGCGTAAAAGTCTCGTGTAGCCACCATTTCTAATCGCCAGGATACTGTGGAAACGCTTAATTGTACCTACTTTTAAAAACTATGGTTCTCAAAATAATCCCTTTTAAAATCCGGGTAGTGCGGGCATCTTGCCCGCACCTATCAGCAGAGATTTTTATATTCAGCACCTAATTATTCTCATCTTTACGCTTATCATAAGGCTCACCTGTAAAAGGTTGTACGCCTGTCGCAGGATAAGCGTCATCATTAGGCCCAAAAATCCGCATTGCAGCTTCAGAAATATACTTGGTTATGTTCGCAATGATATTGGAAATAGCCATAATATTGGACTCCTTTTTTCGAGCCGCTTTAATTGTGCTACCTATACTCTAATACCGATATTCAAGCCTTGCTCTTATTCTCAATATATTGAGACTATATGCAATGTTTATTCAGATAACTTCGCAATACTTTAGCTTGTCAAAAAGTCAAAATTTTCTCTTCGATTCTAATTGTAACATAGTTGTTTCTTTCAACCCATTTGGGAAAATAGCGAAGCAAAACAAACTGTAAGAATTCAGGAGTCAGAATGGGCAACTCTTGGAGACGCTAAAAGCGAACGCCCCGCTACGCTAACAGAATTCAGAATAGTTAAAGAATCAGGAGAAAATTTGATGAATAAATATACCAATCATTCTAGATTCCTGATAAATTCTGGCTCCTGACTCCTGGGTGCTGAATTCTTACAACAAACTTTCTCTGACAGGATATTATTTTCCTTGATTTACCACCCGATCTAATTAACATTATTACGCGCTATCACTATTAAAAAATATTAAGTATTTGATGAAGTTAGTATTAAGTTACCGATAAATCTACAGCTCTGCGGCAATCTCAGACAATCTACTTGCAGGGAGTTGACATTATTTATGGTAAATATTACCATAAATAATAGAAGCATCTTGTAAGGAAGCTCTTGCATGACAACTTTGCCAGATTTGAATTATGTACATAAACAGCAAAGCCAGCAGAACCAGGAATTAAACCTTTCTGCCGATGACTACAGCTTGCTGACCGACCTTTATCAATTGACGATGGCAGCTTGTTACACAGGCGAAGGTATAGAACAACGACGGGCAAGCTTTGAATTGTCTGTCAGACGATTGCCAGAGGGTTTTGGTTATTTAATTGCAATGGGGCTGACGCAGGCATTGGAATATTTAGCCAAAATCCGCTTTAGTTCCGCGCAAATTGCGGCATTACAAGCAACAGGAATTTTTGCTCACGCAAGCGATCGCTTTTGGTCACTTTTAGCTGAGGGAAAGTTTACGGGTGATGTTTGGGCAGTACCGGAAGGAACAGCCGTCTTTGCCAATCAACCATTGTTGCGGGTGGAAGCACCCCTTTGGCAAGCGCAACTAGTAGAAACTTACCTCTTAAATACGATTAATTACCAGACTTTGATTGCCACAAAAGCAGCACGGTTGCGGGATATTGCGGGGGAATCAGCAACACTTTTAGAATTTGGCACAAGACGGGCATTTAGTCCCCAAGGGTCTTTGTGGGCGGCGCGGGCAGCTTTGGCAGGTGGTTTAGATTCCACCTCCAATGTGTTAGCAGCGCTACAACTGGGACAACAACCAAGTGGTACGATGGCACACGCCCTGGTGATGGCGTTGTCAGCAATAGAAGGCACTGAAGAACAAGCTTTTAGTGCATTTCATCGCTATTTTCCGGGTGCGCCATTACTAATTGATACTTACGATACCATTGCTGCTGCCCAGCGCTTGGCCGAAAAAGTAAATTCCGGGGAAATGCAATTAACAGGAGTGCGATTGGACTCAGGAGATTTAGTTACCTTATCAAAACAGGTGCGATCGCTCCTTCCCGATGTGCCAATTTTTGCCAGTGGCGACTTGGATGAGTGGGAAATTGCCAGATTAAAAGCTGCTGGGGCGCAAATTGATGGTTACGGACTGGGAACGCGACTAGTTACAGGTTCGCCTGTCAATGGAGTCTATAAACTTGTAGACATTGATGGCATCCCAGTGATGAAGCAGTCTAGTGGTAAAGTTACTTATCCAGGACGCAAGCAGATTTTTCGCTCGTTTACGGGAGGTAAGGTAAAAACAGACAGGTTGGGACTCTTAGGTGAAATTCCTTTCGACGAAGAACCTTTGTTGCAATTGGTAGTGCAAGAGGGTCAACGGGTACAACCGTTAGAGTCTTTGGCAACAATTCGTCAACGTACCGCAGCCTCAGTTGCTAGTTTGCCACAGGAGACACGGCGTTTGGATCATCCGGTAGGGGTGCAAGTGGAGATTTCTGCCGCACTGCAACAGTTAACGGAGGAAACTAAGAAACGAACCGCAGAGGCGCTGAGTACACAGAGATAAAAGTACTTTTTGAGTCTGTCTTAATTACGAATTACGAATTACGAATTACGAATTATTATGAGAGTTGCTTTGTTTGGTACTAGTGCCGATCCACCAACTGCGGGACATCAAAAAATTCTGAGTTGGTTGTCTGAGGGTTATGATTGGGTAGCGGTTTGGGCAGCGGATAATCCATTTAAGTCCCATCAAACACCCTTAGAGCATCGGGCGGCAATGTTGCGACTGTTGATTGCGGATATAGACGCACCACGGCATAATATTGCTTTGGAACAAGAATTGAGTAGCTTCAGAACGCTGGAAACAGTTGAGAAAGCGAAGCTTACTTGGGGTGAAGACGCTGAATTAACGATGATCGTTGGTTCTGATTTACTGAGTCAGCTACCACGTTGGTATCGCATTGAAGATTTGTTACAGCAAGTGCAATTACTGATTGTACCGCGACCCGGATATGCAATAGATAAATCTAGTTCAGAGGTAGTGCAAAAGCTGGGAGGGAAAATTGCGATCGCTAGTCTGACCGGTCTAGATGTTTCCTCAACAGCGTACCGCGAACATGGAGATCCCCAAGCCCTCACAGCCCCTGTAGTTGCCTATATTAATCGAGAGCATTTGTACGAATGCCAGGACGTTCACAAAAAAAGATTTCAACTTCGTTAAACCAACAACCTTTGGCCGATTTCAAGGTTGGTGTTGATAATGTAATTTTTTCTGTAGATACTGTACAAAATCGGCTGTTAGTTCTATTAGTAATGCGACAGCAAGAACCATTTTTAAATCATTGGAGTCTTCCCGGTACTTTGGTACGTCCAGGAGAGTCTCTAGAAGATGCCGCCTATCGCATTATGGCAGAGAAAATTAAGGTCAACAATCTCTATTTAGAACAACTCTATACCTTTGGCGGCCCGAATCGCGATCCACGGGAAGCAACTGATAGTTATGGTGTGCGTTATTTATCAGTTAGTTACTTTGCCCTAGTGCGATTTGAAGAAGCCGAATTAATTGCCGATCGCATGACTGGTATCGCTTGGTATCCAGTCAAACAAGTGCCGCAATTAGCTTTTGACCATAATGAAATTCTGGCTTATGGCCATAGGCGGTTGCGAAATAAATTAGAGTATAGCCCAGTAGCTTTTGAAGTCTTGCCAGAAATGTTCACCTTGAATGATTTATATCAGTTATACACCACAGTTTTAGGTGATAACTTTTCCGATTATTCTAATTTTCGGGCGCGTCTACTCAAGTTAGGTTTTTTATGCGATACCGGAATTAAGGTATCGCGGGGTGCTGGTCGTCCAGCTAGTTTGTATAAGTTTGACGCGGAAGCTTTTGCTCCCTTAAAAGATAAACCTTTGGTGTTTATTTAACCAATCACTTTACAGAGTCCAAATTCCTGCAATACCCTTCGGTTAAGATCCCCCCGCCTGCGGCGACCCCCTTAAAAAGGGGGTAAAAGAGGTTTATGAGCAAGCCTTTTTAAGGGGGGTTGGGGGGATCTTCAAAATATTAAAACTTTAACGAACCGTATTGCAAAGTCCTGAGTAACTTATGACTCTTGACCAATGACAAATGACCAATGATAAATGACAAATAATATGAAAATTGCGATCGCTCAAATTAATCCGACTATTGGTGATTTGCTTTTAAATGCCCAAAAAATCCTGGAGGCGGCACAACGAGCAGCATCTAGCGGGGCGCGTTTGTTGTTGACACCTGAACTTTCTCTGTGCGGCTATCCACCAAGAGATTTATTACTCAATCCTAGTTTTGTGGAAGCGATGGGCATCACTTTACAAAACTTGGCTCAAGATTTACCACCAAATTTAGCTGTGTTGGTAGGAACTGTTGAACCAAATATCCAAGCACATATTAGTGGTGGTAAAAGTTTATTTAACAGCATAGCTTTGTTAGAGAATGGCCAGGTTAAGCAAGTTTTTCACAAGCGACTTTTACCTACTTACGATGTTTTTGATGAACGTCGCTATTTTGAAGAAGGCTTGCAAGCTAATTATTTCATTCTCGATGATATCCATATTGGCGTAACTATTTGCGAAGACTTATGGAATGATGAGGAATTTTGGGGCAAACGTAGTTATACAGTGAATCCGATTGCTGACTTAGCAATTTTGGGTGTAGATTTGATTGTAAATTTGTCTGCTTCGCCCTACACGGCTGGTAAGCAACAGTTTCGCGAAACAATGCTTAGGCATAGTGCAGTACGTTTTCAACAACCAATGATTTACGCTAATCAAGTTGGGGGAAATGACGATCTAGTTTTTGATGGGCGTAGTTTTGCCTTAAATCGTCAAGGTGAAATTATGTGTCGCGCTCGTGGTTTTGACACTGATTTATTAGTAGTAGAATTTGATGAAACACAGCGTGATTTGCAGTTGGGTTCTGTAGCACCTGTGTATGAATCGGAAGATGAAGAAATTTGGCAAGCGTTAGTTTTGGGAGTGCGAGATTACGCTCGTAAGTGCCGCTTTTCTAAAGTAGTGTTGGGTTTAAGTGGCGGGATTGACTCTGCAATAGTAGCTGCGATCGCCACTGCGGCACTTGGGAAAGAAAATGTCCTCGGTGTTCTCATGCCTTCCCCTTACAGTTCGGAGCATTCCATTAGCGATGCTGTAGCATTAGCCGAAAATTTGGGGATTAAGACTAATCTTTTACCAATTGGGGAGTTAATGCAAGGCTTCGATCAAACATTAGGTGATTTGTTTGCGGGTACA
This sequence comes from Nostoc sp., assembly GCF_036918015.1. Classification (GTDB taxonomy): domain Bacteria; phylum Cyanobacteriota; class Cyanobacteriia; order Cyanobacteriales; family Nostocaceae; genus Nostoc. The sequence goes on from NZ_JBALEO010000089.1 coordinate 167,479, forward strand.
GAGTTTGGACTGGCTGAAGAGAATATCCAATCTCGGATTCGCGGTAATTTATTAATGGCGATCGCTAACAAATTTGGCTATCTGCTTTTATCTACTGGTAACAAGTCAGAAATGGCAGTTGGTTACTGTACTCTCTACGGCGATATGAATGGCGGGTTAGCAGTGATTGCAGATGTACCTAAAACTCGCGTGTATTCACTTTGTCATTGGTTAAATCGCAATGATGAAATCATCCCGCAAAACGTTTTGACTAAAGCACCCAGCGCCGAACTCAAACCCGGCCAAGTGGATCAAGACTCTCTACCGCCTTACGAAGTTTTGGACGATATTTTGCAACGCCTGATTCACAACCACCAATCAGCAGCGCAAATTGTTGCAGCCGGTCACGATGCGGTGATTGTAGACAGAGTAATTCAAATGGTAGCGCGGGCTGAATTTAAACGGCGACAAGCACCCCCCGGCTTAAAAATCACCGATCGCGCCTTTGGAACTGGTTGGCGAATGCCAATTGCTAGTAATTGGGTTGGTGTTAAAAAGGCTTACCAGACTAAAACTACAGCTACACCTAACCCAATACGGTTCAGTTAAGGCTAGCATTCTTTGTCAATAGTTTATTGTGATGGACAAGATGCTCATCCGCGTTGTCTAGGCGCGGATAAGCATTAACATTGAAACTAAAGTCTCAAAGAAAATTATGTTAGATGAAGCAAATTTTGAACAACGTTTAGCGATTCTTGAACAAACAGTTGCAGATATCAAACATCAAGTCATTGATGCGCCTACCTATAGTAATTGGCTGGAAAAGATTATTGGCTCAATCTCTGATGAATCAGCATTTTTGGAAGCTTTAGAGTATGGTCGGTCATTACATCACGCTGACATATTGACAGAAGAGACTGGCGAACAACTGTGAGATATCTACTGGACACGCCAAAGATTTACTTTCAACCTTCACTGTTTAACTTCTGAACTCGAAGCTTGCACCTTGGAACATGAGTTGTCGAGTTAAAAGAGCGATCGCTTAACCTTTAACCCTCGCAATTGCACCTTTAACCCTCGAAGTTGCGCCTTTTATCCTCGCAATTGCACCTTTTATCCTCGAAGTTGCACCTTTAACCCTCGAAGTTGCGCCTTTTATCCTCGCAATTGCACCTTTTATCCTCGAAGTTGCACCTTTAACCCTCGAAGTTGCGCCTTTT
>NZ_JBALEO010000090.1:0-44050 GCF_036918015.1 Nostoc sp.
GCACCATTTTCAAGGGTTTGGTGCGTTAGACTAAAGTCATAACGCACCCTACAAATACTTAATTTTTTTCAGAAATCAAACCGGATTCCTATATACGGGGTTTACCTACCTCCGTGGGTTTCAAACCCTCAATTATTCTTAGACTTTGTTGGTGTATCCAATTTTTCCTACAGCCCTTCGGGAACAGCAGGTGCTAGCGCTTCTCCCGTTGAGTCAAGGGGAGACGCCAGCTGCTATGTAGCAATCTGTGGTACTGACACCTTCACCAGCACTTTTTTGCTAAAAGACAAACCGTTTTCATTTTTGTCTATGATAATTGTGTCTCCAGAGATAAAAGTATTTTCCAATAATTTGGTGGCGAGGGGGTTTTCTACTTCTCGCTGAATTGCCCGTTTCAGTGGACGCGCACCATAAACTGGGTCATAGCCTGATTCGACAAGATAATCACAAGCAGATTGGGATATCTCAAAGAAGATTTTTTGCTCGCGCAGGAGATTTTCTACCCGTTTGAGTTGAATGCGGATGATCTGCCGCATTTCTGTGCGATTTAGGGTATGGAAGAGAATAATATCATCGACGCGGTTGAGAAATTCGGGGCGGAAATGCGATCGCAAGTTTTCCATTACCCGTTTCCGCATCGTTTCATACTCAGAATCATCACCAGATACATCTAGGATATGTTCGCTACCTATGTTACTGGTCATGACAATCACAGTGTTGCGAAAGTCTGCTGTACGCCCTAATCCATCAGTAATGCGACCATCATCCAACATTTGCAGAAATATGTTAAATACATCTGGGTGAGCTTTCTCAACTTCATCTAACAACACTACGGAGTAAGGCTTACGACGAACAGCTTCAGTCAGTTGCCCTCCCCTTTCAGAGTCTACATAGCCTGGAGGAGAACCAACTATTCGCATAACAGAATTCTTTTCCATATATTCCGACATATCAAGTCGGATGATGGCATCATCAGAATCAAAGAGAAACTGAGCTAAGGCACGGGCAAGTTCAGTTTTGCCTACGCCTGTGGGGCCCATGAACAGAAATGAACCAATGGGACGAGAGGGATCTTTCATCCCTGCACGGGCGCGGCGAATTGCGGCTGCTACTGCTTCTACAGCCTCTTCTTGCCCAATGACTCGTTGATGCAAATGACTTTCTAATTGCAGTAATTTTTGTCGTTCCGATTCCAACAGACGATTGACGGGGATTCCTGTCCATTTAGCGACGATTTCGGCAATGTCGGATTCAGTAACTTGTTCTCGCAGCAACGTGGAACCTTGGTTTTGAATTTCTAAAAGGCTCGCTTCTTTGGCTTCGCGCTCGTGCTGTACTCCCTCCAATTTGCCGTACTTTAGTTGGGCAGCTTTATTTAGATCGTAGGCGCGTTCCGCCTGTTCAATTTGCACTCGCAGCGCATCTTCTTCTTTCTTTAAGGCGCTTATAGCCTCCAATATCTGCTTTTCACCTTGCCATTGCTCATTAAATATTTGCTGCTTTACCGTTAAATTGGCGATTTCTTGTTCAATGCGCTCTAAACGTTCTTTCGTTTGGGGAGTACCCTTTTCTTCGCCAGCTAATGACAGCTTTTCCATTTCTAACTGCATGAGGCGGCGATCGATGGTTTCCAATTCGGCTGGTTTGGAGGTAATCTCCATTTTCAACTGTGCTGCTGCTTCATCTACTAAGTCAATAGCTTTATCTGGTAAGAAGCGATCGCTAATATAACGTGCTGACAAAGTGGCTGCTGCTACCAAAGCCGAATCAGAAATTTTGACGTTGTGATGCACTTCGTAGCGTTCTTTCAATCCCCGCAGAATGGAAATAGTATTTTCCACACTTGGCTGATCCACAAATACTTGCTGAAAGCGACGTTCTAGGGCGGCATCTTTTTCAATGTGTTTGCGAAATTCGTCAAGGGTAGTCGCGCCAATACAACGCAATTCTCCCCGCGCCAGCATTGGTTTGAGCAGATTTCCGGCATCCATTGCCCCTTGTTGGTTGGAACCAGTACCGACTACGGTATGCAGTTCGTCAATAAACAGAACAATGTCACCGTTAGATTCAGTAACTTCCTTGAGAACCGCTTTTAGGCGTTCTTCAAATTCTCCTCGTAATTTTGCTCCAGCAATTAAACTGCCGATATCTAACGAAATCAACTTGCGGTTTTTCAGAGATTCAGGAACATCACCGTTTACCATCCTCTGTGCTAATGCTTCTGCGATCGCAGTCTTACCTACCCCAGGTTCACCAATTAGTACGGGGTTATTTTTGCTCCGACGAGACAATACTTGAATTACCCGCCGAATTTCATCATCCCGCCCAATCACCGGGTCGAGTTTTCCAGCTTTTGCCTGTTCTGTCAAATCTCTACCAAATTTTTGTAAGGCTTCATAGCGGGATTCTGGGGTTTGATCTGTCACCTTTTGACTACCGCGAACCGTTTTGATAGTAGCTTCGAGTTTAGGTGCATCCGCATTAAAGCCTTTGAGTATCTTTCGTCCAATGCGATCGTCTTCAGCAAAGGCCAAAAGTATGTGTTCCACGGAAATGTAGGAGTCTTTCATCCTAACTCTAGCTTCCTCGGCTCGGTCTAGTAAAATATCTAAATTGCGGCTTAGGTAAAGCTGATCGCTTTTACCAATTTTGGGCTGGCGTTGGGTAAAGGCTTCTAGTTGCTGTTGCAAGCGGATTGGATCGACCTCAGATCGAGCCAGGATACGTATTGCTAGACTAGTGGGTTCTTCTAACAGGGCAATAATTAAATGTTCAACATCTAGTTGCTGTTGTTGATAAGCACGGACTATATCCTGAGATTTAACAATTGCTTCCCAGGCTTTATCAGTAAATTTATTTGGATCTGTAGGTTGCATCTTTATAATTTTGGAATTTGGATTTTTAGTTTAAGGATTGGGGATTATTAAAGGGAGTAGGGAGTGGGGAGTAGTTATAACCCTACTCCTTAATACCCAGATAATTATCCAAACATTCTCAGCGTATATCCGCGTGTATCTCCGGTGGCAATTTGGGATTGGCAATTGATGATAGTTTCATCCATTGCCTATTTCCTAATTTAAAACGAAAACACTGTTATGAGCAGACTTTCCCCGATAGTGTTATTGGAGAAATGTTTACGACGGGCTATCCGACTTCACTATTAATGTTGCTCATCAAGGGCAGTATTGGGGTAAGGGACTCCCAAATAAAAAAATATACAACTATTTATTGTGGGGTGGGCGACACGAGAGACCATAGTCAAAGGCGGGCAAGACTTCGGCGTGAGCGCTCAGTCGAACGCTGCCCACCCCACAAGATTGGATAATTTATTTCTTGGAAGAGCGCTAATACTAATAGGATTTACGTAGAGGAGATACCCTAACCCGCCTAAAAAGGGAAAAGTCTCGCGCGTCTGGGTTTACTGACACGAGACCACACGGAAAGAATCAATCTCTCTCTAGCTCAACTTTTCAAAACATGGGTGTGGATTTTCCTATGCCTCTTAAGCAAAAGTTGCTGTCCAGATTCCCTACTTCTTCAAGAAGTCGAGGATCTGAATCCAGCTTAAATCAATGACATTCCACCTAGTGGATAATTAATTTTTTGGAAATCCCTGATAAAAATTACTGACTCACAAGTTGCTCTTGTGATTCCTGTTTGACTCCTGAACCTTGAGTTCCCAGTTGAATCAGTTCAATTTTATACCCATCTGGATCTTCCACAAAAGCAATTACCGTCGAACCATGTTTCATCGCCCCTGGTTCGCGCACGACTTTACCGCCCTGATTGCGAATTTCTTTACACGTAGCGTAAATATCATCAACACCAAGAGCAATATGACCGTAAGCATTACCTAATTCGTACTTTTCCACACCCCAGTTGTAGGTTAGTTCGATTACCGAGTTATCGCTTTCGTCGCCATAGCCAACAAAAGCCAGGGTAAATTCTCCGCCTGGATAATCTTTTTGGCGCAGCAGTTTCATTCCGAGAATTTCACAGTAGAACTTTAAGGATTCTTCCAGGTTGCCCACCCGCAGCATTGTGTGTAGTAATCGCATATTGACCTTTTCTCTGTAATTGATTTAGTGTTATTCTCTGCAAACATTTTACCTAGCTCAAAGTCTTAAGGTAAAAATGCTGTCACAGAAAGAATTAAAAGCCGAAAGGGCAGGATAAACAATTACCCATTCTGGGCATTGCTCCCGATCCCTATAATGGAAATCTTCTTTAATCTCAGCCGAGAAAGTCTCTTAACCGCCTATGCTAGCGATTGGGTTAGGCAACTGGACTGGATGCGTAACACACTCGAATAAAGGATAAAGTACAGATGAGTAAATTTCTAGATACTGCCATTGAGGCGATCGCAGCCCGTGAAATTCTTGATTCACGCGGTAGACCGACAATTGAAGCCGAAGTGCATTTAGCCAATGGTGTTGTCGGACTGGCGCAGGTTCCCAGTGGTGCTTCCACAGGCACTTTTGAAGCTCACGAACTGCGTGATGGTGATAAAAGCCGTTATGGGGGCAAAGGCGTACTCAAGGCAGTACAAAACGTCAAAGAAGCACTTGCACCAAAATTACTAGGCTTGGATGCCCTCAACCAAGAACTGCTAGACCGCACAATGATTGCGATAGATGGTTCTGCTAACAAATCCAATTTGGGCGCGAATGCGATTTTGGGGGTTTCCTTAGCAGCAGCCAAAGCAGGTGCTGAATCTCTAGATATTCCTCTATATCGCTATTTGGGTGGACCTTTAGCGAATTTGCTCCCAGTGCCGTTGATGAATGTGATTAACGGTGGCGCACACGCATCAAACAACGTGGACTTTCAAGAGTTTATGATTGTCCCAATTGGCGCAACTTCCTTCCGGGAAGCATTGCGCTGGGGTGCAGAAGTGTTTGCTACCCTCAGTCAAGTATTAGATGAAAAGGGTTTGCTTACTGGCGTGGGCGATGAAGGCGGCTTTGCTCCTAACCTAGAATCTAATCAAGTAGCTTTAGAATTGCTGGTTGCTGCCATTAAGAAAGCTGGTTACAAACCAGGAGAACAAGTAGCTTTGGCGTTAGATGTGGCGGCTAGCGAATTTTACAAGAATGGTCAGTATGTTTACGATGGTAAACCTCACGCTCCGGCTGAATTTATTGATTATTTAGGACAACTAGTTGACCAATATCCGATTGTGTCAATTGAGGATGGCTTGCACGAAGAAGATTGGCAAAGTTGGCAATTGCTGACCCAGAAGTTAGGTTCGCGGGTGCAGTTGGTAGGAGATGACTTATTTGTGACTAATGCTACCCGCTTGCAAAGAGGCATCCAAGAAAAAGCCGCCAATGCCATTTTGATTAAACTCAATCAAATCGGTTCGCTTACCGAAACCTTGGAAACGATTGATTTGGCAACTCGCAACAGTATCCGTTCAGTAATTAGCCATCGTTCTGGTGAAACCGAAGACACAACGATCGCTGATTTAGCTGTAGCAACCCGTGCCGGTCAAATCAAAACAGGTTCTCTGTGTCGCAGCGAACGCGTAGCAAAATATAATCGCTTGCTGCGAATTGAAGATCAACTAGGCGATCGCGCCGTTTATGCTGGGGCTGTGGGTTTAGGGCCTAAGTAGAGTTAGGAGTTAGGAGTTAGGAGTTTTTAATTCATAATTCATCACTTTTAACTCCTAACTGATTTACGGATAAAACCCCAATTTGGGCAACCCCAAGGTTTCATCCCAGCCCATCATCAGGTTTAGACACTGAATAGCTTGGCCCGCCTGTCCTTTAATTAGATTGTCAATTGCTGACATGACAATTACGCGACCTGTCCGTGGGTCAACTTCTACACCGATATAACAAAGATTGCTGCCATTAGCCCACTTGGTTTGGGGGTAAACGCCGCTACCGCAGACTCTTACCCAAGGAGAGTTGCGGTAGAAGGCTGAGAAAATTGTGATTAAGTCATCTCGCACTAGACCGGGATCGCTCATTTTGGCATATACCGTTGCCAAAATACCGCGTACCATTGGGATCAGGTGTGGCGTAAATTGGATCATGAGTTCGTGACCAGCTAAGTCACTGCAAATTTGCTCAATTTCTGGGGTATGACGGTGACGACCAACGTTGAAAGCGGCTATGGAATTGTCTGCTTCAGCTAGTAATAAGTTGGTTTGAGGCTGTCGTCCACTGCTAGATGTACCAGACTTGGCATCGATAATAGCTGTTTCTGGTATGATTAAGCCTTGCTTTAAAAGTGGCGAAAGTGCAAGGAGACTGGCAGTAGGATAGGAACCAGGACAGCCAATGAGTTGAGCTTCGGCAATGCGATCGCGGTAAAGTTCTGGTAATCCATAAACTGCTGTAGCTGCAATTGTGCGATCGCTTCTCTCTGTACCATACCAATTTGTATAAGTTGTCAAATCACTAAACCGATAGTCTGCACTCAAATCTAGTACTTTACATCCTTTTTCCAACAGTTTGGGCGCGATTTGGCAAGCCAGACCATTTGGTAAAGACAGGAAAACTACTTCACAGCGGTGAGCAATTATTTCTGGTTCTACCGCCTCTATTAGCAGGTTAGTTGCATGAGCCAGGTGCGGGTAGAGATCCCCGAAGGATTTTCCGATACTGCTTTCACCGCCTAAATAAACCAGTTCAACCTCTGGATGATCCATCAGTAATCGCACTAACTGTACTCCGCCATAGCCCGACGCGCCAACAATCCCAACGGGTACGCGTCTAAATTTGCCCATGATCTGAAATCCTTATCCCATGAATAGTTAATTCGTTCTCAGCTATCAACAATATCAGCGACCAGACGCACAGCGCACAAAAGGTCGTCTTAAACTCCTCTACTTTGTTCTGGGAAGATGCGCGAGCAAAGAAACGATTATTATTCTTCCTCATCCCCTTCATCTTTTACTGTCGCTCCACTTTTTATGGCAAAAATTTTTGCCCTGTTATCAAATCATTGCTAGTCTACTTCTCTGCCTTATAAAGGAGCTACAATCTAAAAGAAGAAATTGTTAAAAAAATTTACGTTTATAGCTGGAAATCTTTCTGTGTCACAGACTAATCCTACCCAAGCTTTTAAATTTGATTCGATTGATGCCGCTTTAGCAGACCTAAAAGCTGGTCGCGTCATTGTAGTGGTAGATGATGAAAATAGAGAAAATGAAGGCGACTTAATTTGTGCTGCCCAATTTGCCACACCCGACATGGTTAATTTCATGGCGGTGGAAGCAAGAGGACTAATTTGTTTGGCAATGACAGGCGATCGCCTAGACGAGCTAGACTTACCCTTGATGGTAAGCAATATTACAGATACTAACCAAACTGCCTTCACTGTCAGTATTGATGCTGGGCCAGAATTAGGTGTCACTACAGGCATTTCAGCAGAAGACCGCGCCCGAACTATCCAGGTTACTCTCAACCCAGCCACAAAACCTACCGATTTACGTCGTCCTGGTCATATTTTTCCCATTCGGGCTAAGGCTGGAGGCGTACTCAAACGTGCAGGGCATACGGAAGCTGCTGTGGACTTAGCTAGATTAGCAGGGCTATACCCAGCTGGGGTAATTTGTGAAATTCAAAACCCCGATGGTTCAATGGCGCGGTTGCAGCAGTTAGTTGAATACGCGAAACGTCACAATTTAAAAATTATTAGTATTGCGGATTTAATCAGCTATCGCCTAAAGCACGATCGCTTAGTGTATCGTGAGGTGATTACCAAGCTGCCTAGTCAATTCGGCCAGTTTGAAATTTACGCCTATCGCCATACTCTGGATAATACAGAACACGTTGCAATTGTCAAGGGCGATCCAGCTAACTTCAAAGATGAGCCTGTGATGGTGCGGATGCACTCAGAATGCTTAACTGGTGATGCTTTAGGTTCTTTGCGCTGCGACTGTCGGATGCAGTTACAAGCTGCACTGAAAATGATTGAGGCTGCTGGTCAAGGTGTAGTTGTATACCTACGCCAAGAAGGGCGGGGAATCGGCTTGATTAACAAGCTGAAAGCCTACTCGTTGCAAGATATGGGACTAGATACAGTAGAAGCAAATGAGCGTTTGGGATTTCCCGCCGATTTACGAGACTACGGGATGGGGGCACAAATGCTCATGGATTTGGGTATCAAAAAGATTCGCCTGATTACCAATAATCCCCGCAAAATTGCTGGAGTCAAGGGTTATGGATTGGAAGTAGTCGATCGCGTGCCATTGTTGATTGAGGCAACCGAGTACAATTCCTATTATCTAGCGACAAAGGCGAAAAAGCTGGGTCATATGCTGTTACAGACTTATCTGGTGACAGTAGCAATCCACTGGCAAGATGACCCGGAAGCTGTGACGGAACGCTATGAACGCTTAGAGAAACTGCGACATTTAGGGAGAAGTAACGATTTATTGTTGCAAGAAGAAGCGCGTCCCTTAGCGATCGCTATATTTGACGAGCCATCTTTAACAGTACACTTGGGTTTCGATCAGGCAAAAGTTGCGAGCTGTGATTGGTATCAGCAGAGTGGCCATCCTTATATTCAGGCAATCTTCCAAATTCTGGACAACCTCGCAACTTTGCCATACATCCAGAAATTAGAATTTCTAATTTCCTCTGGTTGCGATCCTTTGAGTAATTTACAAGTCCAACTAGATCGGCAGATATTCACTGATGGTACACTGCCTTCATCAATTAGCGATCGCTTGGAGACGCAGCAAATTTACAGCTTTAGCAAATAGCCACAGACTATATTATTTAGCGGTGCATTAGGCGCTCATGTCATGTTTTTCGTGAATAACTACATCAAACAGATGCGCCACTTCCGATCTATCGCCCGATGCAACGGGTTATTATGCTGTCTCGCCTTTTGCTGCTTGTGGCATTGACTCAATCAACGCCCTTAACACTTTATTGACTGACTCTGGTGTGGTAAAAACCTGAGCCACATCTTTATCTAAGACTACAACTGTTAATTGTTGCGTTCCACTACGGACGGCAAAGCGATTGGGTTTTGCTTTTTGATAATCGAAGCGATACTCAGCTTGAAGCTCGTCGTCAGAATTTTGCGATTTTTCAAAAGGTGTTTCGTTCATAATCTTCACGTTCCTTTCGAGTAGCTAGACGGGCGCTGATTATATGGATAGTATTGGAACGCTCAGTGAAGGAAATCAACAGCAAGAGATTTTGCTGAGAGTGACCAATAATGATTTCTCGCTGCTCATATATAGAGTGCGCTTTATGAATTATCAGAGATATCTCTCGCTCTTCCACTCCATCGACTTGTTAGCTCACTCACTCTATTCATCTTTCTCTGATAATTTGTGAAGTTTACCAGCTACTGAGTGATACGTATGCTTGTGTTCTAAGTATTCGTACAAAGGTTGGTGCTGTAACTCCAATTTCTTAATCTGCTCCTGTGAAAAAGTTTTATGAAGTGGATCTGCATAATTTTCTGGAAACTCCATAAAACTCCAGATTAGAAACAGCGATTTATCTGACAAGTTATGTACTGAAGATAATCTATCCTGTGGCTCTCCAACAGTGGGGAGACTGGATTGTTTTGCTGCTTCGTTAATATCTAAACTGGAATCGCTAGCTCCATAAAAGAACGCAGGGGTAATTCGTTCATTATATGGGTTTAAAATCTCCCATAATTGATGACGATATCGATCCATTTCCATTTGCAAAATACTTTTGTGTTCGTTCTCCGTGATCCTCTTAGAAAGCTCTAGGGATTGCTGAAGTATTCGGGCTGCCGAAATCCACTTACGTCGATTGTTGTTTCTGTCACTCACAAGATTAATGGTATGTTCAAAGCCTGCAAGTGACTGCTCAAGAAAAAATTTAGAACGCTGTGTTTGCTTGTCTGCCACCTTCGATGACTCATTTAGGAATACACCGAAAAGAGCAGAGAAAGTTGCTGCCGGAATTACATTAGTGAGCTTATGTTGAAAGTAAAGAATAAGACTCCCAAATGCTGCTAAGAAAAAGAGCCATCCCAATATTCGCAACACCCATTTCATTATTTAAATCCTTCTAATTCGATGGAAGAATGCCCTAAAATTAATAATGAGTTGCCGACTTGCGATGATGCACAGCAGTAACGCCATCGTTATCTAACAATTTGCCGCTCTCGATAGTTGCATAAACCAGCCAGTGGTCGCCAGATTCCATCCGGTTTTGTACGGAGCATTCAAGATATGCTAGGGCATCGGTAAGTATGGGAGAACCACTTTCAGTTTCTTGGGATGCGACATCAGCAAATCGGTCTTGTCCTGGGCCAAAAGGTTTGAGGAAGTGCTTCATCAACCCCAAGTGATTCCCTTCTTTAAGGATGTTGAGGACAAATTTGTTTCCTGTATGGGTCAGTGTTTCTACTGCGCGGTCTTTGGCAACGGCGATGGTTAAACCAGGTGGATTAAAGCTGGCTTGAGATACCCAAGAAGCTAACATGGCACTGGAGCGATCGCCTTCCTTGGCTGTAAGCACGCAAAGAGAACCGACAATCCGACCAACTGCTTGTTCTACAGTTGTTGCAGGTTGGCTTGGCGATCGCACTTTTCTTGCTTTCTTCAGTGCTTGAGCAAAGTCGGTTCCAGCTTCTTCACACAATTGTAAAGTGGCATCGTCGGGTTTGAATTTGACGCGGATGGTATCAAAACCAAACCGATAACCAGCATCTTTTAATTTACCCTCAATTAAATCAACCGCTTCCCCACTCCAGCCAAAAGAACCAAAAGCACCAGCGAGTTTATTGTTAGTAGCGGTGGATAACACAATTCCTAAAGCTGTTTGTACAGGTGTTGGTGCATGACCGCCGAGAGTAGGAGAACCGATGATGAAACCACCAGCTTTTTCTACAGCCGCCCGGATTTCTTCTGGTTCAGTAAACTCGCAATTAATCGATTCTACGGCGACGCCAGCTTTTGTAATGCCACGAGCGATCGCTTGGGCTAATGTGGCTGTATTTCCATAAGCTGATGCATAAATTAACGCTACTGTCAAGTCAGCAGAAGTTTGCTGTTGACTCCATTCCCGATAAGCTTTGGTTAGATCGATTAAGCCATAGCGTACCAAAGGGCCGTGTCCATTGGCATACATTCGCACAGGAAAATCTGCAAGTTTATCCAGCGCTGTCTCAACTTGACGCGCGTGGGGAGCCATGAGGCAATCAAAATAATAGCGCCGATCTTCGTTATATACTTCCCAACCTTCATCAAATACCTGATCTCCACAAACGTGCGCCCCAAATAACTTATCTGTGTACAGAATTTCTGTTTGTGGATCGTAGGTACAAAGTTGATCTGCATAGCGGGGATTGGGAGTGGGAATAAATTGTAAATTATGCCCATTACCCAAATCTAGAGTTTCTTCGCCCCGCATGACAAGAATTTGCAAATCTGGATTTTCCAGCGCTGCACGCAAATTTATTGCCCCTGGATTAGAACACACAAAGGTGATTTGCGGGGCAATTTCTAACAAGGCTTTTAAAGTTGCAGCCCGGTTAGGATTTACGTGTCCCAAAATTACATAATCTAAATCTTCAAAATGGAAACGTTGCTGTAAAGCTTCTAAATAAATTTGCGTAAACGTTTCCCCTGGAGGATCGATTATGGCAGTTTTCTCGCTTTCGATTAAATAAGAATTAGCAGTTGTACCCTTAGCAAGAGCATATTCAATTTCGAATCTCAGCCTTGACCAACTGCGCGATCGCAGTATTCTCGTATTTGTAGCAATGGGGAAAACTTGAACGTCACGGGCTTTATTTTTTGACATGGCTAAAACAAGAGTTATGAGTTATGAGTTATGAGTTATGAGTTGAAGAAAGTTGTTAATCTAAATCTTGTAATTTGCGTTGTGCAGACGATATGTTTTCTTAAACTCGTCCCTACAACTCCTAATTTTTAACTTCTAACTCCTAACTCCTAACTCCTAACTTTTTAGTAGTGGTTGCCGACTTTACGGTGATGCACAGCAGTCAAACTTTCTGGCTTAGAAACCCGTCCAGCGTAGACTGTGCTATATACTGCCCAATGGTCGCCGCAATCCATTCTACTCATGACTTCGCACTCCATATAGGCAAGGGCATCGTTGAGGATGGGCGCACCATTTTCGGCTGGCTGAGTTCTCACACCTTCAAAGCGATCGGCACCAGGGGCGAACCGTTTCAAAAAGTGTTTCATTAATGGTTGGAAATTACCTTCTTCTAAAACGTTGAGAACAAAGCGATCGCCTACCTGCATGAGTGATTCAATTGCCCGATCTTTGGCGACTGCAATGGAAAATCCCAAGGGTTTAAAGCTGGCTTGAGCAACCCAGGAGGCTAACATGGCACTGGATACATCGCCTTTTTTGGCAGTAATAATATATAATCCGCCGCTAATTCTACCTAATGCTTTATCTAAGTCAGCGCCAAGAGATTTCATAGCTTTGATGGTGCGATCGCGTGTTACCCATTGAGCTAAATCTGTACCCGCTTCTTCACACAGTTTGTAGGTATTTTCTGTAGGCGTTTGTTTAATCCGAATCGCTGGAAAAACTGTTGTCAAACCCAAATTGCGGAATTTACTCACCAAAGGATCTATCGGTTCATCATCGCCACCACCGGTTTCAAATACACCGATGGCTTGCTTTTCTTTGGCAGATCCTAACACTGTGCTGAGTGCCGCTTGGATACTAGCAGCCCCAGAAGCTGGAGGTAATCCAACGATTAGTCCAGCACAGCGGCTTACTAGTTCCCGCAGTTCTTGTAAATCGACTTCAGATCCCAAATCGACAATTTCCACTGCGACACCGGTTTTACCGATACCGTTGGTAATTGCTTGGGCGAGGTGATCGCTATATCCGTATTCAGAAACGTAAAATATCCCAATTGTTGTTTCTGCCTTGGTTTGGCTTTGGCTCCAAGTGCGATAACGTCCAACTAGTTCTTCAACATTGTGAGATAATAACGGCCCGTGTCCTGTGGCAATCATGTCGATGGTTTTCAGTTCTGCCATCCGCTTCAGGGCAGATAGAACCGAGCGGGCATTCGGCCCCATCAAGCAATCGTAGTAGTAATGAAAGTCTTCTTCGATCGCTGCTAAGTTTTCATCAAAGGTGCTATCTGAGCAATAGTGCAACCCAAAAGCATCGCAGGTGTAGAGAACTTTTGTTTTGTGGTCAAAGCTGAAAATGGTATCCGGCCAATGTAAATTTGGAGCAATCACGAATTCAAATTCATGCCCATTGCCCAAATCTAAGCGATCACCATTTTTCACAATCCGCCGTTTAAATGGCTGATGTACCAAATCCTCAAGAAACTGAATTGCCACTTTAGAACCGACAACGGTTATTTCTGGAGCCATTTGCAGCAAATCTTTAACTAAACCGCTATGGTCTGGCTCAGTGTGGCTGATAATTAAATAATCAATCTCTGTTGGATTGATTAGTCCAGTAAGCGTATCAAAATATAGTTGACGAAACTTTTCGTGGGAGGTATCAACTAAGGCAGTCTGCTCCCCACGGATGAGAAACGAGTTATAAGTAGTACCGTTTTGCAGACCAAACTCAATATCGAAGCGATCGCGATCCCAATCCAAAGAGCGAATAGCCGTCGTCTCTTGAGCAATCTCTACAGTCTGTATGGTGAGCCGTTTTTCAGTTTTCTCGGTGAGCGCTACCATAACTCCCTCCTTGACACAATGAGTATTTGTTCCTCTTCTTTTATTGTGACACGGCTTGAATGTTAATTTTTATTAAAAAACCTATAGTTGACTTAAAAAAGTTAAAAGTGTGAAATCGCAGAGGCACAGAGAGGAAATTTGGCTAGCCTTGGAAATTGGTAATTCTCGGCTGCATTGGGCATTGTTTATTGGCGAAACACTTTACTCAACTTGGGATACAGACTATTTTTCTGAGTCTGTCATACAACATCTAGCTGAATGTCAAACCCTAGATGATTTATTGCTGGCAATTTCTCCACCCCATCAACAAAGTAATTTTCTCACAAATACTTCACCCCTTTGCACTTTTGTCTCTCTGCCCCCGTGCCCTCTTCTCCTCGCCTCGGTAGTTCCCAGCCAAACTGCTATTTGGCAAACTTACCCAAATACTCACGTTATTACCTTAGACCAAGTATCACTAAAAGGAGTGTATCCCACACTAGGAATTGACCGCGCTTTAGCTTTGTGGGGTGCAGGGAAAACTTGGGGTTTTCCTATGATGGTAATTGATGCTGGGACAGCGCTGACTTTTACAGCTGCGGATGCTAATGAGTCTCTAGTTGGAGGTGCAATTGTGCCAGGATTAGGTTTGCAATTTGCAACTCTCGGTCAACAAACAGGACAATTACCATTAGTGGAAATGCAAAACTTTCCATCTCTACCACCACGTTTTGCTCTCAATACTACAGAAGCAATTCAAAGCGGGGTAATTTACACTTTAATAGCTGGAATCAAAGATTTTATTGAAGCGTGGTTGCAATTATATCCTAATGGTAAGATTGCGATTAAAGGAGGCGATCGCACTTTATTAATTAACTATTTGCAAGCCTTATATCCTGAAATTGCAGAACACTTAATTGTAGAACCAAATTTAATATTTTTGGGAATTCGCGAAATAGTAATAGGTGATAGGGCAGATAGAATAAAATGAAGAGAGAAGTTTACCCATAGTGAAGTTATGCGCAAAGCATCATCGCTTTATGTAATTATGCAACAACTCGCTGCCCTTTCTTTAGTGGATCTTTTCAAAGTCAGGGCAATAATCGATGCCTTGATTGAGGAAAAATCTTCTCCACTGTCCAATATTTTGAGTATTGGAAGCTATCAAAGAGCAATATCTGTTTCTAGTGAAACGAGAGACATTGATATTGCGACTTTATCCCCCCCTATGATTCCGGGATCGAGTATGAGAGGTCAGATCAGATCCGCTATTATCTCAGAAAACTTAGAACACATTAATTTAGATGAATATCAAGTTGTCCAATTTTCTAAATCAGAAGCAAAAAGGGATGACTCTTTAGAAAAGGTAATAGAACTGGTTGACGAATGGATGGCTGATGAATCAGGATACGATGAGCAAACATACCCACAGATTGAGATAGCTTTGAACCAAAATCAGTTATCACTATAAAAACTTAGATGGGTAGAGCCATATTGCTAGACACTCATCCTTTGAGTCAAGTAACACATCCAAAAGTAAATCCACTAGTGGGGTCTGTCCCATTAATTTTGAGGGATAAAAGAACGAACCGCAAAGGACGCAAAGAGCGCAAAGGAAGAAAAGTTAAGAATGAGTTCACCCATTATGTTTAATGGGACAGACCACTAGTACAACAGTGGTTGCAATCGTTAGGGAAAACCGAAACTGTTATACGTGTGCCAGAAATAGCCGATTATGAGCTTCGGCGTGAACTATTAAGACAAGGAAAACAAAAAAGTATAGATCGCCTCAACAAACTTAGTCAAATTTGTCTCATACCTCTGACTCCCGAAACGATGCGAAAAGCAGCCGAATTATGGGCATGGGTAAGAAATCAGGGGAAACCTACAGCAAGCAATGAAAGTTTGGATGGTGATGTAATTCTTGCTGCTTAAGCAATTCTCCAATTGAAGAGTTTTGATCGAGTCATAGTTGTGACAACAAACTTGAAACACATATCACGGTTTGAGAGCGAAGGAATATGTGTAGTGGATTGGCAACAAACCCTGAATGAGCTAGTTTAACTCGTTGAAATTATGGATTTTTAAAATACCTTGAATAAACTCCTGAATTTCGGTCGCCACAACCTCAGCACAAGATTCTGGTAAATCGTTTCCGGCATGGGCAATCATTTTCAACTCGACTTTTGGTATTAGTTGAGCATAAACACGGCTTCTGGCTAAAGCATCTGGGGTATCTTGGCCACCTTGTAAAATAAAAACTGGGACATCTATCATATAAAGCTGCTTGTGCAGTAATTCCGCCTCAATTTCTACTTGTCGCCGTTTGAAAAGTAACTGGCAACCTATGGGATACGGCAATAGCGATTGACGCAACTGCAAGTCTTGCGCAATTTTTTCATGCCAACCCAGGATTTTAGTCAAGGGAGTTAGCGATCGCAACAATTTAACTATTAGTGGTGGATAATTCAATAATCGCCGCATCTTTCGGCAATACTCTTCTTGTCCTGCTATCTCCACGCCCTCTGGTGCTAGCAGTACCACACCATCAACTTTCTCTGGATACTTTAAAGCATAGCTAGCAGCAATCCAACCCCCAAGAGAATGCCCCACTAAATATACTTTTTCTAGCTTCACAGCTTGCAAAAATTCAGCTAGACATTCAACTTGTAAATCTATCGAATGGTGGATATTGGGATTTTCTGATTCACCAAATCCTAATAAATCAGGTGCAAAACAATGAAAATCTTGTGCAAGGGATTCCATCACAGATAACCATTGACTGCTCTCATTCCAAGCACCATGTAAAAAAATTATAGGAGTTTTTTCACCGACTTCACGCCAGAAAAGTAGCCCTTGAGAGAGCTTTCTCCGGGAGTTACGGAATAGTGTATCCATTTTATTTAGTAGTTAACTTTTAGCACCATAATAAATAGTCATTAGTCATTAGTCATTAGTCAAATTACAAACACAAAGATGTGGTGCGATTCGTTTAGCGTTTCTTTGGGGGAGCCTCTCGTAGAGAAGATTCCTTAAATCATAACTTTGGTGGCAAATGACCAATGACAAATGACAAAATATTATTATGCCAGTGTTGTCAAGCCATTCAAGTAGTCTTGCAACTGCCGAGTATGGTCGTGAGACATCTTTTCTGAAGGTAGTAAACTGGGAGAGAAAGCTTGGATTTCCATGACTTCTAAAGTGTCTTGAATCTCCATTGTCCCATACACTTCGGCTTCAACCACAATACAAATCGAATGGATTCTGGGATCGCGGTCTGGTGCAGAGTAAACTCCTACCAAACGGTTAATTTTCACTAATTCTAGCCCGGTTTCCTCCATCAATTCCCGGCGAACTGTATTGGGAATATCTTCTCCCCAATCCACAATCCCTCCAGGCAATGACCAAAGACCATTGTCGCGCCGCCGGATCAGTACAATCCGACCATCGGGTAAAATTGGGATGATACTAGTGCCAGTAATGGGATGACGAAATATTATACCCAGTACTGTTTGTCCAATACGCCATAAGCTACGTGTGGACTCGACAGCTGCCGGAAAAAAAGCAATAACGTTCAATCTTCAAAATTTATGTGTTGTATTCTATAGTTCCCTACCACTTACATAAGCTCAACTAATAAAATTTTTGCTGAGTTTTGTTTTATACAAAAATGTTTGTGGGTTGAGATTTTATTCTCACGATTTACGTAGAATATTATCAATTCTAACATCAAGTTTCATGAGAAGCACTGTATTTATATATACCTTGTATTTCTTTAACCAAGTAAATTTTCAGTTTATAGCTAGCATTAGTGCTGCTGAAACTAGCTGTTACTAATAGATTTTTAGAACACATTAAAAAAATAATATGAATAATAAGTCAAAATCCAAAATTCTGAATTCTGAATTTATCAGAGGCAATTAAGTAGGGTTGAAAACCGACAATTAATTCAAGACCACTAAATCAAATATTAGACTTTATGCTTAAACCCACCTATGCCTTCTGAATTATTTCTTGATAATATTGGTTTGTTTCAAGAACAACAACTAATAAGCTAATTTCCAATCCTAATTTCCAATCTATATTAATAGATTGGAATCTCAGAAAAAATATTCTTCGTCTTGCTAACAGGGAAAATTCAGGATTTTTATTGACAAAATTATGTATAATGCGATAGACTAGTACACTGTTTAAAGCGTATTTATTGCTGCACTAGGCTAAAAGTATATCAATAACATTGGTAGCTAATATTGCCTACGTGATGCCTAGTTACTACTTTTTTGTTGTTTATTAATAGAGGTGAACATGGCCAAGCGCCGTAACCCGAAAAAAGAAAAGGCGCTACGTAACCAGGCGTATGCCAGAAAGTTTCGTAAACGGACTACGACAGGAAGAATGCAGAGAAGGTTCCAACAAAGACCACCAAAGAGTGAAGAAGAAGAAGGCGCAGCAACAGCAGCTGACACTGACTAAGCTGCTTGCCTAAATCCTTATTGTTTGGGTTATTTACCTTTTGGGGCGCACATTTATTTGTACGCCCTTATTTATTTTTGGGGATTGGACAATTCAATTTTGGATTGAGGATTTTGGATTCAATTTCAATCTAAAATCCAAAATCTAAAATTCTTATCGTAAATCAAAGGGTTTAAGACCCCAACAATACAGGTAGCGCCAGTTTCAGTCGGGGTTTAAATCCCCGTCTGAACGCAAACAGCGTGCCGTAGGCAAAATGTCTTGAATTTTGAATTTTGAATTTTGAATTGTTAATCCCCACTCCCTCTATTGAGAAATTTGGGTGCGGGCAGCTATGAGTGCTTTGTTTACCTGTGCAAAGCCAGTGCCTCCGTAACTGTTACGCGCAGCAACAACTTGACGGGGAGAAATCGCCTCATAAATATCTGCTGCAAATGCCGGATGTAGTTGTTGCCACTCTTCCAATTTCAAATCTTTTAGGAGTTTACCTGCGGCAATACTAGTTTTTACCACCTTACCCACAAGGTTGTAAGCTTCCCGAAAAGGAACGCCCCGTGCTGCCAGATAATCTGCTACATCGGTAGCATTAGAAAAATCTTCTGCCACAGCTGATGCTAACCGTTGGGTACGAAATTCTAAGCCTTCCCTGAGCAAAATCGTCATCGCTTCTAGAGACGCTTTGACTGTATTAACGCTATCAAATAGACCTTCTTTATCTTCTTGTAAGTCTTTGTTATATGCCAGAGGTAGCCCCTTCATAATCACTAACATCGCCTGGAGATGACCAAATACACGTCCTGTTTTCCCCCGCACCAATTCTGGGACATCGGGATTTTTCTTTTGGGGCATGATACTGGAACCTGTGGCACAGCTATCTTTGAGGGTGACAAAGCGAAATTCTTCAGATGACCAAAGAATGACTTCTTCTGCAAGGCGGCTGAGGTGAACCATAATCAAGCTAGCAGCACACAAAAATTCGATCGCAAAATCGCGATCGCTCACTCCATCGAGGCTATTAGCATAAATATCGTCAAAATTCAAGAGTTTGGCTGTGTAGTGGCGATCGATAGGGAAAGTAGTTCCCGCTAAAGCACCACACCCCAAAGGTGAGATATTCACGCGGCGAGAAACATCTCCTAAGCGTTCCCAGTCACGTTGCGCCATTTGAAAGTATGCCAAGAGGTGATGAGCTAAACTCACGGGTTGGGCGCGTTGGAGGTGGGTATAACCAGGAATCAGAGTTTCAACGTGCTTTTCGGCTATATCTAGTAAAACACCTTGAAATTCTCGCAATTCGCTTTTGATTTGTTGGATTTGGTCGCGGAGGTAGAGTCTGGTATCGGTGCCAACTTGGTCATTACGCGATCGCGCTGTATGCAGCTTTTTACCCACGTCGCCAACAATTTCTGTCAGTCGGCCTTCAACTGCAAAATGTACATCTTCAGCATCGACACCGGGCTGAAATTTTCCCTGGCGGTACTCTTGGCGGATTTGTTCTAAACCAACAACCAGTTGTTCTCCTTCTTCTGGGGAGATAATGCCCGTGTGAGCAAGCATTTTGGCATGAGCTTGAGAACCAGTGAGATCGTATTCGATTAATTCAATATCAAAACTTATACTGGCATTAAAACGAGCGATCGCTGGATGCAACGCTGATTCAAACCGCTGGCTCCAAGTTTGTTTTTCGGTCATAAATTATGAAAAGAGTGGGTGAGAGTTAAGAGTTAAGAGTGAGGAGTTATGAGTTTTGACTCTTAACTTCTCACTCCTCACTTTCAACTCCTAACTTTTAAATTTAGCCGTAGCTAGTTAGATTCCGAATCATATAGCCAATGACTAAACCAATCAACAATGCCCACACTTGACCTGTTTGTATAAAGTGGCTCCAAGCTTTTTGCATCTGACCCATAACGTTTGGATCGGTGATTGTTTGTGCTAATGCTGTCAAATTTACAGGCAAATGCCAAAGTAACTGAGATGTCAAATCGCTGTAATTGCTCATCTTTGCTGATTAAGAAGTTAGGGGTGGCAAATTTCAGCATCAGTTTATTATTTACATTAATTACTGATATTTACTGAAATATTGGATGTAACTTCAATGTCTTAACTCAAGATGTAGCTGATGCCAACCGCAATTTCTCGGCAGTCCGCAAAATCTGTCCCGCCAAAACTGCTGCACCAAAACCATTATCGATATTTACTACACCTACTCCCGCAGCACAAGAGTTAAGCATTGTCAATAAAGGTGCTAAACCACCAAAACTTGCGCCATAACCGATGCTAGTGGGTACGGCAATCACGGGACAACTTGCTAAACCTGCAACAACGCTGGGTAAAGCGCCTTCCATCCCCGCTACGACAATCAACACCGATGCTGACTCAATCAGGTGGCGGTTACTTAATAAACGGTGAATCCCAGCAACGCCAACATCCCAGAGACGCTGTACTCGAAAACCAGAAAGTTCAGCAGTGACAGATGCTTCTTCAGCAACGGGTAAATCAGCGGTACCAGCAGAAAGAATGCCAATTTCACCCTGGAATTGTGGTTCGATGGTAGGGGGAGCGATCGCACAAATTCGCGCCGATTCGTAATATCGCAAATCGCTAACTTTTGATTGCAGTACTTCATAAACTGCTGGTTCAATGCGGGTTGCCATCACCACCGGGTTACGGAGGCGCATCACCTCCATAATTTGAGCAATTTGATCGGGAGTTTTACCAGGCCCCCAAATCACCTCTGGGAAACCAGTTCTTAGCTGGCGATGGTGGTCAATTTTGGCAAATTCACCTACAGATTCATAAGTTAAGTTTTTGAGTGAGTCTAAAGCCGTGTCTGGGGTAACTTTACCATTGGCAACCGCTTCGAGGAGCGATCGCAAGGTTTTTTCATTGGTCATCGGTAATTAGCCCTTTGTCTTTTGCCCTTTGTGATTTATCAGTCGTCTAATAACTAATTTTCTATGCCCTTCAGGAGTGCTGAGTAACGAATTTCACTTCTTTACTTAGAACTCGGAACGGGCTAAACCTTAGCTATCCGCTAACCGAACTGTTTTGCCCAATGTCCAATGCCTAATCTTCTGTTACTTTAATTTGTTCAATATTCCAAAATGCGCCGCCAAGGGCAGAGAATTTAATTCCTTCAAAACGATTACGTACAGCTGACATTGAATAAGGATTAACTAAGTAAATAAAAGGTAAATTTTCCTGAGTAATCCGCTGTGTTTCGGTATAAATCGCTTTAACTTTAGCTTCGTCTAATTCTCGTGCAGCTTGAATGTAAAGATTTCCTATTTCCGCTTCCCAAGGAGCAACTTCCCAACCCTGAATCGGCTTTTGTCCTGCTTGGGGTTTCTGATTAAACATGTGTAATCCGCCTTCAGGTGCCCAGACATTAGCACCGTCATTCGGTTCTAATCCGCCCGTCAGACCCATCAAAGAAGCTTCCCAATCCAAGGAATTAGAAACTTTGTCAGTAAAAGTATTCCATGCCAACGGCGTAAAATCAACTTGAATGCCGATTTTGCTCAAGTCTTGTTTAATCTGCGATCCCATTGCCTCACGGATTTTATTTCCAGCATTGGTAAGCAAAGAGAAACGGACACGATTTCCGCGATCGTCTACTAACTGATTGTTGTTGTACTTAAATCCTGCTTTTAGCAGTAATTCCTTCGCTTTTTGCTGATTGTAATCGTAAACTTTTAACCCTTCTTTAGGGGAAAGATAATAGGGGCTTTGCACAGAAATCGGTGAATCTTGTGACACTCCCAAGCCGCGAAAAGTGTTATTAATCATCGTTTGGCGGTCAATTGCATAAGCTATAGCTTGCCGAAATTGCACATTATTGAACCACCGAGATTTAACTGGATCTACTAGTGGTTTTCCGTCCCTTTTACCTTTGTTGAGATTGAACCAAACAAACGATGTACTCGATGCTGGTCCACCATTATAAATGGTGAAATTACCCTGCTTTTCTTGCACCTTTAGCAAAGAAAAATAATCTGGTGACACTCCCACAGTATCTAATCCCCCAGAACGAAATTGCAACAAGGAGGTATCTGTTGATTCCACAATTTGCCAAATTACTCGTTCAATATAAGGCTGAGAATTGCCTTGGGCATCCTTGCGCCAGTAGTAGGGGTTGCGCCGGAAGACCACACGCTGGCTAGTGTCGTAGCGCTCTATTTTGTAAGGGCCGTTAACAATAATTTCGTTCGGAGGAGTATCAACGCCCCATTTTCTCAGAAAGGTCGGACTCCCATTTTGGTCTTTCGTTTTTACCGATTGTTGCAATATGTGTGCGGGCAAAATTGGCGAACCTGTACTTAGTAAGAAAGGTCTAAAGGGTTCCGGTACGCTAAACTCAACCCGGCGTTCATCGACTTTGCGCACAGTGGGCAGTTTCCGACTTTCACCAATCCTCAAGCTGTCTCTTACGTCTGTAGGAATTGCTTCGTTTAAGTAAATATCATTGTAGGTAAACACCACATCATCTACTGTTAGTGGCTGACCATCAGACCATTTCAAGCCTTGGCGTAGGGTAAAAACAATCTTTAATTTATCATCGGAAATTTGCCAGGATTCCGCTAATGCAGGCTCAACTTTTGCAGTTATTGGATTTTGGGTGATTAACCCCTCGTAAATTAGAGGAAAAACATTAGGGAATTCTTGACTCAGAGGGTAGTTAAAGGTTTTGGGATCGCTGAGAATAGCACTTACCAATTGCGGCACTTGAGCCGCTGCACTTTTAAAGTTAGCAGGGTTGCAGGCGGTAAGTGTAAGTGCTGTTGCTGAAGTCAAAATTATTGGCAACCAAAAATATTTAATTGCCAGAAAAATTTGTCTAAAAAATTTCATAATTCCAAATTTATTTCCATCCTAATCAGTCTTCAATATCTCGATCAGAGGTTAAAACAAAAGTTACTCTGAAGCAACTAGTAAGACAACAGCATAAGCACATATACCTTCTTCACGTCCAACGGGGCCTAATTTTTCGTTAGTGGTAGCTTTGATGCCAATTTGATTTGGTTCTAATTCTAAAACCGCTGCTAGTTTGTCACGCATATTGTGAATATGCGGTTTTAATTTGGGACGTTCTGCTACTATCACCGAGTCAATATTTCCCACCTGCCAGCCTCGATCCCGAATCAGTTGATTTACTTGAGTTAATAGTATTAAACTATCTGCTCCTGCCCATTGAGGATCGCTAGGCGGAAAATAATGACCAATATCCCCCAAAGATAATGCCCCAAGCATGGCATCCATAATCGCGTGTGTTAACACATCAGCGTCACTGTGCCCCAATAAACCAAGTTCATGGGTAATTTTAATTCCACCTAAAATCAAAGCGCGATCGCTCACCAGTTGATGAATATCGTAGCCGTTACCAATACGAATTTTAGTCATTTGTCATTAGTTATTAGTCAAGAGTTAGAAATTATTATTCTCTCCCTGCTCCCCTGCTCCCCTGCTTCCCCTGCTTCCCCTGCTCCCCCTGCTGCAATTTCTCCAAAAGATCGGGGCGGCGATCGCGGGTTCTTTGAATTTGTTGTTCGTAACGCCACCTAGCGATCGCGGCATGATTCCCACTGAGCAAGACATCAGGCACTTTCAAGCCGCGAAAATTCGCAGGGCGAGTATATTGGGGATAGTCCAATAACCCTTCCTCAAAACTTTCTGCTATGAGGGACTCAGTTTTGGCCACGGTTCCTGGGAGCAGCCGCACAACGCCATTAATCAAAGCCATTGCTGGAATTTCCCCACCAGTCAGAATAAAATCGCCCAAAGATACTTCACGAGTTACCAAATGTAGCACCCTCTCATCAACTCCTTCGTAATGCCCACAAATAACTACTAACTGGTCATAATTTGTCACCAATTCTTTCAAAAGAGGTTGATTAATTGTTTGACCCTGGGGACTCATCAAAATTACTTCTCTTCGGGGTAGAATCGGCAGCGACTCCACAGCGTTAAAAATAGGTTCTGGCTTCATTAGCATTCCAACACCACCGCCGTAGGGTTCATCATCGACCTTTCGGTGCTTGTCAGTGGTAAAGTCCCGTGGATTAATCAGATGCACTTCGGCAATCTGTTTGGCTAAGGCTTTACCTAGCAGCCCAGAATTGAGAACAGAGTTAAAACAGTCAGGAAAAAGCGTAACTATATCAAAGCGCACAGTTATTCGTATTCGAGGACACTAATCTTAAATTTGAATGTCTAGCAAACACCAGCAAGCCAAGGTCGGGTTAAACTCCAGTTAAACTTTATCAATAGTATCTAAAACTACCAGACCTCCTGGATTTTAGATGGGATCAAAAGTTTTTCTAATTACTTAATTTATGTTTAAATGTTGTCACAACTACATTTAAATTAATAATCATATCAAGTTAACAACTTCCAGGATGCATCGATCCAGCCTCAGAAAAAAGCGTAGTCTTAACTGCTCTTCCCCAACCCTAAAGGGGGAATATAGCCACTTAAAGACTATTTTGCCCTGCTACAAGTGGACAGGTGAAAAACAAGGCGCTGGCTTTGAGGAATGGGAACAAACACGTTTAGACTGAGGCAACGCGAGCGTTAAGCGAGAATTTGGAGAGTGGCTTTCCCCAGTTCCAAACTTCCAAAAAGTGTCCTCTCGAAGAAGCAAAGCGCAAAAATCATCAGGCAACTGAACCTTGTTAAATTCACCTGAAGTTGTTGACAGGAGAACCAAAATGCCGCAATTACAAGCTAAATCGCTAGAAATGAGGACACCCCAAGCAACTAAAACCGCCGTTCTGGTTATCGGAGGTGCAGAAGATAAAGTTCATGGGCGCGAAATCCTACGAACTTTTTTTGGACGTGCCGGTGCTAGTAAGGCTTATATTACAATTATTCCATCTGCCTCTCGCGAACCTGCCATCATTGGTGGTCGGTATATTCGCATTTTTGAAGAAATGGGTGCCCAGAAGGTAGAGATTTTAGACATCCGCGAACGAGAACAGTGTGAAGCCTCCCAGATCAAAGCATCCTTAGAAGCCTGTAGCGGGGTATTTTTGACAGGAGGAGATCAGCTGCGTCTTTGTGGTGTATTGGCAGATACGCCAGCAATGGAAATTATTCGCCAGCGGGTGAGGGCGGGGCAACTTACGTTAGCAGGCACCAGTGCAGGAGCGGCGGTGATGGGGCATCACATGATTGCAGGCGGCGGTAGTGGAGAGACGCCAAATCGTTCCCTAGTGGATATGGCAACGGGTTTGGGATTTATTCCTGAAGTAATCGTTGACCAACACTTTCACAACCGTAATCGGATGGGGCGACTGATTAGTGCGATCGCAGCTCATCCCGATCGCTTAGGTATTGGCATTGACGAAGATACTTGTGCTGTGTTTGAACGTGATGGTTGGTTACAAGTCATGGGCAAAGGCAGTGTCACTATTGTCGATCCCACTGAGCTAACCCACACCAACGAACCTCATGTCGGCGCTAATGAACCCTTAACCGTACATAATTTACGTCTCCATATCCTCAGCTACGGCGATCGCTTCCACTTGTACCAGCGGACTGTATTGCCTGCTGTACACCGAATCTCCAGCTGACGGGATAGAGTATCTGAGGTTACACTGAGTTGACCGCACATTTATTATTTCTTACCGTAGAAAAATGATAAGAATACCATGTAAAAAGAAAAAACTGTTTATAACGAACAGTTTAGCGGTCAATTCCAGTAAGAAACTAGAATTTTGGTTCCGAATCTCCATCTACCTATTCCCATGAGAATCCTCAAGATCCAGACATTACGCGGCCCAAACTATTGGAGCATTCGACGCCACAAGCTGATCGTCATGCGCCTCGATTTAGAAACCCTTGGCGAGACGCCCTCGAATGAAATCCCTGGCTTTTATGAAGGATTAGTTGAGGCGCTGCCAAGTCTGGAGGGCCACTATTGTTCGCCTGGCTGTCGTGGTGGTTTTCTAATGCGAGTCAAAGAAGGCACTATGATTGGCCACATAGTGGAACACGTAGCCTTAGAACTCCAAGAATTAGCTGGTATGCACGTCGGCTTTGGTCGCACCCGCGAAACTGCCACACCCGGAATTTACCAAGTAG
This sequence comes from Nostoc sp., assembly GCF_036918015.1. Classification (GTDB taxonomy): domain Bacteria; phylum Cyanobacteriota; class Cyanobacteriia; order Cyanobacteriales; family Nostocaceae; genus Nostoc. The sequence goes on from NZ_JBALEO010000090.1 coordinate 26,186, forward strand.
TAATCGAGTACCTGAATGAGGAAGCGGGACGCTACGCTGGACGAGCCGCAGTACGGCTGTGCCAGAGTATCGTTGATCGAGGCCGTTATCCCAAGGCAGAACTAGAGCAAGATATCCAAGACCTGAAAGACTTCACGCGTGATGCTTCTTTAGGCCCTTCCACCGAAGCGATCGTCAAAGAAGCAGAAAAAAGGGGCATTCCCTGGATGTCGCTGGAAGCCCGCTTTTTGATTCAGCTAGGCTATGGCGTCAACCAGAAGCGGATGCAAGCCACAATGACGGACAACACCAGCATTCTGGGTGTAGAACTAGCTTGCGATAAAGAAGCCACTAAACGCATCCTCGCGGCTGCTGGTGCGCCAGTACCCAGAGGTACAGTAATTAACTTCTTAGACGATTTAGAACAAGCCATTGAATTCGTTGGCGGCTATCCCATCGTTATCAAGCCACTAGATGGCAATCATGGACGTGGGATCACCATTGATATTAGAACTTGGGAAGAAGCTGAAGCTGGATATGAAGCTGCTAGACAAGTTTCTCGGTCAATTATTGTCGAAAGATATTACGTTGGGCGTGACCACAGGGTACTAGTGGTAAATGGAAAAGTAGTAGCAGTAGCCGAACGTGTGCCGGCTCATGTCATTGGCAACGGTAGATCCACCATTGCCGAACTGATTGAGGAAACAAACCTTGACCCAAATCGCGGTGAAGGACATGATAACGTCCTGACTAAAATTGAACTAGACCGCACTAGCTACCAGTTGCTAGAAAGGCAAGGTTACACCCTAAATAGCGTGCCACCCAAGGGTACTATTTCTTATCTCAGAGCAACAGCCAACTTGAGTACAGGTGGTAGTGCCGTTGACCGTACCGATGAAATTCACCCAGAAAATCTTTGGTTGGCACAACGAGTTGTCAAGATTATCGGTTTGGATATCGCTGGACTCGATATTGTCACCACGGATATTAGCCGTCCTCTGCGGGAAGTTGATGGCGTGATTGTCGAAGTTAACGCCGCCCCCGGCTTCCGAATGCACGTTGCTCCAAGCGTGGGTATTCCCCGTAATGTCGCTGGCGCAGTGATGGATATGCTGTTTCCCAACGAGCAATCTAGCCAAATTCCCATCCTCAGCATCACGGGTACTAATGGAAAAACCACCACTACTCGACTACTAGCACATATTTATAAACAGACTGGAAAAGTAGTAGGTTATACTACTACCGATGGAACATACATCGGTGATTACTTAGTAGAATCTGGCGATAATACAGGCCCCCAAAGTGCCCACGTCATCCTCCAAGATCCCACAGTAGAAGTAGCAGTACTGGAAACGGCTCGCGGTGGCATTCTCCGCTCTGGATTGGGCTTTGAAGCCGCAAATGTAGGGGTGGTATTGAATGTAGCCTCTGACCACTTAGGAATCGGCGATATAGATACCATTGAGCAGTTAGCTAACCTTAAAAGCGTAGTAGCGGAAGCTGTATTCCCCGATGGCTACGCGGTACTTAACGCCGACGATCGCCGCGTCGCCGCCATGTCAGAAAAAACTAAAGCTAATATTGCTTACTTCACCATGAACCCCGATTCGGAATTAGTGCGGAAGCACATCCAAAAGGGTGGAGTAGCGGCAGTATATGAAAATGGCTATTTGTCAATTGTTAAAGGTGATTGGACACACCGCATAGAAAGAGCCGAAAATATACCTTTAACAATGGGCGGACGTGCGCCGTTTATGATTGCCAACGCTTTAGCAGCAAGTTTGGCAGCGTTTGTGCAAAACGTCACAATTGAGCAGATTCGTGCTGGTTTGAGGACTTTCCGGGCTTCAGTTAGTCAAACACCGGGACGGATGAATTTATTTAATTTAGGAAACTACCACGCTTTGGTGGACTATGCCCACAACGCAGCCAGTTACGAAGCTGTAGGTTCCTTTGTGCGGAACTGGACTACGGGACAACGGATTGGCGTAATTGGTGGGCCAGGCGATCGCCGCGACGAAGATTTTGTTACTTTGGGTAAATTAGCAGCGCAAATTTTTGATTACATCATCATCAAAGAAGACGATGATACACGGGGACGGGCACGGGGATCAGCCGCCCAGTTGATTATTCAAGGCATCACGGAAGTTAAGCCTGATAGCCGCTATGAATCAATTCTGGATGAAACCCAAGCGATCAATAAAGGCTTAGACATGGCTCCTGATAACAGTCTGGTTGTGATTCTACCAGAAAGCGTTACTCGCGCAATTAAGTTAATTAAGCTGCGTGGTTTAGCCAAGGAAGAGACACACCAACAAAATCCCGGCACAACTGTCATCGATTCCCAAAATGGGATCGCGCCTTCTTCTGTTGTGAATACCTTGCTGTAGTCAGGAATCAGGAGGAAGCAGTGCGCTGACTCCTGTCTTCTGACTCCTTTAATTACTGTTTTTCTTCTTCCTGATTGGTTTCCTCGCTGGGGGTTTTTATCTCCTCCTTAAAACCTCGTAGGCTTTTACCTAGTGCAGTTCCCAGTTCGGGAATTTTTTTTGGGCCGAAAATTAGAATAGCAACTATGCTAATTACAGCTATTTCTGGCCATCCCAGTCCAAACATATAAATTTCCTCTAAGGCATCTGTAATTAAATATAGACATGGATGGCTCAAATTTGATGAGTTCGCCACTGATCAGCGCTCAACCTTTTGTAGAAACAGGGTATAAATCAAATCAATGCTTAACTGAACCGTATTGCAATATAAATAAGTGTTTTTGTCCTCAAAAACTTTTGGCAAAGCAGCTTGGGATAATCGCTAATAACCCAAGTTGCTAGTTATGCGGGAGTGCGATCGCTCCAACAAACAACTGAATAACGATCAACGCAACTAACTTCTCATTGGATTGGTAATTGGCAAACCTAACCAATCGCTTAATTCATGAGCTAGCCATTCCAGTTCCGCTTCCGACTTAATCGCACCATCATTACCACCAAGTTGATATTTTTTTACTCCTACCCAAATATCTAATTGTGCGGGAACGGCAATTCTCGTGCCTTCAGAATCTTTTGTAAAATGCTTGGGAATGTAAACTAACTTATTAATACTTTGTCTTGGCGCTGCACGGGGACGATAAAATTTCCAAGCAAACAACTCCCGCGTTATGGCTATTTGTTCGGGATTCAGGCGTAAGCAGATGCGTCCAAAAAAATGAAAGATAAATTTATACACCATCATAAAGCCAGCACCCCAAAAAGGAAGTGAAAACAAGGCAAAGGGGATGTTGACAGGAAAAGGGGCCGAGAGAGCGCCAAGTGTCCAAAATAGGATAAATGAATTCCAGACGATCGCAAATAAACCTGTAAATACTATTGATGGATCAAAACCAGATGGTGGAACGATAATTTCTAGAGAATCCCCATTTTTAGTTAGTTGAATCTTACTCCCATCTGGTTTGCCAACAACCAAAGCAGGCAATGTCGGTTGTGGTTTTTCTAAAGCTGCTACCGAAGCGATCGCAGAACTCAAACGCCGTTCTAGATTAGGTTCAGTCATCCACTTTAACCAATTGCTAAAGCTGGGGCTGAGATTAGCCGCTTGTTCAAACTGAATCCGAAAATCCTTTTGGGGTAAATCGGCTGGGTGAGTACCCGTCATTAAATAAATTAAGGTTGCACCTAAACTATAAAGGTCTGATGCTGCAACAGTGCGTCCGCCAAATTGCTCTGGTGGCATATAACCATAAGTTCCTACCACAGTTCTTGTCCCGGTTTCGGTAGCCAGGACTGTTTGCACTGAGCCAAAATCCACCAAATAAACTTGACCGATACTATTACCAGAGCGATCGCCCAATAAAATATTGCTAGGCTTAATATCACGGTGAATTACAGGCGGATGTAGTTCATGTAAGTAAACGAGAATCTCTAAAAGTGCTTTGGCTATCTGTTTGACTTCAGCTTCGGTAAAAGTCCGCCCAGTTTGTAAGTATTGCTCTAAAGTTTGTGCAGGGATATAAGTTTGTACTAGAGCAAATCCTTGGATGGTTGGTGAGTATACCTCAAAATAGTTTAAATAGCTAGGAATTGAGGGATGTGCTAGGTTTTTTAAAGTTTCGGCTTCTCGCTCAAACAACTTGAGCGAATCCCACTCAAAGTCACTACTAAAAGAGAGTAATTTAATGACAACTAATTCCTGAGTTTGCAAATCACGAGCCAATAGCGTCCGCCGCCCTGCTTTTTTTCCTAATAGCTGCTGAACTTCGTAGCGATCGCTTAATATTTCACCAATCATTATGTTTTCTTGTAATGCTACGGTTGAAAAGTTTTATAGCTTATAGCTTTTCAATTTGGCAAATCGATATCTTTAGTATAATTGCGTAATTCTATGCCCTCCCAACTTTGGCCTTATATTACCCCAGGTATTCCCGATGACTTATTTGAGCATTTGCCAGGAATTCCCCTGAGCCAGCGAGAAGTCCGACTGCTATTGATTTCTCAACTGCGGCTGAAATCAGATTCCGTGTTGTGGGATATTGGTGCAGGGACGGGTACAATTCCGGTAGAGGTGGGGCTATTGTGTCCAGGTGGACAGATTATCGCTATCGAAAGGGATGAAGAAGTCGCTAATTTGATCAAGCGTAACTGCGATCGCTTTGATGTGAAAAATGTCGAAGTTGTTGAAGGCAGCGCCCCAGAGTGTTTACATGACCTCAAGATTACCCCTCACCGTGTTTGTATTGAGGGAGGTCGCCCCATTCAAGAAATACTGCAAGCAGCTTGGCATTATTTGCCGCCATCCGGTCGGGTTGTAGCCACAGCTGCTAATCTAGAAAGTCTGTATGCTATTTCCCAAAGCTTTTCCCTATTAAGGGCTAGAAATATCGAAGTCGTACAATCTGCGGTTAACCGCCTAGAGACACGCGGCTTTTCTCAAACCTTTACCGCCGTCGATCCCATTTTTATCCTCAGTGGTGAGAAACTAGACTAAATCAAAAAGATTTTAGATTTTAGACTTCGGCTACGCTCAGTCGAACGATTTTAGATTTTAGATTGGGGATTTAGGTGATATGTCATCAGAAACCAAGCCACAATTACCAATCCCTAATCTCGAATACCTAATCTCTAATCCAAAATCCAAAATCCAAAATCCAAAATACTTCTATGCCTTGGTCTCGGATTATAAGTGGAATTGTTGCGATCGCTCTTGCTCTTTCCGCAACCCTTTTGGGGGGTTGGTACTTTACCATCATCTTTGCGGTCATCATCTTTTTGGGTCAACAGGAATATTTTAATTTGGTGCGAGCCAGAGGCATCGCTCCCGCCGCTAAAACCACTATGGGTGTCAGCCAAGTCTTGCTGGTGATTTGTACCATTGATGGCAGTTTAGCTGACGCTGTGATGCCAATAGCTGGCACACTTATTTGTTTTTACTTGCTGTTTCAACCCAAATTTGCCACGATCGCTGATGTTTCTGCTTCTATTATGGGGCTATTTTACGTCGGTTATTTACCAAGCTACTGGGTGCGGTTACGAGCAATTGATAGTGCCGCTTTTAGCAATCTCCCTTTTGGAGGTTACTGGCCCACAACCTGGACAGATTTCTGGGAAAAAGCAAATTCCGCTTCTTTAGCACAAGGTTTTACAGCCACACTACTGACTTTTTTATGTATTTGGGCAGCCGATATCGGTGCTTACACCATTGGCAAATTCTTTGGGAAAACCCGTTTGTCTGACATTAGCCCGAAAAAAACTGTCGAAGGTGCTGTCTTTGGCATTACTTCAAGTGTTGCCGTAGCCATAGCAGGAGCCTATTATCTTCACTTGCCTGAATCCCCCTTCACTGGTTTGGCATTGGGTTTGCTGATTGGCATTGCTAGCCTTTTGGGGGATCTTACCGAGTCTATGCTCAAGCGAGATGCTGGAGTTAAAGATTCTGGGCAGTTAATCCCTGGACACGGTGGTATTTTAGACCGTACTGATAGTTATATTTTCACTGCTCCGTTGGTATATTATTTTGTGACATTGCTGTTGCCGCTACTATAGCGGTTTTCAGTAACAGTTAGAGTATTGCACTGACGCATATCCCGCCCGGAACTTAAGTTCCGGGCTAATAGCTTAAGTCCATTTAAGTGGACTAAAATTCTTGTTAAGTCCTCTGAAGAGGACTTAAGCTATTAGCCTTGGAATTCTATTCCCAGGCGGGATAGCAACGAAGTGCAGAATTCTGTTTATTCTTCCTTCAATGCAATAACTTGGAAGCAATAACTTGGAATTCTATTCCCAGGCGCGATCGCAACGAAGCCGGGGATTGTCCGCCTGCTCTCTCATCCCCTGAGAGCCGCAATATCATTTAAGAGTGTTCCAAAAAATAAATGATCCAAAACCCGTCATTGCGTTCGCCCTTGGCGTTCCCGTTGGCGCAGCCTCTCCAAGAGTTGGGTACGAAGCGAAGCAATCCCAGTCATTGCGATTGCTTCTCTTCGAGACGCTCCGCGAACGCTTCACTCGCAATGACAATTGGGCATTTTTTTACTTGGAGTATTTTAAAATAATGTATTAGCATTTTTTAATTTCATAATCATCAAGGGTTAACGTTAATCCGACCACGACACACTAGCTGGCCTGGGATCAGCGTTAATGCTTCGATATCAACATCTGAGCCAAGATCCAGATTGTACTCATAATTGTCTTTTAATATATCTCCTTGGTCTGGTTTGATTGGGATATGTACCAGTTGCAACTCATGCCCACTGAGTAATTGTAAGCCTAGACAAATCTCTAAAGGCGTTGTTTCGCTATTGGTTACTTTCAAACCTCGCAGTATAATTTGGTTGTTCCCAAGGAGAATTTCTTGCCACTTGATTGGTTGTGACTGGGGATAATCTTTTGGTAAAACCTTAACCAATAGATCGCTCAAAGCAGTCGATAATAAGTCTGATGAGAGAGAAGCATTCAGATCCTTCTCGTCCACGATCAAATCGCCAACCACTGGTACTGTTTCTAACAGTCGCAGAGATTTACCCTTGAGTACGGAACCGATATTTACCCGAATATTTTCTGCTATTAATTGAATTTGTGTAATTAGGAGACCTTGATAAACTGCATGAGTAGCAAAAACAGATACCGAAGGAATGCGTCCAGAGAAAAGTTGGCGATCGCTAGCTTTAATCTCCACTTCTAATTCCGATATTTGGCTGACCTGCGATCTCAACCAGAGCTTGACTGCTGTTGTGAGTACCTGCGTAATTATGCGGATTTTATTTCCACTTGTTGTTTGGGGATTTTGCTCTGGCATTTAACCAATCTATTTAGGAGTATTTGCTCTACAACCGAACCGAAATTAAATAAGCTTTAAATGTAACATTTATGCCTACTCGCTACAAAATGCAAATATCATTTAATTGATAACAGTAAATAAGCAATTTCCACATGGAGGTACGGTTACAAAAAATTCTTGCTCAATGGGGTATCGCCTCACGTCGTGAAGCCGAAGAAATGATTAGGCACTCACGGGTGCGGATTAATGGGGTATTGGCACATTTAGGTCAAAAAGTCGATCCCGAAAAAGATGCGATCGCAATTGATGGTAAGCCTGTATCCGAAAAGCAGCGTCCGGCTTTAATATATCTATTGCTGCACAAACCAGCGGGAGTGGTTTCTACTTGCTACGACCCTCATCGCAGAACAACAGTCCTGGATCTACTACCGAAAGAATTACGGGAGGGTTCAGGTATTCACCCAGTTGGCCGTCTAGATGCAGACTCTACAGGAGCATTAATCCTGACTAATGACGGAGAACTGACATTTGGACTAACCCATCCACGTCACAGTATTTCCAAGACATATCATGTTTTGGTCAAAGGACATCCTCCAGAAACAGTACTACAGATGTGGCGTCAAGGTGTGATGTTGGAGGGTAGAAAAACCAGGGCCGCTAAGGTACGCCTAATCGAACGTCGTACCGAGGAAAGCGTTTTAGAAATAGTATTGCAGGAGGGAAGAAATCGCCAAATTCGCCGTATAGCTCAACAGTTGGGATACCCAGTAATCAAACTGCATCGGACTGCTATCGGCCCAATTCAATTACAAACTCCAAACCAACCCTTTTTGTCAGAGGGTAAATATCGTTCCCTCAAAGATCGTGAGATTCACTTTTTGCAAGATCAGATAACGCAACCTAATTATTGATTCAGTGGAGTTAAGGAGTGTCAGTAGGCATGAAATGGCTAAGAAAGAAGAATAAGCACCAGCCATCACTTTCATTAGAGGAACAACGAGCCGAAAAGTTGGCAGAGTTAGGCGCTCAACTTTGGGCATTGCGTCAGGAACAGGGTTTATCTCTAGACCAAGTGGTTGCATTGACTCGGATTCCCCGAAGATTATTGCAGGCGATCGAAGAAGGTAATTTAAACGATCTACCAGAACCAGTCTATATTCAGGGGTTGATCAGGCAATTTGCCGATGCACTAGGCTTGAATGGAGTAGAATTTTCTGGCACTTTTCCGATTAGTTCTGCACAAGTTAGCCCTCTAAGTAGGGGGAATACTTCACCCCTGGCTCAACTACGTCCGATTCATCTTTACTTTCTTTACATATTCCTAATAGTATGCTCCGTAAATGGGTTATCTCAGTTATTAAATAACGCATTACTACAAGCAGGTAATAGCCCAAACCAGCAATATCCAAAACAAAAGTCTGTTGTTAAACCAGAACTAGCTCAACTAAAAGAGTCAACACAGGCACAACCTGTCAGCGATACCTTGAGCGGTGTCCAAAAGGGACAGGTTGTCCAGGTTGGTGTGACTTTAAAAGCCTCATCTTGGATTCGTATAGTAGCCGATGGCAAAACCGAGTTTGAGGGTATCCTGCCAGAGGGAACTCACCGAGTTTGGAAAGCCCAAGAGCAACTGACAGTGAAAACTGATAATGCTGGCGGTGTGTTGGTGAGCGTCAATCAAGAGAAAGCTAAGGAAATGGGAGAACCAGGGAAAGAGGAAGAAGTTAGGATTGCTGCCAAGCCTAAGTTTTGAGATGAAGGAGAAATCAATTCAAAATTCAAAATTCAAAATTGTACTCTTACAGAGAAGCAAGCTAGGCGCAGCGTCTCATAGAGAACAAAAAGACTGTGGGAGATGAGAAGGATAAGGGGGACAAGGAGAAAAGGAGGAAAAGGAAGGATTTACTCTTCCCTCTCCCTTGTCTTCCTTGTCTGCCTTCTTTTACCCATCTCCCCCTGCTTCCCTGCTCAAGAACTACCTTATTGTGCTTCCGGGGCGCGTCCATTGAGTCTGGTAAGAACTTTCAAGCGATCGCGCAATTCGTCTGTTACCGCTCCTGCTTGATAGCGCCACTCCCAGTTCCCCTCAGCAACACTAGGAAAATTCATCCGCGCTTCATTTCCTAATCCCAAAACATCTTGCAAGGGAATAATCGCTTGGTTGGCTATAGAACTCAAAGCTAGGCGAATTAAATCCCATTGGATGCCTTCAGGACTAATACAACCTAAATAAAGCCATAAGTTATGCTTTTCGTTGTCATTAGCTGAATTGAACCAGCCTACAGTTGTGTCATTATCGTGAGTGCCGGTATAAACTACAGCATTTCGCGGGTAATTGAATGGTAAGAATGGATTAGCGGGATCGGAACCAAAGGCAAACTGCAAAACCTTCATCCCAGGAAATTCATACTTGTCTCGGAGCGCTTCTACCTCTGGTGTAATTACTCCCAAATCTTCTGCTAAGACAGGTAGCTTGCCCAACTTCTCCCTAATCGCTGCAAAAAAAGCATCTCCAGGCGCTTCCACCCATTTACCATTCATGGCAGTTTCTTCACCTTGAGGCACAGACCAATAAGCCTCAAAGCCTCGGAAGTGGTCAATGCGAATTATATCTACATAATCCAGCATTGCCTCAAAGCGTTGTACCCACCATTTAAAATCTTGTTTTTGCAATTCCTCCCAGTTATAAACCGGGTTTCCCCACAATTGACCGGTGGCGCTGAAGTAATCGGGTGGAACTCCTGCCATTTGTGCTGCTTGTCCCGTTTCTGGATCTAAGCAAAAGATGTCGGGATGCGCCCACACGTCGGCACTATCATGAGCTACGTAGATGGGGATATCGCCAATAATGTCAATGCCGCGCATATTAGCGTAGCTTTTGAGGTCAGACCATTGCCGGAAAAACTCAAATTGGACGAACTTGTAATAATAAATCTCTCCGTTGAGCCGATGCTGTACTTGCTCCAATGCTTGGGGATCGCGCTTGACAAATTCTGGTTTCCATGCGTGCCAGTTTGCATTGTCGTTGTCATCTTTCAGCGCCATAAATAAGGCGTAATTATCCAGCCAATAGGCTTTACTGTCGCAAAAACCTGCAAACTCTTTTTGCTGGATAGGCGTAGCATTGGTTCTAAAGTTGTCACAGGCTTTTTTGAGTAGCCCAATCTTAATCGGCACAACCCGGTCGAAATCTACCTTTTCTACCGGAAATCCTGGTAAATTAGCAAAGTCTTCTTCAGATAGTAAACCTTCTTCTAAGAGTTTTTCTGGGCTAATTAACAGAGGATTTCCTGCCATTGCCGAGTAGCACATATACGGAGAATTCCCGTATCCAGTGGGGCCCAGTGGTAACACTTGCCAATATTGTTGATGGCTCTCTTTAAGAAAATCAATGAAGCGATAGGCTTCTAAGCCTAAATCCCCAATGCCAAATCGACTGGGAAAGGAGGTAGGATGCAGCAAAATGCCACTGGATCTAGGAAAAGGCATAAATAACCTGAATTATGAGAGGGAGCAATTATCTGATAGAGACAGGATGCGATCGCCCAAGGGGCAGTGGCAAAGCCAACGCATCGAATTTATCACGGAACAGTATTTGCAGGGTAAAGTCATTTGTCATTTGTCATTTGTCCTTTGTGAATAACCAATGACCAATGACTAATGACCAATGACCAATGACTAATGACCAATGACTAAATAACTATGACTTACCGAAATCCTACACCAACAGTTGATATCATCATTGAACTAGTAGATCGACCTCATCGGCCAATAGTGTTAATTGAAAGACATAATCTACCTTTAGGTTGGGCTATTCCTGGTGGTTTTGTAGATTATGGCGAAGCGGTGGAAGTGGCGGCGCGGCGAGAAGCTGAGGAAGAGACTGGTTTACAGGTGGAGTTGGTTGAACAATTACTGGTATATTCTGACCCAAATCGCGATCCACGTCAGCATACGATTAGTATTGTGTTTTTGGCGACAGCTACGGGTGAACCAAAGGCTGGTGATGATGCTAAGAGTGTAGGCATTTTTGAGTATTGGTGTGTGCCTGGTAATTTATGTTTTGACCACGATCGCATTTTGCGCGATTATTGGCGATATCGGCATTATGGGATACGTCCGAGGTTGGGGTAAGAGGGACGAACCGCAAAGGACACAAAGGGCACGAAGGAAGAAAAGAGAGGAATACCTGTGACACAAAGTTTTTGTGATTATACTGTGTCAGTGGTATTTAAAGGTGCATTATGGATGCTGAAGAACTTTTGGAAAGATACGCCGCAGGAGAACGGAAATTTCATTCAGTAAATTTAAGTCAAGAAAATCTCAAAGGTGCAGACCTCAGTGAGATAGACCTAACTAGTGCAAATTTGACTGGAGTTGATTTAAGTGGGGCAAATCTAACCAAAGCAAAGCTTAATAGTACAAATCTCACTAACGCATCTCTAGCAGATGCAAAGTTAAATTCGGTAAGTGCTTCTTCAGCAATTTTTGCTTGGACAGACTTTAATCGCGCTGACTTAAGTCGATCAACTCTGAATAGTGCAAATTTCAATCATGCAAACTTAGAACAGGCAAACCTAACAGCTGTAGACCTAAGTATTGCAAAATTAATCAATGCAAACCTAGATACAGCAAATTTAAGTGGAGCAAATCTTAGTAGTGTGGATCTGACTGCGGCTTCTTTAGCTGAAAGTAATCTCAGTAAAGTTAATCTAACTAAAGCGGATTTGCGTGAGGCGTACTTAACTGGATCTGACTTAACTCTAGCAAACTTAACTGAGGCAACATTGAAAAGTGCCAACCTTCAAGGAGCCAGACTTCATAGAGCGAATCTTAACGGAGTTGATCTATCAGGTATGAATTTGGCTGATGTAGATTTTACATCTGCATCTTTTCAAAGTACAAACCTTACGAAAGCATTACTCGAAGGAGCAAATTTAGAAAGAGCCAACTTGCGACGGGCGAATTTAACCAAGGCAAATTTGGATGGAGCAAACTTGAAAAGAGCAGATTTGACTGGTGCAATAACTTACGGCATGAGCTTTAAAGATGCAGACCTAACTGGTGCGATAATGCCAGATGGAGAAGTCTACAAACCGATCGCAGCTGAAGCGGAAATCGGTAAACAGGAAACATCGTTAGAGAAAGTAATATCTATGACTCGTAAAGTAATTAATACTGATAACGCACCCGCACCAGTGGGCGCTTATAATCAAGCGATCGCAGCTTCAGGTCAATTTGTATTCATCGCTGGACAAATTGCCATTGATCCCCGTCTTGGTGATGTCGTCTACACTGATGATGTCAAAAAACAAACTGAGCAGGTATTAGCTAACCTTGAAGCCATCCTCACCGCAGCCGGGGCGACTTTCCAGGATGTGGTAAAAACCACTGTATTTCTAGCTGATATGAACGATTTCGCGGCGGTGAATGCCGTATATGCTAAATATTTCCCGGAAGATACAGCCCCAGCGCGGGCTTGTGTGCAGGTATCGCGCTTACCTAAAGATGTGTTGGTAGAAATTGATGCGATCGCTGTAATTAGCGGTTAGGAGAAATAGAACAATAAGCAAAATCTTAACGGTTCCATTTAATGGTTCTGTTTTGCAATGCAAATTTCATATTCTTACTCTAAAAACTCCATCACTTCTTGTAGTACATGGGCTATATGTGGTTTTTCGCAAGCAATTACGTCGTTTAAAAGATGTTTGTGGTGCGGGAAGCTAGGCAAGTTAGGAAAGTGTGGTGTACTGTCATAACGAAAAATCAGACTATTTTGCTCATCTTGAAAGTGATAGCGGTAATCGATATATGTAATTTGATTATCTACAATAACAAAGGCTTCACTGACTGCCAGTAAATATTTAAGAGCGAAACGTATCCTAATGCGGAGATTAGCTCTCTCTGTCGTTAAAATTATTGCACTATATTCCTCAACGTATGTGTTAGAGCAGTTGAGTAAAAGTTGCTCAATTTCATCTAAATAGGCTTGAATAACTTTACGCGACATCTCTGAGTTTGCTCTTTATATCTTGGTGTAGAGCTAGATAATGTTGGTAGTTTGCTGCCCATTCGACAAACACTTCCTCGTCAGAAGTTTCGCCTTGGTTATATTTGGCAAAAAATTCTTCTGAATTCATTTGGTACTTTATTTCATAAGTATTTAACTGTTTAGTAAGGGCAATCAGTGCATCTAATGGAGATGTATATTCGATAATTTGTTTACGCATTGATTTCTTGATTCAGTTTCATTAGTTTATACTATAGCAGTTATCATTTATGTGAGGTACAACCGTAGGGGCACGGCACTGCCCATTCGTGTCAACTTTCAAAGAGATAAATCATGAACATTGAATTGAAACCTGAACATGAACAATTTATCCAAGCCCAAATTGCTAGCGGCAAATTTACAAATACAGATGAAGTAATTGATGTAGCATTTCATCTGCTAGAAAAATTAAATTCTGAGTATGTCCAATGGGTGGAAGAAACCCGGCAAAAAGTTGATGTCGCAATTGCTGAAGTTGAACGAGGGGAAGTTTTGGATGGCGAAACTGTAGTGATGCAGATACTAGAAAAATTCCAAAAGGCACGTGAGGCTTAATAATGAGCCGCTATGTCATTTCACTATCTGCTAGTCGCGACTTAAATGAAATTTCTGATTACTTTTTAATCCGAAACCTGGAAGCAGGAGAAAAACTATTTAGAGAGTTTAACAATAAATGTCAAAATTTAGCGGCGTTTCCAAATATGGGACGCAGTTATAGCGTTTCCTAATCATACAAGGTACATCTTAGCCCCCTCCTCGCTTGCGGGGAGGGGGTTGGGGGTGGGGTTCTTGTACCTCACTTAACCGAGAACCGCTATATGCTCATATTAAACCTTCATTACGTGGCTTACCGTTAGATGGATATGTCATTCTGTACCAAGTGATTGATGATGGGGTTAAAATTTTGCGCGTTGTTAGCGCTCGTCAAGATTTAGAATCTTTATTTGCAGAGTCAGATGAAGAGTAAAGCCATAAATTTTGTTAACTGGAACAAAAAGATATAAAGATGTTCTTTGGCTTGCTATAAAATGCAGACAAAATTTTGTTAATTACCTCTTAACACACGCGATCGCCTTTACAACTTTGGGAATACTGAAATTAAGTACCCTAAAGGAGTATTAAAAATGGCAGAAAATCGTATCAGTGCCAGTTTAGCCCCAGCAGACAAAGAAGCGGTCATGCAGGCGATCGCTACAATTAGAGAAAAGTTACCGTTTTTGGTTGATTTGACCCCTGAAGATCGGCGAACAATGCTGAAGATGGGAGATAAAAGTCGGGCTTTTGTCAGTAAAGCCTTACAAGTGGCAACACAAAACCCTAACTTTTTGCCTCGTTACTTTGATTTAGAAGAAATGCGCCGGGACTTGGAAATATATGAGGACTTGTATCCGGTGTTGTTGTCTCTAACCCAACTGCAAGAATTGGTGGATGATACCTGTATAGCTGCTGCTAGTGAAGCGTATGCATCAGCATTGGCAGTTTATAGCTATGCCAAAGCTAGCGGTGATGTCGCAGGTTTAGATGCAGTAATTGATGAGATGGGACGCAGGTTTAACCGCCGTTCTAAGAAAAAGCAATCTGAAGTTCCAGTTAGCTAAAGCTTGTAATAGGCAATTATACCAGTTGTCAACTTGGTAAAATACACGTCATTTGTCGGGGCATAACAATGTTATGCCCTTTTCGCGTTTTATATCCAAAGATTTTTTAAACTTGCGGAGGGAGGTTTTGTTTGTATAGTTACGATTTTTATAGCGCATCTTGTTTATCTAAAATACACTTTGACCTCTCTCCAAACCTCTCCCCTACAACGCTAGGGTGTATACACAAGTCGAATTACCCCCCTTAATCCCCCCTTGGAAAGGGGGGAAACAGGAATCTAGTTCCCTCCCCTTTACAAGGGGAGGGTTAGGGTGGGGTCAACGTCGAGCCTCAGAAGGTCAACGTCGAGCCTCAGAAGGTCAACGTCGAGCCTCAGAAGGTCAAAGTTGAGCCTCAGAAGGTCAAAGTCGAGCCTCAGAAGGTCAAAGTTGAGCCTCAGAAGGTCAACGTCGAGCCTCAGAAGGTCAAAGTTGAGCCTCAGAAGGTCAACGTCGAGCCTCAGAAGGTCAACGTCGAGCCTCAGAAGGTCAACGTCGAGCCTCAGAAGGTCAACGCATAAAAATTACCCAGAAAAAGTTTAGTAAATTCCGAAATACACCTTGTATATTTAGTAGTTATTCTGTAAGCATTCGCATCTCTAAATTGAATCTTGTAATGAACCCGCAAAACAAGCCCAAGAGTCTACAAGATATTCTTAAGCAGCGCCAACAATCAGGTTTTGTGGGTCGTGAAGACCAAGTAAACCAATTTCGTCAAAATCTAACATTACCCCCAACAGACGATCGCCGTCGTTTTCTGTATAACGTTTGGGGTCAAGGCGGAGTTGGTAAAAGTACTCTGTTACGGCAGTTTCGTAAAATTGCTGATGAAGCAAAAATTATCTCGGCTTACATCGACGAAGCTGAAAAAACTATACCAGAAGTTATGGGTCGTCTAGCTGATGAGTTAGAACGGCAAGGTCATAAACTAACGCAGTTTACAGAACGCTACAAAGTTTACCGTCAAAAGCGCCAAGAATTAGAAACCGATCCAGAAGCTCCTCAAGGCTTTTCCGCTTTTGTCGGGAAAACTATGGTAAAAACTGGTGTGCGTTTAGCGCGTCGAGTTCCCGTTGGCGGTGCTGTATTTGACTTTGTAGATGAGGATGCTTTTGCTACCCAAGCCGGAGAATGGGCATCTTATGTTGCTAAAAAAATTACAAATAAAGATGAGGTGCGTTTAGTTCAAGAACCTGAAGAAGTGCTGACTCCGCTATTTTTGCAAGATATTTTTAAAATTGCTGAGAAAATTGCTGTTGTTTTGTTTTTTGATACCTATGAACGCACCGGAGAATTTCTAGATAACTGGCTACGGGAAATTCTAGAGGGTCGCCACGGTGAAGTATCTCTCAATATATTGATAACGATTGCCGGTCGGGATGAATTAGATAAAAATCATTGGGCACCTTATGAGGGGTTAATAGTTCGTTTCCCTCTGGAACAGTTTACAGAAGAAGAAGCCCAACAATATCTAACTCGGAAAGGCATTACGGACAGTCGCGTTGTTGAAGTGATTTTACACCTTTCTGGAAACTTACCCCTGCTAGTAGGAATGCTAGCAGATACTCATCCCAATGACCCCAACCAGGTAATTGAGCCTAGCAGCAGTGCTGTAGAACGCTTTTTAAAATGGATTGACGATCCCAAACGGCGACAAGTGGCGCTTGATGCTGCCATTCCTCGGTGCTTGAATCGAGATGTTATAGCTAAGTTGAGAGGAGAAGAAGAAGCTGATGAACTGTTTACTTGGCTGAAAGAAACATCTTTTGTTAACGAGCGTACCGATGGCTGGGCCTATCATGATGTTGTCAAAACCCAAATGTTACGCCACAAGCGCCTTTCATCACCGCAAGGTTGGGCTGACATACATGGTAAGTTGGCAGAATATTATGGCAACCTGCGGAACGATCTGCAATTGGAGGAAGAGAATAAACAGCGCGATCCTAGCTGGCAAAGTCACACATTAAACGTGTTGTATCACAACTTATGTCAGTCACCGCAAAGGAATTTATCTGTAGCTCTCAATGAATTTCTTGCTGCTCTCAAAAATCAACGCAAATTTGCCCAACAATATGCAGAAACCATGCTTCAGGCTGGTAAAGATGTCGATTCCTCTGAAGTTCAGCGTTGGGGTGAGCAACTAGTAAATGGGTTAAAAGCTTATGAAGAGGACGTTTATCAAATTACGTTGGAAATGTTTACCGCAGTCTTACAGAATTCTGGGATTGAGCTTAAATGGCAACCAATTGCTTTAGGTTGGCGCGGTCAAACTTACCGCTTAATGGAGCGTTACCCAGAAGCACTACAAGACTTTGACTGTGCTATTAAACTTGACCCCAAATATGACTGGGCGATCGCACGTCGCGGTGAAACTTACCGCTCAATGGAGCGTTACCCAGAAGCCCTAGAAGACTTTGACCGTGCCATTGAACTTGACCCCAAAGATGACTGGGCGATCACAAGTCGCGGTCAAACTTACCAATCAATGGAGCGTTACCCAGAAGCCCTAGAAGACTTTGATCGCGCTATTGAACTTAACCCCAAGCTTGACTGGGCGATCGCAAGCCGCGGTATAACTTACTTCTCAATGAAGCTTTACCCAGAAGCCCTAAAAGATTTTGACCGCGCCATTGAACTTAACCCCAAATATTACTCGGCGTTAACAGCACTTCGCGGTCAAACTTACCAATCAATGAAGCGTTACTCAGAAGCACTAGAAGATTTTAACCGTGTCATTGAACTTAACCCCAAATATGACTCGGCGATCGCAAGTCGCGGTCAAACTTACCAATCAATGAAGCGTTACCCAGAAGCCCTAGAAGACTTTGACCGCGCTATTGAACTTAACCCCAAATATGACTGGGCGATCGCAAATCGCGGTCAAACTTACCAATCAATGGAGCGTTACCCAGAAGCCCTAGAAGATTTTGA
>NZ_JBALEO010000091.1:0-224532 GCF_036918015.1 Nostoc sp.
TGCGACCTAAAAACCCACCAAGTCGAGCAATCCAATTGACCACTTGAGCCAGAGTCGGTGGTGTAGTACGAGGATAAAGTTGATGATGAATAGTGTAAATGCTGCTCACAGTCAGCCAAACAGCGATTTTGTGTGGCTCTAATCAGAAAATCTGACCCTTGACGGCGAGGACAAGCAAATAAATCATAAATATCGGCTTCTCGGTCGGCAATTGTGACTACTTGTACCGATTCCGGGATGATTGAATCTGTTGTGTTCAAAGCATCCAGCCATCTAATACTTTCTTTGTGAGCAATCGATTTTTGTTTCCGATGTTCGGCTTTTCCTAATTCTTCTTCCTTTCTTGACCACACTTGTTGCTCAATGATACCTAATGGTATTCCCTGTGCTGAGGTCGTGAAGACTGAGTGGACTTTTAATCCTTGGGCATATTTACTATCGAGATATCCTCTTCCCGATAAGGCTTTGTGACTGGTGTAGTTCAGTTCTGTAGTGTCTTGTATTGCCAAGACTACTCTCTGCTTGGTGATTCGCTCTACTGTCGCATCAATATGTCAAGAGCCTAATCATCGATGGTTTGATGTATGGTGAATCCCAGAAGTCATAAGTGGCTTTTGTTTGCGCCCATGTCCCACTCGCTTGTGGAATACTCGATTCTGGTTTGGCACTTAAATTTTCCACTATTTTGATCAACCGTTTGGTTCTTCTGCTGTCACCTAATTCTGTCCTTTCTAGCTCTTGTGTGATCCATTGTTCCATTGCTGACTTTGATCTGCTGTTATCCCTTTTCCTACCAAGACCATATTTTCTCTCTTATGTCAATTTCTCTGTTAAGAAAGATGTTTATAATGGATAGCCCTTAGAAAGGGGAGGGTTAGGGTGGGGTAATTTAACTTGTGTGTACACTGTAGCCCGAAGAGCGGGGAGGGGCTGGGGGTGGGGTGCAATGATTGTGGAAATCATAACTAATTACCCGGACTTGATATCACTGGTTCCCTGCAACCCTTTTCATTCCTGAATTCTGAGTTCTGAATTCTTTTTTATACATAAACTTCGATTAACTTTAGCTGGCAATGAATTGAAGGCTAGAATAAACTGGACTTGTGTACCGCTAGCTACACCTTGTTACTGAAATTAATCAAAATTGTTGGTATAAATACCCAGTTTTGTTTTCTGTAAATAACTTATGTCTGGCTGTATCTAATAGTAGAAATGCATTTACGTCAATCGTAGAGACTAGGATGGCGCTATGCCAAGTTTTACCTTAATCTGGCTTCTGGCAGGAGCAGTTTTGTGTTTAACAGAACTGTTTTTACCATCGGCGTTTGTCGCCTTCATGATGGGAGTTAGCGCTTTTGTGGTGGCGCTGCTGTCTGGAGTAGGTATGGGAAGTGTATGGTTGCAAATTGTGGTTTGGCTCTTGCTTTCCACAGTATTAATCGTGCTTTCTCGTCGGTTTTTGCAACCAAGACAACGCAAATCAAAAATTCGGGATGCAGTCATAGCTGAAACCTTAACAGAAATTCTGCCTGGAAAAACAGGGCGGGTGCGGTATGAGGGAAATTCTTGGCAAGCAAGATGTGACGATGACAAATTTACCATACCACCCCATCAAAGAGTTTATGTGGTTAGGAGAGAAGGTACTACTTTGATTGTTGTACCGGAAAATCTATTGAATTCTTGAGTATTTGTCATTTGTCATTTGTCATTTGTCATTTGTCAAAATTCAAGAGTTCTTCTTACTCTACTTCCTCGGCTCACTCATCTCCTCCACTCTGCACTCCCTTTATTAAAAATTAGGAGATTCACAATGGAACAGTTCTTTTTACTAGTATTTTTAGCTCTTGGTGGTTCTGCTGTGGCAGGTTCTGTGAAAGTCATCAATCAGGGCAATCAAGCTTTGGTTGAAAGATTGGGTAGCTATAACAAAAAACTGGAACCAGGACTAAATTTTGTCGTTCCTTTCCTAGATAAAGTTGTTTACCGAGAAACTATCAAAGAAAAAGTCTTAGATATTCCTCCTCAACAGTGCATCACTCGTGACAACGTTGGCATTGAAGTAGATGCGGTGTTTTACTGGCGTATTGTGGATATGGAAAAAGCTTGGTATAGAGTAGAAAATCTCCAGTCGGCAATGGTAAATATGGTGCTGACTCAAATTCGCGCCGAAATGGGACAACTAGAGTTGGATCAAACCTTTACTGCTCGTTCTCACATCAGTGAACTTTTATTACAGGATTTGGATGTTGCTACCGATCCTTGGGGTGTGAAAGTGACACGAGTAGAACTGCGAGATATTATTCCGTCTCAAGCAGTGCGAGAATCGATGGAATTGCAAATGTCGGCAGAACGACGCAAACGGGCAGCAATTTTAACTTCTGAGGGCGAACGCGAAGCTGCTGTCAATAGCGCCAGAGGTAAAGCTGAGGCGCAAATATTGGATGCGGAAGCTCGTCAAAAATCGACAATTCTGCAAGCAGAAGCTGAACAAAAGTCGCTTGTTTTGAAAGCTCAAGCAGAACGTCAGCAACAAGTTTTGAAAGCTCAAGCGATCGCAGAATCAGCAGAAATTATAGCCCAAAAACTCCAAACAAATCCCAATGCCAATAAAGCAGTAGAAGTTCTGTTTGCCTTGGGTTATTTGGATATGGGCGCGACAATTGGTAGAAGCGATAGCAGCAAGGTATTATTTATAGATCCGCGCACTATTCCTGCTGCTTTCGAGGGTATGCGTTCCGTTATCTCAAATGGTCAGATTGACTCTAACGAGTTGTTTTCCAAGCAAATCCCAGGATTAGAAAATAACCGTCCTGGTTAGGAGTAAAGGTGGAGAGTGGAGACAAGGGAACAAGTTTCTTCCTTGTCTCTTTCCAATAACTAATGACAAATGACAAATGATAATTAACCCAGAACAGGTCATCAACGCTATTATTGCGATCGCCTAATATTTCATCTGACCTATTTGATAAAATTACAATAGCTAGTCAAAGGAATGTGATGTTTAAAAGGTTGTTTGAAAAGTAGTTAGCTGTGATTTTAGGCACTTGTACAACCCCCTAACCCCCCTTAAAAAGGGGGGAACTGGAATTAAAGTCCCCCTTTTTAAGGGGGATTTAGGGGGATCTAAAACTTTTTGTTACCGAGAAGAGGACTTTTCAAACAACCTCTAAGACGGGCTACGCCTATGCACTAATTGTTACATTCTTCTCATGATGAAATAATCAAGTTTTGATAAGTTGTAAATTATGACATTATCTATTCAGCCAACCACAGGACTAAGTTTAGAAGAGTTCTTAAAACTACCAGAGACAAAACCAGCAAGTGAGTATTTTAACGGAAAAATATACCAAAAACCTATGCCCCAAGGAGAACACAGTGCTTTACAAATTGAATTAGCTTCTGCCATAAATCAAGTTGCAAAACTACAAAAATTAGCTTATGCCTTTCCTGAATTACGCTGTACATTTGAAGGTCGTTCAATAGTACCAGATATTGCTGTATTTGAATGGCAAAGAATTCCCCTTGATGCAAAAGGTAGAATTGCCAATAAATTTGAAATTCCCCCAGATTGGATAATCGAAATTCTGTCACCGGAACAATCGCCTAACCGAGTTATCAGCAAAATTACTTTTTCTATTCAAAATGGAGCAAAGTTAGGTTGGTTGCTCGATTCGGCTGATGAGTCAATCATGATTTTTGAACCCAATAAATTACCAGAACTAAAAGAAAATCAAGATATCTTACCCGTTTTGAGTGTTATTGAAAATTGGCAATTAACAGTTGCAGATGTATTTAGTTGGTTGAGTTTTATTTGAATAAAGCAACAGTAAGCTGACACTAATGCACTTCTGAATCATTATATAAAATGAATATTTGTCAAGAAAAGTTGATTTACCCCAGTAACAAAAACTCAACTCCTAAAACCTCAGCACTTGTTGCTAAAGCTTCATCAGCCGTTACCAATTGGATATTATTTTGAAATGCGATTGTCAAATGTAGAGCATCAAGTGTACGCAATGATGTATCAAATCGACTAATCCACTCACGCGCTAAATTATAATGAACTGTTTCCACTGCAATTTGAGTATAAAATCCACTATCCAAATGTGCTTGGAACCTTTCTACAACGGCTATTGCATCCTGCTGAGATATTTCTTGCATTCTGACTCGACGCGATAACGCAGAAACAAGTTCAACCTCAACCAACTGACTCAAAGCTACTTCAGCTTCATTGTAGCGGTTCTCGGTTGAGTGAGGTACAAGAACCCCACCCCCAACCCCCTCCCCGCAAGCGAGGAGGGGGCTAAGATGTACCTCATGTGATTAGGAAACGCTATAAGTAGTAATTCTTCAACTGCATCGCTTAAAACTTCTCTCCAATACAAAGGAGCAATGACGCTTGTATCTAAATAAATCAACGACGTTCCTCTGTACGTGCATTTATGACAGTTGTACTCAATGATTCACCTTTAATCGCAAGAGAATCACGAAATTGTTTCATACTTGCTAATCGTTCTTCTTTTTGTAGCGGAGGAACTAAGCGAGCTACAGCTTTATCTTGCTCTAGCAAAATTACTTCTTCTCCCCTAGCTACTCGTTCCAAAAGAGATTTTAAATTCATAGCTGCTTCTTCAACGCTAATTCTCAACACTGCATTACTCCTGTAATTAAGCTTGAAGAGCAAAGAAAATTTCCTGCTCACACCATTTATTTATGAAAATTCATATCATTAGCCGTCTAAGCAGGCTACCCTACGGGAAGCCGATTTGCTTCTATGTTCTGGTAGCCACAGGCTTTAGTTTGTAGGAGAATAAAGTGCAACACCATATAAAATTGATATGACTATTGACCAATCTCAGTACCTTGATTCACCTGGCATTGACTGCACAACCCAAAAAACTCTAGGGTGTGGTAAAAAACTTTAAACTTATGGCTGGATTCTAACTGGTTTTCTAAGTCATGAACAGGGCATTGATGAATCGGAATTGAGACACCACATTGCAAGCAAGTAAGGTGGTGTTTATCTTGCTGCGCTAGGCTGTAGAGGGCTTCACCGTTAGCCAAATTCCGCACTTGTACCATGCCTTCTAGTTTTAAGGCTTCTAGAGAACGGTAAACTGTTGCTAAACCCATGCTCTGATTTGTATTACGTAGTTCTACGTAAATATCTTGGGCAGAAATGCCTTTTTTGATAGTTTTCAGTAGGTTGAAAATACGCTCTTGACTGCGGGTGCGTATGGCTCTCATAGACAATTATTTAAATATGCCACTGTAGTTGAAGCTGTTAGATTAAGTTAATCGATCGATTAACTTTAACCGCTTCGTAATCTTATTTTCACTCAGTTAGAGCATAAAGTTATAGTATAGCGATCGCAGCATTCAGCAAAAGCCCGTGCAAACCAAGTATCTAGCCAAAATTTTCGTGACCCTTCGTCCTTCAGTTTTAGACCCCGCTGGTGTGGCAGTACAATCCGGTCTTCAGCAACTGGGATACGATAACGTTGACCAGGTGCGGATTGGCAAGTACATTGAACTCACCATCACCTCAACTGATGAGAAGAAAGCGCGTAAAGACCTTGATACCATTTGTGACCAAATGCTATCAAATCCCGTAATTGAAAATTACCGCTTTGAATTAATTGAGGTCGAAACTCAAACTGGGGTATTTTAGGGATTGGATATAAGAGGCAGAGGGGCGGAGGGGCAGAGGAGCAGAGGGGCAGAGGGGAAAAACTTACTGCAACTTCTCCTCTGCTCCCCTTCTCCTCTGCTCCCCTGCTCCCCTGCCCCCCTGCCCCCCTGCTCCCCTGCTCCCCTGCCCCCCTGCTCCCCTGCTCCCCTGCCTCCCCCCTTCTCCCCTAACTAATCATGAAATTCGGTGTTGTTGTTTTTCCCGGTTCTAATTGCGATCGCGATGTTGCTTATGTAACCAGAGATTTACTGGGGCAACCAACTCGCATGGTTTGGCATCAAGAAACAGATATTGCTGATTTGGATGTCGTGATTATTCCTGGTGGCTTTAGTTACGGGGATTATCTGCGCTGTGGTGCGATCGCACGTTTTTCACCCGTGATGCAGCAGGTTGTGGAACACGCTCAAAAGGGTAAGTTTGTCCTCGGTATTTGCAACGGCTTTCAGGTATTAACTGAAGCTGGACTTTTGCCAGGGGTGTTAACCAGAAACCGGGATTTGCATTTTATTTGCGATCGCGTCCCCTTGAAAGTTGAGCGTACTAATCTATGGACGCAAGTTTATGCAACTGGTGAAGTTATCACTTTGCCCATTGCCCACGGAGAGGGGCGATTCTACGCTGACGCAGCCACTCTTGCAGAAATTGAAGATAACGGGCAAGTCATATTTCGCTATGAAGGGGAAAATCCCAACGGTTCACTGAACAACATTGCCGGGATTTGCGATCGCCGGGGTAATGTGTTGGGAATGATGCCGCACCCAGAAAGGGCATCAGACGCAATGCTAGGGGGTAGTGATGGCTTGAGGTTGTTTCAAGGCTTACTAGAGAAAGTAGCGGCATTAGCGTAGAGCAAATGTCGGTCAAATTAAGTTGAGCGTTTTGCGATCGCTGTCTGCAAGATAGACGAACATTCTTCTACAGACAGCGATTTATTTTTGTAGTAGAAACTTTCAAGCATTTTTTACAACGAAATCACGACATATTAAGGGTTTAAGGCTAGCGATTCCTGCGGTGGGCTTACACCTAAGCATCTCAGATTGTGATAAAAAACATCTGAGTAAAATTATTTATCAATCTAAGTTAAATCGAGGCACAGAATTTGGGTTGGCTTTGCTCACAACAAGTATCGCTCGATCGATTTCTCATACTTGAGCTAGTTGTTAAAATTTATAGGTAGCGTGTTTTAATCTTTTATTAGACTTACAAAAAAAGTCCGCGTACACAAAAAAACTTCAAGCCAGTTTTGGCAAGTTTTTGAGAACAAAGAGAGAAACAAACTTATGGGACTTTTCGATCAAATTCTTGGTGCTGTCACTAATCCCAATCAACAGGGCAGCTTAGGTCAAATAGGAAGCATTGTTAACACTGTACAGCAGTTGAGCAGTAGCACAGGCGCAGACCCTTCTACCATCCAATCAGTTTTGTCAATTGTGGGTGGTCAAGTGCGTTCTGCTTTACAAGACAAACAAGCCACAGATGGTAATGAAGCCACACAAAATTTAGTCAATCAATATGCTGGTACTTCTGCCAACCCCCAAGCCGTCAATTCGTTGTTTTCTCCTCAGATACAACAGCAAGTCGCTGAAGTTGCTGCCCAGCGCACTGGGTTGGATGCTGGTATAGTTCAACAATTGCTGCCTTTGGCAGTACCCTTGGTGCTAAAATTTTTGCAATCAGGAGCCAATGCTCAAAATCCCCAAGCTGGCGGAAATCCTGTCCTAAATTCCTTCTTGGATGCTGATGGTGATGGTGATGTCGATATCGCTGATGCCATCCAAATGGCTAGTCGGTATATGAGACAGTAACAGTTTTCCCCACTCCCTTCCGATAAACCAGACATCAGTAATTATACCTTGCTAGATTTTTAGCTAAGACATAGGCTGAGAAAACGATCAATTTGTAAATATAAATCAGACAGTCTATGTCTAAATTGTTTGACTGTATTACTGAAGAATTGCAAGACTTTATTGCTGCCCAACACCTTTTCTTTGTTGGCTCTGCACCTTTAAGTCCTACAGGTCATGTTAACCTGTCTCCTAAAGGTCAAGACTGCTTTCGTATCTTGTCTCCTAACCGAGTAGGTTATATAGACCTCACAGGTAGTGGTAACGAAACATCAGCCCATTTGCAAGAAAATGGGCGGATAACCTTCATGTTTTGTGCTTTTCAAGAACCCGCGTGTATCTTGCGTCTTTACGGTCAAGGAACCACGATTTTACCGAATTCTCCAGAGTGGGACTCTCTCTATTCTCTATTTTTGCCGATACCTGGAACTCGTCAAATTATTGTCGCTGACATTGAAAAAATCCAGACTTCTTGTGGTTTTGGCGTACCACTCTATGAATATCAAGGTCAGCGCCAGACTCTAGTAAACTGGGCTACTAAAAAAGGCGAAGAGGGAGTTCGAGAATATCAACAGAAGAAAAATCTTGTCAGTATTGACGGTTTAGCGACACCACTGAGCCAATTACCCTAACTTTGCCTGATGGATTATTATATTCATCCATATATTAATGATTAAAGTACAATACAGTTCAGTTAAGGCTAAAACTCTTTGCCAAAGTCAATTTTTTAACGAACCGCAAAGGACGCAAAGGACGCAAAGAGAAGAAAAAAATGCTTAACTGAACCGTATTGGATCAAAGTAAAGGAGTCAGCAATCGAGAGACTCTCACAGCTAACTTGAACCAAAAAGGTTTTTTATCGTACTCATTA
Organism: Nostoc sp.; assembly: GCF_036918015.1. GTDB lineage: Bacteria > Cyanobacteriota > Cyanobacteriia > Cyanobacteriales > Nostocaceae > Nostoc. The sequence goes on from NZ_JBALEO010000091.1 coordinate 8,408, forward strand.
AGATCGACAGCAACACAGACAGCTAAATCATCCTCTAACATCTTTTTCACACTTTGGACAAACCCAGACTTGGTAACAAAACCCATAACTTCAAAATTTAGGGAAAAAGAGCGATTATCTAAGTTAACAGTTCCTACCCCTGCTAGATTCTCATCAATGACTATAATTTTTTGATGCATAAATCCATTTTTGTAACGATACAACTTGATACCGATTTTTTCCATTTCGGTGTAGTAAGAGAAGGAACATAAATAAACAAATAAATGATCGGGTCGATTTGGTAAGAGAATTCGCACATCGACACCTCGCATTGCTGCCAGTTTTAAGGCTGACAATGTTGCCTCATCCGGTACAAAATAGGGACTAGCAATCCAGAGATGAGTTTGAGCTTGATTAATTAGTTCGACGTAAAAAAGCTTACAAGCTGGCAGATGATCTGCGGGGCCTGTAGGAAGTATGAATACAGTTTGATTAGTTTCCCGATTAATTTTTACCTGCCAGTTAACTTCGATAAGTTTTCGAGTTGCCCAATACCAATCTCGCACAAAGGAGTTTTGTAGACTTTGTACACTTGGCCCTTCAAGCATGATATGAGTGTCACGCCAGGGACTCAATCGAGGATTTTTTCCTAAATATTCATCACCAATATTTAGTCCACCTACAAATGCGATTTCTCCATCCACCACCAGAATTTTCCGATGATTGCGAAAATTAAATTGGAACCGATTACCCTGGCCTTTAGTGGTGTTAAATGCACTCACTGCAATTCCATGCTGTTGTAGAGATTGGATATAAGGGCGAGATAATTTCTTGGAACCAATTTCATCGTAGAGAAAGTAGATGTTTATTCCTTGCTTGGCTTTAGCAATCAACGCTTCTCTAAACTCATTACCTGATTCGTCATCGTTAACAGTATAGAATTGAAACAAAATATAACTTGTCGCCGATGCAATCTTTTTCAGCATCGCTTCATAGGTTTGCTGACCATTAATCAGTAATTCGGCAGCATTGCCTGATGTGAAAGAAATGTCTGTAAAAGCCTCTGCTAAGGGTTGCAACTGGGCTAGATTATCTGGTGGCGCAACCTGAAATTTAATCAGTTCGCTATAAGTCGAATGAAAAAGCTTATAGTGTTGTCCATAGACTGAGCGCAGTGTTTCAGCATATCCATGAAATTTAGTTCTTCCTAAAATCCAATACAACGGAATCGCTAGCCAGGGAAAGGTAATTAGAGAAATGCTCCAGGCAATTGCCCCTTGAGAAGAACGCACATTCATCACTGCATGGGCTGCATGTATAACTCCCACGCAATGAACAACAACTGTAGCTGTGCTAAAAATAGCTAGAACACCACCATCTACAAGCATCTTAATTTTTTTGAGTATTGGTATAAGTAAATTCTGCCAGCAATGGCTTATGATCGGATGAACAAATTTGGTCTAGCACTTTAGCACTAGCTTTCTTCATACTGATATCTCGATAAAAGATATGATCTAAAGGGGGTGACAACAGGAAGCGTTTAATTTTCTCCTTCTCTTCAGGTGCGAAAATTACAGGCGTTAATCCTAATTGAGTTGTTACTTGATTGAGAATAACTGCTCTTTTTCGACTCCAAGTATTGAAATCTCCTGAAAATATTAGTGGCCCCCGATGTATAGATAACGCTTGCTCTAATTCATTTAGTTGGATTTTAAATTTATTTAAATCTACAAAATTGATCAGATGAGTATTGATCGTCATGAGAGTTATGCTTTGCTCAGATAGCACATACTCAGTAATTAAAGAAATTTTCGGAGTTTTAACAATCGGCTCATAATGTTTAGTAGTTATAACTTTTTTGGTAATTGGGTTGATTGTCGATGCTGTAAAGATTCCTGAATAAGTTTGATGATGAATATCTACAAAATTAGGAGCAAAACTCCAATTCATTTTCAACCATTTTGCCCATTCGTCTGCTTCTAACTTTAAAGAAAATTCTTGTAGGAATATGAGGTTTGGTTGATAAGTTGCAATTATTTTGGAAAAATCTTCTAACCAAGCGGTATTATAGTTTTGTTTAGCAATATTCCAACTGAGAACTTTAATTGATTTACTATTAATTTCTGTTTGAATTGAATTATTTTTATCAATTGTCAGTTCTTGTAAACGAAAAAATCTATAACCCGGAACAAATTTCGTAACTAGAGTGTTTACGTGTTCTTGAATATTAGGCATTACTAATATTAAAATGGATTTATTCTAGCTTAACGCTATTAAACAATCATTAGAGAAGAATGGCAAGCTTGGAAAGCTATAAGCTATGCTCCATAAGCACTAGAGCTTGAACAGTGTCGGGCTGGATCGGGCGATTTTCCTGGATAGACCTTACAGTTTACCAGAGTGGCTTAAGAGAGCGATCGCAATCCTAAATGATTTGTAATAAAATTCACCCCCAGTTCGCCGTCCTCCCAATGCTTTGAGGGAACTACAGGGGGCTATAACTATCTCAAATTATCAATCTCTAAAAAAGAATATAGAGACGTAGCATTGCTATGTCTCTGTACAAGGGTTCTAGATAACGCATATTTAATTTCTAGAAATATCTATAGGAATCCGGTTTGATTTCTGAAAAAAATTAAGTATTTGTAGGGTGCTTTATGACTTTAGTCTAACGCACCAAACCCTTGAAAATGGTGCGTTACGCTTCGCTATAACACACCCTACGTGTTGTTCAAAAATCAAATAGTAATCCTATAGTAGGAATATCCCTTTGATTTGCATCTAAAATTGAAGTTATTCTTATTTCCTATTTCCTTAAAATTCATATTGGGGAATAACTTCTGTCTCATTTTTTGCTGCATTTATCCACTCTTGCATTGCTGGAAGTGCCAAAACTGACTCCACATAATTTCTAGAAATAGTATCTAACTGCACATCATAGGCGATAAAGCGCAGGACAACTGGAGCAAAAAACGCATCAGCAATCGTGAAATTGCCAAACAAAAAATTGCCACCAGTCCCAAACTTTTGGCGTGATTCTTGCCAAATACTAGTAATGCGGTCAATGTCTTGTTGTACGCCGGGTTCTAAACCTTTACCAGGATATTTAGTACGGCAGTTCATTGGCATATTCTGACGCAAGTTTTGAAATCCTGAGTGCATTTCCGCACTGACAGAACGGGCTAATGCTCTTGCGACCTTGTTCTCTGGCCACCATTGCAGGGTTGGAAAAGTTTCAGCTAGATATTCACAAATAGCGAGAGAATCCCACACCGTTTGCGTATCGTGCAATAACACAGGTACTTTTCCTGATGACGAGTATTGCCGAACCTTTGATGAAAAATCTGGGTTGTTGTAGAGAGAAATCCGAATCTCATTAAATTCCAAACCAAATTGCTTCATCGCTAACCAAGGACGAAGTGACCAAGATGAATAATTTTTGTTGCCGATTACTAAAGTAAGTTGTGTCATGTTTTTAATACCGATAAAGTTGTTCAATCCACATAAACACATCAGTTTCGGAACCAGAAGAAAAAGATTTTCCGGTTGCCGGGTCGTAAGCTTGCCAATAGATATTACCTTGGCGGTCAACCTTTTGCCAAACTTGTAATTCATTAGGATCTGCTAGGAGTTTTTTGACAAAATTTTCCCAAATCAGATGCAGAGATTTCCAGAAGTTTGAGGGGATTTTTTTCTGGAATGACGGACTACAATTTATTTCTATATCTTCTGTTGATAGACACTTAATGTTATTGTTCATAAAATGATTCCTGAAAGTTGCTCAGTAAATAAAACAGTAACAACATCTAAGTTAGGAATCAAATCATGGCTTGCATAGGTTCTATAAACAGGATTTATAGATATTAAAAATCACTCATACAACCTTTTTGCCACAATAAAGTCAGGATGTGTATACCCTTGTTCTCATCAATTGCCTATGAAACTCTCCCAACTCCGAGCCATAGTTGCAGTAGCAGATTGTGGTAACTTTAGTGAAGCAGCCTTAGAATTGCAGCTTTCCCAGCCTGCAATTAGTCATGCGATCGCTACCCTAGAAGAAGAATTAGGTGTGCCATTATTTGCTAGAGGTCGTCACGGTGCTGTGCTGACACCTGCTGGAGAGCGCATTTTGTATCATGCGCGTCAAGCAATGCAGCATCTAGAGATGATGCAGCACGAAGCAAACTTGCATAAAGGTTTACACGGTGGTCATGTACGAATTGCAGCTTTTCGGAGCGTCGCTACCCATCTATTACCAAAAGCGATCGCTCAATTTCACAATCAATTCCCAGAGATTGCTGTCACAATCATAGAGTGTGCTGCTTTCACGGATGTAGAGCAGTGTTTGCATGATGGACGTGCCGATATTGGTATTACCTGTCTCCCAACTGGTGAAGAATTTAAAACCTGGGAAATTTTTCGGGATGAATATGTAGCTTTACTACCACCAGATACCAAAATTAGCAGTCCGCAAATTACTTGGGAAGACATAGCAGCCTATCCGCCAGTTTTGCTTCCTTGTACACCTTGCGGACGCATTCTTCACAACCACCTAAAGACTTTGGCAATTCCAATGCATACTGCTAGCGACATTCAAGAAGATTCCACAGTCGTTAGCATGGTGAATCAAGGATTAAGAGCAGCTATTATGCCTCGTTTAGCTGCTGTACCCATTCCCCCAAAGGTGCAAGTATACAGTTTACCTGCACCGCTTGAAAGAGTAATTGCAACTGCAACTTTATCTAATGCTCTGCAAGTACCTGCGGTATTCACATTTTTGGAGATGTTAAGTAAATTTGATTTTTATAGTTTAGCTAAATTCACTTAGGGACTTCCAAGAAATAAATTATCCAAATAAACGTAGACGCTTCTCTACGAGACGCTACGCGAACGGCTTGCCGCAGGCTACCACAGAGACGCAGAGAACACAGAGAGAATACGCAAAATCATGAAAAAACGAACCGCAAAGGACGCAAAGGACACAAAGGAATAGGAGTTTCAGAGAGCTTTTGCGTAAGTCCTAGAGAAATAGAGAGGATTTTTGCGTCGGTTTTGGGATATTTTTTTATTTGGAAGTCCCTTATTGAATACATCCGAATTACGAATTACGAATTACGAATTAGTTAAACCAATGCCTCCTTTAGCGAATTCTTCAACAGTTTTTTGTGAGAATTCATGAGTTGCGATCGCCTGCAACATTGCCAATGGTAAAGTTAAATGATCCGCCCCGGCTTGCAAGGATGCGGCTGCTTCTTCAGGAGATTTGATACTAGCTGCTAAGATTTCCGTATCGCTACCTTTAAGTACGCTAGCCATATCCCGCACTAAAGCAATACCGTCACCTAACAATCGGGTAGCTCGATTTACATAAGCTATGGCAATTTTAGCTCCTGCTTCTCGTGCTACTGCTGCCTGGGCTGCACTATAAATCGCTGTCACCGAACAGGTAATTTCTGGTGAGAGACTCGCCACCACTTCAAACCCTAACGGTGTTGCGGGAATCTTCAAAATTGTTTGTGAACCAATAATCTCGAAAGCTTTTCTACCTTCAGCTAGCATCCCAGCTTTATCGGATGCCATAAGTTGATAGTATAACGGCCCATTTGTTAAGGCAACCAACTTTTTGAGCGTGGTTTCTGGTGGAGTATCGCTTTGAGATAACAGCGTGGGATTTGTTGTAATACCTTTTACCCATCCCCAAAGCTTAACAACTTCAGCTTCCGATGCGATCGCGGAGTCTAGATATAGTGCCATACTTAATTCCTCACTTTTCCTATCTGCATTTCTCCTGCTACCCTACATCGTTCAGAAGCTCCGCGTTGATATTTCTGCCAATCCTCATCAGATAAGTATTTTACCTGCTTATTCCCCTTTCCTGAAGAAATGCATCAAATGTAAACCTATCCGGTAGCGAAGTTTGTGCGCCTGGTTTTGTCGCTGTCAAAGCACCTGCTGCTGCGCCCCAAACAACTGCTTGATGTAAGGAAAGTCCTTCAAAAAGTGCCGCCGCTAAACCACCATTAAAAGCATCGCCTGCGGCTACTGTATCAACTGCATGAACTGAAAACGCGGGTACAAAAAACTTTTCTTCAGCAGTGGCGCAAAAAACACCCTTAGCACCCAATTTGACGATCGCACATTTCACACCCCGTTGTAATAAAACCGCAGCTGCTTTGGCTGCTTGTTCCTCTCCATTCACAGTAAAACCCACCAACTGCGCTGCTTCAACTTCATTCGGTGTAATAATGTCTACCAATGGATACAATTCATCTGGTAAATTAGATTGTGCGGGTGCGGGGTCAAAAATTACTTTTATATTTGCACCTTTTGCGGCTTTAGCAGCAGCAATCACGGTAGTAATCGGAATTTCTAGTTGTAAAAGTAGTGCTGTAGCTTCTGGTAAAAAGTGGGATAATCGCTCTACATCTTCTTGATTGACGCGCCCATTTGCACCAGGAATGACAACAATTTGATTTTCACCAGTCTGACTCACGGTGATAATAGCGACTCCAGAACTAACAGTTTCATCCACAAAAATGTTATCAGTCTGCACACCAGATGTTTGCAAATTGTTAACAAGTTCCTTACCAAAATCGTCTGCACCTACACGCCCTATTATCTGGGTAGGAATGCCCAATTTTGCTAATGCTACGGCTTGATTGGCTCCTTTCCCTCCCGAAACTTTAAAAAAATTTTCTCCTAGCAACGTTTCTCCTGCAACTGGCAACCGGGGTGTTGTTGCTACCAAGTCTATATTGATGCTGCCGAAGACGATAATACTCATGATGCTGATCTTAAAGTTATTTTGATTGATATTACAGGATGCGATCGCAAACTGCATAAATATCGCCCTTACTCAGGAACTTGCACAAAAACTGCGATTGTATAGAAGACACACTCAAAATTTTACCTGTTGCGAAAAAACTCGTTTCCGGCTTTCAGCGACAGTAACATAGAGCGCCGATCAGATAAAACCTAGATATTTTGATACGCGATACCCAAGCCAAATTCCTACAAGGCCACCAATGACGCTGAACAGGATCGAGGTGAACGATAGCAAACTTCCACCCCATAATACAGGAATGTAGCTACCAATCGTAGAGCCAACAAACATCCCAATCCCAATGATGAATTTATTCATTCAAAAAAAGCCTCAAAAGTAATTAAAATAAGTCATGCTTAAGCTCCTTTATGACTCAAAATATTAACTTTTGGGAAAATAATTATTTAACCATTTCGGCAGCCGTGACATAGAGAACTGTTAAATTAGCTAGTTTTTTGGGTGTTAGGTAGTTTCTCGCTTATAGTTCTACAAGCAGCCGTTATTTAGAAATTTTTAGCTGTCATCAGTAACATCTTCATGTGTAGAAACGGGTAATGGCTGTCCGACAAACAACAAGCTGCTTTGTTGTAACTTCTCCTCAATTTGCCTTAACATTACTTCTAGTTCCACTCTTGGGCTGGTTTGTAAACCAAGACACTGTGCAATTCCATTCGCATCCGTGCTCCAACGCTTTGTAAGTTGAATACGATAACCTGAAGCTTCAGCAAGCAACTCATAGGAGTGAAAATGCATAGGATTTCCAAGACGAGCATCTTGAATATGTTCAAAGGAAAATTCTCGTTGCATGTAATCAATAAGGCAATCTTGAACTACCAAAACAAGATGTTTGCTGAGATGTTCAAACGTGTGAATTTTGTGATGGAGTTGCATCAAGATTGTCTTTGCAGTCATTTTCCAGTTCATACCAAAACCTTTCCCCGATGCGACATCCACATCTCTCACTGAAACACCATGACGCTGAAGAAAACGTTGTCGTTCTGGCCAGACTGTTCCAGTAGTATCAAGAGTTTGCAGTTCAATGCCAATAAAATCGATGACTTTTCCTGAACGTACAGAAGCAAGACAGTAATCTATGCTGCCTCCTGGTACTGCAATTTCAGGAACAATCCGAAGTTCGTTACCAGGCTCATGAAGTGTCAATAAATGAATACAATCTGTAAAGATTTGACTACGCTCAAGAAGTCGAAACGGACAGATAATAATATTCCGGGCTTCTCTACCGTAAGAAACTGTGCATGAGCCGATAGTAAGATCAGGCTCACTTTTCCTATTCTTGAGACATTTGCGAGATAGGAAAGGACAGTTTTGACTAGAGGCAATATCACTCCAGATAAGTGATTGGTTTGTAGGATTCCCGTACAATTCGACAACTTTAGTCATGAGAGTAGTCCACACCTTTCATGAGCAGCAGTAATGTATTCGCCTGAAATATCAATTCCAATCGAGCTTCGTCCCAGTTGAAATGCAACCAAATTCGTTGTGCCTGTTCCTGTAAATGGATCTAGTACAAAACCGGATTGTGGACAGGTAGCCAGAATCGGAAGTTTACAGATATCTTCAGGGTAGGGTGCAAAATGAAGTTTCCGTTTTTGAGTATCTTCTGGCAAAATATCCCAGACATCGCTAGGTTTACTACCATTTGGGTGATATTTAAGAAAATAGAAGCCGCGTTCAGTAAGTTCACGCGCTCGTCCAGAAACCTTTGCTGAATCGGAGTGCGTAGTTCGTTGCTGACCACGAATAATCATACGAAAGTCAGATAATTTACCTAGTCGCACTTCCTGTAATATTTCACCAAGAGCCTTCAGAGCATTTGTACGTTCCAAATCACTAAGTGCTGTAGATAATTCAATTTGTCGACGATAGCGTACACCAGAAACGCCTGTTGCAGAAACTACGGAACCATTGACAACCTTGGCTTGTCTTGGCTTCGAGCGAATTGCATCAACATCGTAAAAATAGCGGTCTGTCTTTACAAAATGGAAAACAGGTTCATACACATTTCGGAGTTTGTCTTTTGCATTATCAGGTGCGCCTTTTACTTTATTCCAAATGACGCTGTTGCGAAGAATCCAACCTTGTTTATCGCTCATTGCTAGTGCAACTCGCCAGGGTATACCAATCAGAGATTTACGCTGATATGTATCTCCGAGATTGAGCCAAAAAGAGCCACTGGGTTTAAGAATTCGCTTTACTTCACAGAAGATTCCAAGCAAGTTATTGATATAATCTTCCCACTTGTCCTCAAGACCAATTCCTCCATTAATGTAAGCTCTTTGTCCCCAATAGGGGGGAGATGTGATTACACAATCGATACAATCAGCAGGAAATAACTTTAGTAGGGCATAACTGTCAGCCTGTAAGAACAGTGGTGTGCTGTTTGATGAAGTGAGGTAATCCTTAACAGAACCTATATTCTTCAGAAGCTCGTTCTCCTCAATCATCGGAACACCTAGCGAATTCATCCTATTACTTTACTCGAATTTGAAGGAGTTGTTGCTTTAATGATTCACTTGTCAGCCTTTGCAAAACTTGCTTCAATACCATCACTGTCCAATCTATATCAGCTTCCGTCGTATCACGCCCCAATGTGATGCGAATTCCCCCCAAAGCGGCTTTTTCGGAATAACCCATTGCTAACAATATCGGGCTAGGGCTAAGTTTACCACTGTGACAGGCAGCACCAGCACTGATGCCAATGCCAGCAAGGTTTAGCTGTCGTACTAAGGCTTTACCGCTAAGTTTTTTGCCATCAGCGTTTTCTAAGCACATACTGACATGGTGAGGTAAACGATCGCAGCCATCCCCTGTAGGAATTAAACCAGGAATTTCAGCTAGTTGGGCAAAGGCGCGATCGCGTAATTCAATTAATCGTGGTGTTTCTATAGCTAATTCTTGCGCTGCTAATTCTGCTGCTACACCAAATCCGGCAATTATCGGTACTGCTTGCGTACCAGAACGCAGTCCCATTTCTTGCCCACCACCACTCAGCAAGGGCATCAATTCCACACCAGGACGCACATATAGCGCCCCTACACCTTGCGGCCCATATATTTTATGACTGGAAAGGCTAAGTAAGTCTACAGGTAGTTGTTGCACATCTATCGGTAAGCGTCCCGCAGCTTGAACCGCATCTGTGTGGAACAAAGCACCATGCGATCGCACAATTTTACCCAGTTCTGCGATCGGTTGCACAGTCCCAACTTCACTTTGACCGTAAATTATAGAAACTAAGGCTGTGTTATGTCGCAACGCCGCCTTTAAATCCAACGGGTTGACTCTGCCTTTAACATCTACAGACAAGCGCGTAACTTCCCAACCCCACATTTCTAGCAACCGTGCTGTCTCAGAAATTGCGGAATGCTCAATGCTGGAGATAATTATATGTTGAGGTACAGCATACAACCGAGCCACACCCATAATTGCTAGATTATCTGCCTCAGTGCCACCAGAAGTAAAAACGATCGATTCAGGGGTAGCGGCGTTAATTAAACCAGCAACTTGGACTCTGGCTTGTTCTACAACCGTTGCCGCCCGTTGTCCCCACTCATGTAAGCTGGAAGGATTGCCCCACTGTTGAGTGAGGATTGTTTGCATAGCTGCGATCGCTTCTTTTCGAGTCGGAGTAGTGGCGCTGTAATCTAGATAAATTTGCATAAAACCGATAATAGTGAGAACACACGTTAGTGATAGACTGCGGATTTGTCAGCATATACAGTTTTAGTGGACAAATCCTGAAAAAAATATCTGTAATTTTACATCGAATAGTGGATTTTTCCCTTTACTTGGAAACTTCTTTCTCTACTTAATTCAGAACACAAAATTTTGGGAATGATAAATATATCCACTTCCAATCCACTTTTAACAGATTACAGTGCAACTTATCTCTAGACAAAGATATTTTTTATATATCTTTTTACTGATATTCTCCCTCGCTGGTTGTCAACGAGTCCAGTCTTATAATCAGCGTCCAGCACCCTTACCACAAGACCCATTAATTCAAGCTTACTTTAATCATTCTGAGTCTTCAGAATACCAAGAAGCTTACCGTCAGCAAACTCGTCTGGGGGATGATTTAGAAAAACAGATTGTGGATGCTATTACGAATGCTAAATCTACAATAGATGTAGCGGTGCAAGAATTACGTTTACCCAAAGTTGCCCAAGCACTGGTTGATAGACAAAAAGCTGGGGTAAAAGTCAGGATAATTTTAGAAAATCTCTATAGCCGACCTTGGAGTAGCTTAACATCTGCTGAAGTAGGTAAGTTAGATAAAAGAGAACAAGAACGCTACAACGAATTTCGCCAATTTATTGATATTAACCACGATAATCAACTTAGTCCAGCCGAAATCAATCAAAGAGATGCTCTGATAATTTTGCAGAATGCCAAAATTCCCTGGCTAGACGATCGAGCCGATGGTTCAGCGGGTAGCAGTTTGATGCATCATAAATTTGTGATTGTGGACAATCGCCTCGTAATTATCACTTCAGCTAATTTTACATTAAGTGATACTTCGGGTGATTTTACAAATTCTAGCAGTTTAGGCAATGCCAATAATTTATTGCAGATTGACAGCCCAGAATTAGCATCTTTATTTACAGAAGAATTTAACATTATGTGGGGTGACGGGCCGGGAGGTCAACCAGATAGTCGATTTGGTTTGCAAAAGCCGATACGTTTACCTAAACAAATAACTTTGGGTAATACCAAAATTACTGTGCAATTTTCGCCTACTTCTCCAACTCAACCTTGGAATAATAGTAGTAATGGTTTAATTGGTAAAACTTTAGGTTCAGCAACCAAGTCTATTGATATGGCGTTATTTGTCTTTTCTGAACAGCCTCTTGCCAATATTTTAGAAAAACGCCATCAACAAAGTGTGCAAATTCGCGCTTTAATTGAACCACAATTTGCCTACCGTCCTTACAGCGAAGCCTTAGATATGATGGGGGTTGCTCTTAGTAACAAATGTAAATATGAAGTTGACAATCATCCTTGGCAAAATCCAATTACTACCGTAGGTGTACCTGTATTACCCAAAGGCGATTTATTGCATCACAAATTTGGTGTTATTGATAGTCAAACAGTAATTACAGGTTCTCATAATTGGTCTGATGCGGCCAATAATGGTAACGACGAGACGCTTGTAGTGATTGAGAATCCGATAGTTGCTGCCCATTATGTGCGAGAATTTGCTCGTCTTTATACCAAAGTCAAACCCGGTTTACCACCAGCAATTCAAGAAAAAATTAAATTAGAACAAACACGGTGTCCTCAGATAAAAACTTCTTCATCAACTGAGCTAGAAACGATTCAAAAAGTCAATATTAACACTGCAAGTTTAGCAGAATTAGTAACTCTCCCCGGCGTGGGTAAAAAATTAGCACAACGAATAATTATTAGTCGCCAACAGCAAAAATTTACATCTTTACAAGACTTAGAAAGAGTTCCAGGAGTGAGTGCTAGAACTTTAGAAAAATGGAGCGAACATATGACTTGGTAGGGTAGCACAGTTGTGCTACCCTACGATAGTCTGTATTCTACTTAGTTAAAAAGATGTAAAATTACACAAATGCGATATTTAAAGGCGATCGCTAGCTAGCTAGCTAAATCAACCAAACTGCGGAAATGCCCATTCTGAGAAAATCGTTCTGCGATTATTTGTTGATAAACCGCCTCATAGCCATCAGTCATGTGCTTAACACTGAAAAGATTTTCGACATACTGACGACAAGCATAACGGTCTAACTCAATGACGCGATCGATGGCACTAATACACTCTTGAATATTATTGCAGAGGAAACCCGTCTTGCCGTGGGAAATTACCTCTTCAGTAGACCCCAATTTCATCGCAATCACTGGCGTACCAGAAGCCATTGACTCTACCATCACCAATCCAAAAGGTTCCCGCCAAGTGATAGGGAATAGAGTTGCGACTGCACCACCCATCAGGGCATTTTTTTGAGCATGGTTGGCTTCACCCAGATACTCAATTTGCTCTCCGTCAATATGTGGTTTAATTTCCTTCTCAAAGTATTCCACATCAACGACATCTATCTTACCTGCCATTTTTAAATGCCAACCGGCTTTTTTGGCAATTTCTATAGCTAAGTGCGCTCCCTTCTCTGGAGACATCCGACCTAAAAATGCTAAGTAAGGAGGATCTTCTGGTTGGGAGTGAAACTCATAACTGCTGACATCAATCCCGTTGTAAACCGTCGCTACATAGTTCAATCCTAACCTTGGTTCTCGTTGTGCATCAGAAATATTGACGTAGGGTTGTTTTTTACCAAAACTAAACATCTTTTCGTTGTCAGAGGTAAAAATACCGTGCAACGTGTGAACCGTAGGGGTTTTTACCAGATTTGCATAAGCCAGCGCCCCATGTCCGATATGGGAGTGAATAATATCAAACTCTCCTGCGCGTTCGTACACCGAAGCTAGATTCAGCATCTCGTAAATGCCGTAATCTTTGATAGTAGGATCGAGTCTGAGAGCGCGGGGATGAACTGAAGTTAGTTTTGCCAGACTAATAGAATCTCCCGATGCAAATAAAGTTACTTCATGTCCGCGTCGGACTAACTCATCGGTCAGTAACCCTACTACTAACTCTATGCCACCATAAGCTGGAGGCGGAACTCTCTCCCACAATGGAGCTAATTGAGCAATTTTCATCACAAATCTCCTGAAAAATAAAACTTGAATTAGAAGTTTTTTATTTCTGTTGTTTTAGTGCTTGTAATTGATCCACTTTGGCATCAGAAAGTAACTTCAGATTACTAAACTTATTAACAATTTCCTTTAAATCTTACGCTGTACCTTCTATATTTTTTGTCTATCTTAGTACGGAAATTACCCACTCCTAAAGAGGTAGCTGTATTCTGATTTATTAATTTTTATGCGATCTATGGCAGTTTTTAATAGAAGTTTTTTTATAAAAAGTAGCTTTCTATAATCGTCTAAAAATGTCATTTAAAGGTAGTTTTAACTGAAAAAGCTCTATTTCTGACCCTCAATCATCCAATTTTAAAATGTTAATTAAAGAATAAAGTCTGTAGACACTCTTTGGGTGGCTTTCCGTACTCTAAAGGATCATTTCTAGCCGACTCAAAGGTAAATTTTCGTAAAGTAGGTACTCTGAAATCAGAAGCAGCAATTTTTCTGATAACTTCTATCCAAGTTCTTAAAAGTAAAATTAACCTGACTTTTAACGTTGTATGGAAAAGCCTACAAAAAACCTAACCCCTAACCGTTCTGATGATTGCGATCTGTTGAAATCTGCCTAATTTTATTGGTTGATTTTGGGGGTTATTTTTCGTCTTTTTTCGACTCCCTGAACGCTTACATAAATTTAGCGTCTCGTAGAGAAGCGAGAATCAGATTGAGATGACTCATAAAATCTCTGCGTTCTCTGTCCTGGATTTCTCACTTGTGAGAAATCCAAGGGGTGTGGGAGGTGTGGGAGGATGGGGAAGAAGTCTTACCCCCACACTCCCCACACTCCTCTTCCCCTGAAGCCTACACTATGCGTGAGAAATCCGGGTCTGTGCCTCTGCGGTTCGATAAATAAATTTTAAGTCGTGATTGACTGATTGCATAAAATATGCTATTTTGTATTTCTATCAATAACATATATAAACGTGAATATCTCTCCATCTCTCAAAAAACCGCGTGTCTCATGGCAGGCGGTTTTCTCACTGTTGATATTTGTATTCATGTACCTGCCCATACTGGTACTTGGCTTTTATAGCTTCAATCAGTCGCCCTACAGCGCAACTTGGCAAGGATTCACTTTCGATTGGTATCGCAAGTTGTTCAGTGACGATCGCATCTTATCAGCTTTACAAAACAGTATGATAGTTGCTGGTTGTGCCGTGGCAATTTCCGCAGTGCTGGGAACCTTGATGGCGGTTGGGTTGGCGCGTTACGAATTTCCTGGTAAGAAATTGTATCTTGGTATTGCTTACCTACCATTGATTATTCCCGATATTGCGATCGCAGTGGCTACCCTAGTATGTCTAGCAGCCTTTGCGATACCTTTGAGTTTGTGGACAATAGTTGCAGCCCATGTAGTGTTTTGTCTGGCTTATGTCGGACTTGTAGTTGCTTCCCGACTGACTAATTTAGACCCACACTTAGAAGAAGCAGCACTAGATTTAGGTGCGACACCAACCCAAGCTTTCATCAAAGTATTGTTACCTCAATTAATGCCTGGGATTGTCGCTGGTTGTCTCTTGGCTTTTGTTCTTAGCTTAGATGACTTTCTTATTGCTAGTTTTACTGCTGGTAGTGGTTCTAACACCCTGCCAATGGAAATTTTTAGCCGCATTAGAACCGGAGTTAAACCTGATATTAACGCGCTGAGTGTCATGTTAATTTTAGTATCTGCGATCGTTGCCCTTGTAGCGGAATTAATTCGCGCTTCTGGAGAGAATAAAACTTTTAAATAAGACTCGCTATTGCCAATAAAAATTATGGTTAATTTGGTTCTTTATGAACTTTTTTAGATAGTGAACAACAGCTATATTAAAATATCGGGTGATTTATGCTTGCCATAAAGCACAAATATCAGTGTAATTCAGAATTTTAAATCCCCTGATGTAACTCTCTTAAATTTTTAATTTTTAATTTTTAATTTTTAATTGTACTTATCCTTATGCCCTCGTGTGAAAGATAGTTTTAAGCACATGAATAAACTTCCGTGTTCGCTTCTCTACATAACTGTTTTCAATTAGATAATATTGGGGCTAACTTTGGAGAAGATGCTATTTCCCCCTCATTATGCAAATCTGCCAAAATCCCAATTGCTCAAATCCATTCAACTCTGATAGCAATAGATTTTGCGTGAGTTGCGGACAAAGCAACTTTGGCAAACTTCTTAGAAACCGTTACCGCGTATTAAGACTCTTAGGCGAAGGTGGATTTAGTAGAACCTATGCTACAGAAGATGTAGACAGACTAAACGCCCCTTGCGTCATCAAGCAATTTTTCCCACAGTTTCAGGGAACAGGACAACGTACTAAAGCCGCAGAATTTTTCAAAGAAGAGGCTTTTCGGTTGTATGAACTGGGAGAAAATCATACGCAAATTCCCAGATTACTAGCTTATTTTGAACAAGGTACTAGCTTGTATCTCGTCCAAGAATTTATTCAAGGAAAAACTCTCTTACAAGAAGTTCAGCAACAAATTTATGGCGAACAACAAATTTGGGAACTTTTAGCTGATTTATTGCCAGTTCTGGAATTTATTCATGCCCATAACGTCATTCATCGAGATATCAAACCGGAAAATATCATCCGCCGTGCAAGTGATGAAAAACCCGTATTAATTGACTTTGGTGGTGCGAAACAGGTAACACAAACCAGTATAGGAAGACAAGCTACGGTAATTTATACCCTTGGCTATGCCCCAACAGAACAAATGGCTGGATTTGCTTGTCACGGCAGTGATTTGTATGCTTTGGGCGTAACTTGTGTGCGTCTTTTAACTCAATGTTTGCCTTTGCAGGATGCTTCTGGACAGATTAATGACCCTATTTATGATGCCATGAGCGCTAAGTGGTTGTGGCGCGAACGTTTACAAAAAAAAGGTATTACTATCAGCGACGAATTAGGAAAAATTTTAGATAAATTACTCAAACATCTACCGAGTGAAAGGTATCAAACAGCAGTGGAAGTCATCAACGATGTAAAGTTTGCCACATCGAACATTGAACCTGTTGCCTTAAAAATTGTTTCGATGCCTCAACCTATATTACCGCCGCTACCACAAAAAGTAATTGTCCCATTACCCCCATTAAAAACCTTTGAATTTGACGTAGTGACAGTAGACACAGGTGGTAGAGAAGTAAACCGCATGAGTGGTAATGCAAACTTCTTTGCTGAAGAATTAGGTAAGTCTGTCACATTAGAAATGGTATCGATTCCTGGTGGTACTTACATGATGGGTTCACCGGAATTTGAAGGAGATGCTGACGAACGTCCTCAGCATCAAGTTACCATCGAACCATTTTTTATGGGGAAATTTCCTGTAACTCAAGCACAGTGGAGAGTAGTAGCAGCTTTACCCAAAGTCAAACAAGCTTTAAATCCCCATCCATCGAAATTCAAAGGTTTAGATAGACCAGTAGAAAATGTATCTTGGTATGAGGCTGTAGAATTCTGTCTCAGGCTATCAGAAAAAACTGGACGCGATTATCGTTTACCGAGTGAAGCTGAATGGGAATATGCCTGTCGGGCTGGAACTACAACCTCATTCCACTTTGGCGAAACCATTACCTCTGAGTTAGTCAGCTGCACTATGGAACCAAAAAGCAAATTCCGTAAAGAAACAACAAACGTCGGTAGTTTTGAAGTCGCCAACGCCTTTGGATTGTACGATATGCACGGGTTAGTTTGGGAATGGTGTGCTGATTCGTGGCACAACAATTACAATGACGCACCCTTAGATGGAACAGCTTGGGAAGTTGGCGGTGATATAAATCGTCGGGTGCTACGCGGTGGTTCTTGGAGTTTCAGTGCAGAACTGTGTCGCAGCGCTAGCCGTAGCTGGAATGAGTCAGACGGTGGACTGAGGGTTTGTGGCTTTAGAGTAGTATTTTCTGTAGAGGAGATTATTTAGTAATTCAATACCAGGCTATATAAATTATGAACAACAGAATTGAGAAAGGTGACATAGTAATTATAAATAAAAGTGGAAACCATTATCAGCAAGTGGGTGAAGTTAGTGAGGTAGATTACAATATTTTCTTTGTCAAAATAGTCTTAGTAAAGTTAGGTAATCAAGAAGAAACTTTTGAAGAGAAAGATTTACAATTACAAACTAAAAAGCCGAGTCTGCAAGAAGTTATTACATCAATAGACAAAATTTTAGAACAAGTAGATCGGATTTACCAATTGCCGACACAAGAGAAAGTAGAGTTACCCAACCGTTTGAAATATCTGAAATTAGATATTCCTAAACTAGATAAGCAATTGATTCAAAAAAACTTCGACAGTATAGATAAAATACTTGCAGCAACAAGAGAAGTAGACTCTTCAGCCAGCTTTTGGCAAGAAATAGATCCTAATTTGGAGAAAATAAGCTGGTGGATTAGAACAAGTCTGTGAACTAAGAAGTAAATCAGCGAGAAGAAATCAGCTTTTTCTGGTTCTCAGCTAGAGTCTATAGGAATCCGGTTTGATTTCTGAAAAAAATTAAGTATTTGTAGGGTGCGTTATGACTTTAGTCTAACGCACCAAACCCTTGAAAATGGTGCGTTACGCTTCGCGATAACACACCCTACGTGTTGTTCAAAAATCAAATAGTAATCCTATACGAATACCTAATTAGACTTATTGCATGAATCAATGAGCTTTCACCCTAAATCCCTATCCCAAGCTTGGGAGAGGGATTTTGAAATTGGCTCCTAAATAATTGGCATTGGACATAATTAAACGTAACTATATTTTTTCCTCTTCTATCCTTAATGCTTGATACCTTATACTTTACGCTTCATTTTGATGATTGATTTTTATTTGTACCTACTTACTGAACTTTCTTTTTGCAACTGTCTAGCTTAAATTTTGTTATTAACTGTACGTTTACATAAACTTAACTTTTTTGAATATTTTTTTAGAGTAAATAATGACTTTATATATTAAGAAAAGACGTTTTATTATATAAAATAAACTACGAAGATCATCAGAAATATATATGCGTTTTTTTCAGTGTGCAGGAATTCTTGGTTGTACGACAGCAGCTTTTATCTCAATAGCACCCATACAGGTAGAAGCTGCAACTTTTAAAGTGATATCTGGAGTCACCAGCATCGATCGCGATCACGAAGAGATTCTTAGTAGTATTGGGCTAACCTTGACAGGCACTAATCAGGCAGTTGCACCAATTCCCAGCAATTATTTAGTTGGCTGGAACATCGACTCACTTACTAACTTCACCTTCAGTGACGAGGGCGGTTTTACTCCGCTCTCAGGTACAATCGAGCATACTGGTACTGTTACATTCAATAAAAATGTTACTGTTGGTGACTTTTCAATTGGTTTTGCTCCAGGACGTACTGTTACAGGTGCCAGCGGACTTGTTTTAAGAGACACATTTTCTTTAAATACAATTTTGTTTGATTTGAGCGCTCCGGGACTTGTCGCATTTGATGGTCAAAATTTAACCATCCCTGATGTGAAATTGTTGATTTCTCCAGAGTTTGCTGATATATTAGGCGACTCTAAATTGACCGGTTTGTTTGCTGGAACTGCACAAATTGATGCTCAAGTTGCTGCCGTCCCTGAACCTGATAATGTACTAGCAACTTTAGTAGCAGGTGCGGCTCTTTTAGCAGCTAGGTTTTATACTCAAAAAATTAAATGCACCTGATATTTTGAAGCATAGCCAACCAGAAGTTCGCTCTACAACCAACGCTTAATCGTTTTCAAATCTCGTTCCTAGTCTCCGCTGGAACGAGACAGCCCAATTATCACGACTCCTACAAATCTTTTAGGTAGTAGCGAGATTTGACCGAAAGATGTTTTTGCTGGAAAACTATGTAAATTACCACAAATACAATAATGCACCGCATCTGTGTTTTAGCTATTTTCCTTTTCATCGCTTTACCAATAACCATTTTAAGCATATACTTTAGCTTAAATTATTCAGGCTTCTGCTTTGCTAAAATGCGTTATCTCAGCGATGAAGAGAGATTTGGAATGGTTTTTGATTATCAAAATGAGCGAACAGATTTAGGACGAAGCAGTTACAACTACATCAAGTATGCAAGTTTTGATGAATATATCAAAGAAAATCCAGACTGCTGTTCTATAAATCCCGGTGGCCCTTACGAGATTCGACATTCTTCATTTTTAGATCGTATATTTGGATATGATGCTCGCGATGTCATAGTTATTAATTTCAAAGTGCGTTATTTAGATGAAAACGATAATAAAAGAGTTTTTGAAACACGTTTTGAAAATACCTTACAAAATTGTGGACATCCCCAGTGATATTTTTATTTATTAAAAAACTCAAAAATATCGGAGATGAATAATGGCAAACCTAACAAAAAATGATATTACAAATTTGTATTTGTACGGGTAATTATAAACTCCTACAAATCTTGTAGATGCTAATTTAATTTCTCACTTCTTTACTCAGCACAGGCTAAACGTCTCGCTAACGCTAACGGAACTCGCAAAAGAGAAACTGTTATGCCCAATATTTCTCCACAAGACGCTACGCTAACGCTCAGTAAAAATAAATGCCCTATGATCAAATACTTTCCGCTCTCATGTTGATGCAATGGCTAATACCAATTCTGTATGAAGATGCGCTAAACCATATTTAAGTACAAGAAAGAAGAAAGAAAAACGAACCGCAAAGGACGCAAAGGACACAAAGGAAGAAAGAAAGAAGTCAAAAGGGTTTGGCGCAGCCTCATAAAGAAATGGTATAACTATGTTCCCGCGAACAGCCTCAATGTTGGTACAGAGATTATTAAACTTCTCTGTTTCTGAGATTACTTGTTGTAAGAAGTTTTCTTTCTGAGCGCTGCACAGCATATATATAGTGCGGTATGTCGCGCCAGAGTGTCTCCTGAACAACCTTGAGTCCATTCTTTTCAGCTACACGGCGAGAGGGAATGTTTTCTGGACGAATCAGGGAGATAACGCGATCGCTACCCAGCACGTTAAAGGCGTAGTCTTGGCAAGCAGATGCAGCTTCAGTTGCGTAACCCTGCATTTGTTGGTCGCGGCGGACATGATAGCCAATTTCGAGTTCTTGTTGTCCCTCGACCTCCTGCCAAATCAGTCCGCAGTCGCCGATTACCTCACCCGTCGTCTTGAGAACCATCGCCCACAAGCCGAGGCCGTGCTGTGCGTAGTTGTGGCGATGCCGCTCGATCCATTTTTCCACCATCTCGCGGTCAAAGGGCTTTGGGTAGTAGCGCATCGAATCTGCATCGCCGAGGACAAGCAGTAATGCATCGAGGTCAGAAAGCGTCATTTCCCGCAGTAATAGGCGTTGAGTTTCCAATATCATTGATGAATCCTCATTTAGCCATTGTCTAGTTTACCTAATTGAGACACACTCTAAGAAAATTGCATTTTACCAAGTTTTCTTAAAGCAAAGAATAAGGAACTAATATGTAATGTTTGCAGCAATATACCATTATCAATATTTTTGATTAGCCTTTCTAGAGGTAATAAAACTACATCAATCTGTTCTGTAATGTCTAGCTTTAAATCAGCCACACGTTCTACATCTGTTGCTAAAAAGCAATGGGTTAAATTAGTATGATTAGCTGGGTTTGGTGATAATATCCCAGTTTCAATAAATTGATTGCTAGTGTAACCAGTCTCTTCCAATAATTCGCGTTTTGCAGCTTCCACTGGTAAAACATCTTCAGTCTCTACAGCACCACTGGGCAATTCTAGAATTGTTTTTTTCAGACCGTGGCGATATTGCTTTACTAAAATAACTTCCTGATTTTTGGTTAAAGCTACAACATTTACCCATGTTGGATATTCTAGAACATAATAGGGGTCAACTATTGTTCCATTAGGCATTTGGCAAGTATCAGACCGTACTGAAATCCATTTATCTTTTACTATATGTCTAGATTTTAATACAATCCAATCAAATGAATTTCCCATATTTCAACCTCTATTTGTCTACTTTTTACAGTAATTATTTCATTGAATGCGTGTTGCTAAAATTACTGAATTTTTTGCTGTCACGCGGATTTCTGTGGCAGCAATCCGAGGATCTTTGAGCCAAAATTCCCTGATTGGATCTGTGCGTCCGTGCCATTCTGGTGGCCAGTATTCTTCGGGTGTGAGATCGTCTAGTAAGATGAAGCCTCCGGGTTTGAGAGCAGTTATCAATGTCTGAGGTTCTGTGAGTTTTGCCTTTCCGCCATCGGCAAATAACAAATCAAAGGGAGCATAGGTAAGTAAGTCGCGCCAGTCGCCTTGAAGTGCGCGGACATTAGACTTATCTGCAAATAGCTGTTGCACAACTTTGGCACGATCGCGATCGCTTTCAATAGTAATCAATGTACTATCTGGGTGTAATGCACTCACAATCCACGCTGCACCAACCCCACACCCGCTACCAATCTCGCCAATTTGACCCTGTGTGATATGGCTGGTGAGGACGTGCAACAGCCGACCAACTTCTGGGAGTGAGGATTGGGTAAACTCAAGTTGTGCAGCTAAGGATTCAGCCTGCTGCACTAATGATGGACTAGAGGCGATGGGATAGGTTGTCATATCTACTCCTCGATCAAAACGCACCATCACACTGGCAATAATGAAACATGGGCTGAAACCACCCTCCATCCTTCGGTAAACCTGTACCAAGTCTGGCTTTGTCGTCCGAAACGCTCTACACCATTAATCATCCGGCGAAATTCTAAAGTTACTGTTGCTGCATCTTTCCCAAAGGCTGCAACCTTGAGATTCGAGATTTCTCGCTCTATTTTTGGGTTTGGTCGATTCTGGCGAAAGTTACGAACTTCATCGCCACCATAGAGGTTTTCTGTGATGCCAAACCGTACTACTTCGGGTGCATCCCAAAACAAGCTATCCATCACCTCCAAATTGTTATTAGAAAGGGCTTCTTCGTACTTGAGGTACAAATCAGTTACTTCATTTACAATAGTGGGGTCATTTATAGTAGTCATTATTGTTACCAATTTTTGGTGTTATGGCTGATTATGCACTCTTTCAAATAGCCAGAGCTATTTTTCTTTTAAGCTCCTTCAGTACGTAAATTTAGACGAATCAGATCGCGGAAGGTAGAGATTTGTTGCATAAATAAAATTGAGCCTGCAATACAAATACTTGCACCAAAAATGACAGTATTGCTACTACCAATTTTACTTGCTAGTGCGCCAGCTATTAAGTTCCCTATAGGCACTGCGCCTGTAGATGCCATAACGTAAAGACCGGTAATTTGTCCGCGATTTTCATCGCTCACCAACAACTGAAGCAAAGTGCGTCCGGCAATTATCTGCAAAATAAAGCCGAAACCAGCTGCAAATAATGAGAGCAGTGAAAGCCAGAATACACGGGATAGGGCAAAGATAATTAAGCTTACTCCCATAAAACCTATACCCAATGCTAGAACTTTACCCGATTCCAATACATTGCTATGTTTAGTTAAATAGATACCACCTGCTAAGGTTCCCAAACTGGAAGCTGTCATCAAGAAACCGAAGGTGTTAGGGCCACCTTGCAAAATATCCTTGGCAAAAATCGGCCCCAAAGCTAAATAAAATCCCCATACGCAGCAGACTAAAGCCGAACCAATTAAGACTGAGCGAATTGGCAAAAATCCAAAGGCATATTTAAAACTAGTTTTTAATTCTTCTAAAGGTTTGCGTTTGGAAATAATGGCTTTTCTGGATGTCAGCCGTATTGCTAGGAGGGCAATAATTACAGCGATGTAACTGATGCTATCAATTAGGAAACATAGCCCCGAACCAATGGCCGCAATTAGTAAACCTGCGATCGCAGGGCCTAGCATACTAGTCACACTCACCAGGGAAGAGTACAAGGCAAAGGCATTACCAAGATTTTCCTTACCAACTGTTTCAGGAAGAAATGCCTGTCGAGTCGGAATATCGAAGGCGTTGATAATCCCTTGCAGTACACCAAGAATTGCAATGTACTCGATATTAATCGTACCGCTTAGGGCTAGCCACGTTAGAGCTAAAGACTGAAGCATCCCTAGAATCTGGGCAACCAGCAAAATTTGATGACGATTCCAGCGATCGGCAATGATTCCACCTATAGGAATCAATAGAAGTGTGGGAATTTGACTGGCAAAGCCCACTAGACCTAGTAACCAAGCGGAATCGGTGAGGCGATATACTAACCAACTAGTAGCTACTTGAGTCATTGACGTACCAATCAGAGAAATTGCTTGACCTGTGTAGTACAGGCGAAAATTTCTAGAACTAAAAGCACGCAGCATGACTTGTGATTTTTTTGATGCTTCCATACATCACCCCTGAGTTGTTCCCAGTTTTTAACCGTGAATAAAAAAGTAGGCAGTCATAGTGAAGGCAACAATCATGACAAATTTCCGAATTAAGTGCGGTTCAAGTTTACGAGCATAATGGGCACTTAAATAACCACCAAGAGAGCCACCGACTGCCATCAAAATAGCTTGATGCCAAGCAATCACACCTGCAAAAAGAAATGGAACGATCGCAATACCATTGATACAACTCCCTAAAAATGTCTTAAAAGCATTCATTTTGTGGATACTTTTGATACCTAAAAATGTCAGAGTTGCCAGCATTAAAATCCCTAAACCTGCGCCGAAGAAACCCCCATAGATGGCGATCGCTAGTTGAGCCAGTGCCAAATTAAACAACGGTACAGATTCCGGTGATGTATTCTGGTTTCGACGCTGCAACCATTTTTTGAACGGTTCGCCAAAGGTAAACACAATTGTTGCTAGCAGCAATAGATAGGGAATCAGCTTTTTAAAGACATCTGGCGATGTATACAACAAAGCGATGGAGCCAATCATGCCACCAACTAAACTGATGCCACATAGAACTAAAAAATCTCGCCGCTCGATGCCCAAATCTTGACGATATGCTCCAGCACTGGCGAGAGCTGCCACCCAAATTGCAGTATTATTGGTGGCGTTAGCTGCGATCGGGGGTACACCCGTAAAGATAAGAGTTGGAAACGTGATAAAGCTTCCACCACCCGCTACAGCGTTTAAGCCGCCTGCAATAAAAGCGGTACTAAACAATAGCAAGCTATGGATAAACGTTAATGATGGCGGCATTATTTTTAATTACGAATTACGAATTACGAACTTGTACTGAGCGTAGCCGAAGTATTACGAATTATTAATCTGGGAATATCACTTGGAGAATGAGCAATCAAGTCAGCACCATGAGCTTTCAATTCCTCCTCAGTTCCATAGCCATAGGTGACACCAATTGAGGCGATTTGATGGCGCTTGGCTCCAATGATGTCATGTGAGCGATCGCCTACCATCACCACAGTAGAGGGTAAAAGTTTTTCTGTTAATAGAATATGGTGAATTAAGTCACCTTTTATGCTCCGCGTTCCGTCAAGTTCACTACCATAAACACCATCAAAAAGCAATGACAAGCCAAAATATTCAATAATTTGCGTAGCATAAATATATGGTTTAGAAGTCGCAACAAAAGTTTTACAACCAGCAAAACGAATGGCTTTTAGGACTTCTGAAATTTGGGGATAAAGGGAGTTTTCAAATAATCCAATTGTGGCAAAGCGATGACGATACAGTGAAATCGCCTGTTCAATTACTGTGCCATCTAAGGTATTGAGTAATTGCGAAAAGCTATCTTTCAGGGGTGGGCCAATACACCAATGTAATTCATCAGCATTCGGTGGTTTGTAACCGAGTTCAGAGAGCGCATACTGAATGCAACTAGTAATGCCAGGTTTAGGATCTGTTAAAGTCCCGTCTAAATCAAAAAGGATAGCGGAGAAAGGCATATTTGATATTAATTCGTAATTCGTAATTCGTAATTAAGAAAGTCAATTTTAATCGGGGTTTATAGGTCTATATCTCTAGCTTTATTTGGGATAATTGGTATTACATAAAGCGGTTTTCGTTTATATGCAATAGATTTTGACCTATCTCCAAACCTCTCTCCTCAAAGGAGAGAGGCTTTGAATCTTACTCCTCTTCTCTTGTAGGGAAGGGGCTGGGGGTTAGGTCTGTATTCGACTCAACCCAGAAGCGCTGTAAGGTATTCTAAAATTCTCCATGCCCAATTCAACCCCTAATTTTGAGCGATTTCACAAAGCCTTCTGCACTAAGTAAGGCGATCCCCAATGTGACAACACCAATCCCCACGCTCTGAACAACGTTTAAAGTTTCGTTAATCGTTATCCATGCAACTAACGCTGTCAATGCTGGACTGCTAGAGCCGATTATGGAGGCGGTAGATGCGCCAACCATCCGAATCCCCACATTGTTTAAAGTGTGTCCGAGAAAGCTGACAAGACCGGAAAATATGCTACCAATCCATAAGGGTGTCCAGTCAAGTTGAGCGCTTTTACCTGGCCAGAACAGTAAGCTAATACCAGAAAGCAGTAGAGTACAGGCAAAACTGATCCAGGTAAAGGGAATTGGATGGAATTTTTCTAAACATTTTTGAGCAATGATGCAATAAAAGGCGTAAACAATCCCAGCGCCAAAACTAGCGAAAATGCCGATCGCAATGGTATGACTGCTGTAGGTGGCAGAAGATTGGGGAATGGTGAGAGCGCTTCCCACCAGAATAATAGCCATTACCAGCCAACGGAACAATGTGGGGCGTTGTCCAAAAAACCTCCATGACAGCAGCGCTGTAAATACGGGATAGGTGAAGAAGAGGGTCAAGGCAATGCCTGTGGGAATCAAGCCAATAGCAATGTAGAGTGAGGCAATATACACAAACATCAGCACTCCACAGCCAAGAGCTTGGATTAGAATATCTCTGCGATCGCGGGTTAACAAGTATTGGAGTTCTGTCCAAGCAGATGGATATAGCTTGAATGATAGAGATGCCATGAGTGGAACCACCAGCAGCATTCGCATGAACATCAGCAAGAAGGAATTCTGCAAATCCGGTTTAACGTATCCACCGAGTAAAAATAAACCTAGTACGAGATGTTCTGAAAACAAAACTCGGACTGTAACGTTGTGAAACGTCAAAACAAAGGAGGATAGTAGAACCGTTAGGATGCCCAACACGATAAAAAGTTTCCTTAGAGACGACTTGATTGTATTGTTAAAACCACTGGAATAACAAACCAGATGAAGTTTGAGGAAATCAAAGCCGTCGCTTCAAAAGACGCGATAAATCGCCGTCTCTACAGGGAATTTATCCATGAACCTATCCCACTATTCTAAAAATCCCTACTTCTTTTCGTAAAATGTGCTTGAAAACCTTGATTTTTCGTTTTCATTTCTCAATAAGCTTAAGCTTTGTAGCACAAATATTATTAGTGGGATAGGTTCATCAATTATTACTATGCCAAGGAACCGGCGCTCACAGGTTCAGGAGCAGTCTTTGTAATGAACTGGTTCACTGGACGAGGCAAACCGAGATTCTCGCGCAAAGTACTACCTTCATACTCAGTACGAAATATTCCTCGGCGTTGCAGTTCGGGAATTACCAAGTCTACGAATTCCTCTAAACCCCCAGGTAGCCAAGGCGGCATGATGTTAAATCCATCAGCCCCACCATTAACAAACCAATCTTCTAACTGATCGGCAATATGTTCTGGTGTTCCGAGAATCGTTCGATGTCCCCGCGCTCCTGCAATCCACAAATACAGTTGTCGGATTGTTAAATTTTCTCTGCGGGCAAGATCGGTAATCAGTTGCAAGCGGCTTTTGCCACCGTTAGTATCAGGCAGATCCGGCAGCGGCCCATCTAAAGGATATTTGGACAAATCATGACCACCCACTAGTCCAGAAAGTAGCCCTAATCCAACCAGCGGATGGATCAAGTCCTGAAGTTGCTCATATTTATCCTTAGCTTCTTGCTCAGTCTTACCAATTACCGGGAATACCCCTGGCATAATTTTGAGATGGTCAGGGGAACGTCCGTATTTAGCCAATCTCCCCTTAACGCTGCTGTAGAAGGCTTGAGCTTCTGCCAATGTCTGTTGTGCAGTGAAAATCGCCTCTGCTGTTTGGGCAGCTAAATCCTGTCCAGCCTCGGAAGATCCCGCTTGTACGATTACTGGATATCCCTGTGGTGGACGCGCCACATTCAGCGGGCCGCGCACCGAGAAATATTTACCCTTGTGGTGGGGAATATGCAACTTTTCTGCATCGAAGTAAATACCTGACTCCTTATTGTGGAGGAAAGCATCGTCTTCCCAACTGTCCCAAAGTTTGGTGACAACATCCACAAATTCCCTCGCCCGTTCGTAGCGTAGCGAGTGTTCTAGGTGGTTTTCTTGGCTGAAATTGTGCGCTGCGGCTTCAGCAGCAGAGGTTACAAGATTCCATCCGGCACGACCACCGCTGAGATAATCTAGTGATGCAAACTTGCGGGCGAGATGAAAAGGTTCATCATAAGTCGTTGATGATGTCGCCACCAACCCGATATTTTCTGTCACCGCAGACAGAGCCGATAATAAGGTTAAAGGTTCAAAGTGGACACTGAATTGTCCCGAACGGCTAAAAGCCTCAGTCCCTTGCCCTCGATCCCAGACGGCTAAACCATCTGCGAGGAAAAGCATATCAAATTTTCCCCGTTCAGCCGTTTGTGCCAGCTGCTTGTAATGTTGGAAGTTTAAACCTCCATCAGCCGGGGTATTGGGATGTCGCCATGCTGCGACGTGATGACCACTACCGGGTAAAAATGCTCCGAGTTTAAGTTGTTTTTTTGTACTCATGTTTGTATTTGCGAGGGCGTACTTATGCTTTTTTCGTTCTCTTGTTTGGAACAAGAAAATGTTAGTTATTAAGACTCTGGTCTTGTTGCTTGCATGGAGGGTAGTTTAGAGAATTCATCATACCAATAGGCAAGTTTTGGATATTTCTGCCGCCATTGCAAATCAGGAAGACGGATTTTTAGTCCCAGTGCAGAGGCGAGGGTTATATGAGCAAGTTTTGGAGTTTGGTCGAGTTTATCTGATATCTTCTCGAAGTAGTCCAAAATTCTCAACGCCCGCTCACGCTCAAACTCAATCACCCCAGGAGACTGCTCACTGTGGGGACGCCTTAACTCCCGCACCCAGACAGCAATACCATCTATGAACCCACCAGTCATACCTTCGAGTTGCTGTAAAAAGCCATTAGAAATGTCAGCAACTAGTTTGATCTCAGGATTTAAGTGATTCAGATAGACGCAAATTATACGTGTTTCACTCAAAATAAATCCGTCGTCAGTCGCTAGAGTTGGAACTTTACCTGTAGGGTTGTAATTCAATAGGCTGCTGTTCGGATCTCGTGCAATGACTTTTTGCGTTTCGATGCGATCGCATAAATTCAATTCTATTATTGCCACCCGTACAATGCGTGCATAGGGTGAGTTAGGTGTATAGAAGAGTTTCATAAAAAAGTGCGATCGTCATTAGATACTGGGTTCAAATGTCTACCGTTTTAACATTTGAAAAAATCTGGTAAATAAATTAGGAAAGATGATTTGCTCTAAAGAAGAGAATCGGTTCTGCCAAATTATTGTTTTTCAATAAAGCATCGGCATACTGCACAGGATTAGATTCTGCAAAATAGATTCGTTGTGCAGCATGGTATCGCTGACGATACAGAAGAACTGCGTTTTCCCAAGATCCAAGCCGTGCTGCATCCCTGTCTACCCCACGCTGCTCGGCCACCTCAAAATCTGTATCTATATAGATACGATAGTCAAAGTAAGAGACAATCTCTGGTCGTAGCAGAAAACTGGCAGCAAAAAGAAAAATGTCTCCAGGATGGGCTTTATTAAGTGCCTCTTCCACTGGAGCATCTGTTTCCAAGTCGAACCCACGTGCCTGGTAGATTAAATTACCTCCAGGCCCAAGTGGTTCAAGCACAAGCTTTTTGAGGAGCGAATAGTTGTAGGCATCAAAATAGTAGCCTTCAGCCGACTCACGACCTCGGCGATGGCGCAGATCGCGTGGGTTATGAAAATCATCCACTGCAATGTGAACAGAACTTCTTCCACGTCTGGTTAATATCTGCGCTAGCTCCTGTGCCAAAGTGGATTTGCCACTAGCAGTAATGCCTGTCACCGCTACTTGCAGAACACGAGAAGGCAGAGCCTCAGCACGCTCGATTAAAGTATCCGCTATTGTTTCCAAAACAGTAGCGCGTGTATCACCCATGCATTGCTCCTCTGTCCAAGTATGGAACTTGCTTTACTACCAATGAAACTTCTACTTCATAGAGATTGTCTAGCTGGTATTTGATTTTGACGCGAGTCTCTATTACGCAGTCACCGCCTGACGGCGATTGTACTCAGAAGCATCTCCTTTGATAGCCTCACTTTGTTTACCATCGATGCCCACTGGGAGATCGCCGACAATTGTCACGCGTTGAACGTGGCGGGGCTGATCGCCGTAATCTGCGATCGCATAATGTTGAGTAGCCCGGTTGTCCCAAAAAGCAACATCACCAACTTGCCAACGCCACCGGACTGTGTTCTCAGGACGTGTAATATATGCTTGCAACAGCCGCAGAATGTCATCTGATTCAGTTGTTGATAAGCCACGGAACTGACGCACAAATCCGCCGATGAATAGTCCCCGCTCCCCAGATTCGGGATGGACGCGTACAACTGGGTGCAGAGTCTCGTATACAGTGGAGGTGAAGACAGCCCGGTAAGCCTTGGCATCTTCAGGTAGGTCAAATGCAGTGGCATAGTCGTATTTGTTGCTATGTACTGCCCAAAGTTGGTCTGCAAGATTACGCAAATGAATAGGTAAATCTTCGTATGCAGTTACCGAGTTTGCCCAGATTGTATCGCCACCAGTTGGGGGAATATCAAGCGCTCGTAAGACGGAACCGAGAGGTGGACGGTCTACAAATGTCACATCGGTATGCCAACTATTGGCGCGGGAAGTGGTGCGCCCATAATTCAGGTCTAAGACTTCTGGGTTTTCTGGCAGCGATGGTACGGTAGGGTGGGCTGTAGTGACTTCACCAAAACGACGAGCGAAAGCAACCTGTCCATTAGCATCGAGTTGTTCCTGACCGCGGAAAAAGATCACTTTGTATTTAACTAGAGTCTTGCGAATATCACTGATAATGTCATCGCTGAGGTTAGAACTCAGATTAACACCAATGATTTCAGCACCGATACGTCCTGCAACTGGTTTGATATCAAAGTATTGAGAACCCATGTTTTTATCTCCAAGAAGTTTATGTTTTTGATGTAGAGACGCGATGAATCGCGTCTGATTTATCGCGTCCGATTCATCGTGTCTGTTAAACACCAGGGGTAGATCCGCCATCAACGATAATCTCTGTTCCTGTAATCGATGCAGCAAGATCGGACACCAAAAATAGCGCCAACGCGGCAATTTCTTCTGGCTGGGCGATTCTTTTTAAAGGAATACTTTGGATGCTTTGCGCCTTCACTTCCTCGACGGTGATGCCTTGCGCTTGGGCATTTTGCCGCGCTAAAGTCTCGGCACGATCGGTAGCTGTAGCACCAGGGGAGATAGCGTTAATGCGAATCTTATACTCGGCTAGCTCTTTAGAAATGCCCTTTGTGAAGTTCAGCAAAGCAGCATTGCTTGTACCACCAGCTAGGAAGTTCGGACGAGGTGTCCGTCCTGCACCGCCGATTATATTGACAATCCGGCCATCACCGCGACTTTTTTGATGGGGAACGACGGCTCTAACGAAGCGGATATAGCCCAATAATTTTAAGTTCCAAGCATCCAAAAATAAATCATCCGTGGATTCTAGGAAAGATCCAGCACGGGCTGATCCGGCATTGTTAATCAAGATATCAATCTGATTAAACTGGGCTAATGTAGTTGAGACAACTTTCTCAATATCTTCTGCTTTCGTTAAATCAGCGCTAATGGCAATAACTTTCGCGCCTGGGGTGGGTAAAGACTGGATGTCAGCGACAGCCCGATCTAAGCGTTCTTGATTGCGGGCTGCGATCGCCACATTCACACCCTCACTATAAAGTGCTTTGGCAGTAGCTAATCCAATTCCCGCGCTTCCTCCTGTAACGATCGCTGTTTTACCTGATAGTTTTAGTTCTAAGCTCATACAAACTTACCCTCAAAAATGTAATTAATTTATTTGCGAACCAATAATATTGCTGATTGAGAGCCTATATTCTGGATATCCAAGATGACTTGATTTTCCTCAGAAGTGCAGCCCAGAAGTATTTTGATTTCTGCATCCCGCTTTTCCAAGTCAACACTACAAATGACGGCGGTAACTTTTTGACTAGACAAACTACCTATCCAGACATCAATATCGGCTCCATCTCCAGAGCGAGTATTTTCCAAGTATCCATAGTCCAACGGATAAACAAAGGATGGATAACGTGGATGTGATGTCCCTTTTGGGCGATCTATCTTGAGATTACTAAGGGCTACAAGCCGATCTAGTTTGAACCAAAAGTCAGCAGAATTAGTAGTTCTTAATTCATAATTCGTAATTATCACCTCACAAATAAATTAAATCTGCTTGATTGCAACAAGAAAAAACATTAGTCTTTCTCAATAAATCAGTGCATGAAAATAAAAATAATTACGAATTACGAACTTGTACTGAGCGAAGTCGAAGTATTACGAATTACGAATTATTTGGAAATGTGCAACACAGCTTTGCCAGGAAAACGCCTATCGAGTAGTTGTTGGGCCACATCAGCTATTTCTGTCCAAGAAGCTTCTAAATCAATGTGAGGATGTAACTCACCTGCTTCTACTAGACTCAAAAGCCGTTTTAAACCGACTGCTGCTGATTCAAATCTCAATTCATCGAACAGACGTAAACCATACAGGCTGACGCTACCAGTCCCAAAAAATTGAGCCGCGTTGAATGTCACTTCATCTCCCCCAGATACTCCATACAGCACAGTTTTCCCATCCTGCGCCAGAAAGCCAAGGGCTACCCCCAAAGTCTTGCCACCTACTGACTCTACAATTAGATCGTAGGGGCCGTACTCGCTGGCGGGTGAAAGGTCTTCGCCAATCACCACCGATTGCGCCCCTGCTTCTCTAACTAGAGTTTCATAGCCAGCTTGACGAATATGTGCCACAACTTGCGCGCCTGACAGTTGCGCCAATTGGATAGCGAAGTAACCAACGCCTCCTGATGCACCTGTAACCAGAACTGTCCGACCCAAAAGTGAACCACCTTTTAACACCGCATGGTATGCAGTTAAACCCGCTACAGGCAGTGTGGCAGCTTGAGCAAAAGATACCGATGGCGGCACTACAGCTAAGGCGTTAGTAGGAACAGACACGAGTTCTGCCCAAGCACCGGCACGGCGCAAGCCAACTACACGCTCCCCTTGGGGAGGCCCCGAACCATCGGTGGCGGGGATTTCCACTACACCTGCTAAATCCCAACCAGGCTGCCAACCAGCCTCAGCAGTGGTTGAACGTTTTATCTCTCCCCGATTTAGGGAAATTGCCGCTACCCGCACTAGAGCTTCATCTGGGGCGGGCTTTGGTGCAGTCACTTCACTCAGTGCCAAACGCCCCGGCACATTGGGATCGACAATCACAGCACGTATTTTGCTCATAAGGTTGCCCTGGCTTAGAGATTAATTTCTAGTTCGTTGGTTCGCAATCTTATACCTGCAATACATAATCTCGATAGATTAGCTATTTATTCTTAACTTCAAATCTTTGCAACTAGGTTAACGAAAATCATAAACAACGGTATCTTGATAAACTTAAAGTATTTTATGGTTTGTAAAAAGAAAACTATCACAGACAGCCAGAAGAATCAAGCACCTTGTGAATAAATTCGCCGTTGACACTTCTTGCACTGTAGTCAAACCAAGTGGCTTCCGTATCGTTCGGCGTTCTTTTTATGATTTATCCATGTGAGTCCAAACAGTGCAAACGCGAAAATGATTAGCAGGTCTGCGTTATGGTGTTTTCGCCTCTATTGTTGAGTTTGAACCTCTACCTTT
Source organism: Nostoc sp. (assembly GCF_036918015.1). GTDB lineage: Bacteria > Cyanobacteriota > Cyanobacteriia > Cyanobacteriales > Nostocaceae > Nostoc. The sequence continues at coordinate 41,860 of NZ_JBALEO010000091.1, forward strand.
GCATCCGATTCATCTCCACTTTGAGAAACTTTTTCTGGGCCGCACTGTACCGGAGTTACTCCTGTACCTTGAGTGAGTCCGTGTTTCGTTGTGGCATCGTAAGTATTATTATCAGTATTCGCTTGAGCGTAAGTATCGTTAAAAATCTTGTCAGATGCTGAGGTTGTTTTGCCAAGAAGCTTTTTGTGTAAATCTTTAAAAGCCTTCTCGTCAATACTTATATGCCCATTTTCGTGCGTATCAAGAGCGCTATAAAACCTTGCCCATTCTTTTTTAACAGGTTCGCACTGTTGGTCGAGTTCCGTCCAGACGGGCATTGCCTTAGTTTCTGTTACTAAGACATCTGCCTCGTAAACAATTTCATCGGATTTATCTTCTGCTTGGTAAGTTTTGACATCTTTTGCGGGGGCACAGGTAACACTGCCCGCTTCGCCCTTTCCTTGTGATGTTAAGTTTGTAATTGCTTCTGTAATATTTTTTCCCGAAGCAGTAATTGTGGCATTCTTTTTGTCAATTTTAGTTGTCCCTTTTTTGGGCGGCATACCATTAGATGTCTGTTCAACAGTGGCTGGTGCTGTAGATGCATCGCTTTGTTTCTGCACTTTGCCTGTCTGCTGTACCACATGGGTTAACTCATGGGCTGTCAACTCGTTATTACCAGGTGATTTCTCGGCGCTAAAGTAAACATCACTACCATGAGTAAAGGCCTGCGCTCCCAACGACTTACTAATCTGCGTAGCATTGGAGTCAGTATGTACTCGTACATCGTCGAATTTACTACCAAAGCGTGGTTCCATAAAGTCTCGCACTTCGGGAGATAACGGGCTTCCTCCACCCTTACTATTGCTTAACTGACTCTCAATATTGTCTTGGGTTTGAACGCTGTTATTACTAACGCGTTGTAGCGACAACTCAGTTTGTACTTCCTCTTTTTCTTGCTCACAATCTACACATTCTCGTTGTACTATATGCGAATCTATTCCACCAATATTTATATTTGACTTAGGTCTAGGTAGAAGCATAATCTGGTCAGTTGACTGCTCATACTGGTCTTTTGGCTGGCTACCTATAAGTTGCGGCTGTGGACGACGCAAAGATATCCGACTAATGTCGTGAACAAGAGGTTTTTCTTTAATAGCTTCTGGTTCTAATAATTGCTCGTTAGCAGACGGGGCTTTTTGAAGGTCGCCTACTACTTCAATGACTGTATCTAGTGGAGTATTATTATTTGTTGGTAAACCAAAACTGCGTGTTGGATTGGCCAATGTGGGAATATTGGATGAGACAAGCGATGGATTCGTAAAATTTGATGTTTCTGTGTTGGGTCGCTTCCGTGTGGGTAAAGGCAAAGCGGCTTGTATTTTAATGTCGCTCATCTCTCAATTCCTACATTTTCTAGATTAATTAGTGAACCTCTTATCTATTGCATTCCAGGATTATATATATACAAAAATTTAACTATTTTATTGACATATTTATATATAGACTTTAGTCTAATTTTGTCATCATATCAAGTCCGCTTAATCACTTACGATATGTCATTGCGAGTGGAACAGAGTGGAACGAAGCAATCACTTCGGATGCGATTACTTCACTCCGCTATCGCTGCGTTCGTAATGACAAGTATGTAGCCGGACATGATATCATTCAGCTACCCAAATATTCAAGAATTGACATCTGGTGAAATTAATTATGTATTATTCAGAACGCATAATTAATTTCACCAGCAGATGTCTAATAAATAACTAGCGAACCGTTCCCCGCAGGGCTTCAGTATCAATTGGTTTGATGAGGTAAATTAACAGTAGATTCCAAACAATTGCTGCAATCAAAGGTAGTTTGCGAATTAGCTTTACCAATTTCGGATGATAACTGCCTTCAATCTCTGCAATTTTCAAGTTGTAACCTGCACAGCGTTGCAGACGTGGGAAAAACTTGGGATGTTCGGTATTCAACATCACAGGAAAAGCCCGTCCTGCGGTTTCATTGGTGTTGCGGACAACTTGGATATCAAATTCTGTGGCATCAAGTCCCAATGATTTGTAGAACCCAGAACGTTCATGAACTGTCAGAGTGTGAGTAGCAAATACTGATAGCAAGAAAAAGCGACTCCACAGCCTAGATTTCCAAGTGTTCCAAAGTTGCGGTTGAGAACGCAATAATGCCTTGAATATATCTCCGTGGCGGTTTTCGTCCTGACACCAGCTCTCAAAGTAGCGGAATATCGGGTAAAACTGGTTTTCCGGGTGCTTTTCTAGATGCCTGAAAATAATAATGTAACGCCAGTAGCCGATTTTTTCTGAGAGGTAGACGGTGTAAAGTACCCATTCAATCGGGAAAAATGTATAAGTGCGGGTTTTGGTAACAGTGCCCAAATCAAGGGAGAGTTTAAAATCGGCCATGGCTTTGTTGAGAAATCCAGCATGGCGGGCTTCATCACGTGCCATCATTTGAAATATTTCCGCTAGCACTGGACTGCGATTTTTTAGCTTGCGGGATAATTCCTTGAATAGCAAGAAGCCGGAAAACTCAGAAATGCAAGAGCGTTCCAAATACTCTATGAACGCCTGCCTTGCTTCACCGTCAATGTGTTCCCAAGACTGCTCAAAGGCTTCATCGCGAACAAAATGGTGGCGGTTGTAGTCTGTCCGCATTTCTGTCAACATCGCCTGCAATTCCGTTTCCTGGGCAGACAAATCCAGCTTGGCTGCGGTTTCAAAATCTGTAGTGTAAAACCGGGGGGTGAGTACGGTTTCTTTGCTGGGGGTTTTGATTTCTGGCTTGGGTAGGGTGTTAACCATGAGTAATGAGGCGATGGAATCAATAGTTCTATAACTATCAAGTTATGACAAATGCAATTATTTTGCTAGACCTCTTTACAAATCCTTCAGTAAACTCGGCAGGCAGGGATTTTTAATAAAGAAATTATCCATCTTGTGGGTTGGGCAGCCTTTGACTGAGCGCTGACGCCGAAGCCTTGCTGCCCTGAATATGAGACGGGTGGAGCGATCGCAGCAATTCATGTAGAATTTACAGGATGAGATTTGCACAGCGTTAGAGCAAGTTGATGGAGAAGAACGCTTTCAACAAGCCACTGAAGCTAGCAGAAGGCAAAGAAAGACGTAACAGCGTGATTCCAGAAGGGCGGGTGTTTGAAGAGGGTGTGAATTTTCCGCAGTTTGGAAAAATAGCCTATCGGTTTTTAATCGATTGCGATCGCACCGTTAGACATTTAGCTGGGGCATGAGATACTCCTAACTATTTATCCTATCTAAATTCTTGCCCTCTGTCTTCTTCACCGCAGTAATTCTTCAACTTGATGCTGGCTCCACAACGTTCTGTATAAACCCTGTTGTTGTAAAAGTTCTAAGTGATTTCCGACCTGAACAATTTTTCCCTTTTCCATGACAAAAATTCGGTCAGCAGCCGCCGCCGCTGATAATTGGTGAGTGATAAAAATTACTGTTTTACGTTCAGTACCACTGGAGAGATTTTTGAGAATTTTCGTAGCTGTTTGATTATCCACGCTAGAGAGAGCATCATCCAAAATTAACACTGGAGCATTGACCAACATTGCACGAGCTAAAGCAGTACGTTGTCGTTGACCACCAGAAAGATTAATACCGCGTTCGCCAACAATAGTTTCATATTGCTGCGGAAAATTCTGAATTTCTGATTCAATTTGGGCAAGTTTAGCGACAGATTCTACCTGCTGTTGTTCGCTAACTGGATCGCCGTAGCGAATATTATTTTTGATTGTAGTGCTAAATAGAAAGCTATCTTGAGGAACGTAGGCGATCGCACCTCGTAAATCTGTCAAAGCGATCTTAGTAATATCTACCCCATCTAAAAACAATTGTCCTGATTCAACATCCAACAAGCGTGGTAAAGCATTGGCCAAAGTAGATTTCCCCGAACCAATTGCCCCAACAATCGCGACAGTTTCTCCAGCAGCAATGCTAAAGTTAACATTTGCTAAAGCTGGAGTAGTGGAACCAGGGTAATTGTAGGTGAGATTTTTCGCTGTCACTTCGCCTTTGAGTTCAGCCACAGGCAGATGTATGGCATCGGCTGCATCTTTAATTTTTGGTGTGACAGAGAGAATAGCTTCAAGCCTATCGATACTAACTTCACCGCGTTGGTAGGCGGTAATTGTAAATCCTAAAAGGGCAGTGGGGAAAACTAGGCGCTCTACATAAATTAACAATGCTAAAAAATCGCCAACCTGAAGTGTCCCAGCAGACATCCGTGCCGACCCTAGCCAGATGATTACCAGCGAACTGATATTAGCTAGCCCACCAATTAGCGGAAACAGTGTATTGCGGATTTTTGCCAATTCCAGGTTAGCAGTCAATAGCTGCTGATTTTTCTTGGCAAAAGCTCGACGCTCGTTTGCTTCTTGAGCATAGATTTTAATTAAGGCAATGCCACTAATATCCTCCTGGATGAGTTCGCTGATGTCAGAGAGTTGCTCTTGGACTGCTGCTTGTTGTTTGCGTAAGCGATCGCTAAATAAACTCACCAACAAGAGCATAAAAGGATACACTGCTAGGGCGGCTAGGGTGAGATCCACACTAATCGCCAGCATTACTGGCAGTGTCAGGGCGTAAGCAAACACCGTATTTGCCAAACTCAAGACCGCAAAACCTAATAACCGCTTGATATTGTCCACATCACTGGTCGCCCGACTAATCAAATCGCCAGCAGTATTACTAGCAAAATAACCAGGCTCCAACTTCAGTAAGTGTTCAAAAATCCGTTGTTTCAGGTCAAATTCCACCTGACGCCCCACCCCAAATAGCCAAATGCGTGATGCCATCCGCATTAGCCACATCGCCGAACTGAGCAAAACAATAACTACTACGTAATGTAGTATTTGGTTCCAGCTGAAGGTTGTCGAGAGTTTATCAACACCAGCACGAATCAACCAAGGGATATAAACACCCAGTGCATTGACAGACAACAAAGCGAGAATACCCAAGGAGGCTTCCCGCCAATGGGGTCGTAGGTAAGCACTGAGTTTAGCGATTCGTCGAGATTTTGCCATTAAAGCAATTGTGCAACTTTATCATCTAGATTAACTGCTAGTCCAAGAAGGCAGCTATGAAGAGGAAATATCGCTTGTGATAAATTCAGCTTTTTTTACCTCTTTTAACTGGATAGTTATGGCCGTTTGGTACTAGTAGTCCACCACAGCAACTTTAATGAAGAAATAAGTTCGTAGTCAGGACTTTAGGCCTTAAATTAAGCGCTCACTACGAACCAAGTATTGTTTTCTTGCCTGATTACCGCTGAACACGCAAGAACCTGTAGACTTCAACGAGATAACTTTCCCAAGTTCTTGTTGTCAATTGCAACGTTTCCGAATTTGGTACAAAGTCTTCAAGTCGTAAACCGCGTGTGCGAATATCTTGAGGATTTCCTTGTAACAGGTACGGAGGCACTCTCAAATTATAAGAAAGAATGCGATCGCCCGTTACATCTGAGATGTTTGCTGTGGTGGGTTGCCCTAATGCCACCAGTGTCCCAGATGTTGGTGTAGCAGTTGCGACAGATGTTTCACCTGTCATTGCTAGAGGTGCTCTATAAAGGAAATAGGCGACTGCTGGTGTACTTGCCAACAGCAAAATCGTCAGTGCCCAACCAATCAAGTATCCTCCTGGTTTCTCTATTCCACCTCCTTTGATTTTCTGAGCGGCAATAATCATCAGTAAAACAGAGGCTCCTAGAGGCTTGAGGGGAAAAGATAGCATCCTCCACAACGAAGCCACAGCAGGTTCATTGGGATTAAGAAATGATAGGGCTACGATTACCAAGATAACGACTAAGATTAATCGCCCGACAAAACTTCCAGAGGGATAAAATCGCTGGAACAGAGAATAAACGATAGTGCCAATCAGCAGCCACAGCAGTACCCGGCTTAACAATAGAAACATAGACTAACTCTCAAATTTTCTGGTGCAGTGAGCCAGTGTGGTGGTGTTCGCGTAGCGTCTCCGTCAGGAGAGGCAGTCCGTTTCGATTGGGGTTGCCCCCAGAAAAGACTGCCATGCTGGAAAACCATGCATGAAACAACTGGCGACTTCTTACTGATAGCGACGTTAGAAGCGTCACCCGTAAGGCTCAACCTAGAGGTTTCGGGAAATGGATTTATTTTATTGTCAAATTGTAATCGCACTGTTTGACTTAAAATTTCTCAAACCTCACACCCAATGACTACCGTCGTAGTGATTTTAGTGCAATTTTTTGACACTGCGTCTATTATTTATAATTTTCCAGAAGAGTAATCTGGTACCGGTAAACTAAATTAATTAAGTAATCGACTCAAAAGGAAAAACTATGTCGCCTGGAAAGCCTACTATTCTGGTAACGGGGGGAGCTGGATATATTGGTTCCCATACAGTGCTTGCTTTGAAGAAAGCGGGTTATGGCGTTGTCATACTTGATAATCTGGTCTATGGACATCGCGATCTAGTAGAAAAGGTTTTACAGGTAGAACTAATAATTGGGGACACAAGCGATCGCGCCTTGCTGGATCATGTATTTAAAACCCACGATATTGCCGCGGTGATGCATTTTTCGGCTTATGCCTACGTAGGAGAGTCGGTGAGCGATCCGGCCAAATATTACCGCAATAACGTTCTTGGTACTTTGACCCTGTTAGAAGCGATGCTGACAGCATCTGTAAAGAAATTTGTCTTTTCTTCTACCTGTGCCACCTACGGGGTACCGGAATTCGTGCCCATTCCAGAAACCCATCCCCAAAATCCGATTAATCCCTATGGCGCTACAAAGTTGATGGTAGAAAGGATTCTCTCTGATTTTGATGTCGCTTACGGTTTGCAATCAGTACGTTTTCGCTACTTCAATGCTGCTGGTGCTAATCCCGATGGTTTACTGGGTGAGGATCACAACCCAGAAACCCATTTGATTCCCTTGGTGCTAATGACAGCTTTAGGGAAACGAGAATCCATTTCAATTTTCGGCACTGATTACCCCACGCCCGATGGTACGTGTATTCGCGATTATATTCACGTTAACGACTTAGCAGACGCCCATATTTTGGGCTTGGAATATTTATTAAAAGGTGGCGATAGCGAAGTTTTTAATTTGAGCAATGGCAGCGGTTTCTCCGTTAGAGAAGTCATTGCCGCAGTCGAAGAGGTGACAGGAATTAGCATACCAGTAGAAGAACGCGATCGCCGTCCTGGCGATCCCCCAGTTCTCATTGGCACCAGCGACAAAGCCAGAACAATCTTAGGCTGGCAACCTCAGTACCCATCCATCAAAGATATCGTCGCTGACGCGTGGCAGTGGCATCAAAAGCGACATAAGTAGGAGGGAATGGGGAATGGGGAATGGGAAAGAATAATAATTTGCTCCCCCTGCTTCCCCTGCTTCCCCTGCTCCCCCACTCAACACTCAGCACTCAGCACTCAGCACTCCCTACTCCCCACCCCTCCTCATACTTTGCATGACGACAACTAAGATGCCGATAAATCCGAGAATTGGCAGTGCGATCGCCCAAGTTGGTAATTGTTGAGATTGACCTTCTACTAAATCACCATTGACATTTCGGAGGTTCTGTGTATTCTGTGTAGACCCACCTCCTGCCACAGTCACTTCAAATTTGAATTCAAAGGGTTTAAATCTTGCTCCAGAGACAGGTTTTCCATTTAGTTGCAACTCATAAAGCCCTGGTTTGGGAAAGACAACTTCTGCACCTGGGATGCCTTGATAACGTTCGGCTGCCACAGGTTTTAACTGTGGTTCTAACAGCGGTGGCTCTCCGGCTGCATAAGGTTCGGCATAAACAGCCAACTGACAATTACACTGTGACAGAGGAATCACCTTTCCACCTCTGCGGGTAAGTGCAAACCAGGCTTGGCTTGCTTCTCCAGCACGGGGATTATCATTTGGTTCAATGTGGAGAGTGCCGCCAACATCTGAGGCTACTTCCACCTTATGAGCAAAAGCAGGGTAAAGATTAGTTATTGATATAACTAAGCAACTCAGGAATAATAAATACTTTATTGTTCCTTGATTCTTCCAGAAAATGCCTTTGAGGGGGTAACGCCTCTGTTTTTGACTCGTTGAGACGGAGCCAGAAAATAAAGATGATTTACCGCGATTTGGTTGGGGGAACATAAAACTTTTCTACGGCTAACTTTGACCAGAAAAAGCGCGATGCCTACGGCAAGGGCTTCGCCCTACGCACTAGCAAAACACTGAGAGTAATCATTACCATCAGTACTGCCGCTAATTTATTTCCCCAAGTTGATTGCAAGGAACCCAGATAATGGGAACCAATCAACACAGTATGAATGGCACTCAAGAGCAAGGCTGGCACACCCAATAGATGAATCTGTCGCCAACGCTTGCCCAAAGATTTTTGCAACGATTCCCAACTTGTAAAAGCGGCGGGGGACATTAATACCAATGCTACAGCACCCGCAGCCATCCCCCACTGAAATTCTGGTGGCAGAAACGAAAAGGCGGCAAAATTCCATTGCAATGAGTGTTCTATCATGTGGAAGGTGTGAACCACAGAAAGCACAAAAGCTCCCACACCCAAGCCGCGACGATAACGCAGTGGTGAAGCCCACAAGCCACTAATCGGACGCGCAATTAACGCCAAAATTAAGCAGATTAAGGCAGCGTGTCCGGTGTAATCTACCATTGTGTCACCAGTCCGCAGCAAGGTGATAACGCCAATGGTGAGTGTTACCCAACCACCTAATCGAAATAACTGACTGCGCCTGTCTTTACTTACCAAAGATGTGGAAACGCCTACACCTAACATCGTGGGTAAGGTTCCCAAGCCAAAAGCCAGCATAGTAGCTGTACTCATCCATAAATTGCCAGTTTCAGCGGCTTTAATTTGGGCAGCATACAGGAAACCACAGGGCATTAAACCCCAAGTCATCCCCAAAAGCATTGGCGTCCACCATTTGGTTTTTAAAGAAAGTTTAACCATTCCGCTGCTGAGGCGATCGTGTAAACCACCTTGCAATAGGGGATGTAACACGGGAATGCGCGGTAATAAATCGGGCTTTACTTGTCCTAAGCCAAACCAAATCAACATCACACCAGTGAGAATTGCCATCCAGCGCCGGAAGTCGCTGCCAATACCCGCTAGCTGTCCACCTTGCAGCAATACCGAACCTAGCGCCCCAATGCCAGCACCGACTAGAGCATAGCTCAACATTCGCCCCAGGTTTAGCAGGATATGAAATTTTAATTGCTGTTGCCAAGTGTCGGGCTTTTCTAAGGTTGATGTCCGTCCCAAAGAGACTGTTTGTGGAATTTTCGGCTGATGAGACAGAGAAAATGCCACTGTTAGCGGGCCACACATCCCAAAGCAATGTCCAAAACTCCCCAGGAACCCCAGGACTGCAATCAGCAACAAATCTACCATAAAAAAAGTTCCGAGTTCTGAGTTCTGAGTCCTGAGTGTCCGAATAAAGATTTTGAAGAAGTAATTAAGAAATTCTTTTTTTCTTTGCTTAGTACTCAGCACTCCTCTAGTGGGGCACTTTACGTGAAGTTGCGATCGCTGTCAAAAGACAAAGCGTCAAACTTGATGTTTTCTCTAGGAAATGTAATTTATCTAAACTTTTGCTGACAACTGCCTAAATTCTGTTATCAAGCGCTAAGTAGGTAAGCAAAATAAAATCAAACTATGTTGACAAAAATAAATGAGGCTAAAACCCTCTTCTCTCTTGACTTCTGCCTTCTGTTTCCTGCCTCATCCCAACAACAAATATTTATGCCGACCTACTGATTAAGCCGTAAAAAAATAATACAAAATAATCTTTTTTGAGATATTTTATGTTTTTCTTTCCTAAGGATTACTACTAGCGATCGCTACATTGATAATGTTGTACCGAAAGCCAATAAACAAGTTGCAAAAATTTATCCAAAAACAAAGTTACTTACACATGGGGGTTTTCCTGGCAACTCTCTTGAGCATTATATTGTTAAGTTTGGTAGCACTTTCGCAGCAACCAGTTACCCTCAATTTGTTAATGACTGCCCCTGATGCCGAACCTTGGAGACAGGGTTTAATTAGAGACTTCGAGGCTGAGAACCCTGGTATTCGCATTAACCTAGTTGAAGGGCCGAATGCCACAAATTTGCTCGAAGACCTGTATACCTCATCTTTTATCTTGGGTGAATCCCCTTATGACCTGATCAATATGGATGTGATCTGGACATCCAAGTTTGCTGCTGCGGGATGGTTGCTACCTTTAGGCGATCGCATTTCTAAAGAGGAGTTGGCAGCATTTTCACCCCAGGATGTAGAAGGGGGACGTTATCAAAACCAGCTGTACCGCATTCCAGTGCGTTCTGACGTGGGAATGCTCTACTACCGGGAAGATTTAATCAAACAAGCAGGATTGCAACCGCCAGAAACCTTTGATGATTTGCTCCGAATTTCCCAAGTCTTGCAGAAGAAAAAGCAGGTAAATTGGGGCTATGTTTGGCAAGGTCGCCAATATGAAGGACTTGTGGCGATGTTTGCAGAAATCCTCGATGGCTTTGGTGGCTTCTGGGTTAAACCCGACACCCTCGAAGTTGGACTAGATCGACCAGAAACATTACAAGCCATTGAGTTTCTGCGTAGTACTATCAGGGAAGGCGTTTCTCCTCCTGGAGTCACGACCTACCAAGAAGAAGACACCCGACGCTTATTTCAAAGTGGTCAAGTAGCGTTTTTACGCAGTTGGCCCTATGCGTGGCCTTTAGCCCAGGCAGAAAATTCGCCAATCCGGGGCAAAATAGCGATTAAACCGATGGTTCATGCTCCTGGTAAGACAGGAGCGGCTTGTCTAGGGGGCTGGGGTTTAGGGATTGCGAAATCTTCTCAACATCCTGAAGAAGCTTGGAAAGCAATTAATTATTTTACCAGTCGAGAAGCACAGCGCCGATTCATTTTCAGTGCGGGCTATGTACCAAGTCGTCGGGATTTGTTTACAGCCCCAGAGATTGTTGCTAAATACCCCCACTATCCGCAGTTATTGGAGGTCGTAGACAATGCAGTTTTACGTCCACCGATCGCCCAATATGCTCAAACATCAGATATTTTACAGCGTTATCTCAGTGCCGCATTATCCGGTCGGATGAATTCGGAACGAGCAATGCAAGCTGCGGCGGCTGAAACGCGGCGATTGTTGGGGGCAGGGGGGCAGAGGGGGAGAGGAGCAGGGGAGCAGAGGAGCAGGGGAGCAGAGGAGCAGGGGGAGAAGAATTACATAGCCAGTTCCTAATTCCCAATGCCTAATGACAAATGACAAATAACAAATGACAAATGACAAATTTACATACACTCAGAAATCGAGAACAACAGACAGCCTGGATTTTACTAACACCCGCATTGCTGCTGTTGTTGTTTGTATTTGCCTACCCGATTTTACGAGCATTTTGGTTAAGCGTATTTACTAAAAATTTGGGGACAGAGTTACAACCTGTATTCTCTGGTTTAGAGAATTATGTGCGGATGGCGGGTGATGGTCGTTTTTGGCAGAGTTTGTGGGCGACAACCGTGTTCACAACAGCATCCGTAATCTCAGAACTACTACTAGGACTGGGGATTGCCCTAGTTCTCAATCAGGCGTTTGTTGGTCGGGGCATAGTGCGTACAACTGCAATTATCCCTTGGGCTTTGCCTACTGCTTTGATTGGTCTGGCGTGGACTTGGATTTTTAACGACCAGTTTGGGGTTGTGAACGATATTCTGCGGCGCTTGGGGCTGATTGAGACTGGAATTAACTGGTTAGGAGATCCAACGCTGGCAACGATCGCACTGGTTTTTGCTGATGTTTGGAAAACTACGCCGTTTATCAGTATCCTGTTGCTAGCTGGGTTGCAGTCGATATCAAAAGACCTCTATGAAGCTTATTCGGTCGATGGGGCAACTGCTTGGCAAAGCTTCCGCAATATTACCCTGCCACTGCTGCTGCCGCAGATATTAATTGCAGTGCTATTTCGGTTTGCTCAAGCTTTCGGGATTTTTGACTTGGTTGCTGTGATGACTGGGGGTGGCCCTGGTGGCGCTACGGAAGTGGTGTCATTGTACATTTACTCCACAGTGATGCGCTACTTAGATTTTGGTTATGGAGCAGCCCTGGTAGTGGTGACATTTTTAATATTAATTGCGGCGGTGGCGATCGCTAGTTTCTTACTTAACAGATACCGTGCCAAAACATCAGGAGCCATTTAAGCCATGAGTGTAACTCCCCAAGCAGTTCCAACGACTCCAAAACGAACAGGGAAAACCAAGTTTTCTCTGAAAAAAATCTTACTGTTCATCATAGTTGTATTAATAGTCCTATTTAGCCTAGCGCCAGCTCTATGGCAATTGCTGACCTCATTTAAAGTGAATGAGGATATTGCCGCCGTTCCTACTGTCTATTTCCCCACACGATTCACTTTCAATCACTACATTGAGTTATTTACCCGTCGTCCATTTTGGCGCTACATCTTCAACAGCGCCTTTGTGTCGATTACTTCTACCGCTGTAGCTTTAGCGATCGGCGCACCTGCGGCTTATGCTCTCGCACGGTTACGCCCTTGGGGTGAAAAAGTTATCCTCGCCAGCATTTTAATTGTTACCTTATTTCCTGGAATTCTCTTGTTCTTAGGACTATTAGAAATTATCCAAGCGCTGAAATTGGGCAATAATTATCTGGCGCTAATTATACCCTATACTGCGATCAATTTGCCGCTAACAATTTTAGTACTTAAAAGCTTTTTTGAACAATTACCAAAAGACTTGGAAGATTCTGCTAGGGTCGATGGCTACAACACCTTTCAACTACTGTGGCAAATCGTGCTACCCATGACCCTTCCCGCCTTAGTGACTACTGGAATCCTTACCTTTATTTTTGCTTGGAACGAGTTTATTTTTGCTCTCACGTTTATGACGCGTGAAGAGTTGAAGACAATTCCCGTGGCTGCTGCTCAGTTGGGTGGTGCGACAATATATGAAATTCCCTATGGCCCGATCGCTGCTGCTACTGTTGTGGGGACGTTACCCCTGATTTTACTAGTTTTGTTTTTCCAGCGCCGGATTGTCCAAGGTCTTACCGCTGGTGCTGTCAAGGGATAAGAGGGAGCAGGGGGAGCAGGGGAGCAGGGGAGCAGGGGGAGCAGGGGAGCAGGGGAGCAGGGGAGCAGGGGAGCAGGGGAAGCAGGGGAGCAGGGGAGCAGGGGAAGCAGGGGAGCAGGGGAGCAGGGGAGCAGGGGAAGCAGGGGAAGCAGGGGAGCAAGGGAGCAGGGGAAGCAGGGGAGCAGGGGAGCAGGGGAGCAGGGGAAGCAGGGGAAGCAGGGGAGCAAGGGGAGAAGAATTACATAGTTAGTTTCCAATGACTAATGACCAATGACAAATGACAAATGACAAATGACAAATGACAAATGACAAATGACCAATGACTAATGACAAATGACCAATGACAAATGACAAATGACAAATGACAAATGAAAAATGGCTAAACTCGAACTCAAAAACTTGAATAAAACCTACAGTCCTAAAGTCGTCCCTGTCAAAGACGTTAGTTTAACTGTAGATAACCATGAGTTTCTCACTTTACTTGGCCCTTCTGGCTGTGGCAAATCCACTGTGCTACGCATGATTGCGGGTCTTGAGGAACCGACTCGCGGTCAGATTGAGATTGGGGAGGTGGATGTCACCTATAAACGAGCAAGCGATCGCAATATTGCAATGGTATTTCAAAGCTATGCACTCTATCCTCACATGACAGTGTACGAAAACCTCGCTTCTGGACTCAAGCTGAAAAAAGTACCACCGACAGAAATTAAACAGCGAGTGGCAGAAGTAGCAGAAGTTTTAGGATTAGCAGAGTTAATGAACCGCAAACCTGGACAAATGTCTGGAGGTCAAAGGCAGCGGGTTGCTGTCGGTCGTGCTTTGGTGCGTAATGCCGATGTCTACCTGCTGGATGAACCTTTAAGTAACCTGGATGCACTATTGCGGGAACGAGTCCGAGCCGATATCAAGCAAATTTTTGCCGCCCAAAAAGTGCCAGTTGTCTACGTCACCCACGACCAAACAGAAGCGATGACGCTCTCCACGAAGGTTGCATTGCTCAACGATGGCTATGTCCAGCAACTTGACCCGCCTGACCGCATTTATAACCATCCCGCTAATCTATTTGTGGCTGGATTTGTTGGTAGTCCGCAAATGAATTTGCTGACTCTACCTTGTAAGGGACAATACGCGCTCCTGGGTAATTTCCAAGTGCTTCTCCCAGATATACCAACAGTACCACCGCAGATTGTTTTGGGAATCCGCCCCGAAAATGTCCGCATAGCTCAACCAGGTGATACCCAGACTCTTCAAGGGAAAGTGTTTTTAGTGGAAAATTTGGGTATGCACTATTTGGTCAGTGTCAAGGTTGAGGGTTCACAAACCGGAGCGATTACGGTACGTGCTTTGTTGCCAACAGATCAAAATTGGAGTAACGAGGATATTACACTAGCATTGCCCCCTGAAGATATTCACTGGTTTGATGTGCAATCTGGCCATGCTCTTGTTAAAAGACAAATGTTAGGTTAACGCAAGCAAGAGACGCGATGAATCGCCGTCTCTACAATAGACCTCTTGCATAAATAAAAAACAAAGAACCCCACCCCGCATTTGCTAACGCAAACGTTCCCCTCCCCGCAAGCCTACGGTGTACACACAAGTCTGAAGTTGTTCAAGAATCTGAGTTTTACTCCACCCTAACCACTGCTTGAATTCAATGAACAACCACCCGAATTCAATAAACGACCACCCGAATTCAATGAACGACCACCCGAATTCAATAAACAACCACCCGAATTCAATAAATGACCACCCGAATTCAATAAATGACCACCCGAATTCAATAAATGACCACCCGAATTTAATAAATGACCACCCGAATTCAATATATTTATTGCATAAATTCTCAAAACCTCACCTGAAAACTGATTTACTAAGGTTTTAGCTTTAGTTTTACCCCACCTTAACCATCACTGCGATTAAGTAGGTAATCTTTGGGAAAGAAGAAATTCGACTTGTGTATACACGGTAGCCCCGCAAGCGGGGAGGGTTTGGGGGTGGGGTGTTAGGGACTTTTGCAAGAGGTCTAATAATCAGATTTATCGTGTCTTTGCCATCGCTAGAATTTTCATCAAAAAACCTTAACCGAAGCAATCCTAGAAAGTGATGCTTGGGGATTTGCGCTACCCTAAGTCAGGAAGCCAAGGATAAATCAGATGAGAAAATGGATTTGGCTGATGCTGTTGGTGCTGATGACAGTTGCCGTGTTGGGTAGCAGAGGTAGCACGTTTTTTGAACAGCGTCCCTCACCCACAATTGTTGAGCGGATTCCAGTGAAAACACTCGAACCACAGCCATCAAGGGAAGTTGACATTACCCCCCAAGTGTCTACTGACAAGCTGTTAAACCATATCCAAAAGTTGAATTTTCAGCGCTACACCACAAAAGAGCGATCGCAAACTCGCACTTATATTACAACGGAACTGAAAAAATTCGGCTGGAAACCTAAATTAGAAAAGTTCTCTGAGGGTGTGAATATTTTTGCCGAACGTCCAGGAACGAATAAAGCCGCGAAAGCAATTCTTGTAGCAGCGCATTACGATACTGTTGCCTCTTCCCCTGGTGCTGATGATAATGCCAGTGGTGTAGCTGTAGTTCTAGAAGTCGCCCGGTTACTCGGTTCTCGTCCTACGCCACGAACCTTACAGCTAGCTTTTTTTGACCAAGAGGAAGCAGGACTTTTGGGTAGTCAGGCTTTTGTGAGTAAGACAGCACACCTGCAAAATTTAGGCGGAGCGATCGTTATGGATATGGTAGGTTACGCTTGTTACACTCCTGGTTGTCAGAAATACCCTGCCGGATTGCCTGTTACGCCACCTAGCGACAAGGGCGACTTTTTAGTGGTAGTTGGTGATACAGAACATTTATCTTTGCTGAATGCCTTTCAAAGCTCACAAAATATCCCCTCAACCGCCCTGAATAAACAAGAATCAATGCCAGCAGTTCTAACACTACCAATTCCTTTTAAAGGTTTACTGACACCAGATACCCTACGCAGCGACCATGCACCATTTTGGTACCAGGGTGTGGGTGCTGTGCTGGTGACAGATACCGCAAATTTACGCACTCCGCACTATCATAAACCTAGCGATGTGCCAGCGACTATCGAGCGATCGTTCTTCACAGGAGCAGCACAAATTGTAGTTAATGCGACTAGTGCCTTATTAGAGAAAGACCAGATTTTGGAAACTCAACCACCAAGTTAACTGATGAATTATGAATTATCTTGACTAGCTTTTGGTTCCGGGAAAGTCAACGTCCAATTATTTTTATCATTCACCTGAGAATATAAACCTTGAAGAATAAGGCGTAGAGTTTTTCGAGTTCTAATCGGCTTCTTTACCAAATAAGTTCCTGGTTCAGCAAAGATATCATCAAAGTTTTGTTTATGACCAAATTGTTTTGAACAGTAACTACCAGCACCTTGGACTGTTAACACAAAAAATGGCGCTTGTTTGTATTCATCAGGAATCATAAAGATTCCATATACATGATGACGACCACGCCACGGCTGAACACTAACCTTAGTAGCGTGTACTTGGAATTTTGTAGTTTTGGATGCGATAAAAGCCTCGAAATTGCAATCAGAATCATTCACAGGCCACCACAGTGTAATAATACTCAGAGAGAGCAGAAAAATTAAAATATATGGGAGTCTGCGACGCATAAAGCCAAGAAAAATTGTTGATGCGGCTGGTAGAATTTGATGAGTAACAATCGTGCAGCTACAGCAATCAGACTATTCACCTGCAACACCTCTGCAAAACGTTTTAAAGTGCAAAGACAAAACATTAAGCAGTCGGTTTAATTTTCCTGTCAAAAAAATTGCAGATTGTAGATGCGTAGTTTACCGCCGTAGGCATCGCTTCCCCTGTTCTAGTAGCTCCGTTACAGTATTAAACCTAGCTGAGAAACAATCGAGCTTTTGTGGCTGTTAACACTGATTTATGCTCAAATTTTTAACTGTGATGAATTCTACAATTCGTTACTTTTGTTATGCTTGTAATATGGCTCTGTTTGCATCAGTAGATGCTTTGAGGAGATTAAAACATAGACGTAGCCCGTACTTCTCTACGAGACGCTGCGCGTAACTTGCTTCTACGTTCGTGGAGCGTGCCGTAGGCAAATACGACAAAGCTACTTCTCTGCGTTCGCGCAGCGTGTCGCAGATAGAGGCTGCGCCATAAGCGTAGCTATTTACGACTGCACTCAGCACAAGTCAGTGACCATCGTAGACATTGCCATCAAGTTAAGAAAAAATTTACTTTTATTTCTAGACAATTATTGGGGTAGTCAAATACACAAATATCCGTTATATTCCCGTAAGTAACAGTTGGTATAAAAGTTTATGGGAAAAAGTTGGAGAAGTCTTAAGACAGTTGCGGGTTTATTTAGCGCGATCGCACTTACACAGTTCGGGGCAAATACTGCGGCCATTGCAGCTGACACAGTTGTTGTGCGTTTGGGTTTATTTACAGAATCCATCTCTGTTACTGAGTTGCAAAAAGCTGTAAAAACAGGAAAATTGCCTGGGAGTTTACAGTCTTTATCTGAAGAACAACGCCGCTTCTTCTTGGGGGCGCTGGGTATGAATATACCTATGAATGTTGTCACACTTGATAAGTTAATTAATACCCAGATTGGTACAACTATTCTCAATGACTTTGCCACAGCCTTAGCCCGAAAGGATAAAGCTGGAGTACAAGCATTGAGAGCAGGATTGGTATTAGGTTCTACTGCACCGCAAGGTCTTTCTATACTGAGTTTTATTGCTGCTTATCCTAGTAAACGCTTAGAAATTGATTTGCCAAAGGCTTGGCTTGTTGCAGGGAATTTAAATACCGCTTTTTGGCGTACCCAGCAATTCATGTTAGCGATCGCTCCCCAACTCGACCCGATAACAGCACATCCGAGAACACCGCAGATTGCTTTCCCTTTTGATCCCAGCCAACCAGGAAGCGCCCAAGTAAAAATACTCAACTTAAGTCTGAACGATCAAAAGCGCGATCGTAAAATCCCAGTTGATATTTACTGGTCAACTGCTGCAACTCCCGACAAACCCGTAATTGTCTTTTCTCACGGCTTCGGATCGGTTCGCACGGACTTGCGTTACCTAGCAGAACATTTAGCATCCCACGGTTATGTAGTAGCAGCTTTAGAACATCCCGGTAGTAATGAGGCAAATGCTAACCTAGCATTTCAAGGCAAAACCAGAGTTATGAAGCCTGAAGAGTTTTTGTATCGTCCTCAAGATATTAGTTTTGTCCTCGACGAATTAGAAAAACTCAACCAAACAGCTAATCATCCCCTGCAAGGGAAACTTGCAACCACAAACGCGATGGTTGTTGGCTATTCTTTTGGTGGTGGCACAGCTTTAGCACTTGCTGGGGCCGAGTTACAACTAGAACATCTCAAACAACGCTGCAAAAAGAACCTGACTATCTTGAGTTTGGGAGAAAATATGCAGTGCATCGCTCAAGAACTACCAGAAAATAGCTATCAACTACGAGATCCCAGAATCAAACAGGCGATCGCTCTCAATCCCACAACTTCTCTGATTTTTGGCGAAACTGGGTTAACTAAGATACAAGTTCCTACCATAGTGTTAGCAGGTTCCGCCGATAAAACTACCCCAGCTTTAACTGAACAAATTGTCGGATTTGAAAAAATCCCATCCCCAAAATGGCTAGTTGGTATAATTGGGGGTACTCATCTCAGTGTAAAAGACCCCAGTAAGACTTTGGATCAGATCGGACAACCAAATACACCGATTAGTGGCGGTGAAGTTGTCGGTGAACAAGCAGCAGATATTCGCAAGTACGTTAAAGCTCTAACCTTGGCCTTTGCTTTCCAGATGACTCCAGAAGCTAAAAACTATGCTATCTTCCTGACACCAGACTATGCTCAGTTTGCTTCAACTGCCGCATTTCCATTTCGTCTAATTACGCAGATTCCTCCTGAAGCTATGGCAGTGGTGAAAGAATTTGTTGAGAAATAAGAGACTTCCAATAAACAAATATAGGACTTACGTATCATACATATTGACTATACTAATTTTGGGCTTTGGAGCCATGTCTAACACCCAGAACAGTAAATATGCAACAAAATCGGGGTTGCAATCAGCACCTGAAATATAAATTTGACTTAATGCATATTATGGTTAATTGGTATAGTGCTGTAAGTCCTAAAATATTTAATTTTGTGAGTAGCTTACTTAAGAATAGAGATATAAACGGTAGAAGTCGCCGCTCATTCTGCCTCCCCTTTTTATTTTTATTTTTAGACCAAATAAATATGCTGTGATTAATATACAGTTTATACAATTGGCCTTATACCAATTCTGTGTAAAATTTTTATTTACTACAAGTGTATTACCTTGATAGTAGCCCTAAAGTTGCTGTTAAATCTACACCAAATTTTCACAGTAAAAATAACTATTTACACATAAAATTTATAATATATTCATAAAAATAACAGAAGCTTAAGAGTGTAAAAAACGAGGAGTAGATGCCGAATAATGATGATACATACGTATCCTATAGAAATCGTAAATTCTTTTTGAAAAACTCTCTCAATTAATTGTAGAGTGTATTAGCAAAGTGTAGTACGCGCTACACGTATTTCAATATTCAAATATTAGTTCTGAAGCTATAGCGTTTCCTAATCACATGAGGTACATCTTAGCCCCCTCTCAAAGAGCGGGGAGGGGGTTGGGGGTGGGGTTCTTGTACCTCACAAGGGCCGAGAACCGCTATAACATATTACAAACTAATTTCAAAACAAATGAAAATAAGTTATTTGATGCGAAATATGTTTGTGTATGTAGTGAGGTAACTTACTTTAAGTTCGCAAAACAAAATGGGCGATCGTTGTTATCTTTTGCAAGTCACATATTAACCAAAAATCAACAACAAAGGGCTTGTTTTATTTACTTAAATAATTAGTTTTACCTATATGTGTATTGTAAAACTAATTTGGGATTCAGAATTAAACAATTATTCCATTTCACTCAAGCTTATGCAACTCTATACAACTCGTGAAATTGAACAACTCCAGCAACACGAAGACCTTTCTGCCTTAATTGAAATTATGGAGTGGGTGAAAAATTTTTTAGGAAGGCCTCATCCTAACTTAGGTAGACCCGGCGCAGTTTGCCCCTTTGTACCTTACTCTCTTAAATCAAATAGTATTCGTCTAGCAGTTATTCACACAAAAGATTTGTATCCAGAACAATTAGAAGAAATTGTTGGACGCTATCGAGATATATTTCTGCAAATAGATGTTAAAGAGCAGGAATTAGCAATTAATAAAGCTTTTTTACTTATTTTTCCTGACATCCATATAGAAGACGCTTCTACAGTAGTAGATAGTGTCCAACAAAAACTTAAACCTTTGTTTGTTGAGTCAGGACTGATGATAGGAGAATTTCATAAACGTAATGAAAGTCCTGGTCTGCACAACCCAAATTTTCGTCCACTTTGTAGCCCCATCCCCTTGTTGGCTATTCGGTTTATGGTTGAAGCTGACCTCCCTTTTCTTCAGAATCCAGCCGACCCACACTTACGTATTCGGTATTTGGAAGCTTATTTAAATAATTTTGAGCATAAATTTACAGATGAAACAAAGTTTAAGAATGCTCATCAAGCATTGGCTTTAGCAAAAGAACAAATTAAACAAGAAAATTTGGTGAGTTCTTGTATATAACAAATGTTTTAATTCAGGGCTAGTGATTGAGCATGGGTATGGAGGGTTAACAGTCTTTTCAATTCGCTGCACCTTGAAATAAGTGGAATAAAAATGACGAATTTACTGCTAGTTGCAATCGCTTAGTGCAGATAGCATAAAATTGTCATCAAGATGTAAATTATCGTACTACAGTAGAAGCGATCGCTAATTATCAATTAGTCAATATCAATACTTCAACAACTTCACTCTGATTTGTAATAATTGCGCACACATTTTTGTGAAGAAATTTAGGATTGCTATATTATTTGTGATATAAAAAAGCAAATAATTTGGTAAATAAAATGGCGAAAGAAATAGAGCGTAAATATTTAGTGAGAGGAGATAGCTGGAGAGGATTAGCTGAAGGTAGTGTATATCGTCAAGGATACATTGCTACGGAAGACAAAGCAACTGTACGTATACGTGTAGTAGGTGAAAAAAGTTATTTGACTATTAAAGGCCCCAATATTAAATATTCGAGATTAGAGTTTGAATATCCTATTCCTGTTAAAGATGCTCAAGAAATACTTGAGATATTATGTCAACGTCCCTTTATAGAAAAAACCAGATATAAAATAGAGTCTGGTGGTTTGATTTGGGAAATAGATGAGTTTGATGGTGTTAATAAAGGACTGATATTAGCAGAAGTTGAACTCACTGATGAAAATCAGCAAATTGAATTACCGAACTGGATTGGACAAGAAGTTTCTGATGACTCCAGATATTTCAACAGCAATTTAGTAAAATACCCTTTTTCACAATGGTAATAGCCTGATTCTGACTCTTGAATTCTGACTTCTGACTTCTTCAACAGATATTGATTTTAACTGCTTCTTGACAACAGGATGCTTATTTCGTTGCGTAATTGATTCCTTGGGAGTCTCATTAGGAAATACCGTATCTACGGACGTGTAATTACTTGGTTAGCAAATCAAGAAAGTATAAAAATTCTAGTATATTTTCGCCTATCAATTCAGCATTAGTCCCAATAGGATGTAGCGAAATACATATCACTCGCCAGATTAACAGGTGCGTTCTTAGCTAAATGACCATTAAGAAACCTTTGCTAATCAAGCAACCGGAAGTTGGAAAGCTCATCCATGAATTTCGTGGCATAACTAGTCTTACCCAAGAACAGTTTGCAGCATCTTTAGGTATAACTTATTCGACGGTAAACCGTTGGGAGAAAGAACATCCCAAGTCTTCATCTCTAGCTATGCAAAAGATTGAGGGGATGTTAAAGCAGATGGGTGAGCTGGGGCAGAAAGTCTCGGTGAAGTATTTGTCGAATTAGAAAGCAGGCTGAGAGGCAAATTAATTGAAGTTACTTTCCCCCAATTAACAGGTTATCGCTACGACATAACCACAAACAACTCAATTCTAATTTTATCGATGTTTGCAGATATGCATATTTGGCGGATTACTCAACCTTTGGGTTTGAGTTTACCGTAGCCGATATTTTTTGCAATTTTGAAGACGAGTTTAGGTTAAAAACGCGCAAAAACTCCCAAAATTTTTTTCTTAATTGAGCGCCAATATTTTTCAGTCAACCTTATCTGAACTGTACAATGTTTGATTATTCTACCCCCGCTTTAGCTACATATCTTAATATTTCTTCGCCAAGAGCAGCTTGCACTAACGGCAGCAAAGTTGCGGTCATCAATACTGAAGGTGTATGGGAAGTAGAAAGTAATGGGACGAAAAAACTAATCCCAAACTCTAATTACGATGCTCGTGACATTGTAGCAATTGACGGCAAAACTTATGTATTAGCCGTTCCAACAGGACTAGTAAAAATAAAAACTGACGGAACTAGGCAAAAAATAGTTAGCAATACAGCTAATTCAAAGACACGGGTAAAATTTTTGCAAAATTGGATTATTTACCAGTCTGCAAATACTCTATCAATTTATGACAAAAACCTCAATTTTAAAGCCAAACAGAGTTATGGCGTAACTGAGGTAATGGATTTTGAGTATAAAAACGGGTATCTCTACACTAGTGGCTACCAGCAACAAAAGAGGTTAGGCATTCCCGTCCAAATAGCTTTTCTTTACCGAATGGTTTTCGACGGAGCGAAAATATTTGCTTTGGCAAATTTAGCAGGAAATAACCAAGGCAAGCTTTGGGGCTACAATTCTGCTGCTCTTGCTAACGATATGGCAGATACAAGACTTAACCGATTACATATTTATGAAGACAAGCTTTATGTCCTCGGTTCAGTTTATGGGGGTAACTCAATCTACAGGTGGAATGGCAAAGACTTATTAACAAAGACTTTGATAACCACAGACTCCTATACCAATGCTGCACAAACCCGTGATGAGACAAAGGTATATATAGGAACTGTTAATCTGACTAATTTTACTGTCGAGCGCGGCCAGCTAAGTATTCCAAGAAGGCCTACAACTGCGGGGATGGGAGACGGCGCTAGCAATTTCCCTAAAACTATTTACTCAGATGGCAGTAAAATTTTTGTGGGTTCCTCTGCTGCTTATGCGATCGCCAATAGAGATAATCAAACCTTCATGGGTAAACCCATCTCGCCTTACCGTGGAGATGCATCTCTTTTAGTTGTCTCCAAAAACCTAATGACTCGCCACGCTTGGGTAACACCGGGAAATGGTGAAGTATTGCTATTTACTGATAAGTTTGCAGTCATCAAAACAAATAATAAAATCAATGACTTGGCTACAAATGTAGGAACTGCCCAAACATTACCAACAAATACTTATTTCGTTAAGTTTTAATTGAGCAACTAGATTGTAGAGACTCTCGTTGCTCAATTCTTTTTTGCAGAAAACTGTCAGCCAATACAGTTCAGATAAACCCAAAACCCGGATGTAGAGACGCGATTTATCGTGTCTGTAAAGACCAATTATCTACACCAATAACCCTTAACCCAGGCTTCTGGGACTATGAGCAAGATTAATTATTAGTTTTGTTCGCGTATATTTTACGCGAACAAGTTACTTTTTTATCCAAAGCCTAATACGTACTTTACATAACTATAATATGCATAGCAAGCTTGTTAAGCTAAAAGTTTTGCCCTGTCTCATCTAACTCTTATTCGATGCAGGATATATTATTTTAACCATTGATGACAAGAACTATACTTGTCCTTTATTTTTTTGAGAAAGTTTTCGCCACAGGCTGCATTTTATTCAAGGTAATATCAATAAATTTTAATAACCCCTTGTTTTTTAGCACAATCTATGTAAATCTCATAAATATATAATACGGTAAGCCGATACACTTATCGTATTATACTAGAAAATTAGGTGGGTTAGCCAATCAACTCAAAATTTAGTGGCAAGTAAACTTTTTAGGAGATGTAATCGTGACCCGGATTTCTCACAAGTGAGAAATCCAGGGGTTTAGTAGCTAGGTTGATTCCTGACCCTGGATTTGCATTTAATTTTGAGTAGAGAAATTGGTGATGATGATGCTCATGCGATCGCCTTTTTTTAACGAAGCATTGACTTTACAGGAAGCGATACCATCGACAATATCCGTAATGAAAAGTTACTTAACAATGCACAAGTTAGAGATTTTATTAACAAGCAGTATTAAGGGCGAATACTACCTGTATTTTAAAGATAGCGAAAGAATGAAGAATGACAAATTTGTTACTTCGTCTTTCCTAAATTAGGAGTTACTAAACTTAAAATTGAACATTCGTGGAGGTCAAATCATGTTTTCTGGAAAAATTGAAAAAGAATTATTTGATGGAGAAATTTGGTCAATTTGGCAAACAACTAAATTACCAGATCATCTACAGTTATTAGTGGATCAAGAACTAGGAAAACGCGATATCTGGGAATTGCAGTCTCAAAAGCCTGACAATCAGCCTATTTATCCAAATCTCTATGATGACTCTAGTCATTCAACAAATATTTAACAAAAGAGGCAGTTCTTGCGTAGGGCAGGATAGCGTAGCGGTAGCGAGTCCGTGAGCGTCGGCTAGAGGAATACTACCCTACTCAAGAACTACTGTAGTAAATTACGGGCTGAAAGTAAGGGTTTAAGTCCCCTATCAAAATCTTCTCTTATTCCCACTCTTAACCAAACTGGCTATGCAGTAAGACTATTATTATTAGTTATTTTGGGCGATAGTATGGCACTCCGTTGCTTAATTTTCACTATGCTAAATTGAGTTCTGTGCGACTGGTAGAGGGATAAACGGGTTTAAGTCTCCCACCAAATTTTGATATTTGCTGGGAGACTATAAAGTAAAGTGGTGGGTCTAAATTATCCACTGATTGCATTCTGAATTTTGACTTCTCTATTTAATTAATGCGAAATCGAATTCATGCTGCAAATCCCTCGCCAATTTATTTTACGTAGCAAGAGAAGGAATTAAGATTAATGGCACATCTATTTGAACCATTCAAGATTCGTGAAGTTGTTTTTCGCAACCGCATCGCCGTTTCACCGATGTGTCAATATTCCAGTACAAATGGATATGCTAATGATTGGCACGTTATTCATCTAGCTTCTCGCGCAGTTGGCGGTGCAGGAATAGTGTTCACAGAAGCGGCAGCTGTGGAGGCGCGTGGACGCATTAGCCCGCAAGATTTGGGAATTTGGTCAGATTCACATATCGAAACTTTAGCCAAGACTGTGGCATTAATTCATAACTTTGGCGCTGTTGCAGGTATTCAACTAGCTCATGCAGGTAGAAAAGCCAGCACTGCCAAACCGAGTAAAGGAGGGAAAGCACTAGATGAATCTCAGGAAGGTTGGCGGCCCTTAGTTTCGAGTAGTGCGATCGCTTTTAGCCAAGATAGTCCAGTTCCAGAAGCCCTAAATCTTGAAGGAATTCAAGAAGTTATTGATGCTTTTGCCCAAGCTGCCAAACGTTCTTTACAAGCTGGTTTTAAGGTAGTGGAAATCCATGCTGCCCACGGTTATCTACTGCACCAATTTCTCTCGCCTCTTTCTAACCACCGTCAAGATGATTATGGTGGCAGCTTTGAAAATCGGACTCGTCTGCTTAGAGAAATAGTTCAAGCAGTCCGAGAGGTTTGGCCCCAGACACATCCACTCTGGGTACGCATCTCCGCCACTGATTGGGTAGATAATGATGGCTGGGACATTGAGCAAAGTATTGCTTTAAGTGACAAACTCAAGTCTTTAGGAGTCGATCTCATCGATACTTCATCAGGCGGTATTATACCGGGCGTTCATATCCCAATTAAATCTGGCTATCAGACTCAGTTTGCCGAACGCATCCGCCGCGAAGCTAATATTCATACAGGAGCCGTGGGTTTAATTACATCCCCTGAACAAGCTGACGAGATTATTCGTACAGAAGTCGCTGATCTAGTTTTGTTGGGACGCGAACTACTCCGCAATCCTTACTGGCCACATCTGGCAGCCAAACAACTTGGACACGATAAACTCTGGCCTGTTCAATACGATCGCGCTTGGCTGTGATGTCAACTGTGTTTAATTGAGCATCAACCACCTCAAACCTTTGCTGTTTAGCGCTAGGGGTTGGGCTATTCGACCAAACATGGTATAGTATGCATTCTGGTCGTAGTGCCCACTTTTTTTTGATTCAATACTAAGCATACAAACTTTCTGAGTTGCTAACATTAAGCTTTGCTAATATTATTTCAAGGCTGGTGATATGCAAGTCTGCTAAAACTTCATCAAAAAAATTAGTAGAGACATTGAAATGCAATGTTTCTACCAATGCCCTCATCGGTTCAAATTATCTTAATCCAAAGGTAATAAAAAAGCACTATGAACAGAGTGAACGCAAAGCGGACTTACGCCCTAACAACTAGAAACGTCTATCCCCCTTAACCTAGTTCTCACCCTCGGAAAACAATAATCGAATCCAGCTTCTAAAACTTAGATTGAATCAAGGTTTGAGGCTTTATTTTTTAACAGAAACTAAAATTTATAGACAAAAAGTCAAAGCCAAAGCCTCATAAGAGGTTGTTTTAAAAATATTTGGCTGTGATTTTAGGCACTTATTGATCCCCCCTAACCCCCCTTAAAAAAAAGGGGGAACCGGAATCAAAGTCCTCTTTTTTAAGGAGGATTTAGGAGGATCTAGAACTTTTTGATACCAACAAGAGGACTTTTAAAACATCCTCTAAACCTTTGGGTTATTGCCTTCTCCAAAAGTGACAAAAGAGGATTAAAAAGAGGCTTAGGGGATCTCTTGTGGGCAAGTTCTAACAACGAACGAAGGATGAAAACCTTAAACAGGGTTGCTGTAATTTTCAAATAGGGAAAAGCTGATGATACCAAGTAATAGAGAAAAAATCCGAAAAGACAAGCCAAAGTTTTTTTTTGAACTTCCCCCTGCACTTAAATCTGTAAATTTTTCTTGCTTCGTTATTGGACAAAGCTTATCTTTTTTTGGGTCTTGGATGACTCAAATTGCTTTAGTATGGCTAGTTTATCAAATAACTAATTCGGCTGTATTGGTTGGTGTAGCTGGATTTACAAATCAAGCTATGGGCTTAATTATTACACCCTTGGTAGGAGTATTGCTAGATCGCTGGAACTTACGATATGTTCTATTAACTACTCAGCTAGTATCTATTCTGCTATCTTCTATCTTAACTTTTTTAACTCTTAGCAATAACATCAATGTTGCATGGATTATTGCCATAGGGACGATTCAGGGAATTGTAAAAGCTTTCGATTTACCAGCACGCCAAGTAATTATTCCCAGACTTTTGGATCGGAAATCAGATACTTATAGTGCAATGGCTTCCCATTCATTCTTGATTAATACAGCGAAGTTCGTTAGCCCGATGATTGGGGGTTTACTGATTGCTAGGTCTGGTGCAGCTTCCTGTTTTTTAGTAGATAGTATCAGCTATCTACCATTTCTATCTGCAATCTTAACTATCAAAGTCAACCCAGTTATCAATAATTCCTTATCTCAAAAACCCCAAATGTGGAAAAACCTTAAAGAAGGGTTTGTTTACGCATACGAATTTTTACCAATTAAATATTTATTGATATTACAAATTATTATTTGTTTTATGGGAATGACTCATGTCAATCTAGTGCCGATTTTTGCTCAAGAAGTACTAAATGGTAACGCTGAAACTATGGGTTTTTTGATGACAGCTTCGGCTTTGGGTTCCATAGTTTCAGGTATTTATCTCATCTCTAGAAAAAATGTTATGGGACTGGGAAAAATTATAGCAATCTCTGCCGCACTTTTAGGTTTAGGTTTAATAGGTTTTTCTCGCTCAACAAATTTAGAGATTTGTCTAATACTCATGTTTATCATCGGCATGAATAATACTCTAGCCTTGGCTTCAATCAGTAACTTTATGCAATCAATTCTCCTTGATGAAGATAAAAGAGGTCGAGTAACTAGTATATTTACAACTGGTTTTTTAGGAATTCTGCCTTTTGGTAATTTATTTTTCGGAGCATTGGCAGGTTACTTTGGCGTTGATAATTCTTTATTATTTGGCGGTGTTTGTTGTATTTTGGGAGCATATTTCTTTAGTAGACAACTGCCCAAAATAAGAAAAATAGTGCATCCAATTTATGCAGAGTTGGGCTTAATTACCCAGCCCAATAAAGGCTAATTCCATGTCTACGAGGGCTTACACCTAGTTCTCTCAACTCAACTTTTCAACAACAACCGCCTTTGAGACTCGATGAAAACCCATTGCGTCGCGTTTCATGCACAGTCTCAAGCAGAGAATACGACGCTGTGCGCCTGTTTCTCTGGGGCTTTCACGCTCTTGCTAAGTTTATTGTAAAAACCTCTTGATTTTTATCACCGATTGTGAGAAAGTCTGATTTAATGTCTAAAAAATACGGTAAGCCGATAGATTTACAGGATTATTTAGCTTGACTGGAAACAAGCGGTGGTTTTAGCTGTGCTTTAATCCCGGCAACATCCGATCGGACTGATTACAACTACAAAACTATAACAACCATGCAATGAAGGCATAATATCGGCATTTAGTGCTGGTATGACTGTCGGGAGAATCATATCAAGTTTGGGTAATTACTTCTAATAAAATCTATCAATGTAGGTTGAGTTTAACGGCAGTAAAACCCAAGATGAACAAGGATGAAATGTTGGGTTCCCCTGCGGGAAGCCCCTTCTCTACTAGACACTGTTCCCATTCGGTTCTACGTTCTTCAACCCAACCTACAGATATTATTAAATGTTTAACCGAACCTGATATCACTCCTATGCAAGTTACCTTCCAGTAAAGTAATCCCAGATATCATCACCAAATCTCGTTAGATTACCCTGTTTCTCTAGAGGTGGGCATTTTGTGTGTGGCTCGTTGTTCTAGTTTTCAGATGGTCATGTATTCACTTATGACTAAATTTTTGCATTATTTTTTCTAGTGGAGAACATCTCATGCAATTAGATCCAAATTCTCATCAAGGTTCCGAGCAAGATACTCAGGTTAATAGCGAAATAGATAAACTGAAACAACCCCGTGTAGCTAGCAAACGTTTTTTTGGTAGTCATGTCAGCAGACGCTCATTTCTCGGTCGCGCCGGTTTGTTTAGTGCAGCTAGTGTTGTGGCAGGGGTTTTCAGCTCATCCCTTTCCTTGAAGAAAGGAGGAAATGTTGTCCAGGCCCAAAGACCTCCTGCAACGTTTACTCCTGCAACGTTTAACTATAGCAACTTTCGTAATAGAGCTTTTCAAGTACGTACAAGAGCAGCCAAGGTTAATTCGGAAATTCCTATTCCTCCTCATCCCACCAATGGAGATGAGGCGAAGTATGCTAACAAAATTGCGACGGATACACGAGGATTACCCCATAACAAGCTGGGCGAAGTGGATCTGAAGGCTTATCAATCTTTTATTAATGCGTTGAACTCCGATGATCCCAATGAGTATGAAAAGATCATCCTGGGTGGCAAACGGAAGCTGGTACAACCGCTCGGTCCATTAGCGGTTAGCTTGAGTGGGCTGAATCCGACCCAATTGACAATTCCAGTGCCACCTACCCTCGATAGTGCAGAGCAGGCGGCTGAATTCCTCGAAATTGCTTGGCAACAACTGTTGCAGGATGTACCCTTTAGCGAGTTCCGCAATAATACAACTAACCCGCTGATTCTGGCAGCAGTTCAGGATCTGAATCGGTTGTCAGCATTCAAAGGGCCTAAACAGAACGGACGAGTTACACCCGAACTCCTATTTCGAGGCACCGCGATTTACGTTAATGGCTCTGGTGGAACGACTTACTACACATTACCAGGGGTAGATGTGGGGCCTTATGTCTCCCAGTTTTTACTGCGTCCTGTGCCCGCAGGAACACAGAGTTATGTTCAGCTTAACCGTGTTCCCCTAGCTATTCCCGAAAACAGTTTTCAAACCAACTATAACGAGTGGTGGCTGGTGCAAAATGGTGGCGATTCTGGTCGAACGATTAAGTTTGACTCAACCCCTCGCTACTTTATCAACGGGCGCGACCAGTCAGAGATTGCCCACACGCCACCACCCGTCTATGCAAATGCTGCTCTAATTCTACTCGCCAAGCCAGCCATTGATAACCTCCTAGCTGGTGGCGTTGGCTCACCTTACAATCCCGGTAATCCTTATAACAACTCGAAGACCCAAGCGGGTGGTACTGCGACATTTGGTCCAGGGTATTCACAATCTCTCATCGCTTGGGTTGCTCCACATGCAATCAGAGCGGCTTATTGGCAGAAGTATTATGTTCACCGTCGTCTGCGAGCAGAGGCTTATGGTGGGTTGGTTCACAACAACAAGGTGAATAAAACAAACTATCCGATTCACCCCGATGTTTTTAACTCAGAAGTACTAGACCGCTTCTTCAGCAAAAACAAATCCTATCTGCTACCGCAAGCTTTTCCTGAAGGGGCACCATTCCACTCTTCTTATCCAGGGGGTGCTTCGGTGTCCGCAGGTGCCAGTGTCACGATTTTGAAAGCACTATTTGATGAGAGTTATGTGATTCCGAATCCGGTGGTACCCAATCCCAAAGATCCCACCAAGTTAATTCCCTATCAAGGCCCACTGCTGACCGTGGGCGGCGAATTGAACAAACTGGCGGCAAATATTGGCTTGGGTCGTGATAGCGCTGGGATTCACTGGCGCACAGATGCAGCAGCGTCGTTGGCTCTTGGCGAAGCGATCGCCATCAGCATTCTCAGAGATGAAAAGCTCACGTTCCGCGAAAAATTTGCAGGTTTCACCTTCACCAAGTTTGATGGTACAAAAATCACAATTTAAAGCTTTAACTGTTTAGAAAATATAGAGACACGATATTTCGCGTCTCTATATTTACTTAAATCCTATTTAGTTTCAGAGTTTTACAATGTCTGATCTTCGGAGATTTTACTCTCGGTCGCGATCTATGTTATTGAGCATAGCAGTAGCGATCGCGTTCTTGATATCTACAACACAAGCACTCAATCCCAAAAATATAGTATTAGCAAAAGAAGCATCGCCGGACATAGAACTAGCTAAGAAATTAGGTAAAGAAATTATTGCTGCTTGTCCCGTTGTCTCTGATACTAAAAATTTAGCTGCCTTCAACTCATGCGCTGACAAACTCACTAAGCTAAGAACTCTCCGCGAAACTATGAATGCACCCTTCTTGTGGGGCGCTCAAAGCAAAGTCGGTAATTACAATCTCAAAGATAATCAAACAACTGAATTTGATCCGCTAGTTTGGCGTCGTATATATCTAGCCACTTTTATGTTCAAAGGTGAACCAAAAGTTGAACAGGTAAACAATTTAATTGTGATTCACCTTCCCATTCAGTTCCGCAATCAGCTTGATATTGGTGCTTATCCTTATCCTTTTTGGCACTCATCGAAAAAGTGGAATTCTTACCAGCAAAGTACTGAATTACTTCTGTTTCTAGAACAGAAAAAGCTCAAAGGGGCGCTACGTTCAGCTGTGGTTGACTCACAAAGACCAGTAGTAAATCATGTATGGGATGGTAACTGGGTTTGGAATGATGCTCATAGCAAAAAGCAACCTTATGTAACACTATATACCCGTTTGTTTTCTCCATCGAACCCACACGTTGCTAAAGTTGATGCTGCTTATCGTGCATTTGAGGTTAGTCTACGTCAACACGCTTGTATTGTTTGCCATAGTCCAGATAACGCAGCGAAGCAGAATCCTTTATTATTGCTGAGTTATCCAAATCAAGCGCTCTCCTTACGACACGAAACGGTGCGCCAAATTAAAGAAAAACGAATGCCGCCTCCGACTGGTATCGTTAACGACCAAGAACGACAAAAACTGCTTGAACTCGCCCAAGCATTTGCCCAAGCAGGCGACCAAGCCCTAGCTTATGAAGGAGAAAAAATAACTTCTTCTCAAGTTAATTCAAACAACTGATGATTGAATCTGATGTGGTGCTGTCAGTGCTAGTTCCTGCTGCCGCCACACAGGCAGCCTCAGAAGTCGCTCAAGCAATAGGCAACGTTGGTAAAAGCATTTTCAGTAAACCAAAAGGTTTTTCTCCAAAGAGCGATCGCTACAAGGTCTTGAAAAAATCTACAGTTATCAGTCTTGATGCCTATTGATTGTTTTCTGAATAGTGCTTGACTTATGTTTTCACAAGATGTAATTTATCAATATTAGAAAAACATCGTCAAGTCAATCGGCTTTTAGGATTATACTTAAAATAAATATCTTTATTGTAAATTAACCGTTTATCTAAAATCCAAAATAATATAAGTTTTAAGAAAAGTTAAATCTTTATTAATGAACTACAGGTATTCAATTAGAAATAGCAAAAGTGAGAATATTAGGTACGGAAAAAAATATTGCTTTCTCACACTAATATTCATTCAGGGAATAGCGATCGCACTCTTATTCATCAATACAACCGCATTGGCAGCCACAGTCAATCCCTGTCCCCAGGGTATGGCGATGATTTCAGGAGGAACGTTCAAAATGGGGTCTGATAATTCCAGTTTTGTGGAAGAGCGATCGCCTGGAGATGTAACGGTGACTAACTTCTGTATTGATAAATATGAGGTAACAAATGCACAATTTGGTGAATTTGTCAAAGCCACAGGATATGTAACAGTTGCAGAGCGTCCCTTATCTCAAGAACAGTTTCCCGATTTACCCAATGAGCAGCGATTACCGGGTTCTTTGGTGTTTGAGATGGTAAAACCAGGAGTCAAGGAAGTTTCCTTTTTGAGTTGGTGGCATTGGACTACTGGTGCGAATTGGCAACATCCCTTTGGCCCAGACAGTGCTATCACTAGCAAATCCAACTACCCAGTTGTTCACATAGCTTACGAAGATGCCCTAGCCTACGCCAAATGGTCAGGAAAATCCTTACCCACCGAAGCCCAATGGGAATACGCCGCCCGTGGTGGCTTGGATGGTGCAACATACACTTGGGGCAATCAATATTCTGAACATAGAGCCAACACTTGGCAAGGAATTTTTCCCTTTTTCAACACCAAAGCCGATGGTCACTTGGGTATTGCTCCCGTCGGTTCTTTTGCACCCAATGGTTATGGACTCTATGACATGACCGGCAATGTTTGGGAATGGACTACTGATTTCTTTCAAGTAAGACGCGATCGCAAATCCCATCAAATTAATCCTATTGCCTTAAATCAAAGCTTTGATCCCAATAAGCCTGATGAGTCAGCGTTACACGTCATCAAGGGGGGATCGTATCTCTGCGCTCCCAACTACTGTAGCCGCTTCCGTCCGGCGGCGCGGGAATCAGAATCACCTGATACGGGAACTACTCATATCGGGTTTCGGTTAGTTAAAAATTTACCGAACAGAATTCAGGAGTCAGAATTCAGAATGAATTCTGAATTCTGAACGACTGGCGGATAGCGCAGCGTTAGCGAGTCTGCGTTCGCTTTTAGCGTCTCGTAGAGAGCGTCTGAATAATCGGCGTTTTTGCACCCCCACATTTATCTGTGAAAAAAATCCAAAATCCAAAATCTAAAATCCAAAATTGTATGACTGATCCTCACAAAAGAGATTCTTTGTATGCATCTCTCAAGTTAACTTCTGGTGCGATCGCCTTTTTGACAGCCCTGACGCTAATATTTTCTACTCTGTTACCTCTACCTGCTTGGGCAGACTATGGTGAGAAATTACCATTACCCCAACCATCTTTTAAAGGCAAAATTGGTCTGACTTACAAAGAATCCGAAC
Source organism: Nostoc sp. (assembly GCF_036918015.1). GTDB lineage: Bacteria > Cyanobacteriota > Cyanobacteriia > Cyanobacteriales > Nostocaceae > Nostoc. Next base: position 75,835 of record NZ_JBALEO010000091.1, read on the forward strand.
CAGACTTCCCCAAACCAATAAAGGCTCCAGAAAATGCACCAAACGTTTTGCTGGTATTGCTTGATGATGTCGGTTTTGGACAAACCAGTACCTTTGGCGGTTCGATTGATACGCCTAATTTAGACCGTTTAGCAGCAAGGGGATTGCGTTATAACCAATTCCACACTACAGCACTCTGCTCTCCTACCAGAGCCGCATTGCTTACGGGACGCAATCACCATTCTGTGAATACAGGTGTGGTTGAGGAGTTAGCCACAGGCTATCCAGGTTATACAGCGATTTTACCTAGAAGTGCGGCAACGATCGCTGAAGTATTGCGAAATTATGGATATAATACGGCGGCCTTTGGCAAATGGCACAATACCCCAGACTATGAAACCAGTGCAGCCGGCCCATTCGATCGCTGGCCAACAGGTTTAGGTTTTGAGTACTTCTATGGATTTCTGGGCGGTGATACCAATCAATGGAGTCCAGCTTTGGTGGAAAATACCCAACATATTCAGAAACCAAATCGCCCTGATTATCACCTTACCCCCGATCTAGCAGACCATGCGATTAAGTGGATTCGTACCCAACAAGCGATCGCTCCTGATAAACCCTTCTTTACCTACTTTGCTACTGGCGCAACCCATGCCCCACACCATGCGCCCAAGGAATGGATCGACAAGTATAAGGGTAAATTCGATCGAGGTTGGGATAAATTACGCGAAGACATCTTTGCTCGTCAGTTAGCCTTGGGTGTAATTCCCGCCGATACTAAGCTGACTCCTCGCCCGGCAGAACTCCCGGCTTGGGATTCCCTTACTCCCACAGAGCAGAAAGTTTATGCGCGTCAGGCGGAAGTATTTGCAGGTTTCCTCAGCCATACCGATGCCCAAATTGGTAGAGTCATTGATGCCATAGACCAACTAGGCAAATTAGATAACACCTTAGTCTTTTTCATCGCTGGCGATAATGGTGCGAGTGCTGAAGGCGGCTTAACAGGTAGTATCAATGAACTAAAAGTTTTTAATGGCGTAGCAGAAAATCCTCAAGAAGTTCTCGCGGCCTTAGATGATTTAGGTGGGCCAAAAACCTTCAATCATTTTCATGCAGCTTGGGCTTGGGCAGTGGATAGCCCCTTCCAATGGACAAAACAAATTGCTTCTCACTTCGGCGGAACCCGCAATGGTTTAGTTGTAGCTTGGGGCGATCGCATCAAAAATCGTGGTGGACTGCGAAGCCAATTCCATCATGTAATTGATATTGCCCCTACAATTCTGGAAGCTGTGGGGATTGAAGAACCAGAGGTTGTCAATGGTGTAAAACAACAACCCATCGAAGGTACTAGCCTTGTTTACAGCTTTGATAATCCTGCTGTACCATCCCATCACAAAACCCAGTATTTTGAGATGTTTGGCAATCGGGGCATTTACGATCGAGGTTGGGTAGCAGCTGCCCGTCATGGACGCTTACCTTGGGAGCGTGTCTCCAAAACTACCTTCGATGAAGATAATTGGGAACTATACGATATTACCAAAGACTTCAGTGAAGCCAACGATTTAGCCAAGCAGAACCCTGACAAGTTAGCGCAACTACAAGATTTATTTTTGGAGGAAGCAAAGAAATACAAAGTTCTGCCCTTGGACGATCGCTTACTTCAACGGTTTGATGTCAAAATCCGTTCCAACCTAATCACAGGACGCAATAGCTTTACTTATTACACATCTGTTGCAGGGATTCCCGAAGGTAGCGCTCCCAATATTAAGAATCGCTCCTTTAGCATCACTGCCGATGTGGATGCTGCCAAAGATGGTACTGAAGGCGTTTTAGTTACCCAAGGCGGACGTTTTGCGGGTTGGAGTTTCTTCTTGCAAGAAGGTAAACCCACCTTTGCTTACAACTTATTAAATAGCGATCGCACAATCATTCAATCTTCTCAACCAATTGCGATCGGCAAATCCCAAATCAAATTTGACTTTACTTATGATGGCGGCGCTCCGGGAGCAGGTGGTACTGGTAAGCTCTTGATCAACGATCAACAGGTTGCCGAAGGCCGCATTGATAAAACCGTAGGCTACCGATTTGGTTTAGATGAAACCTTTGATGTTGGTCAAGATACTGGCACACCTGTGGTAGATACTTACCAAACACCCTTTGCATTCACCGGCAACTTACAGCAAGTCACCCTGGAATTGAAGTAATAGGAATTGGGCGTTAGGAGTGCTGAGTGCTGAGTGCTGAGTTAGGAGTTAGGAGTTAGGAATTAAGAGTTAAGAGTTAAGAGTTTTGTTTATCTCCTTGTCCCCTCATCTCCCCGCTCCCCTGCTCCCCTGCTCCCCTGCCCCTCTGCTCCCCTGCTCCCCTGCCCCTCCGCCCTCTGCGTGAAAAAAATCATGAACGAAATCTTGTCACTAATCGATAAACTCGCACTTTTCACATTTATTGTGTTCACCATGCTGGGTGCAGGGTTAAGTCTCACCGTACAACAAATTTGGGAACCACTTCGCAGCCCCCGCTTAGTTATCTCATCGCTGCTGACAAATTTTGTGCTAGTGCCGCTTTTTGTATATTTACTATTGCAAGTAGTACATTTAAGCGAACCACTCAGAGATGGCTTACTGATCATGGCAGTAGCATCAGGGCCTCCAGCACTACCTAAACTTGCCCACATAGTCAAAGGCAATATAGCTTTCTCGGTGGGATTAATGATGTTGCTAATGCTGGGCACAATTTTTTATATGCCGATTGTACTGCCCTTAGTGGTGGAAGGTGTGCAAATTAACTCCTGGGACATTGCCAAACCCTTATTATTAATGATGGTTAGCCCATTGATTATTGGGTTATTTATCAAAGCAAAATTGAGTGCGATCGCCCCCATTATCCAGCCGATTTTGTTCAAATTATCTAATGCTGGATTGCTTTTAGGTCTGGTAGTCAGGCTGATAGTTCACACTGGCGATATCATTGGCTTATTACAAACAGGTGCAATTTTAGTTTGTGCTGTTTTCATAGTCTTCTCCTTTACCGTAGGTTATCTTTTGGGCGGCCCTGGTATTGATACTCAACGAGTGCTAGGAGTAGGAACAGCTCAACGTAATTTTGCCGCCGCATTATTAGTAGCTACAAGTAATTTTGAAGATCCCAGCGTCGTCAGCATCATCATGGTGACGAGTATTTTAATGATGATTGTAGTTCTGATCGCCGGGCCAAAGTTCATAGAACTAGACCAAGGAACGGGTGTAGAGATAGAACAGGTAGAAGTTTGAAACCCTCCCTAAGAACTGTGATTGGCAAATACGCTAAGTCAATAGTTTTATCGTATTATGTATTAGATACACAATTAGATGAAATAAAAAACTATATAGGATTACTATTTGATTTTTGAACAAAATTAGATACTGTAGTGGCGTGTCAAGGCTAAAATGTTGCAAAAAAATTGTAGGTTGGGTGGAGGCTTTGCTCCACCCAACATCCTGATATCTGTTGGGTGGAGCAGAGCGCAACCCAATAAAAGTCTAATGTACAATTTTTTTGCTTGCCAGACCACTACATATACTTAGATTTTTTCAGTAATCAAATCGAATTCTTATATGTGAGGTAGCAGATGATTCAATCACAAGCAAGCTCATTTGATGCAATTAGTCCAACAGCTTTGATGGTAGCTTATACTAGGCAGTTTACTGATATCCCTTATGGCAAGGAATTAGCTCAATTAGTTAATGCCGAAAGCTTCATGGAACAACTGCAACAAAAAAAATTAAGTCAGCCGAGTGAAGTGTCTGTTCTTGTTGAAGCTCGTTACAAAGCTGTTAATCAAGTAATATCTCAACACTTGCAATTTGAAACTACCCAAATTATCGAGTTAGCATCTGGATTATTGCCTCGTGGTATGGCAATGTCTCAAAATCAAAATATCACTTTTGTTGAAAGTGATTTACCTGCAATGATTAGTCAGAAGCAGCAACTCGTAAAACGATTGATTGGAGAACGGCAGAATTTGTATTTTGAAGCAATTGATGCTACTAATCAACCTAGTCAGTTTCCTTTGAACGTAAATTATTTACATCAAAATCAACCTGTAGTTGTTTTATGCGAAGGATTGTTAACATACCTAACCTTAGCAGAAAAGCAAAAAGTGTTTGCTAATGTTCGTGAGATACTGCGAGTTTACGGCGGTGTATGGATTACACCTGACCTAACCACTTTTGATGGCTTGAATCAACTACGGCAAATTAGTCCTGGGTTGCAAAGACTCAATCAAACTGCAAGTAATGTCTCAGGTCGAGCTATTAATAATTATCACTTTGAAAACATCGGCCATGTGAAACAGTTCGCTGATGAACAAGGGTTTGATATTAAAGAATATAGTATGCTCGAAGTGATGAATCAAATTACTTGTTTAAAGCCTTTAGGGATTGAGCCAGAGGTTGTTAAATCAATGTTGGCTATTGGCTCTACTTTTGTTTTAACTAACTGCTTTTGAAGTATTTCGTAACCGTTTGGTCAAATTATGGTTCAAATCATAAGGGAGAAATTGAGGGTATGACAAATATTGCATTGATTGTTGGGGCTGGTAGTGGACTCAGTGCCTCACTAGCCCGTTTATTGGCAAAAGAAGGCTTTACTATTGCTTTAGCGGCGCGACAAATTGATAAGCTCAAAGCATTATCTGATGAAATCGGAGCCGTCAGTTTTACTGCTGATGCTTCTCAACTAGATGAAGTTGAACAACTATTTACAGATGTCGAGCAAAAACTAGGAGTACCAACATTAGTTGTGTATAATCCTAGCTGGCGGGTTCGGGGTTCATTTGTGGAACTTGACCCAGCCGATGTTGCCAAAACACTAGAAATTACTGCCTATGGTGGCTTTTTAGTAGCACAAGCGGCGGCAAAACGTCAGTTAGCTGTGGGTGGAGGAGCGATCTTTTTTACAGGTGCTTCCGCCAGTGTTAAGGGTTATCCTCAGTCTGCACCGTTTGCAATGGGTAAATTTGCTTTACGCGGTTTGGCTCAAAGCATTGCTCGTGAATTGGCTCCTCAGAATATCCATGTGGCGCATTTTGTGATTGATGGAGGAATTCGTTCTGCTACCCGAATAGAACCAGACGATCGACCAGATAGTTTTCTCGATCCAGATGCGATCGCTCAAACTTACCTGAGTATTCTCCGCCAACCTCGCAATGCTTGGACATGGGAAGTTGAATTGCGACCTTGGGTAGAAAAATTTTGATTTTCACTCTGCTCTAGATATACATAGCAAAGTAATCATTGTAGATTTCTGTATTAGTCATGACTGTGAGTTCTATTTGTTTCTGTTCTTCATCTATTGCCGAACTTGTAGCCTGGTCTAAGCTTTCTTGAGGAATAAAATCACCACAGTATTGATTCGCAGGTACTGTTGCATTCATCTTTTGGGGATAACTCAAATTGAGATTATTCATGATGGTAATGAATTGACTACGACTGCGATACTCGTTCCGAGTCGCTCCGCGAACGCTAAATCTAGGATTAAGCCGTTTTTCTTCGCCAATGGTGGAAACAGTACGTCCTTTATAATCATGGGCAGGATATACCCAAGTATCATCTGGCAAGGTGAATAAGCGTTGTGTCACCACATCGTATAAAGTTCCAGGATCGCCTCCCTGAAAATCTGTGCGTCCACAACCACGAATAAACAAGGCATCACCAGTTAACAAATGGGTTTTGTTTACCAAATATGCTATATGACTGGCGCTGTGTCCTGGTGTGAAAATTGTTTCGATGATTACCGATCCTACCTCTAGGATTTCGCCACCGACAAGGGAGCGATCGGCTTTTGTCACAGCAGTATTCTGGGGAACGATTACCTGAGCGCCTGTTTGTTGCCTGAGTTTTCCTGCCCCTGTAATGTGATCGGCATGGAGGTGAGTTTCTAGACAGTAGCGTAGCTTTAATCCCAGTTCATCCAAAGATTCCAAATCGCGGTCAACTTGCTCTAATACAGGATCGACTAGAACAGCATCTCCTGTTTGCTTATCGGCAATTAAATAAGTGTAACTACTAGTTGCAGGGTCAAAAAATTGCCGGAATAGGAAAGTTGACTGCGGTATCTCTGCACTGCGCTCGTTTAACAAAGGCATCGTCGGAATAGTCCGTACACGCACTGGTAGCGACTGCAACAACGCCTTAGATAATTCCTGCGCTTGTCCCCGCAATTCTGGTACAGCGATAGTTTCCCACAAGTCGCCTTTGCGCGGAGTTCCCAAGGTATAAAACAGCGTCGAAACGTTACCGTCTGCTGCATATAAAGCACCGTGGGTATCTGTATCTAATCCTAAACCGATGGCATTGGGGCGAATTAAATGCTGCGATCGCAAATCAGTAATCAGAGGATGAGGCGATCGCCGATAATCTGCTGCTACCCCTGTACAATTCACCACCCGGTGGACGTGCAAGATATGATTAGCTTGGGTTTTGCGCTGGCATACGGTTACAGCTACACCGTCCGGCAAAGCTTGATATTCTCGAATCCGCCCGGCAGAGATGGTAAGTTGACCAGAATCCAGCATTTCAGTGACAACATCTGCTACCCTTGGGGCAATGCGGTGACGATGCACATCCCAATAGGGTGTTAGATGACGCAAAAAACGTTGCTGTTCTTCAGTTGGTAGTTTTTGCCAGATTTTCTGATTTATGGGGCGCAGAGAATCAATTACTGCGCGCCAGTCGTAGCCTTGGGCAGCAGCAATTTCCACCTCGGCACGCAGTTGATGTAACCAAGTGCGTACACTTTTTGGTGAATTTTCTGGCGTTAAGAAGCAGGGATAAGGTTGAGCCGCTTGATGTTTGAGGGGAAATAATCCTCGTCGGGACACAGCATAAATTTTACCGCGATGTTGGCGATCGCTCAGAGATAAAACCATATCCACCATCGTCAGTCCCGTACCAATTAGCAACACAGGCGCATCAGCATCAAGGTCTGCTAGGGCATCGGCTGACCAAGCATTCCGCAGATAATCATCATTACTGTTGGCGTTTTGTATGGTGGGGGGTGCAGAGGGTGAGTTCCCCAATGCCAACACAACTCTGTCTGCGGCAAAACAGCGACCACTACGCAAAGAAATCATTGCGCCTTTTTCTTCAGGCTGTACTCCTACAACTTCATCGGTGAAACGTTCTAGTCGCACATCACTAGGTGCTGTGGCTTCTGCTTCTGCTAAAATCGCTTGAATGTATAAACCATAGACCTTACGAGGTATGAAGGTACTGGCATTGACTTCTTCTGAAAAAAATGCTGTCAACTCATTGCGGTTCTGCTGAAGCCAACGTAACAAATGCCCTGGCTCGTAGGCAAATGCACTCATGTTGCCTGCCGATACATTCAGCAAATGACAGTTGGTATCTGTGCTGTAGGCAATCCCCTTGCCAATTTGATCGCTGCGCTCAATCAGCTTAATGGTGAGGGGTTGGGTGGCATTTTTCAATAGGTGGGTAGCGACTAGAGAACCACTAAAACCTCCGCCAACAATAGCGATCGTGGTTGGAGTATGGGCAGTTAAAAAACTAGGGGTCATGGCGGTTTTAGTTAGAATCAATAGTTATACTGATTTCATCAAGTCTCTTGACTGGCACTCAATGCTTTTCCAACCCAGATGAAAGAATTAAGATTTGATTTGCTTATAGATTCTTATAATACCTGCTTTCAGCTATTAAATACATCTAATTGATAAATTAACCGTTGTTTTGGGTTACACAGTAGACTTCTTGCAGAAGTGGCAAAAGGATAAGGGGTAAAGGTATGGAATTTTCCCAAACCCAGTAACCTTTCCCCAACACCTTGTAAAAGTAATTTTTGCAAGAGGTCTAATAGTGTAGCATTCACCCCCGATGGGAAAACCATCGCTTTTGCTAGTGATGACAAAACCGTGAAACTCTGGAATATATAGCCAAATCACCTTAAGAATTTAATAATTTCTAGTAGCCTCAACAAGCTAATGAACTACAGTTGCGATTGGCTAAATGCTTATTTACAATCAAATCCCAATGTAAGCGATCGCACCCTCTGCGATGGCATTGGTACTAAGAGCAATTAAAATGTTCCCTTCCCTGCGGGAAGCAAGCTACGCGGAGCGTCTGTCTGCGACACGCTGCGCAAACGTAGAGAAGTGCGGACGGTAGCCATTACATTTTGGCTTTGACTGAGGAGCGATCGCACAGGTTTTGATAATGCGCGGTGAAAAGATGGCGATGGGCTACGCCCCGTCGGAGACGATCGCACGCATCCACAGAACTAGAGAATTTGAGGCATTGTTGCTATATTTCATAACAATCTTTAGGGTAAGGGAAGAATTTTTGCTATGATATCTAAGCTCATAAACAATGTGAATGTAAAACTTTAACAAAGGCAATGAAAAAGGTTACACTAACGGAATTAAGTAATAATATTGAGCGTTTACTAGATGAGGTACTAGAAACAGGTATTCCACTAGAAATTAACAAAAATGGCAAGTTATTAAAAATTGTTCCTTTAGAAAAACAAGATAAGCTTCAAAATTTGACATTTAAATCTGATGCTATTCAAGGAAATCCAGATGATTTAGTTAATATCAGTTGGGAACAGGAGATTAATATTGATTTATCTTGACACTCGTATAGTAGCATGGCTCTATGCTGGCTTGACAGATAAATTAACTGATATTGCTAAAACTTTAATTAATGATAATGACGTTTACATTTCGCCAATTGTGAGATTGGAGTTACAGTATTTATATGAAATAAAACGTCTTAAGGATGAACCGGATGTGATTATTTCTAATCTCTCGCAGCAAATTGGTTTAAAGATATGTAACCAAAACTTTAATGATATTATCAGTACTAGCTTAACTATTACTTGGACTCGCGATCCTTTTGATCGGATTATTACAGCTAATGCTCTGTTAAATAATAATATATTACTGAGCAAAGATGAAAATATTCTGAATAACTATCTGTATGCAAAATGGCGTGATTAAAATTTATATTAATCACAACAGCATAATGCAATGCACAACAGCGCTCGCATAATTCATAAACAAGTTATTATGATGCGCGGTGACAAAATGGCGATGCCTGCGGCGGGCTGCGCTTACGCACCCTCTGCGATGGCATTGGTACTAAGAGCAATTAGAATGTTCCCTTCGACTCCGCTCAGGGAACGTTTTGCTTAAGGAAATCAATTACTGCTACTGCGATGCCTGCGGTGGGGTAGACATCGCACTTTCGGGATTTTGGAGCGATCGCTTCACTGGTATTTGCTGACTTAAAGTTGACTCCTGTTCAAATTTTACAAGGATGATGAAAATTCAGAAGGAGCGTTCCCTGAGCGAAGTCGAAGGGAGCGACTGATCTTGTAGCAACTTCCGCTTTGGTTGCAGCAACTTCTGCTTTCACGTTTCCGTGTTTCGCGCAAGCTGTAGCAACTTCCGCTTTGGTTGCAGCAACTTCTGCTTTCACGTTTCCGTGTTTTGCGCAAGTTGTAGCAACTTCCGCTTTGGTTGCAGCAACTTCCGCTTTCACGTTTCCGTGTTTCGCGCAAGCTGTAGCAACTTCCGCTTTGACATTATATTAATTCATAATTCGTAATTTAGAATTAGTAATTACGAATTGGTATAAAGCAAATAAATTTTAGGCTTTTTTAGAAAAATCAACAATTCTACGTATGACAACCTTTTCAACAATTGTCCACTATAGAGTTATGAGAAATTGAGAAAATGAGTATTAATTATGGGAAGGCGAAAACGCAATTCACGTACTCTTGGCAAAGCTGAACTACGTCTAGCAAGCGTTAAATCTATTAGTCAAACTCTCGATGTCGGAGAGGGGCTAACAGTCAAAGATTATACTGAAAAAATCGATAGGGTGCGGCAATCTCTAGAAGCATACAATACCACCCTCTCCACTATTGATGTTTTACTAACCCAACTCGTCGAAAATGAACAGGAATTAGCAGACTATTCTGAGAAACTTTTACGTGGTATTGCTTATAAATATGGTAATAATAGCCACGAATATCAGATGGCTGGAGGTACTCGTAAAAGCGATCGCAAGCGTACTGTGCGTCAAAGCGTGGTTTTGTCGAAATAATACCATTTTGGATTGAGAATTGCTGTCTGCGTCTAAGTTTGCCAATCCATCTGGGTTTTGTCTGGAAAGCGATTGCATCCTTTGCAGACTCAAGCTGTTGATTCAGCTTTGCGTTTGGGATGCGATCGCCTATGCAATATCTTGAGGTGTAGCGTCTGTTACTAACATCGTTATTTTTTGGTCAGGTTGGGGAACTCTATAAATACGGTTTAGTAGACCTCTTGCATAAATCAAAAATAAGAAAGAACCCCACCCCGCCAAAGCTACGCTTTGTCTCCCCTCCCCGCTTGCGGGGAGGGGTTGGGGGTGGGGTGTTAGGGACTTTTGCAAGAGGTTTAGTAATTGCCCAGCGCTAGATGTGGGCTGCTCTGAACCGTGTTGTAACAATATCTGGAGTTTTGAGGATCGGCTGATGGATAAATCAATTATTCAGTTGGTTGACGAGTTACCGACTGACAATATTACTGTCAAAGTTTTAAAAGCTCTTGATTATGTAGCACCAGGTGAATGGAGCAATTTGACGGGGTTTGACAATAATATCCGCGCCATTACTGGAGAAACCGATGCTAAGGTAATTCAGAAAATCCGCGATCGCGCTGTTGTTCTCTACGAAGATCCTCAAAAAGGCTACCAGTTTGCCATCAAACTTTATCAAACAATTGATAAGGCAGACACAGCGATGGCAGCGGCGGCTTTAGCGAATAAAGTTAGTGAGAAAATCGGCTTTCTCTCTTTTTTAGGTAAAATTACTCCTAAAGCTGATGTCACTCAATCTATTGACTTAGTATTGAAAATTGCCGTCGAAATCATTGCCTTTTGCAAACTAAATGGTATTCCTCAACCTAATCCCCAAGAGTTTGCTAATTCCCTGACTAACAACTATCAAAATGCATCTCTAATGCGGATGGTAGCTTTAGTTTGTCTAGATGGAATTCTGCCCTTGGGGCCTGATTTTCTCAACAAAATTCACGGAGTTATTAGTGGTACTGATTCTAGTGCAATAACTCAAAATCCGGTTTTCTTAGCCGTTAATAACTTTCTTCCAGGCAGTAATCCTTCTGATAAAGTTGGTTTTATCAATCAGAGTTTCAACTCTGTGCAAGGCTGGATGACTAATTTAGTATCCAAGACAGGCGTAACCCCGCAATCAATTTCTAGTCATTTGGGTAATTTTATTCAGATTGCTGATGATAATTTAGATTTAGTTGCAGCATTCCTAGATCAAACTACCAATTACTACGAGCATACAGGAATTCAAACTGTCGCTCGCAGTTTGATTTTGCAAGCATACACTCTAGTAAAAGAGGAAATCAAACAAGAGGAACAAAAGCCGATTCAAGATGTCTCATCTGCTGTTAAATCGGATAAATCAGATAAGACTCAGTATGAAGTCAGCAAAACAGTAGAAGTCTGGGATAATGATGACGAGGATTGGTATCAGGGAACTATTGAGAAAATCCAAGATGACCAGTTCTTTGTTCATTACCTTGGTTACGGTTCATCTTATGACGAGTGGGTAGGCGAAGATGACATTCGGACTCGCGATCTTCGCTCCACTGATGAAAATGGATATGCAGTAGGTCAAAAGGTAAAATGTTGGGATGATGACCAAGAAGCTTGGTATTCCGCAACAATTGAGCAAATCCAAGGTCAGCAATACTTTCTTCACTACGTTGGTTATGACTCATCTTATGACGAGTGGGTTGATAGCGATGAGATTTCTTAACTCTTGAATTAGCATGGGGTTGACGAGAATTGCAACCCGCAGATCCCCGACTTTTCAAAAAAGTCGGGGATCTTGTTTTTCACGAATGGATTCAGAATTGCTGTAGTACTTTTAAAAATTCATAATTGACAATTCGGTAATCAATTACGAATTACGAACTTGTACTGAGCGTAGCCGAAGTATTACGATTTACGAATTATCTTGATACTTGCGCTACGATATCCCCTATTGCTTTCGTGCAATGTACGTGAGGAGTAGTACCTGACTTTTCACGTTATGTGGAAAAGCCACGAAAAACCTAACCCCCTAACCCCCTTCCCTACGAGGGAAGGGGGAATATTCAAAGTCTCTCTCCTTTTAGGAGAGAGATTTAGAGAGAGGTTTTCCAGATACCGTGAAAAGTCAGGAGTAGTACAGGTCAAACAGATGATAAAAGAATTTAATACACAGGATACCCGGAATCTGGTGGCGATCGCTAACCAATTCGCCCAACTGGGGAAGGTTATAGACGTTAAAGCATTGGGCAGTGGTAATATCAATGACACCTTTTTAGCAACTCTAGATTCCTCAAAAGAACAACATTTTGTCTTGCAACGCATCAACACGCAAGTGTTTCGTCAGCCAGAACTGATTATGCAGAATATGTGTACCTTAACTGAACACGTTCAAAAAAGGTTGCAGGATACACCCCTGAATCGTCGCTGGGAAGTGCCACGCGTACTGTTGACCAAAAACGCTCAAGACCACTGGAAGGATGCAGACGGCTCATTTTGGCGGGCAATCAGCTTTATTGAAGGCTCCCAGTCTTTTGATAGTATGCGCGATCGCTCACACGCCAAAGAAATCGGTTATGCCTTGGGGATGTTCCACAATCTAATCAGCGATTTGCCAGCAGAAAAACTTGCTGACACCCTTGAAGGCTTCCATATTACACCGTTTTATCTCCAGCATTACGAGGAAGTTTTGGCGAAAACTAGTGTGAGTCAATCTTCTGAAGTTAATTATTGTTTACAGTTTGTTAGCGATCGCCAAACCTTTGCACATATCCTAGAAAATGCCAAAGCTGAAGGCAAGCTACCCCTGCGTCTGATGCACGGCGATCCAAAAATCAATAACGTGATGTTTGACATTGTTACCCAGCAAGCCGTTAGCGTCATCGACCTGGACACCTTGAAACCCGGTCTGGTACATTACGATATTGGTGATTGCCTGCGATCGGGTTGCAATCCGGCTGGTGAAGAAACCGAGAATTGGGAAAGTATTTATTTCGATACCGATCTGTGTCAAGAAATCCTCCAAGGTTATCTTGCTGTGGCTAAGGCATTTCTGACCGAGAATGATTATGCATACATCTATGATGCCATCCGTCTAATTACTTTTGAACTAGGACTGAGATTTTTTGCTGATTATTTAGCAGGGAATGTCTACTTTAAAGTTAAGCACCCAGAACATAATTTAGCAAGAGCGATCGTCCAGTTTAAGCTGACTGAAAGTATTGAATCTCAAGAAACGCAGATTCGCAAAATTATCCAAGATATGAAATGAACAACCAGACATTTTCTCTGCAACCTTTCCCTTCTACCGAGTCCTTTCCTCATTTGAAAATTACAGGCAATATTTTCCGAAATGCTAATCAACTTACCATCTGCTACAACCTTGGAGGCGATTTAAAAGAAATTGCAATTGTTCCACCATCAAATGCACCATCACGCAAGTACGAATTATGGGAAGACACTTGTTTTGAGTTCTTTCTTGGCATCAAAGATTCTGCACGGTATTGGGAATTTAACCTCTCCCCCGCCGGACACTGGAATATCTATCGTTTTGAAGGGTATCGTCAAGGGATGCAAGAGGAAACAGCTTTTAAAAAGCTACCATTTAGTGTTCAGAATCAAGTTGATAGTCTAGAACTGGCTTTAAATGTTGATTTGGATAAAATTGTCTCGGCAGAACAAGAAATTCAAGTTGCCATTACTACAGTTATTAACCACAGAAATAGTGATATTACTTACTGGGCGTTAACTCATCGAGGCGCGGAGGCTGACTTTCATCTCCGAGACAGTTTTATCGTTGAGTTGTGAGATTTACTGGTATCAATATGCCAGAACGAGAAGGTGGTATACAAGTCATTCATTGGGATGAGAAACAATTCAACCGTTTGGGTGAGCCAGTTGTATGAGTTTTATTTTTATAAATAAGATTAATATATTAGTAGAAACTATTGATTCTACTTTAGTCTTGTTAAGGAGTATGTTATGAAATTAACAACATTGATAACTTCTACAGCGATCGTTGCTTCTCTTGCCTTCACATCTGGCATCGCTAGCGCTCAAACAGGCGCGAACAAGAATACAAGTACTAATGCCACTAGTGAGAAATCAATAAACACAGCAGTTAATTCTGATGCATTAGGCAGTAATTCCAGCAATGTCAGCTATATTCAGCCGTTTAATCTTGTTAATCTTGCTTACCAAGGTGGTTTTAAACAGCAAGGAGTTCCTAGTGGAGGAACTTTGATTTCTAAAGGTCAACGCGGAAATATTACTGCGAAAGATTTAGTCAAAGCTGCGATCAATGCTAAAAAATTACCAGCACAAGTTTTAAACAATCAAGACTACATCAGTGCTGTTAATTTACAATTGGGGGTATTAACCGGAGTAGATTATCCTGAATAAGCATAGTTTTGTCTATGGCCATGTTTAAGTTTCCAATTGGATGAAATACAAGTTAACCTTTTCCTTGAACCATTCCGCGCAAGCTGAAATAACCCCTGTACATCTAAGGTATGGGGGTTTTAGATTAGGTGTCTGCTAAATAATTTCGGTTAAGGCAAGAGACGCGATGAATCGCCGTCTCTACAATAATCAGATAATAAATAAACTAATTTACTTCTTTCGTTTGATAGAGTTACTTAAAAGATAAGTAAGATATATAAATAAAAGCCAATTATCATATATTAGCTTTATGCAAACAAAATATGGCAATCTTCAGGGTAGAAAATCTAGTAAAACAAAACAATTACAACTATTTTTTAAACAAAGTCAACCAAAAGATAGATTCATTTTGTCGAAATTTATTGAAGCCTTAGCTGCAATTACTAAAGAAATTGTCTTTGACCAAGATTGGATGCTGCTGGCAGGAGTGCAGACAGAAAATGTATCTGTGCAACTGTTTAAGGGTGCGGTTTATGGGAGGGCTAAATGAACTCACAATATAACTTTCAATACTTTCAAGGGAGTTCTCTTTCCGATCTGTTTGCTCAAGATATCACAGATGCATCTTATGGGTTTATTCTAAATTACCCTGCAACTGCTAGTTGGGCTGCTTATCCCAACCTGGAAAAATATTTTATTCAAGATGGCAGTAGTGAAGCCACCAAAACCTCCTTTGACAAGATTTGCCAAAAGGAACCTTGGAAAATTTTAGCTGTATTAGGCGATCGCATTCCAGGAATTATGATTAATCCGCCGCCAAAGTCGCTGCTTGCATACTGGCAAGAGCATTTCGGCTTCAGCTACTCCAATAGGTTGATAATGGATCGCTTAACTTATTTGGACGATCTCAGCCACAGCGAACGCTTTGATAAACTCATCACTCTATTTCCTTTCGATCGTCTAAAACCTGAAAAACACGCTATTGATTCAGACACTCATTACCGTTTACTCAGCAAAGTAACCCTAGCCGAACTGGGGGTGCAATGTCCAAAATACGAGAGTTACAATTTACACACCTGTAGTCTAGAAGATATTCAGTTACCACAATTTCCCTACTTAATTAAAACGTCCCACGGACTCTCAGGGGAAGGCACTTATATCATCAAAAGCCTCAGCGATCTGAACTACTGTCTTGAAGAAATCAAGAAATATCTGGATATTAAGTTACTCGATAGGATTATTGTCTCGGAGTTCGTTAAGAATGAAGTGCAGAATTACTGCGTACAGTTTTATGTCAACAAAACGGGAGAGATAACCCTCATTGGCACTACCAGCCAACTCGTCACTCCAGAAGGTAACTATTTAGGAGGACTGATTGACTACCGTAACACTGACATGAGCAAGTTCTTTGAGATGATTGCCGCCATTGGTGAGTATGCTTACAAACATGGTTATTTCGGCGTAATTGGGTTCGATGTGCTGGAAGATCGGGACGGGGAGTTTTATGCAATCGATGCCAATTTCCGAGTCAATGGATCGACTCCGTTGTGCTTGCAGCGCCATACCCTACTGGGACTGGGAAAGGAAGTTGCTAAATATTCTAGTAGCTACCGCATGGAAGGAACGTTAGATTCAATTTTAGTGACTTTAAAACCAGAACTAGATCGCAAGGACTTAATCGTTCTGTCGGCTTTAGAGAGGGTCAAATACGGAAAAATTTACACCGAAATTTATGCGATCGTGACTGGAGAAACTATCCAGGAAATGCAGCAGATCGAGCAGAAACTACAGAATAAGGGATTACAATGGCTCCCTTAAACTTAGCAGTCCAGAGACATTCCAGCCAATGACAGACTATCAACGCACCTTACCGCCTCTGTGGATAGGTTTGGCGATCGCTTTCTATGCCTTTATTGCCATTGGCATCGCTGAAGCAGGATTAGGAGTTCTTCTACCCTCGATTCTCTCTACCTATAACCTGACTCCAGCAACCGTCACCCTGCTGTTTCTCAGTCAAATTAGCGGCTACATTCTGGCCGCATTCACCAGCAGTCTGGTGAGTAGTCGGCTGGGGTTAGCGCGAATGCTGTTGATTGCTGCGGGTGCGCTGACGATGGCACTGACAATCTATGCCATCTCACCTTCCTGGTATCTCATGGTTGCCGCTGGATCGGCGTTGGGATTGGGCATTGGGTTGATTGATGCAGGCATTAACACCTACATTGTGCAAGATTCCCGCAGTGCCAATTTGATTGGTTTGCTCCATGCTTTCTATGGTATTGGCGCACTTTCGGGCCCTGCGATCGCTACTACTTTATTAGCGGTTGGCATGAACTGGCGACAAGTTTATGGGGTATTAGCCGGGATTGTCAGCCTATTAATTGTGAGCGTGCTGGGCATCATCATCTTCAACTACACGCCAATGACAGTACGGGTATTGCCATCAAAGACAACTGCGTTAGAAAATCTGGGCAGAGCGCTGCAAACTCCGATAGTACTGCTAACTGGACTACTTTTGCTGGTTTATGTTGGTACTGAAGCCTGTATCGGCAACTGGGCATACACTGTGCAGTCTGTCGCTCGTCACACTCCCGCGCTAATTGCTGGTTACAGCGTTAGTGCCTACTGGCTGGGATTAACATTGGGACGTTTCATCTTAGGTTATTTCTTGCGATCGCTTGGGGCAGTCCGCACAATCAGTATGTCGCTCAGTCTTGTAATAATTGGATTGCTTGCTTGGTGGCAACTGCCAGATCAATGGATTAGCTTACCGTTAATTGGCTTCGGGTTGGCAGCCATCTTTCCTGCAACCATTTGGTTAATCCCTCAACGATTGCCAGACCCCCATGTTCCTGCGGCTGTTAGCATTGCCACTAGTGCCGCCAGTTTGGGGGCAGCGATCATACCCACTGGAGCCGGTTGGGTTGCAAGTTGGACAAGTTTAGAAATCATCCCAATGTTGATGCTGCCATTAGCGTTTCTAATGGTAGGCTTACATTTCTGGCTGGTGCAACATTCGGTAAAAGGCAAGTAATACCAATTTGAAAAAAGAATGCGACAAATAGACCATTTGTAGAGACGCGATTCATCGCGTCTTTAGCCAAGGATGTAGCTCAGGCGATCGCTACATACATGACAATTTTACACAAAGTTATACTTAGTGAGACAATTCAGCTTTCAGATGATCAGCTAATCGAATTGCCAACGCAATAATGGTAAGCGTCGGATTAGCATAGCCTCCTGTAGGGAAAACAGAGCTACCTGCCATAAATAAATTAGAGATGCCGTGTACTTGACAATTTGCATCGACTACTCCTTGTTTTGGGTCGTGATGCATACGCGTTGTACCCATATTATGATGAGTACTAAGAGAAGCAACTGGACGATCTCCATCCAATTCAATCTGCAACTCACCCAGTCCGGCGCTCGCAAACTCTTGTGCAAATACTAGCTGCGATCGCTTCACACTGCAAATATCTGTTTCGCTCCAATAATTAGTTAATTTTGCTTGCGGACAACCCAGCTTATCTAGTTGATCGCTGAGTGTCACTCGATTATTTGGATTTGGGGTTTGTTCAGTTTGGCTGAGAACTTCAAACTTTATATATTTCTGTTCATTACCTTCACGCTCAGACCATCCTCCATGACTCAAATCAGGGAATAAATATTCTTTTTTGAGATTATATTTATACCAATCAGCTACTAAATCATCAATATTCGTCATGACATTTTGCAAATGTTGAAAAATATTTTTAGGTAACTGTCTTTGTCGAACTGAAGAGAACAAAATTTTTGCAGAAGCCTTTGCAGCCGATCTATACCTTTCATCTCTGGGATATAACAACGCGGTCATATTTAGTAATTTCTCCCGGCGCATCACTTGTTCCGTCAGAGCAAATTTACCCATGACTGTGACATTATTCACGCGGCGTAAGTCATACAAAGCCATCGAATTAAAGATTTTGCGATTTTGCGGAACAAGCATACCACAACGGATAAATGGATGATCCATGAAGAATCTACCCACTAAATTATGTTGGTTGCCTAATCCATTCTTTTGAATTCTGTTTGATAGTAATAATAAACGCGCGTTTTCAATCCCACCTGCGGCTAAAATAAATACTTTTGCAACAACCCAAAATTTCTTACCAGATAAACAAGCAACTTGCACGCGTTTCACTGTTTGGGTTGTTTCGTCTGCCTCAATTTCTACCACATTGGCGTTGAGGAATGTAGTTATATTAGGAGATTGATTGATTTGATGGCGATATTCATTGGTGAAAATATCGCGTGGGCCAAACTGAAACATACTGGTAGTAACTCGGTCACTTGTGAAATGTGTCCGAGGAGATTGAGCATTTTCCCAAGCCTCAGCTTCATAAGCAAAAGAACCGAGTTTACAGACTGCTTGAGCGCGCTCATAAAATGGATTCAGGTAAGATTTACTAAAAGGCCAGCCACTGTATGGAATCCAATCTCGTTTTTCAAAATCTATTGCGTCTAACGGTACGTGCCTCAGACCAAGTTGATTTTTATTAATTTCAATATTCCAGACATTAGCCATCCCACCAAATTGACGATGACGCATATCTTGCAGTGGCGGAAAAGGATCTCCAACGGTTTCGCCTTCACCAAGAGATGCAGTTTCTTGATTAAATTCCAAATCACCACTTTCTAGTAAGCAGACTCGAAAATCTTGCCCAATTAATTCTCGTGCAAGTGTAATTCCTGCTGGGCCAGCACCAACTATACAAACTTCAGTATTGATAATTTCATCTATTGGCAATTTGCGGCTATCAATCAACATTGATTTAATTCCTTTTGCATAAATATTTTTTATATTGCGCAGATGCATAGAGGGTATTAATTATGAGGTAATACGGTTCAGTTAAGGCTAAAGCTCTTTGTCGAAGTCAATTTTTTTAACGAACCGCGAAGGACGCAAAGGACGCAAAGAGAAAGAAGAAATACTTAACTGAACCGTATTGAATTATGAGGCGTAAATGCTTTTGTAGTAAGGACTTTAGTCCTGGATTTTTAAGCACTAAAGTGCTTACTACAAACCTATTAAAACTTCTGTGATAGAGGACTAGGCATTACAGAACGAATTGCATTAATAAAATTTTGGGCATAATTCTGCGTTGAGAAATCGAGGGCGCGTTGTCTAGCAGCGACTCCCGCACTTCGGGCAAATTCTTGCTCGTCAAGATAGCGGAGAATTGCGATCGCTAATTTATCCGCATCGCCGTAAGGTGTTAATAGTCCATTCATGCCATCGGTAATAATCTCTGTCGGGCCGCCTGCACTGCCAGCAATTACAGGTTTACCCAGCGCCATCGCCTCAATAATCACAATCCCAAACGGCTCTTTATCTGATGCATGAACAAATACATCCATCGCCTGCACCCATTCCGGGATATTGCGTTGTAGTCCAGCCATAATTACTTGGTCTTTCAAGCCTAAAGCGGCGATTTCGGCTTTTAAGAAGTCCTCATAATCCGGTTCCAAATCGTGCTTACCGCCAACCACTACACAATGGGCATCAGGATACTTCTGTAAAATTTTGGGCATCGCTTGCACCAATACGTGCATTCCCTTCCATCGTTGCAATCGTCCCACAATTCCAATCAATGGCCCGTGTAAAGGTAAACCTAATTTCCGCCGTGCTTCTTCTGGAGTTGGTAAAGTATTAGGCTCAAATCGGTCTAATGCGACACCAGGATAAACCAAAGGTGTTGGTCTGTGGGGCCAAATCTCTGCCTGCGCTTGCTTGCCATCTTGTGAAAGAGTAATAATTGCACGGGCTGGAATTAAAGTTGCCAGTCGCACCAACCAAGTTTTATCACTAGGTACTTCTAGTTGATACCACACAGCAGGCAAGCCTGCCAACATTGCTGCCAAACCTCCAGATATATGCGTAATCCACATCCAATTGACAATTATATCTGCACGTTCGCGGCGTGCGATCGCAGCAATCCGCAAAACAGCGCCAATAAAACGGTGGATTTGGCGTAAACGTCCACTTTCTACAACTCGCGCATCAATACCGAGAGACTTTACTTGTGCGACCATCGGGCCGTCTTCTAAAAATATCACCAGCCACTCAACACCAGCATTACGTCCCTGCTGCACCAAATCCCAAAGCATCATTTCACCACCGCCTCGTTGTTCGGCCAGTGGCATGACAATAATTACTTTCATAATCTATATCAGTCCTATTTAAGTTATAAGATTTATGAGATTCTCGATTTATTAGAAAAGTTAGGAATATTGGAGAGCGTCTGAGGATTGCTATAGTACTTATGCCCTGCCATAGCCATAGCTAAAAATCCCCAAAGAATCATCCCTGATACGCTCAACATCCCGCTACCGATAACTAACTGTGAAGCGGCACTGATCCCAATGGCGCGGGCAGCACTGACAAAACTATCGAAACGACCTTCACCATAGCTGCTAACAGTAATAATCAAAAAGATTAATCCACCCATATAAAATATGCCTCCAAACCAACCAAGGGTGAAAAACATATCTAAAATGCCACTATCAATTACCACTACTTCAATTTGACCAGTTTTTTCGTTGACCTTCCAAATATTTCCTAAACCGTTACCTAGAGCATTAGAAAGGGCTAAACCGAGATTTCTATCATAAGTTCCCGATCTATCTTTAAAGCTGCCATCTTCTTGAATATTAGAAAAAGTTTCAAAACGTGCTGCTACTACTCCAGCAATTGGTTCGATAGTTGTCAATGGCACAACACAAATAGCCATGACCACAATTATGGTAATTAAGCGCATTTGAATTTTGGCTTTGACTGAACCCATAATCATAATTATTCCAAATAACCAGCCTCCCCAATTAGTACGTGCTTGTGTCAATAGAAAAGATAAGTAACCAACAGCTGAAGCCGGAAAAATTAAGTTTCCTGAACTCGTAAATAACAACAGTAACCCAGCCTGCATAACAGAACCAAAGGGGCCGACTGAGTGTAATGTACTCCAGACGCGCATCCCAAAAGGTACAGGGTTTCCAGAACTCATAAATAATTTAGATTGTATGAGCCAGTACCTATCCCACTCAGGAGCTACCACAAATTGATATACGCCATAAGTTCCTAAAATCAACACACACCAGAGAAATGTTCGCTGAATGTTCTGGCGATAGCTGGGATAATCTCGCCAGTTGATAAATAAGTGAAAAGCGAAAATAATCGGACTGAGCCAATCCATCAATCCGCGTGCTACAGGGATAGGTGCGTTGTAAATTAGACCGATGAGAAAGCCATAGAAAACTCCAATAAAAGCCAAAACAAACGGCAAACCCCCTTGGCGAGAAGCGCGGGGAAAGTGTCGCAAAAATGTTGCTATGGTAATAAACACCACTAAGTAGGGTGCTATGAGCATTTGACGGCTAGCATCCCACCCTACCCGATAATCAACTAAGCGAGTCGCTAAGGGTGTGAGAAACCAAATCCACCAGGTAAAGCCAATGTAGAGAATGGGATGCCGCAAGTATAAAAATAAGCCTACGACTAAGGCTGTCGCCGGGTAAATTAGGCGCAATCCGGCAGTAACACCACCAAAATAGCAAACTACAGTTAGTAATATAAAGCCTGCGATCGCCATCCAACCCTGTAGCGATCGCTCTTCGGGAGAATAGTTTTCTTGTAAAAAACTATTGAAAAGTATCTGTCTAGAATTCATTCAATTTTAGATTCTGAGGTTTGTAGTAAGCACTTTAGTGCTTAGAAAATAAGGACTAAAGTCCTTACTACGAACTTGTTTACCCATCAATTTCAACTTGGCTGTTTTAATTACGAATTACGAATTACGAATTACGAATTGTTTATATCCCTGCCAACGCCCACGCCAAGATGCTAATAACTTTTTCCCTGCCAACTGCCCTTGACTAGGTAAAAATCTCAGCCATTGTACTAAGCCCAAACTATCGCAAGTACCCACAAATATTGCCCAGAACAAAAATGCAATCCGGCGAATAAATGGTAAATGCTCTAGTAAAACTAAGGTTTCATTATGGACTAAATTAATAAAGGCAATTTCATTAAAGTTATTTCGCTGATCTTCATCAAAACGTTGTGCTGGATAATGATCTACAGCAACGCTAGGATCGTAAATTATCTTCCAACCAGCCCGCTTTAATGCCAGGGTGAATGCCATTTCAAAGTGTACCTGCGCTCCAGTACCACGCATCCGCTCGTCAAAGCGTAGTTGTCCGATAGCTTGGGTACGAAAACTCATGTTCACGCCCTTGAGAATATCGACTTCGCGGGGTTCTCCCACTCCCAGGTGATGGTTGCCAATGACTCGCCCAAACCATTGCAACTGTCCTACTACTGGGCGGGATTCGTCTTCTAATTTGCTGCCGTGGTATATCCAATCACGCCCTCCCAGACCGCCGAGGCGACGATCGCAGGTAAAGTAAGCTGCAATCCGCTCTAACCAATCAGGGTGGGGTGCGGCATCATCATCAGTAATGGAAACAATATCGCCCTCCACTGCTGCTAATCCGGCGTTGAGAGCTGCTACTACCCCCGGTTGTGTCACTTTCACGGGATGCAGTGGCAAATTGTGCGCTGTGTATTGCGCCAGAAATTGCCAAGTTTCTGCATCCGTATCGCGGACAACCACTATCACCTGATCGACTGGTTTAGTTTGCTCTTGTAGCGCCAAAAGGCAGCGTGAGAGGTCTTGTGGACGGCGATAAGTCGGTATCAGAACGGTGTTCCGCATTCTTGCTTAACTCCTCGAATAAATCCACATAAGTTTGTGCCATAGTAGTCCAGCTGTGTTGTTCTGCCACAGAACGAGCAGCTTGACTCATTTGCTGCATGAGCATATCTACACTTACCAAGGACATCATCGCCACAGCCAAAGCATCGATATCATTTGAGTCGGTTAAGACGATGCCACATTCTGGTGTCACCAACTCTGCACCCCCGGTAGCTGTGGCAGTAATTACTGGTAGTCCTGAAGAAAGTGCTTCTAACAATACGAGGCTACAAGCTTCATATCGGGAAGGAAAAATAAATAAATCTACTGACCGCATAATTTCGGGGATATCACGGCGAAATCCGACAAAATGCACGCGATCGCTTAATCCCAAGGATGCCGCTAGTTGTGGGAAGGGACTACCTTCGATATGACCTACCACCGCCAAATGTAAGTCGGGTACTTTTACCAAGGCGTGTAGGACTGTATCTAAATTCTTTCTAGGTGTGCGGATGTCTCCAGCAAAGAGGGCTAGGGTGACATTCTCCGGTAAACCTAATTTTTGGCGATTGCTTTCACCAGGGGTAAACTCTTCTAAGTCAACGCCATTGACAATTACTTTAATCCGAGAACGCGGTACACCAATATTGACTAATTCTTGGGCTACCTTTTCAGATACAGCCACCACAACCTGCGCTTTTTGGAAAGCTTGTTTTTCCCAACGGGCATTAAAAGCCGTAAATAGCCACTGGTAGAAACCATATAAATCGCGGCGGTTGCGAGAAATATGAACAGGCGATCGCAACCATGAACTGTGGACAAAATGTACAGCATTCACATCAGCCGCAGCCAGATTAATTGCACCATTGACTTTAACTAAATCAATGTCAGAGCGATGCTTACGCAACCAATCTGCGCTTTTTTGGGCAAAGATAAAATTACGTAAAAATTCTGTAGGATAGCCTTTGACTGGAATTTTAATCCAATTAACTTGGCTATTGTCTTCTAGTTCTGGTGCGACTTCACTAGCTAATAATGTCAATTGATGACCGCGACGTATTGCTTCTTTAGCAACCTCATAGTTTACCCGCCCCTGACCATCACCTTTTTTGATTTTATGAGTAACAATACAAAGTTTCATACACTACTTCCTTAAGGATAAAATCCTTGAATCACCTCTCCCGTTGGGAAGGGCCTACGGTGTACACACAAGTCGAATTACCCCCCTTAATCCCCCCTTATAAAGGGGGGAAACAAGAGAATCTTGTTCCCTCCCCTTTACAAGGGGAGGGTTAGGGTGGGGTAAAATAAATTCCTCAACTCAGAGATATTGAGATATTATTTCGATATTCCTATTAACTTACTTGTTAAAAATCGCGGCGTAAAACTAAGACTAAGTGCTGCCATAGTTCGCACATTAAATTTTTGTTGATTCAGCGCTTGCCAAAAATAAGGACGTGCTGCGGCTATCTGTTCGCTTCGTAGCAAACCAATTCCCAAAGTAGTATTAGCTTCTAACCATTTCTGTTGAAAATGAGTTCTAAATTCCTGTAGTCGAGGATCTTCCATAAATACTTGATAGCAAAACATTTCGCTTTTCGCTTTGCGAATTTTTGCTTGTACATCTCGACTACCACTGAGCATAGTATCAGTTTGTTCATGGGCACGATATTGCGTCAATCTTTCTGGACAATAGTAAGCGCCATAACCAGATATACAAAATAGATAGGTTAAATATAAATCCCACATCCCAGCAACTTCTGAGGGAATACTATACCAATCCACCAAATTATTCCGAATCACGCAAGATGCAGCAGTAGGTATACTTTTATCTACTAACCCAATTTTGGAAAAAGGTTTATAAATTCCTTTGGCGAGTTTGTCTCGCTTGTAAGCGCGTGTATTTTCTTCAGTACCAGCATGATTAATTATGCCATTAGCATCTATAATATATTGGTCAGAAAAAGCGAGAATCAAATCAGAATTTGCTTCTAGTGGTGGTACAAGCTTTGCTAAAAAGTCTTCATTCCAAATATCATCGTCATGGAGACTAGCAACATATTTACCTTGCGCTATGTTAAAGCCATACTGCTGATTAGCTAACATCCCCACATTTTGCGGATGCTGCCAAAATTTAATGCGTGAATCACCAAAAGATGCGACAATTGCTTGGGGATTTTCGGAACTACAATTATCAGAAATAATAATTTCAATATTTTGATAAGTTTGTTTTATCGCACTTGCGATCGCTTGCTTGAGATAGTGTGGTCGATTATAGGTGGGGATAACAACGCTGACTAAAGGTTGTTGAGATTCTTGATGTAATGACATATTTTTCTCACTTTATATTTTCTAAGTAAAAGATGTACTATCTAATTCAGCTTATTTAGCTGGAGAGATACTATATACTTTGTTGGCTTGGGAAGAGAATTCAGCTATTTTTTTTGCATAAATTGTTCGGAGATTATTGACATGAGCAGCCATTGTAAATTCCTTCATCAATAAAGTATGACCTTGCTCACCCATATATCGGCTTTTTTGATAATCTCTAGACAATTCATTAATAGCATCAGCCAGCTTTTGGATATTATTGCTTGGAACAAGAATACCCGTTTCTCCATCTCGTAAATGTTCTGGAATCCCTCCAACTGCACTACCAATTACAGGTCGACAACGAGAGTATGCTTCCAGAGTTACAAGACCGGCAGGTTCAGGCCAAACGCTGGGAAAGATGACTGCAAAACACTGTTGATAAAGTTTATCTAATTGATCCGAATCGCACCAACCATGCCAAGTGATTCGCTGATTCAATCCGAGTGTAGTTGCTAACTTTTCTAACCGTGGTCTTTCCCAACCTTCACCTGCAATATCGAGTTGAATTTTCGGGTCTGTATGTATTAAGGTTTTCAGTAACCATTCCAGACCTTTATCAGAAACAATTCTTCCAGCAAACAAAATTCGATGATTTTGATGTACTTCCAAGCTTAGGGGTGAACTTGCTGTTTCTGGTATAGAAATTCCACAATGTAGCGTTATAACTTGTTCAGGGGATACACCGTTTTGAATTAACTCTTGCCGTACATATTCGCTATTGGCAATGAAAGTAATTTTTAGCCTTTTCAAGACATCTAAAAACTGATGAGTGGTTTGAAGTTCTCTAATAGTTCTTAAAGGTCTACGGCTACCACATTTATCGACTAATTTACCCCAGGTACATCCTAAGTAAGAGAAGTTGCGATCGCAGATTGTCCGTTGCTCTGCTAAATACTTTGTGCCACTAGGGCAGTAAAATGAGTGATTATGAACGCTGAAGATAGCAGGACATTCGCCTGTAAGCTGCAATAGCAAATCTGGACTGTGTATGTGCAGCAGTTTGAACTGTCTTTGATCGATATTTTTAAGTGATTTTATCACGCGATCGCTAACATCATGTGGTCGATGTTTAAACAAAGAAGCTAAATAAGTTTCAACACCTCCGCTCCCACCGACACCGAAACTTGAGCATTGATAAATTAGGTCTTTGTCAAATATTCCCTGGGACATACTTTCTATGACTTTTAAGTATATAGGACTAATTTTAATAATTTACAATTTTGCAAAACTACTGATACATATTTAGTAGTTTACGGCTGTAGAGATTTACAGCCGATAAATATGTTGTAAGTGTTTTGTAATTGGATGTTGTTTCTAATCTGGCTGCCTTAGTTCATACTGCATTTGATGATATTTCCAAAGCTTGCCTTTTAGTTCCAACAGTTCTTGATACTTACCTTGCTCTACTATCCGTCCCTGTTCTAAAACTACAACTTTATCTGCTTTAGAAATAGTAGAAAGACGGTGAGCGATCGCAATTACTGTTTTACCAACAGATAGCTTTTCTAATGAATCTTGAATTAAGCGCTCAGATAGCGAATCTAAGGCACTAGTTGCTTCATCCAAAATCAAAATTTCTGGGTTCCGCAGTAAGGCTCGTGCAATAGCAATTCGCTGTCTTTGTCCTCCAGATAACCTAACACCCCGATCTCCTAATTGGGTATCAAAACCTTCGGGCATTTCCAAAATAAATTCTAGTGCATTCGCTAGTTTAGCAGCTTCTTGAATTTCCTCATTCGTCGCCTCTGGAGTGCCGTAAGAAATATTCTGCCAAACATTAGTATTGAAGATGAAGGTATCTTGACTGACGACAGCTATTTTGCGACGTAGAGAGTTAATTTCAAACTGCCGGATATCGATTTCATCAATGAAAAGATATCCATCTGTAGCATTATAAAATCGGGGAATCAAATCAGCAAGGGTTGTTTTACCAGCGCCAGACGATCCGACTAATGCTGTCATCTTTCCCTTTTCAATAGTCAGGGTAATATTATGCAGTACTAGATTTTCATCATCATAGCCAAAATCCACAGATACTAAATCTATTGACCTGTTTAATCCCTTAAACTCAACTCTGCCATTTTGAAAGTAATACTTTTCATCACTTTTCAACAGATTTTTAATATTGTCTGCTGAACCATGTAAAGTGCTAAGATATGCTCTCGTGCCATTAATATCTTGAACAAATGGGATAAAGCGGAATAGTACAAAGAAAAAGGTTAGCAAAGAAGCAACTTGTAGCGTTCCATTAGTGACAAGACTAGTGAATGCCAAAATAATCATTCCGATCAATACCGTAGTCGCTACCGCTTCGGCAATTGGCTTCACAAGTGTCCAGGTAAATACAACTTTTGTTGTGCTACTTATTACCTTATCGCTAGCTTTATAGTAACGCTGACGCTCAAATTCTTGAGTACCACAAGAATGAACAGTACGAATCCCATTAATAAATTCGATGGCTGTTGATGTAAAATTAGCATTAGCAGTTGTCATGCCAAAACTCGATTCTCTGACTCTGGCATTCAGATTTGACAACCCTACACCTAAAAGTGTAAATAGTAATGCTGAGATTATCGTCAATTGCCATGAGATCAAAAACATTGATATTAAGTAGACAAAGGTTGTTAGTCCTCTAGTTACTAAAAAAGCTCCGCCACTAAAACCTTGTCTGATCCTTTCAATCTCGGTGGTAATTGTGTTAATTAGTTCGCCAGAACGAGTTTTACTAAAGTAACTTAGCGATAAGGATTGTAACTGTTCAAAAATTTGCTTGCGTAAGCGATCGGCAAGATGTAGTTGAGATAATTCAGTATAAACTTGAGAAAAATAATTGAAGGTGGCACGTAACCAAGTACTCAATAAAATCAGCAAAGATACGCGATATAAACGATTAATTGCTGATGTCTTGGCTCCCAAAATCCAAAGATCGAACCATTCTATTCCTGTTTGGACGGGTTGAGCATTGGGGCTAGTTAAGCTTTGTAAGAAGGAAAGTAAGAAACCAATACTTACACCTTCAAAAGTTGCCGCCAAAATTGAGAAACCCAGAGCTAAAATTGCAATTTTGCGAAAGTGTTTAAATTCTCGCAATATCAAATAGTTGTCCTGCCAAAAGCTGCTAGCTTTGAGCAGATTACTGAGTGGTTGAGGAAGCTGTAAATTCATGAATTTTATCATAGTAGTTTGGCAAGGTAGATAGACCTCTATAGATCGATACAGTTCAGAATGAGCAACAAAACCCTGATGTAGAGATACAATTTATCGCATTTGGAAAACTAATTATCTAGAATCGTATGCTACATAAATAATTTTTCTGAGCCTCAGTGCGATAAATGAAATCATCAATTACCGCACCGATAAATTACAGAGTTTGGCTATCCAGATGTAACAGATGAGATTGTGCCTCTACTTCCCAGGAAGCTGTAATTTCTGGTAATTTATTTAGCTGTACTGCATCTTCCAAAGTCCAACAACGAGATCCGGTTAAACTCATATCACCCCGTAGCACGTTAAATAACTGTGGCAGATTGTCGAGATTGTATTTACCCATCCAACGCCCTAGTGGTGTGTTATTGTGGGTGCAAAAGCTGATCGCTTGAAAAAGTTTACCCCGTTCTCCAACACGCCATTCATGACAAAAAAGTGACCCTGGCGAGTAAACCTGCATTAATACAATCAATCCCAACATGACTGGACTTACTAATAGCAGCAATATAAAAGCAGCAATCCAATCAATTACTCGCTGCAATTGTCTCAAGGGTTGGTTAGGAAGTTTTTTGCCAGCGGGTATGCTTAGGAATATTGGTTTTTGAGCTGCTTCACATGCATCTGCCCAAAATTTGAGCAAAGTCTCACCCAATTTTGGATCTATGCTGACCAAACTTACTGGAGAATGTTGTAAGCATTCTACTAGCGATCGCTTATTATCTAATGAAGCCAGATATGGTTGTTTCACTCCTCCAAGCGGCTTCACCAAAAGCTTACCCCGTCGCCACAGGAGTGTGCAGTACCCACGATTATCTTGCTGTGACTGGGTTACATCATATAAATTCTCTAGAGTTGGAATTATTGAAGTTGTCATAATGTCTTTGGGTTTATACAGGAGTGAATTACTGAGGCGTTATCAAAGGCTATTAATGCCAAAGACCCAAATCCGAATCTTGTTGTAAGTCCAAAAATATGCTATAGTATTTGCCACTCAGCCAAGCACGTATTGCGTAGAATTCTGCTGGTGTAGAGATTTACAAATTAGACAGATACTAATTACATAGGTAGCAATCACCGCTACTATTAACATTCATGGGCAAATCTTGATTTTCCGGAAACTACTGACAGTAGAGAAGTGTAGAGGGAAATTACCCATGAATCTATATCTACGTTTAATTACGCTGAGGTGTTCATTGTCTCGATAGATTTGAAAAACCAGTCTGCTCTTGTCTTCTAGCCTTTATGAAGGTGCTTTAATCTCTAGAATATAAGACTCTGTAGAAATAGCGATCGCTCAAATAACTTCTTTATTTATTCTTTAAAAAGTCAGTGATTTCTCTGAAAAATCATAAAGATAGCATAAATATACTGAATTCTTCCCGATAGCAACAAAATTCAATTTGGTTCATCAAAACGCAGAGGCAATTCATGAATCATTGCTGTCAATTTAAGCTAAAAGCCAGTCTATAAACAGCTTTTAGCAGATTGCCTCGTTCTCAATCTGAGACTTGGAATGCCCGTCCTTGAGGCTCCGCCTCTTTTACTGACAGCAGCAGCCCAATGAACAGCATTTCTAACCAGAGGCTAAAAACGAGAAAAAATGCAAAACGCAAAATCCCCAACTTCTCTAGGAAGTCGGGGATTTATCATCTAGCCCTACTAGTACAGCACGGCGGAAATAAGCCACCCATTTGAAATGTCTAAAACACTTACGTAATGGTAATTACGAATTACGAATTCCGAATTCCGAATTCCGCCAAGCTGTACTAGCTACTTTTCTACAGCTTGACGTAGAGCTAATTGCTGTTGTTTGATATTAGGTACGTAATTACTACTAGAGTTTGATACCCCATTAGCTACAACCCCAATCAGATTTAACTTACTCAGCATAGCTGTCGCTTGATTAAGCTGACTTCGCGTCACAATACCAATGCTTGCCACCATAATCACACTACGACAAGATGATGCGGTAAGCATGGCATCCACCAAACCGAGAACTGGGGGCGCATCTATCAGAACCAAATCATAGTTTTCCTCAAATGCTGCCATTAATTGCATCATCCGCGGGGAACTCAACAGATTAGCTGGGTCGGCAGGTTTGGGGCCAGCAGTCAAAATATCGATGTAGGCGGAACCTGAGTATTGAAGACTAATTTGGTTAGGTAGAGTTGTATCACTCGCCAATAAAGTTGAAAGTCCCTGCTCATTAGGAAGATTCAGCTGATGGTGCAAACTGGGATCGCGTAAGTTGGCATCAATCAGCAGTACCCTTTTGTGTAAACGAGCAGCACTCATTGCCAAACCCAACGCCAAAGCTGATTTACCCTCATCCGCTAAAGCCGAGGTAATCATCAAAGATTTTAAATTAGTAACAGTATTTAAAAGTTCAATGTTTTTGTAAATCAGATCCAGTGATTCCCAACGCGGTGGAGATTGCAATACCTGAATCGTCCAAGGAGCGAGAACTTCTGGCTTACCAAAAGGCAACTTGATCATTGATTCTCTGGGTTTGGCTGGCGGTAACTTGGGAGTTGTTCCCAACAACGGCATGGCCATTTGCTTCTCTAATTCAGCAGTAGTGTGAACTGCATCATCAGCCGATTCCCGAATAAAGGCAGCAATGCCTCCTAACATTAACCCAACTACAGCACCTAACAGTAAATTCTGTTGGAGATTGGGGCCTAATTGTGCGCCTTTTTGCGGATCTTCTACTACTTCCCAATTAAATCCACCCTTGGAAAGTTCTTGCCTTAATTGCTGTTCTGCTCTTAAAAGCTGCTCTAATCTTTCACGACTAAATTGCAACTGCGGTAACATCCGATTGTAATAAGCCAAGAGAGGCGGGAAGCGTTTGATTTCCAAACGTAGCTCGTTTTCTTTCTGAGCCAAAGTTTGATCGCGAGCAGTTAAAGCAACTATAGTTGTCTGCGTTTCTACTAACTGACCGGCAAGGCTGAGATCGATTTGGCCCAGCTGTCCTTTTTCGAGAAGAGAGTCTCCATTCGTGAATGCACCAGCAGACTTTTCGCCTAAAGTTCTTCCTACCTCTTGTTGCAATAATTCCTTCTGGCCCTGAAGCTGCTCTTTCAGCTTTTGCACACTCGGAGTTTGATCTGTAAACCGTAAGCGTTCTTGTGCTAATGCCAATTCGCTTTTTTGGATTTCGTTTAGTAAGCCTTGATAGCGAGTAGACTGACTCAAACGAGAAGCAACTAGGGCATTTTGGGGAGAACGGTTAAGTTGTTCTTCTAAAGATTTTTGGCGTGCTAAAGCTTCCCCATACTGAGCGCGAGTTGTCTGTCTTTCTTGGGAAAGATTGTTTAAAGCTGTTTCAATTGCTTTGGCCTGTGACTCTGGATCGATTAAGTTCTGATTTCTGCGAAACCTTTGTAAATTTGTCTCAGATGCGTTTACTTCTTCACTGGCTTTACTTAACTGTTCCCTGATGATTTGCAGACCTTTTTGTAAACGCGAACTTTGTTGTTGTTTGTTATATTCCAGATAAACTTGTCGAATTGCATCCAGAACTTTTTGGGTCTTTTCTGGATCGCCAGCGGTATATTCAACTTGAAAGATTTTAGTAGCGACATTATCTTCTTTGCTCCTGATTTGAGTTAAGACCAAAGAAGCTTTAATTTCAGCCGAAGTTATATCTGGATAATTAGACTGAAGTTTATCAACTGCTTTCTGGATGAGTCCCGAACCTTGCATCAAGTTAAGCTGAGTGGCAGTATCTATGACCACGTTAGAGTCAGTAAACTGATTGTCTACCCCCGCACCACCTTCCGTTTTACCTTGATAGTTAGGTTCTACTAGCAGTTGCATAGAACTTTTATAAGTAGGCTTTGTTTTTACAGTTACTATGCTAGCAATAGCAATAGAACTAATTAATACTGCTAAGAACCAAGGAAATCTCCGCACAAATACGGCAAACATTTGCCCGTAACTTGGTTCACTTTCAGAAGCTAGAGCTAGGTGAGGATTTAGACTATTTTGAACCACTTTTATATCCTTGTCTTCAAGACTTACGCTAAGAGATTCTCCGAAGAATACCTATTTTTTTTACGAACCGCCAATGAGGAGAGAGCAAATAAGTAGGTAATCTGATAGTGGAAAGAGATTCAGAAATCAAATGAATAATTGCTGCACATTACAAGATTGATTGATAATTTGCTCAACCTTGCCAAAAAATGCATTTTCTGAAAAATTTGCTACTGCATGATTACGGATGCGATCGTAATCCCAAGAAATGCCGTTGGCTTCTTGTAATGCAATTTGTAGAGATTCGGGTGTTTGTCTTTTGAAAAAGACTCCTGTTTCACCTGGTATTTGAGTATCTAATACTCCACCCGCTCCATAAGCTATGACTGGTGTACCGCTTGCATTAGCTTCTACTGGAACTAATCCGTAATCTTCTAAGGCTGCGACAATAATAGACTTGGCTTTGGAAAACAAGTCTTTGCGGGTTCTATCACTTACGTGTCCCAAGAACACAATATTTTGTAATGCTTTGGATTTTAACCGTGCTAGTTCTGGCCCGTCACCAGATATTAATAGCCGCCACCCCAACCAATTAAAAGCTTCGACTATTATATCAAGTCGCTTATAACTGATCATCCGGGCGGAGGCCAGATAATATTCATCTTTTATATCTGAAAAAACAAATTTACTAGTATCAATTGGATAGTTCACCATCATTGCCTTTTTGCCATAAATCTTTTCAATTCGGCGGGCAACAACACTAGAATTAGCAATGTAAAGGTCAGGCTCCTGTGCATATTTCAAGTCTACCTTTCTCATGACTTGAAATACTTGTTCGATTAAAGGAGCAAAATATCTATAGTCCCCGTACTCTCTTAAATAAGTTGCTGTATCCCATAAGAAACGGGTGACGTTATGGCAAAAACAAATGTGGTGGGCATTGGGATTTTTTCGCACTGCTTTGGCGAAGCTGGTGCTACTACTAATAATTAAATCGTAGTCTTGCAGATCCAAGGCACGAAAGGCAGGAAAATATAGAGGAGCCATTGACCTGAAATATTTTGCTGCACCAGGAATCTTTTGCAAGAAGGTTGTATTAACGATGCGATCGCCTAGATCGATAGTTTTTTGGGGATCGTACAAAGACGTGAAAATATCTGCTTCAGGATAGCGCTTACAAAGCAGTTCAAACACACGCTCTGCCCCACCTCGCTGGGTTAAATAATCATGGACGAGAGCAATTTTCATGAAATTTGACCTAAAGTTTCGATCGGGTTTGTTTAAACGCTCCCCAGCAAGTTACTATCAACAACTTTAGTGTCCCGCAGTATAGCTTTCTATCCTCTTGATGAAATTCTGGCGACAAACATATAGGGGCGTACAGCTGTACACCCCTACAGCCAATTCATTGGTGGCAAATGTTTTGAGAACCGATATTATCCAACTGCTACTAAGATTTTTTCTGGAGCGAAATAGGCGTTTTGCTCAGTTCGTAGTTGGTCGCAAAGTCTGCCTTCAGGTAATTCTACATCCTCATAAGTGAGGACTTGATCTTTAGAAATATCTCGTTTGAGGCGGCACCCTTCAGCTAAACCCATTGGTAGAAGATTTTGCTGTTGGACGATATCGGAATTTTCACATTGTCCGTAGGTCATGTAGTAGCCAATGCCATCTAAGGTTTCTCCTGCTTTCAGGTCGATTTTGGCGGTGGTGACAACATCTACTAGCGGGCCTGCTAATGGAGACATAACGGCATCACCAAATAAAACAGCACGCGCTACGGACAAGGGAACTTCAAAATGACAGAGGTGATAAGGAGTATAGAAGCTGTAAAGTGGGCCTTCGCCTAATTTATATAAGTTGAGATAGTGGCGTTGCTTGGGGTCGTCGTGAGTGGCAAATACATATACGCCTGGGCCTGGTTTTGCTCCAACTACATAATCGACAATACCGCCCAGTTCTTTGAGTTGTTCAACATCATATAACTGGGTCATTTCATCGACATGACCGCTGAAGTCATATCCCAACATTCCCCGTTTGGCGACTTTCATGCCTGTGGCATTGGCAACGATCGCTTGCTCGAAGGAAATTTTGCTTCCGTCGGCGAAGCTAGCCACCATGTGGGGCTTTTGACCCCAACGTTTAGCAAATCCTTCCTGGGTGGTGGGATTGCGATAGGGGTCTTGGAGTCCTTTAATGTTACCGCACAATAAGGGAGTTAAACCAATGCTTTTTACAAAGCGATAAAGGTTCATTTGTACCCCTGGCTGATCGCCATCACAAGCGCTGAGAATCACGCCTGCTTTGTCGGCATACACTTTCAGGATGGGGCCAATGGTGCCATCGAGTTCGGCATTCATCATGATCACATGTTTGCAATGGGCGATCGCTTCCATAACGATCTGAGCGCCAAATTCCACTGCACCCGTGACTTCGATTAATGCATCGATGCCTTCAGCCCGACACAGTAACTTAGCGTCTTCTGTGACTGCATATTTACCGTTAGCGATCGCATCTTCTAATTCGCTGACAGTTGCAACAACTTGAATATCTTCAATTCCTGCTTCCGAATAAGCTTGTTTAGCTGCACTAATCTGGCGATTAGAGATAGCAACTAACTCCATTCCTGGCACTGAATTGACAATTTGGTTGGCAATTCCTCTACCCATAAAACCAGCACCAATCATTCCCACCTTAATAGGATTTCCTGCTGCTGCACGGGCTTGTAAGGCGCGATCGATAATAATCATGAACTAAACTCCTTTTTGGAACTGTTTGTTGTGTTACAAATTCTCGATAATTTTGCACTTAATAATTTATTACAACTAGATATTAAGTACATTTTCATGGAAATTATCATTAATGATAGCTACTAACTGGTTGCTTGCTAGATGCTATAACAGCAGTCTGTTTTTCTGGCTATAATTTTTGATAATTTGCTCCACAGCATTTCTGTAGGCTTGGGCAAACTTTTATTTGGTATGATTTGCTCTTGCTCCCCCTGCCTCTATAGCAATGGTATATTTTTTGGAAATACCTTACCTCATACAGAGGAGCCAGTGTGTTGTGTGGAAAACACCTGGCACAGAGAAATAGTCTATACGCCAACAGTCATCATTCTCAACAAGGGCCAATTTAAATCTTTCTCGGAGATTTCAGTCACATCTAGAGGCCAATCAATGTTAAAGAATGGATCGTCATAGCGTAAACCTCTTTCATATCCTGGGGTGTAAAATTCACCCACTTGATATACAACTTCAGTCTCATCGGTGAGCGCTTGATAACCATGAGCAAACATTTCTGGAACATATAAAGCGCGGCGATTTTCTGGGGTTAGCTCTACACCAATATGTGATAAAAAGCTAGGAGATTCAGGACGCATATCAATAATTACGTCGTAGATTGCGCCTTTAGTACAGCGAATTAATTTTGTTTCTGCTGCTGGCAGAACTTGATAGTGCATTCCCCGGATAGTGCCTTTTTTGTAATTAAAAGACAGGTTACATTGGGCAACTGTTGGCTTTAATCCGTGTGCTTCAAATTCTTGAGCGCAGAAAGACCGAGCGAAAAAACCACGGTGGTCTGGCTTTTCTTCTAAATCAATGATGAATGCGTCTTTGAGTGCAGTTTGAGTGAAGATCATGAATGAATAACCTTGATAGGAAGATTGACGACAACAAAACTTGGCAAATTTGAAAAGTTAACTTGTTATAAACCTCATCAAGGATAGTCTTGAGCGGTTTTTTAGATTAACAATTAGTTTGCTTTAACTGAATTAGATGGCGCTATTACTGACTGGTTCAGTTAACTTTGGTTGGGGAAAAGTATTGTCTCGATATTGAGTACAAACTTCTGGACGATCGGGAGAAGTAGAAGTGTAGCAGGAGAATAGAGTTAGCCTGTCTTCTGTGCGTGATGTACCGTGATGTATGGCTTTTTTGGGATCGACAATAATCACTGTCCCTGCCGATCCTGTACAAGATTTCCAAGCCTCTTTCGGGATAATTTCATTTAGTTCTTCATCTGTGATACCTAAATGACCAGATTGCCAAAGCTTGTAGTAAGTACGGTAATAGTTTAATCTAAATAAAGAGGTTAAAGAGGCTGGGATATATTCAAATGGCCCGTGCTTTTCTTCAACATCATTTAAGTAAATAATGATTTTGATCATGCGGCGGTCTTCTGCATCTTTATGCCATAGTTGTGTCCCAAACTGATTTTTATTAGGGAAATCTTTGCGGAGATGTACACCATGAAAAATGATTGGCAGACCAATGTAGTTTTCAATGATGTTTAGGAGCCTTTTTTCGCTTCCCCAAGTAGCAAATTCAGGTAAATATGTAACTGTGTAAACTTGGGGAAATTTTTCATGTGAATCGTCATGATTGCCAGATTCCATTTGGGACGAATAACCATAAGCTGCCTTGAGCAATTCTGGTGTTGAATCGAATCCCAGTTCAGCAAGTGTGGTAATATGAATACCATCACATTTAAGGTCATCAAGAATTTTGCGATCGCTTGCTTCTAGTGCAGGCAAATGAGCAGCGTGTTTCAAAAGTGCTAATCTATAAACTAACTCAGATCCCAGTGAAGATATTTTGCGTTTAATCTTGATCAGCATTGCATGACTACCTTTAATACCTATCGGCTATTTTCGACTTGCTGCCTTAACTCTGCTCTGGGATAAGTATCATCCCAGTATTGGGTGCAGAGTTCTGGTTTTTCAGGAGGGTTGGCGGTGTAACAAAAGAATAGTGTTAAGCGTTC
This sequence comes from Nostoc sp., assembly GCF_036918015.1. Lineage (GTDB taxonomy): Bacteria > Cyanobacteriota > Cyanobacteriia > Cyanobacteriales > Nostocaceae > Nostoc. The sequence continues at coordinate 113,357 of NZ_JBALEO010000091.1, forward strand.
TTCTGTGCGGACTGTGCCGTGATGCAAAGTATTTTTCGCATCTACAATCAAGACAGTACCTGCTGGGCCTGGGCAGGATTTCCAAGCTGATTTGGGGATGACTGTTTTCACTTCCTCATCATCGATGCCCCTATAGCCTGACTTCCAAAGTTTGTAGAACAGCCGAATATAATTCCAACTAAATAAGGAAGTCAAAGAGCGGGGAATGTATTCAAAAGGCCCAGTTTTTTCTTCGACATCATTCAAGTAAATAAAGATTTTGATAATGCGACGGTCTTCAGAATCGCCATGCCATAGTAGTGTGCCAAACTGATGTTTGCTAGGGAAATCTTTACGTAAATGTACACCGTGAAAAGCAATAGGAAGACCAATATAGTTTTCGATGAGATTGAGAAGTCTTTTCTCCATTCCCCAGGCATAAAATTCTGGTAAACCTGTAACTGTGTAAATTTGTGGCAACTTTTCGTCTAGATGGTCGTTGTTGGGATTTTCCATCTGAGACAATTGCTGGTAAGCAGCTTTGAGTAGTTCGGAGCTAGAAGTTAACCCTAAATCTGCTAGGGTTGTGACGCAAACGCCATCTTTTTTGAGAGCCTTGAGGATATTGCGATCGCGCCCTTCCAATGCTGGCAGATTTCTGCTATGCTTCCAACGAGCTAGATAATATTCAATGTCAGCAGATAGTGTAGATAATTTGCGTTTAATTAGATTAAACATCTGGTAAACTCTTTCTAATTTCAATGTCGATTTATCAGTAATTTAGTAGCTTATGGCTTATAGTTCCGTATTTCTTGAGCAGGTATTTCACTTGATTCTGCTAAACTAAATTCTTTAGAAATCATCACGTCAAAAGCACATAAACCGACTAAAGCCAAAAATGGGACTACTGTCTGAATAGCAGACATAGGCCATCTTCTTAAAGCACCTAAGAAAACTTTCAAGTTGACTTCTTTGCCGTTTTGCAAAAGCATCCGTCTACAAAACTGCTTAGAATATCCACTCTGTTCCAATTTCAAAATTACTTCGGGTATGTGTTTGTATTGCATTAAAAGTGCCGATTTTGGTTCTTTCTGCCAATAACTCACACCCACAACACATTCCAAATAAGTCTCTTTCGTGACAATTACACGACCATTAGCAGCACAATACCCGGCTAAATATGCTAAAGATATCCAATTATTCTCAGCATCTTGCCAATTTTGTAGAGCGCGTTTCACTAAATCAGTGCGGTAGATTGTCGCAGTCAGAAAAATGACTGCACCGACACTTTTTGAGAAACAATGCTCAAATATAGCTTTACCATCACCATCACCATCTTCACTATCTATATCAAACCAGCGATTACCAACAATTGTTGGTGGATGAACTGGTTCACCAGTAATTTGGTTCCGACCGGAAAAGTTGAGAAACAATAATGATAAATCTTCATATTGCTTAAGTTTACTAATCACATAAGCAATGGCTCTATCTTGAATTGGGTCATCATCACCAATCGTCCAAACATATTTGGTTGTAGTAGAATTTAGGCAATACATAATATTTTTGACAACGCCTAAATTCTGAGGATTTTTATTTGATTTAAATGGGATACTGCTAAGTATTATTTGCCATTTTTTAATCACATCCTGAGTATTGTCTGTTGAACAATTATCAGAAACTAAAATTTCACAATCATCTTCAAAACCTTTAATAGCTTGAGCTAGCCATGCTAACTGTTTATCCAGTAATTCAGCACGATTATAAGTCGGTATAGCAATGGTCAGTAATTTTTGCATGGTAAAAATAGTAGTTAACAAATTGATATATGAATGGTTACAGGTTAGTTTCTAGCTGTTTGGGTGGAAAAAGAATTGCCCAAGCTGATATGCTTAACAAACGTAGGTAAGGAATAAATATCTTGATTGTCAATAAAGGCCAACGTTTTAAAGCACCTAATAAGATTTTCAAGTCAGTTTTTTGATGGAAATTCTGCCAAATCATTTCCTGACAAAATTTATGAGGATATCCTACCTTTAGTAGTTTTATATAAACTTCAGGTATGTAGGCATATCGCATTTTAAAGTTCCATGTCGGGTCGAGATCCAAAAGACTAGCGCCCATAGTACATTCTAAATAAGTGTCTTTCGTGACGATGACACTCCCATGAGCAGCACAAAATGCAGTCCAATATGCTTGAGATGCCCAATTATTAGTAGCAGACGGCCATTTTTGTAAAGCGCGTTGCACTAGATTTGTGCGATAAATTGCAGCTGATATAAAAAGTACACCACCAAAATTTTCATTCAGATAACTTTGAAATACAGTTTTACCATCAACTCTTAATTCGTCGTTATCACTATTCAACCAGCGTTCGACAACAAGTTGACCTGTTTGTTTTTGACGACCAGAGAAGTTTAAAAACATTAGTGCTAAATCTGAATGTTTTTTTAGTGTTGTTAACACATAATTTAGGGTTCTCTCTTGAATTGGATCGTCATCACCAATTGTCCAAACATATTTACTAGTTGGGGCTTTTAAGCAACAAGCAATGTTACCCATGACCCCGATATTTTCACTATTCCTGTTTGATGTAAATGTTACATTGCTAAGAATTATCTGCCACTTTTTAATAACTTCTTGGGTATTATCTGTAGAACAATTATCAGAAATAAATATTTCACAGTCAGACTCAAACCCTTTAATAGATTTGGCTAACCAAGTAAGTTGTTTATCTAAAATCTGGGCACGATTGAATGTAGGAATTGCGATAGTCAGCAATTTATTCATCTTCTGCTTTGTTTCTTTGGCTTTTTCTCAAAATGTAGCGATGCAGTCCAGCGGCAATCTGTTTAGCTTTCAGATGGCTAACTCGTTTCTTAATACTGAGATGAGCGCCATCAAATTTAATTCACTGATTGCAAATAACTTGATGGATGGAATAAGTCCGAATCAATACTATTTGATTCGGAAGCTTAGATTCTTTTCCCGTTGCGGCTAGGCAACTTTAGCTATTTTTTATTCCAGAAGAAATCTTTGTCAATTTGCTCTGTGCGAATTAGATACTCTAGCTGTTTTAAGCGAGTAAATCCTCTAAATAAGAAAGTATCTTCAGCCATGTGTATCTGACTGAATAAATCAAATAGCTGCTTGGCACCAAGTTGGGCATTCCAATCACATTTAAATCCAGGTAGGATTGTGTTGATTTTCTCGAAGGATACGCGATAGCTGCGGTTATCTGAGCCGTTATCACCAAAGGACAATTTACAATCTGGGAAAACATCAGCAATAATTTCCGCGATTTCTTTAACGCGATAGTTATTCGCTGTATCTCCCACATTGAAGATTTGGTTATGTACAATGTCGCGTGGTGCTTCTAAGGTGCAGACTATGGCTTTGCAAATATCCAATGCGTGAACTAATGGCCGCCAAGGTGTGCCATCACTAATCATTTTGATTTCTTTGCTAGTCCATGCCAACCCTGCTAAGTTGTTTAAAACAATATCAAAGCGCATTCTGGGAGAAGCACCAAAGGCTGTTGCATTCCGCATAAAGGTGGGAGAGAAGTCATCGTCAGCGAGTGGTCTGACATCTCTTTCTACGAGAGTTTTACATTCTGCGTAGGCTGTTTGGGGATTAACTGGGGATTCTTCTGTGACATCACCTGCGGTTGCAACACCGTAGACACTGCACGAAGACATATATACGAAGCGACGCACACCCATAGCCTTAGCCAGACTAGCTAGACGAACTGAACCTACATGATTAATTTCGTAGGTAATATTTGGTGCCAATTGTCCGGCTGGGTCGTTGGAGAGTTCCGCCATGTGAACTATGGCTTCAATACCTTCCAAATCATCAGGGGTGATGTTGCGGATATCTTTATTCAGGGTTTTGGGTGTGACTCCACTAGGGTTGTACAGCCAACCAACTTTATAGAAGCCGGTATCTAGACCAATAACTTCATGTCCTCGTTCGATTAACAGAGGCGGTAATAATGAACCTAGATAGCCTTCTGTTCCAGTTACTAATATTTTCATTGTGGTTAATTCCTTTGTATTGTGTTGATGAGTTAAATTCTTCGTTTAGCTGGACGCACAGATGTACGCCCTAGAGTGTGTTGCATCTAGAAGGGAACCGCTATATTTTTCGTTTGTATGCAATAACTTGACCTCTCTCGAAACCTCTCTACTTTTAGGAGAGAGGCTTTGAATCTTACCCCTTTTCTTGACATTGGAGGTCATTGGACTCAACCTAGAAGCGCTATATATAAAGTCATTACATAGTTTGCCGACTAACCCATTGGGTAGAAGCACTCTATAGCGGTTCTGAATTGATGCACGACACTTTTTTGTTTGTTGTAGGATGGGTATCTTACTCGTCCCTTATATTTCGAGGCAGGCAAAGAAAGATGCCTACTATACAAGATTCATCCCTTAATTCAGCAGTCCCGGAAATAACAACTATGATATCTATGCAGTGACTACACTCTCTAGATGCGAAAGTTGGGGAATTTCTGCCACAAGCGCTTTGCCGATTTCTAGAGAAGATGTGGCAGCAGGAGAAGGAGCATTGCAAACATGAATGGAGTTGTGACCGGAAACAATCAAAAAGTCGTCTACAAGCTTGCCATCGTTCATTAAGGCTTGAGCGCGAACTCCTGCATGGGTGGGAACTAAGTCTTCTGCTTGCACTTCGGGAATTAGTTTTTGTAAACTTCTGGTGAAGGCTGCTTTGCTAAAGGAACGAATAATTTCTTGAATGCCTTCATCAGCGTGTTTGGCTGCTAATTTCCAGAAACCGGGATAGGTGATAACTTCCAAAAAATCCCGTAAGTCAAAGTCGGTTTTTTTGTAACCTTCGCGTTTGAGGGATAAAACCGCGTTTGGCCCTGCATGGACGCTACCATCAATCATCCGGGTAAAGTGGACACCCAGGAAGGGGAAATCTGGATTGGGAACTGGGTAGATTAATGTCTTGACCAGATAGCGTTTTTCTGGGGTGAGTTCGTAGTATTCTCCCCGGAATGGCACAATTTTTGCTTGGGGTTCAACTTGCCCTAGTTTGGCGGTGCGATCGCTATGCAATCCAGTACAATTAATTACAAAGCGGGTTGCAAAGTTACCTTTGTTTGTTTCCAATACCTGATTTTTACCACTTTGAGAGATTTTCAGGACTTTTGTATTCAGGTGTAAATCTCCACCCTGCTGTTGAATTAGCTGGGCATATTTTAAACAAACTTGCTTGTAATTAACAATACCAGTTGAGGATACCCGAATTCCACCTACACATCTTACGTGAGGTTCAATTTCCTTGACTTCTTCGGGGCTAATTCTCTGGACTTCTATGCCATTGTCTAAGCCGCGTTGGTAGAGATTTTCTAAGCGTGGTAGTTCTTGTTCTTCAGTCGCAACAATTACCTTACCACAAACTTCATGGTCAATTCCATGCTCTTGGCAGAATTCTACCATTGAACGAGAACCATCACGACAAAATTTAGCTTTGAAACTCCCTGGCTTGTAGTAAATACCAGAATGAATTACCCCGCTATTATTGCCAGTTTGGTGAAATGCCCATTGACTCTCTTTTTCTAGTACTAAAATACGCGCATTGGGATAGCGTTTTCCTAAAGCCAATGCTGTCGAGAGTCCAACTATTCCCCCACCGATAATCGCAAAATCATACATTAGTATTATCGCACTTAAAATTACAGTAAATCTATAAAGTCATTTGTCATTTGTCATTTGTCATTTGTTATTTGTCATTTGTCATTTGTTATTTAACTCCTGACTCATGACTCCTAACTCATGACTCCTAACTCCTAACTCCTAACTCCTAACTCCTAACTCTTCTCTTACCATACCTTCCAAGGAGCCTGATTGTTCTTCCACAGCCCTTCGAGATAGTTTTTATCGCGTAAAGTATCCATCGGTTGCCAAAATCCATCATGTCTGAAAGCAGATAGCTGTTCCATATCAGCTAGCTTTTCTAATGGCTCTTGTTCCCACACTGTAGAGTCATCAGCAATTAAGTTGATTACTTCTGGTTCTAACACAAAATAACCGCCATTAATCCAAGCTCCATCACCTTCAGGTTTTTCCCGAAAGCTGGTAATTTTGGTTTGCTCATATCCTAAAGAAATAGCACCAAAACGTCCGGCTGGTTGAACAGCAGTAAGTGTTCCTAAGCTATTTTGTTCTTTGTGAAATTTAACTAGCTCGGTGATATTAATATTACTGACACCATCGCCATAAGTAAAGCAAAAAGTTTCATTACCAAGATGTTCGCTGATTCGCTTTAAGCGTCCGCCTGTCATTGTATTATCACCCGTATTTACTAAGGTGACGCGCCAGGGTTCTGCATAACCAGAATGCACATTCATCTGGTTAAAGCGCATATCAAAGGTAACATCTGACATGTGTAAGAAGTAGTTAGCAAAATACTCTTTAATGATGTAACCTTTATAACCGCAACAAATGATGAAATCATTAATGCCGTGTGCAGAGTAAGTTTTCATTATGTGCCAGAGAATTGGCTTACCACCAATCTCAACCATCGGCTTGGGTCTAACACTGGTTTCTTCACTGAGGCGTGTACCAAGACCTCCAGCCAAAATCACCGCTTTCATGCAATTACCTCGGAGATTTGTAGGGATATGATTATTTGACTTTTTCGAGATGAAGCGGATGCACTTAAAGGGAGAGAAATGTATTTCTGATTTCTGTTTCTCCGTCAATAATCTAACTGTAATTTCCGATGAAATTATAAAGGTAACATAAATTAAAATCTTTTCTATATAAAAGCTCTATGAATATCTATAAATACAGAAACAAATTACTCAAGGAAATAAAAATGTTACCTATAAAATAACTAGGATTAGCTGGCGCTAACCCTAGTCAGGCTTGATTTTTTCAATCAAAACCAATAATATGCTAGTAATAAAACTTACTTGTTTCTAGTTAGTTTTTTCCACATTACTTGAGCCTTGGAATAAAGGGTCACATTTGTTTTCGATGACTACACACATATTACTGAGTGCTTGTTGATAATTATCCATGTCATCTTGCTCAAGAAATATTTTGGCAGATGCCTGTATATCTTCGACAGCTTTCGCCTGATTTTTGTTAGATTCACTACCGCCATATTGTGCCAATTCATAGCGAACCATACCTCGTTTGAGATATGCTTTTGCTAGTTTAGGACTTAGGGTTAATGCTTGGTTAAAGTCAGCGATCGCTTGATTATATTCTTGCTGATAATTGCTGCTATATTGAGCAATTTGATAATAGACAACACCCCGTTGGAAGTAAGCTTCGGCTTTCGAGACATTAAGTTTTATTGCTTGAGTAAAATCTGCGATCGCTTTTTTGTAAGCTTGTTGAGATTCACCGCTATATTTAGCCATTTGGGCGCGGACAATGCCCCGTCTGACATAAGCTTCAATTTCATTATTATCCAGACCAATGGCTCGATTATAGTCTGCGATCGCTAGATTATATTCTCGATCGGGATCGTTGCTATATTCAGCAAGCATATAGCGGGCATTGCCCCGATTTACCAGAGCTTTGGTTTGATTGGGATTGATTTTCAGAGCTTGGCTATAATCTGTAACTGCGCCTTCATAGTCTTTCAGGTTATAGCGGGCATTGCCACGATTTACAATTGCTCTAGCGTGTGTCGGTTCTTGGTCAATTGCTTGGCTAAAGTTGACAATTGCCTTGTCATAGTCTCGCTCTTTGTAAGCAATATAACCTTGTTGATAAGAATCAGCGAAGCTGAGTTTATTATTTGGCTGGGAAGACTTGATTGTTTGTTGGGTGTAAGCATTTTGGGAAACCAACGGCTGAGTAAATTTAATCATTACATCTGCATATCCCAATAAACCAAAACCCAGCAAACAACAAATAACCGGGTAGAATTTTGACTTTTTGGAAGGTTTATATGAACCGCTGGGAGTCATTGGCTGCCAGTAATTAGCTAGCTGCGGTGACATGGCTCGCTGGGGAAAATGCGGTGTCTGATTGTAGCGTTTTCTCGCTTTGATTCGCGGTTGGAGATGTTCTCTAGCTTCTATAGCCCGATGTGATGGGAAGGGGTCGCGTCCACCTAATCGCACTGTACGTTCGCACCACGGACAGCTACGCATGTGGTTGTTGTAGCGATGCTGGGGATTTGTCGTACAGGTAATCAGGGACTCTTCGGCTTCAGCGATGGCTGAGAGCCAAGTCTGGGCACTGGGGCGTAGTTGTGGGTTGTTATGACCCTCTTCAAAACAACGGACAAATAATTCCTGTAAGCTGGGATGGAGAATTTCCCAAGGGGGGGCAATGGGTGTCGGCAGGTAGGGTACGTAACGCTTTTCGCTGTAAGTGAAATGACCCGATGCAATGCGTGCTTCGTAAGGTGGTGGCTCAATTGCACCTTGAAAAATCCCCGAAAATGGGTGGGTGCCTTCCATTAAGAGTTGAAATACTAGCACCCCTAACCCAAATAAATCGTGAGAGATTTCGCGATCGTGCTGGGCAAAAGTTTTATTCTGTAGTTCTGGTGGAGTAAACTCTGGTTTACCTACTGGGCAGCGATAAACAACATTACTGTTTGGGTCGGTTACTTGGAAAGAGTCTGTGTCTATCAAAGTCACCAGTGCTGTATCACTGACGAGGATATTAGACTCGTTCACATCACCAATGCAATATCCACTAGCGTGCAAAGCGGCAAAAGCTGCCGCCAAGTTACGAGCCGTGCGGAGCAGGTACTGATAGTTGAATAGGGGGCAATGTTGCCGACGGGTTCTGGGGTTGTAAAAGTCGATGATTGGACGCATCCCCTGAATACGTGGCATCAAAAAGCCCAGGATGCTATTTTTGCCATCTGCCGCCCGTAATAAATCCTCTGGCCAAGCGATAGAGATATGCCCTAAACTCGCCGTCGGGTTTTCTGGCGGGTTAGCAAGCATCGCCTGGAGTTTTTCAGCATGGGCAGTGGTTGGCTTGTGGTAAATCTTCGCCACCAAGTCGTTATCGGATGGCACTGCATAAACACAAGCTTCACCGCCACGTCCCAAACTGACATTGAGACTGAGGATTTCTTTTCTGGGGGAACAACGTAGTACCTGCATAATGAAATTACCGCTAACGGAAGTTATTGTAAGATGTGAAACCTGTAAATCGATTGCTCATGAGTCGTTGAATGCGGCTATAATGAGTGTTAAATCATCATCAGTGCGTTGCGTAATCCGCTCTGAGCGTAAAAATTTTACCAATTGCTCCTTCGCTTCTGTCTTATCCTCGGTATTGGCGACAAATTCAAACAGCGGAAAAAAGAATGGTTTGTGAGGTTCGCCAACAACCATATTCAAAGCCAGCATTTGTAATCCGTCGGTGATGATACCAACGTTTACTATGTCTGTGCGCCATAATCTCATTTGTGCTGTATCTAAGGCATGAGGCGAAGTTAAAAAAGTGGTTTCGTTGATGTATTCACCACTGTCAGGCATAGTCAGCGCCAGCAGGTTGCCCATACTATCTTTAGCCACTGCCAAACCATCGCCTATCTGAACTACAGCTACAACTTCTGGTGTGGCAACCATCATAATTAAGGTAGTTGCTAAATCTTGAGGCTGTTTGTCACAAGTAGCCGCCTCATCCTCTACAGCTTTTTTGGCAGCTAATATGGCATCATTTAAGAGCGATCGCACCAATGTATCATCAGTCAAACTTTTTCGGGTCAGCCCTTTGGTAGAAATGTTTTCGATTGCTGTCTCCACAGCAACCATCGCTCCCACTTTCCCAAGGCTAGCAGAACCCGCACCATCTGCTGCGGCTGCCACTAAAACATTATCTGACAATATCTGCCAGTGATGAGCATCCTGACATAATTGATTGTTTTTTAAGTGACTTGTACCACATACAGACGCAGCCACAATCCGCCATTGAGCAATCTGTTTTGATATGTTCATAAATTTTTTTTTCAAGCAGCTAGTTGTGTAAACATCAAGCTGCAATTTTTAGTTAAACAGTCCCCCAACCAATCGGCGGTAGTGCTACCTGTTCGTCTACTTGTGAATGAGAAACAGCCGACATACTAGTTGACAGCCAGACAAACATCTCGATAAAATTTAATCCTTTAAGCTTTAAGGGAGTACGTACAGTTATTTGATTTAAACGCGTCATATTCGCATTTTCTACTCCAACTGTAAAGAACGCTACTCGCTTGTTCGCCTCGTCTCCCTGTAGGCGTTGGGATGCTTGCTCTACCACTTGCTCTAACTCACCTTGGGGTTCTCCATCGGTAATCATAAATACCCAAGGACGATAGTAAGCAATCCCGTTGGCACGATACTGAGATTTACGCTCTTGAATTATGTCCAAAGCTTTATGAATTCCCGCACCCATTGTTGTCAAGCCCTGTGCTGTCAAAATCGGCGGATTGAATTGATCGGCAGTCACAAAGTCTTGTACTACATTGATATTACTATCAAAAGTGACAATCGCCACTTCCACCCGTCTGGCAGCTAAGGAATTTTTGACTAATTCATCCTTTAAGCTTAGTAAACCTTGATTTAAAGCCTCAATCGCCTCTCCTTGCATCGATCCAGATGTGTCTAATAAAAGTACACAAGGACAACGTGGTTCTGGGTTCTCAGCAAATTCTACTACTTCATCAAGTCTTAATGTATCATGCATAACTTTTTGTGTTATGGTAAAGTCCAAAGCTTTATTTCCCTTTGCTCAGAGTATGTAGTTTCAATCGCCGAGGCGACTACAGAATATAGTATCTATTGGTAGATGCTCTAATCTTTATTAAACAAATTATTTTCATGAAGTTCTCTATATATTTAAGATGAACTTGAGTACAGCTTAGTTTAGCAAAAAAGAGTTTATCAAAACCCAGCATTATCTGTTGTAATGTATCTACCAAAAAGTTATATCCATTAAACCTACAGTACAATAAATACGTAAACTTTCCTAGATAATTTTTTAAAGATTTTATGTAGAAGAATCGTTTCTTTAAGGAAAAGTAATTAACCATAATTAAGCTCGTTCACTCTAGAAGTATACCAGTGTAACTGCGCGAACTTGGAATCAAATTTGCCTCTTGAAGTGAGTGGGCATAAATAAACATCATTATTAAGGTCTTCACTCAAGAGTTGTCAGTAGTTAGTAAAATCCAGAATTAACCAACATCTACTGATAATCTAGCTATGATAGATGCTTACCTTTATTCACACCTACTTGTTTTTTGAGATAGATTAAGTAAAATGTGCCAAATGTAACAAAGGACTTAGAAGCCTTACATTTTTTAATATATGTACATATTTTCAAATAAATAATTTGTGGTTAGAAAAATATTACAAAGAAGAGAATACTTTATAGATCATATTTTCAATCTACAAATGTTCGGTTGTTGATTCCGCAAAAAACTTGAAAAATATGAATAACTCAGGTACATTCACCAAACTACGCCCTCTAAGTTTGTTAAGACAATTATCAAATTGTTCCGACAGTACTTGTTTACAAGTATTGAGTAACTCAGTTTCTTGGTCGATTTACTTAGAACAGGGCAAAATAACTTACGCTACCCATTCCGTGGAACCCTTCGATCGACTAGAACGCCATTTGCGACGCCTCAGCCAGCAAATTCCACTCTTGACTAATGAGGTTCGCGTTCAAGTAAGGCTGATGTTTGAACCTGACTCACACAGTCAGTTAATCCAAGATGACACTAATTCCAGAAGCAACCCTCCTGAGTATCAGGCTATATCCTGGCTTGTTAGTCAACAACATCTACATTCTACACAAGCAGCAGTGCTGGTTCAAGAATTAGTTAAAGAGGTCATTGAATCATTTTTGCTCATCAAAGAAGGTACTTATGAATTAACAGAACCAATTGAGAGAATGCCAAAAATTTGCAGGCTAGGTGTAGAAAAAATTCTAGAGTATTGCCAAGTAAGATTACAGAATTGGCAGGCTTTTATACCTAAAATTTCTTCTCAATATCAACGTCCATATCTGTTGATTAACAGTAAGTTTGACGAGCAAGATTTACCAAATCTACAGCCAGATTTAATTAACTGGATGAAGGGTTTTAGCCTGTGTCATCTGGCTGTCATTTTGAATCAAGATGAAATTCAACTAGCTCGCAATTTATACCCTTACATCCTTAAGGGTGCGATTATCCTTCATGAACCCGATCCACCATTTGATAAATTACCAAAGATTTTTGAGGAGCAATCGCTTTTCTCAAAATTGATTTCAGGGTTAGTTGACACCAAACAAGAACTAAGTAGCACTGTCAATTCTTACCCAAATATTCCTGAAGAGAAAATAGTTCCTGTTCAGCGATTACCACAGATTTCTACTCCTTTAAAAGAAAACTTTCAGGAACCAACAATATCAAATAACATAAATTCTGCTTCCCAAAGAGTAACGGCTGCTACGGTAACAGTAAAAAAAGTCCACAAAATCGTTTCTGTAGATGATAGCCCTACAATTCTTAAAGAAATTAGTTATTTCTTAGAAAATGAAAATTTTTCTGTAGTGACTATTAACGATCCAGTGAAAGCCGTTTTGTCAATTATAAGGCACAAACCGGATTTAATTTTGTTGGATTTAAATATGCTAGGAATTGATGGCTATGAGTTGTGCCGCATTATACGAAATAATTCACTATTTCAAAACACTCCGATTATCTTTGTGACTGGGAATAAAGGGATTGTGGACAAAGTAAAAGCCAAATTAGTCGGGGCTTCTGGATATCTGACTAAACCGTTTACTCGCGCCGAATTACTGAAAATAGTCTTTATGCATTTGACTTAAATTAACTACTCCAATGAGTTTTTACTGCACATTCCTTTGTGCGATAATCTACACATGACTACTAATCTCGAAATTGACGAAAACTTAATTAAGGAAGCTCTCGAACTTGGTGGTCATCCAACTAAGGATGCTGTTGTTGAAGAGGCATTGCGAGAGTATGTACACCGTCGAAAGCAACTGAAAATTCTGGAGCTATTTGGCACGATTGAATACGACGATGATTATGACTACAAGCAACAGCGCCGGAGTGGATGAAAGTCATTGTTGATACTTCAGTCTGGTCTTTAGCTCTCAGACGCAATTATAAAGTTGACGACTCACCCCATGTTACAGTGTTGCGAGAATTAATTACTGATGGTCGAGTTGTTTTGCTAGGTGCTGTCCGACAAGAGGTACTCTCAGGGATTCGTGATGCCAACCAATACAATCAGCTGAAAAATTATCTCCGCGCATTTCCCAATCTGGAGTTAGATATGGAAGACTATGAACTTGCTTCTGAGTTTTATAACATTTGCCGAAGCAATGGTATTCAAGGCGCAAACACAGATTTCCTCATTTGTTCCGCAGCCGCTCGGAGAAATTACACAATAATAAGCACAGATAAAGATTTTGAGAATTTCAGTCAGCATATTCCGATAACCTTATTTCAATGCTAGGTCTACACTACTTCCTTGCACACATAAATCGTAGAAAAATTCAATATTTTGGATTATTATTTATATATATTATCCTTGAGCAGTTTTAAATTGCAAATGCTTTCTGGCAAGGAGCGGAAAAAATTTTCATGAGCATCTATGTATTGAATACTTTGTAACCTACCAATGCTTTCTGGTAAATATTCTAAAGCGTTGCTACTTATATATAGGTCTTCAAGACTTTCCAATTCACCCATACTTTCTGGTAAAGATGTTAATTTTTCATTTCCTGTAATAGAAAGAGTTTTTAATTTTTTCAAATTATCAATTGTATCAGGTAATTGGTGGAATTCCCAATTTCCACTAATGTCTAAATATTTCAGGTTATCGAGATTACCAATTGTATCAGGTAATGATTGTAGCGCAGTTCCGTGAATTTCAAGGTAGGTCAAGGATTTAAGTTGTCCAATAGTATCAGGAAGTTTATCAAAATGATTAAGATCGCTTATACAACCCCAAATTTTTAGTTTTTTAAGATATTTCAACTTGCCGATAGTTTCTGGTAGTTCTTTAAGTCTCCAACAATCACAAATATATAGAGCGGTTAAACTTGTAAGATTGCCGATACTTTCAGGTAGATACTCAAGTTGACGATAATCGCAAATTGTAAGTTCTGTCAAATGACCAGATTTTATTCTATAGTTTTCAATAATTTGCTCAACTTCTTTTAGTTCTAGAGTGTGAAAAGAACTCATAAAAATTCTCCGTAGATTTAGGTGGAACAAAGTGATCTGCATTCACAAGCTACATAATTTTTAATCTAGAAGTGTCGCGGCTTACTAGGGGCGATCGCAAAAAATGTAAAGATAAAGCAAAAAAGCGATATTGTTCTGCCAGTCTAACGTAGTAGGATTGTTCAAGTGAAAGAGTACGCCTTGCGGGACGAATAGCCATCGAGCGCTTCTTGCACCCTAAAATAAGAGCAAAAGACGATTCCTAAAACAAGCACACTCCATGCGTATTTCTCTAAATTGGCTGCGCGAACTAGTAGAGATAAAACTTAGTCCAGAAGACTTAGCCGAAACCCTGACAATGGCGGGGTTTGAGGTAGAAGAGATTGAAGACCGCCGCACTTGGGCAAATGGCGTGGTGATCGGCAAAGTGCTTGAGCGTCAACCCCATCCCAACGCCGATAAATTGAGTGTTTGCCAAGTCGATATCGGTGCCGGTGAAACTTTAAATATTGTCTGTGGCGCTGCCAATGTGAAGGCAGATATCTATGTCCCAGTAGCAACTACGGGTACTTACTTACCCAACATCGATTTAAAAATTAAACCTGCAAAACTACGTGGTGTCCCATCTCAGGGCATGATTTGTTCTTTAAAAGAACTCGGTTTGCCCACTGATGTTGATGGAATTCATATTTTTACTCAGGAAAATTTACCATTGGGTAGTGATGTGCGGCCGTTGTTGGGTCTAGATGATGTAATTTTAGACCTCACCGCAACTGCCAATCGCGCTGATGCTTTGAGTATGGTAGGCGTAGCACGGGAAGTAGCAGCTTTAACGGGTGGAAAGTTGAGCATTCCTGAACCTGGTGAAGTTTCTATTAGCAAAAATGCCGGAAATTTAACTTTAAAAATTGCCGATACCCAAGCTTGTCCTGCATACATTGGCACGGTAATTGAACAGGTCAAAATTGCTCCATCTCCTGAATGGTTGCAACAGCGTTTGCGGGCGGCTGGAGTCCGTCCCATAAGTAATGTTGTGGACATTACTAACTACGTTTTGTTGGAATGGGGACAACCACTACATGCCTTTGACTGCGATCGCATACAATCTGTTGCAAGTAGCGAAAATTTAAGCATCGGCGTTCGCTTCGCTAATAATGGAGAATTCCTCAAAACCCTAGATGGACAAACTCGCACCCTCTCAACCCAAAATTTGTTAATTACGGCTAACGAAAAACCCGTTGCACTGGCGGGAGTCATGGGTGGGGAAGAAACAGAAGTCCATGAAGGTACTCAAAGCCTAGTTTTAGAAGCAGCTTTATTTGATTCCGTGGCAATTCGCCGTTCTTCCCGGAGTGTTGGATTAAGAAGTGAGGCTTCTGGCAGATACGAACGGGGAGTTAACCGGGCTGAGTTGGAAATAGCTAATCGCCGCGCTTTATCCTTAATTAGCGAATTAGCGAGTGGAATTATAGTCCAGCAAGAAATTGCCGACACCCGCCCCGATCCGTCTACCTGGAGTCGTTCTATCGCCCTGCGTTTAGACCGAGTTAATCAGATATTGGGGCCCATCGATTTAGAAGAAGACACAGGTGAACTGCAAGGACAAGATGTTGAGCGCATCCTGACTGCATTGGGATGTAAATTAACACCTTCAGGAGAAGATAGCAGCCATCAACCTACATGGTCAGTTTCCGTCCCACCTTATCGTTACCGCGACTTAGAGCGAGAAATTGATTTAATTGAAGAAATTGCCCGTCTCTATGGTTACAACAAATTCTGCGATACCTTACCAGAAAAAGCGGAAGCGGGTTATCTACCTTTAGATCAAGAACTAATTCGCAAGTTACGGGCTTTCCTCCGGGCTGAAGGATTGACAGAATTAATCCATTATTCTTTAGTCAAACCAGGAGAAGACAGAAATATAGTCCTGTCCAACCCCTTATTTGTTGAATATTCAGCACTGCGAACCGATTTGATCTCTGGGTTAATTGATGCCTTTCAATACAATTTAGAGCAGGGTAATGGTGCGCTGAACGGCTTTGAAATCGGGCAAATTTTCTGGCAAGAAGAAGACGGTTTGCAAGAAACAGAAGCCCTGGCGGGAATTATGGGAGGCGATCGCACCCTTGGCAAATGGTCAAAAAGTGGACGCGAAGAACCCATTACCTGGTTTGAAGCCAAAGGCATTTTAGAAAGTGTATTTCGGCAACTTAGCTTGCAAATCGAATTTCAACCCGATCGCCGCGACGAACGCTTACATCCAGGACGCACCGCTTCTCTGTGGATTCGGGGTAACAGACTGGGTATTTTTGGGCAACTTCATCCCCAACTGCGACGAGAAAAAGGTTTACCAGATTCCGTTTATGTTTTCCAGTTGGATCTAGATGTGCTTTTAGATTCTCTAGAACAAGATGAAGTTCTCGTCCCCACATTCCAGCCTTATTCTACATATCCAGCTAGCGATCGCGACATCGCCTTTTTCGCACCCGTGAAAATCTCAGTTGTCGAAATTGAAAAAGTAATTACCAAAGCGGGTAAAGATTTGCTCAAATCGGTGGAATTATTTGATGAATATCGTGGTGAAAACGTCCCCGAAGGACAGCGGAGTTTAGCATTCCGGTTAATTTATCGGGCTAGCGATCGGACTCTGACTGAGGCTGAAGTTGAACCAGTACACAATAAAGTCCGCGAAGCTTTGGTGGAAAAATTCGGTGTCAACTTGAGAAGTTAGTCATTTGTCATTTGTCATTTGCTAGGAGTGAGAAATAATCATTTCTTACTCCCCGATGCACTGGCTGCAAAATCCAAAATCCAAAATCCAAAATCTAAAATCCAAAATAGTCTTAGTTATGCCTAAATATGTACTCTGGGGAACTTACTGCGAAGACGTTATCGAAAAACGCGCCCCCTATCGTCAAGCTCATTTAGACGGATTAGCAAAACAGAAAGAATCCGGTGTGCTGATTACCATCGGCCCCACCAAGGATGTTACAAAGATTTTTGGAATTTACGAAGCCGAAGACGAAGCCACTGTACGCCAGTTGATTGAAAACGATCCTTACTGGAAAAATGGCATCTGGACTGAATATTCAGTCAAAGAATGGATTCAAGCTTTTTAAATTGGTATGGGGCATTCTTGCCAGGTTAAGGTAAATAGACTTTTGTCAAATGGTAAAGCTAATTCATCAGCTACCGCGTCTCCCAAGTCAACTAATACTGCATAAAAATCTATTTAATTTTTCGTGCAAGCTTAAGTAATCGGACTCCTGCCATATTTTTCAAATAAATCATTTTAAAGATTCTGCCAGCAATGCTTGACTACTTCGGTCTTTGTCAAGTGCAAATTCATCCCGCCTTTATACAACTTTAAAGATTGAGTAAAGGTTAGAGAAAGCACAATTTTTTTCTTTGAGATCAAGCACACTTGTGTTTGTTAAGACAACTTAAAGATAAGTGATGTCACTTGAGAAATAAATGTTCAAAATGAACTACAAGTACGCGATACTCTTGGGAATCGTGGCATTCTCCAGTCTTCAAGCTCCAGCAAAAGCCGCTTCTCTGCTGGGAACGGCGAATGACTTCGGGGTTTTGGGTGGCTCGACGGTGACTAATACCGGCCCGTCCGTCATCATGCAATCTCTGGGTGTCAACGCAGGTTCTTCAGCCACTGGCTTTTCTCCAGCGGTCGGGGTCGTGAACGGAGGGATATTCACATCTGATGCAGTTGCGGCTCAGGCTCAACTGGATAACGCAAGTGCGTACAATTATTTAGCAAAATTGAGTCCCACTAAGGAGTTGACTGGTCTGGATCTGGGTGGAATGACGCTCACACCTGGCGTCTATTCTTTTAGCTCATCGGCTCAGTTGACAGGAAAACTCACGCTCGACAATCTAGGCGACCCCAATGCGCTCTTCGTTTTCCAGATAGCCAGCACGCTCACCACCGCAAGCTACTCGTCTGTTGTCACGACCAACGGTGAAGCTCCCAATGTGTTTTTCCAGATCGGCAGCTCCGCGACTCTCGGAACCTACACTCAGTTCCAGGGAAATATTCTAGCGCTCACGAGCATCACCCTGACTACTGGCGTAAACATTGACTGCGGTAGAGCCTTGGCACAAAATGGTGCCGTGACGATGGATACCAACAAGGTCTCCAGCACCTGCTATACAAAGCCAAAGGAAGTAGCAGCAGAGGTTCCAGAACCTGACTCATCACTTGGTGTTATCGGCTCCGGGATGGTGGGTCTATTATTCGCCTTCAGCAAAAGATTTAGAAAAGGGTGGTAGGTTGCAAATAGTTTTTTGAAATACTTGATTGGCAAAGAGTGTAGCAATCTATGGTAGAAAAAGATAGGCCCCGAATTGTTAATCAGACTTATCTGTTTAAAATGTTACCAGTATTTTACCAAAAGCATAATAATAATTAAATAGAGGGGGATGAGGCGAGCGATGTTCGCCTCATCCCCCTCTCCTCATACCCAATTATCATTCTTATTAAGAGTGTTTTGAGTATTTTAACTGATTGATAAAAGGCACTTTATCTTAAACTCTCATGAATGCCCCACTCCCCACTTATGAAAATTTGGCAGGTTGATTTTTATCGTCGTCCCTCACAAGATGCATCTGGACAAATTTTATGGGAGTTGTTGATTTGTGACGCAACTCGCAGCTTTGAGTATGAAGCTAGCTGTCTCCAGTCAGCAGCAAATTCTAATTGGGTTGCGACTCAACTTGAGCTAGCTGCTGGTGAAAAATTGCCAGATGTAATTCAGGTATTTCGTCCTCAGTCACTAAGTTTAATTGAGGCGGCTGGACGCAACTTAAGTATTAATGTCGAACCTACACGCCACACCTTGGCGTTAAAGCAGTGGTTACAAGAAAAGCAATACCCCTCAACACTGGATAAACCACCCCCAGCACCATTACCAGAAAACCTCTGGGGAGAACAATGGCGTTTTGCAAGTTTAACTGCTAGTGATGTAGAAACGAGATTTAGCGATCGCCCCATTCCCATTTTGCACATTCCAGAACATCTCAAACCAATCAATTTGGGTTTAGCATCAACAGTTCCTGTTCCTGGGGTAGTAATTTATGGGGGACGGCAATCAATGCGCCTAGCACGGTGGTTGCAGCAAGCCCGTGCCGTCAGCTTGAACTACATTTCTGGCGCACCGGATGGCTTAATATTAGAAGCTAGCTTGGTGGATAGGTGGATTGTTGCCACATTTGAAGATCCAGAAGTTACAACAGCAGCCCAAGCATTTGAACAACGCAAAAAGCATTGCCGAGGATTGCATTTTTTGTTAGTTCAACCCGATGATTCTGGTATGACTTATAGCGGCTTTTGGTTATTGCAGACAGAAAATTGATATTAATTGCCAAAAATATTTGTCTGCTTAATTTTTATAGATAAATAAATGCTCTGCTTATGGGCAAGGTGTATAAGTCTAGCAAATTTTAGTATGATGATAAAGTCATACTAAATAGTAATACTAAAAATTAACTATAGATGCTCAAAGTCACAATCACCTTAGAAGAAGACATTCTGCAATTTGTAGATCAGTATGCACAGGGGAACCGTAGTGCATATATCAATACACTGCTGGCAGAACACCGCCGCCGAATTTTAGCAGCAGAAATGATTACAGCGCTAAAGCAGGATGTTGAAGATGCAGAGTATCAAGCTGAAATTGCTGCTTGGGAGGGCGTTGCAGGAGATGGCATAAATGCCTGGGAGTAATTTAACTTATCGGCGAGGAGAAATACGTTGGGTGAATCTCGATCCAACAGTGGGAGCTGAAGCAAAAAAAATCCGTGCTTGTTTGATTGTGCAAAATGACATCATGAATCAGTATGGATTATTGACAATCGTCATACCATTTCGCCCCGGAAGTAAACAAGCCCCCTATGTTGTCAATATAAAAGCAACACTAAATAATGGACTAGACCAAGACCGTTTTATTGATGTTGGGCAAATTCGTGCTGTTGATCGTAGTCGTATTTTGGGTTTGGTTGGTGTACTAGAGTCAGACTACTGGGAACTTATTCATACAGCTTTAAATGTAGTTCTGGGATTTGTGGTTTAGGGGTGTTAGGGAATAAAAATAGAGATAAAACTGAGGCGAAGGTGATGAACAAATTAAACTATTTCTTCCTGCTTTTGACTTAAATACATCGCAATTCCTTTCTCGTAGTAAGCCGCTTCATTAATAAAAATAGGATAAACAGTAGACGCTCCTTCATAGAAAATATCTTTTCCTTCAAAAGTCAGAAACATTGGATCGCCTGGATGCAAAGGTTCATAATCCCTAAACTGAAGCTGGGGGTGAATCATGGCTTGAATTTCCCCGCGTAGGAACCGCCCACTGTAGGCATCGCTTCTAGGATAATCGACAGTTCCAATGTATTTATAAAGTGTAAGGTGATTGCTTGTCTGCGGAATATTCCCTTGATTGCACCCGTCAAAATAATCTAAAACTGCATAAATAAGCTGTTCTGTTTCCTGAAATAATTCGGCGTTTAAAACATTTTGAGCCACAGCCCCAACTTCTATCACAAAACCCAATTCGCACAAAGAACGGAGAAAACCATTTTCTTTGGATTCTTGATTAATACAGACTTTCACCAAAGGATTGATAGAACTTAAATAAGCGCCTAAGCGAAGTAATAAAGGATGCATATCACAAAAGATCAGAGTTAACCCCATATTGGCAGTTGTGCTATGCAAATCAACAATTACATCTACAAAGGGCTGATTTTGCGGTTGCAATATTTGTTGAATTGCTTTTGCCCGCGTATCTTCATAACTTGAGAGTTGGGGATTTTGTAAACCTTGATTAGTGAAACAACGATTTAAATCTTTTTCAATGTATCGTTTGCCTTCTTCAATAGCTTTGAGATTACCAAGTAATGCCAGAGTTTCAAAACTTGCCCTGTTAATTAAATTAGGATATTGCTGAAACTTTTTGACTAAATGTACTCCTGTTAACTCATTACCGTGGTTTCCTCCAACGATCGCAACTCGTTCAATCTGACTCATAACAACCTCATATCTAAAAAACTACCCTACGGTTATTGAGAATTGGTGCAAGATACAAGATAGAAGTATACCTGCTGCTGACTAAATCTTGTAAAAGACTGACGCGATGTCTACGACGGGCTACGCCTAGGCTCCATGTTCGAGTCAAAATATGATAACTGTTAAACTGTTGGTTTTGGTATAAAAGGGGAGCAAATTTATGGAGAAGGACTTTCAAGCGATGCCTGCGGCGGGTTATGCCTACGCTGAACTTTACAAAAACGCCCTCCTCAACGACGTACTCCCCTTTTGGGAAAAATATTCTCTCGATTGGCAGCAAGGCGGCTATTTCACCTGCCTCGATCGCGAAGGCAAAATTTATGATACAGACAAATTCATCTGGCTACAAAACCGCCAAGTATGGACTTTTTCCATGCTTTACAACCAGCTAGAAAAGCGCGATAACTGGCTAAAAATTGCCAGTAATGGCGCTAATTTTCTCGCCCAACATGGTAGAGATAGCGATGGTAACTGGTACTTTGCCCTCACCCGTGAAGGGAAACCATTGGTTCACCCTTACAACATCTTTTCTGATTGCTTTGCGGCGATGGCATTTAGTCAATATGCACTCGCAGGCGGCGAAGAATGGGCAAAGGATGTGGCGATACAAGCTTACAACAACGTATTACGCCGCAAAGATAACCCCAAGGGCAAATATAATAAAACCTATCCCGGCACACGCCCGATGAAATCATTGGCTGTACCGATGATTTTAGCCAACCTGACTCTAGAAATGGAATGGTTGCTGCCAAAGGAAACACTAGAGAATGTCCTAGCTGAGACAGTCCGCGAAGTGATGACCGATTTTCTCGACCCAGAACGGGGACTAATGTACGAAAATGTTGCCCCTGACGGTTCTCACATCGATTGTTTTGAGGGACGGCTGATTAATCCAGGTCACGGCATCGAAGCGATGTGGTTCATTATGGACATCGCGCGTCGCCAAAACGACACCAAAACTATTAACCAAGCCGTTGATGTAGTGCTAAATATCCTAAATTTTGCTTGGGATAGCGAGTACGGTGGATTGTATTACTTTATGGATGCAGATGGTCATCCCCCACAACAATTGGAATGGGATCAAAAACTGTGGTGGGTTCACTTAGAATCTTTGGTTGCATTGGCGATGGGTTATCGCCTGACAGGGCGTGAGGTCTGTTGGGAATGGTATGAAAAGATGCACGATTACGCCTGGTCACACTTTGCTGATTCAGAATACGGTGAGTGGTTTGGTTATCTCAATCGGCGTGGAGAAGTATTGTTGAACCTTAAAGGTGGCAAATGGAAAGGATGTTTTCACGTACCGCGTGCATTGTACCTTTGTTGGCAGCAATTTGAGTCATTGCAACGCCTGCGGCAGTAAGCAACGCAGTCAGTTTAATCTTTAGGGAAAACGCATCTTATTTTTTATGCTCAAACAATTATTTGATGGCGTAGACTATAGAACCGATCCACTTTAGATAGTCAAGTCATACTTTAATGTAATAGCGGCTATCTGCAACAGCAACGTAAAGCTGAATTGTCTCGTCGTGCGATCGCTTGTTTTTAAGCTAACCTCACAAAATCGTGTTGTTCCAATGTCTTGTTTGCAAGCTACAGTAGCTATGCCAGTTGAGCGTTTCATACAATTGATACCTGAGCATCAAATAAATCTCAGTGTAAATAGCCAGAAATAATTTAGAAAGTTTATTAATAAATTTAAATAAATCCTGTAAGACTATAATTAATTCATAAGGATTATATAAATATTAGTTATATATGTAAATACCTGAAAAATATTGCATTTGAAAAGCTTGATAATTATAAGAATAAAGACTATATAGCGAATACAATTCCATATATTTACTTACTAAGCTTAGTTTGGGAAAATGAGCAATATAAATACTGAATCAAGAGCAAAAAAATTGTCATGGATATCTGCTATCTTTCAAAAGTTAGATTGTCAAGTCTGTGTATATAGATTCTTTTGGATTAATCTAATTAATAGCTCAAGCCAAAAAAGTATGATTTTCTGGTTCAAGAGTTGACAAGTTAACTTTCGTATTTATTTTGGAGAATAACGATTATGTCTATAAACAAAAATGAAAGCTTGACAATTGAAAACCAAGAAGAATTGTTTGAAGTCTTATCAGATGAATGCTGCGAACAATTAACAGGAGGTAAAAGTTTTTGGAAGAAAATAAAAAAAGGATTCGATCATGTCGTAATCAAAACTTTGAATAATTCAGGCAACGCAGTGGTTTCGGTCGGAGGCACGTCAGCACTTGGACTCTACACAGCAGGTGAGCTAGCTTTAGAAACAACTGGATTGGTGGGAGACGGTCAAATAGACGGAAATTAGACTAGCAAAACTCAAACAACTTATTTACCTGATTTCTCAACTCTAGCCGAGAAATAAAGTTACTCAAGCTCTGCCTCCTTCAAACAACTAAAGGCAGAGCTTTTTGCTTACTAATTCTCAAGTACAACTGGAAAATTTATAGCTTCTCAAACTTGTTTTATTCTACTTAATTATGACTAATATTGATATCTCTTTCGTCCCAAATTCTCATTCCTTACCCAAGGTAGAAAAAGTAATACCTCACCCAGAAGAAATTAATCTTAACTCTCTAGCTGCTGCTACTCCAGAGGATTTTTTACCTCCGATTGGTAAATGGACAACTATTGGCGGTTTGATACTTATAGCTACCTTTGTTGCAGGCGTTACCCTTACAAGTATCCTCAAATATAAAACTACAGTTAAAGTAGCTGCTACCATTCGTCCTGCGGGAGAACTCCGCCTAGTACAAGCTGCGACGGAAGGGATAGTAAAAGATATTTTAGTAAAAGGAAATCAGCAAGTTAAACAAGGAGATATCATCGCTATACTTGATGGCTCTCGCTTACAAACTAAAAAAAGTCAACTTCTTGGCAATATTCAACAAACTACAGTTCAATCAACTCAAATAACTGCTCAAATTTCTGCTTTAGATAGACAGATTCAAGCAGAAAACGAACAAACAAACCGTGCCACATCTGCTGCTCAAGCTGAACTACAACGCACTCAAACGGATTATCGCAATAGTGAAATTAGCACCAGCACGGAAGTAGAAGAATTAGTAGCTAACTTAAAATTAGTTCAAGATGATTTAGAAACAGCCAAAGCAGAATTAAAGTCGGCTCAAGCGAATTCACTCGCAACCCAAGCTTCATTCAAAGGAGCGATCGTCAAACGCGATCGCTATAAACCGATAGTCAAATCTGGTGCGCTTTCTCAAGACGCATACGAAGAAGTAACTCTCGCAGTTCAACAACAACAACAAGCACTCTTGTCTCAATTAGCAATAGTAGAAGCTCATAAGCAAACTGTAGAAAAGCAACAAAGAGCTGTTGAAGCAGCCCAAGCAAGGCTAAAAAAAGCCGAAACTACCCTTAACTCTACAGCAGGAGTGGCGATCGCTCGTGAAAGAATTGCTCAAGAAAAAGCTAGAGGAGAATCAACTTTATCTCGACTCCAGCAAGAAAGAGAACAGCTAATTCAACGACGAACAGAATTAGAAAATCAATTAAACAGCTACCAAAAAGAACTTAAACAAATAGAAATTGAACTTCAAAATATCATAATTCGTGCTTCTGCCTCTGGCACAATAGCACAACTCAATCTACGAAACGTCTCTCAAGTCATTGGTTCTGGACAGATGATTGCCCAAATTGCTCCTAGTGAAGCACCATTGGAAATTAAAGCCGATATTCCTGCTGAGGAAATCAGTAAAATTCGGCTGGGACAAAAAGTATATATGCGCGTATCTGCTTGTCCCTATCCCGACTATGGCTCTTTACAAGGAACAGTGAGCAGCATTTCTCCAGATGCAATAGAACCTCAATCTAACTTTAATTCTTCTAACTCTTCTTTCGGGATGGGACAAATTTCACAAACAGGTAGTTACAAGGTGAATATTAAACCAGAAAACTATGTATTGAAGATTGCGGGAAAAGAATGTGCCATCCAATTAGGAATGGAAGGAAGCGCTGATATTATCTCTAAAGAAGAAACTGTATTGCAATTTATTTTGAGAAAAGCAAGATTAATAGCCAATGTATGATAGTTATGCGTTTCCTAGTCTACTGAGGTACAAATCTCTGCGTACCTCTGCGCTTTACTTTGCGTCCCTACCCTACGGGAAGGCGAAGCGCCTATGCGTTTCAAAATATTATCTGTACCTCACATAACTGAGAATCGCTATAAAAACTTTTACTTCAGAATATTAGGGAGTTAAAAATTTCAAGTGCTGACCGGGTAGCTGACGTAATTCATTGGGAGTACCAGTCAGCTTCAACTCTCCTGTTTCTAACAAAACAATGAAATCAGCCCGCTCAATTACTCTAGGGCGGTGACTAATCATAATAGTTGTTTGACCCTGACGATCTGCTAATAAATTATCTAAAACTTTAGTTTCTAATGCTGGGTCTAAAGCGCCTGTAGACTCATCTAATATTAACACTGGTGGATTAGTAACAATTGCCCTAGCTATTGCTAATCTTTGCTTCTGTCCTCCAGAAATATTTGCACCAAATTCTCCTAAGACCGTTTGATATTTATCAGGTAAATTGCTAATAAATTCGTCTGCGCCAGCTATTTGACAAGCTCTCACGATTTGTTCAAAGTTAACTGAAGGATAGGCAAAATGGAAATTATCAATAATTGAACGACTCCAAAAGTGCGGTTCTTGAGGAATCAATATTATTTGTTGACGGCGACAGTCTAAAGATATATCTTGCTGATTATAACTTCCATAACGAATATTACCAGATTGCAAATCATATAATCCCGCTATTAACTTAACTAAAGTACTTTTTCCACAACCTGATTGTCCGATTAAGGCTGTTACTTTTCCCCCAGGAATGATAAGAGAGAAATCTTTTAATAAATTAACTCTACCTTGATGATGAAAATTCAGGTTAGTACAAACAATATCTGTATTAGCAGTGATTTCCGCCCAAGGTTTTTTACACTCTTTCTCATCCTCTGTTGTAGCATCTAAGACTTCTGTGAGGCGTTGAATTACTACTTGAGCAATAATAAATTCATTAACTAAGCCTACCACCGAACTCAAAAACCCTAAGAAATTTCCACTCATGCCGTTAAAAGCAAGTAATTGACCTATACTTAGAGTGCGATTAATTACAAAGTAGCTGCCTAACCAAAGTAAACCAATATTTGTCAAACTATTGAATAGAGTTGTAACGGTGGTACTGTAAAACCCTAGCTTCATGGTACTCCACTTAAAATTAGCGAGGCGACCGTAATTAGCTTGATACTCTTCCCAAGCTTGAGGAGTACCTTGGGTAGTCTTAAGTATTTGGATACCGCGAAAAGTTTCTACAAGAAAACCTTGAATTTCTGTATTTAAAATAATAGAAGCACGGGTTTTTTGTCGTAAAGCTGGTAAAAATAGCCAATTAATACCCATAACTATTATAAAGACAAATAAAGAAGCTAAAGAAAGCTGCCAACTATAAAAAATCATGATTCCCAAAGATATGACAGCGATAAAAAATTGACTGGGTAAACCCAAAACAATTTGAGAAACTAGATTATGAACTCTTTCTATATCATCAATGCGGCTAACAACTTCTCCACTGCGACGGGCTTCAAAATAAGATAAGGGTAAGCGCAGGAGTTTATACCCGTAATCTAGAATTAATCCCAACTCTAGCCTTTGAGCATATTGTCCGACTAAGTGAGATTGAACAATACCAATAGCAGCTTGAAAAATATTTAAGGTAATAACCGCAATGGCTACGGTAGTTAACAACTGTATATCTCCCCTCACCAAAACGTCATCTGTGAGGATTTGCATCATTAAAGGAGCAGCCAGAGAGAGAAGTCCAACTACAATATTGATTGCGATCGCTTCCGCAAGTATTTTGCTATAGGGTAAAACTCTTTTGAGGAAACGTCCAAAGCCGTCTATTTTATCCGACTCCTGTTGATAAAAACGAGTTTCATCTGGAGTTAATAACAGCATGACACCATTCGTCCATCCCTCTAATAACTCTTGATGGTTGAGCTTGCGAATACCTACTGCTGGATCGGCGATAACATATTTCCGATCTTGTTGTGCGTACAATACAACCCAGTGATATCCTTTCCAGTGAATGATGGCAGGCAGAGAAATTCTATCCAAGCGTTCTATTAATTCAGGAGTTGCTCTCACTGGACGGGCATTAAAACCTAAGTTTTCTGCTCCTCTTTTTAAACTAAGCAAAGTAGTACCTTGCTTACCTGTAGCTACTAGTTCCCGCATTTTATTAATACCGAAAGTTCTACCATAGTGTTGTGCTATGGTTGCAAGACAAGCAGCACCACAATCTTCTTCACTGTGTTGTAAAACCGCTTTCATCACAGAAAATACCCAATTTTTTACTTTATGTTTCCCAATTGGGTTCTGAAATGAACACATTTCCCTAATGCTTATTGCTAGTTTAAGTAATTTTACAGTGGGGCAGTAACAAACAGGAAAGTTATAAAAGCGACAAAGCTTTGGAGTCACGAGCAAATGACAAGTCAAGAATCGCCAGATTCTCACCAAGAAATCCTGTTGGAAAGGTATCAAGTGCAACAGGAACTAGGCAAAAAAGCCGGACGGCGATCGCTGCTAGCTCGTGACTTGCAAACTCAAGAATTAGTAGTGGTCAAAATACTGTCCTTTGGTAATGAGTTTGAATGGAACGACCTCAAGCTGTTTGAGCGGGAAGCTGAAACACTCAAAGCACTCTCGCACCCATCCATTCCCCGCTACCTTGACTACTTTGAGCTAGATTAACCCAACAGTAGAGGATTTGTACTCGTACAAAGTTATATCCCAGCCCAATCTCTAGAAGCACAACTCAAAGCTGGGCGTAGTTTCAGTGAAGAAGAAGTTAAGGAACTAGCAAAAGCGATTCTAGAAATTCTCAAATATCTGCATGGCCGTCAACCGCCCGTAATTCATCGTGATATCAAGCCAAGCAATATTCTATTAACAAATCGCTCTGGTAATAGTGTGGGTGAAGTGTACTTGGTAGATTTTGGTTCAGTGCAAACCATCGCCAGAAGAAGTAGCACTATGACACTTGTGGGAAGTTACGGCTATATGCCACCAGAACAATTTAATGGTAGAGCTACTCCAGCTTCAGACCTTTACAGTTTGGGCGCAACTTTAATTTATTTAGTAACAGGTCAACATCCAGGCGATTTACCGCAAATAGACCTACAAATTCAATTTGAACAGGCTGCTAATATTAGCCTTAGTTTTAGCAGCTGGTTAAGGCGGATGACAGAACCTATTGCGAGTCAACGTTTAACCTCTGCTAAAGACGCTTTACAAGCTTTAGAACAACCTGGAAATGCAACTCAGACTCAGGGAAGAGTGCCTAATTCAAGAGTGGGCAAACCTTTTGGTAGTAAAGTTGTCGTAAAAAAAAATGATGATATTTTACAAATTATCATTCCGGGTGTAGGTTTATCTTCATTGACATTTGCAATGAATTTATTTACTAGTTTTCTATATTTAATATTATGTTCTACATCTTTAGATATCATGAATGGGAAAGCTTTAAATGGAATATTTTCCGTTGGATTAGGAATAATTTTCGGTTGTTTTCTTACTTCATTTTTGCGCTCTATTATGTGCTTATTTGGCGAACGGAATATTTTTATTGATTCGCATAAATTTGTATCAAATTATTATTGTTTTGGTATTAACTTCAAAAATGATTTATCATCATTAAAAACACATATTAATAGAATAGAAAAAACTAAAAATATGTTTAATCAACCTTACTTAATCATTTGGAGTGGGAGAAATAAGTCTGAAATATTCACAGATTTCGGGCGTGCTTTTAATATTACTACCCCAGAACTTGACTGGCTAGCTCATGAACTCAGCGATTGGCTAGGCTTACCAATTACTAGAGAGTAAACTACAAACTAAATTCTGCTGCGCCATCCTCATCTACATCTGCATCCTCACCCATAGCAGTGGGTTTAAATTTAGAACCATGAATTAATTCAGCAAACACAATTCCTGGATTTTGGTGAAGAATATTCAGCACACTCATAAAATCTCGCACAATTTCCCCTGGTGTCAGTAATGCTTCTGCACCCAAGCGATTAATAATTTCTTGCACAAACTCCTTCAACTCACGATTTGTCAAAGTCTGTTCATACCCAAAATTGAGTGCATGAATCTCAGCTAAACGTTGCAGAAGCGTTAATATTTCTGCTTCACTCAACGGGTTCAACCGAATCACTGGCCCTAAATGTTCCTGAACATTAGCTTGGGCAACAAAACGACTTTCTTTTGTGCGTCTTTGCCAAGCTTGGTCTGCAAAAAGTCCGCGTTTGGGGTCTTCTAAAAATTTAGTTGTTCCACCAACGACAATGCCAAGATGTTCTGCTTTACATTGCATGGTGTCGTTAAACATTGCCAGGAGTCGATTATAATTCTTTTCTCGTGTAACAGTGGTAGATATTTGATATAAATGTACAGCTTCATCAACTAAGATTAACAGTCCTTTATAGCCAATCTCAGCGACAAATTTCGCAAACAGTTTTATATAATCATACCAACTATCATCATCAATAATAACGCGCACTCCTAAAGCAGCTTTCGCCTCAACCTTAGTAGTAAATTCTCCCCGCAACCAGCGCATCGCTGCATTTTTTAAATTATCATCATCCATTCGGTAGCCACGCCAATAAGCGATAATCACACTACCAAAATCGAAACCGTGAACTAAATCTTCAATATATTGAACTACTTCCCTAATTTTTGATTCAACTTGGTCATCAAAACCATCGTCATTGGGACGCATTCCAGTTTCTTTAACCACTTCTTGTTGAATTTTATTAATCCATCCTTCTAAAATTGAGACTAAAGCACCACCATCAGGACGAGTTTTTGTAGCTAGGTGGCTCATTAATTCTCGGTAAGTCGCTACACCTTCATGGTTGCTTCCAGCTAATCGACGTTCAGGGGATAAATCAGCATCAGCTACTACAAAACCTTGCTCCATCGCCCGGTTACGAAGTAGTTGTAATAAAAAACTTTTACCAGAACCGTAGTTACCAATTATGAAGCGAAATGCTGCGACACCTTCTGCAATATCATCTAGATTTTGTAATAGGCTTTTGAGTTCTTTTTCTCGTCCAACTGCTATATATTCAACTCCCACTCTTGGTACTACCCCCGCACCAAGGGAATTGATTAAAGCAGTGGATATTTTTTTCGAGATTTTGAGCTTTGCCATGTATTACACTTCACTTTATTCTAAACGCAGAAGCACGTAGTAAGTAGGTAAGGGATATCATCTTACTATTAAATCTTACGACGGCAATAACAATTTAATTTGACGAAGTATGTCTAGCCATGAGGCCTTCATATATCGCAATCATTTTTTTCACATCTGTTATATGCTCCTGATAAACTTTTGGACTTTCGGAATCAGAATTAATTATTAATTCACCAATAGTATCATTTGCCCGTTCATTTATAGAATCGATTAATAAATTTGGCATAGTGATATTTGCTTCGGCAATTTTTTTAATAGCACTATTGGGATTATCTTGTTCAACTATAGCTTTTAATACTTGTAACTCATGTCCTGGAAGATTTTCGAGAAAATTAGTCCATTCTTCGGGGATATTTCCCGATGTCTCAACTTCCGAATTTTCAATTACATCTGAAGATTCAATTATTTCCGAAAATGGAAACAATTCAATATCATCTTCTTGGGAATTATCCGACAAAGGCTCTGGATTGAAAGTTTCTACTTGTTGTAGTAATTCCCATACTTGATTTTGTAATGAGTCTCGTTCTTCTTGCAATAATGAAACTTGGCCTTGTAATTGCTGTAATTCAGCTTTGTGTTCTGCTAGTTGAGTTTGTGAAGAATTAAGAATAGTTTGGATATTTTCTCTTTCGGTTTTTGTCGCTACAAGCAATTGATTGTTTTGGGTTGTCTCAACTTCTAGCTCTTGAATTGTAATTCGCAGTTCGTATAATTTTTCTTCTAATTGAGGTTTAAGTCTGCCTAAAAGAGTTAAATTACTTTCAATTTCTTGTTTCTCGTGTTGTAGCTCAGAAATTTGACTTTGCAATTGGGTGATTTCAGCGCGAGATACATTACAATTTGACTCTAAACGGCGCTTCTCTGCTGTGAGGATAGAAAAAGCATTGTTCAATTCATTTTGATTGTTCTGCAAATTATTAATTTCAGTTTGCAGGCTACTAACTTCTGTTTCTAATTGCTTCTTTTGTCCGGCAAATGTTCTTAATTCTCGATGTAGACTATCTCTTTGGCTACGGCTTTCTATGACTTGATTTTGCAGTTGTTGTGATTCAGCATATAGTAAATTATGATGTTCTTCAATTTGATTTATTTCTCTGACAACGCGAGCCTTTAATCCCTCCATCTCTTTAATTCGCTTGCGGAGAGAACCTAAAACAAACATTTCATAATTTCTGCGTCGCTTGTCTATGAATAATGCTGTTGTATGGATAGTAACGGCAGTAATTACACCTGTGAGAAAGGCTTTATTAAAATCCCAGCTTGGGACAAGGCTAAGACCAAAACTCACACTAAAGGCAACTATCACTAGTATAAATCGATTGCTGATCGTTACTGATTGCATATTGCTAGTTTTTAGCGTAGTTAAATTATCTGAATAAGTAGCTCTCATAGTAATTTATAATTCGTAATTCGTAATTCGTAATGGGCTTTTCTGCGAGACGCTAAAAGCGAACGCCCCGCTACGCTAACGTAATTCGTAATTAAAAAACACATACACATAAAATACTTAATCCAAGTGGTTTATTTAGGAAATCAAGATATTTTTCTCTATCTTGGTATCAGAATTGTTATGAAATCTCTAATTTTAGTTAATGTTGCATAACATTGTTCTGTAAATTACAAAAAAGCGTAATCATTAATGAAACAATATTAGTGTTAAGTGTTGGATATGTTTTTATTTGCATGAAAAAGTGTTAAATCTGCTTTTAAAAAATCAACAAACTGCCGTGCTGTACGTCCAGAACGACCATTATGACGAGTTGCCCATTGTAATGCCTGAAATTCTAAATCTTCTTGGGTAATATTAATTTCAGCTTGTGCCACTAGATGTTGTACAATATTTAAATAAGTTTTCTGATTGGCTGGTTCAAAAGTCAAGGTTAAACCAAAGCGATCGCTAAACGAAAGCTTCTCCTGCATCGTATCCCAGGCATGGATTTCTTCGTTATCCTTGGGAGTAGGTCTATCTACAAAAAACTCCCGAATCAGGTGGCGGCGATTAGAAGTAGCGTACACAACTACATTTTGCGGCCGCGCGGTTAAATTACCTTCTAAAACTACCTTGAGAGCTTTAAAGGCATCATCATCTTCTTCAAATGAAAGGTCATCGACAAAGATAATAAATTTTTGTGACACACCTCGTAAATGTTCCACGATTTCTGGTAAGTCTTTTAAATCAGATTTTGCCACTTCTAATAAACGGAGGCTGCGATTGCTATATTCATTCAACAAAGATTTCACCAAAGAAGATTTGCCAGAACCGCGACTACCGTAAAGTAATACGTGCAGTGCCATCTCTCCTGATAATAAAAACTCTGTATTTTTCAGCAAAGCATCTTTTTGAGATTCATAACCGACAAGGGCACTCAGCTTAATTTGGTCAGAATACCGGATACCGATAAACTGCCCAGATTGCCATCGCAAAGCGCGATATTCTGCAAATAAACCAGAGCCACATTGCCGATAATAAGCTGCTAACTCTTGTACAGCATCACCCCAATTATCTAACTCTTGTAGATATGTAGTGAATTTTGTCTCTACTCCTAGCAATTCTTGCTCTTTATACCACACTACTGGTGAAATCGGCATATAAGCTACGTCTTGTACCCATTCGCTCAAAGAAGCGCTGCTACATTCATAGAGACTTTGTAATATTTGTAAATCATGCTGAACTGCTGTTACTAAAGCTGAGGGCAAATCTTCAAATTCTCGCACTCCCGCCAGCCTTGTAAAGGGATTCTCACAGAAGAGAAGTTGAGTAATTAAATAGTCTTCCCAGTTTTGATTTCTAGCAGCTAAAGCATGGAAGTAACTGCCGTAGGCTTGGAGACAACCTCGTGCATCGGTGTTAGTGTAACGTATAGCTTGCAACAGTTCCAGAAACGCCATCCCGACTTCGCCTTGGAGAACAGACTGGTACAGTAAAAGTGAGGCTGCTTGGCGCTGGAGAAATTGAACCTTTGTATATAAGGAAGTACTTGCCATTGGTATCGCTAGATTATCCATCAATCAACTGTGTGGTATAGCTAAATAGCTATGGTAAATTGTCTGCTGACCCTGGCAGTAAAGTCAAAGTCTACATAGGTTTTAACAATGAATTTAGGTATAGTTGCTGCTTTTGCCTACGGCATATTAGCGATTGTTGGTGGCGTTATTGGCTATATTCAAGCTACAAGTAGAGTTTCACTCCTAAGTGGTAGCATTAGCGGTTTATTACTAATACTTGCCGCTTACTTTCAACTCCAAGGACAAACCTGGGGTGCGATTTTAGCAGTGTTGGTTACTGCTGTTTTAGTAGTTTTCTTTGCATTTAGACTGGCAAAAACACGCAAGTTTATGCCTGCGGGATTAATGACGATTTTGGGTATGCTGGCATTGGCGGTGATGGTGAATCAATTTGTGGCTTTAAGGTAGCATTAGTCTCTAAGCAATAACCACCCTCCTGTGTTTTTGGTATGGCATGACTTTCCCTACTTTGAATCATATTAGTACATTTATATTACTGTGACTTGTTACCCTTGCCTTTGAAAAATTTTTACGCATCACGCCCCATAAGGTGCGCTCATGTAGGCTTTGTTTGCGATGCCCATAGTCATCTACAATGTGTAGGTGACAAAAATAACGTGACAACAAGGTTTCCAGACATCAATTCTGAAAAGTAAATCAAAAAATAATTACTAATTGCTAAAAAACTCCGGTTTTTTTGGCTTTGTGATGATAAATAAAAGTAATAGTGTTGAATGTCATGCTTCGTATCGCGAAGGATTACTCAGATTCTTCGCTGCTTTGAGGATGACTACTGAACATCAAACAACATCTGCTACCAATCAGTTTTTTTGCTGGGGATGCTTCTTTGCCACAAAAAAGGCTTTACCACAAAACTTACTCTAGATGTATCTAAGTAACTATGCTGATAAAGTGTAAAGATGTCACGGTATCTGGGAGCCAATTTTAAAGGAATTGCAAAGGACTTGGTGCCATTTTGGCAGGTTTTTCTCCCAAATATGAGATATTAGTAGATTGTAGAAATCTTTATTGTTATTCACATCTCTCTTCTTGCATTAGTTCCTATCTACTGAAAACTCTTAAGACCAAGCAAATTTGACACGATAAGTTTAAGTAATTTAATGAAGTAGGAAATAATACATGGTATTATCACTGTCTTCTCATAACGTTATCCAGTATCTGCAAGACGCGGGTCTGTGTAGCTCAGAAGATGGCCCATCAGACAAATCTGAGTTGCCAGGAATTAGTCAGAACAATTTCAATTTACTAGTGACTTTAGCAGATAATCGCCAGCTGCTCATTAAACAAGAACGTAACGTTAACAACAATGACGGCGCGCCTCATGAATTGTTTCAGGAGTGGCTGTTTCATCAGTTGCTACAACAGTTTCCAGTTCTAGGTAATACTTCAGCGATCGCGCCATTGGTAGTGCATTTTGACGAAGAAAATTCTATCCTTGTCCGTAGCTACTTGAATGAATATCTAGAGCTTGCGACATTGTACCACAACAATGAGATTTTTCCACAAGAAATTGCTTCTGCCATCGGCACAACTTTGGCGGGACTGCATCGCGCCACCTACAACCGCCTAGAATATCGGGATTTTATGGCAACTGCTCCCCAAGGAGAGTTTCGCTACGGGTTTTACAATCCAGCTCAAGGGATAGGGTCGATTGGGCCGGAGATTTTTGGGACTGTTCCCACAGATGCACTAAAATTCTATGTTCTCTATCAACAATACGAGAGTTTGGAATCTGCGATCGCAGATTTGGCATATAGCTGGAATCCTTGCTGCTTAACTCATAACGACCTGAAATTGAACAACATTTTGGTTCATTCCAGATGGGAGCAACTAGACAATTGCCTAGTACGACTAATTGACTGGGAAGCTTGTTCTTGGGGAGACCCAGCCTTTGATTTAGGAACTTTACTGGCAAGCTATTTAGGAATTTGGCTTAAGAGTCTGGTAGTAGACCCCACCATTGAGTTAGAAGAATCTCTAAATTTGGCGTTAACACCGTTAGAGATTTTACAACCTTCAATTATTGCCTTAATTAGGGCTTATATAAATGCTTTCCCGATGATTTTAGAATACCGCAGTGACTTTATTTCGCGCGTTATCCAGTTTGCGGGGCTGGCACTAATTCATCAAATTCAGGAGATGATTACGTGCCGGAAACACTTTAATAATGTTGAACTTTGTATGCTGCAAGTAGCTAAAAGTTTACTTGTAATGCCAGAGCAAGCTGTACTGACTATTTTTGGGATGTCAGAGTCAGAAATCCTGAATCCTGTGGCAAAGATTCATAAATTTCCTCAGCCTGTGAAAGAGCAGCAGTTACTTCGGATTTATTACGAAAAAACTCGGCTACGTGGTTGTTAGTAATAGGTAGCAGAACAATTTAAATCAGAACACAAAATTCTGTATTCTGACTCCTGAATTCTATTTTTTTAAAGTTTGATTTCTGAATGGATTAATGCTAAATTCCTCTATCAATCAATCGCTAAATTCTCTATTTGATATTGCTCAGAATATCCAAATTGAGTCTAATTTTTGTATTTACCATCCCAATTATCAACCCTTCGCTCTGCCGACTAAAGTAGCCGATAGATTTCAGCAAAATTCCGTAGATTTACAACAGAAGTACCTCACTCTCCTGCTGCGAAATTTTCTCTACGGAATCTATTATAATGGCTCCCTGCAAAGTACTTTGGCAGTCAATGCTGATAATACTAATCGCCCGCCAAAGCATAATTTAGCAGATAATTCCATTTTGGAGATTGATTGGGACTTTTACGAGCAACTGCACGCCAGCAATCACGGCATAGGTTACTTTGACCCTCGATGGCAGGTGTTGCGGAAAGAACCTGATGGGACTATGGCTGTGACTAAAGG
This sequence comes from Nostoc sp., assembly GCF_036918015.1. Classification (GTDB taxonomy): domain Bacteria; phylum Cyanobacteriota; class Cyanobacteriia; order Cyanobacteriales; family Nostocaceae; genus Nostoc. Next base: position 149,814 of record NZ_JBALEO010000091.1, read on the forward strand.
CGGTTTAACACTTTATGTTGAGCCAGATTGCCATCTAGAATCCAGTAAGAAATCTACCAAAGTTGGTGATATGGTAGCAATCTGGATGCCCAAAAATCGACTGCAAAATGGCTGTTACTTAGCAGTTAGCAATGTTGGACAGGAACGGCAAAGCAACCCAGACGCCGATTTAGGAGCAGGGCGAATCTACTTTAACTTTACGGCATTTGGTGCGATCGCTCTCATGGAAAGCTTGACACTGCAACTAAATGCAGCCTCGATTCCTTTTAGCTTTCAGGTTCTCCACAACCCTTCTGCATACGGACGCTATGATTCGGGGCTACTCTACTTTGAACTCCCCGACTATCCAGCAATCCGCACAATCCTTCAGACTGTTTATATCGAAAATCAATCCCATTTCCAGCCCGAAATTCCTTTGTTTACCAAATTTTTAGCTCCAGGGTTAGGTTTAGCTGAAGAACCAACCCAAAAATTTGCGGCACAAGAAAGTTTTGGGATGAACCGTTGCCAAATCGTTGCTAATGCTTTGTTGGAGGCTTGGCAAAAAGGTAAAAATGCAATGGAGGAAAGGATGAGGGTTATTGACCAACACTTTGCTCGCCACTTAATAGATTTGCAGCGTCCTTATCTCAATCCCAGTTCTAAGGATATATACAAGCCGTTAAATTGATGGGGATTGGGAAAGAGGCAGGGGAGCAAGGGAGCAGGGGAGCAGGGGAGCAGGGGAGAAGTTGCAGTAAGTTTTTCCCCTCTGCTCCTCTGCCCCTCCGCACCTCTGCCTCTTAATGCCCCGCCCCATCCATGCCCAATTCAAAATTCCACAATTACCGGCACATGGTCGCTAGGTTGAGTTAACTTTCTGGGTGCGACATCAATAATGCAACTTGTAGCACGCTCATATAGCACGGGTGTCAGATATTGATGGTCAATTCGCCAACCTAAGTTACGACGAAAAGCAGCAGAGCGATAATCCCACCAACTATAATTTCCACCTTCTGTGGTGAATTTGCGAAAAGCATCGGCAAATCCCAGTTTCAGAATATCCCGTAAGGCTTGGCGCTCTGTTTCTGTTGCCATAATGTGATTTTCTGTACTCACTTGCTCGTGAATATCCTTATCTTCCAAGGCGATATTGAAGTCGCCGCACACACAAATTGCGGATTCTGACAACACCAGCAATCGTAAATACTCGTGTAGCGCTGTCAACCACTGCAATTTGTATTCGTATTTCTCCGTTCCTACCGCTGCGCCATTAGGAACATATAAGTTTACAATCCGAATACCATCAATTACACCTGTAATCACGCGCTTTTGCTCGTCCCATTCGTGATGTAAATCTGGCAAAATCGCCCTAAACCCGCTACTGACATCTAGAAGTGGCTGGCGGCTAATCAGGGCTACGCCGTTATAAGATTTTTGTCCTGACATATAAAGGTTATAGCCTAACTGCTCAAAAGGCGATCGCGGAAATTCAGCATCCACAACTTTGGTTTCTTGCAAGCAGAGAACATCAACGGGATTTAGGGTTAACCAATCGATAACCTGTTCAAGGCGAGTGCGAATTGAGTTGACGTTCCAAGTAGCGATTTTCATTAGTTAATTATCAGAATTTTTGTAAATTACTAATTACAAATTATGTAATTATTGTACAATTACTTAATATTTATAATTTCTTTCCTCTTTCCCAATTACCTTTAAATGAAGCTTTAATGACTTGATCCCATTGAATATTTTAGTATTGTCAGCTACCAAATATTCAATTTTGTAAGTTCTGCTACAAAACATTCTACCTCTTTATGATCCCCAAGACAGATGCAACAACTAATAGATTAGCGATACGGTTAGAAGTGTAGCTCAGAGTTGACTTTTGCCGATAGTCCGTTAGATTTGTTAGTAAAAAATTTGCGGTACGGTTAACCGTTATTGCGCTTTTGATAGCCTGTTAGGTTAATTTAAATGTCAAAAGAGTAAGTACAAATGCTCTTTACTCATAAAATAATGATCTAGCTCATTATTGAGGACAATTTCATAGACTGAACCAGAAAAACTTATGAAAATCGCTCAAGTTGCCCCCTTATGGGAAAGGGTTCCACCTCCTAATTATGGAGGAATAGAACTGGTAGTGAGTCGCTTGACTGATGAACTTGTTCGTCGCGGTCATGAGGTAACTTTATTTGCCTCTGGTGATTCTCAAACTTTGGCTCATTTAGAAGCAGTTTATCCACGTGCATTACGCTTAGACCCAAATGTGAAAGAGTATGCAGTGTACGAAATGCTAGAACTAAGCCAAGTTTACCAGGGTGCCGACCAATTCGATATCATTCATTCTCATGTAGGAATTTCGGCATTACCTTTAGCGAGTTTGATAACAGTAACTGCTACAGTCCATACCCTGCACAATAATTTTACAACTGACAACCGTCACGCATTTAGCTACTACCAAAAGCAACCATACATCAGCATTAGTAATTCGCAGCGTCAAATCGAACTCAATTATGTTGGCACGGTTTATAACGGAATTGAGCTAGCAGATTACCCATTTGTAGCTCAACCTTTACAACCTCCGTATTTAGCGTTTTTAGGTCGTTTTTCGCCAGATAAAGGCCCACACCATGCGATCGCCATTGCTAAACAAAGTGGTTGGCGGTTGAAGATGGCAGGCAAGGTTGATGCAATAAACTCTGAGTTTTTTGAACAAGAGATTGCTCCCCACGTAGATGGTCAGCAAATTGAATATCTCGGTGAAATTAACCACACTGAAAAAACTGAACTTCTGGGTAATGCTGCCATAACTCTTTTCCCCATTAACTGGCAAGAACCTTTTGGTTTAGTAATGATTGAATCAATGGCAACTGGTACGCCAGTAATTGCCATGAATTTCGGCTCCGTACCTGAAGTTATTGCCCACGGTAAAACAGGTTTTATCTGCAATAGCTACGCAGAAATGGCGGCAATGATTCCACCAGCTTTGGAACTCAATCGTCAAACCTGTCGAAAACATGTAGAAAAAAACTTTAGCGTTAGCCAGATGGTTAACGGATATGAAGCTGTTTACAGACAAATTATTAAAGACCGCATAGAATCGAATGGCCGCATTCATGCAGGTAACATTCAATTTTAATCAACTGCTTTTTTACTTAGCTTAAAACAACAATTTTTTAAGGAGGACATTGGTATGAGTACGAGAGCCAACACTTGCCACTGCTGCGGTGGTTCGCTCCTGCGTCATGCCCGTCATGGTGAACTATATTGGTTTTGCCTGTCGTGCCGACAAGAAGTACCACTATTAACTGTACCGCTATTAAATACTACTCGCCTGCCTAATGTGGAAACCCGGAACACTGGAGTGGTTCCTCAGCCAGCGGTGAATACCTAGTACCGCAAGGCGGAAGTCAAAAGTCAAAAGTTTTGTATATCAAGGCTTTTGCAAGTTTTCAAATGGTAGCTTGATTTGCGCCACGCTGTACTAGTTTTTCGCCATTTTCGATTCATAAAAGCTTACTATAAATCAAGACTAATTTGTTTAAACCTATCAACCAACTTCAACTGGTAAAATCGGATGGAGCTAATTGATAGGTTTTAAAGTTTTGCTAGCAGCGTTACTTCATGGTCAAGAAGATTTACGCCTAGAGGAAGTTTCTGACCCCACTCCGGCGGCTGGCGAAGTTGTCATCCAAGTAGGGGCAGCAACAACTTGTGGTACAGATTTGAAAGTCTGGCGGCGTGGTGGTCATGCCAGGATGCTGATACCGCCAACCCTGTTTGGTCACGAAGCGGCTGGGCGAATTGTTGCCTTGGGTGCTGGGGTGACAAATTGGCAAGTAGGCGATCGCATCGTTGCGAATAATTCTGCTCCATGCATGAAATGCTTTTTTTGTCAACGTCAAGAATATTCTTTATGTCCAAATTTGACCTGGAATAATGGTACCTTTGCCGAATACCTGAAAATTCCTGCACCAATAGTAGAGCATAATTTGTTGCAGATTCCCAATGAGTTGCCGTGGGAATTGGCAGCGATGACGGAACCTTTAGCTTGCGTGTTACATGGTGTAGCCCGTTCTAATATTAAGCCCAAAGATAAAGTCGTCGTGTTGGGAGATGGGGCGATCGGGTTAATGTTTGTGGCGGCGCTGAGTGATAAAGCTGAAGTTTTGCTGTGGGGAGGTAATAACCACAGACTAGAAATTGGTCAGAAATTGGGTGCAACCCAGACCTTTAATTATCATCAAATTCCAGAGATTCCCAGTGTAGTGAAAGAACTTACCCAAGGATGGGGTGCAGATGTAGTAATTGAAGCCACTGGTGTCCCAAGTGTCTGGGAAACTGCGATCGCTTGTGCCCGTCCTGGTGCAACAGTCAACTTATTCGGTGGATGTCCACGGGATACCAGCATTACTGTGAATACAGAACAGCTACACTATAGCGAACTTACCATCAAAGGCGTGTTTCATAATACACCAGAGTATGTGCGATCGTCCCTTGCACTCATAGCTAGTCGTAAAATTCCCTTTGAGTTACTTATTAGCGAACAACGACCATTAAAAGATTTAGAACAGGTGTTTTCTGATATGAAGGCGCGTAAAGTAATTAAGGTAGCAATGATTCCTTAGTATTTTGCGCCGTGTGCAACTTTCTTTCAAACCTAACCCCCAGCCCCTTCCCTGCGTTCGCGTAGCGGCACGAAGTGCGCGAAGGGGAGCAAGAATCAAAGCCTCTCTCCGTTTCGGGGAGAGGTTTGGAGAGGGGTTCTAAGAATAACTTGCACATCGCGTTATTTTGGCAACCAATTCATAGGGCACACTACAATGACTATAGCTGCCAACATCGTGCAACCAGAATAAGACAACGATCTCCTATAAAAAGGTATGGCGCAAAACCACAATTTGAGTCATCATCATCTTCCATCTTGTAGAAGATAATCTCGTCTCCTAACCAAGGTTGCACAGACTTGAGCCATATATTAAGTGCTTCCTCTTCTGACTCATCTGGACGGAATGTATCTTGCATCCAAATTGCAAAATCAAGCGCCTCAAGCACTTCGCCGGCATCTTGCATATCTTCCTCAGTCCACCATTCAGGTAATTGGGAATAATCATAGTCATTTGGATAAAGATTTCGGCAAAGTGTCAATAAATCAATAATTTCAATTTCTGTAGTCTCTTCGTCACAATCAAACAGGGTAAAGTCTTCAGGTTTTGTAAAAACTCGAATATCAACCACTCCGTGGTTCCAGGTTTTTCTGCCACCTAGCATTAAATCTAAAGAATTTTGCATTGCTGCATCAAAACCAAAGTTTGGAATTATGTATGTATTGCCAATTTCGATAGCCTCATTCGCGTAGGATTTAGCAGTTTCACCATGCTGCTGAATTAATTTTTCCAAATTGATCATCTGTGATGTTTTCTTCGTCGGCACGAGATTCGTAGTACTCCTTCATCCACTGTTTCTGAATTTGCAGCTTTAGATTACTGATAAAAGAGCCTGTTTCATTTGCTAACCAGATAAAGTAATCTGCTACGTTAAAACATGACAACACTACAACCACCCCCTTCAGTATGCTAGATAATAGTTAGCTTTTATTTGCTCTACTACATCACCTTAAAGAGTTATCACAGCAAGAGCTTGGAAGAATTTCTCTGCTTCTTATAGTTTAATTGAGCGATCGCTATAATTGCGTCTCTACCACCTAATAACTAAATCCTTATGGCAAACACTATTTCAATTACCGATTCTCTAGTTCCTAATCCCGTTCCTAAATCAACAATTATTCGTTTGGAGAATATCTTTAAAATATATGGCAGTGGCGAAACTGAAGTTAAAGCACTTAACGATGTGAATTTAACTATCAACGAGGGCGAATATTGTTCAATTATGGGGCCTTCTGGTTCAGGCAAATCCACAGCTATGAATATTATCGGCTGTCTAGACCGACCCACAGGCGGACATTATTACTTAGATAATATTGATGTGGCGCAAATGGATGATAAATCCTTGGCACACATCCGTAATAAAAAGCTGGGCTTTGTCTTCCAACAATTCCATTTATTACCCCAACTCACAGCATTAGAAAATGTGATGCTACCAATGGTCTATGCTAGTGTGAATCCAAAAGAAAGAAGCGATCGCGCAACAGAAGCATTGACACGAGTAGGTTTAGCAAATCGCCTCAACAACAAACCAACTCAACTATCTGGCGGACAACAACAAAGAGTAGCGATCGCCCGTGCGATCGTCAATCGTCCCGTGGTACTCCTCGCAGATGAACCCACAGGCGCACTTGATTCGCACACAACCCAAGAAGTCTTAGATATTTTTGGCGAACTCAATGCCAGTGGAATCACGGTTGTTATGGTGACACATGAACCAGAAGTTGCCCGTCAAACCCAGCGCATCGTTTGGTTCCGTGATGGTCAAGTAGTACACTCCAACCTCACCCCAGCCGACTTGAGTCAGTTAGCTGTCTCGTAGTTTGTTAAAGTCCGCCCCCGCGGACTTTAGTTTGGGTAGCCGCGACTTCTAATCGCCAAAGCTGATTACAAACTTGATGTTTTTCCAGTTTCTGCTTGCGTTGCGATCGGTTTAACATCGGTGTAACCCACTTCACCAGCTATTGTCCGAAACACTGACATTTGCTCTTCAAAATCTAGTCCTTCAATTTCGGAAAGCAGATCGTTAACTGCCTTACTTGCCTGGTAGCTAGCTGGCATTCCCACCACCGTATCCCCCATAGCTACTGCCCAAGCATACCAAACTAACAGCTGGTTGTTTTCTTTTATCGCCCCATAAGCACGGGAATATTCTGTGTCTTTGCGGTTAACGATATCCCGCATAATATCTAGTTGCTGCTCATCGGATAATTTAAAATAATCTCCTAGCAGAAGTGGTGCTAACTCTGGTTCAGCCGCAGCTGGCGCAGCTGGTGTGATCGAATCACCCATTTTTTTATAAACAAAATAGAACCAGGCTAATTTGGCATCGGTATCTAAGGCGTTAAACCTATCCACCAATTCTTGAGTTTCATTGCTCTGAGCTTGAGAAATAGTTTTGTCGTAACTTGCAGTCATTATTGTTTGTCTCCAAAATAATTTAATAGGCCAAACTAATTGTTACCAGAGTTCGACAATCAGATTCTACTATCGATAGAAAGAGTTAAATTTATGTAAAATTGCAGCTTTAATCTACCTTTTAATAGAGGTAAAAGTCTCTCTATAGGAAGCAATAAAGCAACCAATTGCTTTGCTATGATTACTCAAGTAAGCAATAAAAAATTTACCTAAAGGTTTTAATTATGCCCGATCAAGAAGTAAAGCCCAATTTAAATGAAGCTTCCACCCAGGATGCACAATTAGCTGCCGAAAGCATAGCTAGTGGTGAAGAAAAAGCGCCAACGGTGAATTTTGATGCTGATTATGCAGCTGCACAAAAATTCAGCGTTAGTGAAGTCGATCGCACAGGTCAGGGTGCAGCAGCAGCTGAATCAGCTACTGCGCCTAAATATCAAACCTCTAAGCCACAAGAGACAAAAGCTCAAACACAGTCAACTGGCAATCCTGATGATTTTCTGGAGTCAGCAAAAGAAATTGGGAATTCTCAGACTGGGGGTGCAGCTAATGTCAGTGATGATTTAGTAAAACAAGCTTTAGAAAAGGGTGAACGGAAAAATTAATTTTTCCTGATATCTTGCTATTTTGTCAGATGGGCAATGTCACCAATATGAAAATTGAGGTTCTCGGTATTAGTAGACATTGCCCATTCTACTGTTTCGATCGATTGTTAATCCGCTTTTGATTATTAATTAACGACTGTTCATGACTTCTAGCAGTTCGCTAGGTTGCTGAATTAAATAATCTGGATTTTGCTTGGCTAGTACTTCCAGTGAGTTAAAGCCCCAAGTGACTGCAATCACTTGGATATTTGCTTTTTTTGATGCTTCTATATCTCTGGTTTCATCTCCAACATAAATAACTTCTTGAGGTTTGAGTTGCTTTTGCCTCAAGACATTATTTATAATATTTGTTTTGCCAAAAATTGTAATTCCTGAGTAAATAAAATCAAATAGGTGATTTAAATCATTGATTGTGAGGAATTGCGTAACATTTTCTTTAGAATTAGAAGTGATAATACCCAGTTTATATCCTTGATTTTGGAGTTCTGTTAATGCTTCCTTAATACCCAGAATGGGCTTTAATTCTGGTATTTTGTTTTTTAATTCCCCTTTAACTTGTTTAACTAGAAAAGGGATCTTAAATAGAGAAACTCCTGAGTACTTAATGATTTCCCTAGATGTTAAGTTCTTGAGAAAGGCTAATTGTTCTGGGCTTATTTGTTTATAACCAAAGTCTATAGCTAAACGATTAGCAATACTTACAAGGGCATCTACTGTATCAGCAATTGTGCCATCAAAATCAAAAATAATTACTTTCTGGGTCATTCTTCTGCCTGGATGCGTCAAGATTAGCTAGGGCGTTGCGTCGTAACATTTCTGGCTTAATCCGCCGCAAGGCAGATGCTGGAAATCGTTTATCCCACTCCCGATCTGAGATTTGGGCTAATTCTAGCAGGTGGGGAGCAATATTCCCAGGATAAGGCTGAAACTCTTCAATATCAGTTGTTTGGGCAAAACGTTGATTCCAAGGACAAACATCTTGGCAAATATCACAACCAGCAACCCAGCCTTGCAAATGAGGTGCGATCGCCTCTGGCAATTCCTTGTCACGATTTTCAATGGTATGATAAGCAATGCAACGATTAGCATCGACAACAAAAGGCTGAGTAATTGCACCTGTGGGACAAGCCTGAAGACAACGAGTACAGCTACCACAGTGTTCTGTATGTGGGCGATCGCTTTCTAATTCTAAATTTGTCAACACTTCTCCCAAAAATACCCAAGAGCCATATTCCCGTGTAATCACATTACCATTCTTGGCAATCCAACCAATTCCGGCAAGTTGAGCCAACACTTTATCTGGCACCGGGCCAGTATCTGCATAATAAAGAGCTAATACGCTTGGATCAAGTGATTTTAGCCATATAGATAGCTGCTTGAGTTTTCCATGCATCACCTTGTGATAATCCCTTCCCCAACCATAACGGGAAATTTTGGCGTATTCCTCACTTTCAGGACGTTGATGTGGTGTGTAGTAATTCAGCGCTACACACACTAGCGATCGCACCTCTGGCATCACTAAGCGGATATCCTGACGCTTTGGATTAGCCATCCATTTCATATCAGCCTGATAACCTAGTTCAATCCATGCTTGCAACCTCTGCGCTTCTGTGGCATTTATCCGATCTACAGCAGTAATTCCAACTTTATGAAAGCCCAACTCGCTGGCTTTTTCTTTCACCAGACTGCTGCTCGTTACAGAATACTGATTCATTTTTTTTATCTGGATTTTGCCCAAATAAACGCGTATTAATTATATACTATGTAGCCAATACATTTAATTAAGATTTTAATTAAGATTTGTTAATTAACTAATATATAGCCTGTTTTAAGCTGCATAGCAGTTCAAGACTTCCATCGTTAGGAAGATTTATTAATATGTAGCAATTATCTCAACAGCAGCTTTTTTTTTACTTATTTTTGTATTGAAATTAATATTCAGATAGCATAATACAGGTAATTTTATGACCTCTGCTGAATTTATATCGCCAGCGCAGTTTAAAGAAGAATTCCAGATTGAGGGAATTACAGAACCAAGCGTACTGCGTTATTTTGAAACCTTAAATGCAGGAGAATTTGAAGCAACTGCTGCCTTGTTTGCGATAGATGGTGTAATGCGTCCGCCATTTGAATCTGATATTGTGGGGACAGATGCGATCGCAGCCTACTTAAAACAAGAAAGTCAAAACATTAAAGCTTACCCGAACAAAGGAATAGCCGAGACTTTAGAAAATGGTGATATCCAAGTCCAGGTAACAGGCAAAGCACAAACTTCGTGGTGTAGTGTCAATGTCTTGTGGCTATTTATCCTCAACCAACAACGGCAAATTTCTTATACTAGAATTAAACTTTTAGCTTCCCCCAAAGAGTTACTTACTTTACGTCGTGAAAAGTAAGTAGCAAATAACTACCAAGGGCAAAGTTTTAAACCAATATTTCTCACCTACTCACACAGGATTCATGGCTTTATTCTGAACGGCAGTTGCTACCCTGTAGGAACGCTAAAAGCCAACAAGTCAGGATAACGCTTACCCCCCTGCTGACTCCTGAATTCTGAATTCTGAATTCTGACTCATAAATAGCATGACTTGAAAAATAGTAACTTTTTGTCTATTGGACTAATTCGGGTAAAGTAGCTTCTAACTTCAGACAGTTAGCACCATTAACCTGCAATTTGTAATCTACTTTATCCATGAGACGATTCATAATCAGCCAACCATAACCACCTTCTTGCTTTTCCATCGGGTTTGGAGCGTAGTAGTTAGACATATCAAAGCCTTCGCCGTAGTCCCAAATTTCTAGGGCAAAATCCCGGTCTTTCACTTCTAAACGTAGTAAAATGGGTAAATTTGGTTGATCCTTGTGGGCGTGACGGACTGCATTAGAGTAGGCTTCCACTAAAGCCAGTCTCAAACGACTTGATTGCCGCGACCAATCCACAGATTCTCCTAGCTGAATTTTTAAACATCCCAACAACCAGTTTTCAACAATATTCAGAAAATTCAAGTCGCTTGGTACATGAAGCTCACTTTTCATGACTTACAAAATCTCCAGTGAAAGTATAGTTTGATCGTCTTCTTGAACGTGATTATCTGCCTGGATGCGAGCTAGTAAATGGTTAAGAGAAAGTGGTTGTTGCTCTTGTTGTAAGAGTTGCCAAAGACCATCTTGATTCAGCATCGAACGGTTCGCTGGCTCAACCCCAGCCTCAGTTTTTACTGTTGAATCAGGATTATTTGATACCATTGCTTCTGTAATTCCATCGCTGGCTAGTAACAATGTGTCTCCAGCAGCGAGAACCAAGCGACCAGACTGTGCCTGCCACTTAGGCAAAATCCCCAAAGGAACGCTGCGAACTTTCAAGTAATTGGGATTTTCAGCTAAAGCATCTTGCCGTGACCATAATATTGGATAAATATGACCGGCATTAGTGTAGACCAGTTCTTTAGTGTTAGGGGTATAACAAGCTAACACAAGAGTGACAAAATAATTGTTGCTAATTAAATCTTCACTGAGAGCGTGGTTGAGGTTCTGCATGACCACATTCGGCTCTGCTGGTGTCTCTTGAGATAATTCTCGGCGCAAAACTGAAATAATACTAGCCATAAATAAAGCTGCTGGGACGCCCTTGCCAGAAACGTCACCCACTGCCAACCACAAGTCGCCTTTAGGATGGACAAAAACTTCAAAAAAATCGCCTCCTACTTCGCGCGCCGGATAGCAGCAAGCTTGTACCTTTACACCTTTAATGTCAGGTAAACTTTGGCGTAGCAGGTTGTATTGAATTTGACGAGCCACCTCTAACTCAGTGTGAATCTGCTGTTGCTTTTCTTGGAGACGTTGGTAGAGTTTTGCTTGAGAGAGAGCTAAGGCTGCTTGTTCAGCAACACCTGCAATTAGTTGGATGTCTTCGTCTTCCCAAGGGCGATCGCGTCCCCATTGGTGGAGGGTCAGCACAGCCAACAGATGCTGATGGTAGCTAAGTGGCACAACTAGATGATGACCAGGATTACCGTTATATACATCTTGAGCAAGTTGATAATGACGGGTTTCCAGCACTTTTTCGATTAAAACACTGGAGTCGAAGAAGGAATCTAATACATCAGATTTCGGATCGCGGTAGAAAAACTCATCTTGTGTGAGGCGATCGCCCTCCACTGGTTTGAGCAAGCAACTGCTAGCTTCAAATGTTTCTCCAATAGTTGCGACAATTTTTTGCAGCATACTATCGTAGTCTAAAGATTCCCGAATTGCTGTTGTTACCGCATTAAACAAAGATTCTCGCCGTAGGGCGCGACGCAACTCTTGGGTGCGCTTCTTTACTAGGCGATATGTATCAGTGGCTTGCTCAACTAAGCCTCTGAGCCGTTCTGGATTCCAGGGTTTGGTAATGTACTTGAATACCTGACCGGAGTTAATCGCATCTACCAAATCTTCGACATCAGTAAAACCAGTTAACAAAATCCGAATCGTGTCTGGAAAGCGCTCTACGGTGCGACTAAAAAATTCAGTCCCATTCATTTCTGGCATTCTTTGGTCAGAAATAATTACCGCCATTTCGCCAAATTGATCCAAGATTTCCAAAGCACCAAAGGCATGATTGGCTTTATATACTTGAAAATCTCGTCTAAAAGTACGGTAGAGTAAATCTAGATTATCTGGCTCATCATCTACCACCATGAGCTTAAGTTTTTCCGTCCCAATCTCAGCCATATTTGACTTTTGTTTTCATATATTTGAATGGCGAGATAGTATGATGTTTATCTCACCTAATAAATAAGAGAAAATCAGAGAATTCATTCACTTTGAAAATATAACTTTTCAAAGTTGTGAGTTTCCCTTGATTATCCTCAATTGATCCACACCAAAATTAAATTTATCCAACTAACCCAGAACGCAAGGCGCGGACTGCTGCTTGGGTACGGTCATCGGCACATAGCTTATTCAAAATATTGCGAACGTGAGTTTTAACAGTGCCAACTGTAATGTAAAGTCTTTCCGCAATGACTGCATTACTACAACCTTCGACAATCAACTGTAACACTTCCAATTCCCTTTCTGTCAGGGTGTAAGGTTGAATTCCTTCCAGATTCTCAAAAGAATCAGCGTTAGGAGCAATAGTTTTAGAATCGACCAAAGCCGATTCCAACTTTTGAGGATTTTGTTGCGCTTGTTGTAATACAATCCGAGCGATCGCTGGATCGATCCAGGCGTTGCCATTGTAAGTTACTCGTACTGCTTCCAGCAAATTATCAAATTTGATATCTTTCATACAGTAAGAATCTGCACCAGCGGCAAAAGCTGCCAACACCGCTTCTTTGTTATCCCGCAGCGTCAAAATTAATACTTTTGTAAGTAACTGCTGGCCGTTAGTAGTAGATTTTACCTCCCGTGTTAACTCAATGCCATCCTTATCTGGTAAACCAATATCGACAATGGCAATATCTGGTTGTAGCATTTTTAACATTTTTAGACCATCAGCAGCATTAGCAGCTTCACCTACAACTTCAATTTCATCCTTTTGCTGTAGTGCTGTACGAATACCCACACGAGTTAGGTCATGATCTTCAATCAGAGCGATACGAATTTTACTCATAGCCAACTTCAGCCCGTTACACTATAACCATAAAGTCGAGTTTCGTGACATACTCCCACACTAACTGCAAGCAGTATAGTGGGGGCTTCTATTCCCGGAACCAGAGTTGCGAGTTGAGCGTTTTATACTGAGTGAATATTACACTTTAACAATAAAAGTTGGACTGGTTCAGCCCAAGTACAAGCGCCCAAGATTAATAGACAGAGGAGTGAAATTAATTATGTGTTATTTAAAACCCTTATATATACGTAGCACTGCTACGTATATACATTCTTCTTCACTCTTATGTCTATTTAGTTTAATTATGCTTGCTCTCGTTGCAGGGCAAAGGGGAATCTCTTTTGCCTAAGTTCTAATATAAAAAAATTTGATAAACTTAACATTCATGCAAAATCTGGTGTGAGTATTACTTAAGAATAGGCTATGTCTAACGGCAATCAAGCATTTTCAGTGTTGGGAATACCAGTTCATGTGATGGCTGACTATCCAGGCTGGTTGTTAGAATGCCTGCACACAGGCAGAGGAACTCATGTCGTAACGCTCAATGCAGAAATGACTATGCAGGCAGAGCGAAATCAATTATTAGCTCAGGTGATTAAAAATGCTGAACTGGTGATTCCAGATGGAGCTGGGGTTGTTCTGTATTTACGATGGCTGTTATGGCAAAAAGTGCAGCGTTTTCCAGGGATTGAATTAGCAGAAAAACTTTTGCAAGCACTTGGGCAACAGAAGACAGGGACAAAAATATTTTTCTATGGAGGAGCGCCTGGAGTAGCAGCAAATGCGGCAGATTTTTGGCAGCAGCAAATTCCAGGTTTGAATATAGTCGGCACTCACTCAGGCTACCATTCCCCAGAAGAAGAAGCACAATTGCGACAAACTCTTGCTCAATTGCAGCCACAAGTGATTTTTGTTGGTTTGGGAGTGCCGCGTCAAGAGTTATGGATTGCCGAAAACCGCCATTTGTGTCCCCAAGCAATTTGGATTGGCGTTGGTGGCAGTTTTGATATTTGGTCGGGAACTAAAACTCGCGCTCCCGCCTGGTTAGGAAATAATAATTTGGAATGGTTGTATCGCCTTTATCAAGAACCTTGGCGCTGGCGGCGGATGTTGGCTTTGCCAGCGTTTGCTGTGAAAGCGTTTGTTTATCGTTTGACAGCAAGGGGTGCAATTAGTTAAGAGTGCTGAATTCTGAGTGCTGAGTGCTGAGTGCTGAGTGCTGAGTTCTGAGTTCTGAGTTCTGAGTTCTGAGTGCTGAGTGCTGAGTTCTGAGTGTTGTTACTTAGTTAGCATTTAAAGTCTTCAAAAAATTTTAAATTTTCTTTGTTGAAATTTAAATTCCCAGGCAAAACCTGGGAATCCTTATTTTGGGGAGAATGTCACATTTAAGCAGGCAAACTGTTTGGTTGTGGGTATGAGGAAAGTTTAACAATGCCAGTATTAACAACTCAAGTTAAGAAAGACTTTTCCGTTCGCGGAGAGGACAGGGAAACTCAACAGCACGGTAGCAATACTACTACAAAGGTACAATTACAATCTGTAAGCAAGACTTATGCTAACGGCACTCACGCCTTATTGAATGCAAACCTTGAGGTAAAAAAGGGAGAATTTCTGTTTATCACGGGGCCAAGTGGTTCTGGAAAATCAACGCTCTTGAAACTGCTGTATGGCCAGGAGTTGCCTACACAGGGAGAAGTAATTGTTGATGAATGTAATGTAGCGGATTTGCGGGGCGATCGCTTGTCATTATTACGGCGACGAATTGGTATTGTGTTTCAAGACTACAAACTGATTACCCAACGAACAGTAGCAGAAAATGTCACTTTTGTGCTACAAGCTCAAGGGTATACCCGTAAAGAAATTCAACGACGTTTAGAACCAACCTTAAAGCTGGTAGGTTTGCTGAGTAAAGCTGACTGTTTTCCAGATCAACTGTCTGGAGGAGAGCAACAGCGGGTGAGTATTGCCCGTGCGATCGTTGGTACACCACCCCTACTGTTGGCCGATGAGCCGACTGGAAATCTCGATCCAGATAATTCCTGGCAAGTAATCCAGATTCTCCAGAAGTTAAATTCCTTTGGGGCTACAGTAATTGTCACCACCCATGATGAACAATTGGTACGGCGGTGCAATCATCCGATAGTGCAAGTTCGTAATGGAACGTTGTCTCGAAAATAGTTATTTGTCATTAGTCATTGGTCATTGGTCATTTGCAAAGGACAAAGGACAAAGGACAAAGGACAAATGACTAATAAACGTGGTGTTTGACTTTTGCTGATACGGGTACGAAAGGTACTGCTGTTTTGAGGGGTAGTACTTGTAGGCGATCGCAGGCTTGTAAACTCTTAAAAGCTGCCTCTCGCACTACAACTTCTTCCTCTCGACTGAGTAGGAGTTGCAAGCATTGGACAATATCTTGCTGCACTGAAGAGTCAACTCGCTTACGGCTGATGAATTTACTGAGTTGACCTAGAGCAATCAACCGCTTCAATGGATCTTTTTCTGTTAAATTCATCAACAACCGATCGAGATGGTCTTCTTCTCGATTTTCATAGAAGTTGACAATTTGCCATACCAATAAAATTAAAGTTAACAGGGTTCCCGCACCTTGCGCGATCGCACCAGCAGCAATCCAGTGACTGTGAGAGTCAACCCATATTGCCGCTGCCATGTAAGTGCTGACAGTAGCAATACCACCACTGATAACTGCTAAAGCTAACCGACGATTTGAACTATTTAAGAAATTACGTATTTTTGACCAGCGCAATTGCCAGTCCCACTCCTGCATTGAGTAAACCAATACCATTACTCCAATGCCGATTAAGAGAGCCAGTAGCAGTTTCCAGTTCCACAACAACATGGCAATGATAATTGTCAGGAACCCAAGAAAGCCCCCAGGGCCAGAGAAACGTTTAAATGTTTGCTGCTTTATGGCTCCCTTTGTCTTGAATTTTGGAAGCGACCAGTTCCAGTTGGGGATTTGGTTGATCAATTGCTGCCAAGAAGACGAAGCCTGTGCCACAGTGTTTACCTACTTGATTATGAAATTACCTATTGTATAAGTTTTACTATGGATGAAGGAAGGATGAAGGCTCAAAGCATAAAATGCCCGATTTTATAGACGGATAGTAGACTAATACAGCACAGCGCAAATAAGATACCATTTTCAATTGCTAAGAGCAAGGGCATCTTGTACGTAAGTCTTACTTAAAGACAAAAACGAAAGTTATCAAGGGTGAATTGACCATCAAAAGTACAAAAGGTAACGCTGTGAATGTTATTCACATTTATAGATAATAAGGTATTGGGGGAAATTGGCGAGTCGGAATTAGCAAGATTAGAGCCTGGTAGCGCAGTTTGAGCGAGTAATTGCCGATCGCGATCGTAGGCGGAAAGCACTAGCCGTTGCGAACTAGTGACAAAGGCACTAACCGAATTAACTGGACGCAAGAAAGTAGCTTCTAAAAATCCGCTTTTGGGCGCTCCCATTAAGACTATTAGCCCTGAATAGGTTGGAAATGCTGGATTTGATGGCTGTATTGCTAGAGAATTGTGAAAAATGACTCCCCAACGTTCATATTGGCGCTCTACCGCTTCAAAACACTTCAAGTCTTCTAAGTCTAAACAAATACAAGTAGGTACAGTAAGTTTGGCAGCATCAAAAACTGGCTCGACCTGACCCCGCCTAGCTGAAGCTTTAATTTCGTTTTGTATATTAAAGTTGTCAAGCGCAAATTTAGCATCTTCAATCGTTGGTAGTTTATTTGATTGAAGAGTAGCCTGCTTTACCATGACATCCCGCCTTACTATTACTTAGATAAAAATCAGATTAGTTATACATCAAAAGCTGTGCTTTCTACATATATAAGTAAAATTAACAGCTTATTAAAATAAGCGTTCTAACTATTTTTGACGTGTTGACGGTCAAAATTATTTATCGGTTTTTTGATAGACTACCATAAAAACTTATGCTGGATTCACGCTGGAGCGAGCCTCGCTACCATGCAAAACCCTTATAGAACAGTAATTTCAACGTTCAGTTACTTTATTTTTATGAAAAAAAGCACCAAATCTTTACAAGTAATCCAGTAATTTTATATCTACTTAATCTGACGCTAGCGAGAAGTCTGAGAGTGATTGCTTCGCTGATAATAACAATGAGTGGGGAGTTTGAACTAGACACATGAACCCGGATTTCTCACGCATAGTGTAGGTAGAGGGGGAAGAGGAGTGTGGGGAGTGTGGGGGGTAAGACTTCTTCCCCATCCTCCCACACCTCCCACACTCCTTGGATTTCTCACTTGTGAGAAATCCAGGATGAAGAGTGCTGAGTTAAAAGACTGCCTACAAGGGACGTTGCTCTTACTAAGTACACAAATATTAAGTGCTTTTTAATTTACTCAACACTGAATGCGGTAAACATTTAGGGTGACAAAAGGAGAGGCGGAGAAATTACCGAATCTTCTCTTTGTGTGCCTGCCTCCCAGGTATATTGTCTTACTTGTGCCAACGAATCACTACAGTCAACAAAAAAGACTTATGTTTCAACCACTAGGATTTGAACAACGCTCTATAGGTACCTCACTAGGTAGAATGGTATATTATACTGCTGCTGGAGCGCCTTGGGAGGATGATGTGACAGCCAAAGACGATCGCGAAACTTTGGTATTTCTGCACGGCTTTGGTGGTGGGTCTTCTGCTTATGAGTGGTCGAAAGTTTATCCGGCTTTTGCGGCTGAATATCGGGTCATTGCGCCAGATTTGCTCGGTTGGGGTAGGTCTGAACATCCAGCACGGAGTTATAAAGTTGAGGATTATTTAACCACGATTCGGGAGTTTTTCGAGCAAACTTGTACTGGGCCAGTAACAGCGATCGCTTCTTCTTTGACCGCAGCATTTACAATTCGGGTAGCAGCAGATCGTCCTGATTTATTCAAGTCTTTAATTCTTACCACCCCCGCCGGAATTTCTGACTTTGGCGAAGACTACTCCCGTAGTTTTTTTGCCCAGTTAGTCAGCGTTCCCATTGTCGATCGTTTACTTTACAGCACTGGAATTGCTACTAGTGGCGGCATTCGCGGCTTTTTAGAACAAAGGCAATTTGCTCAATCCAATCGAGTCTACCAAGAAATTGTAGATGCTTATCTAGAATCTGCCCTACAGCCTAATGCTGAGTATGCAGCACTGTCCTTTGTCCGTGGCGATTTGTGCTTTGATTTATCCCTTTACATTCAACAATTAGCCACTCCCACCGCCATTATTTGGGGACAAAAGTCAGAATTTACAGGCCCCTCAATTGGTCGCCGCCTTGCTGAAATCAATCCCCTAGCGATCCGATTTTTTCAACAGTTGGAAGATGTCGGATTAACACCACAGTTGGAATTGCCAGCAGTGACAATCGGTTTAATTCGCAAGTTTTTGCCTTTGCTTAATTAACATGAGTCATAGAGACGCGAAATTCGACTCCGCGAACGCCCCGCTGTGCTAACGCGTCTCTACATTCTTTTTCACCAGATGTTTAATAAGATTTCTAGAGAAAACATTATTCACAAAAGTGATAATACTATTTGTCTTTCAATCTGATATCAATGACAGTTGCATTGAAGTTGTAGTTAAAACCTTCTAACTCAAATGGCATCCCAATTTTTACTTTACTGTTACCCAAAACTGGGCCGCTTTCAGTGACTTGAGCTTTGCCATCTAAAGTTAAAAGAAAATCTGTACTGTAATTATTGCTCTTGGGATCTGGCAGTTCTTTAACAGTGCCATCAGGTTGAAAAACATTGACTGTTCTAGGTAGCTGTTGAATAGATTTAATTTCAATCTGTCCATAGGGTTGATTGCGGATAATCACATTGGTTTTTCCGCCTTTTTTTAAACCATTGTCAATTAATTTTTCCGGGTCGCGTACATTCAAACCACGAACTACTAAGTCTACTTCTATGGGTACTGTTTTCGCCCCAACTTGGGCGACAGAACCAGAAGTGCCAGGAAAAACAAAGATGCCAAAGATAACTAGCAGAATTACCAGCACAGCACCTAAATCTAGGAGATTGATTTTGCCAAACAAGCGACCTTTTGAATCTAAAATAGCCATAAAAAGTTTTCCGAGGTAATAGCGAAGTAATGGATTGTAGCCAGAAAGTTTTCGATGGAAACAGTAATTTTCCCTATTTGGTAATAACTCAAAGTATTCGGGGGTTGCGGTTATGCGACAGTTTATCACAAGTTCGTAATTTCCGAGGCACGGCAGCTAACCCTCAAACTTTTACCAGTTAATACTGACGCACCTAGAAAGTAAAATCTAGTTTTTAAGACTATCTCTAGAGAGAATCCCTAGCATTACGCAATTCGGTAGATTTGCATCAAGATTATCTGTATGACAACTCCTTTGGTCTTGAGTTAAGAATGCAACTTAGAATCCTCTAAATCCGTCTCATAATTTGTCCCCTCATTTTGTGTTCTCCCGAAATAATCTTCAGAGCGTATTATGTTCAATTGGAAAGGTTTTGCTGCAAATTACCGTATATGGCGGCGTCGCTGGTTTTATCCCCTAATTTCAGTGGTAGTCGCCCTGAGTCTGTGCCTAAGTACACCCTTGCCTGGAAGAACTTTAGATTTCTTACCTCTTCTACTCCAAGGAGTTCAGGCATTTCAGCTTTCTAATATATCTCCTAATCAAGAAGTTGATCTTGGTAAGCAGATTAATCAGGAATTGGTCGGCAGTCAAGTCCGACTTTACCGCAATCCCGAAGTTAATCGTTATGTAGAACAAGTTGGTCGGCGTTTAGCAGCAAATAGCGATCGCCCCGATCTCCCCTATACTTTCCAGATAGTTGAGGATGACGCTATCAACGCCTTTGCGACTTTGGGCGGCTATGTATATGTCCATACGGGTTTGCTGAAAACCGCAGATAATGAAGCGGAACTGGCAAGTGTACTCGCCCATGAAATTGGTCACATTGGCGGGAAACACGTAGTTAAGCAGATGCAGCAAAAAGCCCTCGAAAGTGGTCTATTAACGGCGGCTGGCTTAGATCGAAATTCCGCAGTGCAAATTGGCGTACAGTTAGCGCGAGACTTACCACGCAGTCGTAAAAATGAATTTGAAGCCGATCAAAGAGGACTGCGAACTTTGACACGTACTGGTTATGCCCAGTCTGGGATGGTTTCTTTTATGCAAAAGCTACTGAAAAAGGGTGGTTCTGCTCCGACATTTTTAAGTACACACCCCGGAACGAGCGATCGCATTGATGCCCTCAGACGTGCAATTAACTCTCAACCTAGTAATGGAAAATCTGGCTTGGATAATGCTAGTTATAAAGCAAATATTCGACCATTAGCGAAGTCTTGAGGAAATTGGGAAAGAGGAGGCAGGAGGCAGGAGGCAGAAGGCAGTGTTTCGACTCCCTTCTCTACGAGAGGCTGCGCCAACGACTACGCTCAGGGCAAGCGGCTCAACAACCAGGCAGGGGGCAGAAATTCTTTAATTTTGAATTTTGAATTTTGAATTTTTAATTGATTTCTCCCCCTCATTTCAAATATTCCTCAATTCCTATTGCGGCGATCGACTTTAATTTTGGCTGGATCAATGTTAATTACAACCTCTTCTAAAGGCAGGATACGGATATAGTTTTTAAAGATATTAACTTGATAAACCAACTGATTTGTGACATCTAGTCCAGTCAACCACCCACTCCGGGGATGATAAGCGCCAGTATCTATGTCTAGCCATCCCTTTCCTTGGGCCAGTTTACCAGGAGAAACACCAGGCAGGGTAAAGGTAATGGTGTGACCGATGATAATTTGTTTATCTGGAAAGTAGGGTTTTTCAATACTGTGAAATTCCTCTCGTATCCAGCACAGTTCATCGGCAGTTTGTTCTGTCACCGACTTGGAAGGGTCAACACCAGCATGAGTTAACCAAATATCCCCTAAGTCAAGGTATGTAGGCAAAGCTTTTAACCAATCCAGATGGTCATCAGGAATTGGAGCCTCTTGGTAACTGGCCACGGTCGCTTGCCCTCCACCAAACAGCCATGCTTGCATTGTCGAAGAGGAAGTCCTTTCATTCGTCAGAATGTTTAGTAACATCTGCTCATGATTTCCCAACAAACATGAGTAGTTATTTTCCTTGACAAAATTAACTACTTGTGCACTGTGAGGTCCGCGATCAATTAAGTCTCCCAGAAAATAGACTCGATCTTCTGACGTGGGGGCGATCGCCTCCAACAATGTCATTAAACCTTCATAGTGTCCATGCACATCCCCAATTACAATTCGTCTGGGGCTAGTTTCGCTCATTGTCTCTTAGCTGCAATAGTTTTGGCTAATACTTCTGCTACAGTTTACGCTGTCTGGTTTCCGCAATGAAAGGTAAAAATACTGGATAATGCTTATTTTTATTTAATTTTTGTACGAGTAATACAATTAACTTATCAAATATATACAACGACAATTGTTTTTTAGATATAACTTATAATATCGATGGCGTAAGACTAGGTTTTTCTGCTAATTTAAACTACTTAGCCGAGAATTTAGGCTCTTGCCATATTCATAACTTTTAAGTTCACAATGTCTAATGGTTTCTCTGCTGAAATTAGTTCGCGCATCTGCAAGCACATGAATGACGATCATGCTGATGCTGTAGTTATTTATGCTAAAGCTTTTGGTGGTGTCACTGATGCGATCGCAGCCGAAATGCTGTCAATTGATGCACAGGGTATGGATTTAACAGCGCAAGTCAATGGGGAAACTGTACCAGTTCGCATTCAATTCGATCGTGTTTTAGTAGATGCGGAAGATGCTCATCAAACTTTGATTGCAATGGTGAAGCAGGCGCGGGTGAAGGCTAAATAGGAAATTACAAAGTAATTGACACTAAATCTGCGATACATTTAATCACATATTTTTGTACATATAGCAATACTGAATCATTTGTGAAAAACAAGATCCCCGACTCTGTAAAAGTTGTCGAGGATCTGCCGTTTGGTTAAGCTTAGAGTCAAAACTGTGTTATGTCATGTCCGCTTGATTGCTTATTAAACCCGAAGAACCCCACCCCGCCAAAGCTACGCTTTGTCTCCCCTCCCGAAGAGCGGCTACGGTGTACACACAAGTGTTGGTGCAGTGTATCTATCCCGCCTCGGAATAAATTCCGAGTCTCATAGCGAAAGTCTTCTAAAAGAAGACTAAACAAGAAATTTAGTTCAGTCCACGCTTAGTGGACTTTAGCTATCAGCCCGGAACTAAAGTTTCGGGCGTAATATTTGCTCAGTGTGCGACTTTCACTTGAACAGAAATATTGGGTGGGTAGGATTTTTAGAGATGTGTGTACACTGTAGCCGCTTGCGGGGAGGGGTGTAATGACTGTGGTTAGCATAACTAATTACGCGGACATGATATTAAACCTCATCTATGTTAAAATCTAGAGTTTTTTAAAAGATATATATATTTATGTAGGTTGGGTGGAGTGAAACGCAACCCAACATTACCACCTTATTTTATTTATGTTGGGTTACGCGATCGCTGCACCCAAGCGACAAAACTACGGTTCTCAAGGTAGACGAGGTTTATCTCGTAATTGCTGTAAATACTCACCCCGCCAGCCGATACATAATCACCTTTCCTTTCCAATTTTCTTCCACAAATACCAGATGCTCACCATTGGAACGCCGAAAAGCCCGAATACCGTAGGGTATATCAATCCAGCCACTTTCGCTGCCAACTTCTGGGCCTGGTTTTAACTGTTGTACTTGCGCTCCCGTCTTGGCATTGTAGACATATACCTCTGCGGTTTTGACTGTCACGGCAAATACATAGTCTCCCGTCACACTGATTGCTGCTGTAGACACTTCACGCTTCCCGGTGCTGTCGTAGGGAATTACAATCCGCCATTTGGGAGTACGATTTCCTTTACTCCAATTGTCAAAACGGGCAATCTCAGATCCAGCAACTCCAGCATCGTCACCAAATGCAGGACGATCTACCGTAAAGCCTGACAAAAACATACTATCTGTTTCAGGGAAATATTCGATCCGCCGCAAGTCGTTAAATATTTTGGGAGTAGTTTGCTTTTCCATCGAACTATAGCTGTAGATGGGGTTGCCTTTAGGATCTATTCCCTGTAAAGGATAGTGTCGAATGCCATCTTCTGTTCGCAAAGCTTTCCAAACATCTCCTTTACTGTCTACCCACCAGCCACCAAGATGAGGATAATCTTTGCTGCGATCGTATTCGTTCTTTTCAAATTTGCCATTACCGTTGCGATCGCGCCAGATCCATTCTCCTTGTTCTGGTTGATACGGTGGCCAATTTCCGGCAATAAATGGTTTATCTGCGCCATTAGTTCCGACAAACATTCCGGCGGGGATGGCAACTTTACCATCTGTGGCGGGATTAAAACGATAGATTTGCAGAAAGCTGTTATACATATCTGTGAGGAACAAAAACGGCTTCCCTTGGATGCGGCGAACAAAGGTTCCGTCTGGCGATGTATGCAGACGTGGATCTTGAGGATATTTGAAAGGATTTAAGGTGTAGGCTTTGTAATTCCATTGCTTACCAGCAGCCTTACTGTAATCCATCAGATAGTGTTCTTGTTTGGTGAATAAATCTACACCATCAGTTTTCGGATCGGCATCTGCATTATCGACGAATATCAATCCCAGCGATCGCCACATTAGTTTTCCCGATGGCGAAAATTTCCGCAAATCTGTTCCTGATTTGTTGAAACCATTACTATTTATATAGATATTGCCGGAAGCATCTGTACCGACTCCGGTAAGTCCGTAAAGTTTCAAATCTCGAACTTCACCAGGAACTCCTGCATAGATACCGCCTTTAGAACCAAAACTACTCACCTGCACTGGCCGATCTTTGATCTCATAAGTCAACATTTGCTGACGCGGGCCATTTTCTGCTACTAACAGCTTACCTTGATGATTAATAGCGATCGCAGTTGGTTCGACGATATCTGCAATCTGTTGGGGCAATTGCTTTCCACTTTGGGAATAATGTAAAATTTTTGCAGGCTTACTACCATTTTTACTTTGAATAATCCACAGATTTTTTTGTGGATCAATAGTTATTGCTCCTGGATTAGCAACGGGAAAGCTGCGAAGTTCCTTCATCGTATCAGTATCATAAACACGAATCTGGTTAGCAGCAGAATCACTCACATATAACTCGCTTCCCACAGTTGCTAATCCAGTAACTTCACTTTTAGTACTGGTAATCAACATACTTTTATCCCAACCACGCCCATTCGGAAACGGCGCAGGTTTTCCTGATAAGTCATAGCGTCTAACGCTATACCAAGTTGTTCCTTCTGGTGGATAATCTTCTTTTGTATCGCCCCTGGAACCTTGAGTCATGGCAATGTAAACATATTTACTATTTGCGGTTACAGCTTTGCCACCGCCACGACTCCAGCCGTGAGTATCCCCAAGAGCAGCAATAACTTTACCATCTTTATATATTCCTGCCTCCATTGCCGCCTCATCCCAATGGCTGTTAGTATAAACCGTGCCATCAGGGGCAACATACATTGCCTCAATATTATTTTGTATCCGCAGATTTCCACTGCCAATTGTATTACCTATCCAGGATGTTTTGTAGTTAAGCGCGGGTGTTTCAGTATTGTTTTGTACCAGCAACTTTGTACTGTCAATAGTATTACTTATTGGTGATGCTTTGTATGTAATTGTCGGTGTTTCTGTTGTTGCCCAGTCTGTTGTAATTCCAATGCTAGTAACAATGACTGCAACAGTCATACTGAGTAAAAAATTGAAAGTTTTACTTCTTTGTAAATATTTAGTCTTAGATAATTTTTTTACCTGCTGATTGAGTTTATGACGAAGTTTTACTAACTTCGCCAGTAATTTATTTATCATATATTTTTCATCTTTTAATTATTTATATACAATTACCTTTTTTGAAATCCGCACAAAAGATAACTGTTTTTAAATTCACTCATATACAGTTTTTCCGAACCAAGATATCTGATTACATATCAATAAAAAGCTATCAGGATTAAAAATGTACTATTTATATAAGCTTTATCAAAATCACATGATTGTATAAAATAGTAAACAAAAATTTTAAAAGTATTTATTATTGCTTTTGTACTGTGATTTCTGATACAAACTTATTTGCTCACTAGTAGCTTTTTCCTTACTATACATAGCATACAGCTTGTTAAATTATAGGTATAGTAGATATGTAGTAAGTGTTATTTAGTTAATAAAAAGACAGATTTTAATTCATTGTTGACGTTGGGATATAAATAGTTTATAAATTGGTGTTCCGTAAAAAAACTCTTATTAGTAATGTGTATTCCGAAATTATAGTGATTCGGGTTTGGATACAACACGCTGTAGGGGCACACAGATGTGCGCCCCTACTGTTTTAATATATTTATAGGATAAATATCGATGGAAGCTAATAAAGAAAGAAGTTTTAATTCAGTATCTGCATCCATTCTCACTCTGGGATTAGGCTGGTTTCCCAAAAGTCCCGGAGGATTAGAAAGGTATATTTATGAACTAACTCATAAATTAGCAGCAAATCACGATCGGATTGAATTATGTGGAGTCGGTTTACCAGAAGCTGAACTAAATTCGCCGATTAAGCTGACTAACTTGGCGAGTCCCGATAGTGCTATTTGGCAAAGATTATGGTCGATTCGCACGAATTTTCAGAAAACAAGAACCAGCAAACCAGATGCTATTAATTTGCACTTTGCATTATACAGCTTTCCGATTTTAGATATTTTACCAAAGGGAGTACCAGTTACTTTTAACTTTCATGGCCCTTGGGCTTCTGAAAGTCAGCAGGAAGTTGTTAACAAAAACCTCAGTCTTTTAATTAAGCACTGGCTAATAGAACAAAACACTTATAATCGCTGCGATCGCTTCATTGTTTTGAGCAAAGCATTTGGTAAAATTCTACATGATAAATATCAAGTACCGTGGAGCAAAATTAATATTATTCCCGGTGGAGTTGATATTAATTGGTTTCAGCCAAATTTATCACCCCAAGAGGCTTGTGCAAAGCTAGGCTGGCCTAGTAATCGCCGGATTATATTTACATCACGCCGCTTAGTGCATCGAACGGGAGTTGACAAATTATTGCAAGCTCTGGCCATAATTAAGCCCAGAATACCAGATGTTTGGCTAGCGATCGCAGGTCGTGGCCACATCCAAGCTGCACTACAACAACAGGCTACAGAATTAGGACTAGATGACAACGTTAAATTTTTAGGTTTTCTCCCTGATGAGCAATTGCCTATAGCTTATCAAGCGGCTGAATTGACTATTATGCCTAGTCAATCTTTTGAAGGATTTGGATTAGTAATAGTTGAGTCTTTAGCTTGTGGCACTCCTGTTTTATGTACTCCAGTTGGGGGAATGCCAGAAATTTTATCAGAATTTTCACCAGATTTAATTACTACTTCAACAGACGCCTTAGCTATTGCTGAAAAATTAGAGCAAGTGCTTTTGGGTAATATCCCCATACCTTCACGATCGGACTGTCGCCACTACGCCACCACACATTACGACTGGAATCAAATCGCCCAACAAGTACGGAATGTTTTATTAGCTTAAATAAGTGATTGTAATAGATTTTAGGGTTGCTGCGTGGGTCAAATTAGATAAATTAGAGGTTTTATGAAAATTCTTTTTTTAGACCAAAGCGGTAAACCAGGCGGTGCCGAATTATGTTTAATAGATATTGCTAAACCTTATGGCGATCGCGCCTTAGTAGGTTTATTTGCAGATGGATCGTTTAAAGATTTACTACAACAAAATCATATTCCAGTAGAAGTTCTCGCAACTCAAGCAATCCAAGTTCGCAAAGAAAGCAGTTTGCTACAAGGATTCAAGAGTTTGGGACAACTTGCACCTCTGATTACTAAGGTAGTTAAAAAAGCGCGTGAATACGATTTAATCTATGCCAACACCCAAAAAGCATTAGTTGTCGGAGCTTTAGCAAGTTTTTTCAGTCGTCGCCCTCTGGTTTATCATTTACATGATATTCTTTCCAAAGAACATTTTAGCCAAACTAATCTTCGCATTGCTGTTAACTTAGCTAATCGTTTTGCATCATTAGTAATTGCTAATTCTCAAGCTAGTCAAACAGCCTTCGTACAAGCAGGAGGACGCTCAGACATCATCGAAGTTGTTTACAACGGCTTTAATCCAAAAATTTATCAAACTGATGAATCTGATATTAAACAATTACAGCAACAGTTAGGATTAGAAGGAAAATTTGTTGTTGGACACTTTAGCCGTCTTGCACCTTGGAAAGGCCAGCATATTTTAATTGATGCCCTGGCTAAATGTCCGCAAGAGGTGACAGCAATTTTAGTAGGTGATGCACTGTTTGGCGAACAAGATTATGTCCAAAAGTTACACCAACAAGTTAGTGAACTGGGATTAGAAAACCGCGTCAAATTCTTAGGATTTCGTTCTGATATTCCCCAGTTAATGGCAGCTTGTGACTTGGTGGCGCATACATCTACTTCGCCAGAACCCTTTGGTAGAGTGATTGTAGAGGCAATGCTATCTGGAAAACCTGTAGTTGCAGCCAAAGCTGGAGGTGCAATGGAGTTAGTAGAACATGGCCTTAATGGTTTTTTAGTGACACCAGGAAAACCCCAAGAACTTGCACAAGTAATTATCACTTGTTTACAGGAGACAGAAATAACTGCGACTATAGCTAATAATGCCAGGACTACTGCTAGTCAGCGTTTTGATGTTGCAAGTATTAATCAGCAAATTTTTCAACTGCTGTCCCACAGATTATAATTACTTTTCTCAAACTCTTATTTCTCCGTGCCCTCTATGTCCTCAACCCCACCCCCAACCCCCTCCCCGCAAGCGAGGAGGGGGCTAAGATGTAGCTCATGTGATTAGGAAACGCTATAATCTGGCTTTCAACTTAGCTACACTAAACTGGTTACGCAGATATTCCAAATGGGCGATCGCATTTGCTTTATCGACAGTTAATCTAATTTGGGGTCTATTGCCTTATTTAGCCGTCAGACTTAAGTCTGCGGCTAACAAAGTAAGCCTGCTTATGCAGGCTAATTATTTTCTGCTAAATTCTGCACTGTAGCCTCAAGCCGCTTCCCGCAGTTGTGGTTGTGAGGGCACACTCACCTCTGGAAATGAAAGCGAGAGTTGTTCGGCTTGAGGTACTGCCGCTTGCTGCAAAACTTGAACTTCAATATTCACGCTGACCAAATAACTACCTGTATCAGCACCAACTGCTTCGGCAATTAGTTTAGCAATGTCTGGGCGTTTGGCAGTCAGCGGGTCACGTAAAATACACCGATCCCATTCATGCTTGGCAGTCGGATTGAGGTTGAGAATATAATGCTTCATCATCGAACTAACCCTTGAATCCATCTTCCAGAAGGTTTTCACAGAGCCATTATGCATTTGGCTAGGCTTTGTGGACGCTATACCTATTATAGTATATTTGTACTAAATTGGACGATATCTGAGTCAGAAAGTAGGAAATATATCATGTCCATCCAATTGGCTATATTCCCTAATCTATGCAGAAAGCCCAAAAATCCCTTTAACCGGACACGATTAAGCTGTTCCACATTTAACTTGCATAATTAGCGTGGGCTTTTCGACCTATGCCACAAGAGTTATATAAATTTTGGATTAGATGTCGTTTAGCTTATAAACCATTCCTAAAAGCGTATAGGTGTGTCTTAGCTATATTCCCGTGCTACATCCGATTAGTTAAAGGACTTCTAACAAATAATCAAAGCGCAATGTCTACGATGGGCAAAGCCAACGCCAAATTTATCTATTCCTTTCTTCTTCAATTTGGTAGTGTCTCTGAATTCCTAATCCCATAAAATCTGCCTATAGGTAAATTCTAATACAAAGGTATTGCAACTAAGCTTACAAAGCAACACCTTATATTTATGTAAATCGCTATATGCTAGATATCTATATTATTGACCTATTTGTAATTGGTCTACTTTTACTGATGGTAACTTTAGGGTCAGGTTGGATTACTCGCTTACCCCTTTCTTTTGCCATCATCTACCTAGTGGTTGGTATTTTTCTAGGCCCTTATGGCTTAGGGCTGATTCAATTACGTCGAGATGACGTTTTTAACACCGAACTGCTGGAGAAAATAACAGAACTTGTAGTAATTATTTCTGTATTTAGTTGCGGCTTAAGAATTGTTCGGCCTCTAAAGTTGGGGGTTTGGAATATTACGGTGCGATTGATTCTATTTTTGATGCCAATTTCAATTTTTGCTCTGGCTGTTGTGGGTAAATTGTTTTTAGGTATGAATTGGGGAGAAGCAATTTTATTAGGAGCAATTCTCGCACCTACCGATCCAGTATTAGCATCAGAAGTACAACTAACCAGTGCAAATGACCAAGATGAGTTGAGATTTGGTTTAACTTCTGAAGGTGGGTTAAATGATGCTTTAGCTTTTCCCTTTGTTTATTTTGGCATTCATGCCTTAGAAGATGACAACTGGGGAAACTGGTTTCAACAATGGATTACAGTTGATTTAATATGGGCGATCGCAGCTGGTATTATTATGGGAATTGTTGTTGCCAAATCTATAGTTTGGATTGAAAAAAAAGTTCAAAAACGCCGTCCTGCCGATGAGTTAATGGAAGATTTTATTGCTATCAGCACAATTCTCATAACTTATTCATTAACAGAAATGGTTAATGGCTATGGATTTTTGGCGGTATTTGTTGCTGGGTTAGTTGTCCAACGCAGTTACAGGAATTCTGAAAAACCGATAGAACAATTAGAATTTGTTGAGCAAGTAGAAAAGCTACTGGAAGTTGGGACAATTTTACTATTAGGTTCAATATTATTATTGAAACCAATGCTTAATTATGCTATGCAATCTGTGTTAGTGATAATTTTGTTATTCTTGATCATCAGACCTTTAGGAGTTTGGATTAGCACAATAGGTAAACGTCCTCTAGATTCACGCCGCCGAACCTTTCACCCAGGAACTCGGTGGTTATTTGGATGGTTTGGTATTCGCGGTGTTGGTTCTTTATATTATCTAGCTTATGCCTTTGGTCATGGCTTAAAAGGTGAAGCAGCCGAACAAATTGCTTGGATAACTTACACTACTATTGTTGCCTCGGTCATTGTGCATGGAATTAGCGCAACTCCATTAATGAAGTGGTATGAGCGCAATTTTGCTAACAAGAGAAAAACTACTACTCCCACTACAATAGACGAATTTGAGTAAAAGCCATTTTTGTATGTAGCGACTGTCTTGAAAGTCGCTACAGTTTAATTTTTTGAACTTTACTCCCAATTTGAGAGTTGCTTTGAGTCTTAATTCCCCTTTCTTTATAGGAAAGGGGTTTATATTAGGTCTATATTCCCTATTTACCTGTCACTTTTTCAATAACTTCTTTCGCTTTTTCGCCAAAACTTTCTGGGGGATTTTGTTTTTGTTCAGCCTTCAAATTTCTTTCGTAAGTCTTCTCTATAGTAGTAAGATTTTTTGAATCTTTTATTGCTTGCTCATAAGCTTTTTCTCTGTCTTCTTCTTGAATGCCAACACCTGGATCGTATTCGTTAGCACGATTAATTTTTTCTTCAGAATTTGGTTTATACTCTGGAGGTACTAGTTTTAATTCTTCAAGAGTAGTTGCATAACTACTTTGCTGAACAAAAATGAAGGAACCTGTTAAGCTGATGAAAACCATCAAGCCAACAACCAAAAAGCTTGAACGTAATGCTTGTTTTAAACTTAATAGAATTTTTTGCATGAAAAAATCTCCTAATCTTTCGTGATGAGCTTTTTTAGGTAGAAGATAGGTTAGATATCTTAGGCTCACAGGCATCCTAAGTGTTTAGGTACAGTTCTTTCTTCTATCTCAAGGTATATTAATTTTTAGCTAGGGTAATCTTATTCACAAGACTAAAATCCCCGACTTCTCTAAGAAGTCGGGGATTTCGTTGTCCACAAATAATTTAGTAGTAGGACAAAATTGTGCCACTTTACCCGTGTACCTCTTGAAAATGAGAATCGCTATAGTCACAAATTTTCGTGCTTACTAATATATTGTCCAGAATTTAAGTTTTGGACTAATAGCTCAAATCTAGTCAAGTAGACTAACATTTTTACTTTCTTGTCGGATAAATACTTATGACCAACTGTGATTAATCTTAATTCCTCGGCTTTGCATTACCTCTTCAAATAAATTTGTTGGTAATGCTTCTTCTACAGGAAAAACTCCTGGTTTCTTGAGTTTACCTTCTAGCAATAATTGGGCAATACTACCTGTGCCACAACCAGAAGCTACCGCTGTATTTTCATGCACTACAGTTGAACAATAAACAGCTGTCTCACCATTTTTTTGCCCTGTAACTTCTGAACGAACTGCTACTCCAATTCCACTAAAATTATTAGTGACATCTGTCATTGAATGG
This sequence comes from Nostoc sp., assembly GCF_036918015.1. Lineage (GTDB taxonomy): Bacteria > Cyanobacteriota > Cyanobacteriia > Cyanobacteriales > Nostocaceae > Nostoc. The sequence goes on from NZ_JBALEO010000091.1 coordinate 181,531, forward strand.
CTGACATGAGACAGAAATTCAATCATGTAACGACGCTGCATTAACCATTTGGGAAAAACGTGTGCCGCAATCCAAGTTAGATGATTATAAAAATCTGGAACAGAGCCAAACTTAGTAATTACAGTTTTCACTGATGGGAATGCATGGGGCAGTGTAAAGGTTTCTGGCATATCAAACCAGTAAACTCCGCTGCTTGCATAAGGAGATGGAAACTCAACTACTTCCCTTTTACTGTAAGGCTTGACTATTTCCCATTTTCCATCTATCCAAGCCTCAAAAGGATACTGCAACCCTAGAAAAGTTGTCCGCATCACTGTAATGCCAGCACCACCAGAACCAGAAACTAAATAACTTAAATGGATCTTTTCTGGTCGATCGAATTGTTCAACTCCCTGACGTACCATGCTGTTAGAAATACCAGGGAAAATGCCAGTATTAATAATTGCCGTCACGCCAGCAGCAGCAGCTTTTTCATGATAATTCAGAGCCTTGCTGGTATAAGATCGGTGGTCGCTAACATCTAGATAATTAACGCCTTCAGCAATACAGGTTTCGAGAACATTAGTATCTCGATAGTGAAACGGCCCAGCACAATGAATGACTAAGTTAGAGTTTGCGATCGCATCTCGCAGTTTGTCAACTTCTGTCAAATCTAATATCAAAAACTGCACTTGTCCCCCTGAAGACAAGCTCACAGCCTTCCCAAACTCCGCAGAACGTCCAGTAATCGTAATTTGTGCTTGCGTATGGGTAGCTAGATCCTCGGCAACACTGCTACCAATCCGCCCTCTTCCTCCAATAATTAAAACGCTGTCTGTCATTACTCCAGATTCGCAACACTAACCTTATTTCATCAGTTTTGCGTCCTGTCTGGCATCGGTTATAAGTATGATTTATAGTATTTAATAAAATTTCTGCTCTATCTAAATAGTTGTAAACAAGTTTGTAGTCAGGACTAAAGTGCTTACTACAAACTCTTCATTACTAACTTGACAAAATACTACATTTGCGCTTCAATTTGCCTAAATACCGTTAGCGCCGAGTAACTCACCCCAGCCGTACCTTCCCCTGGATGGGTGGAGTCACCAACTAACCACAAATTCTCGATTGGTGTCCGATTGGCGAACCCAAAAGGGCCAAAGGTAGGAATTCTTTGACCAATACCGCCAACTATACCGCGATCGCGGGCTGTGAAATGGGCAAAAGTGCGGGGTGTTGCGGCTTCTTGATAAATAATAGTTTCTGGTTTGAGATAAAAGTATTGGGCAAGACGAGCGATCGCTTCTTGGGTAAACTTTTCTTTTAGTCCTTCATAATCATCAGTCTGCCACCACTGTGCAGGATCGACAAACGAAGAAGCAATAATTGTCGCTTTCCCCTCCGGTGCGCGACCATCTCCAGGATGACTGACGGAAACAAATAGGGAATTATTCTCGCCAATTGGGCCATTAACATCGTATAGAAATTGGAGGTGGGGAGGACACCCAGGCGGAATCGCGCTGACATCTATACCCAAATACACCACAAAAGCACCCGATGCTTGAGGCAGTTTTTCCACCCGATTTTTATAACCAGATGGCGCTTGTTCTCCCAACAACTGCACCAAGTTTTGCACGGTGACATTGCTAACTATGTGGTCGGCTGCTTCTGTCCAAACTTCGCCAGTTTTCTGATTTCTAATAACAACAGCACTGGCTTTGCCATTTTCTACTTTGATTTCTTCTACAGTGTGGCGCATCAATAGTTTGCCACCATCTCTTTCTAAAGATTGTACCAAGCGATCGCTTAATACTTGCATACTTCCCTGGAGGTGAAACAATCCTTGGGGTAGTTGGGATACACTCAACGCCGTTGCTGCATAAAGTAATGCTGTCTCGTCTGCATCTACCTGGGAGTATAGCTTCAGTTGCAAATCTAAAAAAGTTCTCAGTCGTCGGTCATTTCCCAATCCACATAACCGTAAAGCATCTCCTACCGTAAACAAAGTGAAGGGTACGGTAATTAATGTACTCGGACGCACCGCCTGAGTTAGCTGCCACAAATCCCATAAATTACGCGGTGGTAGTACCGGGTCGCGTCCTTGAAATTCCCAACTAGCAGCAAATAAAGTTGCCATCAACTGCCAAAACGGTTCGCTACCAGGAAACTGTTTTTGTCGTTCCTCTTGCCATTTCTCTTGGTCGCGCCAAACGTTGATGGGTGTGGTTTCCCCAGGTAAATACACCGCACAAGCAGGGTCACAAGGCGTTGCTTGTGGCAAATCTATTGACAATTCTGAGAAAATCCGGTGGTGAATTCCCCCTGGTTCCAACCCCGCCACCTGAGTTGCTCCCACATCAAAGGTAAATCCCTGGCGTTTAAACGTTGAAGCACAGCCTCCTGGTACGAGGGCTTGATCCAAAATTAAGACACTGTAACCTCTATGAGCTAATAATGCTCCAGCAGTCAGTCCACCTATTCCTGCACCAATAACGGTGACACGAGAGTTATTTTTGTCAATAGAAATGCTGGACATTGATTAGTTTCTTTAAATTTCTTAATACTTTTACTTATAATTTTACCTTAATCTCTGACTTCAATAGGGTCGAAGGGTGCGATTTATCAGTTGAGTCCAATACAGACCTAACCCCCAACCCCTTCCCTATAAGGGAAGGGGAGTAAGATTCAAAGCCTCTCTCCTAAGAGGAGAGAGGTTTGGAGAGAGGTCAAAGAAGCGCTATATTATCCCGCGATTTGAATCACGGGCGGATCAACCTAAACCCAAAAAATTGGAAATCAACGGCAATAGATTGCTGCATTGTTCAACCAACTTCGCGGCACTGGGTAAACTAGAAATTGTCCCTTTTAAAATCTTTATAGCCGTTTTCGCCGCCTTTTGCATCGCCCCCTCTTGAGGACTTTTCCCGGCTTCAGCTAAGGCTTTCACCTGTTCTAATGCCTCAGCTTTATCTTCTTGAGCTAAGTTTGTATCAGCCTCAATTGCTGCTTGCAATTGCGTCAACAATTCCTTAATTCCTGGTTTATCTGGTTCGGGAGACGCTGGTAACTCGTTGATGGTATTTGTTACCGTACCGCTAATATCACCTAAATTTAAAGCTTGTCCACTTGCATTGAAATCTCTGCCAACACTACCAATATTAATTTGGCGGCTGGCATCATTACTGTTAGTCATATTTTTATTCTCTACTTTATTGTCAACTTGAACATTAATTGGTTTATTTGCTAATAATTTTACAATCTCTGCCATTTCTCCACTTTGTTGGCGATAAACGACTATTTGCTCATCTTTAGCTTGTAATTGTGCTTTATATTTTTCTTCTACAGCTTGCAGTGCCAGTTGATAACTTTGTGTAAAATCACTATGAATCTTTTCTTTATCAGCACCATCAGGTACACCAACTTTAACGACTACTACGCCATCACCTTTATTTTCAATACTCTGTAGAGCTAATTCTGTGTCTGCATTTTGGTCTTGCACTGTTTGGAAGGCATTAACAAAAGCTTTCCAGTCTATGCCATTGCGGAAAATTAAATCAACAGTATTTAAAACTTCTTCAAAGAGTTTAGTAAATTCTCCTGGTTGAAAGTCGCCACTACTGGGACGGCGTTCGCGGTCGTCTGTTTCAGGCTTTGGATGTTCGAGAAGATAGATAAAGCGACAATCTACATTATCTAACTTGGTTGTACTTTCAATATTCCACGCTTCCACACAAGCACCTGTCATTTGGGCGCTAGTGAAGTTAGTACCTATAGCTTGAGCTAAAGTTAGGTTTGCCCGCTCTAAACAAGCGCCTTGGAAGGTGGCTTCTCTAATATTAGCGTCTTTTAGATTCGCTTCTTTTAAATCTGCACCTATCAGGTTAGCGCCTTTCAGGTTTGCACCAGCATAAAATTTTCCTCGACCATTACCAGTGACGAGTAATTTTAGAATAGCTAATTTAGTTAATATGGTGTCGTCAACTCTGGCAAAGTCAAGTTTTTTTGCTTCATAAAAACGAGTGCGTATTAGGTTTGCTTTTCTAAAATCTGTGTTTTTTAGGGTTGCACCAGTAAAATCAGCATCGGTTAAATCGGCATTGCGGAAGCTAGTTCCACCTGTCGCAGCAAAGGCGAGAGCAAATGAGCGAATCCAAGGATCTTTTTCATCTCCCGTTAAACTACGCCAGCCAATGTAAGCGCTAAATAATGTAAAGGCTCCGGCGAAGGCTACGGCTACGGCTCCGGCGAAGGCTCCGGCGAAGGCTACGGCGAAGGCTACGGCAAAGGCTCCGGCTACGGCTACGGCTACGGCTACGGCTACGGCGAAGGCTCCGGCTCCGGCAAAGGCTACGGCAAAGGCTACGGCAAAGGCTCCGGCTCCGGCTACGGCTACGGCTCCGGCTCCGACTCCGGCTACGGCTACGGCTACGGCTACGGCTACGGCTACGGCTACGGCTACGGCTCCGGCTACGGCTACGGCTACGGCTACGGCTCCGGCTACTAAACCTGCTGTTAAACCCTTACGAATGGTGATAATAAAAAAAACCAGTATCGCAATTAAGCAAACTATCCCGATGATGACGTTTTGAGTGCTTTTGATATCTAAAATATATGCGACCAATGTACCAACTAAGATTGAGAAAAACCCTGATATTCCCGATAGCAGCCACGAGGCTATAAGCAACCCAATAGTCCAACGTCGCTGTAGTCCAGCCTTACCACCTGTGAAATCAGCATCTTTAAGAATTGCGTTGGTAAAGTTTGCTCCTCTAATATCCGCCTTGCTAAAGTTTGCCCCAGTCAAGTTTTGACCTTTAAAAGAGCGACCTCGGAGATTTTGACCGGAGTAGTCTGGCGGCATAATCACTAATTCGTAATTCGTAATTAAGAAAGTCAGATGAAATCTGGGTTTGGAGGTTTTAATCTGGTGACGGATTTTAGAGAATTGGTATCACTGAGATTTTATACAAGTTTGCTGTGCAATATTTCGGATTTTGGGAAAATACAAAAATTTTGGATGCAACACGCAGTATAAAAGCATAACTGTGCGTCCTTACTTTAAATGCTTAAGTTATCATCAGCAATATTGAAGTTGGTGTAAGCATACTTAACCTGTAGTTATCAATATTGCAACTGTAGCAGTCTCACAACTTATGGGAGTAGCTCCCGATTTTATGGCAGTGGCTCCCGAACTTATGGCAGCGCTTCCCAAACTTATGGGAGCAGTTCCCGAACTTATGGGAGTAGCTCCCGAACTTATGGGAGTAGCTCCCGAACTTATGGGAGTGGCTCCCGAACTTATGGGAGTGGCTCACAAACTTATGGCAGTAGCTCCCGAACTTATGGCAGTAGCTCCCGAACTTATGGCAGTGGTCTCAATACGGTTTTGTTAAAGTTTTAATCTTTTGAAGATCCCCCCCAACCCCCCTTAAAAAGGGGGGGCTTTTAACCCTCTTTTACCCCCTTTTTAAGGGGGTCGCCGTAGGCGGGGGGATCTTAAGCGATTTTGCCAGAATTGCTAGCAAACCCCCTAAAAAGAAAAAACCCGCCGTAGCGGGTTACACAACAAAACTATGAACAATGAAAACTTGATTTAGCTGGAATACCTCATTTCAGCTTCCAGTTGACGAATCAGCTGTTCGTCGCCTTTTGCTCTAGCTATTTCCAAGCGATGCTCTAGGCTTTTTTGAATATTCGCTCTGTGAGCTTCTCGTGATTTGCTCACACTTTGTAGTCTATTTTGACTCATAGTGATTACCTGCTTTAATTTTTCAATTTATGTCTTGTATTGTTAACATAACACACATTTTGTAGCTGTTGCTACAGAAAAATATCTTTTTTATATAATTTTACCAAAATATGTCTAACAACCAGATAGATCGACAACCACTCGTGACATTACTAAGCGATTTCGGCGATCGCGATGTTTATGTAGGCATAATGAAGGGAGTCATAGCCCAAATCAACCCCAGACTGAGGGTGGTAGACTTAACGCACCAAATTCCGCCGCAAGATATTGTCGCAGCTAGGTTTAGCCTGATGAATGCTTATGCCCATTTCCCCGTTGGGACAGTGCATCTAGCAGTAGTAGATCCGGGTGTGGGAAGCAAGCGACGAGCGATCGCAGTAGAATTTGCTCAAGGGTTTTTGGTCGGCCCAGATAATGGTATATTCAGCGGGGTACTCAGTCAAAGTTCTGCGATGTCTACGACGGGCTACGCCTACGCAGCCGTCGAACTTACAAATCTTAATTATTGGCGCACTCCTCAACCAAGCAAGACTTTTCACGGTAGGGATATCTTTGCACCAGTGGCAGCTAATCTTGCTAGTGGTGTCCCCCTCAAACAGCTAGGACAAGAAATCGATCCAGTAAGTTTGGTAAACCTGGATATAGGCAACTGCAAGCAGACAACCACCAGTGTAGTGGGTTGCATTCAATATATTGACCACTTTGGCAACCTAGTGAGTAACATTCCAGCGAGTTACGTGCAAGGCAAAAGTTGGTATGTGCAAGTTGCCGGATTGAGTCTACTAGGCTGTGAAACTTACAGTGAGGTGAAAGTGGGAGAGATAATAGCCTTAGTTGGCAGTCACGGCTGGGTAGAAATTGCCATTAATTGCGGAGATGCTCACTCACAATTACAGATTAATTTACAAGATGCGCTAGAAGTCTTGTTTTTTTAAGAAAATCAGACCAGTGAATATTGTTAAAGTTAAGACAGTGAAAAATCATCAGGCTGTAAAGTGCCTGTTGCTGATTTGTAGGGAAGTCAAAGAAAGGAGAAAATTGTAGATATAAAACGGAGGGTGGGCAACTACACACCACCTAAAAACAAGCATTTTCATTCACCGTAGGCAGTGCCAATTCCACAAAAATTTCCAGAAAGCAACTGCTAAAAGACGTAAGTTTAGGAATGGTGACATGAAGTTGCCTTATTGCTCATAATAATAAAAGTAACCCTTGAGCAATTTCCTGTTGTACTGTACTAGAGAATCATAATTATATTCTTAACTATGACTACACAAACACTCTCTGCACCAGAAGTTTATCAAGGTCAGTTTGGGGAATTTACAATTACTCAGAGCGATCGCACTGGCGTAATTATCTATCGCGCTGGATTAATGGTAGCAGCACTGAGCTTTGCCATCGGCAGCGCCTTGATTTTACTCAACAATAACCCAACTGTTGTAACTTTACTGACACCTCTATATGCTTGTTTCAGTCTCGCGCTTGGTGTAAGTTTATTTACCATCCATATTTATATGGCATCACTGCACCGAACGTTGCAAGTTTTTTGGGCGATTGGTAGTATCGCATCAGTGATTTTGGCGATCGCTAGTAGTGAACCTTTAGCTCTTGCTGTTTACAATCAGCCAATTACCTTATTTGGGGTTGGTTTTATCTTCGTAGCTTTGACAGGTATTTATTTTAAAGAGGCTTTTTGCTTCAATCGCCTGGAAACCAAAGTATTAACCCCAATTGTACCGCTACTGTTGTTAGGACATTTGGTAGGAATTTTACCAACTCAGGGAGAAAGCATTTTATTAGGAACTTGGGCGATATTATTTTTAGTATTTGCCCTGCGCAAGACAGTCCAAGCAATTCCTGCTGATATTGGAGATAAATCTGTGTTTACCTACTTGAAAGAACAACGTTTAGCAAAGGTTTAATGCGGATAAAAAATCGTCGGTGTCAAAAATTTCCCAAAATCAAACTAATCAAACGCCAAGAAATGTGGACACTTACGGCTCCAGGGTGGGCGATTGCGATCGCTTTGATTGCCTATTTAATATTTTTCATTTTTACTCATGTACACTCATTTCTCGCCGTAACTTCCCCGATCCAATCAGCAGAAGTATTAGTTGTTGAAGGATGGCTACCAGATTACGCTATAGAAAAAGCTTTGACTGAATTTAAAAACGGTTCTTATCATCAAATAATTACTACCGGAGGCACATTAGGAAAAGGAACTTATCTTACCGGATACAAGAACTTTGCAGACGTGTCAGCTGACACTTTTATAAAACTCGGTTTAGAAGCAGAAAAAGTAGTAGCTGTTCCGACACCTTTTGTAATTAAGGATCGTAGTTATGCATCTGCTGCTGAATTTGAGCGTTGGTTATCCAATTCAAATTTAAAAATAGAATCGATTAATCTTTTTTCCTTGGACGTTCATGCCCGTAGGAGTTGGTTTCTTTTTAAAAAAATACTTACCCCTCAAATTAATGTTGGTGTGATTGCTGCCACAACGCAAGATTATAATCCAAACAAATGGTGGAGTTCTAGCGAAGGTGTGCGGACGGTTCTTGATGAAGGTATAGCTTATCTTTATGCACGTTTTTTGAATTGGAAAGCCTAACGGTGATAATTCGTAATTCGTAATTCGTAATACTTCTCTACGAGAGGCTGCGCCCTTCTCCTTCGGAGACGCTACCGCGAACGACTACGCTCAGGACAAGCTCAGTATAAGTTCGTAATTCGATAATTCGCAATTCCCCGACTTATTTAATAAATCGGGGAGCTATCTAGTGAGCGTTTTATGTTTAATTAGGTTGACCTACTTACCCAGGATTTGTAATAATGCTTGCCGATAAATTTTCAGACCCTCTGTATTCAGATGGTCGCCATCACTGGTTAAATTTTCTTTCAGAACATTATTTTCATATAATGGTGCTAGTCCGGCTGCGGCAACTGGTAGTTTTTCTGTTTCAGCCACTTGATTAATCAGAACATTAATTTGTTCAACTCTAGAATTTGGGGCAGCTACTTTTGGATCTGAGCTTGCTGCCACTGTTGAATAAAAAGCTGGAATCAGAAAAATCTCTTTAGTTGCCATTGTGCGCAGAAGTGCGATCGCCTCTTGGAGATTTTTGCTAAATAACTCATCACTAATTCCATACAAAGCATCATTTCCACCTATGGCAATAATGGCTTTTTCGCATTTAACCTTGGTAGGAATTAAACTTTTCAGTTGTTCTAGTAATGAGATTGTACTCAGACCATTTAACCCAAAATTAAAAGTACCACTCCCAAGGGTATTGCCAAGTCCAGCCGAAATAGAATCGCCAAATAAGCAACCTGAGAACTGTTTATCCTGAGCGGCGAGTGTTTGATATTGTAGGGCAACTTTCCCTAAAGGTGAAGAACTTACGTCATCTTTCGGCGGCGCATCAGCAGAACTAGCAGAGGAATTTGCCATACCGACTAGCTTCTTAATCTTTGACACATCAATAACTAGTTGATTACTGGGATAGGCTTGTAGAAAGCTAGTTATTCCTAGACCTTCTGGTGATTTTGCTCCGATGATCAGGGCAGATCGTAGTGCTTGTATACTAGCTTGATCGCGACGAGCGATCGCTTGGGAAGCAAAAGATAAAATTTGCTTGCCCATTCCTGTGTTTATCAGCTTATCTAAAGCCACAATATCAAGCGACATTTTCACTTGCAGGGCTTCTTGAAATTTCTGTTTCTCTTTATCGCTGAGGTAATCTAGAAAAGATTGCAAATCGCTAGAAGCCTTTTGAGTCTCGCCATAGTTGCGTATATCTGCTACCGGAATTGATTGCTCAAACAATCCGTACCTGACGGTAACTTTTTCGGCTGCCAAACTAGGTAATAAACCAAGTCCACTATGCACCAGTAAAAATATTAAGCACCCAGATAGGCTTATTAGAAGACGATAAAAATATTTCATCACAGAAGATAAGAAGATAGATAGTCAATAGACCTCTTGCAAAAATACTTGAATCACCCCTCCCCAACCCTCCCCTTGTGAAGGGGAGGGGTAAGATTTCAAGTTTCCCCCCTTTATAAGGCTACGGTGTATACACAAGTCTGAAATATCTGATGAATCTGGGTTTTACCCCACCCTAACCCTCCCCTTATAAAGGGGAGGGAACTGGATTTCCGGTTTCCCCCCTTTATAAGGGGAGATTAAGGGGGGTAATTCGAGTTGTGTATACACCGTAGCTTTATAAGGGGGGATTAAGGGGGGTCTATTCGACTTATGCAAGAGGTCTAATAGTTAATAGTCAAGAGTCAAGAGTCAAAAGTCAAGGGGAATTGGGAAAGAGGTCTTTGTCTTGACGGCGATTCATCGCGTCTCTTGCCTTAACCGAACAGTATCGCCCCTACAACAAACAGCCAACCCTAATTTGGGAATACTCAATCCAGTAGGCGTGAGGATAGAACGGTGGTAGAAGAAGGCGCATATTGGCTAGCTTGGGCACAAATTTCAGGAATTGGGCCAGTATTACTGCGACGGCTGCAACAGCATTTTGGCACGCTGGCAACAGCTTGGAACGCTACTAAGGTACAGTTAGGAGAAGTAGAGGGTTTTGGTTTTCAGACACTAGAAAAAGTAGTACAACAGCGATCGCGTTTGCACCCAGAACAACTCTTCACCAAGCACCAGCAGGAAAACTCTCATTTCTGGACGCCAGCAGATGCAGATTATCCCCGTTTACTGCTAGAAACTCCCAGTCCACCGCCAATTTTGTACTATCGCGGTGAAGTCGAACTCCAAGAAAATCTCGGACAAAAACCAATGGTTGGGATTGTCGGAACCCGCCAACCCTCAGAATATGGTATCCGTTGGACTCGCCAAATTAGTACAGCTTTGGCTAAGAATGGCTTTACAGTCGTTTCTGGTATGGCAGAGGGAATTGACACCGAAAGCCACATCGCCGCTATGAAAGCAGGTGGACGCACGATCGCAGTTTTGGGAACTGGTGTAGATGTCATTTATCCACATAAAAATCGGGATTTGTACAAGCAAATTTTGACGGCTGGGTTAGTTGTAAGTGAGTACCCCACAAAAACCCCACCCGATCGGACTCACTTTCCCCGTCGCAACCGCATTATCGCAGGTTTAAGCCGCGCCATTCTGGTAATGGAAGCGCCTTTAAAATCTGGTGCCTTAATAATCCTCTAATGGTTACTACAAAGGCTTTTGGGGCTACTTGGCTATCCGGTGGCTATCATGGCAAAAGCAAAGGCGGGAACAGTCGGCATTGAGAAATACAGGGGCAACTATAGGATCAGATTACCCAGAGCGATCGCTGGCGGCTCCAGTCGCTACTTGTCTACTGGATTATCTATTGATGACCCTGGCAGCTACAAACAGGCCCAGAGACTAGCATGGGATATTGAAGACAAAATAGCCAATGGTCGATTTAACCCCAGTAACTACAAAGCAACTATTAAACCTCAACTAACTACACAGTTAACCCTTAGTGAACTCTGGCAGTTATTCAGTGATCATAAGAAAGCGTCTGTTGCCATATCGACCCATCATAAAATATATGAAGGAACTTGGAAAAGACTAATCGCAGCAGTGCCCCATCAGTCCCCCGATGATGCCGAGGCGGTTAAGGATTGGATAGTGAGAAACAAACCAGCCAGTACCGCTAGGCAGGTAATCATCCATCTGAGTGCAGCTATGGACTGGGCCATGTCTCAGGGACTAGTCGCAACTAATCTATTTTATGGGTTATCTAAAGGTATCAAGGTATCCAAAGGACATCATATTGACCCCTTTACCACCGCAGAGATGTTGGCTATTCTCCAGATGTTCCAAGATAGCCACTATGAATCCTTTGTGCGCTTCCTGTTCCTGACTGGCTGTAGAACTGGAGAGGCGATCGCGCTCCAATGGAAACAAGTAGCCCCCGATTACAGCCATATAACTATTAATGCTACATATTACCTTGAGCTAAGGGCCAGGAAGCCAACTAAAACTAAGAAGTCCCGCCAAGTACCCTGTAATCCTCAGTTGGTTAGGTTGCTTCAGGGATTAACCAGAGGTCAGCCTACCGATCAGGTCTTTACCAGCTTAGAAGGCTGTGTCATAAATAACCATAACTTTCTGCTGTACCACTGGCGACCAAAGATAACCCAGTTGATCGATCAGGGTCTAGTCGATCGCTACCGACCCGCATATAACACTAGGCACACAGCTATCACTAGAATGCTTGAATCCGGGCTAACTGCTGCCGAGGTTGCTAGGGTAGTTGGTAATAGCCCCAGAGTGATTACTGAACATTATGCGGGTATCAGTCGGTCAATAGTTCTACCAGAGTTTTAGGCTAAATATCATACCTAGTCCCAACTAAAAACCCTCTGGATATCCAGGGGGCTATTTGTTTCATCATTGGTTTCTCTAGGGTTTATTGGGTGCGTTCTGTAACCATTCTAGTAGTTTGTTGGTAACTGCGGTTTGCTTGTCGATCGCTGTGTTCAGTTTGGCTATTGAATCAGCCATTTTTATCTGATTAGTATTTAGTTCCTCGATGGTGTCCTTGAGTGACTTTTGGCGCTTGGGTTGTTCTTGATAGTTCCGAAGTAGCCAGTTAGGGGCATAAGAGAAGTTAAACATATTATTAGTTATTCCTTAAGGTTTTCTTAGCGGTCAATCGGGCTTTTCTGAGTACCATTCTGAGTACTGTACTGAAGGATTCCCCCGACTCTTGGGATAGTTCATTTAACCATTTTTGGGTGTCCTCATCGACCCTAACTGATATCCGTTGAAGGTTCATTGTTTTGTCCTTGGGTTATTTACCTTACTTTGTCATCCCCTGACATCTGATGACAGCGCTTGTTGACACTTTATAGATAAGAACCCCGAATATTTTAAGGACTAAGAAAAATGACTCTTCAAACCTATGCGGAACAACTACAACAACAAGCGCGAGAAATGGCAGCAGAAGCGGCTAAGGCACAGAGAGCGGCTAATGATGCTCAGAAGGCCATTGATGATGCCAAGATATTTGCTAGTCAGTCTTCATTAAATGCGCTTCATGTCATCCAAGATGCTATTCGGATTTGGATCAAGCAAGGTACTTTGACCCGCAGACAATCGCAAGTTTACCTAAACCGATATGTGGAACTTTTTGGACTGGAAAAAGCCCAAAATGAATACCTGAGACTTGCTGCTAACTTGTTGAATCATCCCCATTATGGAGTTGAGACAACTACTAGCAGATTTGGTAATGGTGGGCTTATTTGGAAAGGTCAGAACTACAAAAACACCCAGGAACTTTATGAGGCTATTCAAGGTGTTTTAGGTGATGATCCTTTCGATTCTGTTGAATGGGTAAATGAAATATTGGAGCTTGTTTTTGAGGACTCAACTAAACTAGCTGCTGATACTTTCCTACCAGACCGATTTGCCTCAATCGCTAACTTAATCCGCCGGATAGTTCAGGAAGCTAAAAACCCGATCAACATCCCTGATATTTCCCAGTTCACTACTGAGGATGCTGCTTTCCTCTCAGCCTTTCTCGGTATGTTCTAGACCACATTAGGAGCCTCTTGGCTCCTTTGATTATCCTTAATAACCAATAGCCCCACTGGATACCCGGTGGGGTTTATTGTGCGCATATGGGTCACAGCAAGGAAACTGAGGAATCCCCGATTATCTCTGGTTAGCTCCAGTTATCTCTGATTATCTCGGTTTTTGGATACAGTAAGTGCATTGAAAGATTGCCAGCGATCGCCATAACCGATGTTTCATCGCTATCCTTACCCTATAAGGATTACAGGTAATCTTGGGGCTGTCAGTGGGACAGTAAAGGGTTATAGATTAACTATAGCACAGACAGCTTTTAGTAGGTTTAGGGATGCCTTAGAATCAGCCGAGATTATGGGTACATCTGGATCAATATCAAGCTCTGGATCTGCCAAATACCATATAGGGGAATCATCCCTTACATCTCCAAATCCCACCTTTGGATGCCTTTGTACAATCCCTTGGTAACACCAGTGAGTTTCTGCTTTATGCGTTCTGTATTGTCCCTGCCCATCTTGAATACCATAGAAAAACTGAGTTAAACCTGTGGCAGGGTTATAAGTAGGCTGAGGGGATGTCTCAATAGCTAGTCTAGAGCCTCCGTTAGTCTTTCCTGGTAGCCAAATAGTTCTAGCATCAACTGAAATATTAGACAGCAGTAGGGACACCCCTAGCAGCCCTGAGATTATCTTGATTATCATAAATAGCTTTAAGTATTTGCAGTTACTATAATAACACTGTTACTTAGAATAGCCATATTAGCTACTAGTTATCCTATGGGGCTAAATATCCCTTGTTGCAGTCCTAAAAGCTGACTAGGGGGCTGACTTCAGGCTATATCAGGGGCTTTTAGTTGCGGCTAGTCGCCCCCCTAGTGGTAATAAAGGCACTCGGTAAAAGGTCATTTATTCCGACCTAACCATACTATGACACCCCCTAATCAATCCCGTTGACTCTAACAGGGTTAACCCGTGTACCAGTTTATGCATTTATGTGCCAGTTAACTACTGACACTGATAATATTATGGGTTACAATAGGAGTATACTAAGAAACAAAAATAACAATGACTAATCCGAGAACCAACCGCAAAGTTAAGTTACAGGTCTGGTTAACCGAGGAAGAACATGAGTTATTGTCCCAGGCTGCCACTACAACAGGCCAGGGGATGTCTAGCTATGTCCGGTCTACTGTACTAAAGGCTATCAAGGCAGATTTAGGTATGTCATTAGGGGAATAACTAGATGTTTACTATTGTATTAGATGGTATCAAGTTAGATGGGAATGATATTGATTTTGTGACTTGTGTCATAGGTACTGAAGAAACTGAGGATTTCTTAGCCGCCGATGGTTTCTGGGTAACTCTTACATATTCTGGTTTAGATAAAGCAGGTAAAGCTGATATTTTTGTAACAAAAGATGAGCTTGATGGAAATACTTATGAGCTACTTTTAGATATCATTCAACCTGTATAACTACATAGTATATATTCATAGAGTATTTTCTATGATAATCATAGGATAATCCAATGGTTATTTTAAGCCTCCTAACCCGCATCATTCCAACTCGGAGGCTAGAACCCTTATTCTTTGGTTAATAAAAAATAATGACAGTTTCTTAGTAAGGGACACAAAGGAAACACTCAAATGAAAAGACAAGACACCCACCAAACCCTAAGACTCTCTGCCGACATGAAGGCACAGGTTAACCAGTTAGGTCAAGCAAAGCAAATGACCGCAGGAGAGATTATCAGAGAGGCACTGGCGATTTACCTAAAGTCCCAGTCAGCCTAAAACAACAGGGGCAACCAGCGCTAACTAGTTACCCCCAACCCTAAATATTTCAAAGAAAACAAAACCGGGCTAAGTGCCCAAAGGATTAATGTAATGTCTTATTATAACTCAGATACAAGTAATAAGTCAACCTTTGGCGGATTTGATGATGATGACAGCGCACCGAAGGCGGATCAAGTTTTAAAGATACTGCGTGCGGTCAATATATTAGATTTAGCGTGTAAGCCAGGGTCATCTAGATTTGATAACAAAGATTACCATGATCAGGTACAGGCCAAGAGAGTTGCTGTTAAGTTTATCGAGAATGCTAAGGATAAGCCACAGGCTTTCTGGCAGGTATTTGAGGCTGTTTATGGGTGGATCAAATATGATGAATGGTTACAAAAATACCATTTAAATGGTACTGAGGTTTCCTTTAACAAGCTAATGTGTGAGTTAGAGGATGTGTTGGAGATTTCCAGAAAGGGTCAGTCAGAGTTCCTATCAAGTCGCAGAAGGGATTTCCAAGAAAGGAAAGCATTTAACCCAGTCAAAGAATACCTTCAAAAGGTTGCATTGAAGTACCCAGTATTAGATGCGGATGATGAGGCTATCAGCATAGATGCTCTAGAAGCCATCATAGATGAACCCCAATCGGATTATGTACCAGTACACCCCCAGCTAATGCCGGAGTGGGGGCAGTTAGCTAAAATACTGTTTGGTGTAGATGATGCGCTATCCCAAAAGATGCTTGAGTGTTGGCTGAGGGGGGCTGTATCAAGAGCGGTTCACCCTGGACAAAAGATGGATAATGTTCTGATTCTGAAGTCAGCGCAGGGTAAAGCCAAGACAACATTCTTTGAGATTTTAGGCGATGCTTATTTTATCCAGAGTTCAGACCCGACCTCGGTTGAGACTACCCGACTACTTCAGAAAGGCTGGATTTGTGAACTAGGGGAACTAGAGGGGATTACCAGAAAGTCTGATGTAGAACTATTCAAGCATTTTATAACCAAGCGGAAAGATGATCTGCGGGTTATGCATACAGAGGACATACCAGAGCGACCTCGCCATGTGGTCTTTGGAGGTACTTGTAACTCTAATGAGATCCTGAAGGACACCACAGGGAACAGAAGGTTTATGGTAGTCCCAGTCATCCAGAAGATTCCCGCCAAGTGGTTAAAGGAGAACCGCGATCGCATCTGGGCATCCGCGTATCATTCCTATATGTTCTACAAAAACCATGAAAACTCTCATGATTTAGAGTGGTGGTTTACTGATGAAATGGTGGAACAGTCAGAGGAAAGAAACCAAGAGTATATGGAGCGGTCGCAGTATGAAGATAGGTTAGAGATGCTGCTGGCATTCCTAGAGAACCGATGGATTAGGCAGGATGTAGATGGTATTGGGTTTACCCTACCCGACTTAATGGAGTCCGGTCTAGGTATTGCCATTCGAGATCAGAAGACAGGTAGGCAGGATGTCAAAATAGCCAAGTTGTTAGAGGATCGAGGATACCAAAAGAAAAAGTCTAGGGTAAATGGCGCACAGATTACCCAATGGAAAAAACCGGGTACTAGTAATGTACTTCACTTGACCCAGAAGGAGTTAGTGATAGCTAAAGAGCAAGTCTAATATTAGGTGTTCCCAACCCATTAAAAAGATTGAGAACAGATTGAGAACAGCCCCAAAGCCTTACTGTGTAACAGTTCTAGCTTTGGGGTTTTATTATTTGTTCTCAATCCCTAAAAGATTGAGAACAGGGTCAAAGGCTTACCCCATAAAGGTTACAGTGATTTGTTCTCTATGTTCTTAATCTTTCTAGATTATTTTATATTAAACAGTAAACTAATCATACTTTTACTTGTTTTGATTGAGAACATCGAGAACAATGGCTAGAACCTTTATCTAGTAAGCATTACAGCCTGTTCCCAACTGTTCTCAATCTTTTAGACTAACTTAGCTCAAATGCTTATACAGTAAGTATCTTAACTGTTCTCAATCTTTTATAGAACATCGAGAACATCGAGAACACCCAAGGATAACCCAGCGATCGCCAGTAACCGCCTAGCCCCCCCGGTATCCCTAAGACAACCCCACGGGGACTAAACTTTTCCCTAGTAAATATTTCCCATCATTGCCATACTCTCAGGGGTTGACTAAATGTCTACAACAGCCGACAAGGAACCCTAAGATGAATAACAAAGCCCTGGATATTATCAAAGCCTTTAACCCTAAGCAGAAAGCTACCTTCAAACTACTGACCCCGGAACAGAAGCAAAGGCTACTAGTAGTCCTACTGAAGCGATCGCAGGGGACTAGAAAGCCAATCCTGAAGCGACCCCAGGCACAGACTAAAAACTAAGTGCTAAAGTGTTGCCATTAAATATAAGGTCAGCCTACCCAGGCTAACCCAACCCAATATGTCAAGAGTAATCAAAATCATCACCACAGATGGATTAGTAGTAGAAATAGACACCACCGATGTAGATTTTATTGAGGTTCAGGAAGAGGGGCTAACCGATGATGACTACACAGAAGCGCGATATTTCCACATGGTTATGAAGGATGAGGAAGAGTACCTTCTGGATGTAGTGGATAACTTAGACCCGCGAGAGACTTTATTAGACCTATTCCAAACAATGTAGCACCTATCGGAACAACCAAATAAGCATAACAAACTCCCTTAAAATCCAGTAAATACAACAAAGCCCCAGAGCATTCTGGGGTTTTTAACTGGGGAATATTTATCCCATTGTGCGCGTCTGGATAGCCCCAGGATACCCAAGGGTTAACCCTGTTTGCCTCTATTTGGTATCCTTGGCTAACCAATATTACCCCCATGTCTTAGCGATCGCCCCAGATGCTTAGTCAGTATGTGGTTTAATGTCATAGGCTATTAAATCTACTGTATGCCTATCAGTTTACCGAAGTTATAAATAAATATCCAAGTAGGTTGACTAAATATCTGTAGGTAATGCACTTGGGATGCGGATATGAAACAGAAGATTCAGACAAAACAGATGGCGGTTCGGATGAAGGAATCAACTCTTCAGTGGTTGGAAAAGGAAAGCCTGAGAAGTGGTCAGAGTGCATCTGAGCTAGTCCGGGAAGGTATTGAGATGCTACAGAAGTCCAGAGACACCCAGGCAGTTAAAGGGCTAGTCCAAGAGTATTTATCATCCTTAGACCCCTCTGAGTTTCAAGATGGGCTTCAGTGCCTTATAGACATGATTAAGGAGCGCGTTGATGGCGAACAATAAGCCCTGTGTAGTCAAGGGGCTGCCGGAGGATATCAGGGAGGCTGTAGATAATCAGCTTGCCAGAGGTATTCCAGCCCCATCAATATGTCGATGGCTGAGTAATCAGGGTTTCAAGGTGAACCCTCGGCAACTGTATAACTACAAGGATAAATCAGTACCAAAGGCTGTCCCTAGTGCCCCTGAAGCCTCTATTTACTCCCCGGATGCAACTGATAGTCAAATGTTGCGATCGCTGCTAAAGACCACCCTAGATGCTGTTAGTAGCCTGAATGACCAGTTTACCCTTACTGGTGATCTAAGGACTGCCAGGGTACTCCGAGAGATGGCTGAAACCGCCTCTGGGCTTCTAAAGTTCAGACTGACCAATGAACAGCCTGATCCGCATATTGAGGTATCGGTTAATCTAGGTAGTCTTGAGGTGGCTTTAGGGCTACCAGAGGCGGATTTAGGGTCATGGCGGAATGATGGCGGAAAAAGTGGCTGATTCCGCGATGATGGCGGAAAACCCAACCAATAACTAAAAATCCCCAGGAAAGCTGGTAACTATCCGGGGGATTAACAAACAAACTTAAAGGCTTCAATATATGTCCATTATAACATTTCTCGCGCTAAATGGTGCAAGAAAAAATACTGATTATTTCAGCGACATTTTCAGCGATCGCCTAGCCTGTGGTAATGCCTGGGAGTATTCCCTAACAGAGAACCTGAAAACTCAGGGACTTGATAAGGTGTACCAACTAGATCAGTACATTCCACATAGGGCTGTTTATGGTGATTTTAGGACTGACCCAGAGAACTGGCGGAAGCGCGATCAGTCAAGAATGCCTCAAGACCTTTACCCGAAGTTTCAGCGCGACATTAGGATTATCCATAATGGTAAAGGCTGGAACTGTGAGGTCAAGTCTAAATCAGGCATATTTAAAGACCATAACATATTGGTAGGCGGTATTGCAACCCGATGGGAGCGCTATAAGTTCCCGGTTCACTTTGTTATTGCCATCGATCGCGCCACAGGAGAAGCCAGGGTAACTGAAGCGGATAGGCTAACCAGAGAGACAAGCTGGCTGAGGATTAAGGCTGAGGAGTTATCTTATGGTGTGCCCCGGCATTTGTTTAAACCATTAGATAGCTGGCTAGATTTCATCAAAGTTAAGTAAAATATACTACTACAACCCATAGCAAGTGGTAGAGTTTATACTCATGAACCATAACCCTTTCCAAATAAACCTGCTAGGTAATCTCTATGATCTCTCAGAAGTTGAGGATATTAGATGGGATAACCCAGATGGTACAGAAAGTAGTGGTGTAGACTACCCTGAATATGCTCATAGCTACTATGGGGATGCTGAAACCTTCTACATATCCTTGGTGGATGGAACCCAGCTAGAGGTCGCCATCTCGGATCTAGACCATACAACTGAACATTTACTATATGAGTGGATAGATACTCTGTAGGCTACTTTGGTTAGTTGACTCTCTGGCTATCTTCTGGCTACACTGGGGACTATAAACACCCCCAGAAGCCTTATAGAAGCCGAAGGCTTAGGATTATCGCAGGTTTAAGCCGCGCCATTCTGGTAATGGAAGCGCCTTTAAAATCTGGTGCCTTAATTACTGCTACCTACGCAAATGAATTTGGTAGAGATGTCTATGCATTACCTGGAAGACTAGACGATTATCCATCCCAAGGATGCTTAAAGTTATTGAGTCAGGGAGCTTCTTTCATTCTTAAAGAACTAGACGAACTGTTAACAATGCTAGGAGCAATACCACAAATTGATGCAATTGAGGCTTCTACAGCACCAGAACAGTTAATGCCAACTTTATCACCAGAATTGCAAACAGTAATGAATGCGATCGCAAGTGATGCTTTACCCTTTGATTTTATTGTCCAACAAACCGGCATGGCTGCTGGCTCAGTTTCCGGTGCTTTGTTACAGTTGGAACTTATGGGTTTTATTTCGCAACTACCAGGTATGCGGTATCAAAAAAGTTAAGAATTAAAAGATAACAACATTATTTAGCTTTGTTTTTAGCAATTTATATCGGTTCTAAGTTGCATAGAATACAGACCGAACCCCCAGTGCTTCCCTTCTAGCGTTGCTGAGTAAAATTCAAAGCCTCTCTCCTTTTAGGAGAGAGGTTTGGAGAGAGGTCAAAATGTATTGCATCCGAAAGAGAAGCGCTATAATCATCAGATTTATGGCAATATAAAAATACAATTTTTATATAAAAACAAACTACTTAAAATAAGAAATCAGTGGGCTTTTGAATACTAAGTAGAACTATTTTGCCTCGAAATACAATTCCAAGGCTAATATAGCGGTTCTCAGTTGATTGAGGTACAAGAATCCCACCCCCAACCCCCTCCCCGCAAGCGAGGAGGGGGCTATGGTGTACCTCATTTGATTAGGAAACGCTATAGTTCAAGTTCTCTTAACTGGACTAAACAACAATTCATCTCAAGTTCGGTTAAACACTCACCCAAACATGATTCAAGTCCACTTGAGTGAACAGTAGCTCAAAGCCGCAGAACTTAAGTTCTAGACAGGATGTGGTTTAGCATAATACTTTGACTGTTACCAAAATGTGGGTAATGACGAGATTTTAATTATGGGGATTCTCTTTTTGCTTGTTAAAGCCTGAATTGGTTCAAATGACTACGGGGATTATAAGTACGTATAGCCCGGATTTTTTCATAATATTCCCGCTCTTGTTGGCTGAGGTCTTTTGGTGGAACGATCGCTACTTTCACTAACTGATCGCCGCGTCCACCTTTGGGGAGGGGCCAACCTTTGCCACGTAAACGTAGAGATTGACCAGAACGGACTCCTGCTGGTAGTTTGACATTCACTGAACCATCGGGAGTGGGTACATCAATAGACGCTCCCAGAGTCGCTTCATCTGGTGTGATTGGCACTTCGCATACCAAGTTATCGCCTTCCATTTGGAAGAAGGTGTGCGGCTGAAGTTCGACTTTTAAGTATAAATCCCCCCGTTGTTGAGTCATGGGGTTAATTTGACCTTTGCCTCGCACCCGTAGGCGAGTACCAGTTTTAGCCCCAGATGGAATGCTGACATCTATTGTTTCGTTGCCTAAACTGAAGCGCTTTTTCACACCATTAAATGCTTCAGCAAAAGTTAGAGCGATCGCAGCTTCACTATCCTGGGTACTACCCGCACCTCCATCTTGAAACCCAAAATCGTTAAAGCTGCTGCTAAAATGGGTTGAAGTACCCGGAGAAGTGCGGTAAGAGTGACTTCGTGCCTGACTTTGGCGCCCCGCACCCGCACCACGAGGGGGAGGCCCACCAAAGCGTCCTAGCAACTCATTAATGAACTCATCAAAATTGCCGTATTGACTGAAGTCAAAGTTACCCATATCGGGAGCCGCGCCGCCAGATGGGAAACCTTCACCAGCTTGTTTCCAATATTGACCGAATTGGTCGTACTTTTTGCGTTTATCTGGGTCTGACACAACTTCGTAGGCTTCGCTAACTTCTTTGAAGCGTGCCTCTGCCTGTTTGTTGTTTGGGTTGACATCAGGATGGTATTTACGGGCTAGTTTACGAAAGGCTTGTTTAATTTCCTCCGAACTGGCAGTCTTGCTGACTCCCAAAATAGCGTAATAGTCTTTGAAGTCGGTTGCAGCCATCTACCAGCCTCCTATAGAAATTCCCGTTATGTTTTTTTGAAGAAGAGAGATGTTTAATTTGCCTGGTATAGTGCCAAACAAAAAGAATATGATTTCAAATTAACAAAAAATATAGAAAATCAAGTGTGGTTCTCGCTCACCAAGGAATCGCAATTCCCGTACTCCGATTTTTCTGATAAGCGGCTGAGGCTGTTTAGCCCTTCTTCTCGGCTTGGGGGAGCATCCCGGAGTTGACGGTGCATCCGCAAAATAATTTCTTCTGGAACTTGGCGCGATCGCCTTTTATTCCGTGCCAAACACAGCCAAACTGGTGTATCCACCCAAATTCCCCTAATGTCAGTAAAGCCCAAGTTACGGGCTAAAGCAATGACTTCACGACGATGGCGGCGCTGGGCATTGGTGGCATCAAAAATAGCTGTATTAGTTGTGGAAATAGCTTGCTGAAATTGCCGCTCAATTTCGCGCCAAATCAGTAGCCACGACCCTTGAACAGCTTGGGAACCAAATAATTCCCCCCGAATGGCATCGGTAGAAATTAACGCCATTTCAGGGGATTGTGTCAGTAATTGTTTTGCCAAAGTTGACTTCCCACTACCTGGAAGACCAATCAGTAAAATGAGTGCTGTTAGCGGTAGCGGGGCGTTCAGCCCGTGCTGAGTGCTGTTAGCGGTAGCGGGGCGTTCAGCCCGTGCTGAGTAAGAAGTTAGGAGTGAAGAGTGATTAGAAGTTTTATTCATAACTCATAACTCCTAACTCCTAACTCATAACTCATAACTCAGCACTCACAACTCAGCACTCACAACTCAGCACTCAGCACTATTAAATGATGGTTCCATCAGGAATTACAGCATTTTTCATCACGACAACGATGCCGCTACGGATGTAAAAACCTTGACTTTCTCGGTCAGCTTCTTGCACGTTATCTTTATTGATGATTTTGACATCGTGCCCGATACTGGCGTTTTTATCAATGATGGCACCGCGAATAATCGAGTCAGTACCAATACCTACAGGAATGTCACCTTTTTCTACATTACATTGACGTTCTACAAAAGCTTGATAAAAATCTGCACCCATAAGTAGGGAATCTTCGATGACACAACCAGATTCAATTCGCGATCGCACTCCCAATACTGAATGTTGAATGCGGCAATTTTTCAAAATACAACCTTCGCCGATCATTGATTCTGTTACATGGCAATCTAAAAGTTTACTTGGAGGTAAGTAGCGAGCGCGGGTATAAATTGGCGCTTTTTCATCGTAGAAACTAAAGGGTGGCTGAGGCTGCTGAGTTAGGGCTAAATTGGCATGATAAAATGCTTCGATTGTTCCAATATCTTCCCAGTAGTCATCAAAAAGATAAGCTTGAACGTTGTAATCTTTAGAGGCATCAGGAATAATTTCTTTGCCGAAATCAGTCCTTTCTGTACCTTCTCTCAACAACTTAAACAAAACCTCTTTTTTAAAGACATAAATCCCCATTGAGGCGATGTAAGGCTGCTCTTGGGCTTGTTCTTTTGTTAATCCTAGTACGCTTGTATCAACACGCATTTTGGTTAACGCTTCACCTTTGGGTTTTTCGCTAAAATCGATTATTCTGCCAGAATCATCAATTTTCATCAAACCAAAATCTGAGGCGCGGCGCTCATCAATGGGGATGACTGAGAGAGTAATATCAGCCCCCGTTTCTCTATGGCGTTGGATAAACTGGCGATAATCCATGCGGTAGAGATGATCGCCTGAGAGAATTAGATATTCGTCTGCATTCCATTCTTCCATTAACCACAAGTACTGACGTACAGCATCGGCTGTACCTTGGAACCAGTTAGGGTTTTCTGGTGTTTGTTGTGCGGCTAGCACTTCTACAAACCCTTCATTGAAGCCAGTAAAGTTATAGGTACGGGCGATGTGACGATTCAGTGAAGCTGAGTTGAATTGTGTCAGGACGTAGATTTTGAATATTTCGGAATTTATGCAGTTACTAACAGGGATATCGATTAAGCGGTATTTCCCCGCTACTGGTACTGCTGGTTTAGCGCGTAGTTTGGTTAGTGGGTAAAGTCGAGTACCCGCACCACCACCAAGAATGATTGATAATACTTTTTTCACAAAATTTCTCCCGACTGCCTTTCAACTCTCATCTTCAGTTTAGGACTGTCTGCCACCACAGGTAAGGGGGATCGTCTGATTCTTTGGGATGAATTTTAGAGAATGCTGGTAGTGTATATATGGTGCGGCTGATAAGTAGAAAGATAGAACATTTGTATTAATTGGGATGAAGAATGGGGTGCGATCGCTATACCAAAAAAATTAACAGAGAATTGTTTTTGGAACATCACATCAGATCAAACACTGAAGCTACCTAAACTTTTCCTCTGATTTACCAAACGCAATTGCTGCGATCGCTTCAAATATTTCACCCAAGGTTCCTCTGATAACTGTGAAATGGCATTTGGTGAAAGTGTTGCTGTGAAAATATCTTTACCACTGCTAACACCACTAACGCCTAAACTTTCTAAAACAGCAGTTGCAGCCGAGTCCAAAACTGATTCGGTATGTATAAAAACCGTCAAACTGGGTTCCTCTAAGTTTTGAACATCATTTAGCGCTGTAGCAAGGGCAGCATCTAGCTTTTGATAATTCATCAGCAATTCCTTGGTAAAGAGGGTAGACAATTTCTGCCTACCCTAACTTATCAAAGTTATAGGTTTTTATCGCCTACCCTTAGTACAGAAATAATATCCACCTTTCTCAGTCTAATTACAGATTAGCTGCGTTAATCACTCCATAACCCCATTTGTCATCAAATGTGCCTGCGGGTTTTCCAGGAATTGCACTATTTTTACGTAGCAAGTCTTTCACAGCAGCCGGATCGAGTTGAGGATCTCGCTGCAACAGTAGTGCTACTAACCCACTTACAAACGGTGTCGCCATACTCGTACCAGCCTGAACCACAAACTTGGAATTAATCATCGATGAACGGTCAAAATTAGCATCGGCGGAAAGTGTGGAAATAATCATCGCTCCTGGTGCTGCTACATCGGGCTTCTTCCCATCAGTGCGTAGAGGCCCTTCACTACTGAATTCCGAAATAGTATCCAATTCTAAGCCCATTTCTCGCACTTGGCCATCAATATCTGTGTACCTAGTTTTAGTAGTATAGGCAGCAACTGTAATTGCACTGCTGGCGGCTCCCGGCGAACCAATTTTTAACGCATCCTTGACACTTTTACCTGTGAAAAACACTGATGAACTATCATCTAATGTCCACACATTTAAACACGTGTCAGTTGAAGAAGTGTTGCGGACTCGCAGTTGCCAAACACCTCCCATGACTTGCGAGGGGCCAATACCGCGTATTTGCACAAAGAAATTATGGTCGCCGTTAGCTTGGTCTGGCGCTGGTGTGGCTAATTGTACCCGTGCATCTGGTAATTGGTAATCTTGGGCGGCATTACCGTTAGTAATGATTTTTTGAAAGGGGGTGATAAAACCGTTAGGACTCCGCACAGATACTTCCAATTCGCTGTCTTTGGCATACCAAGCATTTAACCAAACTATGCCTACTTGATTCAAAGGGACATTAAAGCGCATACCACGAGTGCGTCCACTGGGTATGGTCGCTTGTCCATGAATGTTATCGTTTCCTTCGTTACCCGCTGCACAGCAAACAATTCTTCCAGGGCCAGTTTCGGCATCGATAACTTTGGATAGGGAATCGCTACCATCATGGGCATCAGCGTGTCCGCCCAAGCTGAGATTTACCACTGCTGGGCGTCCCAACTCCCTAGCAACTCGGAAAATATAACGCACACCATCTGCAATGTGGGCATCCTGTAAATCTGACCTGACGACAACTAATTCCGCTTCTGGTGCGACACCGCCATAGCTCGCATCGGCACCAGCGGCAATGCCAGCGACGTGAGTACCATGACCGCCAGTATCCTGAGAAACTGTCAGTTGCGCTCCGCTAAATTCCGCCCCATAGCCGCCCTCTGTGACTCCTGGCCCTGGCAATGTTTGATCCCAAATGTGTAAAATGCGTCCAGCAAAGGCGGGGTGTTTCGGATCGATGCCACTGTCTATAATGCCAATGATTACTCCTTTACCAGTCAGTCCGGTTTTATTCTTAAATTCCGGTAGTTTGACTGCTCCCATTGCAGTGTCCATCCTCAAATGAAGTTTGCGTGATGGCTTAATTCGCTGAATCACATCTTCTTCAGATAAGACATCTAAACTCTCTATCGGTAAGAAAGCTGTCCGCACACTCCCAGAGTTTTGATTGACTTCAATATTATATTGTGATAGATAACTTAAGTCTGCATCATGGTCGCAGTAAATAAAAACGACGCTTTTAGTGGGCTTGACGGGGCTTTTGTGGGCAATGATGCCAAGCGATCGCTTATGTGTAAGTAAAGCTTGATCTCCTTCATTTTGATAGTCTTGATATGCCAAAAGTAGTCCAGGAGAAAGTTTTTCGTGTCTCATTTTTACCTTAAATTAAATTGAGTTGCCGCGAACAAAGTAGTGGTTCTAGTAGGATAAGTCGCTCTAAGATTAACGCAGACTATGTAGTTTTTTCGCTTCGATTATTTGATGCGACTATAGTTATCTATTTATTTTATAGATAACATCAAATAAGGTTAGGGGGTGAGAGTTATTCCTAAAACAATTGCTAATTCATAACTCATATTCTGGAATTACGTATCCCTCATAGTGATTTTCTGTAGTTACTGAGACATCTTTGATTGCTTACATCTAAGAATTACCCAAGTCTGAGGTAATATCATGTCCGCATAATTAGTTATGATTTCCACACTCATTGCACCCCACCCCCAGCCCCTCCCCGCTTGCGGGGAGGGGAGACAAAGCACAGCTTTGGCGGGGTGGGGTTCTTGGGGTTTAGTAATTAATCAAGCGGACATGATATAACAGGTAATTTTTATGAAGCTATTAAACTAATCCATTGTCTGCCGAAATAATTACGGACAAAGTGAGGAAAATAAAATTAAGAATAATTAAGTAATAAATAAATTTCTTAAAGAAGAATTTAAGATTCAGAATTCAGGGGTGAGAATGCAATCAGTGACGAGTTTATCTAGTTGACCTGTTAAAAACTAAAATAAATTGTAGTCAAAATAGTTAAAACTGATAATATTTGCGTATAAAACAGCATGAAAAAGGCTAAATCACTAATGAATACTGAGAAATGACAGATTCTCTATCATAAGTAAGAGCCATAAAGAAGCTAATATTTGCAACGATCGCTTCTAAACATACAAAAAGTTATTCATGCAAATTCAAACACCAGACTGGGTGAAACACGCTGTTTTCTACCAAATTTTCCCAGATCGTTTTGCCAGAAGCAAACAGCCGCGCAAACGGTTATTGCAAGAAGCTCGTTGGGAAGATTGGGACTCTATGCCAACCCTCCAGGGCTATAAAGGCGGCGATTTATGGGGCATTATGGAGGATTTAGACTACATCCAGAATTTGGGGATTAACGCGATTTACTTCACACCCATTTTTCAATCCGCCAGTAATCATCGCTATCATACCCACGATTATTATCAAGTTGACCCGATGTTAGGGGGCAACGAAGCTTTTAAGGAATTGCTCGATGCAGCCCATCAACGGAATATCAAAGTCGTTCTGGATGGGGTGTTTAACCATTCCAGCCGGGGCTTTTTCTTTTTCCACGACGTTTTAGAAAATGGCCCCCATTCGCCTTGGGTAAATTGGTTCAAAATTGAAGGCTGGCCCCTTTCACCATACAATGGGGAATTTCCTGCCAACTACGTGGGTTGGGCGGGAAATCGCGCCTTGCCAGAATTTAACCACGACAATCCAGAAGTACGAGAATACATTATGGAAATTGCCGAATATTGGATTAAATTCGGTATCGACGGTTGGCGATTGGATGTACCATTTGAAATAAAAACTCCTGGTTTTTGGCAGGAATTTCGCGATCGCGTTAAGGCAGTCAATCCTGAAGCTTATATTGTGGGCGAAGTGTGGGGAGATTCCCGCCAGTGGTTGGATGGGACGCAATTTGACGGTGTGATGAATTATCTATTTGCTGGGCCAACAATTGCCTTTGCGGCAGGCGATCGCGTAGTCTTAGAACAAGTCCAAAGCCGCGACTATCAACCCTACCCACCCTTATTTGCTGCCGAGTACGCCACCAAAATCCAAGAAGTACTGCAACTTTACCCTTGGGAAATTCAGCTAACTCAACTCAATTTGCTTGCAAGTCACGATACAGCCCGATTGATGACCATTGCAGGCGGCGATATAGCCAGTATAGAATTGTCAACTCTACTGTTGCTCACCTTTCCCGGTGCTGCCAGCATATACTATGGTGACGAAGTTGGCTTACCTGGAGGAATAGACCCAGACTCACGTCGTGGTTTTCCTCTAGAGACTAAGTGGAATCAAGAAATTTTCAATACTCACCGCCAGTTAATTGCCCTCCGCCATACTTACCCAGCATTGCGTACAGGTGATTACCAAGTTCTCCATGCTCAAGGGCAACTTTATATCTTTGCGCGAACTTTGGGGACAGAGGAATTGATAATTGTCGTCAATGCTGGTACAAGTTCGGCAACAGCCAATGCAGATGTTGCCACTTTGCGGACTCAACCCAACAAGCTTTTATATGGCACTGCTGAAGTTGAGTGGAATGGCGAAGGAGAAACTCAGCAGTTGTCATTGACTGTTCCCGCACGGAGTGGGTGCATTCTGGGAGTGGGGAGTAGGGAATGAGGGGAGCAGGGGAGCAGGGGAGCAGGGGAGAAGTTGTAGTAGGTCTTTCCCCTCTGCCCCTCCGCACCTCCGCACCTCTGCCCCTCTGCCCCTCTGCCCCTCTACCCTTACTTCCCCGCCACCATTGCAGGCATCAATACCGCATCAATGATATGGATCACGCCATTGTCTGCCAGAATATCTGTTTTGATGACATTGGCGTTATTCACTTTAAATTTACCGTCGGCAGATTCAATGGCGACAATTGAACCTTCAAGCGTCTCTGCCTCATTAATCTGTACCAAATCATCAGACCTAACATCCCCACTAGCGATATGATATGCCACAATTTTCTGGAGCTTGGGGATATCTTGTAGTAGCGAGTCTAAAGTTCCCTCTGGCAGATTAGCAAAAGCTTCGTCAGTTGGTGCAAAGAGCGTGAAAGAACCAGGGCTTTTCAAAGTTTCTATGAAATTTACAGCTTTAGCAGCCTTTATTAGGGTATTGAAATTACCGGCTGCGATCGCAGTTTCCACAAGGTCAGCCATGAGGGTGCGTTATTTAATACTACAAGTTACTTATAAGTGACTAAAATACTCTTAGCCTCTATCAACAGAGAGGTTGCCGGCGATTAAACAGACAGCAGTAGACTGATTTAGTGCTGTTACACTGGAGAATGACCCCAAGAACCACTGATTATGCTAAAGCGCTCTAAGTTCGAGACAACTCAATCTCAGATTATGCACCGGGCTGAGGATCTGATTAGTGCAGCCTCAAATCGATACCGCATTACGGTTCAGGTGGCAAATCGTGCTAAACGTCGGCGTTACGAAGACTTTGAAAGTAACGAAGATGCGATGATGAAGCCAGTGCTAAGGGCAATTATCGAAATGTCTGATGAATTGACTCAACCAGAAATTATCGGCGAACTATAAGATTGAGTGCTGAGTGATGAGTGCTTAATTCTGAATCAGGCAAATTCATCTTTTCACTCAGCAACGCCCAAAATATTGTTCTATGAAAAAGACAAAATTTCTGTTTAAATCAATTTTCTCAAAACTCACAACTCAGTACAAGCGAAACGTACCGCTACCGCTAACACCACTACTGCTTACCTTAATGGTAATGAGTGTAATTGTTTTAGGTTCAGGGGCGGATAAATCAATACATAGAAATTTATTTAGTATCCAACCTGCTTCTGCCCAGAGAGTCACGCCTAGCGATGTTTGGCAGCTAGTGTATCAGCAATTGCCAGATTTTCCACGGGAAAATAAGTATATCAGCAAAGAAAATGGGAAAGTTGCCGAAAGCAACACCTTAGCAAATCGCCTAATTAGATATCACATTTATACCAAAGGGCGTGCCCCGATTTATCGCTTAGATTGGAAGCTGACTTTAGCTGATTACCTGGGTGTGAACGAAATTATGTATGATACTACCTATCCAGGAAATGATGCACTACAGAAAAATCCGATAGAAGGCGATCGCAAAGCCATCAAGAGCCTCACCCGCAGCCAGCGAGATGCCCTAGTACAAGTCTTAGTCAATATATTTAATCCTACTTCCCAAAACACCGTACCCCCTAACCCCAACACCACACCCAGTCCCACTACATCAACTACCCCACAGCCACCGCAACGAGGAGGTGCCGAACTACTTAAGTAATAGAAGAGTTATTAAGTTGTAAATTAATCACTCCTAACTCCTCACTCCTCACTTTTTATGGAACGCGTTGTCAAAACCGGATCGGGTTGGCGTATTGGCTGGAACCCCGATACACCTGAGTTTAAAGGTTTAGTTGGTACAGATGATTGGGCAATTGAGTTAACCGAAGCCGAGTTAAATGATTTTTGTCGTCTACTAGCACAGCTAGCAGACACCATGAAGCAACTCGCAACTGAATTGATGGAAGAGGAAAAAATTACTTGTGAAGCCGAAAGCGATTTATTATGGATGGAAGTGGAAGGCTACCCTCATGATTACAGTCTGCGTTTCATCTTGAATACAGGGCGATGTGTAGAAGGTCAATGGAATGCTTCTGCTGTTCCAGATTTACTGCAAGCTAGTGGGATGCTTAAGGTTTTTTAAAATTGCCTCTTGATTATCCTACAGTTTTGCTATATGATAAGAATTCTGACCGGGGCGTAGCGCAGCTTGGTAGCGCGCCACTTTGGGGTAGTGGAGGTCGTGGGTTCGAATCCCGCCGCTCCGATTGATGATAAGCCATACCTGCTAGTCTTTTTAAAAGATTGGCAGGTTTTTTCATAGCTTTTTCCTGAAAAAACCGAACCGAACAGTAAATCTGGGTGTATCCGCACAATCAAATTTTCTCAATGATAAGTAATTAGGCGGACTTAATATAAAATCTCTAGCAGATTAGTAGGTAAATTGGCATGAGTGAAAGTACAGAAACGATTTTCAGCAAAATCATTCGTCGGGAAATTCCCGCTGATATTGTTTATGAAGATAATTTAGCCCTGGCATTCAAAGACATCCATCCCCAAGCCCCCGTTCACATCCTCGTCATTCCCAAAAAACCCATTGCGACACTAGCTGAGGCTGAATCTGAGGATCATGCTGTGTTGGGGCATCTTTTGTTAACTGCTAAACGTGTTGCAGAAGAAGCTGGACTAAAAAATGGTTATCGAGTTGTCATCAATGCTGGTGATGACGGCGGTCAAACAGTCCATCACTTACACTTGCATATTTTGGGAGGGCGGCAGTTGGATTGGCCCCCTGGTTGATCGGAGGCAGGGGGCAGAGGGGCAGAGGGGCAGAGGGGCAGAGGGGCAGAGGGGCAGAGGGGCAGAGGGGCAGAGGGGCAGAGGGGCAGAGGGGCAGAGGGGCAGAGGGGAAAAGCTTACTGCAACTTCTCCTCTGCTCCCCTGCTCCCCTGCTCCCCTGCTCCCCTGCTCCCCTGCTCCCCTGCTCCCCTGCTTTCTAGTATCAACGAGATCATAAGTGCTTAATTCAGGCAGCGCGTTTTCACTTAACCGTGCGGTAATGTAAAAACAAATCACTTCCAACCTGACGAGTTTCTATGAGTTGGAGATGAGGAGCAACATCGGGAAGAAAACCCTCTCCCTCCACTGGGCTAGGAGCGTGCTTTCCTCCAAAAATGATCGGCCAAATGGTCAACCACCAATCGTCAATTCGCCCTGCCTGCACTAGAGCAGCTGTTAAAGAGCCACCTCCCAAAGCAACGATTTTGCGAATACCCCGCTCTGCCATCAAGGTGTAGGCCCGATCCCAGTCCAGGTCTGTATCTCCCAAATCAATTAATTCGGCCTGTTTTTGCAAAGTTGTTGTATCAGAACTGCGCTCTAAAGCAGTTTGTGTGGTAAATATCCATCGCTCAATGTCCTGACTCAAAAAAGGCAAGTCCGGCGATAAGTTAAGGGAACCTGAAACAACGCAAGTAATCGGCTGAGGAGACTGACCCCGAACCTCACGTGCTGCTAACAGTTCGCGATCGCTAATTTCAAAGGTTCCCCCCTCAGCCCGAATTGTCCCTGCTCCTACCAGGATTAGATCGGCAAGGGAGACTTGATACTCCACGTGTGCGCGATCCACTACATTCGGTTCACGGGGCGCTTTCGGATCTACGGCACTAATTTTTCCATCGGCCGTCATCGCAAGAACCAAAGTTGTTTGGATAGCTGACATGATTATGTTGTAACGATTCTTTATAATTTTAGCTTTTTGAAGCCCCTCAATACTTTAAAGTGAATAGTTGTTGCATTGTGCTTTAAATCACTTTGTTAAATATGGCTCAAGGTGGTAAAAAACTGTTGTTGAATGATTTTCTCTACACAAGAGTTTTTTACGCCTAAGAAAGTATCATATCATGTCCGTATAATTAGTTATGATTTCCACAGTCATTGCACCCCACCCCCAGCCCCTCCCCGCCTGCGGGGAGGGGAGACAAAGCATAGCTTTGGCGGGGTGGGGTTCTTCAGGTTTAATAAGTAATCTAGCGGACATGATATCATGCCTAAACGCATATCTGCAATCGTCGTATTTATCTTAATTTTAATTTTGGGATTTGTATCTCCAGTTCAAGCTGCAACTCCCCGTTCAACTTGGGTGGTGAATGAAATTTACCAATATAATCATCCCTTTGCTTCTCAATTGCCTCAAGAACTGGCAACGAAAATGCAAAAGATGACAGCTAAAGATAGCTTTTTCAGCTTTTATCGGGGGACGGCTCACATTTTTTATCGTGATATGCAGACCTTACCAAGTTCACGATTTGTAAACTCTTCAACCTCAGCCGTCTGGTTAGAAGGAGATATGCATCTGCAAAATCTTGGAGCGATAAGAGATAGCAAAGACAACAACGTTTTTGACACCACCGACTTTGATGAAGGCTATTTTGGCCCTTACGTTTGGGACTTGCGACGGATGGCAGTCTCCATTCTGTTGGTAGCTAAAAAGAATGGTCTTAACTCAACTGATGCTGAGGATGTTGTGCGAAATTTCTTGGATGCTTACCTCAATAAGATGAATGACTTTAAGGGAAGCAATGATGAACTGTCATACCGTTTAGAATCCAGCAATACGAACGGTGTGGTCAAAGATTTAATTCAAAAGGCATCACAGAATAGCCGTTCTAAGTTTTTAAAAAAGTATACAGTGCTAAATAACAGTAACAATCGCCTCTTCAAGACAGCCTCAATACTCCAGTCTGTATCCAGCAGCACCTATTCTGACATTGCTGGGGCTATGAGCAGCTATATCGCCTCAATTCCTCGCAGTAAGCGCTACAACGACAGTTACTATACTCTCAAAGACATTCGGCTTAAATTAGGTTCAGGTGTTGGTAGTCTTGGGAAGTACCGATATTACTTGCTGATTGAGGGGCCAAGTTCAGCAACCGACGACGATCGCATTTTAGAGATGAAGCAGGAAGGCAGTAGCGCAGTTGCAATCGCAGTTCCAGGTCTGCTGCCGAGTTCAGTCTACGGAAACCAAGAAGGGGCAAGGGTGACAATCACTACAAAAGCGATGTTATCCAATCTCGATCCCTTGGTTGGCTATACTACTGTCAGTAGCATCCCCTTTATGGTGCGTGAAAAATCACCCTATCAAGTGGATTTTGACTATAAGTTGTTAACCACCAAGTCAAAATTCATGGATGCGATGGGGTACGCCGGGAAGGTGGTTGCCAAAAACCATGCAATCTCCGATCGAGACTATGATGCTGCGATTATTCCTGTCAGTGTTGATAAAGAAGTGACTGATATTGTGAGTGGTAATAAAGCTGTATTCAAAGACGAAATTTTTAACTTTGCAGTGGACTATGCAACTCAAGTCGAATATGATTACACAAGTTTTGTAGATGCTTATAAACAAGGGGTGAAACTCTACTAAAACATTGATTCAGTATTCAGAGATTGTATCAAATAATTGCTCTAAGAGGGTGTTTGAAAAGTCTAAATTATTACTAGCCTTGGCGACTAGAAGTCACGGCTACACAGACAAAACCCACACTTCTCTACGAGACGCTCCGCGTAGAGAAGTGCGGACTTTGCTTGTGTAGCCGCGATTTCCAATCGCTTACAGCCAAGCGCGATCGTATTGAACAGGCCAGAGTTTATCGTGTCCAAGTTGTTTGGCTGCCAGATGTGGCCAGTAAGGATTGCGGAGTAGTTCGCGTCCCAACAAAACTAGATCAGCGACTTCTGTACGAATAATCT
This sequence comes from Nostoc sp., assembly GCF_036918015.1. Lineage (GTDB taxonomy): Bacteria > Cyanobacteriota > Cyanobacteriia > Cyanobacteriales > Nostocaceae > Nostoc. The sequence continues at coordinate 215,930 of NZ_JBALEO010000091.1, forward strand.
CGTCAGCTTGTTCAGGGGATGTAATTAAACCCACGGCTCCTGTATGAATATTAGCTTCGCGGCGGATGCGTTCGGCAAACTGAGTCTGATAGCCAGATTTAATTGGGATATGAACGCCCGGTATAATACCGCCTGATGAAGTATCGATGAGATCGACTCCTAAAGACTTGAGTTTGTCACTTAAAGCAATACTTTGCTCAATGTCCCAGCCATCATTATCTACCCAATCAGTGGCGGAGATGCGTACCCAGAGTGGATGTGTCTGGGGCCAAACCTCTCGGACTGCTTGAACTATTTCTCTAAGCAGACGAGTCCGATTTTCAAAGCTGCCACCATAATCATCTTGACGGTGGTTAGAAAGAGGCGAGAGAAATTGGTGCAGTAGATAACCGTGGGCAGCATGGATTTCCACTACCTTAAAACCAGCTTGTAAAGAACGTTTGGCAGCTTGGGCAAAAGCATCAATAACTTCTTGAATTCCTTCAAGATTTAGGGCTTCTGGAACTGGACTATCTTGGCTAAAAGCGATCGCACTACTCGAAACTAAGGGCCGCCAACCTTCCTGAGATTCATCTAGTGCTTTCCCTCCTTTACTCGGTTTGGCAGTGCTGGCTTTTCTACCTGCATGAGCTAGTTGAATACCTGCAACAGCGCCAAAGTTATGAATTAATGCCACAGTCTTGGCTAAAGTTTCGATATGTGAATCTGACCAAATTCCCAAATCTTGCGGGCTAATGCGTCCACGCGCCTCCACAGCTGCCGCTTCTGTGAACACTATTCCTGCACCGCCAACTGCGCGAGAAGCTAGATGAATAACGTGCCAATCATTAGCATATCCATTTGTACTGGAATATTGACACATCGGTGAAACGGCGATGCGGTTGCGAAAAACAACTTCACGAATCTTGAATGGTTCAAATAGATGTGCCATTAATCTTAATTCCTTCTCTTGCTACGTAAAATAAATTGGCGAGGGATTTGCAGCATGAATTCGATTTCGCATTAAACAACTGGAGATTTTCTCTTCCGTACACTGAAATGAGCGATAAACGCCACAGCCAACAAAAAGAATCCCAAATCACAAACGCTTGATTATGTCTAGCTATTTATTTAGTTACACTAATAATTAGGTATGCATATTTTCATAAAGACTGTATACTATTTAAAGTACATTAAGCCGACCGATAAACTGTAGTATATCATCTAACTGACGTAGATACCTGCCAGTCAATTATTTAACTGCACTAATCAGAAAACAGAATGGTTTCTTTCATCCATAGTGGGCGATCGCTCATGAACAGCTTCTGTTTTATTGCTTTAGGTTGAGTTGTGCAATCTCAAATAGTCTGCATATCACGATTATTACAAGGAAAAGATTTCATGAGCAACATCAAACTATACTTCGCCAAAGCCTCTACCTTCTCTCAACGGACTCGCGTCGTCTTACTGGAAAAAGGTATTGACTTCACTCCGATAGAAATTGACCTACAAAATAAACCAGACGGGTACACGCAGATTTCGGGCTATGGTAAAGTTCCGGCGATCAAACATGGGGATGTGGAAATTTACGAGTCCGCCATTATCAATGAATATCTAGATGAAGTTTTTCCAGAACCAGCTTTATTACCCCGCGATCCCGCAGCTAAAGCGATCGCTCGGATTTGGATAGACTACGCCAATACTCGCTTTATCCCAGCTTTTAACAAATTCTTACGCGGTAAAGATAGCACCGAACAAGAACAAGGACGAAAAGAGTTCACAGAAGCACTTCTATATATTGAACAAGAAGGATTAGGCAAAGGTGATTACTTCTTAGGAGATCAGTTTAGCCTAGTTGATATCAGCTTCTATCCTTGGTTTGAACGTTTACCACTCTTAGAACACTTCCGCAAATTCACACTACCAGCAGAAACACCTCGTTTGCAGACATGGTGGAATCTGGTACGCGATCGCTCCTCAATCCAAGCAGTTGCAAATCCTGTGGACTTCTATTTGCAAAGATTCGCCAAAGTTCTCGGTGAACCTCTTCCCGTTGGTGCATCTCAAAAATAGGACACATGACCAACAATTAACCAAAATCCAAAATGGGATAACCTATGAGCTTAAATAACCAAGTTCTAGACAAACCAATTTCCGCAGAACTGCCATCGGTAGAGGCCAACCTCACTTACCTGATTCCAACGGCAGAAAAACCTGTTAACTATACTTACGAACCGCCAGCTGGGATTCCCCGCACAAATGCAACTTATCAGACATACAAACTGCCAATTTACAATGCTCGCTCCATCTCAGAGAACATATCGTTAGATCGAGAAGGATTCGCCTTTACTGGACATAATACTAATGTCCGCAACTTTTACGATGAAGACGAAGTACGCCGCGTCTACTATCCAGAAGCCGAGCAATTGTTAAAAGAGGTGACACGTGCAACGAAGGTAGTGATATTCGATCACACCTTGCGTAACGCTGGTCAGTCAAAGCCTGGTGAGAATAACATTAAAGAACCCGCCAAGCGCGTACACAACGACTTCACCGCCAAATCTGGCTATACTCGCGGCCGTTTGGAACTAGCAGCGCGAGGCATAGATGATGATGATATTGAGACGTTACTAAAACAACGATTTGCCATCATCAATGTTTGGCGAGCGATCGCACAACCAATTCAAGAGTCACCCTTAGCAGTGTGTGACGCGCAAAGTATTGCAATAACAGACCTTGTAGCTGGTGATTTAGTGTACCGCGATCGGGTTGGTGAGACATACGGAGTCACGTATAACTCCAAACATAAATGGTTCTACTTTCCGCAAATGCACAGAGACGAAGCACTATTTATCAAATGTTTCGACTCCGCAGAAAACGGATACGCCCGTTTTGCCGCCCATACAGCCTTTGAAGACCCCACCAGCCCAGCCAACGCTCCCCCACGAGAAAGCATCGAACTCCGAACATTGGTCTTTTACCCCGCATAGATCGCAAAAACTTGTCTCAAACTCCTACTATCTGCGCCTCTGCGTAAAACAAATTACATCAGTTTTCGTGTATTTTAACCACACCTGTCGTAGGGCGCAAGACCTTGCGCCCCACCTCGTGGTATGTTTGCTAACCAAGCGGTAAGGGTTAGCTATGCCGTCAGGCTTATCGCCCACATAAACTCAAAATGAGCCAAATTGTAGAAGAAGTTCTGGCAGCTAACCTTAGTTACACTGATAAATTCGGTGATAAAGGTAATCTCACCATACCCCCATCTCGTCGGTTTGCAATTCTCACGTGCATGGATGCTCGACTTGACCCAGCTAAATTTGCTGGACTAGCTGAAGGAGATGCCCATGTAATTCGTAATGCAGGTGGACGTGCTAGCGATGATGCGATTCGCTCTTTAGTAATTTCTTACAAATTACTTGGAACGCGTGAATGGTTTGTAATTCATCACACTAATTGCGGGATGGAAACCTTCACTAATGAAATTATCAGTAATTTACTTTCTAGTAGCCTCAAAACAGCCAAGCTAGATGAAAAAGGTTGGTCAGATATTGGATCTGGGTCGGGATCAGGCGAAGGCAAGTTTATCAATTGGTTGACTATTGATGACCAAGCAAAAAACGTTTATACAGATGTACAACGGATTCGTTTGCATCCATTAGTTCCGAATGAAATTCCGATCTATGGCTATATCTACGATGTCAAAACAGGGCAATTAATTGAAGTTCCTGAAGCTACTAAGCTTGGTAAAGCTGCGTAGTTTGATCGTGTAAAGTAAAAGTAGTATTTAATGAAATAGCTATTTGTGTAAAAACCTCCTTTGCTGGTGAAGCGTATTCGCTGATCGCAATCGGATTTCCAGTATCACTACCACTACAAATACGGGGATCGATGGGAATTTGTCCTAATAGAGGCGCTTGTAATTCTGCGGCTAGTTGTTCGCCGCCACCACTACCAAAAATCGGTGTGCGTGAACCACAATCACCACAAATTAAATAACTCATATTTTCAATGATGCCAAGAACAGGAACACCCACTTGGCGAAACATATATATATTACGTCGTACATCTGCAACAGCTACTTGTTGAGGAGTTGTCACTAAAATGACTCCACAAATTGGGCTTTCTTGGATAATTGTAATTTGAGCATCACCTGTACCGGGAGGTAAATCTATCAATAAATAATCTAATTCACCCCATTCCACATCTTGTAAAAATTGCGTGATAATTTTATGCAATACAGGCCCCCGCCATGCCAAAGGACGATTTGCTTCTGCAAGTAAACCCACTGACATTATTTTTATTCCTTGAACTTCTAGAGGTAAAAACTTATCACCTGTGGGAGTATTAATCACTTGAATATCAGCTTGTCCTAAACCCAACATTTGGGGAACATTGGGGCCATAAACATCAGCATCTAATAGTCCTACTTTTGCACCTTGTAATTTTAAAGCTGCGGCGATATTAACGGCTGTTGTGGATTTGCCCACACCACCTTTACCACTAGAAACTGCAAGAGTTGTTTTAACACCGGGAATGGTACAAATTTGAATATAAGTTTTTTTACACCAAGATATAGATGATAATTTAGATTGAATTTCTGGCTGTAATTGGTGCTGATGAGAACCAATATATAAACGTAAGTAAATATAGTCATCAATTATGCGTAAGTTTCGTACCATTCCCAAACTAACGATGTCATTTTTTAAGGTAGGTTCGATGATTTGTTTGAGTAGTTGGACTACTTCTTGCTGATGGTCTGTAGTCATATCTTCTGAATGTTAGAAGGGATATTTTTGTACCTCATGTTAGTGTAAGCTATCCTATAAAATTTGAAATATGCTATATAGCCTTTAATACTTTATAAGTATAGGAATACGGTTTGATTTCTGAAAAAAATTAAGTATTTGTAGGGTGCGTTATGACTTTAGTCTAACGCACCAAACCCTTGAAAATGGTGCGTTACGCTTCGCGATAACACACCCTACGTGTTGTTCAAAAATCAAATAGTAATCCTATATGTCTTATGCACTCGTACATTACCCCAATATTAACACAGAACATATCAATCAAATAAGGCATAAATATGACCCACAATTTGATTTAATTGAGCCACATATTACACTTGTATTTCCCCTAGTGGAGTCTATTAATAAAAACAATCTCATTCTTCATATTGATAGTATTTTGAGTAAGTGGAAAATATTTCCTATTTGTCTCAAAGGATTACAAAAATCATGGGATGAGTATATGTTTTTAATGATTGAAGAAGGAAAAGTAGATATGGTCAAGCTACACAACGAATTATATACAGGTATATTAGCTGAATATATCAGGGAAAGTTTACCATTCCTTCCACATTTAACACTAGGAAAATTTACAAAAGATACAGATAAATTTTTGCAAGTGTTAGAAGAAGTACAACATTTCGATTTAAATTATCGTTGTTTTGTCGATAAAGTCCACCTGATAAATATTGATGATAAGCAGAGGTCAATAATTTGGAGTCAAGAATTTGTATTGCGAAATTAGCAAAGCTTTGATTGGTTTGGCACTACTAAGTTACCAAGAACGATCGCTCTGATTTAGATCCTCTGCAAAACTTCTCTCACCCAAGCTTCTTCTTCGGGCGAGCGCACTATCTTTAAAGGTTGTGAATAATCAATTGCCAAGTCAAATCTAGCACGTTCGTAAACTTCGTTTAATAACCTTTGTAATTCAACTATCGGTTCAGGTTCTCCCTCACGCAAAGGTACAGGAAAAACAGGAATTGGGTTTTTTAAATCGAAAGTATATAAATCTGCGTCAGGCCTGTTGTAGCTGCGACTGACCAAGATACTATAACTATAATCTGTGGTTGATGCTCCAAGAATAGGCATTGGCTGCCCTTGTCTCAAGAGGTCAATTTCTACTAAGTTAGTTGCAGAAGCCAAAATTTTCTGTCGTTTACTTTCGTAGGCGGCTCTGCCTTCTTTGGAGCGTTTATTTTTAGGAGAAAGTATTTCAATCACAGCAACTACTTCTTTGGTTGGAGTTGCTCGCACCTCTAAAAATCGCTCAGTTATCTGTTCAGGTACAGGAACTCTCACTTTACTGGGTTCAACAAGTTTCGCAGCAGTCAAAGTTGAACTGTTATCTGTAGTGTTACGTTTGGCAACTGCTATATTAGCAATTCCTACGAGTAAGATATCATCTACACTAGTGTAAACTCGCTCTTCAATGGAAACTCGGTATTTAGGGGCGATTTGAGGAGTCAGGTCATCAGCGATCGCTACAATCAAACGATTATGAACTTGATGCCAAAGTTCAGGTTGTTCCAAATACGGGTTCATTCCAGGAAATGGATTGTCCATTAAGCTTTCCCTTAGTTATTTACTGCTCCCTTGAGACCATTCTATCTGTTTGAATCTTCTGAATTGCCCGTTGCGCTTGGATGGACACTTCTTTGTCAGGGTCATCTAAGGCTTGTTGTAGGGGATTAATAACGTCGGGATGAGCTAAATTTCCAAGTGCGATCGCAGCTTCTTTCCGTACATCGGCATATTCATCTGTTAATGCTTGAATTAATTTCGGCATAACTTGAATATCTGGAATTTTTTGTAAAGCTTGTGCTGCTGATTTCCGCACTTGCCAATGTTCATCATTTAAAGCTATTTCTAATGCTGAAATTGCTTGATTATTTGCATGAATAGCCAGAGATTGAGCTGCATTCCGACGAACTTGCCAGTCACTATCATTTGTAAGTGCTTGAGAAAGTATTGTAATTACTTCTGCATCTTGTAAATGTTCTAAAGTTAAAGCCGCAGCACGACGTACACTTGCTTCTTCATCAAAGATTAAATTTAAAGCTTGTGGACATTTTTCTAGTTGATTGATATATCGCAGTGTCGTAACGGCTGCTTCTCTTAACTCAGAATTTTTTGATTCTAAAAATGGCAAAATATATGGCAAAGATTGAATATCATGTATCTTCCGCAAAAGCACTAAAATATTTAATTGAAGATTCACATCATTACTTTGTAGTTTATCTAGTAAAAGTAATAATTCATTTGGTGTGATTAACTCGTTTAATGCTGATGCGGCTTCAGTACGAATATCTGCATCTGTTGAAGTGAGGCATTCAATTAAAGCCGGGATTGCAGCAGGATTGGCAATTTCCCAAAGGGCAGATATTGCTATTTTCTGAACAGTAATATGTTCGTCTTTCAAAGCTATAATTAAAGCGTCGATTGTTTCATCATCGCCTAGATGTTGCAAGGTTTTGACAGCTACTATCCGATCATTTACGTCAGGCGATCGCAACATTTCCAACCATTGGTTTAATTCCAAATTACTACTTGTAGACATTTTGAATCCTCTAGAAATAATTACTTCTTCTACTACTGCACACAACTAGCGCAACAAAAACGGAATTTGTACAGTAATTGCATTGGTTGGACATTCTTTTTCACAAGGTAGACAAAACCAACACTCATCATATTTCATATAAGCTTTCCCCGTCTCTGGATTCTTAGCCAATACATCCAAGGGACAAACTTCAATACAGGCTGTGCATTTTTCTAAACATTTTGATTCATCAACTATCACAGGAACATCTATTCTCTGATTGATTAAAGCCATAAAATAACTCCATGATTTTGTACTGAAACTGCTAAACGATAAAATAAATGGGGTAAGCTTACATCAATTATCTCATGATTTTAGGTTGTTTATAGGCATTATGGAATATCGCAGAGCCAAGATAGAAGGAGGTACATTTTTCTTTACCGTTGTTACTCATAACCGCCGGGAGTTTCTTTGTAATGCAGAGAATATTCTGCTGTTAAGACAAGCATTCAGAGAAGTAATGAGCAAATCTCCATTTATTGTAGATGCCATTGTCATATTACCAAACCACATACACTGTATTTGGACGTTACCACCAGGGGACACTGATTTTTCAGATCGTTGGCGATTAATCAAAAATTATTTTACCCATCATTGTGATATTCAATATCAAGGAAAAATCTCTGTATCACGTCAAAATAAAGGTGAAAAAGCTGTTTGGCAACGCAGATTTTGGGAACATCAAATTCAAGACGAAATTGATTTCATTCGTCATGTTGATTATATTCATTATAATCCTGTCAAGCATGGATATGTTAAAGCATCTAAAGATTGGAATTATTCAAGTTTCATTTTGTATGTAAACAAAGGAATTTACGATATAGATTGGGGTTCAGGAATAGAGATAGAATTTCCCGAAGATGTAGGAAATGAATAATCTATTCGTAGTTATTGTAGGTTGGGTGGAGGCGCAAGTTAATATCTTAGCAGCACAATGAACAATTTATATTGCGCCGTAACCCAACATCAAGCGATATTAATCTTAGCGAATAATTAAATATATAAAATAGGTTTAGCATTAATTTTATCCAATAAATTGAGAGATTATTATAGTGTAAATATTTTCTGCTTTCCCAATATCATGTGTTGGGTTCCACTACGTTCCACCCAACCTACAGGAGATAGCGATCGCACTTGCAGAATTTATTGTAGGTTGGGTGGAGGCGCAAGTTAATATCTTAGCAGCACAATGAACAATTTATATTGCGCCGTAACCCAACATCAAGCGATATTAATCT
>NZ_JBALEO010000092.1:0-48456 GCF_036918015.1 Nostoc sp.
ACTCTACAAATCACAGGGAAGGTACAGCGAAGCCGAACCTTTGTACATCGAAGCTTTGGCGATGAGAAAACGCCTGCTGGGGGATGAACACCCAGATGTGGCACTTAGCCTGAACAATTTGGCATTACTCTACGGTTCACAGGGAAGGTACAGCGAAGCCGAACCTTTGTACATCGAAGCTTTGGCGATGTATAAACGCCTGCTGGGGGATGAACACCCAGATGTGGCAACTAGCCTGAATAATTTGGCATTACTCTACGGTTCACAGGGAAGGTACAGCGAAGCCGAACCTTTGTATATCGAAGCTTTGGCGATGAGCAAACGCCTTCTGGGGGATGAACACCCTCATGTGGCAAGTAGCCTGAACAATTTGGCATTCCTCTACAATTCACAGGGAAGGTACAGCGAAGCCGAAGCTTTGTACATCGAAGCTTTGGAAATCGCTGAAAAATGCTTGGGGGCAAATCATCCCAATACAATAACTTACCGTGGAAATCTGGAATACTTGCGGCGGAATCGTCAGCCTTGGTTCAGGAGAATGGTTGCTTTTGTCTGGCGTTGGTTTCAGTAATTTAGGTAATCTACACCGGCTGCATTACCCGCCTGAGATTCAAATCCTAGTTTAATAAGTAGGCAGCATAATTAATTACACAATGTCATTGCAAAGACAGTGAAGCAAAATAATGAGATCGCAACGCCTAGAACTACTTTTCTACGATATGCTCTGCGAAGGGTGCGATCGCAATAACTGTAAATATTTTTATTTCTCTACTTAATGAGCCTCTGAACTCCGTCAACGAGTATTTTATCTCCGTCAACGAGGCTTTTATCTCCGTCAACGAGTATTTTATCTCCGTCAACGAGTATTTTAGCTCCGTCAACGAGTATTTTATCTCCGTTAACGAGTATTTTAGCTCCGTTAACGAGGCTTTTATCTCCGTCAACGAGGCTTTTATCTCCGTTAACGAGTATTTTATCTCCGTTAACGAGTATTTTATCTCCGTTAACGAGTATTTTATCTCCGTTAACGAGTATTTTATCTCCGTTGACGAGTCTGTTTTGATTGATCAAATCCCCGATTTCTTGAAGAAGTCGGGGATCTAAATCTAGCTTAAGTACGTAACTCACCATCCAGGTTTTCGGTGCGTTAGCCTACGGCATAACACACCCTACGAAACTACTACGAAACTACGAGGCTACCAGTTACCTACAGGTTGAGCAGTAGCACCCAGCATTGATGGATCGATTGAAATGCCCAATCCTTCAGCTACACGACGACCATAAGAAATATCTGCCCGGAAGAAGTGGCAAAGTTGACGCATTTGGATGTCTTCCCTTGCTTGAGAGAGACTACCGACAATATTTTTAGCCAGACGCTCTTGCTGTTCAGGAGTTAGTAACCGATACAGATTACCTGCTTGGGTGTAATCGTCGTTTCCTTCACGATGACTGTAGCGATCGACTGTGACATCGCCCAAATGACTAGGTGGTTCTGCATAAGCTGGATTTTCTTTGGGCGTACCCTCAGCACTATTCGGTTCATAGTTAGGAACGCTACCGCCGTTGTTCCCCGGTGCCATAAAGCCATCTCGCTGATAATGCATCACTGGACATTTGGGCTGGTTGACAGGTAGTTGCTGATAGTTACCACCCAAGCGATACCGTTGAGCATCTGGGTAAGAAAAGATTCGAGCTTGCAGCATTTTGTCTGGAGAGAAACTAACGCCAGGAACGACTGCACTAGGGCTAAAAGCGGCTTGCTCTACTTCGGCGAAATAATTCTCAGGGTTCCGATTTAGCTCTAATATCCCGACTTCAATTAAAGGATATTCTCCTTGTTTCCAAACTTTGGTCAAGTCAAAAGGATTATCAGGATGTTTTTCCGCTTGCTCTTCAGTCATCACCTGAATGCACATCCGCCACTTAGGATAGTCTTTGTTAGCGATCGCTTCAAACAGATCGTGAGTCGCATGATCGGGATCTTCGCCCTTAATCTTAGCTGATTCTTCCTCTGTCAAGGTTTGATGCCCTTGCAGAGTCTTAAAGTGAAATTTACACCAAACGCGATCGCCTTCAGCATTAATTAAACTGAAGGTGTGGCTACCAAAACCGTCCATGTGGCGATGGGTTTTGGGAACTCCCCGATCTGAAAAGAGGATCGTTACTTGGTGAAGCGATTCTGGACTGAGTGACCAAAAATCCCACTTTGCATTTTGGTCTTTGCAATTGGTTTGGGGATTGCGCTTTTGGGTATGGATAAAATCAGGAAACTTCAAAGGGTCGCGGATGAAGAAAATAGGGGTATTGTTACCTACAAGATCCCAGTTACCCTCCTCAGTATAAAACTTGAGGGAAAAACCTCTAGGGTCGCGCTCGGCATCTGCTGAACCCTTTTCTCCTCCGACTGTAGAAAAGCGCAAGAGAAGTTCTGTTTTCTTGCCAATTTCAGAAAAAAGTTTGGCTTTACTGTAGCGGGTAATGTCATTGGTAATAGTCAAAGTACCATGAGCAGCCGCACCTTTAGCGTGAACAACTCTTTCAGGAATACGTTCTCTGTTGAAATGAGCCAGCTTTTCTAAGAGATGGAAATCCTGGATTAATACAGGGCCACGCGCTCCAGCTGTAAGTGAGTTCTGGTTATCGCTAACTGGAATACCGTCAGCAGTTGTCAAGTTTTGGGGTTCAGTCATGGTTAAAGAAGCTCTCCATGTAAGTTACTCAGATTGCCCACAGTACATTTTAGTCAGTAGATTGACCGATGCCTACAGATAGAACAATCTAATTCATAGTCATAACGAGTTTATATAAAGCATACTCGATATGACTATGAATTACAAGGAATTTTTTGTATTTTGGTAAGATGTAGAGACGATATATCGCCTCTATACTGCCTTTCAGGTATTTAAATGTTTGAGAATCAACGAGCAAACATCTGTCGCCTCAATTTGATGTTCATTAACTAGGTGAGTTTGATGGGTGATAAATAGAGGCCCTTCATCAACAGAAGTGGTGATATTACCGTGAGAGCCACGCACCAGCGAAGCATCCAGAGGGATCACATCCATTAAGTAGCGAAAACCCAGTTGTTTCTTAAGTAACTTGAGAGCAACTTTGCCTTGAGGAAATTTTATTTGCGGATCGAGGAAAAGTTCTACAGGATCGTAACCAGGTTTGCGGTGGATATCTACAGTTCTAGCAAAATCAGGCGCTTTCGCATCATCGAGCCAATAATAATAGGTAAACCAAGCGTCAGATTGTGCGATCGCTACCAACTCTCCCGATCTAGGATGATCGAGATGGTAGGCTTGTTTACCCTGTTCATCCAATACCTGCGCTACACCTTCAGTCGCTTCTAAAAGCGATCGCACTTTCGGGATATACGCCGGATCGTTCACATATACATGAGCAATTTGATGATCGGCAACGGCAAAGGCAATGCTAGCACCAAAATCGAGTAGTTCTCGCCCTAATTCTTCTCGCACAGCAATTAAACCATTTTCTCGTAGTACGCGGTTCAAATCCACCGCTTTAGAAACTGGCGTAATGCCGTACTCAGAAAGAATAACTACCTGAGTATCACGTGCTTGAAAATATTCAATTAAATCTCCACAAACAGCATCAATTTCTCGTAAATCTGCTTGAATCTGTGTTTGATTGTTACCAAATTTTTGCAGACAGTAATCTAAATGTGGTAGATAAACTAGTGATAATGTCGGGCTGTAACGTTCCTCAATCCACTTTGCGGAATTGGCAATCCATTGGCTAGAACTAATGGAAGTTTTGGGGCCCCAGAAATCGAACAAAGGGAAGTTTCCTAAATCAGATTGAATTTGCGATCGCACATCACTAGGATGGGTATAAATATCAGGTAATTTTCTCCCATCTGCGGGATACATTGGGCGCGGCGTAATGGCATAATCTGCTGTGGAGTACATATTGTACCACCAAAAAAGGTTGGCACAAGTGAAATTTGGATCAATTGATTTAGCTATTTCCCAAACTTTGGGAGCCTGAACTAGCTTATTAGATTGTCGCCAAAACTTCACTTCACATTCATCGCGGAAGTACCAACCATTAGCGACAATTCCATGTTCATTAGGCAATTTTCCGGTTAAATAAGTAGCTTGAACCGAACAAGTCACAGCAGGTAACACTTTTTTGATAGGAACCACTTGCCCTTTAGCCGCCCAAGAAGATAAAAACGGCGTGTTTTCTCCTAATAAACTGGGTGTTAATCCCACGACATTTAGAACAACTGTTTTCTGCATAAACTTAGTCCTCTCTTATACCAATTTGAAAAAATTAACTAGAAATGTACCATAATGCATCTCTACAGATTTAAACTCAAAAATCCAGTTCAAATCTTAATTAATTACGAATTACGTTAGCGCAGCGTTAGCGACGCAGGAGCGTCATTACGAATTACGAATTATTTTTAATACCCACTCATATTCACGCTGAATAGAAGTTAGCAAATCTATCTTCATTTCTGACGGCAATACATCCCAAGTGTAAGTTTCAATTTCTAAATGTGAGCAAGCATTGTTTGTTTGAAGTAGCTGTAAAACAGTAGCAATATCATCTTGGGTAGATTGCAAAATTTGATAATCATGAATAAAAATTGGCACATGAAAGTGAGTGCGCCATTCTTCAGCAAGAGATTGTTCTAAATGTGGTAATGCAGTTATTAAGTCAGGATAGTGATGGAGTGTGTCATCGCTGCGACGTTCTATTACCTGGTGAAGATAAGTAGATTCAGCAAAAGGACGTAAACGCTCAACTATCAAACTACGCTTCTCAACCTCAGCAGGTATTTTTACTTTAATTGCAGCGCTGATTTGAATTTTTCCAATCTTAATTCCTGCCGATTGCAAACGTGTAAATACAGAAGCTGGCTGCTCATATTCAACTGAGAAATGGCAGGTGTCATAGCAAACCCGAACGTGTTCTAGCAATTTAGTCTCTGCTAAATCCTGCTCAATATTTAATTTCTCTGATAAATAAATACCACCAATTGGCAATAACCAATTTTGATAAAAATCAATTACTTCTGAGGTGTTTTCAATCAAACCATCAGGCTCAGGTTCTAAATCAATATGAAGTATCTTGCCTGTTTCTTCACCGATGCGAATCATTTCTACAACAACTGATGCTATATTCAAACAACTCTTTTTCAGAACAGTCTCGAAAGTTGCTTGGTCTTTTACCCACCAAGGTTTATAGGATAATGGTAATGTAGAAATTCCGCCATCAAGTCCTTGGGGTAATAAACTAGCTAAAATATGTGCCAAGTTTAATGTATAATCAGCCCGTTCTTGTGTAGACCAATCAGGTGCATAAACTTGGTCTTTTACCACCTGTCGATGAAATCCGCCATAAGGAAATCCGTTTAAGGTGAAAACATACAAATCTTCTTGAGTTAGCCAAGCTTGGAATTTAGCTAAGTTATTACTTTCTAAAAGTTGTTTTGCGGCAACATCTGCTAACCTCAAGCCAATACCAAAAGGTTCTGTAGGTGATAAACGTGATTTGAGTTCAGGAATATACTTCTCTAAATTGGCGAAAACCTCTAGCCAACTTTCACCAGGATGAATATTGCTACAATAAGTTAAGTGAAAATTATTGTTTTTTGTAATTTTCATTTTCTAGCTCTATCCTTTGTATATGTAATCTGTTTTCTTTGGCTTAAAGTATTTCGCAAAATACTTGCTACATATTCATAGTTAGGGGCGCATAGATGTCATTGGTGTCAACTTAACGTGAAACCCGCTTGGTGACAACGTTTTGCCCTCACCCCCAGCCCCTCTCCCCAAGGGAGAGGGGAGCTAGATATTCAATTCCCCTTCTCCCAAGGGAGAAGGGGTTAGGGGATGAGGGCGTGAGGGATTTGCAAAACGCCTGTCTGATATAATTTTCGGCTTAAGTTGACACCAATGCATAGATGTGCGCCGCTACTGTCAATTAATAGTATTACTGGGTGTATACATTCCAATTTAAGTAACAGCAAATAGTTTTGCTAACTTCATCGAAATTGGTAGCAAGATTAGAACGAATAAGCCGTAATACAAACCAGCAAAACCAGATGCAATGGTTGCATCTAAGACTATTAGAGATAAAACGCCTATTTTCACAGCATTTCGGATATTTTCGGCTATCGGTTCTCGCGCCGCTTTGATAAAGTTAGGCAAGATTCTGATCGCTAAGAAAATAGCAAATGGTAGGGCTGCGATCGCTGTATACTCTTCTAATAATCCTAAAGCTAAAACTGCTGTCAAAACTATTGCAATTAGCAGTAGTGCTAGTACTCCTGTAATCTTCTTACCTCCGTGAACTTCACCCTGACTAATTGCGGTGATAGCAGCAATATAAAGAACAGGAATCAGCGCTAAATACCAACGTTCTCCGATAATTTCTGGTACAGCACTTACGCCTAATAATAAGTTACTGCCACGGCACAAACCCATATTTAAAGGGCCGAAAAAAGGATGATGTTTGGCGAGTGAGTTATAGAGGAGGCATGAAAGAGTGATAAAAATAGCGATCGCAGCACTCAACAAGGATACTTGAAAAGCAGCTACAATCCCGATTGCAAACAGTATACTCCCCAATAAAGTAGCATTTTGACGAGATACGCGACCACTGGGAATTGCTCTATTTGGTCGCTCTTTTGCATCTAATTCTGCATCAAAAACATCGTTAAAAACTATCCCACCACCATATAAACCAGTTGTAGCCAATAACAACCAAGCTAATGGAATTAGTATGGAAAAATTTGCTTCTCCATTCATTAATTGAATAAAAATAATCCCAGAACCAGAAGCAGCAAAACCTAGAAGAATATCCGCCCAAGCAGTAACAATATTAGCAGGACGCATCAATTCCAGATAACCCCGCCAGCTTTGAAAATTTAAGCTTGCAACATTCACTTATCTGCCTCCCTGCCTAGTAATTTTTCAAAATAAACTGCATATTAAGATGGAAATCTCTCTTGCAATGCCCAATCCCGCCTTCCCATTTTCTACTCAATCAACACAAAATCTGAAGCTGATTTGATTCCTGGTTCTTGTCCCCGCAACACAGAATTACCACTGAACAACTGACGTTGATCGATAGATTGAGGATTGAGCCAGTCTGAAGCTTGCATCTGCCCAGTTTGACTGTAAGCAGCTAGGGCATTTTCATAACAAACCGCTCGCACATGTTCTTCAGGAATACCCCTATCTAACATTAACTGAGCCGTTTTTGGGACTGCCAAAGGATCGCTAATACCCCAATCAGCACTACTATCTACAATGATGCGACGAACGTTATCACGTCCCGCTACGCTATCGCATCCATACTTACGGACAACTTCTACCATCCTGGCGTTACCCATCTTCGTCTGTGGGTAAATCGTGAAAGCCGCCCAAAAACCGCGTCCTAATACTTCTTCAACAGTTTCTTCGTTGTTGTGATCGATAACTACTTGTGAAGGATCTAAACCATATTCAATACAGCGATCCATACTCCGACTAGCACCCGCTTTTTTATTCCGGTGAGGAGTATGAATTAGTACCAACGTATCGAGTTCTTTGGCTAATTCTAACTGTTGACAAAAGTACTTATCTTCTGCTTCTGTCATATCGTCATAGCCAATTTCACCAATGGCAACAACTCCTTCTTTACAAGCATAAAGTGGTAGTAGTTCCATAACTTCATCTGCTAGCGCTTCGTTATTAGCTTCTTTCGGATTTAAGCCGATTGTGCAGTAGTGTTGGATGCCAAACTGGCTAGCACGAAACCGTTCCCAGCCCACAAGACTACTGAAGTAGTCTTTAAATGAGCCAGCGTTAGTTCGAGGTTGTCCTAACCAAAAGGCTGGTTCAATAACGGCGACAATTCCATATTCCCGCATTACTAAGTAATCGTAAGTAGTACGGGAACACATGTGAATGTGAGGATCGATGAACATCATGGTTTTAATGATTGGGAATTGGGCATTGGGCACTTGTACTGAGCGTAGTTGAAGTATTGGGCATTGGGAATTTTCCTTGTACAAACGCGATTAATCGCGTTTCTCCCCAGTCCCTTTTATTTGTAAACTGACAAGCGTTAGCGCAGCCCGCCGCAGGCATCGCGGCTAAAACTGCTCCAAGTCAGATTACCTTGTTGAATGGATGACTGTAAATCTGGGTAATGAGAAAGTAATTCTTGTGCTTCGGGTAAAGGAGACTCAGCACAAGCTAAGGCTGCTGCTTCTTGCTCGTGTATATCCCCATTAGCCAGTACTTTTTCCAAATCTGTAATGATGGTGCTATCCGCAAACCGCCCTACAGGTCGCCAAAGTTCTGGTGTAACTGAGCGTTTAGCTGCCCAACGTTCATGGGCATAATCTGCCAACATCTTCGCCAATTCTGGGTTAGCACGCCGATCTAGACCCCAAATTAGATGTAAAGGACTGCCGACAAACACAGCCTTCAGTACCATCTGATTCCAAGCAGCATTATCTAAGTAATTTGCTGGATAAGGGTTACGCAGTGCTATAGCTTGAAAGACATTACTCATATTGCTGCGGATTCCCTCAGCAGTACGGTGGCGATGTAACTCTGGATGTGGTATTAGCGGCAAACTTTGATAAAGGGCAACTAACTCCCCCATATCGGCAGTGGAGAAGACTCGATCGAGCGATCGCACGTAGCCCTCAGCATCATCATGGGGCAAAGCTAAAAGCAAAAGTGTGCGACCGGCTTGATCTACACTCCAATTACCAGGATACCAGCCGGGAATCAGATCCTCTGCTGCTTCCAAGTCCTGGAATGTTAGCTGCAAATCCTGCTTACCTAGATAACGCGGCACAGCACTAAAAGCCGTAAAAAACACTCGTTCAGCAGCGCCGCTAGCAATCTGTGCCTGCTTCTGTTCCAACCAAGTAAAAGCTTTCTCTGAAACAGACTTTAACAACCAGTGATGCAGTAATGTGTTTACTTTACTCATGATAAATTCAGCATAAGTTGCCCAACTTTTTTGTGGCAACCAAGTATAAAATTTACCACTAAACTTGATCTTTTGGGATTGAAGCAGTTAGATAATATACTACTGAGATCATAACTTCACTAAATCTATAAAAATCTCCTGACTTTAAAGAAGATACTGTAAAGATACTATTTTGATTAGATAAATCCTAAAATTATCTTACGGAAAAAAATTAGAATTTTATGTAATAATGATCTCCATTACTAACCTCAGATATCAAGCATAGGCATTAATATAAATTTTAAATTCATGTTAATCTGAACTTTATCTGTTAGGCGAAGACACTTCAAAAGTATGATTATTTTAATAAATAGATTTGTCTAGTAATTTCTCTAAGAATTGAATTGCATAATGGATTGATCTGTTTATATTGCGATTAATTTTAATTGCAATAATGTGTCGATTTACAGTTACTTAAAAGTAATAATATTCAAATGGCTATTCAACAAAAAAGCGCTCTTAATCTACAACCAATTAACCAATGTGTCCGTGTTACTTTCAATTATGATGTTCACTTCACTAGAGGTCTGTTTCAGTTAGATAATCCTTTACTTGCACAAGCGATCGCCGCAGATGGAGAGACAACTCCAAAACAAGTGCTAGCGGTGGTAGATGGAGGATTTTTACAATATCAAGATGGGCTATTAAAAAAATTATCAGCCTATGCCCAATGTTATGAAGATGTACTAACACTGAGCGGTGAGCCGATAGTAGTTCCGGGTGGAGAAGCAGTCAAAAACGATTCTAGATTTATAGAACAAATTCATCAGCGGATCAATGCAGCTGGATTATGCCGTCACTCCTACGTCTTAGCAATTGGAGGTGGAGCCGTCCTAGACATGGCAGGATATGCAGCAACAACGGCTCACCGAGGAATTCGACTACTACGAGTACCGACAACAGTATTAGGGCAAAATGATTCGGGTGTAGGAGTAAAGAACGGAATCAATGCCTTCGGTAAGAAAAACTTTTTGGGTACATTCATGCCACCTTATGCTGTCTTGAATGACTTTGATTTTCTGACTACCCTCGACGATCGAGATTGGCGATCGGGCATTGCAGAAGCTGTGAAAGTAGCGCTGATTAAAGACGCAGATTTCTTCGATTTCATTATGACTAATGCCGATAAATTGGCTAATCGAGACATGGACATAATGGAAAGGCTAGTCTATCGCTGTTCTCAGTTGCACTTAGAGCATATTGCTGGTAGCGGCGATCCCTTTGAAATGGGTTCATCACGTCCTTTAGATTTTGGACACTGGGCTGCTCACAAACTAGAGCATTTAACTAATTACAGCTTACGTCATGGTGAAGCTGTAGCGATCGGCATTGCTTTAGATACAACCTATTCATATTTAACAGGGCAACTCTTGCAATCAGAGTGGCAAAGGGTTCTAACTACACTCAAAAAATTAGGCTTTACTTTGTACGTATCGGCATTGACAGAGCAATTAGATCAACTAGATCATCCGCATTGTCTGTTTAGGGGGCTTACCGAATTCCGCGAACACTTGGGAGGAAAATTGACAATTACCCTTCTACAAGGAATCGGAGAGGGAATAGAAGTTAATCAGGCGGATTTATCTTTGTATAGAGATGCTATTTTGATGCTGCAAGATTGGGAACTTTTGCATTGATATCCATTGGGTGTATTAGCACAAGTGATGTCTAGAAACAAGCCATTACACTAAAATGTGCTTGTTAATGCACAAATTTACACCTGGATGATTTATGCACCCAGAAACGCAAGACCTTATTAGTCGGTTTAGAAATTATACAGAAAATCGTCAGCCGTTTGTCTGGAATACAGAGAATAGGGGAGGACTGAATTGCTGGAATTTATTATTGTCGGAAGGCTTTGTTCAAACTACTGATTTCGATCAAGTGATTGCAACATGGAAAGGGATAGCACGTCGGGGAATGCCAACAGACCCAAAAGAGTATCCTGGATACAAGTACGCTTCTTCTCGGCGTGAGCGTAAAGATGATTCCTGGAGTCCTTATTTGCAATCACAGCAAAACCAGTACTACAACGCTCTAGCTTATTTTCTCAAAAGCAGCTTACAAAACCTTAGAGCCTACAGTCTTCGCAGCATTAATCGGAGCCTTAACGTTTCTTGGGCACAAGAATTTAAGATTTTTATCATCGTTGGTCAAACTTCAGATTTAGAGTGGATCTGCCTTGCACCTACGGTTCCCGATCAGGTTTGGAATCGATACACGAACTCTTTCCATCCAGAACTTGCTTCATTAACTGCCTGTCAATCGACGAAGCCAGTCGCACGAGACATACATGAAAAAATTAGTAAGGTGCTTGTAAAGTTAAAGCCGATAGAGTGTTACGGGTATTACGATTACGTCGTCTACAACCACCAAATTTTTTGCACAATGTCCTCAGAGGAACCGATCGCAATCGAACTTGCCTTAAAAGCAGGAAAGATGTTTGATGACGATCCTTACTATTTCAAAGTTAAGTATGATGGAGATTCATCGGAAAAACCTGTTACCCAATTCATGCGTAACAATTTCCAACAAATTCAACGATATATGTTTTGCTTTTGGGATGTTGGATATGGGTACAAGTTTGGTCTTACTGAACATGGAGATTGGGTTGGCTTGAAGTATTTGAGTTACATGGACTATAACCCTTGATAGCAGTCTAATAACCAAATTCACTATAGCTCGATATGAAGTCTGCTAAGTGTCCCATTTCATGCAGAATGATCGCTAAATTATTTTTATAAAAGTGAGATTTTATTAAACTACGCCCAATAAGGAAAAAGCCGAGGAATTCTCGCAGTCCTTGAAGACAATCCTTTTCAAAATTCTCCACCTTATGAAAAGCTGGTTGGTATATGAGGTCATCGAATCCGAGCAAGTAGTCAAGATAATTCGGATGTGGACGCATTACGAGTAAGTTATCTCCTCAGCCCCCCTTGGTGTTCGCAATGAAAACCTCGATTCTCCCAAGCTTGCATATCTACTTCAGTAAGTCTTGTAATATTTGAGCATTGCGGTTGCATAATTTGACTTAAAATTGCCCAAAATAAGCTGCGTGTTACATCTAATCCAGTTTTAGTCCAAGATTCACTATTACCAGGAACACCCAACTCCTGAACAATTTCTGGCTCTACCCAAATACCATGAGCGCCCAAAAGAATCTGTGCCATCCATTTAGCTCTGGGTAAATGACTGGGCGAAGTAATCAACATGACTTTATGCACTCCCCAACGGCGCAGAATTGGAATACTATAATAAAAATTTTCAAAGGTAGAATTCGCGCAGTTTTCTAACCAAACGTTTTGTACCTCTGCTAATTCCGCCTGAAAAATTAACCGTATACACGGATCTGGGGAACCATGAGAAATTAAAATTGGGGTTTGTGGGTGTTGTTTTGCCAGTTGGGCAACATAAGTTTCTCGACGAATACTGCCACCCAGCACAAAGAAGGCATCTATTGGCTGCGAAGAAGCAAAAAGTAAGGTTATAGTAGTGAAAATCAGCCAAACACCCAGGACAACATACAATCCACCACTGAGTTTTTGTAACAATTGCCACAGATTAGCAGATTTTTTTTTAATAGAAATTAATGATTTGATGGTAAATTTGCGTTTCATGACTTAAGTAAGAAAAACTGATTTTATTGCTGTATAACAGTACTGCAATTCAGCGATCAAAGTGCTATCTTATAAAAGTAATCTAGAATGCAAAGATGACGCTAATTAAAGTGTCACATACTCAGTATAGCCTTCCGGAGAAGACTAACAAACTGAGAAATGATTGTTAATAACTAATGCGGCATTTTTGGCATCATTTAAGGATAAAAATGATGAAGAAGCATAGTTGATTCTGGGGTATAAAAACTTAAAAATTTCTGGAAAGCCTGATTGCTAAACTGTCAACAACACAATTATTCCAGCTAAATATACATGAACCAATCTGCGAAAAGTTACTCACCGCTCCAAGTAGCCTTGATTGGTGGAGCGATCGCCACAACTGCTACCATATCCGTGTTCGGCCCCGCTTGGACTCGTGGTGTCCGTGCTGCTCTAGCCCTCCAAGACAGCCCAAAAGTGATAGTTGACCAAGTTTGGCAACTGGTAAATCATGAATATGTTGATGGTAAATTTAATCAACAAGATTGGCAAGCAACTAGGCAAAGCCTGTTGAGCAAAGACTACTCTTCTAAGGAAGAAGCATACACTGCCATCCGCGAAGCTTTACAAAAATTGGGAGATCCTTACACTCGGTTCATGGACCCCCAACAATTTGAAGCTCTAACTAGCCAAACATCTGGGGAAGTTTCTGGGATTGGCGTTCGGATGGAAGTAAACGAAAAAACTCAGCGCCTCACTGTTGTCGAAGCCATAGAAAATTCTCCAGCACTCAAAGCTGGGGTCAAAGCAGGCGATGAAATTTTGGCAATTGACGGCAAATCCACTCTCAAAATGAAAGTGGATGATGCTTCTAAGCTAATCCGTGGTAAAGCGGGTACTCCCATTAAGCTACGGTTGGGACGCCCAGGCCAAACTGCCTTTGATTTGAAGTTGACAAGGGCAAGTATTGAAGTGCCAACAGTACGTTATACCCTCAAGCAAGAAGGGAATCGCCGCGTTGGCTATATCCGTTTGCGAGAATTTAGCGCCCACGCCGCAGAACAAATGCAACGAGCCATCCGCGATTTGAACACTAAGAAAGTTGATTCTTATGTCTTGGATTTGCGGGGGAATCCTGGCGGTTTGTTGCAGGCGAGCATTGAAATTGCTCGGATGTGGTATAATGACGGCGGAATTGTCAAGACAGTAGACCGTGTGGGCAGCACTGAGGAAACTAAAGCTAATCGCACTGCTTTGACAAATCGTCCTTTGGCGGTCTTAGTGGATGGCAATTCAGCTAGTGCTAGCGAAATCCTTACAGGGGCACTCAAGGATAATAAGCGGGCGGTAGTCGTAGGTGGTCAAACTTTTGGCAAAGCCCTAGTGCAGTCAGTTCATGAACTCGCCGATGGTTCCGGGTTGGCTGTCACCATAGCCCATTACTACACCCCGGCGGGAACAGATATTAACCATAAAGGGATTGCCCCAGATATCAAGCTAGACTTGACAGAAGCACAAGAGCGCCAATTGGCTTCTAATCCAAATTTAATCGGAACTAAGAGCGATCCCCAATATGCTCGAGCGATCGCAATTCTATCAAATAACAACTTTGCCCAGCCGCCAGCAAATCAACCGACTCGACCCATGAGCCGCGCCGATAACCTGAAATTTTAAACTGACGCGAATGATTTGTTCCCAGGTGTTTATATAGTAGTATTCCCAAATCCAGATTTTTGGAGTTATGAAAACTGCTTGATATGCCGTTCCAGGATTTTGGTTTGGGAATACTAGCTACTAATCCCATCTCCAAAATCTCAGATTTATGAATCATCAGCCAGTTGATGCAACCGCTGCCACCAGATTTTTACCAATGGTGTCGGTGGTTGTTCCTATTTATAACGGTGAGGCGGATTTACCAGAGTTAATCAATTGTCTATTGTCTCAAACTTACCCAAAAGACCGGGTAGAATACTTGTTGGTAGACAATAACAGTAGCGATCGCACTCTCACCATCCTGAAAACATCTGCCGAAAATTGCCCAATTACAATTCGCCCTTTGAGCGAAACCCAAATTCAAAGCTCTTACGCTGCTCGTAATACTGGGATTCGCGCCGCTACGGGGGAAATTATGGTTTTTACCGATGCAGATTGTCGCCCACAACCGCAATGGTTAGATACACTAATTCAGCCTTTTGTCAACCCAGAAGTAGTAATTGTTGCTGGTGAAATTTTGGCACTACCAGGCACAACTCTGCTAGAACAACACGCAGACCGTCAAGAAACTTTATCGCAAAAGCACACCCTGAAGCATTCCTTTCGTCCTTATGGTCAAACAGCTAATTTGGCGATTCGCCACATTGCCTTTAAAAAAGTGGGTTTATTTCGTCCCTATCTAACTACTGGTGGTGATGCTGATATTTGTTGGCGGATTTTGGGGGAAAACATCGGGCGTTTGGAATTTGCCCCAAATGCGATCGTTCAGCACCGCCACCGCGCTACACTTCAAGAACTGCAAAGTCAATGGCGGCGTTATGGACGCTCAAATCGCTATCTGCACGAACTGCACGGTGTAGATTTAATGCGAGAGATGACACCTAAAGAATACGGCTATCGTTTGGCACGTTGGTTATTGAAAGAAGTACCAAGAGATATTAAAAAGGCGTTGGTGCAGCAAGCCACCCTTGTAGATTTATTAAGTACTCCCATTGGTTTGTTCACAGCTAGGGCGCGTACTGCTGGACAAAGAGACGCCAAGCTACCAGAGAATGCCAAGATAATTGCTCGACTGTAAATAAGAAAAAGGGCGTTGCTGACTTAGATGTATAAATCTTGGTGTAGAGACTAGTAGCACAAGGCGGAATTCAAAATTCAAAATTCAAAATGAATACAGCGTAAGCGTTTAGTTGATGGCAAAACCCGCACTTCTTTACGAGAAGCTGCGCGTAGCTTGCTTCCCCGTAAGGAGTACGACATGGTTCGACTCCGCTCACCAGCCGCTCAGTGAACACCTGCACGGGTTGAAAACCTTGATTTTGCATTAGTCCGCGTAGGCGGACTTTGTTTGTATAGCCGCGATTTCTAATCGCCAGCGCTAGGTGCAAGATATGAGGTTTCCCTTCTGCCTCCAGCCTCCAGCCTCCAGCCTTCTTTTTCATGCCTAAATTCAGCAACGTCTAAGCAAAATGCTCTTGTCAGCCCAAAAGCATTGACTGAGACGCTTATTCTTTCTTTAGCTCACAAAAGCGAATATATCTTAAGAAGTATTTTCAAAAATAGGGAAAGCAAATATGCTGTTATTGACAAGTTTTAACTTTGATACTTTGTATTTAATAAAATAAAAATTTCAGTAGGTAATGCTTACTGTAACTTTGCACATTAGCCGTTATTGGACAAGTTTGTGGTACTGAATAGGGCGAAAAGTTGATTTGAGCCTGCACAAATTTGATTGCTCCCTCATCATTAATAGATCAGTTAGTAAATCAAAAAACCAAGTTCTGTCATATTTATTTATAGAGTGTCCGCTCTTGCAAGTAACCTGCTCCTTGCCTGCTCAATAGCGTCTGAAGCCTTGAGGAAAGCATGGGTTTGCTTCCCCTGCTCTCTTCATTTACAGCTACGCTTCATAGTTTTGTGAGTTGAGCAACATGAAAGTGGATGGATTTAGCCAACAAATAGAGAAATTGCGCTCACAGATACAGGGACTATTACAATGCGATGGAACTAAACTGAACTCACAACAGGAGATGATCGCAGAGGCTTTCGAGGAACTTAACACCGCAATGGAAGAACTATTTATAGCTTCCGAGGAGTTAGAGGAAACACGAGCCGTATTAGAGAAAGAGCGGCAGCGTTACCAAGATTTGTTTGAGTTTGCTCCATATGGTTACTTGGTAACTAATACCAGCGGGACAATCCAAGAGGCAAATAATGTAGCAGCAACTTTGCTCGGTGTCCAACAAAAGTATTTAGTAGGTAAACCATTAATTCTTTTTATTGCTCAACAAGACCGCCAGTCCTTTAGCTTTCAAATAAACAATTTGCAAGAGATACTGAACTGGGAAATTTACCTACAGCCACGGGGAGAAATGCCTTTCCCTGCTAGTGTGAAAGCATCTGTAGTATATGACCTTGAGGGGAAGTACCTTGGCTGGCGTTGGCTGCTGTGCAACATCAGTGAACGCAAACAAGCTGAAGAAATGTTGCACCGAGCTTACGGTGAGTTAGAAATACGGGTGGCGGAACGGACAGCAGAACTGGTAAAAGCAAATCAGAAATTGCTCAATGAAATTACAGAGCGTAAACGAGTCGAGTCACAACTGCTGCACCTTGCTTTTCACGATGCACTGACGGGTCTGGCAAACCGCGCTGCATTTATGAACCGCCTAAGACATACGATAAATTATTCAAAACGGCATTCAGATTATCTATTTGCTGTGCTATTTATCGACCTAGATCGGTTTAAGGTGATCAATGACAGTCTAGGGCACTTAAATGGAGACCAATTATTGCTTGCTACTGCAAGTAGGTTAGAAGTATGTATACGCTCTATAGATACAGCTGCACGGCTTGGGGGAGACGAATTTACAATCCTGCTTGAAGGAATTCAAGATGTGGCAGACGCCATCACAGTAGCTGAACGAATTCAGAAGGAACTGGTGTTACCCTTTGAGCTTGGCGGACAAGAAGTCTTTATCACGGCAAGTATTGGCATCGCGTTGAGTTCGACAGTAGACTATCAACACCCAGAAGAACTATTGAGGGATGCTGATACAGCAATGTACCGAGCCAAGGTGCTAGGCAAAGCGCGTTATGAGCTATTCAACTCAGATATGTATGCTAATGCTCTAGCGAGATTGCAGTTAGAAACCGATTTGCGCCGAGCAATTGAACGCGAAGAATTTCGGGTCTATTACCAACCGATTGTTTCGCTCACTAGCGGCTCTATTTTAGGTTTTGAGGCTCTGTTACGCTGGCAGCATCCAGACCGTGGTCTGCTTAATCCAGCAGATTTTATTCCCCTAGCAGAGGAAACTGGACTAATTTTCTCCATTGGCAAATGGGCATTGCATGAAGCCTGCCGCCAGATGCAAGTTTGGCGAGTATGCCATTGTTCTAAATTACTAGAGAAAATTAGTGTTAATCTCTCCGTCAAGCAATTTTCTCAGCCGGATTTGATAGAGCAGATTGGGCAAATTTTGCACTCAACTGGCCTTGATGCTGGCACTTTAATGCTAGAAATTACTGAAAATGCAATTGTGGAAAATGGCAATAAGGTAACTGCCGCAATCTTGCAACTTCGAGAGATGGGGATTGAGTTATCAATTGATGACTTTGGTACGGGCTATTCCTCATTAGGTGGTCTTTATAACTTTCAGATTAGTGTGTTGAAAATTGACCGTTCTTTCATCAGCTTGATGGGCATTAATAGTAAGAATTTAGAAATTATTGAGATAATTGTCGCCTTGGCACACAAGCTAGGTATGGATGTGCTTGCCGAAGGGGTAGAGACAAAAGAGCAACTATTACTTCTAAGAAAGTTAAACTGTCAATATGGCCAGGGACATTTTTTCTCAGTTCCGTTAAATAGCTCGGCAGCAGAGGCATTAATTATGGAAAATCCTCAATGGTAAGGGTTTTGAACCTCGCATGACTAAAAGTCACGAGTGTGCGGCTTGCAGAAATCAAAAAAATTCGTAATTGATAATGACGCTCTTTTTATGCTCATGGAGACTGGCTTACTATATGGTCGCTTAGTTTGAGTCAAGACGAGCCAACTCTCGTTAACGGTAGCCAACATGAAACCATCAACTGTTGGGATGTGGCTATAGGGAAATGTCGGCAATCTTTGCGGTCAGATCGTCCCGATGAGGGCACGATGGTTAATCCAGCAGCAGGGTTGACGGAGGCAGAGATGTGAACTTTAAAAGCTTTAGAGGCGGTAGAGGTGAATTCAAGTTGCTCAATGCCTACCAACTTTCGCTAAATTGGAAAAAGGAAAACTCAAGGGAATTTTAAATGTCAGCACAATTGTTACTGGTGGATGATGAACCAGGGATACGGGAAGCCGTGAAAGACTATTTGCAAGAGAGCGGTTTCAGCGTTCAAGTCGCCAGTAACGCCCTTGAAGGTTGGGAATGGATGCAGGTGAATACACCTGACTTAGTGATTTCCGATGTGATGATGCCTCAAGTGGATGGCTATCAGTTCCTGAAGCAACTACGGGAAGACCCCCGTTTCCAAGCACTACCGGTAGTATTTTTAACTGCTAAGGGTATGACAGGCGATCGCATTCAAGGTTATCACGCTGGTGTTGATGCCTATCTACCCAAACCCTTCGATCCAGACGAGTTAGTGGCTATAGTCGAAAATTTGCTAGCCCGTCGCGCTGCTAAGGCTGCGAGTACGGGAGATGACGCTGAAACCCCCGATCTTGCTGAACTAGCCAATCAGATTGCCCAAATAAAGGCATTGTTAACTCAAAGAAATGCTATTTCCCAATCGCCAGCCCCTTTTAAAATTGATTTGACTCCCAGAGAACAAAGTGTTTTAAATTTGGTCGCAGAAGGGTTGATGAACAAAGAAATCGCCCGTCGCTTAGAAACCAGCGTCCGTAATGTAGAAAAATACGTCAGCCGTTTGTTTAGTAAAACCGGTACCAATAGCCGTACAGAGTTAGTTCGTTTTGCTCTGGAACACGGTCTTGCTAAATAGGGATGGGAATTCTTGTACTGCCCTTCCCTGCGGGAAGCTACGCGGAGCGTCTCGTAGAGAAGTGAAGCCTCTCCAAGAGTTGTATTGGGTATGGAGAAGATGACAAGGTAGACAAGGTGGACAAGGAAGAAGGGAGAGACTTGTCCCCTTGTCTCCCTTGCCTCTGGGTAATTGATAATAGCTAACCGGCTGTTAAACCATGACCTATTACCAGTAATAGATAAAACATAAGTATTTCAGCAAATCAGGCACTTAGCTTAAGCAAAAAGCTAAAAGAAAGGTTATTTATTTTACTTCGGTCTTTTAGATTTTCATTTGATTTGCGCCTGTTATCCGATTCCCCATCTGTAAAGACACAGGGTTTTATTATTCTGCAATGTTTTGATAAAAACTCGGTAAAATGCACCCGGCTGAATTTGCTTTCAGATTCTACCAGTACCCTTTGCTACAAAGTTTTTAATAGCGGAAACTGTTCCTGGGACTTTGTGCTGCTAAATAAGACTTTCACAAGGTAGAAATCAAAATATTTGATGAAATCTACTGACTGCTTAGTTTTTATGGCAACGGGGGTATGGGATCAACATTTGATTTGATGCCCAATTCACGTTTTTCACTACTTAAATTACACCTTTAGGTTGGAGAATTTTCCGCTACATTACGCAAGCGCATTAGCTGACGCCGCATTTGAGGCGAGGCTTTAAACTCAGATACTTCCTGGGCTTTAACGGACGCTTGGAGCGTTTCTAGAAAGTCATCCGAACCTTCGGTTAAAGCATCAAGTAGCACCTGTAAGAGTTGCTCGCGATCGCTTAATAGACTCTTTTCCTCAATCAACCGGAATTTGAGATGTATTTCACACTCATAAACACCTACTTCGAGATTATTTATCTGGCGTGGTAATGCTTTGGAGTTCATAACTATTGAGATTCCTTTACTTGGTTGTCATGAGGGTAAGGAGGTAGATGTCCAGCAAAATTCTTTATATCTCTTTTGAATCCAAAGTGCTTGAATTAAGAATTTTTCTTCATCAATCACCTTTGTATTCCATTTCACTCTCCTGTGGTGTATTTTCAAGCTAGATTTTCAGTGTCTAGATTTTGAGGTTTCTGTGCCAGATGTAGCTTATGGTAAGCCATAACTATTATTCAGTTTTTAAGATTCTACACAATAAAGTTTCTGTAAGAAGTTGTTCAACCTTTTTAAAGGTTTTTACATCAACTTTATGTGAACGTCAATAACAGTTTGACTTGTTACTCTAATTTTGGTGTTTATACGTAAGTAAAACCGCTGACTTTTTTTGAGTTTCTTAAAGCCAGCAGTCGATGTAGCGCTATTGCGTGAAATTACTTGATGTACGTTTTTTGCAATATAAAATTCAGGATAAATTGCTCGGCATAATTATTAATGTCAAAACTTTTGTTCTCTATAAAAAAAGCACACAGAGCAAATTATTTATGCTGAGTGCCTTGCCCTACTGTGTTTTGGGCTTGATTGAGTCCAAAAATCTTAGCAGTAAGTCAGATTTGTAGACTAAATGAAAATACTCTACCAATTAATTTTTACAGAAAAATAATTCGACTACTGTCAGTACTAGCAGTTAAATATATCTTCAACTCATAACAGAAGTAGCAAACTCATCAGCAAAGGTGATATTTTTACTTATGCCCATTCAATATACCCTTTTAAAACAGCATTCAAAGCTTTTAAATTGGGAGCATTCAAGCTCGGATATAAGGTCTACAATAATTTCAGTGTAATCCACGCAAATCTTACACCTTTTTATGGATAACCCGATGCTGCTCAAGTCCACAACCCGGCACATCCGCATTTTTGCAGGTGAAATTGACCGGGATGGCGATCTAGTTCCTAGTCAACAAGTCTTAACCTTAGATGTTGACCCAGATAACGAATTTAATTGGAATGAAGATGCACTGCAAAAAATTTATCGAAAATTTGATGAACTAGTAGAAGCATCTAGTGGCGCAGACCTCACGGACTATAACTTGCGCCGTGTGGGGTCAGACTTAGAGCATTATCTGCGATCGCTTCTGCAACTCGGCGAAGTCAGCTACAATCTTTCTGCCCGTGTTACTAATTACAGCATGGGAGTCCCTCAAGTTGCCATTGACGACAAACAATAAGCCAATGAGTTGGTAGCTGGCTGCCCAAACCCTTCTGTACAAAGAGTGCTGAGTTAAAAGTGTTTCGGCTGAGAGTGGAAAAATTCATAAGTCTACTTTTTAACTCAGCACTGGCTAACCCCGCCGCTGCCACTAACAGCAGTCCGAAAAAGATTCTTAGAGTCACTGCATTTCTCAGGTACTTTTGCCAAAATTAATATTTGCTATTCTTAATTCTTAATTAAAGTTAATTCTTGCTATCCTACTTATAAACTAAATAAATACCAACATTCTCTGCCTGTTAATGATGGAGTAATTTAGCAAAAACAAATCGCGCAGTTATGCTTGGGTTATGCTGTGGTGACAGGGTTGGAGTTAGTTGCTTTGGCGATGAAGAGTCACAGGGCAATAGAAGCTATGATTAGGCTGTAGGGTTGAGTTAGGAGCGTATTTTTTGGATTCGGATAAGTATTAGCACCTGCTGATATCCGCCAGCTAAAATCATCATCTAAAGTCTGGGTATGTCAAGTTTAAGAAAGATGAGCGGTCTAGATTGTCCCTACTAATGCTATTAAAGAAATTGCCAATCGCTGATCGGTGCGAAAACTATGGAAAATGACGCGGCAACGCTCTACTGTCCAAACGAAAATTGTCAGGCTGCCAACCCCCTGACTCACAAGTTTTGCCAGCGATGTTCCACGCCCCTACCCAAAAATTATCTCTGGGCTGTAGTAGATAGCCCAAGTGTGGGTACCCCTGGAGAAATATTAGCCGATCGCTATTTAATCCTTGATAAATTTCTTCTTTTAGATACGAAGCCCGGTTTATTAGCGCTAACGCCTGAGTTAGATAATTTGCAGCCTCTAAAAGCGTACCTGAGACTGATTCCTTACCGTCTACACGTACCGCAGGTATATGGAGTGCTTTTTGTTGCTGACGGGTCTTCCCACCAAGAAATATTACTCTTAGAAAAACCGCCACTATTAGTAGATGACACTATCCAACAAGTACATTTGGGCAGCGAGTTAACCACCGCTTGGCGTGATGCAACATCAATGCGCCAACTGAATTGGTTATGGCAAATAGCTCATCTGTGGCAACCTCTGGTAAGTGAAGGTGTGGCCTCTAGCTTACTTGACTCTTATGTATTACGGGTAGAAGGATCGTTAGTCCGGTTGTTGGAATTGCGTTTTGACAGCGCCACATCACCAGAATTGCCGCAATTAGGTGAATTTTGGCAGCAGTTGGTCAGCACTGCCAAACCAGCGATCGCAGAATTTGTCGATCGCGTTAGCCTAGCTTTAATTCAGGGAGAGATTAATTCCACCGATCAATTAATCGGAGTTTTAGATCGGGGACTGGCTGGGTTAGGGCGATCGCAAACACCCACGATCCAAATTATCACCAAAACCGACACCGGGCCGAGTCGTCAACGTAACGAAGATGCTTGTAGCCCCCCCAGTGGAACTCCAGTGAGCAAGCCACCCCAGCCAACAGCCTTAGCAATTGTCTGTGATGGCATCGGTGGACACGAGGGTGGCAATGTCGCCTCAAATTTAGCCATTGAAACCATCCAGCAGCAGGTACAGCAACTAACAAAGGTTCCTTACGACCACATAGACCCTGAAATGCTGCTGAATGACCTAGATAAGGCAGTGGCAATGGCCAACGACAAAATCAGTCAACGCAATGACAGTGAAAATCGCCAAGGGCGTCAACGCATGGGCACGACTTTAGTCATGGCATTGCCTGTTGCTCATGAAATGTACATTACCCACGTCGGTGATAGTCGTGCCTACTGGATTACACGCCACGGCTGTTATCAAGTTACCCTTGATGATGATGTCGCCTCCCGTGAAGTGCGACTAGGTTATGCCATTTACCGCGAGGCAGTGCAACAGAGTGCCGCTGGCTCTCTCGTCCAAGCTTTGGGGATGGGTTCTAGCACTTCATTGCATCCCACATCGGGAAGGTTTATGCTCGATGAAGATGCTGTTTTTCTGCTCACATCCGATGGTTTGAGTGACTTCGATCGGGTAGAGGAGTACTGGGAAACAGAAATCTTGCCGATTTTAGTTGGGGAAGCAAATATAGCAACTGTTGCCGATCGATTAGTCGAAATTGCTAATACTAAAAATGGACACGATAATGTCACCGTCGCTTTACTTCACTATCAAGTCCAATATTGGGAACCAGAAATCACCATCCAAGCAATAATTCCCCAGAGTCATTCTGCCAAAACTGTTGATTTAGCATCCAGGGCCACAGATGCGACAGTTTTAGGCAGTCAAAACCACAAAACTCAGGTGATTCCAGACACTGAGCCGGCTAAAACTCGTCAATTCCCACTACAGTGGATAGTTCCATTAATATTTGTGGTGGCAGCAGGTTTTTTAGGATTGTTCGTCAGGCAACTGCGAGGAACCTCTCCAATTTTTTCCAATCCCTTACAAACTCAAAACCCTGGCATCGAAGCGACACCTACACCGCGATCGCTGGCTAATCTTTCTCCTGGTTGGGTAATTCAAACCAACAATGACATCTCCTTGGGAAACAACCAATCACTTCCCCGTGGGACTTTTTTAGAAGTTATTAATAAAACATCAAATCCCAAACCTGCTTCTGGGAGTTTTCTGGTGTCTATGCGAGTCTGTGCTAATAAAAGTACACAAACTCCAGCTAATACTAATAACCCCGCTGTAACTAACTCAGTTCCACCAAATTCAAAACCTTTGCCAGCAACAGTATTGCTAAACTCCTCTCAAGTCAACCGTTTTGGCATTGTTTTACAATCAGACGCACCAAATCCATGTAGAACTGTCACGCAACCGCCAGTTACCGAACCAGCTGACACCAGTCCAACTTAATCAAATACTCGATAAACTGGTAAAAACCTGGAATAATAACAGGTAACAATCAGAGTAAAAAACTTGCAAGGTCAAAAAAGTAGAAAATTTTCACCTTGGAGAATTGTTATCAAAACAGAATTTAGGAGTCAGAATTCAGAATTCAGAATAAATCAATTATTTACGACTGGTAGACTTCGGCGTGAGCGCTCAGTCGAACGCTGAATAACCGAGTTCAAAACCCCACCATATCTCTAATTTAGTGCAAAACAATTAATGTCGGGTTTAAATCCCCCACTCCTGACTTCTGAATTCTGACTCCTGAATTCTGAATTCTGGCGTATCTGTTTTCTTCTCTTGAAATTATTTTTTTTAGCTTTTAATTTAATGAATCCATGCCATCCCTGAATTTGGCGATCGCCCGTCTCGTAAATACTGGCACTGACAACTTCGCCATTTGGGTGGTCAAGGCTCCGTATCCCAGTGGCTACGTTTTACATGACTGTGTATGGCCTGTTGAACTTACCCAAGTGTGGCACGAATGGCAGCAGATGTTTGCTGGTCATGGTCGCTTAGATATTTCCCCTAACTCAACATCTCAAAAGAGCAACCCATTTCCCATAGATTGGATTTCATCCCCTTCAGGTCAACCTACTGGCCCCTACACCAGTCGTCTGATGCAATACTTGGGAATGAATTTATGGCGTTGGGTATTCGACGGGCAAATTCTTGGTAGTCTAGAACGCAGTCGCGGTATTGCTATGGGTCAGCATACACGTTTGCGCTTTCGACTAGAAATCCGCGACCCGGATCTGATCGCTTTTCCTTGGGAAATTATGCAGCGTGAGCCTGGTCAATCGGCTATGTCTCTCTCGCAAGATTTGTTATTTAGTCGCACCACCACTGAAGTTGACGCTTTACCGCATTTGCGAACTGACCAAGCTTTAAGTATCTTGCTGGTTTTAGGTCATGATGACAAGCTGCAACTAGAACAAGAAGGCGCTATGTTACAGCAAGCTCTTGCAGATACGCCTAGTAACTCCCAAAGATATGCACCTTGTGTAGTGAATCAACTCATTCAACCAACTCCACAACAGTTGATTGATGAATTAGAAACCAAAGAATATAATGTTTTCTTTTACGCTGGTCATGGTTTGCCAGACCCAGACGGAGGGTTACTGTTTTTGCGACCAGATATGCCCCTCAATGGGATAGAATTGGCGCAAGTATTGACCCGTACAGGTGTGAAATTAGCGGTTTTCAACGCCTGTTGGGGCGCACAACCAGCTGCGATCAATCATCAAGCTATCCCTGCCAGTAGTTTAGCAGAAGTATTGATTCGTCATGGTGTGCCTGCGGTTTTGGGGATGCGCGATGAAATCGCTGACCATGAAAGCCACAGTTTTATTCAAGCCTTTACCGAAGCTTTGCGATCGCACAAGCCAATTGATGAAGCCGTAGCACAGGCTAGGCAAGAGTTGTTAACACTGTATAAATTTAATCAACCTGCTTGGACTTTGCCTGTTCTCTACCTGCATCCAGATTTTAATGGCGAACTGATTAAAAATCTGGATGAAGGTATTACCGAACTACCAGATACAGCCATTCCTGAGGTCGGTTCCTCGCTTCCAACTGCAAGTTTACGATCGCTGACTCCAAAAGGTAAAACCTGGTTACTGCGTTATGGAGTTACCCGCATCGGCCGCACGAAAGATAATGATATTGTCATCCCCGAACCATCTGTATCCAAACGCCACGCCGAAATCTTCTGCCGCAACACTCTTACAGATGCTACACTAATGCGAACTTATTACTTGCAAGATTTTTCCACCTACGGGACAACCTGGTTTTTAGGCCCTAATGGCTGGCAACAAATCCTCCGGGAGGAAGTCCCTTTGAAATCGGGAATGCAGTTAAAGTTTGGAAGTGCTAGAGGTGAAACCTGGGAGTTTGTGATTGAAGACTCCTAGCGGAGCTATTGCATAAATGAATTTGAGCCTTTAGCATTAGCTTTTAAAATCTGTTTTTTTTAGAGAAAAAATCAACAGTTTTTGCGGAAATCTCCTCTTAGAACTTGTAGCTGTCAATACCACCAAATAATCATGAGGGAAGAAAATATGGCTCACAAAATTAACGGCTCAGACACTTTCCCATCTTTGCCATCTCAAGTAGATTTAGAGTTATTAGAAGCGTTACTAGAACCAGAAGATGCTAACTATCCCTGGAATCCAGGTGATGAGGAATCAGAAGCTTATTTTCAAGAACTAGAACAACAGTTCGGAATGGAAGATTTGCTTGATGAAGAACTAATGAGGCGATCGCAAGATTTTTACGGACATCTAGATACACTTTGGTCTAGTATTACTCCTACATCCGAGCACAATAATAACCTACAACAGGCAGTAGTGCTTAACCTCCAAGAAACATTACGTACAAATTTTTCTGCCTGTGTCCCCCAAATATTGCTCAACACCATCGCCAGCAAAGCTGCTGAGATATTTGCTGCTCGCCAATTAATCAGCGAGCAACTGGTTGAGTGCGTTCAGTCAGTGCTACCAGCTTGGGGAACAGAGGATCTTATCGTCTTGGCTCGTCCTTTTGCTTATGCTATGCGAAGTAGCGAATCGCAAAACGCGGCATCTGCACTCAGTAATCTTCAAAATAGTGAGTGGACAGCTTTATCAGAAGTAGATAAAGCAAAGGTTAGTTTAGCGATCGCTTCTTATGCTTTTACTGAACTTAACAAGTCTCAGTCTGAAGTATGAATGGGGAGTAGGGAGTAGGGGATAGGAAAAGTTTTCATTATGCATTGTGTTCGTGTAACCCGCGCTTTGCTGTTTACTCTATTTTGAGGTGTCTTTTGCAAAGATGTTGGTTTGCCTTACGCAAAGGAAGAGTCGAAAATCAACACTTTGTGCAACAATTTTAATGATTTTTATTTTTGTAAGTATATTTACTCCACAATAGGTTAACAATACGCTGCTTTTCAAATTAGGCCATCTATCCTAAGAGGTAAATACTCAAGCATTGGTCATTGGTCATTTGTCATTGGTCATTTGTCATTTGTCATTTGTCATTGGTCATTTGTCAAGAATTATTCTCCCCTGCTCCCCTGCTCCCCTGCTCCCCTACTCCCCTATTTTGGGCCAAGAAATCGGGTAGCAAAATTTTGCGATCGCGTCGGTGACAGCGCCCGTGCCTTGAGAATTGCCGCCATCAGAAAGGCGTAAGATAACACTCCAACAACTACCAACAGCAAGGCATTGATTGACCCTGTAGCATTCCAGAGAGCGTGGAGCGCAGAGGCGCTCAGATAACCAATAGACAGAATTTGCCAACTTCTACTAGGTTTGAGGACAGCCAACCCGATAAAATAACCCAAGTAGCCACTATAAGCCATGTGTCCGGCTACAGAGCCTAAAATTCGCGGAATTAGCAGTTGTAAACCTGCCAGTTGACCAGCAGCCCCTATACCCACCTGTTGCGTGACATTTTGAGTGATATCAGGCACATACTGACCGAGGGTTTCCAAGAGAGTGAAGCCAACAGCAGAAGCCGTACCCAGGAGAATACCATCTAGAGGTTCCCAGATACCGATGCGTTCTCGCCAAGGTGAAGACAACATTCTACCGATGGCAAAAGCCCCTAATACAGGTAATGCCTTGAGTAATTCCTCCATCAACCCAGCGCCAAAAAACATCCGCACCAGTAGCTCTGTGAAGGTGATAGATTCTTGGGGTGTGGGCAAGCTTCCAGGCAAGATGCCGCGAAATACGAAAATAAATAGATCCAACAGTGGACTGAGCAAAATCAGGATTGTACCCAATGACGTAGCCATTAGCACCCACCAAGGCTTCTGTTTTCCGCAAAGTTGGTAAACAAAATAGTAGGCAGCAAAGGCGATGTAACTTGCTACGATCACTTGATTAGCTTGGGGCCGACCGACTGTAGCGAACATCAGTACCACAAAAATTACGGTCAGTATTCCCGGTACGAGGTAAGCTTTACTAGTTAAATCTTTACCAGTGGAAATAATTGGAAAAAGCTGGGTGAAGCTAACAGAATCTGGCTGCTTTAATTGCGTGTGGTTGTGGTAATTAGTCGCCGAAGGCAGTGGTGTAATTTGGTTGACTGTCGTCGCCGGAGTCAGTGAGGTATACTCGTATTCAAAAATGTATTGCGGCCCATCAGCACCTAGAGAAATGCGATCGCCTGGGTGCAATTCCTGACATTCATATAAGCGTTGTCCATTCAAATAAGTGCCATTAGCACTATTCAAGTCACAAAGCACCCAGCTAAATTTGCTATCTGGGGATAGAGAGAGGGGACGAACCACTGCATGACGACGAGATACCATTCGGTACATCATGGCATCCAAGACAACTTGGCAGCTGGGGTCGCGTCCAATTACCATCTCTTTACTGGGGGGCAGCGAGTAGCGAGATTCTGCTCCCAAAGCTGCCCCATTACCAGACACTAGCCGCAGAAATGCATTATGTCTTGCGTTTTTGCCTGTCATCGATAAGAAGTGCGTTTCTAAACTAATTCTTCACATAATTTGGCAGCAGGACTAACCTTAGCCACATTAGCAGCAGCATTGCTAAATCCACTATAGCTTCACTTACTGCTAAGAAATTTAAAATTATTGGTGCAAAATTTCAAATTGTTTCACCTCATGTAAAGAAGTATTCCATCTGCTGAGAGTTTGCCCTAAAACTGACTTGTTAGGCGGATAAATCAGATTGTCTGGATGCTGTACTTTTGACATCGTAGCTGCAAATTAAAGCCACTGCAATTTATTAAAAAATAGTATTTTTTACTGCATTTAGTTCCATTTCAAAAATATATAATTTTTAGTCGTCTGTTGTCAGTTGTTTTTGCCAAAGCTCTTTTGGAGTAGGGAGTGGGGGAAGAAACTGTTATGAAGTGAAGTAAAATATTTCTGGTATCTTATCTCAAACAACTGTAGTCAGTTCTGGGTGTTCAATTTTAGTTCCAAGTACTTTGATAAATTCTGCTAGCCAATGTGAGTGAGCAGGCCAAGGTGGTGCTGTCACCAAGTTACCATCAACTATTGCCCGATCGACAGCGATATTAACATAGATTCCTCCAGCACTCTTGATATCTGGGCTACAAGTAGGGTAGCCAGTACATCTTTTGCCTTGCCTTGCAGTACATCAGCAGCCGCTAATACCTGCAAGCCGTGGCAGATGGCAGCAATCGGTTTATTCGCTTGGGCAAAGTGACCGGTGATTTCTAGTACCTGCTGATTGAGGCGGATATATTAAATATTAATTTAGAGTCAGCTTTTTTCGGCGTTAGTTTATATACGATTTTTTGATACCTAACATCAATCACTGTGCTGTCATGTATCATTTCAGAGTGGCAAGTTAACAAAATGTAATAAATTTTACAGGAACACGACCATAATTCAACGATTACGATCGCATGATAAATTAAAGCAGATGAAATTCTGCGATCGCTCTAGGAAAATTTTTGTTTTCATGTCCTGGATGGCTGAGTTTAATCAAAGCAAAACGCTGTAAGGGTGTTAAAGCTGCCCAATTTTGCTGTGTCAGGGTTACACCTATTTCTTGAGCTTTTTCCTGAAGGCTAGCTGGTACAGTGGCAGAGTCTAGCCATGCAGGATGAGGCTCGATGGGCAATTTTGTAGCTGGTATACCTGTGCGTTGTATGATTAATTGCTCGATATTTTCGCGGTAAGACTGAATTTCTGTTTCTGTAGTGCAAGGTAATTCGACTAAAGCTTGCCGTTCATCTGTCGTCATTTGATTCCAGTCAGGCAATTTTAGCTTGATGCCACAAGTATCTAATTTGCAACGCACGTGCATGGGGATGCAACGCAGAGAATCAACAAAGTCTGCTTCAAATTTAAAGAAATCTGTCATAAGAAAGTATTTGAAATTAGCTCATTATACTGTTGCCTGTTGCCTCCTGCCTCCTTCAATTAACTTACATCTTTGGAATTACTGAGACGAATTATCAAATAACTAATTGATAAGGCAAGAATAGCTACACCTAGACCAATTATATCAAGACCTCCAATTTTTTCTAAGTCAAGAATAATAATTTTTCTGGCAACAGCAATTAAAGAAGTGACAATCACTAATTCAACTTGAAAAACGTGTCTTCTTAAATAGGCTGTAATATTTTCTAGAATTTCTAAGGCAATTAAAATATTTAAAAATAAACCGAAAACCTTATATAGGGTTGTGTTAAACTTACCATAAGGGATTGTAAATAATTCTTTAAAAATAAAGATTCCTAAATCTGCGATCGCTACCAAAATTACGACCACCATAAAAATAGATAGAACTTTAGAAACTAGCACTTCTATGTTTTCAATGATGTGCATGAAGTTCTCATCTTTGGTAGCCCCTAGAATTTGCCTCAGTAACTTTTTCATCTGCCGCACCCGATTTTTAAATAAAAGAAAATCCCATAGATAAATCTAGAGGATTAAAAATAATTCGTAATTCGTAATTAAGTTTTGCAACTCTTTGACCCTGGCAAAAAACTTGCTGATGGCCTAGCTCTCTAGACTGGAACCGCCAGAATTTCTTAAAAAAAGATGTCTGACAATTTTTTGTAAGTTTCTATGCTTTTTTATTCTTTATCTATAGCTAAAACAACTCTAGTAAAACCTCTTATTGCTAGACTTTTACCTCTTTAGATATAGTAATTGGTAACAGTCAAAATTAGAGAGTTATAAAAAATGATAATAACTATTGACTATTAATTATTGACAAAATTACCTATTGCTGGTTATAAATTATCACTTTCGAGGTAAACTTTGCAACTTACCATTGTGAGGACTGGAGTTGATAATCTTTGATGGGAACTTCCAGCGAAATTGGTATCAACTGCACAGCACAAGCTTTTAATTCTGGTTGCAGCGAATCGGGGCAAGATTCTGGATGGGTGAGGGCATTGGCTTCGGCATTATCTGCCCACAGCGAACCCCAGTGCATAGGCACAAAAACTGTACCAGGCGCGATCGCTTTTGTCACTTTAGCAGGAAACTTGGCTTTACCACGACGCGATCGCACTTCTATATACATACTATCGACAATACCCAACCGAGCAGCATCACGGGGATGAATTTCGATAAACGGTTCGGGATGCATTTTGCAAATTTTTTCAATTCGACCGGTGCGTGTTTGCGTATGCCAGTGTCCGTAAAGTCTTCCATTAGTTAGCACAAACGGATAATCTGGGTCTGGCGGTTCTGCCAATCCTTTGGAGTAATATGCCCCAAATCGAGCGCGTCCATCAGGGGTGTGGAAGCGGAGATTGGTGTAGAGTCTTTTAGAGTGCTGAGTTTTGAGTGCTGAGTGCTGAGTTGTTTCTTTAAACTCAGTACTCAGCACTCGGTACTCAGCACTCTCTTCAGGGTGAGGCCATTGCGTCGGGCCTTGTGTCTGTAATTGCGTGTGACTGATACCTGTCATATCGCAGGGGCGATTTTTAGTTAGTTTGACAAACTCAGCGTAAACTTCAGCAGAGTTAGCAAAGGCAAATTCTTTCTCAAAACCTAATCTACGTCCAACTTCGGCAAAAATTTCCCAATCGGCTTTAGCTTCTCTTGGCGGTTGGCGAAATGCTGAACACAGAGTTACTACGCGTTCGGAATTTGTCATCACGCCAGTTTTTTCACCCCACTGGGCTGCTGGTAGCAAAACATGAGCGTAGGCAGAGGTTTCTGTGGGATAATATGCGTCTTGGTAAATAGTGAAAGGCGATCGCAACAATGCCTTTTTAGTCCGCTCTAAATCTGGCATACTTACAGCTGGGTTGGTAGCTGCAATCCACAGTAACCCTACAGCATCATTTTCCAACCCAGTAATCATCATATCCCAAGCAGTCAAACCGGGATTCGGCGAAATCTGTCCCGGCTGGAGTCCCCAAAATTCCTCAACTTCTGCACGGTGCTGAGGATTTTTCACCGCCCGATAACCCGGTAATAAATGCGCCAAACCTCCAGCTTCCCGTCCTCCCATCGCGTTCGGTTGACCAGTGAGAGAAAAAGGGCCAGCCCCAGGTTTGCCAATCTGTCCAGTCATCAGGTGCAGGTTAATAATCGTTCTTACTTTAGCCGTCCCTTCTGAAGATTGATTTACACCCATTGACCACAAAGACAATACTCGCTCAGATTTACCCCAGTAATGTGCTGCTGTTTCTAAATCTTCAATACTGATTCCACATTGACGAGCTACCACTTCTGGCGGATAGTGGCGAATAACCTCAGCATAAGCGGGAAAGTTGCTGGTGCAGTCGTCCATGAACATGGTATCAATGTAGTTCCAGCGCATCAACAAGTGGGCGATGCCGTTCATTAAGTCGATATCTGTACCGGGACGAATGGCTAAATGCAAATCAGCGGCTTCTGCGGTTGGTGTGCGACGGGGATCAACCACAATCATTTTGACTTTGCGGTTCTTTTTGTGATATTTCTCTAGGCGGTTAAAAACGATGGGGTGACATTCGGCTGTATTAGTACCAATTAAAAATGCACAGTCGGTTAACTCCAAGTCTTCGTAACAGCATGGAGGCCCATCTGAGCCAAAGCTTTGAATGTAGCCAGCCACAGCACTAGACATACATAAGCGAGAGTTGGCATCAAAATTATTAGTACCCAAACAGCCTTTCATGAGTTTCTGGGCGATGTAATAATCCTCAGTTTGAAACTGACCGGAACCATACATACATAAGGCTTCTGGCCCTTGGGTGAAGCGGATAGTTTGAATACGTTTGGCTATGAGATTAAAAGCTTCATCCCAACTAACGCGGCGAAACTCTTGATCTAAGGAGTCTCGCACCATTGGGTAATGTAATCTATTTTTATCTAAAGATTCTGCGATCGTTGCGCCTTTGACGCAAACCATTCCCTGACTGGATGGATGGGTTTTATCGCCGCGCACCCGCCAAGTTGGATTTCCTTGGCTGTCTCGATTAGTTGCTTTGCCAAGTTGGGCTGGGGGTGAAACTTCTAAACCGCAGCCAACACCACAGTAGGGACAGAGAGTTTTGGTAAATTCACTCATGGCAGTTGTACCATTTTATTGTTTTGATTGTGCAACCTTAGATGTAGCGGCAGTTTGAAAAATTTGTGTGTTATGCAAAAACTCTTTGAAACTCTTATTCCTTAGCGTCCTTTGCGTCCTTTGCGGTTCGTTTTTTCATAAATTTTCATGGAAATTATTTTTTTACGAACCGCAGATAGAGCATTCCCAATTTTGTAATTTACTATTATTCTGCTTGAAGAGAAGAAGAAGAGAATGAGTAAACGAACCGCAAAGAACGCAAAGAGCGCAAAGTTAAGAGAGTTAGAAAGGGTTTTTGCATCAATAGAGAGAATAAAGAGGAATTTTTATGAATTAAGATTGCTAGAGAAGGATGAAGTGTAAAGTTCCTAATTCAGATTTGATAGTTAATTTTACTACTTCATCTTTCAGTTAATTATTCTTCAGTTAAGAAGATAGGGTTTTTCGTTGCGGTTTCTGGTAATTCACTTTCAAATGTAGCGGCAAAGGAACCTTTTGGTTCTTTGAGGAAGAAGGCACACATAAAGGCGCAGACTAGTGCGGCTAAACCCATTGTGGAAAATAGTGTGGGAGCGTCGGTTAAGCTGAAAATTGTCAGGTAAACTACGCCGCCAAAATTACCGTAAGCTCCGACGTTACCGGCTATTTGTCCAGTGGCTTCTTTCTTAATTAGGGGGACGATGCTGTAGGTTGCACCGCAGCCAGCTTGGGCAAAGTAAGCGGCTAACATTGTAACTGCGATCGCTACTGGAATCGGCCAGCTACTACTAATAAAATGTGCCATCAAATAACTAACACCAATGCCAGCACTGATAATTGTCATTGTCCACTTCCGGGAGTTAAATTTATCAGAAATTAAGCCACCACTAGGACGAGAAATCAAATTTAAGAAGGGATAGGTAGCGGCAATCATCCCAGCAACAACGTGTTCTAAAGCAAAAGTTTTTTCAAAGAATGCTGGGAGCATGGACACGGCTGCCAATTCGCTGCCAAAACTAGTTATATAAGTGAATTCGAGTAAAGCTACTTGACCAAATTGGAAGCGTTCTGATGGAGCGTAAGTTT
This sequence comes from Nostoc sp., assembly GCF_036918015.1. Classification (GTDB taxonomy): domain Bacteria; phylum Cyanobacteriota; class Cyanobacteriia; order Cyanobacteriales; family Nostocaceae; genus Nostoc. The sequence continues at coordinate 34,416 of NZ_JBALEO010000092.1, forward strand.
TCTTGCCAATTAAAAGTTCTCGGTTTACTTGCCAAGCTTTGTAACTTTGGTAAGCAAATAATCCTGCTAATAGTAACCAAGTCAGATACATTTGGTTCAAAGTTAGGAAGTGAATGTTCTTTTGTTCCAAACGCCAAGCCAATAAACCCAAGGCGAAAATCAAACCAAAATTTGAGACAATCATCGCCCAGAAGCTTTTAACACTGGTTACTTCTAGAGAACCATTTTTCTTGGGTTTCTTGTAGACTTTGCCAGTGGGCGTATCTTGGACGCTATTGTAATAAATTACGCCGTAGATGGCTGCAATAATCCCTGTAAGTGCGATCGCAAATCGCCAGTTGGAAGCACCACCAGCGAAAAAGCTCGTAGAAACTGCAAGTATCGGCAAGGCAAATTCTGCGCCAAAAGCCCCAAAGTTGCCCCAACCGCCATAAATACCTTGAGCAATTCCCATTTCTTTCGGCTGGAACCATTCGGACACCATGCGGATACCAACTACAAACCCAGATCCGACAATCCCCATCAGCAAACGACTGATGACTAGTTGATTAAAATCTTGTGCTAGCGCTGTTGCTAAACAAGGAACAACCGCAAACATCAACAGGATTGAGTAGGTGATTCTGGGGCCAAAACGATCCAGAAGCATCCCAATAATTAGTCGTGCGGGAATTGTGAGGGCGAGGTTACAGATGCCTAAAGTTTTGATTTGTTCTGGTGCTAGATGTAGTTCTCTGCCAATGGTTGTAGCGAAGGGGGCAAAGTTGAACCAACAAACAAAGGTGAGAAAGAAAGCAAACCAAGTCTGATGTAAGATCCGGTAGCGATCGCTAAATGAAAATAAGTTTTTAAGCATTCCAATCTTTCTAATTGAATAAAATACGGTGAAGAGGTAAGAAAAAATGAGCCTTTAAGGTCGAGGGTTAAGCCTTTAAGGTCGAGGATTAAGTCTTTAAGGTCGAGGATTAAGTCTTTAAGGTCGAGGATTAAGTCTTTAAGGTCGAGGATTAAGTCTTTAAGGTCGAGGATTAAGTCTTTAAGGTCGAAGGTTAAGTCTTTAAGGTCGAAGGTTAAGTCTTTAAGGTCGAGGGTTAAGCCTTTAAGGTTGAAGGTTAAGCCTTTAAGGTCGAGGTATGAGTTTTACCCAATGCCGAATACCCCCGATAAGTACTAGCCGTTACCAACTAGTAAGGCTTCTTGCTTGAGTTTCGCCCCGAAGTTTTTGATTAGTAAATCTTGCAATATTGGCTGCAAGTCTTCGCAGGGTATGCCTTTGATGATGCAAGTTCCTAAATGGGCATCTTTGCCAACTTTGCCGCCCATATAGATGTCAACACCTTCCAAGGTTTTGCCATTTTTGCGAGTTTTAGTTCCCATCAAGCCGATGTCTGCAACTTGCGGCTGTCCGCAGGAGTTGGGGCAACCTGTCCAGTGAATTCGTACTGGGTTGGTGAAGGTTAACTCTTCTTCTAAGACTTTAATTATTGCCAGGGCGCGATTTTTGGTTTCAATCAGGGCAAAGTTGCAAAATTGTGCGCCTGTGCAAGATACTAGCGATCGCGCCAATAAACCAGGATTAACTGAAAATCTTTCTAGCAACGTTTCTGTTAAAAATGTTGCTAAACGCGACTCAGCAATATTGGGGATAACAATGTTTTGCTCAACTGTGAAACGGATTTCGCCAGTGCCGTAAACTTCTGCCAGACGAGCGATTTCAAACATATCTTCGGCATACAACCGACCAACAGGAATATGTAAACCTGCGTAATTTAATCCGGCTTGCTTTTGTTTATATACCCCGATGTGGTCGCGTTTTTCCCAGTCGATCTCGTCTTTTGCGGCTGCGGGTAATAATGATTTACCCAAACGGCTTTCTACTTCTGCTCGAAACTTATCTACACCCCATTCATCGATTAGCCACATCAAGCGGGATTTTTGCCGATTAGCACGTGGTCCACGATCGCGAAATACTTCCAAAACCGCTCTACATAAAGCTACTACATCTTCTGGAGCCACCCAAGCATTTAGAGGAATCGCCGCCTCACAACGTTTAGCTGAGAAAAAGCCACCAACTAAAACGTTAAACCCAAAAATGAGTTCTGAGTGGGAAAAAGACTCAGCACTCAGCACTCGGCACTCAGCACTATTTTTAAATGCTGGCACAAAAGCTAAATCGTTAATTTCAGCATGAACCGAATTGTCTCGTCCACCTGCGATCGCAATATTAAACTTCCGTGGTAAGTTGCTAAACTCTGGGTTTCCTTCCCCTTTATTGGTAAGCATATCTTGAATTTGTTGTACCAACTCTCGCGTGTCGTACAACTCATCTGCATCTAACCCCGCCACAGGATCGCCTGTAATATTGCGGACGTTATCCATTCCTGACTGCACAGTGGTTAAACCAACTGCGTGAAATCTATTAAAGATATCTGGTAAATCTTCAATCCTAATCCCCCGTAATTGAATATTCTGTCTGGTAGTAATATCAGCGCAACCATCATCACCGTAACGCTGCACTACTTGGGCCAAAACACGCATCTGGCTGCTAGTAAGAATACCGTTAGGCATCCGCAACCGCATCATAAACTTGCCTGGAGTAACTGGGCGAAAAAACACGCCTACCCATTTGAGTCGATGATCGCGATCTGTTTCGTTCATCGCCTCCCAACCCAAAGCGGCAAATTTCTCTATTTCACTCTTGATGGCGAGTCCATCTTTTTCTGCTTTTAATTTCTCAAACTTATTAAGGTTAGTGGTAGTTGCTGTGTCTGTCATGAGGCTGAATCTCGTTGCAAATTACTGATATGATCGGGAACTGTGGTCGTAATTTCCCAATACCAATCAATCCGTAGTTACATCAGGTGTTGTATCTACGAGGGTTAGGGAATAAAAACTTAATATTTAACTACGGCTGATTATTTTTACTCAAGAACATTCCTACGCGAAACTTCAAATCCGTGGTTAGTTAAAGAAAATTTGTGGCCACTTACATCTTGGGAATTTGTCAAGCAGGTTTAGATAATGTTCATGTAACAATTTCGATACTCATAACTTAAGATGAGATTTTTGTTAAAATCGTATAAAATGTTACGTTTTTTGGGAAAATCTACAAAAAACGCATGAATACTATGCACTTTTTACATTAAAGTCATCAATGAACGATGTAGAACGCTTAATCAACGGTATTTGAGATGACTGAAGCAATTTTGGATCGCCATAGATTCATCCCAAATCTAAAATCCAAAATTGAATTGCAGATGTTAGCTAAAACTTAGATATTATTTCAGCAGCTATGAAACGTCGTGATTTTATTAATTGGGTAGGTTTGGGTTTGATTGCGAGTTCTCTACCTGTAGCGATCGCAGCTTGTTCTTCTCAAACAACTCCAGTATCTAAAGATTGGCAAACAGTAGGTACATCGGCAGAATTAGATAAAACAGGTCAATTGCTAGCAAAAGACTCACCTGCTGGGCCTGTGCTGGTAGTCGGCACATCTAAAGCCGGAATAACTGCTGTTAACCCTACCTGTACTCATGCAGGTTGCACTGTAGCATGGAAAGCTGATGCAAAAAAATTCGCTTGTCCCTGTCATGGTTCGGAATTTGGAGCCGATGGTAAAGTGCAAAAAGGCCCAGCAACAGATCCACTAAAAACTTACGCCGCCAAGATTGAGGGTAATTCGGTTGTAGTCAAGCCAACTTAGTGGAGGCAGGGGGCAGTGTTTCGACTACGCGGCAGTTGAGCGTAGTCGAAACTCAACAACCGGGCAGAGGGCAGAGGGCAGAAGATGATAATTAAAGCAAGATATTGTGAGTAACATCAAACAGCTTTTGGTACAAGCCGAGGCAGCACATAATGCCGCTGATTGGTCATCACTAATTCAATATTTGCAACAGTTGATTTTAGGGGCAGACTCGGAAGATCCAGAGATAGTTAAAAATCGAGAATATCTCCTGAAATTAACACTTTCAATGTTAGAGATGGGGGATTTTCAGCAACGCTGGGAAATCACCAAAGTATTGACTAACTTAGGAAATATTGCCATCCCACATCTCATTGAAATATTAGAAGATGAAGACACAGAAGAAGAGTTGCGTTGGTATGCAGCCAGGACTTTGGGCGAATTTAAACACCCAGAAGCGATCGCGTCAATAGTTGAATTGTTGAAAAATGATGAGGATGAAGAACTCAAAGCGATCGCAGCGACAGCACTGGCACAAATGGGTACTGTTGCCATTGCTTCACTAACTGAACTTCTATTAGATGAAAATACACGATTGTTAGCAGTGCAATCGCTTTGTTGTATTCGGCAACCAGAAACCATCACGCCGCTGTTGAGTGTAGTGCAAGATCCACAAGCAGCAATCCGCGCCGCTGCAATTGAAGCCCTCAGCAGTTTTCATGACGAACGTGTACCGCCAGTATTATTAAAAGCTTTGGATGATACAGCCGCCACAGTCAGGCGTGCAGCAGTGCTTGGTTTAGGTTTTCGCCCCGACTTACACCAAGCATTAGATTTAATAACGAGACTGCAACCCAAACTTTACGACTTTAACCTTGATGTTCGTTGTGCAGCCGCAGTTACCCTTTCTCGAATTGGTAGTGATGACGCTGCCAAACACTTATTTGATTTGCTGATTTCACCCCAGACACCAATAACGCTGCAATTAGAAACCATCCGCGCTTTAAGTTGGGTGGGGACGTTATCGAGTTTGGAATATTTGCAAACAGCACTGAATCAAAGCACTTCCGAGACAGTATGGCAAGAAATTGTCACAGTTTTGGGACGAGTCCAAAAACCGCAGTTAACTACACCAGCGACAGAAATCTTACTGCAAATACTGCGATGCCTTTCCTGCGGAACGCTACGCGAACGGCAAGCTTCTCTACGAGACGCTCCGCGAACGCACCATCCAGCCACAGAGATTGCTAAAATCAAAAGTGCGATCGCCTTATCTTTAGGACAGTTAGGCGAAATGCAAGCAATTGAACCATTGATTTCGCTGCTAGGCGATTCTAATGCATCGGTGAGACTACATGCGATCGCAGCACTAAAAAATCTGGATGGGGAAGCCACACATCAACAATTGCAGCAGTTAGCAAATAATGACGCAATCACACCAGATTTAAAACAAGGAATTGCGATCGCTTTAGCCGAATGGTAAATTTCAGTGTCAACTTTTAATCGCGTAGCGTCTCGTTAGTGTGGTCACTGAGCGGAGTCGTACCACTTGCCTACGGCACGCTCCGCGAACGTGGAAGCAAGCTACGCGCAGCGTCTCGTAGAGAAGTGCAGCGTGCCGTAGAGAAGAGAGGACTAAAAACCTTGCTACAAACCTTTAATTATTTACGCCGTCCTACTTAACTGACAATAAAAGTATTCCTTAAGTCTAAAGCAAGACACATCTTGAGTATGAAGTTATAAGTTCTCAGGTGAAATAGTATTGTGAAGTATTCTTAATAGAGTCTCAACTGCTATCAGCATCTGGCTGTATAAAGTTTTTAGTTAAGTAGAAGTCCGGCGAAAACTAACACTCATGCTATCTAACAGGAACAAAATAATTCACAATAAGTAATTAAATAAAATGGCATGGATAGAAGTAAATACAATACTTAGTTTCTATTGTTTTGAACAAGCGAATTTGTTCGTAGGTTCTTAATCCTGAAAGAGTAATTACTGATTATGAGTTATTTTGCTTAATGTGACGAATAGTAAGTTGCTGTGGTATTTTCAAATCCTTTCGACTTTTCCACAAGAAGCTAAGTAAACACTCTTCAATCTATCTTTTCAGAATTTACCTAATTTAGCAGTGGATTGAAGAGACAATATTGCTTTTGTAAATCAATTAACCACACAAATCTAGAACATAAAAGGAACCATAAGCATGAAGCCTTTCGATTTATCTAAAGCTGTTTTAGCTACTGTCTTTGCCATCAGTTTCGCTTCTGTATCCTTACCTCCTTCAGTTTCTGCCCAAAGTGGAGGCTCCGGTAGTGGGGGTTCTGGTAGCGGAAGCTCCGGTAGCGGAAGCTCCAGTGGTAGCACTGGAACAACAGGCACTGGAACAACAGGCACTGGAACAACAGGCACTGGCACAACAGGCACTGGCACAACAGGCGCTGGAACAACAGGCACTGGCACAACAGGCACTGGCACAACAGGCACTGGCACAACAGGCACTGGCACAACAGGTACTGGCACAACAGGCACTGGCACAACAGGTACTGGCACAACAGGTACTGATACCACAGGTACTGGCACAACAGGTACTGATACCACAGGTACTGGCACAACAGGCACTGGCACAACAGGCACTGGCACAACAGGTACTGGCACAACAGGCACTGGAACAACAGGTACTGGAACAACAGGTACTGGAACAACAGGTACTGGAACAACAGGTACTGGCGGTACTGATACCACAGGCACTGGAACAACAGGCACGGGCACTGATACCACAGGTACTGGCACAACAGGTACTGATACTACAGGCACGGGCACTGATGCCACAGGTACTAACAGGAATACAGGCGTCGTAACTTCCGAAAGAACTAGCGATCGCGGTTTCAATTTTGGTTGGCTAGGTTTGCTAGGTTTAGCTGGTTTAGCTGGACTACGTAATCGCGAAAAAGTCCGGGCTTATGGCGATCCTGATGAAGTAGCAGGTTCTCGCTCCAGAAAATAGTATTCACCACACACACTTTAGGAGGGTACAGATGTAGTTTGTGCCCTCTATTATTTTTTTTGGCGAAATTTACCGAAAAAATCGGTGCAAAGCGCATCATTCAGGACAAAGGCGGTCAAATCTGATTTACTTAAATATCAATCAGAGAAAAAAAGCTGTAACAAACTCTACTAAATTGTGGATAAAAATCCGTTAACTTAATAAAACTGATAAATGTAATTCAGGCTACATAAAAATGCGCCTAGAGCAGTTGCAAGCCTTTCTAGCGATCGCCCAAACCGGCAGCTTTCAACAAGCAGCGCGAACATCTGGTGTTACTCAATCGACAATTAGTCGCCAAATCCAAGCATTAGAAGCAGATTTGGGGATAGAACTGTTTCACAGAAGCACTCATGCCAAACTGACGTTAGGAGGTGAACGTTTGTTACCCCGCGTCCGCAAAATTTGCCAAGAGTGGCAGACTGCTACAGAAGAATTGGCTGATTTAATTGCCGGAAAGCAACCAGAACTTTGTGTTGCCGTGATTCACTCCCTATGTGGATCTTACTTACCACCAGTGTTGCAAAAATTTTGTCATGATTATCCAGATGTGCAATTGCGAGTGACTTCATTGGGGAGCGATCGCGCCCTGAAAGTCCTCAAAGATGGATTGGTAGATTTAGCAATTGTGATGAATAATCGCTTTTTAACCACCAGTAGAGAAATGGTGGTAGAAGTACTTTACGATGAACCTATAGAAGTTTTAACCGCAGCGAATCATCCCCTAGCACAATATGAATTCATCCCTTGGTCGGAGCTAATTCGTTATCCCCAAGTGGTTTTTAAAGATGGCTATGGGATGCAACGCTTAATCCAAGATAGATTTGAGCGGATGGAAGCTACACTCCAGTCGGCTTTAGAGGTAAATACCCTAGATGCCTTTCGGGGAGTCGTGCGCCAAGGAGAACTGATAGCTTTACTACCTCAATCAGCATTATTGGAAGCTCGTCTTGACCCTACCCTGGCGATTCGTTCCTTAGCCAGCAATAATACTAGTGGTTTAGCAGATGGTTCCAGTTTGACTCGTCGGGTAGTTATGGTAACAACTCAAGACCGTCTGCAAATTCCCCCCATCAAACATTTTTGGCAACTAGTGCGGGAAAATATTCCACTGCAAATTGACCAGCAGCGATCGGCTTCTTAAGCGTTATTAGTCATTATTCAAGAATCTTTAATTTCTGATGGGACTTTTGCAAGATAATTAATAGTTTATAAAAACTAATTGTGCCGTAGTTCTTATACCATTTCTTTGTAAGGCTGCGCCAAATTTTCTTTCTTCTTTGTGTCCTTTGCGGTTCGTTCCTCATCTAGTTTGGCGCATCTTCATACAGAATTGGTATTAGCCCGGATTTCTCACGCATAGTGTAGGCTTCAGGGGAAGAGGAGTGTGGGGAGTGTGGAGGGTAAGACTTCTTCCCCATCCTCCCACACTCCCCACACCTCCCACACCCCTTGGATTTCTCACAAGTGAGAAATCCAGGTTAGCCAGCCCTGAGTCTTGTTGGGATAAACTCATGCTCTATGATCTTGTTATTCTCGCACGTTAGTCGCTGCACACCAGTTAGCCACTGTTGCGACCCCTGTAACCCGATTTTGAACTTAACTGTGCGGGATTTATAATCTTGTGTGATTGTGATCTGCGGCGGATCAAGAAATCTTGCCGTGAGCGACTTACCTGGATCTATAATCATGCCCTGAGTTCCGAGTGCGTAGCTACGGAAAGTATTAGAATTTGGCCTGTTTGCGTACTGATCCAGCGATTCTGTTCCTGTAGTTCTATTGCCGCCGTTGTCTGTCGCGATCTTTGTTATTTCCTCAAAATATTCCAGTGGTGGCGGTGTCAAAAGGCGCAATCTTTTTTGCGATTTGTTGTACCATCTGATATTTATATATAAATTATGCCCAAATTGCCTGTCCGTTATGATATCGCTAGGCTGCATCGTCAAGATATCTAACTCCAAGTATTTTTTCCAGTCCTCCCCGTTCACCTGTATTTCTTCTATTTCATCGCCACCGCCTTTGGAAAAGAATTTTTTCAGCTTTTCAAAAGGGTTACGCTGGATTACTGGTTGATACCCAGAAGGGGAGTTAAGAAGGGTTTTGGCTTGGATTATTGTTTTTTTTTAATCTCCTGGTCAGGAAGCAATTTACGCCCAAGCGCACTACCATTTTGTTGGACAACGTGAGTTAACTCATGGGCAAGTAGTTCCTTTCCTCCATGACTCTCTGGAGCATATTCTCCTTGACGGAAGAATATATCTTGTCCTGTAGTGAAGGCACGAGCCTGGATGGATTGGTTGAGTTGGTCAGAGCGGCTATCTGTGTGGATTTTGACACTGCTGAAGTCAGTCCCAAAAGCTTGCTCCATTGGTTGGCGGATATCGTCTGAGAGTGTCTGTCCACTTCCCCGTTCCTGCTGGATTGAAGTTTCTAAGTCAGATGTGGCTGGAACCCCACCACCCTGACGTTGCAGTGAAATATTGGTATCCGCCAGAGATTTCATTTGTAATTCTTCTTCTTCCTCTGGCAATGCTTCCCGTTGTAGTGAAGTATTGGTATCCGCCAGAGATTTCATTTGTAATTCTTCTTCTTCTTCCTCTGGCAATGCTTCCCGTTGTAGTGAAGTATTGGTATCCGCCAGAGATTTCATTTGTAATTCTTCTTCTTCCTCTGGCAATGCTTCCCGTTGTAGCGAAGTATTGGTATCCGCCAGAGATTTCATTTGTAATTCTTCTTCTTCCTCTGGCAATGCTTCCCGTTGCACAGACTGTTTACTTACAGGCTCGCTCATCGTCTGCATCACTTGCTGTGCTACTTTATCAGCTTCCTGCTCATAAACATCTCCTGGCTGGTTAACCGTGAGTTTTGTTTGGGGACGCAGTGATATTCGACTGATATCGTGCATTAAAGGTAAATTTCGCGATCGCACCTCATTTGCTGCTTGGGATGAAGCACCAGAGGGCTCTAAACCAAAACCACGTGTCGGTTGTTTGAGTGAAGGTATTGAGAAGGAAGCAGTAGTAGCTTTTTTGGGCTGGACTATGCGTTCTCTCATTTTTTCTCCTGATGCCTAAGCAGTAGGTGGATGACTATTTGGCTATTACTAATATCTAGAGTACAGCGATCGCACTCATCAAGCAATTCACTCAAAGAGCGATCGTTTGCTACATGGTCAGGTCAACCTTCTGCTTTCTCTTCTGCCTCCGATCTCCCAACGACGCTCATGTTTGCAACTAGCCCCATAAAGACTTCAGGCGATGTACCACCACCGATCCCCAGACTAAACCCAGCTTCACCACCCTCTGATTTAACCCCAACCTTGTTTGGTGCTGTGCCCTCATTCGTTGAGGCCTTTGCAAATGAGTCGCTCCCCCCTTCTTTTATCAATGTGCTTTTTATCGAATTTGGCACAGTCTTTCCCTTTACATCCGGGAACGCCATTATCGCACTACTAAACAACTCCCGTTCGGCTCCGGGACGCAGTGTAAATTCTACAAGTACTTTAGGCTCAGGGCTTTTACGATATAAGTAGTTTTGAGCCTGTTTGAAGTCTCCTAAATGTCCACTTAGCTTCGCGTGATTACCTCCTTCAAGTTCTTTCCAATCCTCTAATTTCATTGTCCGGTATACCTTCAATGTTTCAGGTTCGCTTTCACCTGCTTCAGCATCCGTTGCTGACTGCGTTCCAGTCTCGCGTTTTTTCCAGCCGTAAAGTGTCATGTACTGCTCCTGTAAGGTGTGTTCCTGATCCGGCATACTCTTATGTTCTATGTCATAAGTTAGTGCTTCCGTAAAATGTTGTTCGTTTTCAAATTCTGCATCCGTGGAAAAGAGCTGTTTGAGGTGGAATTCAACTACCTCTGGAGAATATTTCGTGAGACTGATTATGAGTGGCTTATAGAGCGGGGACTTTTTAAAAGCACCAAAGTTTGCGTATGATTTTGTTTGTTTACCCTTAATCTTGACTTTCAGTTGCACTACGTGCCCACTTGATAAAGCAGTCGTCAAGCTCGTAATTGCTCCTGTAAGGCTTTCTTTTTTCTGGATGGGTTGCTGTATCGGTTCAGCAGATGTTTCTAAAAAGGAATCTTCCTGCGTTTTCTCTAATGGCGATCGCTTCACCGCCTCTGGCATTTCTTGACGTTGGATAGACTGACGATTTACAGGTTGCGCCATTCTTTGCATTACCTGCTGTGCAACGCTATCAGCTTCCTGTTCGTAAATGTCTCCAGGCTGGCTAATTGAGAGTTTTGCTTGGGTACGCAGTGGTATGCGACTGATATCGTGAGTAAGTGGTTGTATTTCAGGAACCGCTTGGCGTGAAATTGCCGACGACTCCAAACCAAAGCCGCGTGTCGGGTGTTTTAAGGATGGGATTGAGAAGCCTGTAGTAGTTTTTTTCTGGCGGCTGACGTGTTCTCTCATTTTCTTCTCCAGATCCCCAAGCAGTAGCTAGATGAATATCTTGCTGTTATTAACATTTAGCTAGAGTACAGCGATCGCACTCACAACACAATTTATCGAAAGTCTAAATTTAGGTAAAAACTTAAGTTCGACTTTTGGCTACTTTTGATTCTGATGCAGTACCTTTAGCCTGGATTTAGGGAGAGTTTTTTAATTTATGGACTCAAATCAGCAACAAAATTTTTTCACGTTCGATGGAGATGTTGGCGGTGCTGCTGGATACGCCGGGGTTTCAGAGACTTCTGATGCTAGCAAGGCGGCTAAAACGGCAAATAAATATCTCAACGACTCACTGCTGCTGAACGAACTCACAGAGCGCGTATATAAACTTTTACTAGAAGACCTGCGATCGCAGCGAGAAAGACTCGGTAATTATAATTCTCAAAGGTGGTTGTGATGGCTACAGGCGCTAATAACGGCAACATTACTCACGAATTAAATTATGTTACTACTAATCGTTTCTATGTAGAAATAGATAGTTCTATTGCTGCGTCTTTCGCTGAATGTACAGGATTAAGTATTCAAATTAAGAAAAATGTTTTTCAGGAAGGTGGTGTCAACGACCAACAAAGAATTTATTTAGGTCATACAGAATTTGCAGACATCACTCTTAAACGTGGAGTTACCGACCATCCAGGTTTTTGGAATTGGATGAATGCAGTTTTTGATGAACAAAAGAAAACATCTCGACGCAATGTCAATATTTTGATTTTCAATCAAGCCGGTGAAACGATGATGAGTTGGACTTTAATTGGTGCTATTCCTATAACCTGGAAAACACCTGCACTCCAAGCAGACGGCAAGGCAGTTGCCATTGAAGAATTAACTTTAGCTTATGAAGGCTTACAAGTTGCAAGGTCTACAGGAGGAGGCACTTCTGTACAACGAAATCAAAAAAGTGGATATTTCGTTTCTAGCTAATTGGCTATTTTTAAACGATAACTATGCAAATTATTCAATCTCCACTAGGAAACAATATTCATCCCCTTGGGGTAATATCATCATTATCTACTTCTGATAGAATGGTATTGAGAAAACAGTCTCATTTTCTGCATTCACGAAGTAATTTTCTTAGTCCCATACAAACTAAACTACCATTAGTTAAATCCTCTAAATTTTTCTTATTTCGTGAACATGAACCATCGATACAACCATTAATAGGTTGGGATAGTTGGGATAATCAAGATATAAATAGTGATTTGCCATTACTGGAATCTGATTCTTTTGATTCAATAGCTCTACCAGAAAATAGTGATGTTAATACTAGTGAAATAGTAAAAAAAAGTATTCCAGAGATACTGCCAAATCGGATTGATAAAAAACCGAGTGATGATACCTCACTACAAATAAATATTAAAGATAAATCTAAATCAAAAAAAATAAATAAATCTCAAAAGCCCCTTGAGAAAAAATCCAAATCCAAATCTAAAAAAGCAGTCAAATCATCTGTGGGTAAGAATATTGTTCAAAGCAATGTTACTATTAATGGTCAAGAAGATAGCTTATTAGCATCAGATGAGTCTCTGTCTGCTGAGGCTAATTTGGAAATACCCACATTGCAACTGGATAATGCTGTCATTAATCATTCTCTAGCTTTGCCGTCAGCGCTGACCTCACCTGAACTTGATGATACACCTACTTTACTCCATCCTTTTGCGAATGATGAAAATACTGTAGGAGAGCATATTGCTGTACCTAATTCTGAGTCTTCAGTCGCAAAAAATCCTATTGTAATACAACAAGAAATTGATTCCAATGTTTCAAGTGAGACTCTAGCGAGTATACCTGTTCAGTTAACACCTACCTCAGCCGATATTGAAGATGCACCTAGTTTATTCAGAAACTCTGATAATAATGAAGCGTTAGTAATTTCAGAGTCCCAGTCTGCTATGTTGGTTAATGTCTCAGATATCTCAGCAAATCTGACTTCACTACAACGTGACAGCTATATTGAGAGTACGAATAGCGAGTTTACAGAAAGTCAGCCCATTTTAGTACCACCTGAGATTGTTGAAATACCAACAATTCCCTCCAGATCATCAGAGATTAATGAAACTGCGATCGCACCACTTCTAGCTACATCACCTGAAATTGTTGAAACACCAATAATTACTCCTACATCATCAGAGATTGGTGAAACTGCGATCGCACCATTTACGGCTACATCGCCTGAGATTGTTGAAACACCAACAATTACCGCTATATCTCCTGAGAATTTTGAAACTGCGATCGCACCACCTCTGGCTACATCGCCTGAGATTGTTGAAACACCAATAATTACTCCTACATCATCAGAGATTGGTGAAACTGCGATCGCACCACTTACCACCACACCACCTGAGATTGGTGAACCACCAATAATTACCGCTACATTACCTGAAATTGTTGAAACACCAACAATTACTCCTACCTCACCTGAGATTGTTGAAACTGCGATCGCACCACTTACCGCCACATCATCTGAGATTGTTGAAATACCAACAATTACTCCTACATTACCTGAGAATTTTGAAACTGCGATCGCGCCACTTACCGCCACATCGCCAGAGTTTTCTCAAATACCAACAATTACTCCTACATCGCCTGAAATTGGTGAAACTGCGATCGCACCACTTTCCGCCACATCGCCAGAGTTTTCTCAAATACCAACAATTACCGCTATATCGCCTGAGATAAGTGAAACTGCGATCGCACCATTTACGGCTACATCACCTGAGATTGGTGAAACACCAACAATTACCGCTACATCGCCTAAAATTGGTGAAACTGCGATCGCACCATTTACGGCTACATCACCTGAGATTGGTGAAACACCAACAATTACCGCTACATCGCCTAAAATTGGTGAAACTGCG
>NZ_JBALEO010000093.1:0-184376 GCF_036918015.1 Nostoc sp.
GAGATTATTATAGTGTAAATATTTTCTGCTTTCCCAATATCATGTGTTGGGTTCCACTACGTTCCACCCAACCTACAGGAGATAGCGATCGCACTACATATTTATCACTACAGCAATTTTTTATAAAAAGTTAATGATTGCTTGATATTGGTATAGCCAATTTTTTCATAAAACAAGTGAGCTTCTTTGCGTTTAATATTAGAACGTAGCAGAACACTATCACATCCAGCCAGAGAAGCCCACTGTTCAATTTGCTGCATCAAAAAACGTCCAATTCCACTATGACGATAATTTTTATCTACAACTAATCCCAAAATAAGCGCTGGAGTTGGAATAACTATTGATTCACAAATATGAGCGTGCGCCCAACCAATTACATATTCATCTTCTACAGTGGCAACATACACAATATGAGCATCGTTATTTTTAATTTTAGTAAGGCGTTGCTCTATTTGTTGATTTGTCACAGAATATTCAAGTTGTTCGCAAAGACTAGCAATTTGCTCTACATCTTTAATCTCAGCTTGTCTAATTTTAATTTTCTCACCTACAGTAACTTTATTTGTCATAATATAATTTAAAATTACAATTATTTAGTTATCCAGCGTTGCACGGACAAAACGATAGCCTATATCAATCTCTGTCAAATTGTGAATATCACCATATTTTTTCGTCCATTCCCCACTACTTAAATCTGCTGCAAGTAACTTTACTCCTTGTTCTGCTAAATCTTGATTAGCTAACGCAAAAGATGATATTCCTGCACGTACTTCTGGTTGAAGATATAACTCTGGCCGTCTCCAGCCCGCTGCTGCGAATAAATCAGATAAATCGTATGGTAAAAAAAGGGGTATAGCTTCAACACGTCTTTTAGTATTACTCTGAATTAAATTAACCTGTTTGTTAAGTGGTAAAAATCGTAACGCATCTTCCCACAAAAATGGAAAATAATCATAAAGCCATATTTTCTGAGCTAATCTAATATCAAAACTTAACAAAATTATTGCCCCATCTCTAATTATTCTGTGCATTTCCTGAAAAGCTTTTTCGAGATGAGAAAAGTGATGAATTGCTAGGATACTTACAACAGCATCAACAGACTTATCTGGTAGAGGTAAATTTTCTGCATAGCCAGTAAACCACTTAATTTGCTGATGTTCTACTCCTTGTTTTTGCATAACTACAGAAGGTTCAACAGCATTAACAAGAAATCCTTTATTAGCTAGCGCTAGACTGTAACCACCAGTACCAGCGCCGATATCAGCAATAATGCTATCTTTGGGTAAATTGAGTAAATCAATTAATTTGTTGACAATACGGATATCAGGAACGCGAGTTTTTGAGTATTGTTGACCAATTGAATTATATATAGACATATTAGAAAATTCTTAAAAATAATTTAAAATGAACTATTTAAAATTTAACTTTAGATGAAAAAATCAAAATTTTGTTAGTTAAACAATTCCAGCAAATTTAAGAGTTCACTGATCATAAACTTTGGTTTTGCTTCTTGTGGTAAATTTTGATTTTTTCTGTTGTAATAGCAAAAATCCATTTTGACTTGTGTTGCTCCCGCATAATCATGAGTAAGAGAATCTCCAACGTAAAGAACTTGTGCTGATGTTAAATTTAACCTAGATAAAGCATGATGGAATATCTGAGGAGATGGTTTGGCAAAACCAATTGCTTCAGAAACTACAACTTCTTCAAAAAAATGCTCAATTCCAGCAGCTTGCATTCTGGGTAGTTGCGCTGATACAAACCCGTTCGTAATGACAGCCAAACGATAATTACCTGCGAGAGCAGTTAGTACTTCATTTACATCAGGTTCCATTACGCCCGAATGATTAAAAATATGCCAAAAACTTTGACTAAGATTGCTGATTTGATCTGTTTGTATAGCTAATTGAGCAAGTGTACTTCGATAAGACATCTCGATTAACTCACTAGGAGAAAAGATTTCTCGCTGTCTCCAGTACTTGGAATTATAAGTTTCAAATGCTTGCAGAAAAACATTTTCACTTATCCCATGTAAATCCAAAGATATTGTACAAGCTTCCAAGGCACCAAGAATAGCTTGACGTTCACATATTTCAAAATTTAATAGTGTATTATCGAGGTCGAAAATTATGGCTTTATAACTCATTGAATTCTTTAATTTACGAAAATACTTTCTTCCATAGTTGAGACTTTTCTAATTATTTTTAGTATTCCTCTGAAATCTTGACTATAAAGTTTATAATTTTTATCATTAGGCTTCCTGACTAAAATTGCTTGTATATCTGCCCGTAAAGCTCCAGCGATATCAGCATTGTAGCTATCACCTATCATTACACATTCTGTTTTTTCAATCTTTAAATCATTGATGACATGAGCATAAAATTTGAGGTTGGGTTTTTCATATCCAATTTTTCCAGATGTATATATTTCTTCAAAGTATTCTGTAATATTTAATTGCTCTATGATTTCGTGTAACTCAGGTATATGATTTGATAAAATTATATTTTTATAATTATTCTTGATGGTATCTTGTAAAGTAGGAATTACATCATCATATAAATGCCATTTTTCAATATTCTTATATTCATTTTGGACTTGTAAAGCATATTTTATCGCCTGATTTCTATTTATCCCTACTCTCTCATATATTTTTGCAAAGTATTCATTCATGTATTCCCACCATGTTTTTTCATTAAACAATAAACTATGGGGAGTTTCAGGCGAGTGCCAAGGAAAGATATTCTTCAAGAATGGTCGAATATCTTCTAAATCTATATTGTAGATTCCATTCAATATTAAAATTGAATGTAATGTTTCACTCCACATTCCATCACGATAACCTAGTGTATGCTCAAAATCCCAAAATAAATATTTCATTTTTATCTCGCTGCTATATCATAAACTTCACGATCTATATCCACACCCACAATATAAGTATCAACAGGACGCTTAAACAATACCATTTGTCCTAATTCATCTTTCTTTAAGTTGACATGACAAAACCACTCTTCATCATTCTTTTCGGGATAATCTAAACGGTAATGATAAAGACCCCAACGAGTTTCTTGACGATATAATGATGCTCTGGCTGCCATTTCTGCACAGTCACGAATAAAGTGAACTTCTAGACTACGCATCAATTCATGAGGGTCACGAGCGCCCATTAAATCTAATATTTCTTGATATTGGACAAAATGTTTTAAACCAATCTCGATTTTATTACCTGATTTTGGTGGTTGCAGATAATCATTAACTAAGCGTCTTAATTTATATTCTACCTGAGTATGAGGTACACCATTAGGGCGAGTTAAAGGTGCATAAATTCTGGCTTTTTCAGCTTCTAAAAAATCTGTATCTGGTTCGACAAAATCCAAATCTTGGATATATTCAATGGCATGAGTTCCGGCTATGCGACCGAAAACAAATGCCCCAATCATGTAATTATGGGGAACACTGGCCATGTCTCCGGCTGCATATAAACCTGTGACGGTTGTTTGAGCATTTTCATTCACCCATACACCAGAAGCACTATGACCACTACATAAGCCAATTTCGGAAATGTGCATCTCTACGCCGTGAGTGCGATAATCTTCATTTCTACCTTGATGAAAACGTTCTCTACTCGGTCGTTCATTCGCCCACAAGATGGATTCGATTTCGGCAATTGTATCTTCATCAAGATGGGTCATTTTGAGTTGGACTGGCCCTTTTCCAGAATTTAATTCTTTCCAGATTTCCAACATCATTTGACCACTCCAATAGTCACAACTAATGAAGCGATTTCCTTCGGCGTTGGCTGTATGTGCGCCAAAAGGCCCGGCGACATAAGCACAGGCGGGGCCATTGTAATCTTTGATTAAAGGATTAACTTGAAAGCATTCAATATTACTAAGTTCTGCACCTGCATGATAAGCCATTGAATAGCCATCTCCGGCATTGGTAGGATTTTCATAAGTGCCGTAGAGATAGCCGGAAGCAGGTAATCCTAATCTGCCACAAGCACCTGTACACAGGATGACTGCTTTAGCTTGAATGACTATATAATCTCCGTTTCTGACATCAAATCCCACCGCCCCAATAGCACGTCCTTCTTTGACTAAGACGCGGGTTGCCATGACGCGATTTGTGACTTTGACTTTGTGGCGTTTAACTTGGCGGGTAAGAATTGTTTTGAGGTCTTTTCCTTCTGGCATGGGTAAGACATATTTACCCACACGATGCACTTGTTTTAAGTCATAGTTGCCTTGAGCATCTTTTTGAAATTTCACGCCCCAACTTTCTAATTCTTGGATAACTTCATAACCTAATTTGCCTGTTTGATATACGGCTTTTTGGTTGACAATGCCATCGTTAGCTAGGGTGATTTCGCGCACGTATTGTTCCGGGGTGGAATGGCCGGGAATGACTGCGGTATTCACACCATCCATACCCATTGCGATCGCACCACTCCGTCGGATGTTAGCCTTTTCTAAGATCAGCACCTCTGCATCGGGATTCGCTTGTTTGGCTTTAATTCCAGCCATTGTCCCGGCTGTACCGCCACCAATGACAAGTACATCAGTTTTTATTTGTTGGGTATTGATGTCCATAAGCTTTTGCGAGTAGGGAGAAACTTCTAAGATTTATTACCGTTCCAAACAATATCTTTGACTTGGATTTGCTTGGGAACTAGCTTGATTTTGTAAAAAGTATCAGCAATGTTTTGTTGCTGAGTGATTATTTCATCTGTTAGCGGTAAAACGCCATATTTTCGCCGTTTTTCGGCAATTTCTAATGCTGCTGCGGGAATCCCTAACTCTGGTTCTAAAAACTTGGCAACTTCTTCTGGATTATTTGTTGCCCATTTATCTACTTTGCTTACTTCATCTAACAGGGTTTTCAACACATCTGGGTGAGATTTAACAAACTCTTGACGCGCAAGATAGTAACCCCGATTCGGTGCTAAATTTGTCGCATCTGTTAATATCCTAACCTTTGTGTCGTGTTCAACTGCTGCTAGGTAAGGGTCCCAAATTGCCCAAGCATCAACGTTACCACCAGTAAATGCTGCACGGGCATCTGCTGGTGTTAGATGTGCTGGTTTAATGTCACTATACTTTAATCCGGCAGCTTCTATAGCTTTGACAACAAGATAGTTAGTGTTCGAGCCTTTAGCAAAGGCTAATTTTTTCCCTTTCAGGTCAGCAACCGTTTTAATTGGTGAATCTTTCGGTACAATAATTGCTTCAGCTTTGGGACTCCAAGGATCGTAAGCAACATAAAGCAAGGGAGTACCTCCGGCTTGGGCAAATATTGGTGGTGATTCACCTGTATAGCCAAAGTCAATACTACCTGCGTTCATTGCTTCTAGCATGGGTGGGCCGGCAGGAAATTCTGCCCATGTCACCGAAGCACCAGCAGTCGTTAAAGTTTGCGCTAAATTGCCTCGGTTTTTGAGAGCGCTGAGAATAGTCGCCGCTTTTTGATAGCCGATACGAACTACTACACCTTGATTTGCTGTCTGTGTTGCTACAGAGTTACCTGTATTGTTAGCAGAACACGCAGATATCACAAGAGTCAAACTTAACCCACAGGTAAAGAATAAGGCAAATATACCAATTCTGGATATTTCATAATTTTGAAGAAAGCTGCTGACAATCCTCATCAGTCGATGTGGTAAATACTTAGTGAGCATAAGTACATTTAAACTACAATCAATATAAATACTACGATAAATCGCGTGATTTACCGTATTTGGCTCATAGAATATTCACACAGATAAGCTGCAAATGCAAGATCCGAAAAAGTATGTCTACGGATAATAACAATTAATCAGAAATGGGAAAGGTAGCCACCATCAACAGCTAAAACCTGTCCCGTGATGTAAGATGCGGCTGGAGAAGCGAAGAACACAACAGCGCCTGTAATTTCTTGTGGAGATCCCCAACGCGCCAGAGAAGTTCGATGTTTCAACCATTCTGTGACTGCTGGATCGGCAACTACATCAACATTACTCTCTGTTGCAAAAAAGCCTGGAGCGACTGCATTGACTGTAATTCCAAAAGCCCCAAGTTCTGCGGCAAGTGTACGGGTTAGGGCTTCGAGTCCTCCTTTAGCTGTCGTATAAACTGCGTCACCCGCACCTGCAAGTTGTCCTGCTATTGACGTAATATTAATGATCCGACCTTCACCCCTGTGCATCATCAGTTTTGCCGCTTCTCGTGACAAATTGAATGGTGCAATTAAATCAGCATTGATTAACCGACGCACTGCATCCATTTCAAACTCAAACAATCCACGGCGATCGCGCATTCCCACATTATTAACCAAAATATCTAAATAGCCGTGCTTTTCTCGGATCTCAATAAACGCACTTTGAACCGCAACTTCGTCTGTCACATCAAACGGTAATGAAAAACCTAATCCGCCAATTGATTCAATAACTGCAACTGCTTGATTCAGCCTTTCAAAATTTCGCCCATTGACGATGACACGCGCACCAGCTTTGGCAAGTGATTTGGCAATTTCTAGTCCCAAACCTTGTCCCGCTCCAGTTACTAAGGCAACTTTTCCAGCCAAGGAAAACTCTGATAACGTCACAAAAATTACTTTTCAGGGTGCTATTGAGCCGATATCTGACCAAAAACTTGCTACAAAGGCTTGATTCTTAGGTGTATTTCTTTCCTAAGAATCAAGCCTACTGAAATTAACTTTGATAGGGGCGCGGCAGTTGGCGTAGTTTATGAGCAGTATCTAATTCACTATTGTTTTTTCTGCCATATCCCCAACCCAAGATGCGACGATATTCACCCATGATGCCACTTTCAATTAATTCGTCCTCATTGACTGCAACATTAGTGTGAGATTCAGGCGCAACATAGAGCGCATCCGCAGGACAATATGCCTCACACATGAAACAAGTTTGACAGTCTTCTTGTCGCGCGATCGCAGGTGGTTGGTTTGGTACAGAGTCAAAAACATTAGTAGGACATACTTGGACGCACAGATTGCAATTGATACAAAGTTTATGGCTGACAAGCTCGATCATGATTCTGCTCCTACTACAACTTTGATACAGAGGGTGTGGTTTGAGTGGTTTGTACTGGTGGTGTAGCGTAGACGCTTTGCGGTTCTGTTATCCAATCACGCCTTACCCAAAGTCTTTCTAAGCCGCCGGTTGCTTGGTAATAACGCTGATTTGGATCGGTTTCGGGATAGTCCATACGAATATGTTCGCTGCGTGTTTCCGTGCGATGTAAAGCACTAAAGTATGCCCATCGCGCTACAGCCGTCAGAGCAGCCGCTCGACGAGAAAATTCTACATCGCGCACTGTATCTTGTTTCGGGTTCCCTTGTACTTGCTGCCACAGAGTTTCTAATTTGGCCAGGGAATCCAGAAGTCCCTGCTCAGAACGCAAGTAGTTCTTTTCCAACGGGAACATCTGGTCTTGTACACCACGCACGATCGCCTCACTATCGAATTCAGAAGATGGTGAAGGCGATGGGCTACGCCCCGCCATAGGCGATGGCGTTCCGCCCACCGTAGGTGATCGCAATCCCACTTGACCAGCAGGACGCGCAACCCGTTCATTTGCTCGATCGCCCAAACTTTTCGCAAAAGTAGCTGCCCCAACTCCAGCCCATTGTCCTGTAGAGATTGCCCAAGCAGCATTAGGGCCACCGCCTCCAGAAGCTAACCCGGCTAAAAACTCCCGCGATGCAGCATCACCGGCGGCGTAGAGTCCAGGAACCTTTGTACCGCAACTATCATCAGTCAAACGGATTCCACCTGTACCACGGACTGTACCTTCTAAAATTAGGGTTACAGGCACTCGTTCTGTATAGGGGTCAATGTCAGCTTTTTTATAGGGTAGAAAAGAGATGAAATGAGACTTTTCAATTACTGCCTTGACTTCAGGTGTGGCTTTATCCAAACGGGCATAAACGGAGCCTTTCAGGAGGGCATTGGGAAGGAACGATGGATCGCGACGACCATCGATATAGCCACCAAGATCGTTACCGGCTTCATCGGTGTAACTAGCCCAGCCAAAGGGAACACCCCGCGTCACTGTGGCATTAAAAGCGGTCGAAATTGCATAGTGATTGGAAGCTTCCATACTAGAGAGTTCCCCCCCAGCTTCCACTGCCATCAGCAGCCCATCACCGGTATTAGTATTGCACCCTAATGCTTTACTCAAGAATGCACAACCGCCATTTGCCAAGACTACTGCACCAGCACGAACGGTATAGCTACGATGATGTTGCCTCTGCACACCTCTTGCCCCGGCTACTGAGCCATCGTCAGCCAATAAAAGTTCTAGAGCCGGGCTTTGGTCGAAAATTTGTACACCAACACGCAAGAGGTTTTTGCGAAGTACCCGCATATACTCAGGGCCATAATAGCTCTGGCGCACAGATTCCCCATTTTCCTTGGGGAAACGATAGCCCCAATCTTCTACTAAGGGCAAACTGAGCCAAGTTTTTTCGATCACACGCTCAATCCAACGTGAGTTAGCGAGGGTTTTTCCTGCGCGATAACGCTCCGATAAAACTTTGTCCCAATTCTCTGGAGAAGGAGCCATGATGCCGTTACCACTAGCAGCAGCTGCACCGCTCGTACCCAGAAAACCTTTATCAACAATGATGACTTTGACTCCTTGGGATGCGGCTGCCCATGCTGCCCATGCGGCGGCAGGACCACCACCAATTACTAGCACATCAGCAGATAGTTGTAGTTCATTTTCTGTTAGCAATTCCTTGTCCTCCTTTTAGCAGTCAACATAATTTCTTTACCACTGTGAGCAGCTTCTACAGGCAAAAATCCACCCGCCTGCATTTTAAGCACCACTTAATCCCGTATTTCTCACAAGCTTCAGGCGTTTGATGGAGCAGAGGGGCGGAGGGGCAGAGGGGAAAGAACTTGGTATTTTTGTTCTCTCCCCTGCTCCCCTGCTCCCCTGCACAAGCGCAGGCTTTGAGAGGTGTGGTGAGAAATCCGGGTTAATTTGTCATCGGTGTTATCTTCGACAATGAGCTACTATTACTCACGTGTTTTGCTCATCTGCTTTTTTGTCTATAAAATTGCGTTAGCGATCGCTATACCAGAGGTCTCGCTGATTTGTCTGACTAACTTATGCAGTAGATAGAGTTTGCATAATATATACAAAGAGTGTACGGCGAATTACAGTTAACATGATACTCTAATTGTTAGCTTATCAAACATTAAGTATTGCAAGTTAATTTCTTATCTAGTTGAAAAGGTGCTATACGACTAAGGTTGCGACATATTCTAAACGTTCTGCTTCTAAATACTAGCGATCGCGTGCGTTCATAACTAGCATCAATCGGTTCATCTGGCGCATTGAGGGGGCCAAATACCATAGCGTGGTTCTGACATTCTTGCCTCCAAATCAAATGGGGACTGGGGAGATATACCTTATTTTTTATCCTCATCTATGCAAATCTCATAGTATACTACTATAAGACTATCGATTTATCGTATGTTTTGTTTGGTTGTAAAAATAAAGTTTAGCCCAACCGAGTCAGCTAGTAATAAACTGGGTAAAAGTTATTCTAGCGATCGCTTGAATGCGACGATCTCAAAAGGCATTGGATCAAATGCACCTAACCCCTCCAAATCAGCTTCTCCTCCCACCGCAGGCATCTGCCTCAATTGCGCTTTTTTGCAGCGTTAGCTCAGAGCTTGAGGAATACGAGGCATAACAAATTCCTTTGGTTATGCCTCACGTTAAATTTAGAAATTTACACCAAGTATGCACAGATGATCTTCTATGAGTTTCTGCCCTAAATGCATTGGGTATGGCAAAATGATATTTCCCATAGACCAAGCAGGTGAACATCTTAAATAGTGAGGTACTCGACATAGTGCCTTTAAAGCTTCTTCTGTCTGAAAATCTGGGTGTACAAAGAACGGCACTATCTCCACCATCTGTTGATGTTTGAATGGAATGTTAGCACCGTATTTATCCTCTTGGAACCCAAGCTTATAAAGTTCGGGTATTGGCATTTCATCTTGCACCTTCTGTGTTTTTGGTAGCCTTCCCACAGAGAAGTAATGTAGTAGTTCTGGTGCTGACTTATCGTAAAAACCGCTCAGATGTTGGAAATCTCGTGCTGGATAATCTTCGTTCCAAGCTTCTCGATTGGTAATGTACTGCGGTGTTTCTTTACCAGTGCGAATCCGAATTACTGCTAATAAGTTCTGTAGTTGTTTATTGTCACGCTTATACTCGCAACTGTTACCAGGAACATGGCAGAAGTCGAGAACGTTGCGTTTTGCCAAAAGGTTCTCATTTTGCAACTGGGGCCAGATTTTGCCATCATTGTCTTCACCGCGTCCATTACGCCACCCTTCAGCTTCAATTAGAACAATAGTTGGTCGGTCTAAATGTTTGGTTAGTACGCGTGCAACAAACTGTACTAATTGTGTACCGTTCAACTTGATTTTACTTTGAAGGCGCTTTTTATTTTCTTGGCGATCGCTACGTGCCTCAGCAAAAATTTTTCCGACAGCAATTCCCGCCTGTGTGTAAGGAATCCAATCATTAGCATCGGGAAGTAGTACATCTACCTCACCCGTTGCACGCAAACGAACCGCAAGAGCATAGTGAATATCACCTTGATATTGGGTAGTTTTGTGACGATAAAAGGCAATTACATCTAAGTCTTGGGCAATTTCTTTCGGTATCTTTGCTGAACCATAAACTTGAGAAGGTAGTCCGTATAGCGCCCCAATTTGACGTAATGTTCCATCGAGTACAGCATTCATCACACGCCCTTTTACTGGTTTGCTGTAAGATGGTGATTTGTCTTCATCATCTTCTGTATCATTTGATTTTGCTGTAACCGTCTGTATCATTTGAGAACTAATTCCCTCTCTGACACAAGCTTCACGAATAGCTCCTTTGATATTCTGTTGGGGGAGAACTCCCTTTGTTTTGATTCGGCCAATTTCGATAATTGCTAAACAGTGGGGATTAGTCTCAAAATTTATCAGAGGAATAGCAAGTTGCTTAAAAAAGCTACGCCACAAGTCTCGCTTTTTTTGATGCTGATCGCGTATCTGCTCATCAAATCTGCTACCATCTTTAGGTCTAAAACCATTTGTATTAAATTTCTCTAAAAGCTTGGCATTATCAATCAAAATTTTTGAAACTGTAATGTGTGCTGGAAAATCTTCATTTTCATTGAGAAGGAATACATCGCGTAATTTCTGGTAAACCACTTCATAAGTATCTTGTTCTCGATAAATAAGAAAAATATGCATTGGTTTACCTTGCAATGCTCGGCAAATAGTATCAGCAACAATTTGTTGATAAAATTCGCGTCCTTTACGAGGTCTAGAAATAAATTCGTAATCGCGCATAGCTAATGGTACTTTCTGACCAGATGGCGTAGGAATATCAGATTGCATTGGATTATCTGGTATTAAAACGCCATTGAGCGGTTCCAGTACCCGTGCAATGAGATCGCCTCGTTCTAGAAAACTAAATCCCGTTTTGATACTGTGTCCTCGTCTACGTTTCTCATGCTCGTACCCATACCCTTCAACATGAATTAGATAATATTCGTCTCTATCACCCCAGTTAGTTGAGTTGTTTAAATTACCCAATGTCGCGGGATTGTTAAGAATATTTTCTGGCTGTTCTAGAGCGCGTGCCTTGAAGGATGCAAGCATTTCCGGCAGTTGCAATCTCCACAAATTCTCTGTTTCTTTGCCGTTGTTTTCGATGACCAGACGTACTAGGGTAGAATCTACCTCGTAATCGGATAAACGTGCCTTGTTCATACCCATGAGAACAGAGAAGTCACGGCCATAATTGCCATCTAATAAGGGTTCATGAGGATATCGCTGGCAACTTAAATGTAAGAAAATCCACGGCTCTAAATTGCCGTTGTTATTGAGCCGTCCTGCTTGCGTCTCAACATTAAAGTCTAGGCGATAAGCAAAATAACCTTCTCTTTCCTTGCCATTTTTATCCGTGTAATTCGCCTTAAACGGTTTACTAACTAGGTAAAGTCCAACCTTACTCGAACCACCTCCCTGTACTTTCCGCCATTGAATTTCCTGCTCTGTTTTTCCAGAGTGAATTATGCACTTTTTACCATGCAACATGGTTGCGAGAAGACTGGGAATAGCTTGAAATCCCAATCCTTTCTCTGCGTTGATATCGCGCACAAGTGTCTCTGGCTTAATGCGTTGCCAATCCCAATCAGGCGGCATTACAGCTATCCTTTCGAGGAAGCGATCGCACACGCTATTCACTTCATCTGTTTTACCTTTATCACGATATTGCTTCGTCCATTCCTGCGCCCAAATTATCACTAATTGATGTATTTGCTGGGGTGTGGGAGTCTTCAATGGGTTCTCTGGTGTTCCCACAGCTAACGCCTGATATACAGAAAGCTTCCTTTCCTCGTCAAAACTATGAAACTCAAAGCCGTATGTGAGCGTAGATGCACAGGCAAGCAGAGCATTATTTAACTGACGATAGGGCGGCCTAACCTCTCTGTTGTTGCTACGATACAAGACTTGTTTTATATCCCGGCAAAAGTCTGCAACCACTTGAACAAAAGGAAATGGCAGCACAGCAATCTCTAGATTGGCAAAGGCATCTGTCACCAAGCTCATGCGTGCAGGTAACAAAATATTTGCTGGTGTAATTTTACTAGTCATAATCTTTCCCTATCTCTTGGGTCTATTTCCCAGTTAAAGCCATCGATATCAGCCAAAGCATCTGCTATTGATTGGTATAAAGCTTGACTGATAAAATCTTCATTAACATATTCACAAAGCAAATCGATGATTGCTGCTAGTAAGCTGGTACGCGGTGTATCAGGTTTTTGCTCTTTGGCATAGTTTGGGGCCCAAGCAGCATCGACAAAGTAAGCGTGAAAGGGAACACCTCCCCGCAAAAGACGACCTACAGCTTGAACTATTACACCAGCAGTAGTCGCAGCTAAATCTTGCCGCGGAAAGGCACGTAACTCTTCATTTGGACGCAGTGTCTTGTAGTAAGAGCGATGTTCTACCGATCGCCAGTAACGCGCTGCCAATCGACGCAAGGCTTCCGCACGCCCTAAAATTCCGTCTCCTTCCCAAGCAACGAAATTCGCATCTTCTATCCAATCCAAGGCCCGACGATTGATTTCTTGAGCGATCGCTTGAGTATCATCTGGATGAGGATAAGGACGGGTGAGAAAGTAAACCGCACCAAAAGCAGCTTTGCCATTTGCATTCAAAATGTTGAATCCGCGCCCCATAGCACTTATCGGTGCAGCCAGGATTTTGCCGCCAGTAAGCACGAAAGTTTCGATGTCAGCACGGTTGAGAGTGCCAATTTCCATCCTTGACTGATAATCGATGTCATCCTCAGTCAAAGTTTCGGTGCGATCGCGCTGCAAATGGTAGACTTGATCGCGCATACCCCACCAACATTGGCGGATTTCGTCTGCTACCCATCGCGCCTGGTCATAGGAATTGACGAGTAACAGTAGGCGTTCCCTATCCTGCCAAAAATCTGGCTCGCTCTCACCAAGCTGTTTCAATTCCTCAAGCTCTTGTCCTAAATCACCGCTACCGTTGTTGCCAACTAACGCTTGTGCCATCTCTTTAAACATTCCCATTTTCTGACGTTCAGGTGTCCCAGAAATACGGATAGGTTCATTTTTGCGGTTCGGTTGAGGCAGGAACTTGAAGCGGCTTTGAGCGATCGCTTCTGTGGCGCTCGGCTCTGGCATTAAAATACCCTGGGGATTGCCAACATGAAACTGAGTGGAATCTCGTAGATAAGAAGTTCCTGATAATGCCAAGACGTTAGGGCCGCGTTGACTATCCAAGTCTGTTAGTAAACGATGAAAGTTCAAAATGTAGTAACGACCAATATTCGTATAGGCAAACAAAGATAAAGCATTTTCGCTGCTATTCTCAGATTGGTTGTGATTGTCATCCTTGCGGGAATAGTAAGTACCAAACTGCCTTCCTGTTGGAGGTAGTGGTAAAATATTTAACATTGCTGTTGGCATACGGCGATGTGGTGGCTCGTCATCTAGGATAGGTGGTCGATGATGCCATTCGTAAAAAACAATGCGTGTGTGCCGATCTAAAAGGGTGATGGTAAGCGCAAACTGTAAACGATATGCCAGGGTTTCTATAGTATCTACTGGATCTAATTCTTCCTCCTTTTTTGAGGACTTTTGCCGTTTTTTCTTAACTGTCTGCTGTAAATTGTTTTGACGTTTTTCCAGTTGCGATCGCAGTCGCGCTAACCGTTTTCCTGTATTGGGAAAAAAATCAACTATCCAGGCTTTACAAGCACGATAAATACTGTCATCGGTAGCACTTTCGCCAATACTATTAATCTGTTGAATCAAAAGTGCCAGTCTATTAACTTTAGGATTGGATCGAGGCTGCCCAAGTAATGGATCATCGTCGAGTAATGCGTCAAAATACTGCATTATCTCCTGTACACGTCGGTTATTAGCCTTAATTTCTTGCTCAGTGACATCAGCATGATCTAACTCTTCAAGTCCGGCAAGGCGACGAGCAAATTTGTAAAGCAGAGAATTAGGTGTGAAATAGCCACGTTCTATCCATTTACGCAAAAATTCGTGTCCCAAATGTTTATCTAATAGCGTTAATGTTGCTGTAACTACACTTTGTACATGACGTTCTGCGGTTGTCCATCGCTGCATCAATGGTGGACTGACACGGTTAAATCTCATGTAATCTTCAGTTTTCACCCCAATGTCATCAAAAACACCACCATTTGTGAGTAAAACTGTCTCAGCATACACATCGTCAAACCACTTAATAACCGTGTCTACTTCATCGAATACAACAATATCGGAATGTTGATAAACGAGTTCCCCTATTTTGATCGGACGTAATTCCAAATGACGTGGTAAACCAGCCATTGCCATTGCACCTGGGGTTGTGATCCAAACACGGGCAGTTGGCATATCATGATATACCTGCTTTGATGGGCAAGTGGCAAAAAATGGACATAAGTGAGAAACACCAGGGTTATTGTTTTGTTTTTTGCGATCGCTTTCACTTTTTGGTGCTTCTTTCAAAGAGTGACATGGCTCGTTTCCAGGCTTGAGTGGCTTGCCGTGCAAACCGTCGAAGATGTCGCTAGACTGTAGCAATCCTTGTAAAGCACAAGCTGTCCCCAAAAAGCGATCGCCCCAGTGTGGTTGTCCGCGTTGCCAGTGTTCCTGAAAGTCTTTCGAGGCATAGAAACTTTTTAGGTGCGCGTCTCGTTTACTGCGTCCTAGTAACGGTACGGCAACTGGCTCATCATTTTCTGGATCGTTACAGAACCACCAATTAATTTGATTTGCTAACTGAATTGCCGACTGTACATCACTGACAACCAATGTGATGCGGCGATCGTGGTGATTTCGCACAATATCAACGGCCTGCAACTTTGACAGGGTAGACTTTCCAGAGGCAACCTGTCCCGCAATATGTACAAAACCATCTAACTCCAGCGCTTGTGTATTCCGCTCACTCAGCGTACCGTCTTCCTGAATTTTGTGAAAGTTGATTTTATGAAAGCGGCTTACCCAGTGTCCCTTTTGTGTTTCATGCCAACCATATCGGCGTGCGAGTAACTGTTCGCGGCGATCGAGGAACTCTGCATTTGACTCTAAATCTGGGATTCTTAATGAAAAAGGCTCACGAGAGCGAGGTGTAGTAAACCAAGGCTGTTGTCGTGGAGTACTTAAATGTTCTGGTGTGAACTGTACTTGCATTGTGACTGTTTCTTTTTCTGTCTTAGCCTGGAATTGGTATCCGACTCCTGCCTTTACTGGTTCAGCCCTGCGTTGGCAAAACTCCAAATCCGCACTCAAACAGCTTTCATATAAATTTTGGTTGACTTGATCCCTCAGATGTTTCGCAGCATGAATAATCTGAGAATCTAAATCCTGGATATCAAAATCATAGTTACGTCTATTTTGCGGAATATTGCGGATGTAGAAACGTAATGCCTGCAACCAGGCAAAACGTGCAGAAAACGGAATAATTTGCCGAGCGTTAGCAACTGCACGCCGTTGCACCTCATCTAAGTTTTGTAAACGTGGGTGTCGCAAAAGCATACCACTGAGTATTGCCCAAACTGCTGTTACTGGTTCATCATCCATTTCTAAACGCTCCATCAAGGCAAAGCCAAGTTCTACCTGAAGTAATAATTGGGTTTGCTCTCGATCTAGCTCAGAGTTATCTTTCAATTCCTTTAAGCGTTCTGTAAAAATATCAGGTGGCTTAAATAATGTCATTTGACTCATAATGCTATTTCCCTTTACTCAGGTGCATTATCTTGGCGCTGACTCGTTCTTCAAAAGCTGTATCGCTGAAAAGATGGGTGCTTTTTGGCAATCCTGTTGCTTCTTCACGCAGAATTTCGATGTAGTCTTGGCGCTGATGCAGACGATGGTTAGGAATTACATAAAAACTTTCGTCATAGCGCAAATCGCCTTCACCAAATATCGGTTTTAGTTGAAAAGCCAAATCATACGGATTTCGGTAGTCTTTGATATCTACAGCCCACACTGAGCCGTCACCAAAACGTAGTTGCAGATCGTAACGGTCAATACCAGGCCACAGATGAACTTCACAAAGATACTCTGGCTGTTGTTTATGCAGCTTTTCTAAAGCATGGAATAGATGTATCTCTGGGATTCCAGGCAAACAGACACGCCAGTGAATACCAAACTTGAGGCGACGCAGACCTTGCTTCCCAGAAATGCGCCGGACATGGGACAAGTTTTTACGATGGTCATTGCAAACGCTTGGCTTAATGCCACGTAAATGTCCATGTTTTTTAATTAAAGGGCCGCAGCGATCGCAGCACCAATAAGATTCATTTTCCTTACAGTCTTCGTATAATTCGCCAACATCATTAATAGATATGTAAAGCGTCTGAGAAAATGTGTTGCGTAGCCGCTCTAAAGTAGTGTAAGGATTCTCAATCAAGAATCGCCGCAGTAAAACATATTCTTGCAGGGCGCGTTCAGCATCTTTTTCGTTGGCTTCCTGCAATTTCTTCAGCAACCTCTGAAACAGGAAGTTTTCTAGTGCAATTTGCTGTATTTTCACAGAAGCAAACTCAGGCAGTTGCGATCGTTTTACTAGCTGTTCGTAGAAATACTGGCTTGCTTCTTCACTTAGCGCCCTATCGTATATTAAGCCATATTCTGAGTCAAACTCTTTCGGTATTACCAGTGGATACCATGTTTGTAAGGGTTTTTCTAAAAGAGTAAAAAGACCTTCTAAAGTACGTGGATAAGCAATAGCTGTCATCTTCAATGCCAGAGTATTGCAGGCACGCTGTAAGAAATCAGGGTATGGATATCTCGGAAGTTGGTATTGAGTATCTGGACGGAAAAACTCTGCTAAACCAACAATCAGGAAATCAAATATGATTATTTCGCTATTATCCAAGAAGTACCTCCTTTGTATAAAGCAACCTTTGGATATTGTGTTTCTTTAGTGAAACGTGTCATTTTAAGAATACACAACAACTATAGCTGATGTGAGACAATAAAGGAACACGTTTCATAAATGAAACAGTAAGTACGTATGGGATACAACTTAGACACAGCTTTATTGGGTGCAATGGTGAAGACGAAGCGAGGGAGCAAGGGTCTGCGAGACACAGCTAAAGAAATAGGTAATATTAGTTCTTCTACACTCTCACGGGTAGAAAATGGCAAAATGCCAGATATGGAAACGTTTTTATTACTTTGCAATTGGCTGCAAGCGTCACCATCTGAACTATTTAAGAAAACAGAAGAATCCGAAGCCTCTTTTGACTTCAACACATTAGAGACAATAGAAATTCAATTGCGAGCATCTAAAAAACTCGATCCAGCGATCGCCAATGCACTAGCAGAATTAGTCAAAGCAGCGTACCGCGATAATTCTCAACAAAGCGACAACCAACACCCGGATTAAAAAGAATTATGACACTAACAGAGAAATTACCAACTGAGTTCAGGCAAAGGTGTGAAGGAATTGCCACCGAGCAACGTAGTTTATTAAATTTACGGGCATTTAACCCATTACCAGCAGATATGCTGGCGGCTCAACTGAATGCAAAAATTTTGACGCCTGAACAGATTCCCAGCTTAGACCCTTGTGTAGTAGCCGTATTGCTCGATAGCGACCAATGGTCAGCAGGAATTATTAATCAAAACCCACTCTGGATTGTCAACAATCCACGCCATACTCCCGCGCGACGCGAGTCGAACCTAATGCACGAGTTTGGACACCTGCTATTAAGACATAAAATTGTCCACTTTGATCCAAATACTGGGCTTCCTCTGCGCCGACAGATAGATGAAGATGAAGCGACTTATTTAGGTGGGTGTTTCCAGATTCCTCATCGGGGTCTACTCTGGGCTGTTCAGCGTCAAATGACACAGACGGAAATAGCGGTGCATTTTAATGCAAGTGAGGAAATGGTGCGATTCCGTAGCAACGTCACTGGAGTAAATATTTAGATAAATGTTATGTAAAACATTTTGAGGCTTCTGGAAGTAACTTCAATTTAAAATTTTTTCCACAATTTCCCGGCATTTTGTGACATTTTTAAATATATTTGCCGGATAGGAAGTTGGAAATAAGTTGCTACTTTCACTCATAACACTTCCTAAGAACTTTGAGGTCATAGATTGAATATCATCAATTTGTTCTGATGTTAAATCAGATGATATATTGAAAAAAATATCTGGTAAAGATTTATAGATAAGGTGTAGGATGAAACGATTACTATGAGTTGCAAATAACTTTTCTCTTCCATCTCGTTGTTTTTGTACTTCTGATAATTTATTCTCTACTACTCTTAATATTTGAACTAATTTCCAAAGCTGAGAACCATTTACTGATCTATTAAATAAAGTCTTGTATGGGGGTTTTTCTATGTCCTCCCATAAAACACCAATCTTATCTTTAACTCGCGTAGCGAAAGAAACCTCATTCTGTTTGCACGCTCGACTAATCGTAGCTTCATTCAGATCGTCCATCGGGAATTGATTCACCTGACTTATAAGTATAAATAATTCCCTCTAAGTGAAGTTCATTTTTGATTCTTTCTTGCTCAGGATCTAGAGCCACAAATTCTCGACGATCAATCCGGTTTTGAGTATTGTTAAATCTAGTGATCTCTGTAGCAAATTCTTCAGGACAGTTTTCCAAAGATATAAAACGAACATGAACTCTCGCTTTTTCAACTTGCTCAGGAAAATTTTGATATGCTCTTGCTATTGAACCAACAGTCTGAGCGCCATTAACTATTTTCACATCCTTGCATTCAAATATACCTGTATCTCTTCCACTACCTCCCAGTGGTTTTTTCCCAATACTAGAACACAAAGCTGTTATGCCGTTATTATAATACCAGAACTTTTCCGGCTCTTTTTTAACTGTATTTACAATGCCTTCATTGACTTCGCTATCTTTGACGAATAGTCTAATATTTGAAGAGAACAATTTAGGAAAATGTTTATCCCACCAATCAGCTACTTCCCTTGCAGAGACTTGTCCATAATAAGATTGATAGGGTTCTTTTGTTTGTCCCCACTCAAACAGGCAAACATCTAAATTTATAGGATTGCCAGATGCTCCTTGAGATATAATATTATATATATTCGCCTGGTTAAAAACTCTCATACTAACAATATCTGATGAATCATTCATTTCACCTAGTAGATCATCAAATTCTCTTTTAGGTTCATCTGCTAAGGGAGTTTGACCTGAATAGACAAGAATTATTTCAAACCTTGTTCCTGCATCATTTAGGGCTTCTTCAATATCTGGAGTCTTATCATTGAGTTTTGAGTTAAACCTGTCATATCTAGCATTTACTAAGTCTTTAAATCCTCTAGTAAATTTCATGACCTCATCTGTTTTAATACTTCCTTTACTTTCCTGTTTCCATTTTGATTGTAATACATACATTATTTTTTCTCTTCTGTCAAAATAAAGGGAATCTATTCCATTATCCTGTCCCCCATCGACTATAGCTTTTGATGCTTCTTGAGGAGAAATATCAGCTATTACCATCAAAGTAAATGCAGCTAAACTTCTTGTTAAGAAAAGTAACTCTTTGTCTGTTTCAGATTTATTTTGATAATCTGATAAGTCAATCAAACCATTAAATGTTTTTTGAAGGTATGACTTTATTTGACGTAGGTGGATTTCACTCATAATGTTGGTAGATGTAATCAACTTGGATGTTGGCTCAAATTTTTACAGGCTTGTCTGTAGTATAAAGACGTTATAAAAATATACATTCGGGTTTTTGCGATCGCGTTTGGATAATTTTACCCTTTACTGCAAATCCAGCGAATACTTACTTAAGTATTAATAAATATATTATACTTATAAGTATTGCCATAAAAATGGCTTCTGCAAGCCATAGAACTTCTTCAGAAGCCATTATACTTTAATTTTTAAGTATAAAATTATACTATTCTACCGTAACACTTTTAGCAAGGTTACGAGGTTGATCGACATCCAAACCGCGACGGGCAGCAATATGATAAGCCAATAATTGCAGGGGAACTACTGCCAGAATTGGAGAAAGTAATTCTTCTACATGAGAGACGGGAAGAAGATCGTTAAAGATTTCCGCAGCTTCGCCATCGTTGACGGGAGTCACGCCAATTAAGCGAGAATCTCTAGCTTTGGCTTCTTGGGCATTAGAAATAACTTTTTCGTAAACACTACCAGGGATTGCGATCGCAACTACTGGTACTTTCGCATCTAAAAGTGCGATCGGGCCGTGTTTCATCTCTCCAGCCGGATACCCTTCGGCGTGAATATAGCTGATTTCTTTTAATTTCAACGCCCCTTCTAAAGCAATGGGAAAGTTAATTCCTCTTCCTATAAAAATGAAATCTTGGGTTTCGGCGAATTCGTGGGCTAACTGTTCGGTTAAACGTTCCTGACTTTCTAAAGTTGCTTCAATTTCTTTGGGAATCTGCCGCAACCCATTAATAATTTGATTTAATGTATCTTTTGAAACTGTCTGACGACGAGCAGCTAAATCCAATGCCAAAGCATAAAACGCCATCAGTTGGGCGGTAAAAGTTTTCGTCGCTGCTACCCCAATTTCAATTCCCGCTAGGGTACTGATAATATGCGGCACCAAATGACCAAGGCTGCTTTCTGGGCGATTGGTAATACCTAGTAGTCGCGCTTGATATTTAGCTTCTTTCCCCTGGCGACGTTCTTTTTCCATTGTCAAAGCTGCTAGGGTATCGGCGGTTTCACCTGATTGGGTAACACCGATAATCAAGGTGTTAGCTGTCACGGGTGATGGTGCATAACGATACTCAGAAGCATAATGTACTTGAGTTGAAATTCCTGCTAATTGTTCGAGTAAATATTTGCCGATTAATGCTGCGTGCCAACTAGTACCACAGGCGACGATCTGAATTTGTTCTAAATCAGTGTATAAATCTTCAGGTAAACCAAGATTGATTGGGGATTCGGTAGAATCGGCTGGATTAAAGTAAGCGTCTAAACTAGCTCTCACTACCCCTGGTTGCTCATGGATTTCTTTGAGCATGAAGTGTTTGAACCCCTGCTTTTCTACCATTGCCGGATTGTAGTTGAGCAATCGGGGTTGTTTTTTCAACCTGTCGCCAGCAAAATTGTAAATCTCAGCACCCAAAGGTGTGAGGCGGGCAATTTCGCCATTTTCCAGAGGTAGCACTGCACGGGTGTAGGCAACGATCGCAGGGGTATCAGAGGCACAAAATAACTCCCCTTGCCCAAAACCAATTACCAAGGGTGCTTGTTGACGGACAACAATCAATTCATCGGGGTAGTCAGCAGAAATAACTGCGATCGCAAATGCCCCTTTTAGGTGGTTAACGGCTTGGCGAATTGCTTCTAGGAAGGGAGATGAGGAAGATGAGGGAGGAAGATTCTTTAAAAATTCGGCTATTAAATGGGGAATTACTTCTGTATCGGTTTCAGAAAGAAATATGTGTCCTTTGGCTTTGAGTTCTTCGCGTAACTCGCGGTAGTTTTCAATAATGCCATTTTGCACCACAGCTACTCGTTTTGCTGTATCCAAATGGGGATGGGCGTTGTACTCTTCTGGTTTACCATGAGTTGCCCAGCGTGTATGACCAATACCAATTTGGGCAGGGGTTTCTATTTGTTCCAGTTTAGAACGCAGGTTATGGAGTTTGCCCTTTGCCCGTACACAATTTACCTCACCTTCCCAAACAGTGGCGATTCCAGCCGAATCGTAGCCCCTGTACTCTAGTTTCTCCAGTCCAGCTAGTAAAATGTCTGTCGCCGCTTGAGTGCCTATATATCCAACAATTCCGCACATTCTTCACGCCACTTTTTTTCAGGATGATTAAATCCAGTATAGTAGGTAGCATAAAGTGGACGTTTTGCAAAGAAAAAAGGGAGTATTTTACTCCCTCTATCACTAGGTATTGTTATGGATTTTAGGTTTTTTTACAGCGGATTCCCCGTCAGCTTTTGACTTGACGGTACAAATACAGCTTCTAGGATTTAGATACCCAGAGATTATATCCCCAATCTAAAATTGCGATTTCATGAAGAGTGCTGAGTTCCGATCTCCGAGTGAAGAATCAAAAAATTGTATTTGTGATTTACTTCTTTTTATCTCAGCACTCAGCACTCAGCACTCAGCACTCCGATCGGCACTCAGCTTTTTAGTAAGCTAGACCCATACTGCGAGTTGTTTCAGCGCCCAGGTAAACCCGGATGCTCAAAAAGTCGGTGGGACAAGCGGTTTCGCAACGCTTACAGCCCACGCAGTCTTCTGTACGGGGTGAGGAGGCAATTTGAGCAGCTTTACAGCCGTCCCAAGGAACCATCTCAAGTACATCAGTAGGGCAAGCGCGGACGCATTGGGTGCAGCCAATGCAGGTATCGTAGATTTTTACGGAATGAGACATTGAATAAACGGCTCCTTTCGAGTGTTCTTCTCTGCGAAAGAATCATAATCAACGCATAGTCTACCGCAGTGGTTGATAGGCCGTAATCAAAAGGCTACATAACTTCAAACAATGTAATAAGTACCCTTAAAATTTGTTTTTGCGAGATTGTCCCTATTGACTGATAATTAGCAACATCATCAGAGCGTATTTACCACAGTGATATACCATAATGGCGTTGAATCGTAAAGATAGATGAAACAAAATTAAAAGGGAATTTGCGATCGCCACTTCTCTGTGTAAACGAAAACAGTTTGGCAATCTAGATTACGCAAAAGCTTTTGCGGTGTAAATCATTAATTTAAAGACTGCGATCGCAATCAGAAATTTTTAGCGATCGCTCACTAATAACTTGTATATTTAATTTTTTAATTCTGGCAATCTCATAATGTTTATTCCTACCTATCAGAGGATTTCAGAACTTGCAAACTCATCATTTATAGTAGGAATTTGTGTTTTAATATTTGGCAGGGTAGCGGTTACTTGCAGTTGTTCATCTATATTTTTATCATCATTAAATTTATCTTTTACATACTCCCTTTCTCGGATTTGTCGAACAATACTTTCTAACAGCCAAAGTTGTTCTTCTACAGACAAGGCAAGGATAGAGCGCTCAATTTCTAGTAAATTCGGTGAGATCATTTTACTTTTGATTCCTAGTAAGGTGTATTTTTCAAAGATATTATATTCAGTCTATCTGGTTAACCTAGAGCATCGTCAATCCCCGATTATTTTCCCCACGCCTATCATTTCACAAATCATCAGAGATTGCTATAAATAACTAGAAAGCCGTTTTATGACTTTTTAATTAAGTATTACTGCTGAAGCAAA
This sequence comes from Nostoc sp., assembly GCF_036918015.1. Taxonomy (GTDB): domain Bacteria; phylum Cyanobacteriota; class Cyanobacteriia; order Cyanobacteriales; family Nostocaceae; genus Nostoc. The sequence continues at coordinate 23,827 of NZ_JBALEO010000093.1, forward strand.
ATGTGCGCTAAACTGACTACATGAATTACGAAACAGCTAGGAAACTCCTCATAGATCAGACAATCACAACCGAGGAAAACCCAGATGCACTGTTAACGCGTATGAAACAGGGCAAACCGCCGGTACCCGGTCAGATCACTTCGATTTTGTTGGCATTGAAAGTGGTGTTTGAAGCCCTCAAAGATGCAAAGAGCCTAGACCGAGAACTGGCTTTGACCCTTTATCAGTTAAGCATTAAGGCACAACAGCTATTTGGTGCAGGGCGTAAAGCCGGGGTAGATTGGCCACCACTACTCAAAGAAGATTTACTACGAATTTCCTTAGCAGCTGAAAGTATCTTTTCGGGTATATGGCAAACCTTAGCTCCGATGGAGTTGGGGAAGAGATGAGGAAGCAGGGGAGCAGGGGAGCAGGGGAGCAGGGGAGCAGGGGAGCAGGGGAGCAGGGGAGCAGGGGAGCAGGGGAGCAGGGGAGCAGGGGAGCAGGGGGAAAGGAAAATAATTCCTCACTTCTAACTCAACACTCAGCACTCAGTACTCAGCACTCAGCACTCAGATAGATGCCTATTAACGAATTTGCAGTTCATTTTCTAACTTGTCTAGGTCAGTTTTGAGCAAAACGGTCATTTGACCGGTAAAAGCTTTGCCATTCTTGGGTTGGGCAACTTCCACCCAATATACATAGCGATCGCCTACTCGTAATTCTCCCTTTAAGGCTTCCCGAATTGGAGTTCTGGCCAGACGCGCTGAATTAACTACCTTCTGGTTGGGATATTGATACACGACTTGGGCGCGATCGTAGTCTTGATAAATCTCCAAGCCATAAATCACCCGCAAGGATTCTTGGAGACGCGTAAATGTCATGCCGTTAATAGCATCATACATAGTAATACGCTCAGTCCGAATTGTGCCACGGTCTTTGGAAAACTCGACTCTACCAGGAGGCAATACCGACGCTTGAAAAGTGAATCGTTGGGCAGCAGTATCAGTCTTTTGCACAAATAATTGCTCCCCTCTCCTGGGGCGGAGTGTCGGATGTGCTTTAATCCAAGTGCCTACCTCTTCTGTACTTTGTCCTGGTAAAGCATTGGCTTGGGAATCAAAAAGCGTTCCCACACAGAGCCAGGGCACTAGAGAAAAAGGTAAAATTAAACAGTTAAGTAGAGATTTTTTGAGCATTTTGCTGTTCAGGATTTTCATAGAAATTTCCCCATTTGGGATTAACCATAGTCTTCCCGTTTTTCAGCAAAATTACTTCAATGGTTTGTAGCGATCGCTCAACGATAAAACTTATATCAATACTATTCGGTTGAGGCAAGAGACGCGATGAATCGCCGTCAAGACAAAACGACTGATTATTGTAGAGACGGCGATTTATCGCGTCTTTGTGATGATTTATCTAGGCACTTCTCAAAGCCACAATGGGGTCGAGTTTAGCAGCGCGACGTGCAGGAACAACGCCAAAGAATAAACCAATAGCCCCAGAGACACCAACTGCCATAGTAATCGCTACAGGAGAAAGACTTGCTTCTAAAGGAGTCAAGGCTCCCACCAATAGGATGCCACTGACACCAACCGCAGTCCCGACTAAGCCGCCAGCTGCGGAAACAATCACTGCTTCAATGATGAACTGTAGCAAAATATCTTGCTCAGTTGCACCGATCGCTTTTCGTAATCCGATTTCTTGGGTGCGTTCGGTGACGGAGACGAGCATAATATTCATAATGCCAATGCCGCCGACAAACAGGGATATACCTGCGATCGCAGCTAGCATAATTGTTAATGCACCTGTAATTTGACCGACAGTTTGCAAAGCATCTTTCTGGCTGCGAAGGGTAAAGTCATCTTCACCATTAATTTTGTGCCGTAGACGCAGCAAATTAGTAATTTGAAATTCTGCTGCATCCACGCTATCGGAATCACGAGCAGCAGCAACGAGATAATCTAAGGCAATACCATAAGGAGAATTCTTACCCACAAGTCGGTTTGCTGATGTGGTGATTGGTATTAAGGCAGCATTATCATAATCTGCTCCCACGCTGGAACCTTTGGCTGTTAACGTTCCAATCACTTGAAAGCTGGTATTTCCAACTCGCAATTGCTGTCCTACAGGGTTACTATTACCGAATAGTTTTTCTGCCAAGTCTCCACCCAGCACCACCACTTGGTTACTTCGCTTGATGTCTATCTCAGAGAAAAACCTGCCTTTATTAGTTTCAAAATCCCGCACAGATAGGAAACTGGGAGTTGTGCCAATGATGTTGACATCGGTGTTTCTGTTGCGGTATGTAATTACCTGTCTTCTATTTAACTCTGGTGCAACTCCTACTACAGTTGGGACTTGAGAAGCGATCGCATCCGCATCTTGCAACACCAGAGTTTTTGGCACTTCAAAGGAGATCCGCTGAGTTTCTCGATTACCTGGCAGTACAAATAGCACATTTGGTCCTAATGACTGCAACTGTTTATTCACATACTTCTGCCCACCTTCGCCAATACCAATCATGGCAATCACCGAAGCGTTGCCAATAACTATACCCAACATTGTGAGGGCGCTACGCAGTTTATTTGACAGCAGGGTTTTCCCCGCCATATTCATGCTTTCGAGAAAATTCATATCTTAAATTACGAATTACGAACTTGTACTGAGCGTAGCCGAAGTATTACGAACTTGTACTGAGCGTAGTCGAAGTATTACGAATTATTTTGTTCTTTAGCCTTTTCGATTTTGTAATCTTTGGGTGGGTTAACAAAAATGCGATCGCCTTCTTTAACTCCCTCTAAAATCTGAGTTTGGTTTTGAATTTGTGCCCCAACTGTAACTTCGCGGAACTGGGGTTTATTCTTTGCATCGGGTACGAGTACGCCAGTTTTACCCTTTTCGGTGACGATTGACACCGTTGGTAATACCAAAGCATTATTAACGCGATCGCCTAAAAAAGTCAGATCCACATTTAAGCCAGAACGCAGTTTATCTATGCCAGTATCGAGAGCAACCCGCACCTGGAAGGATGTCACACCTTGTTCCACCACTGCTTCGGGAGCAATCAGACGCACATGACCTTTAAAAACTTGATCGGGATAGGCATCGGCGACAATTTCCACCTGCTGTCTCTGTTTTATTCTGCCAAGATCGGCTTCGGGAACTTGAGCTAATATTTCTAAACCCCTTGCTACGGCAACAATTGAACTGGAAGTTGCCGATGCACTAGTAGAAGCAGAAGTTGTGGGTGTGACAAACGCACCTGGTTCGGCATACTTTTGGGTAACAATTCCCGACAAAGGAGCGCGAATAATAGTATCTTCCAACTGCACTTGTACACCCTTTAACTGAGCCTCAGCGGATGCAACAGCGGCTTGACGCTGGGCAATTTCCTCAGAACGGGTTCCATCTTCTAACAGTACCAATGCTGCCCGTGCTTCGTTAACAGCGGCTTGGCGTTGGTCAATTTCCTCACTCCGAGTCCCACTTTGGACTAAGGAAAATCGTTTTTTCGCTTCTTCTAAATTAGCTCTAGCACTTTTGTCATCGCTGATGGCTTGATCGAGTAATTGTTTTTTCTCTGCTCCCTCTTTATATAGATATTCGTAACGCTTTACCTGTTCGCTGGTGTAATTCACCCTTGCTTGAGCCGCATCCACTTGGGATTGAGATTGAGCAATTTCTTGGGGACGATTACCAGCCTTAGCTGCGGCTAATTGGGCTTGAGATTGTGCTAATCGGGCCCTCGCTTGAGCGATTTCTTGAGGACGACTACCAGCAAGGGCTTGGGCTAGCTGTGCTTGACTTTGGGCTAAGTTGGCACGATACTGGCTCCTTTGAGCCTCAATACCGGCGCTATCCATGCGGGCGAGAATTTGCCCTTGTTGAATGCGATCGCCTTGTTCCACATATAATCGCGACAGCACTCCGGGATTCTTCGGACTAATATTTACGCTCTGAACTGGCACGACTTTGCCACTAGCTGTAATCCGCAACGTGACGGTTTGGGCTGCAACTGGCACAGTTAGTTGAGCAATATCTTCTTTATTTGTCCCTTGATTTACCAAAGTGTAAGTTGTTATAGTACCCACAACCAAAGCACTCCCCGCCATTAGCCCCATCAGCCAGCGCAATGGATACTTAACTTTGCCAATAACTGGAATTTCTATGTGCGTAGCCATATTATAGAAGCCTGTAAATCTTGCGGTATAAGAGTATTTTTTAGTTAGGGGACAAGTGGATAATACGGAGTTGTTAAAGCTTTGGGATTAAATTTGTATGAGTTAATTAACAACTAGACGCATAATAAGCTTCACAGTTGCTTAATCTTCCTTCATACTAGGCATTTGTATTTCTGTATGTCTTCACCTAAAAGGGTGACTTTAGCCACAGCATATTAGTGCAATCCTGAACTATTCGTGAGAAACAAGATCCCCGACTTTTTTGAGAAGCTGGGAATCTACGGCTGGCAATTCTCACAAATCAGATAGGATTGCTATAGTGCGATCGCGCTTTAGTTGCTCTGTATCCTTTGCTTTTTCCCTACCGCAAAGCAGTTTGTAATTATTGCTGAAATTGGGTTAATAGCCAAGCACCAAGTTGACTTTGATTTATTTGACGAGTTCGCCGTAATGCATCGTTTAATAAAGAAATTGCTAATCCTGGTAATACCTGAGATTCTGTAATCCGCCTACTACCTTGGTTTTCAATGGCAAAAGCCATAACTTGGACATTCTGGACATTTAAAATCCAGTATTCTTTCACTCCTAAATCTTCGTATAAAAGTCGTTTTTCACCTTGATCGTCAGCAAGTGAGGTATTAGCCACTTCAATAACTAAATCTGGTGGTGAATATATATCTAAATTGATGATAGAAGTGCCGTAGGGAATGACATCAGCATTTTCACCAATATAGTAAGACACATCAGGTTGAGCTTCCCTAAAGCCTGTTTTCCGATATGTACAATTATCCTTGGCATTTAGAGCAATGCCTTTAATGCTCGCAAACAAGTTAACAGCAAAGAGAATAATTGCATGGTCGCTGGCATGGTCATTCCCGATTGCGTAGATTTCAATCCTCATCTGTCCATTGTGGTAGTAGCCCTTGGCTTTTTCGTAGTCAGGATTTTCAATTATTTGGATATATTCATCCCAAGTTGCTGTTATCCAGGTATCGGTTGCTAGTTGGGTCTGTAATTCGCTCATAATATTGCGAAAGAGGAACTTTAACAACGATCATACAAGTTTCATTTTCCAGCATTAAGCTGACAGCAAAGCTTTAACTGCATCCTTGCTAACAATTTTCGTAGTGGCGTGTCAAGGCTAATATGTTGCAAAAAAATGTAGGTTGGGTGGAGGCTTTGCGTAACCCAACATCCTGATAATCAGTTGGGTTGCCCTCCGGGTGGATGAATTCAGTTCAAAAGTGGATGAACGGAGTTTTGAGGTGGATGAACGAGTATATTTGTAATTTTTGTGGGCATAGCTTATCATTCCTCAAACCCATGTGCTTATATTGTAGGCTGTGTCTAACCTACATTTATGCTCTGAACAAGGGTTTTAGCTATGCAGTCTAGAAATTTATTTTCGGGCAGTTAAACAACGCAGATACTTAAACTTACTTACTAGTTTGCAACTAGTAGCTCTGTGCAAAAATTTTCCGTCACATTTTCCTGTACTTGATTCAAAATCATAGAAACAAACTCCTCAAGGTCGAATGGCTTAAGTAAATATTCTTCAAAGTCTACATCTGGAATTTGGTCATAAGTACCTGTGGTAGATGTTGAAGTCACAATGATTGGGATATGCTTACCATTGTCTGCCTCTATAGCATTCAATGTATTTAGCAATGTATAAATATTTTCACCTAAAAACCTAATTTCACTGACAATAATGTTGGGTGTGAACCAACTCAGGGTTTCTAAAGCTTCTTTTACGGAACCAGCGGTAATTACATTTGCGCTTAGGTCTTCGAGTAAAAAAGCATACAAATCTCTACTATCGCGATCGTTGTCTACAACGAGTACTTGTACACCTTTGAGTATCCCAACTGCCAAGCAAAAGTCATTGATTAAATTCATAATAAGACCTGCGATTAAGACTTTAAGGGCAAAGCGATCTGAAAAATCCTTAGTCTTAAGGAGACGAGACAAACGGATAGGTAAATAAAGAGTAGTAGAGAACCACTAAATGGTTGAGAATTACTAGGTTCTGTTTTTATACTATGAGCGGGTGTTGTTTGATTTCCTAAATGAATTGATTAACTACGACACAAAACGTAGAAAAACTTTTCAAAAAAAGGCACGGTATGTTCACTCCAAAAATTTGTGGTTCAATTAACTGAAAATAGCTGTAAACGATTAATCAACAAAACTATTCCCATTCCCTGTCCTCAAGTTCCTTCTGAGGCAATAATCAGGTGGCTTCAATTTCTTGCCTGATAGCAAGGGTTACTTCACAATTGCTATACAGGCAATCGAGTCGTAACTGATTAGCATCATAGTAACGTTGTAACACTTGCTGTTGTTCAATGCTAAACCCGGATTTCTCACGCATAGTGTAGGCAGAGGAGTGTGGGGAGTGTGGGGAGTGTGGGGGGTAAGACTTCTTCCCCATCCCCCCACACCTCCCACACCCTTTGGATTTCTCACTTGTGAGAAATCCAGGCTAAACTCCCACTGGTGGTTAATGTTTCGATAATTAATCACCGTTGTCTTTAACTGTTCAGCCAAGATTGAATAGTTCGTCTGCCACCACAGTTCAAACCGTTCTTGACTTTGACGAGAATTGGGAAATTCGTCCGAGAGTTGTTGCAGAGATTTATAAAGTCCAACATCCAGAACAATCGACCACTAAAAAACCGCCAAATCGGTTGTCTAGTCTTGAGATTGACTTCTGCGGCTAGATTGTCTTGTATCCACCCCTTGAGAGCAAATGCCCTTTTAGCCTCTTGAATTCCGGTGAGTGATGCTTGGAGCGATCGCTTGACCATAGGACAAAAACCCTGCTCCTCAAATCATGGACTTTAACTTTTATTAATATCTGCAATCTTATAGTTGTTTCTATGATAATAACAATTCTACTCGTTTAAAGTTATACAAAACCCCAGAGTATACTTTCGTTTTCTTAAACTTTTATATTGAAATAAAACGTTAGACATTGATCTTATACATTTCAACCTTTCGACGAGACATGAATTCAAACACTGATCTGTAATGCTCAAGTATGAATTGAAGGGTTATTTGCAAATTACTTGCTTGATATAAGCTGATAGTTGCATCACATGGAGATAATTTAAGCCAATTTGATTAAACAAGTAGTAGAGCTTATATCTCAAAATTATGCAACTACTTACAACCACTTGTATTATCGAAAGACCCCTTTTAGCAAAATATCTGCGAGACGGGCTTCAAAAACTAGATATTTGGAATTCTGCTTTATCCTGAAAAATTGTCAAAACATTAGGCTGACATTCTTTGACTATTGCAATGATATCCCTGGCTTCTTCTTGATATAAGTCTTCGATGTAGCCAGTTCTAGAAAGTTGTGCCTCTTTCTCGCTATCAAAAGGGCCAAAGTAATAAGTACAGCGTGGAACAGCCGTGTTAATTTCTACCCACCAAGCAAACTCTGACTGATTAGATTGAAATAAATTCATGAGGGATACCAATGATTAATTAAGATGATGTTTTTATTAAACTGGCAACTTTAAAGATAAATAATGTCGCATTCTCAAATATTTACTACTAAGTGAAACTTTCTTAAAAACTTAAAAAAGACCTAACCTCACCTTCCACAGTGGAAAGGAAGATTCAAAGCCTTTCTCTTAAAAGGAGAGACCTATAATATTTAATGAAAGTTGAGTTACTTAAAATATATTTAGACAGTAATGAGGTAGTTACTATCAATAGTTTCTACCCCACAGAGGTTATTCGCTATCTATATATTATATTTTATTTACCGAGGAATCAACAATGATGTGGATGACACTGTTATCATCAGCAGCATCGGGTTTTGAGGCTGTGGGGCATAATCTACCTTGACATTATAGAAAGGGTCAATTTTAATACTTGAACCTTCAATCGGCTTTATGGACATCACCTTGCCGGAAATGACGTGATAGGTCAGGATTTCCTGGAGCTTATTAATATTGTTAAGCAATGTCTCTACAGTATCTGGTGCAAGCTTTGCAAAAGCTTGATCTGTGGATGGAGAGGCGATAAACGAGTCAACACTTTTGAGAGCGTCTATCAAATTGGCAGCCTTAATTGCATTAACCAAGGTACTAAAAGAACCAGCCGTAAGGTCAGTATCAATAGCATCAGCCATTTATTTCACTTAGTTATTATGTAATTTGCTAATTATTTTGAGTATGACATCCTAGTGTTAGAAATCGTGTTTGAGCAAGAGGTTGATTAATGTATGATTTGTATAATATGAGCTAAAAAAAAATTAAATAATTAAAATACAGCATAATTTAATAATTAGAAGTTAGGATTTTGGAGTAAATGGAAAAATATTGTTAGCGATAATCCAAAATTTTTGATTAGGTTGCTGGTGGATTGCGGAAGCGATAAACATACTCTACACTATACATCTTGCATAAATTAACTTATATCTTGCACCAGGCGACTAGAAGTCGCGGCCACACAGACTTGTGTTGAGCATCTCGACTTCGCTCGATGGAACCGGAGTCGAAATACAAAACCTACCTAGCCTGCGGCAACGCCAAGGGCGAACGCAGGTTGAAAAGCCTTGATTTGGCGTTAGTTTGCGTGGTGCGCGCAGCCCAAGCGCGATAGGCGGACTTCTCTGCGAGACGCTACGCGTAGCTTGCTTCTCCGTTCGCGTAGCGTCCCGTAGGGAAGGAGTACGTTTGTATAGCCGCGATTTATAATCGCTAGGGCTAGGTGCAATATCTGAGTTAAGGCAAGAGACGCGATGAATCTGAGACGCGATGAATCGCCGTCTCTACAATAATCAGTCTTTCGTCTTGACGGCGATTTATCGCGTCTTTAGCGATCTAGAATTGAATTTTCATCAAAAAACTTTAACCGAACCCTATTGCCCTAATTCCCTTCTCCCAGCAAGCGAGAAGTTGATCTGATGTTCTTTATATTACTAGAAAACGCTATATTAGCCCTGCAATTAATTACAAGGCTAATGTAGAAGTTTTATTTATTTCACTTTTTTAAAACTACATGGAAAGAATTTAAATACCCATTAATAGTTTTAGCTAATGTCTTCTGCTGTTTTTTTGTAGTTATTGCCATTACTTGATATAGTCTTCCTTCGGCAACATACATTCTACTTTTAGTAATTTTCCCTCCAGAATTGATGTACTCAATTTCTTTGCCGGGATGATTATTGTAACTACGAATGTTTCGTTGACTAATTAAATTACTTTTCGTAGTCTTTAAAGCCATATCCCGTGCATTATTAAGTACAGCTTGAGGATCAGCCATTTGACCGTAACTATAAGGAAAATCATTGTAAGCAACTATGTATGCTACTTGCTGTTTTGGTGGTTGAGCAACAAATATTTCTAGGTTAATTTCCCCCATATAAGTTTTTTGGGATTCGGTATTTCTGCTGGGGCTTCCCGGCATCAAAATCGTAAAACGTCCATCTGGAGCGGTGAATAACTTCCATTGTGGCTGCACGGGTTGAGAAACCTTTGGTTTGACAACAGCTACCGGATGTTTTGGTTGACGCGCTTCTACAAGAACAGAGCCACCACAGACAAAGGTGGCGGCTATTAGTGGCAACAGACTTTTAACTGTCATATTTTTTGCCCTTTGAGATGCTGATCTCACTGATGATGCCAGCTGTTATAACCTAGCAGCACATAAAGCAGCACCAATTAGGCCGACTTGTGAGTTGAGGATAATATACACCGGGATCTCTTCAAGGAGGCGGCGCATTCTACCTTTTTGGGTGAAATTTAATAAGAAGCCGCTGTTTTGGATTAAGGGCAGGATTTTGGGCGCAATTCCACCAGCAATGTATAAGCCACCGTAAGGTAGGAGTTTCAGGGCGAGATTGCCGGCTTCTGCACCGTAAGCCTCTATAAATAATTGCAAAGTTTGTTCCGAGAGGCGATCGCGTTTTTCTAGTGCAGCCGTACCAATGACAGCACCGGGATCGACACTCTTCTCTTCTTGTCCGGCTTCTTGTTCCCAAGTTCTCACGATTTGGGCGATATCTGGTGATTCAGCAGCAAATTTGCGATCGCGCAGAAATTGGTAAATTGCCACAATTCCCATTCCAGAAACCACGCGTTCTACAGAAATGCGTTGGATATCATGTTTACCCAGCAGGTATTTCAATAGTTGAAACTCGATTTCGTTTCGAGGGGCAAAGTCAGCGTGTCCACCTTCCGAAGAAAAAACTTGATAGTCGTTTCCCTGTTTAATTAAAAATCCTTGCCCTAAGCCAGTACCAGCACCAATAATAGCAATAGGGGTTTCGGCTTGAGGTTTGCCAACTTGCAACGTGTGCAAGTCTTGTTTTTGTAAACCTGAAATGCCATAGCCAACGGCGGCGAAGTCGTTAATCAAAGAAATGTGTGGGATACCCAATTCTTCTTCTAAACGTTCGGTATCTAGGAACCAGGCTAAATTGGTTAGTTTGGCAGTATTTTTGACAATGGGGCCTGCGATCGCAAAACAAGCCTTTTCTGGTGTCGGTGTATTAGCTTTGACCAAAAACTGCTGCACTATAGGTACTAAATCGGGAAAATCAGCGCTGTGGTAACTTTCCTGATAAATAGTATGTGAATTTGGTGAATCTGATGTTTCAACCAATCGCAAAATAGTTTTAGTCCCGCCGATGTCTCCTGCTAGTAACAAAGTCATAGAATTATTCGTGAATTAATTACTTTTTTTGTAGGATATACCCAACGTACCAGAAGGCGTGAACGCAAATCTCTATCAAAGGTTTAAGCAAATCGAATAACTTCTTCTATGTGGGTTAAATGGGAAGTATCTCCCGTTAGTTCTAATAACCATTCTGGGTCTTGGCGTACCACTTTTACCAGAGAACATAAAGAAGCTTTAACTTCTGTTTTGGCAATGTCCCCTACTAGCCCCATTGCTCCGCCCAACACAGATGCACCATGCGCCACTAGCAGGATATCCTCTGGGAAGAACTCAGTAGCTAAACATCTAGCAGTTTGCCCAGAACGTTCTCGCACTTTTTCGTGGGTTTCAGGAAATTTGGCGGCGATACGCGAGGTATAGCTGGTGTCAATTCTGGGGAATAACTTCGCTAAAGCTGGAGTTGAGAGTCTTTCGGGTTCTTCCGTCATCCAAACTGGATTTAGCCATTCACTCAAGCCTGTTTCGAGTTTAATCGGCAAGTTGAGCATTTCTGCAACTGCGTTTGCTGTTTGTACGGTTCGCAGAAAAGGAGAAGCGAAAATATGTCCAATCTTTTCTTTTTTCAATCGTCTAGCTAACTGCTGTGCCTGAAGCATACCATCATCAGACAAGGGTGGATCGTAGCGTCGTTCGGCGGTGAGAAACCAATCGGGGTTTACAAAATCGAGGCGGTTAGCGTGTCTTGCTATCCAGACTATTTGACTCATAAGTTTAATCATTCCGGTGAATAGAATTCGCCGCTAAACAAATATATAGATATCTGCAAGGAGGCCTGCAAATATTAATATAGGACAAAAATCGTAATAATATTTAATAATACTAATGATTAGGAAAAGTTATAAGTGTTGTCAATTTAGTTTTATTTAAAGCTTTTTTAGCCAAGTTTCTAAAGCAATATCGACTAGCTCATTCAAAGTTTTTCGAGATTTAATAGCATTTTGATACTCTTTATGTCGCTAAGATATCGCAAATTTGACCATTAACATAATATTGTCGCTTTAGCGGAATTAATCCGAAAAGTTCCTTTAAATTAGCCCAGACAAAATCTTCTAAATCAGCTTCAGTCGCAAATTTCCAACTATTACCCGTTTTTATTAAATTTACGAAATCCATTATTTGGCTCTAACTTCAGCAAATTACTACCTTTAGTATTCCCAAAGCTAGACAAGAATTTATACAATTGCTTATATAGCGCTTCTCAGTTGAGTAGGTAGAAGAACCCCACCCCCAACCCCCTCCCCGCAAGCGAGGAGGGGGCTATGATGTTAGGAAAAGCTATAATTTCAACCATCCAAATAGTTGCCCTACAGTTAATTTAAAATCGCTAACTAAATCGGGAACTGGTAATATTTCTTGTTCTTCTTGTAAAAGTTCTGGTTGCTGCTTTGGTGGATAGACTAAAACAGAGCGATCGCCTGGATCAATTAACCAACCTAAACGACTACCATATTTTAAACAATGTAGAATATTTCCAGTTACTTTAGTCTGGCTTTGATCTGGCGAAAGAATCTCAATTGTCCAGTCTGGATATGTATTGAAGACATTAGCAATATCTCCACGTTCATCTACGGGAATCCTTTCCCAAGCAAACACAGCGACATCAGGGACAATTGAACGTCCGCCAAAAGTACACCGCAATTCTGGGAAAGCAAGGGCAATTTTTCGACTTTCACCTACTTCATTTATACCTGTGACTAACTTACCCTGTAATTTACTATGTTTTCCTTGAGGCATTGGCTTTTGAATAATTTGACCGTTGATGTATTCTGAGCTAGGCTTTGTTTCTGGTAGTTTCAAAAACTCTTCTAAAGTTAGGGGTTTAGTTGGTGATTTTACCATCTGCTTCTACTTCCTAATTTTTTACATACAACAATCATGTATCGTTTAAAATTTTAACTGGGTAAGCACGAATTGCATCATCGACAGTTACAATAGTAAGGTCATGCTGCAAAGCTTGACAAATTAGCATTCGGTCAAACGGATCGCGATGGATATTAGGAAGCTTGCTAAGTTGTACAACACTATCCTCTGTTAAAGGAAGACTAGTAATCAAATGCCGCTCACGCTGTATCGGCAGATAAATCTCAGGTGATTCAGGTAAAGGTAATTTGCCTAATTGATACTTAACGGTTGCTTCCCAAATAGAAATTATACTTAGATATACATCATTGTCAGTATTACGAATAATCTCTATAAACGTATTAGACAAACGGCGATCACTACTAATAAACCAGAGAAAAATATGGGTATCTAGTAGGAGTTTCATTTCCCCTCAAACTCACTTATAATATTCTCTGGCAGTGGTTCATCAAAATCATCGGGTACAATAAACTCTCCTGCGCAGAGTCCGAATGGTCTAGAGAGTTCAGGTGCTTTTACCATCGGTTTAATTTCAGCAATTGGCTTTCCAGCACGTATAATTACAAGAGTTTCCCCAGCTTCAACGCGCTGAAGGTAGCCTAATAAGTCACGTTTTATTTCATCGACACTAATCCAGTTCATAAGAAATTTATTGGATTATTACTCTACTATAATCATCACCCTAAATAAGCTTTTTTAACTCGCTCATCACTAATTAATTCTGAGGCTGCACCTGTTAAAGTTATAGAACCAGCCTCTAGAACGTAACCGCGATCGGCAATTTGTAGCGCCAAATTCGCGTTTTGTTCAACTAACAAAATAGTCACGCCTGTAGCACGGAGATTTTCAATAATAGAAAAGATTTCCCGGACGATCGCAGGTGCTAAACCTAAGCTAGGCTCGTCTAAAAGTAAGAGTTGTGGTTTACTCATTACAGCACGTGCGATCGCTAACATTTGTTGTTCGCCACCACTGAGAGTTCCTGCTAGTTGATTGCGTCTTTGCGATAAACGGGGGAATAGCTCAAATTGGCGCTGAATATCTGCTTTGATCTCGGCTTGATTGGAGCGAATATAAGCACCCAAAAGTAAATTATCAAATACTGTTTGCCGCGCTAACACTCTGCGTCCTTCAGGACAATGGGCGATACCAAGTTGTACAACTTCGTGAGTTTGGCAGCGGGTAATATTATGTCCATTATAGATAATTACGCCACTCTTAGGATTAACTACTTTAGATATGGCGCGGAGTGTAGTCGTTTTTCCAGCACCATTAGCACCAATTAGAGTAACTACCTCGCCTTTTTGAATAATTAAATTAATCTTTTTTAAAGCTTGGATGCCGCCATAATTAACATCAAGTTCTTGAACTTCTAAAATTGTATAGTTTGGTCTACTATCGGCATTCATTGGCGGTTTACATCCAGAAATGTTGATTCAAAATCTAAGATACATCAATCATACATTTCTTAAAACAGTTCGTAGACATTGCTTCAACTTCAAACCAACGCCATAATACCGTAATCTTTATGATGTACCATTAATTACTGATAAATATATCAAGCGTCCAGTGGCAAAAGTAGCAGATATTGGTAGCAAGCGACTAATTAATTTAGCTCCCGATGCATGGGTAAAGTGGGTGACACAACGTCCTGAAGTCGTGGCGAAAGAAATTCTCGGCTCTGAGTTTCATTGGATTAGCCGGGAAACAGATGTGTTAGTGAAAGCATACAGTGCCACTCACGGCGATTTTCTCGTACTCAATGAACTACAACTGCGTTACACTGCACAGATGCCTCTACGGATGAGAGCCTATGCTGCCTTGGCACAAGAACGGTATCGATTGCCAACTTACCCAGTACTGATCAACATTTTACCGCCTCCACCTACGTTAACTATTGTTAATAGTTACGAGCAGGAATTTTTAGGATTACGTGCTATTCAAGATTATCGCGTGATTAATTTGTGGGAAATCGATGCTGAAATAGTGTTTCAGGAACCACTACCATCATTGTTACCCTTTGTGCCAATCCTGCGAGGAGGGGGAGAAGTATCGGTTGTGCAACGCGCATTACAGGCGCTACGAGCCGATGAACAGTTGAACCAATTAGAATCATTGCTGGCATTTTTTGCTAGCTTTGTGTTAGACACGCCTTTAGTGCAACAAATCATGAGGTGGGATATGGCAGTATTGCGAGAATCGCCTTGGTATCAAGAAATTGAGCAAAGAGGTATTCAGCTAGGTCTTCAGCAGGGTGTACAACGGCAGTTAATACGAGTATTGCGACGACGCTTTGGTGAAATTCCTCATGAAGTAGAAGCAAGGCTTGAGAGCGAAAGTGTGGAAAAATTAGAAAATTTAATGGATAGCGCGATCGCTGTGAGTTCTTTAGACGAATTTATGGTAATTTTGTCCGCATAAATTCATTCATTTCCCAAATAAGCTTCAATTACAGCCGGATCATTTCTGACAACTGCGGGTTCACCCAATGCAATCAATTGCCCAAAATCTAATACAGCAATGCGATCGCACAAACCCATAACTAATGGTACATGGTGTTCAATGAGGACGATCGTCAAATTGAAGCGATCGCGTAGACTACGGATAAATTCACTGAGTTGCTGCTTCTCGTTGGGATTCATCCCCGCCGCAGGTTCATCGAGAAGTAAAATTTGTGGTTGTAACGCTAAAGCACGGGCAATTTCTAGCCGTCGCTGATCGCCGTAGGCAAAGTTTTTGGCTTTTTCGTCAGCGCGATCGCTCAATCCCACCAAATCTAATAAATCTAAAGCTTTTTGCTTAGTTTTTAATTCTTCACGAGGCGCTGGTGGTAATCCCAAAACACCTGTAATCATATTACTTTTAGTGTGTAAATGTCGGGCGATTATCACATTTTCTAACGCTGATAATTCCCCAAATAAGCGGATATTTTGGAAGGTACGGGCGATACCTAAAGCCGCAATTTGATGAGGACGCAGTTGAGAAACTTCTGCGCCTTGATAAATTAATTTACCGCTAGAAGGTGAAATGAAAGCAGTAATTAAATTAAACAATGTTGTTTTGCCAGCACCATTAGGGCCAATCAGTCCAAAAATCTCATATTTATTTACACTAAAAGATACATTATTTACCGCTACTAAACCACCAAAGCGACGAGTTAATGCTCTTGCTTCTAAGACAATACTGTTATTACTTCCTGAAATACTATGTGACATTTTTGCATACTATTATGAATATAAAACTTACGCAATAACTCTCTAAAAATCTTATTCCTTTGCGCCCTTTGCGTGCTTGGCGGTTCGTTTTTTTCTTTGAAAAACATCTGGAGTAATTAGCCCTTGGGGGAAAAAGATTGTACCTATTACTATTAGTAAGCCAAAAATAATTAATCTCCCATCTCGCAAAAACTGCGCTAACCAATTAGGTAAACCACCAGTATCAGCAAGGCTTCGTAGAATCTCTGGTAAAGCAGTAAATACCATACCTCCGACTACTGGCCCTAAAAAACTTCTCGAACCACCAATTAAAACAAAAGTTAAATATATAATACTACTATCAAAAGTACCTTGGCGAGCATTCCAGGTATTGAGAAAGTGAGCGCTAATTGCACCTACAACCCCTGCAAGTATCGCCCCTAATGTAAACGCTAAAACTTTGTAATAAGTCGGATCGATTCCCATTGCACCCGCAGCTAATTCATCTTCGCGGATAGCAATAAAAGCCCTTCCCACGCGGATACGTTCTAAACGGTAAAGCAACACCATACTAATTAATAGTAATGGCAACGCAATCCATAAATATTCAAGTTGTGTTTGGAAAGGTTGAGGAATACCAAAAATTCCAACAGCACCGCCTGTAATGTCTAGATTGAGAGAGATGACGCGCAGAACTTCCACAAAAGCGATAGTTGCGATCGCTAAATAAATTCCTCGCAATCTCAATGCTGGAATTCCCACCATTACACCCAATAATCCAGAAATTACACCCGCAATTAGCATCTCCAATAACAACAAGGGAATTGGAAATAAACTACTGCTAGATGTAAAAACTTTTGTGGATAAAATTGCTGCAATATATCCACCTAAAGCATAAAATCCTGGACTAGCTAAAGACAATTGTCCTGTCATTAGCGGTAAGTAAAGCGATAATCCTAATAGCGCCCCCAATACCATAGAGACAATCAAAGAAGCGTAAGTAGCGAAGAAATCAGCCATTTTATTTAATATATTTTGATTAAACTTAATCAAACTATCGATTTTATCAACTCTTAAGCTGTTAATATTTGCTCTGCTGTCAGCGCCAGTTCAGGAAAAGTTCGCGATCCAATTCGTTCTGAACCTCTAAAGTGTGTGCATTGGTATTTACCCTCATCATCTAATAGAAAAACAAATACAGCCGGAACTTTTGGATTTCCCAAATATTCTCTTAGCCCAATTGCCAAATAATCTACAATCCAATATTCTGTAATACCTAAGCGTTGATATTCATCTAATTTATCAATGTAGTCATCTTCCCAATTAGTTGATGTCACCTCTACAGCTAATTGGATAGGTTCTTCAAGTGCAGCATAAGCAGAACGATTTGAGCGCCATACATCTTTATCTATGACACTTACATCAGGCTTGCGCCCTTGTTCTATACCATTGGCAGTTATAGTTTTAAGTAATGCTGTATTTTTCACTACGTAATTCAGATTTATTTGCTTAATTTCATCATTAAAACTAAATAATATAAACTCAGCGACATCATCATGATTTCTGGTTGCACGCACTTCTAGAATTTCTCCATCCACAAGTTCATATAAACCTGACTCTGGACACTGTTCTAAAAATTGCTCAAAAGTTAATTTTTGTTTAGTATATGTTTTCATAGCGCTACGTCTCTTTAAACTTTCTGAATAAACCGCCGCCCTAACAAACCTTGGGGTCTAACTAATAGCATGATAAACAAAATTGCAAAGGCTACTGCGTCTTTATATCCAGAATAATCAGCAGGGACAAACGCCTCTACTAATCCGATTAACAAACCTCCCAACACTGCACCAGGAATACTACCTAAACCACCTAAGACAATTACCGCTAAACCCCGCAAACCAAAAGCAATACCGAAATATGGCCCTGCAATACTAACACTAGAGGCGACTAAAGTTCCTGCTAATCCTGCTAAAAAACTGCTGATGAAGAATGTTAGGATGATAAAGCGATCGCTATTAATTCCTAACAAACTAGCTGTAGTTGGATCTTCTGCGATCGCTTGCATTGCTTTACCATATTTAGTTCGATTGATAAAATAGGTAAGAATTGCCACGATCGCCACTGACACAGTAAAAATTACCACCTGAACGCTGCGAATCGGAATTGGGTTTTCTGGACTCCCAAAGTTAATCGCAGGTGGCAAATTACCATAAGTATTTGCGGGGTATGTATAACTTTCCGCACCTATTAAATATTGGATTAAATTCACAATTACCACTGCTACCCCCAAGCTGGAAACAACAGTTAGCAAAGGATCGGAGCCTTGACGCCGCAAAGGTTGAAAAGCAACGCGTTCCATCACTACCCCTACCAATCCTGCTAAGGTGCTTCCTAAAATTAAGGCTATAGCAAATGGTAATTTTATCGGCAAGGCTGCATTAGCTAACAAGCCATTAAATCCAAAGTTCCCACCCATAAGCGCATAAGTGAAATATGCACCCAAGGTAAAAATCGCGCCATGAGCTAAATTAATAATGCCCAAAATAGAATAAACCAAGGTATATCCTAATGCAAAAATGGCATAAACGCTGCCAATGGATAACCCATTTAATAATTGCTGCAAAAAGAGATTGATATTCATGTCGCAACTATTTTAGAAATGTGAATTTACCTTGACTCCCGTCTTTTTCCATTTTTATTTGGGCTACATAGAAATCTTTTTGCACAACTTCACCTGTGGGAGTAAAACCAATTTCACCCAATGGTGTATTGTATGCTCCTTCAAGTATTTGTTTGTTTAACTGTGTCCGTAATTCTGGTAGCTGTAGTTTGTTGATTTTGCTCTTTTTATCTAAAGATTGGAGTGCTTCGACATAAACTTGCACTGCTGCAAAAGCTTGGGCACTAAATTGGGGTGGTTCTTTTTTATATTCTTCAATATAGGCTTTACGAAACGCCGCGTTAATTTCACCTGGATGTTCTGGACTGTAGGCTTGAGCAATCAATACCCCATCACAAAGCGCTTTACAAACTGGCAATAAATTCGATGTATTTAGACCATTTCCACCGACAATTAAGCCTTTATAACCCAGTTCCCGCAATTGCCTAACTAAATTACCACCATCAGCAGCCAAGCCAGAAATAATTACCAAATCTGGTTTGAGATTAATTGCATTGGTAGCTTGGCTTTGAAAATCTGTATCACTAGTTTGGAATTTTTGGACTGTTACCAATTCCAGTCCTTGATCCTTAACTGTTTGCTGAAAAATTTCCGTTTCTGACTTGCTAAATGCATCATTTTGGGCATAGAAAACTGCAACTTTTTTCAGTTGAGGATTTTGCTTAAGTGCAGCTTTTACCGAATTAGGCGCAACGATGGAAACTGGTGCAGAAACACGAGCAACGTAATCACCAATTTCAGGAATATTTTTAGCAGTATTTGATGGCCCAATAATTGGTACTTTTGCCCGTTCGCCAATCGGATCGGCACTAAAGGCTTGCTGTGACAAAGTTGGCCCAACAATTCCAACAACTTTATCTTTATTAATTAGAGTTTGAAAAGCGTTTATTGCTCCTGCTTCATCACCGCTAGTATCTTGAAAAACTAATTTAATTGGTGTGCCATTAACACCACCTTTACTATTGAAATACTTCTGGGCAAGTTTGGCTCCAGCGACTTGTTCTTGACCCAATAATGCCACATTACTAGTTTGGGCAACACCAATACCGATGGGAATACCACCTGATAATGTACCCGTTGTCGCTGGGGTATTGCTTGCAGTGTTATTTGGGGTACTATTTGGACTATTAGTTGGAGAATTTGTGACTGTACTAGTACCACCACCACAGCCTGTTAGTAGTAAAGCGCAAGTTGATAATAATGCTGTTGTCCGAGCGATCGCGTTGTTCATCGTTGGATAATCATCTAGTTATGAGATATTCGGCAAGAGTTAATAGTAAAGCTTATAATCTGCAAACAAAATAATGCAGATTTACACTTTTGCACGAATTCTATTAAATCATTCTTATTTCACCATGCAAAGAGAAATATTCAAAGTGCTTGTAAATACAAATTATTATAATTAGTAATGATTTTATCATTCCCTGGTTCTACTGCTATAAAGTCGCTGGAAAAATATCCGCGTCAGAGCGTCTGTGTTAACCAGGTAATTTGAGGTCGGTTAAGTATTAAGTAAGGAATCTTAAGTGCTTTTTTCATTACCAGTTAATTCTCTAGGTTCGTAGTGACGGCAACCGTTACATGGGCCTTCGGGATTGATAGCACAGCGGATGTAGCCAGACCGAGCATTAAACTTGCAGCTGATATCGCCAATTAAATAACCCACGCCTTCTAGATAATAGCGATCGCCTTCCACAGGTCTGACGTTGTGCCGTCCCTGTACCACTGAAAAATTCATGGCTGCTTGCCTCATCCGCAAGCGCGATCGCTGGGCTTTGCGGATCATCCACAGAGAAAACAAGGACGGTAAAAAACCAACGGCAATCACTAAAAGTGTCTTTAGCACCTTCTTTTTACCTCTTCTGTGCGCTGATTGATTGTCCCTGATGTTACACTCTGGTTTTACGGAAGTGCAAATACTAGGGCGGCTTTGTCTCTTTGTCGCCAACTATGGTTGCAAAGAAATAATGGCAGTGTGGTATCTAACAATTTTCAGAAATAAGTTCCTTCTGCCACTTCAATCAGCATAACTGTTACAACCTCAAGGGTGAGATGCCGTTGAATGTTGATAATTTTAAGATTTGTTTACTAACACCTTTTTAAACAAGCATTTTGTGTCAGCCTCAACCCCATTCTTATTTTTTGTCTGTGGCTGCGATGCTAATCTTTTTTTGGTTTGCTGACGAAGTTGCTGTGCTAACTGTGTGGCTTCCCTTTCGGCTCGGAATAAATCAACTCTTCGCGTCGTCAGAATAAATGAGTTATCAGGCTTTCGTTTCACCCAAGGAACGCTAACTGTAAAATACTGACAAATATTTTTGCATGGCTCCTGATTGAGAACTGGGTAACTTTTTTGAGTATTTAGGGTGTTAGCGATCGCTTTCAACTCGAATATCGCTGCTTCTAACTCTCCTGCCATCCGATTGATACGTTCAACTTGTGCAATCAAACGCTCTCCTTCGCTGATGATTTTTTCCTCTTGGGGTCGCAGTGGCACTATAGCAGTAGTTACAGATTTAGGCTGCAACAACGAAACTTTCCGCAAAATGGGCTTTTTGTCAATGTTTTGGATTTTTTGCATACTACCTCAAGTAAGGCTAGCTGACTTGTAAGGCATTTTAGCAGCAAATAGTACTTTTGTACTAAAATAATTTACCTTGAACATCAGCCCTCACCCTAAGTCCCTCTCCCAAGCTTGGGCTACGGTGTATACACAACTCGAATTACCCCCCTTAATCCCCCCTTATAAAGGGGGGAAACCGGAAATCCAGTTCCCTCCCCTTTATAAGGGGAGGGTTAGGGTGGGGTAAAACCCAGATTCATCAGATATTTCAGACTTGTGTATACACCGTAGTAAGCTTGGGAGAGGGATTTAGGGTGAAAGCTCATTGATTCATGCCAGAAGTCTATTATGATGAAGCGAAAATAGTGCCGCCAACTGAGCTTCACTGTGGAAACACTCAGACTCATCAACACTGATAATATTGTGAATTAGAGTTAGCGATCGCTAATTACTTTATGAGAATAAGAATATACGAAATAGCTGATACCAAAGAAATTATGAAATTGTTCTACGACACTATTCATGAGGTGAATATTCACGATTATACAGAAGAACAAGTAGCTGCTTGGGCACCAGCAAACATGGATATTGAAGTTTGGATTAAAAGTTTAGGAAGTAAGTTTACCTATGTAGCAGAAGAACAAGACAAAATTATTGGTTTTGGAGAATTAGAGGCTAATGGTCATATTGACCGTTTCTATTGTCATAAAGATTTTCAAAGGAAAGGTGTTGGCAAGAAAATCTTAGAACAGATTGAATTAAAAGCACACTCTTTAGGGGTAGAAAAGTTATTTACCGAAGCCAGTATTACAGCTAAACCTTTTTTTGAGAGTCAGGGATTTATTGTTATCAAAAAGCAAGAAGTAGAGCGTAGAGGGCAAAAGCTGATAAATTTTGTCATGGAAAAACACTTCAAAAATTACTAAATTCATTGGATTCAAGCAATTTTAAAAAAGTTGTTCTAGTAGTATGTCAAGAACTAATTGACGGATAAATTTCCTATAGAGACGGCGATTTATCGCGCTCGAATTGCTTGAATGCCTCGTGAGTAATGGTGGAATCATCTGTCATTTATTCACATCCAGCAACCGCGAAGTTTGTAAACGACTCATCCACTTCTCTAAATAAACTCGATTATCTTTTTGCTCATTTGGATCTTTAGTATCTAAAGGATGAGGCATCAGTCCCAAAATCGTTGCTGTCGTCACGCAAAACATCGATTTTTGGAAACTCATACAAATTTGGACTCGCAAATCATCTTCACCCCGAAGACTGCGACGATAAATTTCGTGCAAATACTCTGGAAGATAATGACGCATATCTTGCATCAACAAGGTAGGAGGAATACCCGCGCCGCCGATGGGCAAAGGATCGGCATACAATGCGCCATATTGAAATCGGGTTTGATCTGGGGGAATTTGATATCCTTGGGCATTGTATGAAACTGTGCCGTGAAAAGGAGTTCCCCGGAAAAATACTGCTTCTACATAAGGTATTGCTGTATCTGCTAAGAAGGTCAAACCAACGCTTTTGGGAATGATTTCATAGACATTACCTCGAATTTTGACAGCGTAGGTAATTGGGTTTGATGCATTTGCCACTAACCCGGCTTTAATGTGTTCTACAACTTGGGGAATCGATTTGATTTCGCCTTGGTCGTAGCGGTCTGATAAGCTGAGGAACATATCAGCCATTACTCGCCAGAATTGACCTAAACCGGTGTAGTAAGCAGAGACACGCAAGTGTTCTGTTAAGAAATCTGGAAACAGTTGGTTAATACTCTGAATGAAAGGATTATTTTTAAATTTTGCGTTAATAACGGCTTGCGCTCTTTCTTGAAATTCTGGTGTATCTAAATACGTATCTAGTCCGCCGCCACCGTGCCACATCATGGCTTTCATGCAATATTCGGCATATTCAAAATTGATTCGGTCATGCCACCAGTGACGGAGTAATTTCTGAAAAGAAACGTCTCCATTAAAATATTTAAAAAATGGGAAAAATACTAAAAACTGATGTTCGGCAATATAGTTAAGATTTTTTGAGTAAGCATCTAAAACTACCCCATAGCTTTTAAGAATACCAACAACTTCCAGCACATTCTCTGGACTATCGGGGAGTAATGCATCTCCTTTTTGTAGACGTTCAATATACTCAGCTAAAGGATTGTGAGCAGCTTTTTTTTTAATAGTTACCATTGCCATCTCTCCAAAAAGTTTAGTCATTTGTCATTTGTCATTTGTCATTTGTCATTTGTCATTGGGCATGGTTATTCTCCTTATCCCCTTGTCCCTAATCCCTAGTACAGCACGGCGGAAGTAAACCACCTATTTCAAATCTATGAAACGCTTACGCTGTATTCATTTTTAATTTTTAATTTTTAATTTTTAATTCCGCCCTGCGGCACTAGTCCCCATTGCTTTATCTAAGGACACTGCTACTACTACGTTTTGGGTATTTATCATTGCTGTAATTGTTGGTTCAGTCCAACGCACTAACCAACCAGGTTGAATGCCGAAAATCACAATCAGTACAGCTAAAATTGCAGCTGGGATGCGATCGCTCCAATACACACGTGGTAAGTTGGTAACTTGTGCAGATAAACGTCCAAAAAAGGCGCGGTTGACGAGAATTAAGAAGTAAACTGCTGTTAAACCAGTACCAAGCATACATAACAGGGTTTGCACTGGAAAAACTGGAAAACTTCCCCGATAAACTACGAATTCGGAAATAAACCCTAGCATTCCCGGTATACCAGCGCTGGCCATGACTCCGACAATCATCAAGCTACCGATTACTGGCATACCCCGTTCTGGGTTCAGTAATCCTTGAATGATTTCTAAATCACGGCTTCCAGCTTTTTTATACACAACTCCTACCAGCAAAAACAGCATTGCCGAAATCAAGCCGTGGCTAATCATTTGCATCACAGCACCTAAAACACTTAAAGGTGTGGCCGCCGCCGCCGCTAAAAGCACGTAACCCATGTGTCCAATGGAGCTGTATGCTACCATTTTTTTCATATCGCTTTGGGCGATCGCGCAAGATGAACCATACAGTACGCTTACTACTGCCCAAGTCGCCAACCAAGGAGCCAGATAAGCCCAAGCTTCTGGTAACAAGTTCATGCCAAAGCGCAGTAAGCCGTAAGTTCCCAACTTCAACAGCACCCCAGCCAATAGCACGGAAATCGGTGTCGAAGCTTCAACGTGAGCATCTGGCAACCAAGTATGGAAGGGAACCAAGGGAATTTTAATTCCAAAACCGATCAAAATTCCCGCTAGCAATAAAAGCTGTGTTCCTAGAGGTAAAGTTGTCGCGTTCAAGGTTGCTAGTGCAAAGTTAGAGGAACCACTCAGCCAAACCATACCGAGGAAACTTGCTAACAGCAGAATTCCCGAAACGGCTGTATAAATAAGAAATTTAGTCGCAGCATAACCCCGTTTGGCACCACCCCAAATTGCTATTAGCAAATACAGCGGAATTAGTTCCAATTCGTAAAACAGGAAAAATAACAGTAAATCCTGTGCTAGAAAGGCTCCTGTCACCCCAGCGCTTAATAATAGTATCAAACAGTAATAAAATTTAGGACGCTGTAGCGATTCATCGCTGCTGTAGATGGCAATGGCAGTTAACAATCCATTTAAAACCAGCAACGGCAAAGATAAACCATCTATTCCAAGGTTATAGTTCAGCCCTAAAGCATCTACCCAAGGGATAGACTCAGCAAACTGTTGAGTAATTTCTCCTGGATGGAACTGACTTACTAATACGATTGTCCACAAGAAAGCGATAATGGCAAAGACCAAAGCCACCACACGGGCGAATTTCCCACTGATGCCAGAGGGGGAGAAACCAATTAAAGCTGCGCCGATTAACGGCACTAGAATTAAAACACTAAGCATAGACTTTAGGTAAGGTTAGCAGGGGAGCAGGGGGGCGGGGGAGCAGGGGAGCAGGGGGAGAATAATAACTCCTAACTCCTAACTTCTCACTCCTAACTCGCTTAAAAAGGTAATTTATCTAGTAAACCCAATGACCAACTGATGAAAAAACCCAGGACGCTGACAACTGCTAGGATGGTCAACATATAGCCCTGAGATTGCCCAGAAATGCTGTACTTTAAGGTTTGTCCGCTGAGAATGGTCGCAAACCCAACTAAGTTTACTAAACCGTCAACCAAGTAGCGATCGCTCCAAGCAGAGATTTTAGATAGCAGTGCTACTACACTTACCACGGTTACAAGATAAACTCGGTCAATATAAAAATCATAACCTAACAGGTCTTGCAGAAATCTCCACGCCAAGATTCTGGATCTTGACCAAGCTTTGTGCAAATGAACTGTACACCCTACGCCTACCCCCACTACGGTAGAACCAAACAAGGCTAACACCACGTACCAATTAATACTTTCCCAATCTGGTAGTAGGTACCATTGCTGTAACATCAGAGGTAGAAGCAGAGTCAGCACTGTCAGAATCACCATTGGTAGGGCCATCTGCCAACCAACTTCTGGGGTACGACGGGTCTTTTGTTGCGGTTTACCCCAGAAAACTAATCTAAATACTCTCGTCAAATTCAATGCTGTCAAACCATTGACTAATATTAAAACCCCAATTACCCAAGGGCTAATATTCACGAAACCGTCAGCCCATGCTAACATTGCCCAGAAACTTCCTAGTGGTAGCAGTGTTACCATCCCGGCTGAACCGACTACAAAGGCCGTGGTGGTGGCTGGCATCCGTGACCACAAACCGCCCATTTCTGTTAAGTCTTGGCTTTGGGTAGTCAAGATGACTGAACCAGAACTCATAAATAATAATGCTTTGGCGATCGCATGAGTTAACAGCAACATCAAGGCTACACCCCCTTGCTGCAACCCTACCGCCAAAAATACTAACCCCATGTATGCACTGGTGGAATGAGATAGCGATCGCTTAATATCAATTTGAGCTATGGATACTAATGTGGCTCCAATCGCTGTCACCGTACCCATAACTACCAAGGCATTCAAGGCAACTGGCGACAGCGCTAATAATGGTTGAAATCTATACAATAAATAAGCACCACCAGCTACTACCAGAGAGTTTCGCATTACCGAGGCGGGGTTGGGGCCTTCCATTGCCTCATCTAACCACAGGTGTAGTGGAAATTGGGCACATTTACCAGCAGGCCCAGCAATTAGTGCCAACCCTAGCAGCGTCGATGTCATTGGACTTAAATTAGCTGTTTGCGCCCACTCATATAAATCCGAAAAGTTCAAACTGCCGGCTAAGGTAGAAAGTGTCACTACAGCCATCAGCAGCAACAAGTCTCCCACCCGTTTAGTCCAAAACGCATCCCGCGCCGCCGTTACTACTAGTGGTTGAGCGTACCAGAAACCCACCAGCAAGTAAGTCGAAAGCGTCAGTAATTCCAAAAGAGCATAGCTGAGAAACAAAGAATCACTAATCGCTAGACCACTCAACGCCGCTTCAAAGAATCCCAGCAGCGCAAAAAAACGCGCTAACGACCAGTCCTTTTCCATGTAACCCAGAGCGTAAACTTGTGCCAGTAAGCTTAACCCTGTAATTAAAACTGTTGCCCCAATGCTGACTGGCGATAGTTCTAAGGAAAAAGATAAATCTAAATCTGCTGCTTTGAACCAATTGATTAGTAAGTTTTCTGGATCTCTATCCCAGATATTTTTAAATACAAACAGGCTATGGATAAAAGCTAAAACGGTCGTCAACAAGTTGATGTATGCCGCAGGTCTTGGCCCTGTTCGCTGAATTATTCCTATTCCCCACGGCAAGGTCAAAATTGCGCCCAATAAGCTATACAAAGGCACAAACCAACTTGTTGAAAATAGAAATTGATCCATTTAAATTTCCCTTGATGACTCAGCCTTGATTTTAAAAAAAATTCCAACCAATTATTTATTTAATAAAATTAATTTACCAAAATATCGATATTTCTTTACTATTATTTTAACTAAACTTCTAAAAGTACTTTTACTTAACGCTACCCTATTAAATATAAGTAAAATATAACTTTACATAAGCAAAAGCATTTACTTGCCTTAATATCACCGACCTTTTTACATTTGTATTTCTACTTTAAGCAGAGTACTTTATACGATATATTTGAAAAAATTATATATGTTTCACCTAGTCATTGTACACTTAGAATTATTTGAGGAAAGATAGATACAGCAAAACATACAGCCGCTGCTTACCTCTCATCAGATAGGATTAGCCTTGGTTACGAATGTCGTTTTGTAAATGTAATAAAGAAATTATAAAGCATAAGTGCCAGCTCAAGGAATCTGTAAACTTTAATTGCTCAGATGCCTAGATAACTTTTTGTTAAGTTTTTTAAAACTTTCTTATCATAAACTATTATAGTAATTTATATTGCCAGGAACGCCAAGCTTTCCTATGCTTAATTTGGAAGTGTTTTCTTAGCTATAAGATCAGGCTCCCCCGTCAAAAAATTCAAACGACAGTACAGATTGCATTAATTTTGTAGGAGTTCTGCGATGCCAATTGCAGTTGGAATGATTGAAACGAAGGGCTTTCCAGCAGTGGTGGAAGCTGCTGATGCGATGGTGAAAGCCGCCCGTGTCACCTTAGTAGGGTATGAAAAAATTGGTAGCGCTCGCGTCACCGTGATAGTTCGGGGAGATGTATCGGAAGTGCAAGCTTCTGTAGCAGCTGGGGTTGAAGCGGCAAAAAGAGTCTTTGGTGGTGAAGTGTTATCCACTCACATCATTGCTCGTCCTCACGAAAACCTGGAATACGTCTTACCGATACGTTACACAGAAGCGGTGGAACAATTCCGTACTTAAAAGCTGTTTAAACAAAGTAATTAACGCTCTTTTTCTGAAAAGAGCATCACTTTTGTCCAAGACTAAAAACTTTGAAATAGGGATTAAAACTAATGTCAATTGCAGTAGGAATGGTTGAAACGCTAGGCTTTCCAGCAGTAGTGGAAGCTGCTGATGCGATGGTGAAAGCTGCCCGCGTCACTTTAGTAGGTTATGAAAAAATCGGTAGTGGTCGGGTGACGGTAATTGTTCGGGGTGACGTTTCGGAAGTGCAAGCTTCTGTAGCAGCAGGAGTTGAATCTGTAAAGCGGGTTAACGGTGGACAAGTACTGTCTACTCATATCATTGCTCGTCCTCACGAAAACTTAGAATACGTCCTCCCAATTCGTTATACCGAAGACGTAGAGCAGTTCCGGGAAAATGTGAATGCAATTCGTCCTTTCGGTAGAAGACCGTAATTTGTAATGCAAATTGCCAAAGTTCGCGGCACAGTAGTTAGCACCCAAAAAGAGCCAACTCTTAGAGGTGTGAAACTACTATTGTTACAATTAGTAGATGAAAACGGCAATATCTTACCAGAGTATGAAGTAGCAGCAGATATTGTGGGAGCAGGAGTAGATGAGTGGGTACTCATCACTCGTGGTAGTGCCGCTCGTCAAATTGTTGGCAATGAACAGCGTCCATTGGATGCAGCAGTGGTGGCGATCATAGATACTATTTACGTTGAAGATCGCCTCATCTACAGCAAAAAAGATCAATATCGATAGTCAACAGTTAGAAAAGTTAGGAGTTAAGAGTGAGGAGTGAGGAGTTAAAACTCATAACTCATAACTCATAACTCATAACTTAATTTCAGGAGGAATCTCGCGATGGCAGTCCGCAGCACGGCGGCACCCCCAACCCCGTGGTCAAGGAATTTAGCTGAACCCAAAGTCCATGAAACTGCCTTTGTACATTCATTCTCCAATCTGATTGGGGATGTACGAGTAGGTGCAAATGTAATCGTTGCTCCGGGGACTACGATTAGAGCGGATGAAGGCACACCTTTTTATCTGGGTGAAAACACCAATATTCAAGATGGTGTTGTCATTCATGGGTTAGCGGAAGGCCGAGTAATTGGCGATGACCAAAATAAATACTCAGTATGGATTGGTAAAAACGCTTGCATTACCCACATGGCTCTAATTCACGGGCCAGCTTATGTAGGTGATAATTCCTTCATTGGCTTTCGCTCTACGGTGTTTAATGCCAGGGTGGGTGCAGGTTGCATCGTGATGATGCACGCCTTGATTCAAGATGTAGAGATTCCCCCTGGTAAGTATGTACCTTCGGGAGCGATAATTACCAGCCAGCAGCAAGCCGATCGCTTGCCAGATGTGCAAGATCAGGATAAAGAATTTGCTCATCATGTGGTTGGGATTAATCAGGCATTACGAGCTGGTTATCTCTGTGCTGCGGATAGCAAATGTATAGCACCCATCCGGGATGAGAACGCTAAATCTTATACAGGTAATGGTATTACTGTTTTAGAGTTGGAAAGGAGTAGTGAAGTGTCGAGCAATAGCTTGGGTGCAGAAACAATAGATCAGTTGCGGTATCTATTGGGTCAAGGGTATAAAATTGGTACGGAACACGTAGACCAAAGACGTTTCCGCACGGGTTCTTGGACTAGTTGTCAACCAATCGAACCGCGATCGCTTGGTGAAGCGATCGCAGCATTAGAAAGCTGTGTAAATGACCATAGCGGCGAGTATGTCCGACTGTTTGGCATTGACAAAGATAGACGGCGTGTGCTAGAAGCCATCATCCAACGTCCCGATGATGATGCAAAACCAGCTACTAGCTTTAAAGCGCCGACTGGTCGTAGCAATAGCAGTTACAGCAGCAGTAATGGTAACAGTAACGGCAACGGTTCTAGTAGTGGCAAAGTCAGTGGCGAAACTCTAGAGCAAATCCGCCAACTCTTGGCAGGTGGTTACAAAATTGGCATGGAACACGTAGATGAACGTCGTTTCCGCACTGGTTCCTGGACTAGTTGCACGCCAATTGATGCAACCTCCACAAATCAAGTCATCTCCGCTTTGGAAGAATGTATAGCAAGCCATCAAGGCGAGTATGTACGTTTAATCGGTATTGACACCAAAGCCAAACGGCGCGTACTAGAGACCATTATCCAACGTCCAAATGGTCAAGTAGCCTCCTCTGGTGGTCAGAAATCATTTACTACTAGTGCAGCACCCTCTGGTACGGGAACAGCTAGCAGTAACCGCTTGAGTTCTGAAGTAGTAGACCAACTCCGGCATTTATTGGCTGGCGGCTCGAAAATTAGCCTTGAACACGTAGATGAGCGCCGCTTCCGTACAGGTTCCTGGACTAGTACCGGTCAAATTCAAGCCTCCTCAGAAAGAGAAGCGATCGCAGCCATAGAAGCACACCTCGGCGAATACGAAGGGGAATATGTACGCTTAATTGGTATTGACCCGAAAGCCAAACGGCGGGTATTAGAAACCATTATCCAACGTCCAAATGGTCAAGTAGCCTCCTCTGGTGGTCAGAAATCATTTACTACTAGTAGTGCGCCCTCTGCAACAGCAACAGCAACAGCAACAGCTACCCGCTTGAGTTCTGAAGTAGTAGACCAACTCCGGCATTTATTGGCTGGTGGCTCAAAAATTAGCATTGAACACGTAGATCAACGACGGTTCCGTACAGGTTCCTGGACTAGTACTGGTCAGATTCAAGCCTCCTCAGAAAGAGAAGCGATCGCCGCCGTAGAAAGACAACTCGGCGAATATCCAGGGGAATATGTGCGCTTAATTGGTGTTGACCCCAAAGCCAAACGTCGCGTATTGGAAACGATTATTCAAAGACCATAGTAGTGCTGAGTTAAAAGTGCTGAGTGCTGAGTTAACACTTTAAAGACACCAGTCACACCAACTGTAAACTCAGATTTTAGAAGATACTAATTACTCAGCACTCAGCACTCAGCACTCAGCACTCAGCACTCAGCACTCAGCACTCAGAACTACATCCGGCTTCCGAGGTTAAAATTTCCATGTCTGTGCCGCTACTGCGCCTCAGCAATAACTTTGATACTTATATTAGTGGTGAGGTGACTATTCATCCAAGCGCGGTACTTGCACCTGGGGTAATTCTCCAAGCGGCTGTAAATAGCAAGATCGTCATTGGGGCAGGGGTCTGTATTGGCATGGGAGCAATTCTCCAAGTCCATGAAGGCACTCTAGAAGTAGAAGCAGGTGCAAACCTGGGAGCCGGTTTTTTGATGATTGGCAAAGGCAAAATTGGCGCAAATGCTTGTATTGGTTCGGCTACTACAGTTTTTAACTATTCGGTTGAACCTGAACAAGTAGTACCGCCTGGTTCAATTTTAGGAGACACCAGTCGGCAGATTGAGCCAACAAAACAGCTAGAAGCATCTACAAATAACCCAACTTCTACTACAAATACACCGGAAGAGGAAAATAGCTCAGGTGGAGTTAAGGAAAAGGTAGTTTCCTCAACTAACTTCTCAGCTTCGGCTTTTGTAGATTTCAAACAAAACAAGTCGATTTCTTATTTTAAATCTCCCGCCACTCCCGAAAGTCAGTCTCCTCCTGTGGAGGAACCGGCCAATGATGCTGACTCCACTTTGGAGTCAGCCGCCGAACCGTCTACAGAACATAACTTAGACCCCAGTCAGTCCGCCACAGAACCACCTAACGGTTTTGGGACTCAAATTTATGGACAAGGGAGCATAAGCAGACTGTTGACTACACTGTTTCCTCACAGACAATCCTTGAACGACCCAAACCCTGACGATTAGTCAGAGTAAGTGTTAATTGTAAGGTGTCGCCTTTTTCCGTATTTTGGAGAATTCATCATGGAAACATATAATCAACGGTCTATTCGCACCATCCAAGGAGCGAGTAGTCAAGAAACCTTTCAGGATACTGCTTTGGGTTTAGTTTCTACCCGTAGCTTTCCGGCGATCGTTGGGACGGCGGATATGATGCTGAAATCAGCGGGAGTTCACTTAGTTGGGTATGAAAAAACTGGTAGTGGTCATTGTACTGCGATCGTTCGGGGTGGAATTGCTGACGTGCGTCTGGCGGTA
Organism: Nostoc sp.; assembly: GCF_036918015.1. Taxonomy (GTDB): domain Bacteria; phylum Cyanobacteriota; class Cyanobacteriia; order Cyanobacteriales; family Nostocaceae; genus Nostoc. The sequence continues at coordinate 55,908 of NZ_JBALEO010000093.1, forward strand.
GAATCAGGCGTGCAAACGGCTGAACAGTTTGGTCAGTTGGTTTCTAGTTTGGTGATTCCCCGACCTTATCCCAACCTAGATATAGTGCTTCCCATCACAACCCGTTTCACTAAATTGATGGAAGAGGGCAATTACAGCCGTCTGAGTAATCAAGCAATTGGTTTGGTAGAAACGCGAGGATTTCCCGCGATGGTAGGAGCGTGTGATGCGATGCTCAAAGCTGCTGATGTTCATTTAGCAGCTTATGAAAAAATTGGTGCGGGTTTGTGTACAGCTATTATTCGGGGTTCCGTAGCAAATGTGGCGGTAGCAGTAGAAGCGGGAATGTTTGAAGCAGAACGCATTGGGGAATTGAATGCGGTAATGGTAATTCCCCGACCGCTGGACGAAATGGAGTTAACTTTGCCATTAGCAAGCTGCTGGATAGAAGAACGCGAACCGTTAAACTTACCAGTGAATATTAAAGAACAAGTTGCGGAAATCGAGGTACTAAGATTACCAGACTTAACCAAGCTACCGACAAAAGTTCAAGAAGAATTATGGAATGATGAATGATGATAGATGAATTTTTTCAAATCATCAATCATCATTCATCGTTTAGATGGAAGGCATCTTACGCTTTAGCTATTCTGAATAATAGCTTCTTCAATCCATAAATAAAATACCTTTATTTTAATAAAAGTGATAGAGTTTTATCTATGATAAAACTCGTAACTTTCTGTGAGCATCACTATATCATTTGCCAGTGTTCAGCAATACTAGTTTTATATCTATTAATCGCTATATATAGGAGAATCACCCTTGAACCAAGCGACGCTGCACCAGTTAAAGGTGTTCGAGGCGGCGGCACGGCACAGTAGCTTTACTCGTGCTGCTGAAGAATTGTTTCTCACCCAACCTACCGTTTCTATGCAGATCAAGCAACTCACAAAATCGGTAGGGTTGCCATTATTTGAGCAAGTGGGGAAGCGATTATATCTGACGGAAGCAGGACGGGAATTATTTGCTACTTGTCGGCAGATTTTTCACAATATAGCCCAGTATGAAATGAAGGTGGCAGATTTAAAAGGGCTAAAGCAGGGACAATTACGTTTGGCAGTGATTACAACAGCAAAATATTTTATCCCACGTTTGTTAGGGCCATTTTGCGAACTTTATCCAGGGATTGATATCTCGCTGCAAGTCACAAATCACGAACAAATTTTAGAACGGATGAGTCAAAATTTGGATGACTTATATATTATGAGTCAAATTCCAGACAATATCGATGTGACTTGTGAACCATTTCTAGAAAATCCTTTGATAGTCTTTGCACCGACTAATCATCCTTTATCCAAAGAAAAAAATATTCCTATACAACGCCTGTCTAACGAACCTTTTATTATGCGGGAACCAGGTTCAGGAACTCGTCGCGCCGTCCAAAAGCTATTTGAAGAAGAAGGGGTAGTAGTAAAAGTCAAGCTAGAATTGGGAAGTAACGAAGCAATTAAACAAGCGATCGCAGGTGGTTTAGGAATTTCTGTTTTATCCCGTCATACCTTACTATCAGACGCTTCAGAGTTCAGCATTTTAGATGTGCAACACTTCCCCATTCAGCGGCATTGGTACATGGTTTATCCATCTGGCAAACAGCTATCTATCGTCGCTCGTGCCTATTATGAGTATCTACTAGAGGCGGCAAAGAATTTTGTCGAGCAAAAAGCTGATACTGCTCATAGCACGTTTGAACCAATTCACGGATAAGATAATTCGTAATTTGTAATTTGTAATTACGAATTACGAATTACAAATTACGAATTTTCTAAAGGGGTTGACTGTTAGACCGATAAACATTGACAATTAACCAGCAGAATCATTAAAAATGGGGGAAAACTGGCAGTGGTTAACCCGGAAATACCATCTTGGCGCAAAACAGTACAAAGCGAGATTGTAGCTGTTACCGTGTATGCTGACAGAGCATTGGTTACACGGCGAGGTGTAGTTGATTTAACAGGAATTGAACAGGAATTAGTAATTACCCCAGTGCCAATGACTCTAGAAACTGAGTCTATCAGGGTTAGCGGTACAGGTACAGTAGGGGTACGCTTGATGGGAGTTAGTAGCGATCGCATCTACACTACTGAACCTGTAGTGGAGCGAGTAGCACATTTGACAAGGCAAATTCAGCAATTAGAAGCAGAAAAACGCCACCTGCAAGCTCAAGTAGATGCTTTAGCATTGCAATCTAGTTTTATCGCTGGCTTACGTGAAAAAACAGAAGAACCCTTTTCACAGAGTTTGTCTCGGAAAAATCTCAGCCTCAGCGAAACTTTGGATTTTTTGAACTTTCTTGGAAGCCAGTATAGTGAATATGCGATCGCATCTGGAGAGTGCAAAACTCAACAGCAGGAGTTAGACAAACAACTGCAAGCACTCCACACCTCATTGCAAATAATCCAAACACCCCATCCTAAAGAAAGTTTTAGCTTAGTTGTAGCAGTTGAAGTCGCGGGTGAAGGTGAATTTGAATTAGAGGTGTCTTACATCGTAAATCGTGCTAGCTGGAATCCCCTTTATGACTTGCGCTTTAGCACTACCAGCGAGATTGTGCATCTGAGCTACCTTGCAGAAATCACTCAAAGCACTGGCGAAGATTGGATTGGTGCAAATCTCACCCTTTCTACCGCTAAACCAGGATTAGGTACACTTCCACCCAAACTTGAACCCTGGTATATTGATACCCCACTTCCCCAAAGAGTGCGACAACGATTTGGTGCCCAGCCACCACTACTGCCTAGCATACCAGAACCACCTGCTTCTGCTGCCAGAGCAGATTGGCAAGAACAAGACGAAGGTGCAGAGGATAGTCTAATCGCAGCAGAAACCGTTACAGCAGAAGTATCCAAAGAAGGGAGTGTAGTTACCTTTAAACTGAATAGTGGTGGTAACATTCCTAGTGATGGCGCACCTCATAAAACTACGATTTTCAATGATGATTATCCTTGTAGCTTCGATTATGTAGCAATGCCGCGCTTGGTAAGTTTTGCTTATCTACAAGCGAATGTGAAAAATAGTCCCAACGGTGCAACTTTGTTATCAGGCGAAGCGAATATTTTCCGCGACAACGTTTTTATTGGGACAACTCAGTTAGAAAATATTGCACCAGGGCAAGAATTCAAACTGAACTTAGGAATTGACGAAGGTTTAAAAATTGAGCGCGACTTAGTTGAGCGCCTGGTAGATAAAAGATTAATTAGCAACCAGCGCCGGATTACTTATAGTTATCGGTTGATTGTTACTAACTTACTAGAGAAAGAAGTAAATCTAAAATTAACTGAACAATTGCCAGTTAGCCGCAACGAGCAAATTAAAGTACGTCTCAGTCGCAGCAACCCACAAATTCAACTCGGTGAAATGGGGATTTTAGAATGGCTGTTAACTCTTCCAGCCCAAGAGCGACGAGAGATATATTATCAGTTTAATGTTGAACACCCGCCCGACTTAATGGTAATTGGGTTAGAAATTTAAATTATAGATATTTTAAATCGGAGAGATAGCTGAATGGGATGTCTGACGAGAATATGCTGCGCCTTCAAGAACCTTTGGAAGCTATATTATAAGCAATTGAACTTGTGTGATGCCTCTGCATGAACAGCGATCATCCAATTAAAATATTGTTTTTAGCATCCGATCCTAGTGATGCTTCCCGCCTACGCTTGGGGCAAGAGTTGCGAGATATTCAGGAAAGACTGCAACTTGGAAAATACCGAGAGAAGTTTTTACTAGAGCAACGAATGTCACTGCGTCCACGCGATATCAGTCAAGCACTACTGGATTTTGAGCCTCATATTGTACATTTTTCTGGTCATGGTACAAACACTGGTGAGCTTTGTTTGGAAGATGAATTAGGAAAAATTCAGTCTGTGCCACCCGATGCTTTAGCAGCATTGTTTGCACTTGTAGATGAACAAGTCAATTGTGTAGTCTTGAATGCTTGTCATTCAGAAACTCAGGCAAAAGCAATTTCTCAGCACATCAATTTCATTATTGGTATGAATCAAGCAATTGGGGATAAGGCTGCGATCGCATTTGCTGTTGGATTTTACAAAGCACTTGCTGCAAACCGCTCAATTGATAAAGCTTACAAGTTTGGCTGTGTAGAGATTCAAATAGAAGGTATTCCAGAACATTTAACCCCAGTTCTTTACGAAAAAAAAAACAGGTAAAGAATAACCCAGAACCTGTTAAATATATATTTGTATTGAGCGCCACTATTGATGAAGTTAACAAGCCACTAGCAGAAGCTATTATTGCCCATTTGCGTCAAATTTCCGGAGATGCATCTTTGACACTACAGAGAATTGAGACAGGCAGCGTAAAGTTAGTTTTGGAAGGCTCCCAAGAAGGAATGGAGAAGATTTTGGCTCTGTTCAGAGAAGGGAAACTGACTGAAATATTGGGTATTCCTGTCCAGAATGTGCAGGTTGTAGGTTCTTCAAAGCAGGAAACTGCTACCCCACAATTTAGAGTATTCACCACAAACTTAGAGCAAAAGGAAACTATTGTAGAGTATGCAGGCTCGAGGAGCCAGGAAATCACCACTCTCAAACAGGGTTCCAGGGAGGGCAATCTTGTTATAACAACGGATGTAGAAAAACTGGCTCTAGATTGGCAAAAGCGCTTGGCTGTCGAATGTCCAGACTACAATGAAGCCGCGAGGCAAAGCATTATTCTCTGGCTGTTGGGATCTGACTCAAAATGGTTTGATGTATTTAACCCAAAGGAACTTGATATCGCCAAACAAGCGATGGAATATCGCTGGAGGATTTTATGTCAACGCTACTTGGGGCTGGGGCGAGAACGTGCTTATCGCAACTTGATAACCCGATTGGGGAGTTTAGTAACATTACGGAATAAGATTCAGACTTGGGTTTCCCTCAGCCGCGATCGCCAGCGCAGTGTGATGGATGTGTTACAAGAAGTACTCCAAGAATTACTCCAAAACGACAGCCAGATGCAACAGCAAATGGCTGATATTGCCAAATATACAACCGATAGAAGATTGGGAGATGCTCTGCTATTTGCCAGTTTAGAAGAATATTGTTTGCGGCCAGTACGGAATCAACCTCTATTAGCTTACCGATTTGTGAATTATTTGCGTCGCACTCAGCGCGGTGGTTTAACCCAAGTGCCAGGGCGTGATTTGGTTCGACTAGTCTCAGAAGAAGTTCTCACAGACGACAGTGACAATCGAGTTAACTTAGTCGATAGTCAGGTGATCGCAGAATATATTGAAGCACAACAACTAGAGGAACAACAAGGGCTGCGCCAGTCAGTACAAAAAGAATTTGAAGATTATTTACAAGAAAATCTGGGAACAGATGCAGTGGAATGGCTACGACTCTATCTGCAAGGTAAGTCCCAGGAAGATATCGCCCAGAAACTGAATAAGCAGACTAAAGAGGTATATCGACTACGAGAAAAAATTAGTTATCATGCTGTGCGTGTTTTTGCCCTCAAAGGTAAACCAGAACTCGTGGAAAGTTGGCTCTCAATTTCCTTGCAAGAACATAACTTGGGGTTAACACAAAACCAATGGGAGCAACTTGATGAAAAATTGACTCCTCTGGGGCGGCAGATTTTAGCTTTGCGGAAAGCGGGTAACTCAATAGAAGCCATAGCTCAACAGTTAAAACTCAAAACCCATCAAGTGCTAGGCGAATGGACGAAAGTCTATCTGACAGCCCAAGCTTTAAGAAGCTAAAAGTAAGCCAGCACTTATTGACACTTTTTGTCAAATTATTATATACAAGCTTGGCTAAAGGTTTTTTCTTTCCTTTTCCCCTTAACCCAATACAGCTGAGTTAAGCATTTTTTCTTCTCTCAGTCTTCTCTGCACCTCTGTGGTAGTCTGCGGCAATCCGCTTTGCATCTACGTTAAAAAAATTGACTTTGACAAACAAAAGATTTTAGCCTTAACCCAAGCGTATTGTCCCTTAACCGACAAATCTTGAGGGGTATCTGGCTTTGGCAGACTCGAATCACTTTGCCAGAATCTGCGATCGCAGATAAGTCAGTTTTATATTTACCATCAGTATTTTTTTGTCAAGTCTTATTGACGATTTGTAACAAAACCGTTATATTTAGTTACATAAAATAACAAAACAAAGAAAAGAAAAAACTATGTACACCACCACTAACGAAGAAGGCATTCTCAACAACTACGCAGCAGAACCCAAGATGTACTACGCTGAGTACCCAGCAATTTGGGAACAACGTAAATACGTTTTACAGGGTCTTTTTGCAACTTTAATCGTCACCGCTTTAGTTTTGGTTGGTTTGAGTGTTAGCTAAGATTTTTTGATTTCGGTATCGCTGTATCTCATGGTTAATCTCACTTCTCGACTTTACCTCGGCTAATTTAGCCGGGGTTTTTTGTGTGTGTTTTATGCATTCCAAAGTGCGAGTTGTATATTGCGTTTTAAAATAACAGCATTACGCCTGACAACAAACCAGTGGTCAGCCATAAAATAAGGACAAATCAATAAAAAGGGGTGTTTATGGCAACCCAACTCGGTGAAGCTAAATCTTCAATAGAACTGGTAATATCTTGGGAAGCATTACCCGCAGATTTTCACCTAGAGGATGAACCAGTGGAAAATATAGGTCAGCCACTATTGGCTGGTGCTTTGCGCGAAAGCCTTGAAATAAGTGGTTTCATCCAACCGCAGATGTTAATAGCTTCAAATTTTGGACTTTGTGCGACGATAAACGGGCAATTTATAGCTAAAGCACCCGACTGGGTTTATGTGCCATCGGTAAATCAGGTTTTAGGAGAACGCAAAAGCTATACACCTAATTTAGATGGAGATATTCCAGCAATTGTGATGGAATTTCTATCTGATACTGAGGGTGGAGAATACTCTTTTAAGCGAACCTATCCACCAGGAAAATGGTTTTTTTACGAGCAGATTCTTCAAGTCCCAATTTATGTAATTTTTGACCCAAATGGCGGTTTGTTAGAATTTTACCAACTCGAAAACAGGCGCTACGAGTTAAAGCAACCTGATGAAAATGGTCGTCATTGGATTGATTCAATGGGTTTATTTCTGGGAACTTGGCAAGGAACAAAAGAAGCCAGAACTGGTTATTGGTTGCGCTGGTGGGATGAGGGAGGTAATTTGTTACTTTGGGCAGTGGAACAAATTGAACAGGAACGCCAGCAAAAAGAACGGCTAATTGCCTATCTACAATCTCAAGGTATCGATCCAAATAATTTGCCTTAGCATATACAAATAAAATTTTCAAGTATTTGAGTGACTCAGTTTAAGCAAATAAGTGCTACAACCGTTACGTCTATTAAGGAGTGGGGCATCATACAGAAATTCAAGTACAGGTGAAAAAGCTACTCGCAAAGAAAAAGCACGAGAGGAAAAAAATAGGTTTTTGCTGAATCAAAAACTAGAATTATTCGTCATTTAAACTATCAATTCCCTACTTAATTTCTCCTGGAGGATGATTTATGTCATCACAAATGCTGCGGTTGATATCTTTGGGCAGTCTTGGCTTATCTTTGTGTCTGGGCAATTCGGCAGCAATGGCGCAATATGATTCTACTAGCGATGGTGTAGTAGTACCAACAGTACCATCAGGTGGCACATCAGCACCAGTTCCAATAGACACATCGACAGGTGTACCACCTTCACCCTCGGCTGATGGTACAACTCGGTTTACCTGTCAAACTTATAATGGACAGTACACTGTCATGTATCAGCCACAAAGTCAACCAGGACAATTCTTTCCTTGGGCAGCACCTGCGGCTTTAGGTGGTGGTTGGGACGCACAAAGGCGTTGTACAGCAATTGCCAGTCGCTTGGAACTTTATCGCCCAGATGGTTTACAAGAACTTCAGACATCCGTAGAAAATAACGAAAATACTGTCTGCGTCACAACTGAAGCTAATGCAACCTGTAGAATTGTGCTGACAGTCCCCCGTGGAAAAGATCCTGTTGTTATCCGCAATAGCATTTTTCAGAACTTGACTACTGCTGATAGTGGACAACAGACTATAGCCGTTAACACTTATGGCGATCGCAGTAGTGGAGGCAACGAATTATATAATTTAGGACGCACACTTCTAGGCGGTAGCAATAATCGGGTTAGTTCATCTAGAAGTGGGATTAATTTGAAACCTTTCCTCGATCGTCAAGATGGTGGTACTGGAAACAATTTGCGGAGTGGAGTAGCAATTCGTCGTCAGTCTCAACCTAACAGTGTTCGTCTCAGCCCTGGTAAGTTCCGGTAAGCAAGAGTGGCTTTTAATACAAAATGACTTTCAAATAAAAAATATCCAATTACTTATTGTGGGGCGGACATCTTGTCCGTCTTTTTTTATGGGCATAAAATTGCTGCCTCCTGGACTTCTTCGAGATGTCGAGGATCTAAATCCAGCTGTATATTATTTATTCTTTTAACCTTTTGCTAGCAGTTTCTTAACGTTGCTGAGATAACTTGAGGTTGTTGAATATGGATTAATACTAGTAAAATACGTAGTTTTTTTGACTACAAAATAGTTTTTATTGATAGTGATATTGCGATTGTCAATGTGACTTGATTATGTATGCAAATTATTGCTGAACATCAGCTTTTCAGGCGATTTTCAAACAATACAAAATAAATTGAAGGAGACGTTATTAATGGCTTTGACACAAGGCGATATTGCTTTTATCTCTTTCAATGCCGATGAAGATGGCTGGTCTATTGTCACATTTGTAGATATAGATCCGAATACAACTATTTATTTCAGTGACGGCACAGCTTCGAGTCCAACCGCCATTGGTAGCACTGAATCTTCGTTTGTATGGAATACCGGATCTCAGACAATTGCCGCTGGTACTGTAGTTCGCTTTAGTGCAATTGACAGCACGAGTCGCGCATCATCTATTGGTACATTTACAGTTGTTAACTCCAGCAACCTGGGACTCAGTGCAACTGCTGAAACTGTTTATGCGTTTTTGGGAAATAGTAGCACTGCCCCAACTACAATCCTGACTGCCGTCTCCAGTGAGGCGAATAACAACAGTTTGGCTACTGTTGGGCTAACTGATGGAGTTAATGCGATCAAACTTACCAGTAGCACTGATTATGGTCAGTATACTGGTTCCCGTACTGGAGAAGCCAGTTTTGTCAACTATAAAGCGTTGGTTAACAACAGTGCTAATTGGACAGTTGATGTCGGAGGGGACGGGGCGACGGTAATTCCTAACACCACAAACTTGGCGATCGCTGATAACGATATTGCGACCAACAATAACTCTAGCATTTTGCAGAAAATTGGCAGCTTCACCAGTACTAATGGAGCCGAAATATCCGCCTTTGATTCAGGAAGCGATCGCTTATTTGTCGTTGCTGGCAGCATAGTTGAAATTTATAATGTCAGCAATACAGGGACGCTAACCTTAGCTGGTTCTTTGACAACAGGATTTACCCCTCCCGCAGGGACACAAGCTATTCCCAACAGCGTTGCGGTGAAAAATGGTATTGTCGCAGTCGCCTACGCCATCCAAAATACCAGTACAAACGCCCAACAGACAGGACAGGTGAGTTTCTACAATGCCGCCGGCACATTCTTGAACTCGGTTGAAGTGGGTGCATTACCCGATATGCTTACCTTTACGCCCGATGGCACGAAGGTATTAGTAGCAAATGAGGGAGAACCCAACAGCTACGGGCAAGTAAATTCAGTAGATCCTGAAGGTTCAGTCAGTATTATTAACATTGCTGGTGGCGTGGCGAATGCAACTGTTGCCCAAGCCTCATTTACGAGCTTCAATAGCCAGATCGCTACACTCAAAGCCGCAGGTGTACGGATTACTGGCCCCGGCTCGACGGTGGCACAAGACTTAGAACCAGAGTACATTGCTGTATCTCCAGACGGTCAAACTGCACGGATTACCTTGCAAGAAAATAATGCGATCGCTATTCTGGATATTGCCAGCGCCACCATCACTGCCATTTTGCCTCTGGGTGCGAAAAATTACAATCTTCCAGGTAACGGATTGGATGCTAGCGATCGCGACCTAACCAGCAGTAGTGGTAAAATTAACATTCAGAATTGGCCGGTGTTTGGGTTATATCAACCCGATGCGATCGCTAGCTTCACCGCCAACGGACAGACTTACTACATCACCGCCAACGAAGGAGATTCCCGCGACTACACTGGTTTTAGCGAGGAAATCCGGGTAGGCGCAAATGGATATGTTTTAGATCCAACAGTTTTCCCGAATGCGGCTACCCTAAAGCAAAATACCAACCTGGGGCGATTAACCGTTACAAATGCCACAGGAGACACGGACGGAGACGGAGATTTCGATCGCATTGAAGCATTTGGGGGACGTTCCTTTTCGATTTGGAATGCCAGCGGCAATCAGATATTCGACAGTGGCGACCAATTTGAACAAATCACCGCAACCAAAGTACCAACCCTGTTTAACTCAGATGGTGCGGCTGACACCTTTGACACCCGCAGTGATAACAAAGGCCCTGAACCGGAAGGCGTGGCGATCGGAGTCATCAACAACCGCACCTATGCTTTTATTGGTTTAGAACGCACTGGCGATGTCATCGTTTACGAAGTGACAAATCCCGACAAGCCAAGTTTTGTTCAATATATTAACACTCCCGAAGATACTGCGATCGAAGGGTTAACCTTTGTCTCGGCGGCTGACAGTCCCACAGGCAAGCCTTTGTTAGTTACTACAGCCGAAGTCAGCAAGACGGTTGCGGTGTTTGAAGTAACTCCATCTGTTCGGATTAGCGACATTCAGGGAACGGGACATATCTCATCCTTTAGAAATCAGACTGTCAGCAATATAGCGGGAATTGTCACAGTGAAAGCGAGTAACGGTTTTTACTTGCAAGACCCCACTCCAGACAGCGACGATCGCACTTCTGAAGGTATTTTCATCTTCACCTCATCAGCGCCAACCGTATCCGTCGGCGATTCGGTATTAGTCAGTGGAACAGTTACAGAGTTTCGTCCTGGCAACGATGTCAATAATTTAACCAAAACACAAATCACCACTCCCACAATTGTTAACGTTTCTAGTGGCAATGCCCTACCCACTACTACAATCCTTGGTAATGGTGGTAGAACAATCCCGACAACAGTAATCGATAACGACACGATCGCTAATATTGAAACTGGAACAACCACCTTCGATCCTGTCCAGGATGGCATCGACTTCTATGAAAGCTTAGAAGGAATGCTGGTACAGGTGAATAACCCAATTACCACTTCACCCACTGCAAACTTTGGCACATCAGAGGAAATTTGGGTATTAGCAGACAATGGCGCAAATGCCACAGGTAGAACGGTTCGCGGTGGTAGCCTGATTAGTGCTTCAGACTTCAATCCTGAACGGATTCAAATTGACGATCTCAACAATTCCTTAGTGTTACCTGAAGTTAATGTTGGTACGCAACTTAGCAATATTGTCGGTGTAGTTGACTACAGCTTTAACAACTATGAAGTTTTAGTATCGGCTGCTCCCACAGTAGTACAGAACAGTAACATTCAAAAAGAAGTCACTAACCTAACTCCCAGCACTAACCAACTGACGATCGCTACCTACAACGTCGAAAACCTCGATCCAGGTGACGATCCAACCAAATTTAACAACCTGGCTAACCGCATTGTTAATAATCTCAAATCACCAGATATCATTAGTCTCGAAGAAATTCAGGACAATAACGGTGCAACAAATGATAGCGTCGTTGATGCCAGCACTACCTTCCAAAAGTTAATTGATACAATTACTGCTGCTGGTGGCCCCACCTATCAATATCGCCAAATTAACCCAGTAGACGATACGAACGGCGGTGAACCTGGGGGAAATATCCGGGTGGGTTTCTTATTTAATCCCAATCGTGTCAACTTTGTAGATCGCCCTGGCGGTACTTCCACCACCAGCACCACAGTTACCAATGTCTCTGGTGTTCCTACAGTTTCTAATAGTCCTGGTTTAATCGACCCCACCAACTCCGCCTTTACCAGCAGTCGTAAGCCGTTAGTAGGTGAATTTACTTTCAATGGTGAAACTGTTTATGTAATTGGCAACCACTTTAATTCTAAAGGTGGCGACCAACCATTATTTGGGCCGAATCAACCACCAACTCTCAGTAGTGAAACCCAGCGCCAGCAACAAGCTACCCTGGTGAAAAACTTTGTTGAGAGTATTTTAGCGATCGCTCCCAATGCCAATGTCGTAGTGGCGGGTGACTTAAATGACTTTGAGTTTTCCAACCCCGTCAGCACCCTAGAAAGTGCTGGGCTAAATTCCTTAATTGAAACTCTGCCGCAAAATGAGCGTTACACCTACAACTTTGAAGGTAACGCCCAAACCCTTGACCACGTTTTAGTTAGTAACAACTTGCTCAATAAGCTGGATGGTTATGATGTAGTTCACATCAACTCAGAGTTTGCCGACCAGGATAGCGATCATGACCCTAGCGTGGCTCGGTTTAATCTCCCTAAAAACAATGCTCCTACGGTAGTACAACCGATTGACGACCAAATTATCTCTACTAATAAAGCTTTTTCTTTCAATATCAGTAACAAATTTGCTGATGTAGATCCAGGTGACACCCTGACTTACAGTGCTACAGGTTTACCTACTGGTTCTAGTATCGTTGCCAACACAGGTGTGATATCCGGCACTATCTCCCAAATCGGCATTTTCGCAGTCACAGTTACCGCTGCTGATGGTAAAGGTGGTAATGTTAGCGATACCTTTGACTTGACTGTTGCCAATAACAAGGCAACATCTGGCAACGACATCATCTTTGTCAGCGAACTTACTGGTTTGAACAAATACATAGTCAATGCTCTAGCAGGGAGCGATCGCGTCATCGGCACTAATACCAGTGAATTAATCGACGGTGGAGCAGGCAATGATTACCTGGATGGCAAGGGAGGCATAGATGTACTTCTGGGCGGCGATGGCAATGACACCATCTTAGGTGGACTTGGCAGTGACGGACTTTCTGGGGGTAATGGCAATGACCGCTTAGTTGGTTGGGGCGGTGGCACAAACGAAATCGATCTCCTCAACGGCGAACAAGGTACAGATACTTACGTTTTAGGTGATGCCACTTCAGCTTTCTATACCAGTTCTCGCAACAATGATTATGCCGATATTCTCAACTTTCAAGCAAGCGATCGGATTCAACTTAAGGGAGTTGCTAACAATTACTCACTAGGGTCAGTTAGATCGGCTGTAGGCATTTTCACCAACAATGGAACGGAATTAATTGCTGTTGTGGAAAACGGGTTAAACCGCAATACAAATTTGGCAACAGATACTCATTTCGTCTTTATTTAACGCAGATTTAATCGAACTCCGACAACTCTTGTGTACTCTGCGCCTCTGCGGTTCCCTATTCCCAATTTTCAAAGCAGTCTCATGTCTAGAATCTATCTCAGAATTAAACATGGTAACAACTAATACAATTCGCTTTTCTCAATTCAACGCTTCTTTGAATCGTAATGCCGAAGGTCAGTTAGTCAGCGATTTGTCTACCCCTGACAACGCTCAAGCAAAGGCTGTTGCAGAAATTATCCAGCGTAATAACCCGGATGTGTTGCTAATTAACGAGTTTGACTACTCCCCGGAGGCAGTTCAACTATTCCGGCAAAATTACCTAGCCGTTAGCCAGAATGGTACAACACCCGTTGACTACCCCTACTTCTACATCGCTCCTTCAAATACAGGTATTGCCTCTGGTTTTGACTTGAACAACAATGGTACAGCAGTTACAACCCCAGGTGCAGCAGGATACGGCGATGATGCTTTCGGATTCGGGAATTTCCCTGGTCAATACGGGATGTTGCTGTTGTCCAAATATCCCATCGACACAGCCAACATCCGCACCTTCCAAAATTTTCTGTGGAAGGATATGCCCAATGCTTTGCTTCCTGACGATCCGACAACACCACAGCCAAATGATTGGTATTCTCAGGAGGAATTGGCAGTTCTACGCCTTTCTTCTAAAAGTCACTGGGATATACCCATCCAAGTAAACGGTGAGACAATTCACATCCTCGCCAGCCATCCCACACCCCCAACCTTTGATGGTGCAGAAGACCGCAACGGTAAGCGCAACCACGACGAGATCCGTTTTTGGGCAGACTATATTACCCCTGGTAATGGTAATTACATTTATGATGATGAGGATAAAACAGGCGGTATTGCTGCTGGGTCCAGCTTTGTGATTGTGGGCGATCAAAATGCAGATCCGTTAGATGGTGATAGTTTTGACAACGCTATTCGCCAACTGTTGCAAAATCCCAATATCAATACTAATGTTATTCCTACCAGTCTGGGTGCGCGCCAACAAGCAGACTTACAAGCTGGTGCAAACATTAGCCAAAATGGTAATCCTAGCTTTGACACCGCAGACTTTGCTGATACGACTCCCGGAAACCTGCGGACTGACTATGTGCTACCTTCCGCTAACTTGACAATTGCCAATTCAGGAGTATTTTGGCCACTGAATACCGATCCAACATTTTCCCCAGTTGGTACTTTTCCATTCCCCAGTTCTGACCATCGCTTAGTGTTCGCAGATGTGCAAGCTGGGCCAACTGAAGCAGGTAAAACCATTCCTAATCTAGGATTTTTGGGACAAACTACCTTTGTCACTGGCTTTATTCCTACTGGTGCGGCGGGAACGGTAAATGGGGTACAAACTCCAGTGGGTGGATTATCTGGTGTCACCTATGATGCTGCGAATAACCGCTACTACGCAATCTCAGACGATCGCTCCCAAGTTGCCCCTGCCCGCTTTTATACCTTCACCACCGACCCAAGTACTATTTCTACGACGGGAGTGACTTTTACCAATGTCACACCTCTGAAAGATACCAGTGGCAAATTCTTTGCACTCAATAGCCTTGACCCAGAAGGCATTGCTTTAACCAATAATGGGACAGTCTTTATATCTTCAGAGGGCGAAGTTAATCCTGGTGCAGGTCGCGTTAGCAATCCTTTTATTAAAGAATTTTCCTTGACAACAGGGCAAGAAGTGCGATCGCTACCTGTCCCCAGCAAATTCCTACCAGTAGTTGAAGATACCAACAACAACAATATTGTTGATGCAGGTGACACGCAGACATCAGGTGTTTACAATAACTTAGCCTTTGAAAGCCTCACCATTACACCCGACCAGAAAACCCTATTCACCGCCACCGAAAACGCTTTGTCTCAAGATGGATTAAAGGCTTCGCTCACCAGTGGTAGCCCTTCCCGGATTCTGCAATACAATCTGGTTACTGGACAACCAGAAAAAGAATACCTCTATATCACCGATGCGATTCCCAAAGCGCCCAACCCTAGCACCGGTTCAGCTGACAATGGTTTGGCAGACTTATTAGCAATAGATAATCGTGGCACTTTCCTAGCGTTAGAACGTTCTTTTGCTCAAGGTGTAGGCAACACCATCAAAATCTACGAAGTTTCTTTGCAAGGTGCAACTGACATTAGTTTCTACGATTCTCTAAATAATTTGAGTGCTGAACAATTAGCAGCGATCAAACCCGCTCAAAAGCGCTTACTGTTGAATTTAACTGACCTGAATCTGCCTACTGATGCAAACCACCCGATTACAGGAGTGGATAACATTGAGGGTATTGCCTTCGGCCCCAAACTAGCAGATGGTCGTCAGTCGATTGTGCTGGTGAGTGACAACAACTTTGGTAGCACCCAATATACCCAAATTCTTACCTTGGGTGCAGACTTAGTTCCGACGGCTGCACCCACATTAGAAACTCGTCCTGCTTTATTTGACGATGAAGATCCAGCACTACCTGCTGTAGATCAAAATGCTGATGCTGATGACCCTGCTATTTATGTTAATGCCACAAATTCTGCCGACAGTCTAGTACTAACCTCAGTTAAAAATGCTGGATTGCGAGTTTATGATTTGTCTGGTAATTTGTTGCAAACAGTTAATCCTGGTGACATTCGCTACAACAACATTGACCTACAATACGGTTTTAAATTAGGCAATCAATCTATTGATATTGCCGTAGCTAGCGATCGCCAAAATGATAAACTAGCAATCTTCAAAATTAACCCCAACCCCACCACCCCCGGACAATACTTGGAAGATATCACCGATAGCAATATTGCTACTATCTTCCAAACATCACCTTTTGAACCTCCCTATTCTGCATCAACTCGCAGTTCTTACGGGCTTACCTTATACCGTAGCCCCGTAACTAATGATTACTATGTCTTTACCAGTCGGCGAGAAACTGGAGATATAGCTCAGTTTAAACTGATTGACAAAGGTAATGGCACAATTGGCGCGGAACTGGTGCGGGAGTTCACCATCCCTTCACCCACCACAGCAGAACGTTCCCCCCAAACAGAGGGTATGGTGGTTGACCAAGAAACAGGCTTTCTCTACATAGCCCAAGAAGATGTAGGCATCTGGAAATTCCAGGCAGAACCGGACGGTGGCACAACAGGCAAGCTGATTGATCGCGTTCGTTTTGAGGGTGGTTCTCACCTCACCGATGATGCCGAAGGATTGACCATCTACTATGGCAAAAACGGCACAGGCTACTTACTAGCATCCAGCCAAGGCGATAGCACCTTTGTAGCCTACACTCGTGAAGGTAACAACGAATACGTGGGTAACTTTGCCATTGGTAATAATGGGCCAATTGACAGCGTACAAGAGTCAGATGGTGCTGATGTCATTAACGTACCACTGGGGCCTAACTTTCCATTTGGTTTATTTGTTACCCAAGATGGCTCCAATGAACCTGCCAAGACCATCGATGGCGAAAATGTCAGTTCTAACTTTAAGCTGGTGCCTTGGGAAAATATAGCCAATGCCTTCCCCAATTCTCTAAATATCGACACTACTAGTTACGATCCGCGCAATCCTGTTGCTCAACCCAAGCTGACTATCTATGAATTTGAAAACCTACCCAAGTTAGGAACAACCTCTGAAAATCAAGATATTTTCTTGGGTGGTTTTTCTGGGTTGTATTTCCAAGGGTTTGCAGCAAATGGAAACCTGAAATTTGTCACCAACACAGATCGTGGCCCCAATGGAGAACCTGATGGTGTTAAAAGACCATTTTTATTACCCGACTTCCAACCAGAAATAGTCAGTTTTGAACTCAACCGCACCACAGGCGAAATCAGCATTACCAACAGAACAGAACTATTCCGCCAAGATGGAACGACCCCATTAACGGGACTGCCTAACTTGCAAGCTGTAGGAAACGGTTTAGCCTACACAGATGAAATTGCTGTTGACTTAGACAACAAGGTTCTAGCTAACGATCCTTTAGGTGCTGACTTAGAAGGAATTGTAGTTGCAGAAAATGGAGATTACTGGTTGGTGGATGAGTACCGTCCGGCGATTTACCACTTTGACACTAATGGTAAGTTGATTGACCGCTTTATTCCCAAAGGAACTGCCACAGCACCCAACCCAGATCAACCTTCGGGAACTTTTGGCACTGAGGTATTGCCAGCAGTTTATGCCCAACGCCGCAATAACCGAGGATTTGAAGCTGTAGCCTTAGAAGGTAACAAATTATATGCCTTTATCCAGAGTCCAATTGATAATCCAGATGTCGCCAATGATGCGACTTCCAAAGCTTCTCTCAATCTCCGAATTCTAGAGTTTGATATTGTCAGCAAACAGGTAACAGGAGAATATTTATATCGCCTAGAAGGTTTACCAGGAACCGATAAGATTGGCGATGCAGTTTCTTTGGGTAACGGCAAATTTGCAGTAGTTGAGCGAGATGACAATGGTACATCTGCTGGCAATAAACTAATTTACCAAATTGATTTAGCTGGCGCGACCAACATCAACAACCCTGCTAACTTTACCTTGCCAGTTGGTAAAACTATTGAACAACTTACCTCTGCGG
Source organism: Nostoc sp. (assembly GCF_036918015.1). Taxonomy (GTDB): domain Bacteria; phylum Cyanobacteriota; class Cyanobacteriia; order Cyanobacteriales; family Nostocaceae; genus Nostoc. The sequence continues at coordinate 73,846 of NZ_JBALEO010000093.1, forward strand.
AGTTAGCTGCTGCTAATATTACGCTTGTCAGCAAGAGTTTGGTTGCTAATGCTGCTCAGTTGGGTTACACCGGGGTGGAAAAATTAGAAGGTCTAGCATTGGTAGCACCCAATACTCTAGCCTTGATTAATGACAATGACTTCAACATTACAGGTAATACGGCTGCGGAAAAACTCGGCATTCTTGAACTACCCAATAATCTGACAACTGCACAGCCTACTTTCCCCGATAGCTTTGGTTCTAGTAACAGCGATAATGTTACAGTTCAGCCAGGAAAAACATTCTTTGCAGGTGACGGAGCAGATTTTGTAGAGGGTACTGAAGACAACACAATCGAGGCTGGGAACGGTTATGACACTGTGCTTGTAGGCAGTAACTCCTCAGTATCTGGGGGAGACGGTGACGATCAAGTTGTAATTGGTCAAAATGGCCCGGCTGAAAATACTAATGCTGATGGTGGCAATGGTAATGATGTTATTACCGTAGTGGAAGCTAGTGGTAGTAATAATAATTTATTTGGGGCGGCAGGTGATGATAATCTCACAGTAATTGAAGGTTCTCGTCAATCATTATTCGGTGGCTCAGGTAACGACACCTTGACGAGTAATGGTAGCAATAACCGTCTTTACGGCGGTTCTGGAGATGACAAACTCTTCTCTAATGTCAATGACTCCCTGTTTGGTGGCGATGGTGATGATGTGCTATTTGCTGGGCAACAGGGTGGCGATCGCCTCAGTGGTGGTACTGGTGTCGATCAATTCTGGATTGCTAACGCCAGTTTGCCAACTAGCAAGAACATTGTGACTGATTTTACAGTTGGCATTGATAAAATCGGGCTGGGCGGTATTGGTGTTACTCAGTTTAATGCCCTGACACTATTGCAACAGGGTGATGATACCATCGTGAAAATCGGAAATGCCGAGTTAGTCTCATTCCTAGGAATTACATCAAATACTCTCACAGCAAATGACTTTGTTTTCTCTGGCAGTGTTGTAGGTTAATTTGTTCGCCTAGTCTGATTGTTACAGCTTCATTACACAGCAAAAGTTAATGAAGCTGTACTAAATGATTGCAAAAACCCTTATTTATAAAGTTCTCCCGCAACCTACGGATGCGTAGACGCGTTCGCCTTTGGCGTAATTACTCAATTTTTATTTAGTCTATCATCCCATATTTCTGCTCAATCAAACTCAACAGTCTGTTTTCAAACGGGGTCAAATGCGATCGCTTCAACTCTCCCAAACATTTCTAGGACTTACGCACGGGTAACGGAAAACGAACCACAGAGGGCGCAGAGTTCACGGAGGAATGAGAGTTTGAGAGGGTTTTTGCGTAAGTCCTAATTTTAAAAATCCTTCGATTGGCGCTTCTCAGTTTCGATTATGCTTTTTGTATTCGGCACGCAAAACATTTAAAAGCTTGCTGTCCTGAAAGATTGTCATAGTACTTTTGGTCAATCAAGACATTAGCTGCTTCATAGTATGGTGTGCCTAAATCTTGAGCCATTTTTTGTTGGGAACCAAACCAATTAGGCACAAAAATAGTATCTTCTCGAATTCCCTGCCAAAGCAATGCTGTGCCTTTGATCGATCCTCTGGGACTTTCGACAATAATCTCATCACCATTTTCAATACCAGCAGTTTGCGCGGTTTTTGGGTGAATTTGTACTAAGCGAACACCATTTTTTTGCTTGCCTGTGTAAGTCCAGTGAGTAACGGAATGAAAATGAACTACGCTAGATCTACCAGTCGTCCCCATTAGTGGGTACTTTTTATGTATTTCACTAGTCGAAAGTTTTCCCAACTTCACATTGTGAGTCAGTGCGTGGGGATTCACCGGATTTTTTACTAGTTCTGCTAGATACTCGATTGTCGGATTTCTACCTGTAACTTCAGGGTGGGTATAGAAAATAGGTAATGCAGAGTGTCCTGCTTTGGTCAACTGCTTTTGTAACTGTGAAGTGTAGATTTCCACTTTTCCACTAGGAGTTAGAAATCGCTTACCAATATTATCAACATTGAGGCTTTCTGCGGCCTGATACCAAGAGGGATGATCCAGATAAAGAGTGCTGACACCTGGATGAGCTACTGTTGGGCAAGGCCAACGTAAGGGTTCGGTGCGTTCACTCAGCCTTTGTTGAGTCATACCAGCCATTCCTGGAGTGTTTGCCACAAAAGTTGCCCACAGATGGCGGTAGTCTTTCCAAGAAAAAGGAAAGTTGTCCTGCCAGTATTGTGGTGGATTACGTTTGTCTAATTTAGCTGTGGCGTGTGCTAATTCAATCCAAATGTGCCAATCTGGTTTCGATTCGCCTACAGGAGGAACTACTTGTTGTTGCCAACGAATCGCCCTGTCATCTCGTCGCATATAGACAGTTTCCATCTCAAAACCACTAGTGACGGGCAAGATGATGTCGGCATAATAAGCCGATTCCTCCATAAATAATCCCGTGTAAACATAAAATTCTAATTGGCGGTAAGCCTGTTGTACTTTAGTTGTGTTGGAACAAGCTAGCAGAGGATTGCCTTGAGTTATGAGTGCTTTGAGTCGATAAGGTTGACCTGAGATGATAGCTTCGGCAAAATAATCTGGCCCAACTGGTAAAGCTATATCTTTTTGAGGAATCTTGCCTTGAATCGGTGGTAGATTTAATCCCCCAGGCCAAGTATTGTGCATGAAATTGCAGCCACCACCAGGAATACCAATATTGCCTGTAATCGCCGCTAAGAATGCTAGACAGCGGTAAGTATCAAAAGCATTCAGTTGATGAGAAATACCTGCATTGCAGAAAATAGCAGCAGGCTTGGTTTGAGCATAAGTTTCAGCTAGAAATTTGATTTTTGATACTGGAACATCCGTAATTTCTGCCGCCCATTCTGGTGTGTAATTATTGCTCTTAAGAAGTTGTTTAAGTTCTTCAAAACCCAGCACCCACTTTTGTACAAAAGCAGCATCATATAAGTTCTGAGTAACTATGTGGTAAAGCATTGCTAAGACTAAAGCCAAGTCTGTGTGTGGTTTGGGTGCAATCCACTCATCAGCTTGCGCTCCAGTGGGAGTTAAGCGTGGGTCGATGACTATTAATTTGGCTTTGGTTTTCGCTCGGCTTCTCAAAAGGTAAGTAAAGGTAACAGGATGAGTTTCTGCTTGATTCGTACCCAAAAACAGCAAGAATTTAGCCGAGCCTAAGTCTTCTTTTTTAGTCGCACCATCAATCCCGTAACCGTTGGTAAAATTGCCTAATCCAAATGTCCAGGCTAAGGCATTGCCACCGGCATCGTTGCATACAGGCCCGACATCAGTATCGTTGGGACTGCCCAACAAATTGAAATAGCGTCCGACCAAAGAACCTGTACCTCGTGGTAATCTACCAGAAGTTTTATTCGCGATCGCTCTAGCTTCTCCTGCATCTCTAAGTGCCAAAAACCTGCCCGCAATAATTGAAAGAGCTTCATCCCAAGAAATCTGCTCAAATTGTGAATCTGGCGAACCTTTCTCTCCTGCAACTCGCTTCATCGGGTATTTTAGCCGAAAGCGATTGTAGACTAGCTCAGTCATCATTGGCCCCTTGATGCAAAACCCACCAGCCTGTACTGGATCGTCCGGTTCACCTAAGACATCTACGATCCGTCCGTCTTTGACATGAACTTTCAGACGACACAGAGAATTACAAAATTGGCAAGCACTATTAACAATCTTGTCTGGCTGTAAGGCTGCTGATTTCTCGGTCAAGTCAAATTCAGTGCTTTGAGAAGGAATCTCCCCGCACTGCCCTTCACTTGTAGCATCTGCTGCATCTGCCACATCTTTTTTTAGTAACTCAACTCCAGTAACCGCAGCTGTGCTAATGGCTACTCCTTGGAGGAAACTACGTCGTGAGGTCTTTTTCCTGCCCTTTGATGTCATGGAGATAGTCTCCTTATATTTCGCACTGACTACAGCTTTTCACAAAAACATAGCAAAGTCGGCTTTTTATTAAAAACTAAATACTTGGGCAATTTTATCACTAACACAGAAGTGCAAAAAAATTATTTATATCATCAGAAATATGCACAAAATTTTTGACAACACATTAAGCAAAAGATTGCAATACAACATTTCTTAACCAGTCCACAATTTTTTCACAACTTTTGCTATGTATGTTAATTAATATGCAATTAATTTTGTTAATTTTGATACCTTAATCCTCTAGTGAGATGTCAATTATAGTGGTTGATATTTAATAGTTCAGACTCAACAAGTTTACAACTCAAGTACATCTCTAGATGTCTAGAACTACAAATTTTGCCCTAACAATACAGCAGATTTCAAGGAAAGTAAGGTAGACAAGCTAAATCTGTTACCCAGGTATAAAGCGTATTTTACGCCTAGTGCAGCGGGGCGCAGCCCATTCTGAATTCTGCTGTATTACTTTTTTGATTCCACTAGAGCAAAGACCATCTCAACAATTAAACACAGGGAGATTCTCTTTTATGGCTAAGAACGTCATCATTATGATTGGGGATGGTATGGGCTGGCAAATGGCTCGTGCAGCATCCATCTATAAAGAGATTCAAAATGGTAAGACAGGTGCTAATCTAAGTGATTTTTATACCCAAGGTAAGGGTCAAGGACTCAACTTTCAAACACTCCAAGGCTACAGTTTGGCAACCACTTATGGGACAACGATCGCTGATAGTAATGGAGTTTTTAATACTGGTAATTCCGCTCTTGACGGTACTAACCCCATCACAGGAGAAAGCCCAGTTCGCCCTGGTTTCACCTTCGATCCAACTTTTAACCAAGGTAATACCCCAACAGGTGGTGCAAAAGTCAGTGATGGTGCTGTTGGGAACCTAGTAGGTTATGACCCTACCAAAGGTGGTGTTAATCCTTGGACTCCCGGTAACGATCCTGAATATATTAAGTACAGTTATCCTGACTCTGCAAACACCGCAACAACTCTGTACACTGGCGTAAAAAGCTACAATAACGCTGTTGGCGTTGATATTTTCGAGAATCCTTTAGAAACAATTCTCAAAACTGCAAACGAAGTTGGTAAATCTACTGGTTTGGTAACTTCAGTTCCCATTGATCATGCAACACCTGCTGCTGCTGCTGCCAACGTTAACCGTCGCAGCAAGTATGATGCTGACTATCCGGCATTAGACAACATCTTGCAACAGCAACTCCGTGTCTATCAACCAACAGTATTACTTGGTGGTGGACACCCACTCTCTGCTCCTGGAGACTTATTACCAGCAGGGGTTGAGCCGAATACGAGCAATGAATACATTAGCCAATCTACCTACACAGAACTTAGCACTAAACCAACAAACAACCTCTACGATTACACCTTTTTGGAGCGGGGTGAGAATGCCGCCCAGAAACTAGCTGAAACTGCGGCGACAATCGATCCAGAAAAAGGCGATCGCCTCTTCGGTCTATACGGTGCGCGCGGTCAAAATGGTAACTTGCCTGTCAGTTCTGCCAACGGTGATTACAGCACTACTGGTTTAGATATGTTCAGCGTTTTCGCTAACCAAGGTGATAACGCCAAAGTGGACACCACACGTCCATTGCTTCCCGGTGAGACGGATGCATCTTTCATCGCCAAAGAGGTTAACGAAAACCCAACCCTCAATGACTTGACAAATGCTGCATTAGATGTATTAGGTAAAGACCCGGATGGTTTCTGGTTAATGGTTGAGGGTGGCGATATTGATTGGTCTGCTCATGATAACAACATAGACAACTTGATTGGCACCACATTGGATTTCGATAAGGCAGTTGGATCTACCATTGACTGGATTGAAAAAAATGGTGGTTGGGAAGAAAACCAACTGATCGTTACGGCTGACCACGATCACTACCTGACTCTCGACGGTAATTTTCCGACTTTAGTAAAAAATCAAGGTGCTGAAGCATTAACCAATTTGGATACTCCAGCAGAAGTTGGACATTACTGGGGGTCTGATCCCAATGTCAAGTATAGTTGGGGAACTCACACCAACCGTCCCGTACCTGTTTACTACCAAGGTGCTGGTTCGGAAGTGCTAAATAGCTTGGTAGGTAAAGGTTATAACGCCTACGGTTCTGAGATTCCTGGAATTGCGGGTTTAAACGATCAAACCCACATCTATCAAACGATGTTTGCTTCAATAGTGCCAAAAGTTGAGTTAGTAGGTTTTGCCTCTTTACCTGCTGATACCTTTAGTAATGGGCCAACTTCTGGTGCAGACATTTCAGCTAACGGCAGAACCGGGCCTTTCCCAGGACAGCCAATACAAGGTTTTAGTGGTGTCCAATTTGCTAACAGTAACTCTTTGTACTTCCTGTCAGATAACGGTTACGGTAGCAAAGATAATAGTGCAGACTTTCTATTGCGAATCAATCGTCTAGACCCGAATTTTAAGGGAACAGAGAATGGAGACGGCAGCGTTAAAGTTTTAGACTACATCCAACTGTCTGACCCTAACAACAAAGTTCCTTTTGAAATTGTGAATGAGGGAACTACCGGAAGATTACTGACTGGTGCAGACTTTGATGTAGAGTCATTCGTCTTTGATAAAGACGGGACAATTTGGGTTGGAGACGAGTTTGGGCCTTACCTGCTGCATTTTGATGCCACTGGTAAGTTATTAGAGGCTCCCATTGCTACACCCGACCAATTCAAAACTTTAGATGGAGAAGCACCCAAAGTTATTGGTCACAGAGGTGCAAGTGGCTATCGTCCAGAACACACCTTAGAGTCTTATAAGCAAGCAATTGAGCGAGGCGCTGACTTCATTGAGCCTGATTTGGTAGTCACAAAAGATGGTGTGCTAATTGCCCGCCATGAGCCAGCTTTAGCAGTTTTGAATGCTGATGGTACTGTCAATTTCAACAATACAACCACAGATGTTTACAAACATCCAGAGTTTGCCGATCGCAAGAAAACGGTAAGTTTAGATGGAAACACACTTACAGGTTGGTTTGCTGAAGACTTCACTTTAGCTGAAATCAAGACTTTACGGGCAGAAGAGCGTCTACCTTTCCGAGATCACTCCTTTGACGGTCAATTTGAGATTCCTACACTCACGGAAGTCATCAATTTAGTTAAACAAGTAGAAACCGAGACAGGTAAAAAGATTGGCATCTATCCTGAAACTAAGCATCCAACCTATTTGGCCGATGAAGCCACCTATGTAGGCACCACGGACAAAATCAACAGAAACATCAGCCAGTTACTAATCGATACGCTCAAGGCAAATAACTTCACTGACCCCAGTCGCATTTTCATCCAGTCCTTTGAAGTGGGCAACCTCAAAGAACTACATGATACCATCATGCCTGCGGCTGGAGTGGATATTCCCCTAGTCCAATTGCTAGATGCAAGTGACATTGATATCAACGGCAAAATCATCGAAAGTCAGCCTTATGATTTGAAAGTCAGTGGTGACACTCGCACCTATGGCGACTTGCGAACTCCAGAAGGCTTGGCTGAAGTTGCTACTTATGCTGATGGCATTGGCCCTTGGAAGCGGATGATTGTTAGTGTCAAAGGTACTGATGCTAATGGTGATGGCAAAGCCGATGATGTGAATGGGGATGGAGCAATTAATGATGCTGATAAGACTACATTACCTCCCTCTACCTTAATTCAAGATGCTCACAACGCAGGTTTACAGGTTCACCCCTATACCTTCCGTGCGGAAGATCAGTATTTAGCAGCAGATTACAAAGGCAAGCTAGCACTAGAAATTCAGCAGTTCTATCAATTAGGTGTAGACGCGCTATTTAGTGATTTCCCAGATATCGCGGATGAAGTACGGGATAAACTCAGAGACGATCCTCAGTATAATGTAGTGCGATCGCCACAAAATCCCGATGTTCTCTCAGGAGATGCTTTTGCTAACTTGGCTGGTTCCAAAGGTTTTGAAGGTGGAGCAATTAACGCCAGCAAAACCAAGCTTTATTTCCTATTAGAAGGTACGGTTCAAGGCGATACTCCCAGTGCTTTGCGGATTAACGAATTTGATTTAGCCAGCCACAAATACAGCGATCAACTACGCTACTACAGATTAGATAATCCGTCAAATTCTATAGGGGATTTAGCAGTCATTAATGATAATGAGTACCTAGTCATTGAACGGGATAATAATCAAGGGGATGCAGCTAAATTTAAGAGGATCTACAAAATAGATTTGTCAAAGACAGATTCTAATGGCTATGTCGCTAAAGAAGAAGTTGCGGACTTGTTAAATATCCAAGACCCCAACGACCTGAATGGGGATGGTAAGACCACCTTCGACTTCCCATTCCAAACCATTGAAAACGTTCTGGTTGTTGACAAAAATACCATTTTGGTAGCTAATGACAACAATTATCCTTTCTCTACAGGTCGTCCTGGAAACGATCCTCAAAATCCAGTTATAGACAACAATGAGATTCTACAACTGAAGTTAGAGAAGCCCCTTAATCTTGCTCCTGGCTTAGGTCAACCTCAAGCTGAAGAAATTAATTTTGGCTCCACTACCAGCAATGATATTACCGTTCAGCCAAATCAAACTTTATTCACAGGTGACGGAGCAGATTTTGTAGAGGGTACTCAAGGTAACACAATCCAGACTGGAAACGGTGAAGACACGGTGGTAGTCGGCAGTGACTCTTCAGTATCCACAGGAGAGGATAACGATCGGATATTTATTGGTCAAAATGGCCCGGTTCAAAATATTACTGCTGATGGTGGCAATGGTAATGATGTTATTACCGTAGTGGAAGCCAGTGGAAGTAATAATTTACTTGGGGCGGCAGGTGATGATACTCTCTCTGTAGTTGAAGGTTCTCGTCAATTATTATTTGGTGGCTTAGGTAACGATACCCTTAGCAGTAGCGGTAGCAATAACCGCCTCAACGGTGGTTCTGGCGATGATAAACTCTTCTCTAATGTTAATGATTCCCTGTTTGGTGGCGATGGCGATGATGTGCTATTTGCTGGTCAAGAGGGCGGTAATCGCTTGAGTGGTGGTGCTGGTGCTGACCAATTCTGGATTGCTAACGCCAGTTTGCCAACTAGCAAGAATATTGTGACTGATTTTGCGATCGCCATTGATAAAATCGGGCTTGGCGGTGTTGGTATCGCACAATTTAGTGCTTTAACACTGTTGCAACAGGGTAGTGACACTATCGTGAAAACCGGAAATACAGAGTTGGTTTCATTAGTTGGAATTACTTCAACTAGTCTCACAGCAAATGATTTCGTTTTTTCTGCTAGTGCCGTTTAGCTCAAAAATGATTACAGCTTAGGTTCAATGTTCAAAATGAATTAAGCTGTAGCGATTTTGCTAACTCTAAAGAGTGATATTGCAATCAGATTTTGATTTGCTCTCTATCTAAAGGATTAGATCCCCGATTTCTTGAAGAAATCGGGGATCTTTTTGTCCAAAATCTTAACTTGTTTATAACTTTCCTTAAACATTGAACAACTATCTTTTGAGACAGTAACCAAAGTTAAGTTCATTTAATTGTCTGCACTATTTTTTGTGGACACTAAGCATTTTGTCGCCAAATACTATTTAGGTTTCTGTAGCCAAGAATTTTTTGCTTGGGTTGAGCGTAATTAATTGCTCATACAGATACACAATCGCTGCGATTAATCGTAGCTCACAATACTTAAGGAATAGTAAGCATGGCTGATACAAATGGCAACGGTAGAAATGTCATTATTTTTGTTGCAGATGGATTGCGTAACGGTTCTGTAAACCCCACTGATACGCCAACTTTATATAATGTCCGTCAGCAGGGCGTTAGTTTCGCTAATAGTCATTCACTGTTTCCGACATTTACCACTCCGAATGCTTCTGCGATCGCCACAGGGCATTATCTTGGTGATACAGGTGACTTTAGCAACACTATCTACACTGGTTTTCCCAGTGCTAATGCCAATGGTAGTGTTACGCCATTCATCGAAAATGATGCGGTTTTGGGGGATATTGATGAAAAATTTCCCGGTAACAACTTTTTAGATGAAGAGTCACTTCTAGCTTACGCGCGATCGCAGGGTTTCAACACAGCAGCAGTTGGTAAATTAGGGCCTGTTGCCATCCAAGATGTCACACAAGTTAACCGAGAAGGTGGTACTACCGGTACTATTCCTACTCCCGATACAATAATTATTGATGACAGTACGAATGGTGCAACACCGCCGACTACAACTGCTGGTTCACCTTCTGCTGTTCCACTCGATCCAGATATTGTTGCTCGTTTACAAGCTGCGGGTTTAGATGTCAAACCGACAACGCGAGTCCAGCCAGCTGGTAACAATACAACTCCAGGCACACTGGATGCCAACGTGGCTCAACAACAATACTTTGCAGATGCCACTACCAAAGTAATTTTACCCAAGTTTCAGGAAGATGCTAAACCATTTGCATTGGTGTACTGGTCAAGAGATCCCGATGGTAGTCAACACAATCAAGGTGATAGCCTAAACACTTTGACACCAGGTATTAATGGCCCTACTTCCAAAGCTGGGGTCAAAAATGCTGATGATAATTTAAAGCAACTTCTTGACTATCTCAAGAGTACAGGCTTAGACAAGACTACTGATGTCTTTATTACTTCCGACCACGGTTTTTCTACCATCAGCAAACAAGCTATTGATAGCCAAGGGACAAAAACTACAAGTTATGCTGCCACCCAAACTTATGCAGGTGTAAATCCGGGATTTCTACCAGCAGGCTTTGTGGCGATTGATTTGGCTCACGATCTCGGTCTACCCCTATACGATCCTAATCCTACGACTCTCCCCCCAGACCTCAACCACATCCAATATACGACTGTTGATGCTACACAAGGTCAACGTCCTATTTCTGGGAATGGTGTAATTGGTGGTACAGGTGAGGTAATTAATGGCCAACTCGATCTAGGTACAAAGATAGTTGTAGCTGCTAACGGTGGATCTGACCTAATTTATCTGCCCAATGGCAATGCTGACTTCGCTAAACAGGTAGTGAATTTGCTCTCAGAGAAAGACTACATCAGTGGTATTTTTGTAGACGATGCTTATGGAAATATCCCAGGTGCTTTACCTCTGAGTGCGATCGGGCTAAAAGGTGATGCTCAAACACCAGTTCCATCTATAGTTATCAACTTCAAAACCTTTAGCACCGACCCAACCAACCCAAACAACCCTCAAGCTCAAGTAGAAATTGCTGATACAACTTTGCAGCAAGGGCAGGGGATGCATGGCAGCTTTGGCCGAGGTGATACCTTCAATAATATGGAGGCTATTGGCCCTGACTTTAAACAAGGCTATGTGGATTATGCGCCCGTCAGTAATGCTGATGTAACGCCTACACTTGCTCGGATTCTGGGGTTAAACATTCCCAGTAATGGCGATTTGAAAGGTCGTGCCATTACAGAAGCACTGGTGGGAGGCCCGGATACAGTTTCCTCCACAAAAGAAGTCTTGACTTCGGAAGAAACTACTAATGGTCAAGCAACAATTCTCGATTCTCAAAGTGTAGGCAATACTCATTACTTTACAGCCGGAGGGTTTGATAGTCGCACTGTTGGATTAACAACACTAGACCTTCAATTTGGTTCTACCAGTAGTGATGATGTCACCCTTAAGCCAAATCAAACCTTATTTACAGGTGACGGAGCAGATTTTGTAGCAGGTGATAAAGGTAACAAAATCCAGACTGGAAGCGGTGATGATACGGTGGTGGTCGGCAGTAACTCCTCAGTGTCCACAGGAGACGGAAACGATCAAGTCTTAATTGGCGCAAATGGCCCTGCTAACAACACTAGTGCTGATGGTGGTGCTGGTGATGATGAAGTTACCGTAGTTGAAGCTAATGGTAGTAATAATTTGTTTGGGGCAGCAGGAAATGATACTTTGACAGTAGTTGAAGGTTCTCGTCAATTATCTTTCGGTGGCTCAGGCAATGACACCCTTACCAGTAACGGTAGCAATAACCGTCTCTACGGTGGCTCTGGGGATGATAAACTCTTCTCCGGTGTGAACGATTCACTCTTTGGTGGCGATGGTGATGATGTGCTATTTGCTAGTCAAGGGGGTAGTAATAGCCTGACTGGTGGTGCTGGTATTGACCAGTTCTGGATTGCTAACGCCAGTCTGCCAACTAGTAAAAACATCGTGACTGATTTTGCGATCGGTATTGATAAAATTGGGCTGGGCGGGATTGGCGTCACTCAGTTTAGTGCCCTAACCCTATTGCAACAGGGTGCTGACACTATCGTAAAAACCGGAAATACAGAGTTGGCTTCATTACTGCAAATTACCGCAACTAGCTTGACTGCAAATGACTTCGTTTTCTCTGCTAGTGTTGTGTCTTAGTGTGTTCGCCTAGTGCAGCACGGCAGAAATAACTATCAGTTGAAACAGCGGTTTTCAATTACGTAGACTACAGCAAATAGTTCGTTATTGTGGGGGTGGGCATTACAATGCTCACCCTATTCTCGTTTCGCTGGAGTCCAACCTACCTCGAAGAGTTTACATTACTTATTAGTTGCTAAAATCGCAGTATTCCTTGTTCTTCAAGGTATTAATTCTTCTTGTTATATCAAAATAAGCCTACGTATAGTTAATATTTTCATTGCAAACATCTCTAAAGTTTTAATTTTCAATGAAGATGTATTGGAAATAACTACGATTTGTAGGAAATACGTCAGAATGAGATAACTAAATCTTAGAGTCAGTGCCCTTTCACACAAATATTGTACGATTGCGGCATAATTTTTTGTCAAATTAGTCTTTTAATATAATTTCAAAGCTAACAATGTAACCATAAAATCTATGTGAAAACACTAATATTCAAAGAGTTAACAATTCAAAATTCAAAATTCAAGCATTTTAGACATTTTGCCTACGGCACACTATACGTTCAGACGGGGATTTAAATCCCGACTGAAACTGGTGCTACCTGTATTGTTGGGGTCTTAAACCCTTTGATTTACGATAAAAGCGCTTACTCACTTTTTATTTTATCTGTTTCTCTAAATGCGGAAAATAACAATATCATCTTAAATTTAAATACACTCAACTCCTTGTTACTCATTAATAAATATCAGTATTTTTGCTTCAAGTCAAAGATGAAAAAATAACTAATTCATTCTCTCAAAATAAAAATTAATTACTTATGACTAATGATCGATCTTCATTATCAGAAAATAACTTAGAACGAGATAATTTAACATTACCTATTTTGAAAGAATCCGAAAAAAACCTACTAATAGAGTGGAATCATACTCAAACTGATTATCCTCAGCAAGCGTGTATTCATCACTTGTTTGAAGCACAAGTAGAACTTACACCTGAAGCTATAGCGGTGGTGTTTGAAGACCAACAATTAACCTACCGTGAGTTGAATATCAAAGCAAATAAACTAGCACAATACTTACAAAATTTAGGTGTAGGGACTGATGTCCTTGTTGGCATCTGTGTAGAACGCTCCTTAGAAATGATAGTGGGATTGTTGGGTATTCTCAAGGCGGGTGGAGCCTATGCGCCACTTGACCCAAATTATCCAGTTGAGCGCCTCGCTTTTATCTTAGAAGATGCTCAAGTTTCAGTATTGCTAACGCAAAAACACTTATTAAATAATCTTCCTCAAAACCATACTCAAGTTTTCTGCCTTGATTCTGACAAAGAAATCCTATCTCAATACAGTTCAGAAAACCCAACCAGTTCAGTAACAGCTGAAAACCTGGCTTACATAATTTATACTTCTGGTTCTACGGGTAAACCCAAAGGTGTATTAATTAATCACTCCAATATTGTGCGTTTATTTAAAGCTACCGAACATTGGTATCACTTTAACCAAGAAGATGTGTGGACGCTGTTTCACTCCTTTGCCTTTGACTTTTCTGTATGGGAAATTTGGGGTGCATTAATTTACGGTGGACGGTTAGTTGTAGTGTCATATTTAGTTAGCCGTTCTCCCGAAGCCTTCTATGAATTACTCTGCAAAGAAAAAGTTACAGTTCTCAATCAAACTCCTTCAGCTTTCCAACAATTAATCCACACAGAACGGACAATTGCTGATTCTGAAAACTTAGCTCTGCGCTGGGTAATCTTTGGTGGGGAAGCATTAGAAATTCAAAGTTTAAAACCTTGGTTTACTCGTCACGGGTATGAGTTTCCAAGGTTGGTAAATATGTACGGTATTACAGAAACTACCGTTCATGTTACCTATCGTCCAATTACAGAAGATGACTTGAAAGCCGGAGCAGCGAGTGTGATTGGTTGTCCAATTCCTGACTTGCAATTGTATCTGCTAGATGAGCATAGACAGTTAGTTAGCGTTGGTGTTCCTGGTGAAATCTATGTGGGAGGTGCAGGTTTAGCTCGTGGCTATCTCAATCGTCCCGATTTGACTGCGAAAGCTTTTATTCCCAATCCTTTAAGTAACGAACCGAAGGCGCGGCTTTATAAAACAGGTGATTTAGCGAGATATCTACCCAATGGAGACTTAGAATATCTCGGTCGCATCGACCATCAGGTGAAGATTCGTGGCTTCCGAATTGAACTAGGGGAAATTGAAAGAGAAATTGCTCAACATCCTGAAGTTCGCGAAATAGTCGTTCTAGCTCGTCAAGAAGAAACAGGCGAAAAGCAGTTAGTTGCTTATGTTGTTCCTCATCAAAACAGTAGCTACACGTCGAAGCAATTGCGTAGCTTCTTAGAGCGGCGACTACCTGATTACATGATGCCATCAGCTTTTGTGTTATTAGAATCAATGCCTTTGACTGTAAACGGCAAACTAGATAGACAGAAATTGCCAGCACCAAGTAGAGAACGTCCGCAACTTGAACAAGCGTACATTGCTCCCCAAAGCGATTTAGAGCGTCTGCTGGCAGGTATTTTGTCCGATTTGCTCAAAATCGATCGCGTTGGGATTGATGATAATTTCTTTGATTTGGGAGGAACTTCAATCTCAATTCTGCAAGTTGCTGTGCGAATACAACAAGAACTTGGTATTGAGCTACCTACTGTGAAGCTATTTCAGTATTCAACGATTGGCTCTTTAGCAAACTATTTGCATTCAAACCAGAATACCCAACCGTCTTCTGACAAGCTGCAAAATCGCGCCCAACGCCAACAAGCAGCTCGTACTCGTCGCCGTAATCATCAACAAGGTGTTTAAGCAATGGTAAATATGCAAGCATCCGAGAACCAAGATCCTATTGATGGTGTTGCCATTATTGGCATGGTGGGAAGATTTCCTGGCGCTGGAAATGTCGATGAGTTTTGGCGCAATCTGTGCGAGGGATTAGAATCAACGACTTTCTTTCAAGATGAAGAACTAGATCCTAGTATCGATCCAAACCTTTGCAAAGATCCTAGCTATGTAAAAGCTAGAGGGATAATTTCTGGGGGAGAAACCTTTGATGCAGCATTCTTTGGCATTAATCCCCTGGAAGCTGTGGTTATGGACCCACAGGCTAGAGTATTCCTAGAGTTGGTTTATGAAGCCCTAGAAAATGCTGGTTATGAATCAGAGTCTTTTGAGGGTTTGATTGGTTTATACGCTGGTTGTGGTCAAAATACTTATTTTGCTAACCACATTTCTGGTCGCATGGAAATTGTCGATCGCATCGGTGAGTTCCAGACGATGTTAGCCAATGAAAAAGACTTTTTAACCACCCGTGCTGCTTACAAACTCAACCTCAAAGGCCCAGCAGTCAGCGTCAATACAGCCTGTTCTACTTCCTTGGTAGCAGTTATTCAAGCTTGCCAAGCCTTAACCAGCTATCAGTGCGATTTGGCTTTGTCTGGTGGTGTATCTATGACTACACCTCAAAACAGTGGTTATATGGCACAAGAAGACAGTATGCTCTCTGGAGATGGGCATTGTCGTCCCTTTGATGCCAACGCTCAGGGCACAATGTTCAACAATGGCGCAGGAGTAGTTGTGCTCAAGCGTTTAGAAGATGCACTCAATGATGGCGATCGCATCTATGCCGTAATTCGAGGTTCTGGTATCAATAACGACGGCGCTGATAAGGTGAGCTTTACCGCTCCCAGCGTAGACGGACAAGCAGAGGCCATTGCAATGGCGCAAGCTTACGCTAACTTTCACCCAGAAACCATCTCTTATATTGAAGCTCACGGTACAGCTACACCTTTAGGCGACCCGATTGAAATTGAAGCGCTGACGCAAGCATTCCGGGTGCATACAGATGCTAAACAATTTTGTGCGATCGGTTCTCTTAAAAGCAATGTCGGACATTTAGTTGCAGCGGCTGGAGTAGCAGGGTTAATTAAAACCGCTCTCGCTCTACATTATAAAAAGATTCCACCTAGTTTAAATTTTGAGGCTCCCAATCCCAAGATTGACCTTGCCAACAGCCCCTTCTATGTAAATACCAAACTAGCTGAGTGGTCAGAAGGTGAAACTCCGCGACGAGCTGGTGTGAGTTCTTTTGGTGTCGGCGGGACTAATGCTCATATTGTGCTAGAAGAAGCGCCACAAATCCAAAGTTCAGGTGCTTCGCGTCCACAGCAGCTATTGTTGCTCTCGGCAAAAACTAGTAAAGCTTTAGAGGCTGCAACAGCTAATTTACAGCAGCATTTGCAATACAATGCTGAAATTAACTTAGCCGATGTAGCTTATACCCTAAAGCGAGGGCGCAAAGCTTTTAACTACCGACGCAGTATAGTTTGTCACAATATTACAGATGCGATCGCAGCCCTCCAATCTTTAGATCCAAATCAAGTAAATACCCGTCATACAGAAATTCGCAATCCAGCCGTTGTCTTCATGTTCCCCGGACAAGGGTCGCAATATGTGAACATGGGACTGAATCTCTACAACCGCGAACCTGTATTTCAGGAAGCAGTGGATGAATGTGCTGAAATCCTTAAGCCTTTACTGGGTAGGGATTTACGAGAAATCATCTATCCCGCACCGAGCGATGCCTACGGCGGGCTACGCCTACGCGAAACTGCGGCTATCTCTCTACGACAAACCTGTTTTACCCAACCAGCATTATTCGTAATTGAATACGCTTTAGCGCAACTGTGGCAAAGTTGGGGAGTCAAACCCCAAGGCATGATTGGCCACAGTATTGGTGAATTTGTCGCTGCTTGTATAGCGGGTGTATTTACCTTAGAAGATGCACTGATGTTAGTTGCAACTCGCGGTCGCTTAATGTGGGAGTTACCAGCAGGGGCAATGCTTTCAGTGCGTTTACCAGCCAAAGAGGTAGAGCCGCGATTGAGTGCAGAACTAGCGATCGCTGCAATTAATGGCCCTTCTCTGTGTGTAGTTTCTGGCCCTATAGAGGCGATCGCGACTCTGCAAAAACAATTAGAAAGCGAAGAAGTTATCTGTCGCCATTTACACACATCCCACGCTTTCCACTCCCCAATGATGGATAGCATCATTCACCCCTTTGCAGAGGTAGTTGGGAAAGTTAAATTATCGCCACCCCAAATTCCCTTTGTATCCACAGTTACCGCCGACTGGATTACAGCCCAGCAAGCAACTGATCCGATGTATTGGGCTACACATCTGCGTCAGACTGTGCGATTTGCGGAGGGTATACAAACCTTATGGCAGCAGCCAGAACGCTTACTTTTAGAGGTGGGGCCGCGAATCACAACTACGACCTTAGCCCGCCAACAAGCAAAAGATATTAAACAACAGATAGCCATTTCTTCTCTGGGTGATAACGCCGAAAACGAAGCCGAATGGACAGCATTACTCAAGGCAGTAGGACAACTGTGGTTAGCAGGAGTATCTATTGACTGGAGCAACTTTTATCAAAGGGAAACGCGACAACGAATTCCCCTGCCTACCTATCCCTTTGAACGCCAACGCTTCTGGATTGATCCTCCACCTCATCCCAATCGTGCAGCAACTCCCAAACTTCCAAATCCCCAGTTATTAGAAAAGACCCAAACTATGACAACATCCCCTCAGCAAAAGCTCATTCCCCTGCTCAAAGAAGTTATCGAAGAAACTTCAGGATTGGAAATTGCTAGTGTTGACGACTCGATAACATTTTTAGAAATGGGATTAGATTCCTTATCTCTGACACAAGTCGGGTTAGCTTTGAAGAAAAAATTTAAAGTCAAAGTAACACTTAGGCAGTTACTAGAAATTTACCCCAATTTAGGAACACTGGCTGACTTTATAAATTCAGCTTTATCTCCCGAAACTTTATCCGCATTAGGATTAACAGAAACCGTTGCAGATATCGTTCCAGAAGCCCCATTGCCAGAACCTGCACTTGTAAACACATCACCCACCTTGGTAGTTCATGAAGTTCATACAAATGGATCTGCACCTCGGATTTCTACCCAACCTGCTGCATCTAGTAGCGTCCTAGAAGGTGTGATTAATCAGCAGCTACAAATTATGAGCCAGCAATTGGCGCTATTGGGTAATAGCAGTCAATCTGTAACAGTCCCAGTTGTACCTGCGGCGATATCTCAAAATAATGGTAATGGTGTCAAGCCACAAAATGCTGTATCTGTCCCCTCAACCCAAACCAGCAAAGAATCAGCATCAGTAGAAACAGAGTCAAATGGTGCTAAAAAGGCATTTGGTGCGGCTGCTCGAATCGAAAAGACCCAGATTAAAACTCTCACAGCACAACAACGCACTCATCTAGACAAAATTATCCAAAGATATACAAAACGGACTCAAAAATCCAAAGAATATACTCAAACTCATCGCCCTTATTTGGCAGATCCAAGAACTGTTTCCGGGTTTAACCCGATGATGAAAGAGATGGTTTACCCCATCGTGGCGTCTCGTTCTTCAGGTTCTAAACTTTGGGATGTTGATGGTAATGAATATGTCGATTTAAGCAATGGCTTTGGGTTGAATTTGTTTGGTTGGTCGCCACCTTTCATTACTGAAGCAATTGAAGCACAACTCAAACTCGGCATGGAAATTGGGCCACAAACTCCCTTAGTTGGAGAAGTGGCAAAGCTAATGTGTGAGTTGACCAACTTTGACCGAGCAGCCTTTTGCAACACAGGTTCGGAAGCGGTGCTGGGAGCGATGCGGATGGCACGCACCATCACAGGACGTAACTTAATCGCCATCTTTTCTGGAGCTTATCACGGTATTTTGGATGAAGTAATTGTTCGGGGTACAAAGAAACTCCGGTCAATTCCGGCTGCTCCTGGTATCCCACCGGAAATGGTAGAGAACATTTTGGTGGTAGACTATGATTCGCCTGAGTCTCTAGAAATCCTCAGAAATCGGGCTGATGAGTTAGCAGCAGTGATGGTGGAATCTGTGCAAAGCCGTCGCCCTGAATACCAGCCTAAAGAATTCCTCCAGCAATTGCGTGATTTCACACAAGAAGCTGGTATTGCCCTGATTTTTGATGAAATCGTTACCGGATTTAGAATTCATCCAGGTGGCGCTCAAGCGCATTTCGGTATCAAGGCAGACATAGCAACCTACGGCAAGATTGTGGGCGGTGGGCTACCAATTGGAGTCATTGCTGGCAAATCACAATATATGGATGCTTTAGATGGTGGGTTTTGGCAGTTTGGCGATGACTCCGTTCCAGAAGTAGGCGTGACTTACTTCGCTGGCACTTTCGTCCGCCATCCTTTAGCACTAGCAGCCGCCAAAGCAGTACTTCAGCATTTAAAACAGAGTGGCCCCAGCTTGCAGCAAAATCTCAATGCCAGAACCGATAAGTTTGTAGCGGAACTCATGGGCTATTTCCAGCAAGTTCAGGCTCCGTTTACAGCTTATAATTTCGGCTCCCTCTTCATGGTGAAGTCTTTACCAGAGTTTCCCTACGGAGATTTACTGTTTTACTTGCTGCGGGATAAGGGAGTGCATACTTGGGATCACCGTCCTTGCTTCTTGACGACAGCTCATTCCGAAGCCGATCTCGTTTTCGTAATGGCAGCCTTTAAAGAAAGTATTGCCGAAATGCAGTCTGCTGGCTTCTTATCTGCACCGCCCATAGAAGTAACAAACCGCGAAGTTACCAATAACAGTTTACGTAATCGTCCTCCGCAACCTGATGCCAAATTAGGACGAGATCCCCAAGGAAACCCCGCTTGGTATATCCCCGATACCGAGCGACCTGGGAAATATTTACAAGTCGCAAGTGTTTTATGAAGTGCTTAAAAAAAAAAAAGCTAATTTTTATCAAATGACTAATTATTAATTAGCCTGAATACTGAATTGGTGTTCTATAGCAATTCTAAATCATTTGTGAAATCTTTTCTTCTAGACACTTCGCGTAGCTTGTTTTTATACAAGAGCAAGCGCTTGTTACATCCTT
The DNA here is from genome assembly GCF_036918015.1 of Nostoc sp. Classification (GTDB taxonomy): domain Bacteria; phylum Cyanobacteriota; class Cyanobacteriia; order Cyanobacteriales; family Nostocaceae; genus Nostoc. Next base: position 94,102 of record NZ_JBALEO010000093.1, read on the forward strand.
TATGTAGCCGACAGAAATCAACTACGCATCTAGGTTTAAAAATAATTTTCACAATTTAAATAGGATTGCTATAGATAGAAACTAAAACCAAAAAAATCAATGTATAAACACATCAAATCGCTCACTTCTTTACGCGGTATTGCAGCCTTGGTTGTTGTTATACACCATTTTTCTTACTACGGTTTACCGAAAACAGGTTCAACTTTATCAGCCTATACTAATTTTTTTCAAAATGGATATTTATGGGTTGATTTTTTCTTTATTCTGAGTGGTTTTATCATGACCCATGTTTATGCAGAGACTTTTTGTTTAAAAGTCAGTTTAAAAAACTATCGTTCATATTTATTCTCGCGTTTTGCTAGAATTTATCCTCTGCATATATTTATTATTTCTCTATTTATTGGATTAGAGGTTGTAAAATTAATTTTCCTAAACACTTCTGCTTTTACTGGGAAATTTAACTTAACGGCTCTTTTTTCCAATATTTTTCTTCTCCAAGCATTTGACATAAAGTGCCCACCTTTATTTTGGTGTAATACCTATTGGAATGAGCCAGCTTGGTCAATAAGTGTAGAGTTTTTTATTTACTGCATATTTCCAATTTTATTATTATTTTTATTAAGAAATAACTCCAAAAGTGATTTGATGATTTATAGTTCTACTCTATTTTGCATATTACTATTAATTACCTTTACCCGTGGAAATTTAGATACTATTATTGGCATACCTTCGATAGCTAGATGTGGGCTAGAATGCATCCTTGGTGTTATAACTTACAAAATTTATCATAGAGGTAATTATATAAAGTATTTTAATCTTAATGTACTGGGAATTATAGCTATAACTTGGATAATTTTGATTATGCATTACTACTGGCATGATTTTCGTAACATTCATGATTGGCTAATTTTACCAGCTTTCTCCCTACTGATTTTATCTGTATCTATCAACAACAAAAGTCTAATATCAAAGTTTCTCAATTCACAGTTAATGCTATATATCGGGACTATATCTTACTCAATTTATATGGTTCATTGGTTTGTTCAAGAATTGTTAAAATTTTTCTGGTTTTATAAATTTCACGATGTTTTTGGCAAAGAATTCACAGAATATCAATCGTTGACATCTTTAGGAGTATTTCTTATGATTGTCTTATTGGCTGCATCATTGACATATAGATTTGTAGAAGTCCCCGCACGTAATTATTTAAAGTCTACAATCTTGGCTAAACAATGCATTTAAAGTCAGGAATCTAAAAAAAATTGAGATTTATCCACATTCAATAAACTGAGAAAATAATAGAGTTTTATGACCTTATCACCTGTAGATTACCAATCGACATTAACTGCGGTTGATTTTGATCCATTTGCAGATGGAGAATTACTTCTAACCGCCCCTGCCACAGAATCACAAAAAGAAATTTGGGCTTCTGTGCAAATGGGCGATGCTGCTAATTGTGCTTATAATGAGTCTCAATCTCTGCGACTAAAAGGTGAACTTGATGCCAAACTTTTCCAATCTGCGGTGGAAAAGTTAGTACAACGTCATGAAGCATTACGAACAACTTTTAGTACCGATGGCAATACACTCTGCATTGTTGCTTCTCGGCAAATTGAAATTCCTATTATTGAACTATCTAACCTGGAACCACAGGAACAACAGGAAAAATTAGCTAGTATCTGGCGACAAGAGGTAGAGCAACCTTTTGATTTGGAACATGGCCCTCTATTTCGGGCAAAAATTGTCAAATTGCAGCTGCATGAACATCTAGCTATTTTGACAGCCCATCATATTATTTGTGATGGTTGGTCTTGGGCAGTGCTGATGCCAGATTTGGGTAAAATTTATTCTGGCTTGCAACAGGGTGTTGTTCCTGAATTAGAAGAACCAGATTACTTAAGTGAATATGCGATTTTGCAGGAAGAAGAGGCGGATAGTCCAGAAGCGATCGCTACAGAACAATACTGGTTGCAACAATTCGCTGACTCTGTACCTGTACTAGATTTCCCTAGCGATCGCCCCCGTCCCCCACTCAGAACCTTTAACGCCGCCCGCGAAGATTGGCATTTAAATTCCGAACTAGTTGTCAACCTCAAACAACTAGGAACAAAACTAGGTTGTAGCTTTATGACTACGATCCTGGGAGGATTCGAGGTCTGGCTGCACCGTCTGACAGGACAAAATGATTTAGTTGTAGGTATTCCAGCCGCCGGACAAGCTGCTTTAGGGCAATATAATCTTGTAGGTCATTGTGTAAATTTACTACCGTTGCGTAGCCAGATTAATGGCGAAAAATCGTTCAGCGACTACTTGCAAACGCGGCGTTCAGCTGTCTTAGATGCTTATGACCATCAACAATTTACCTTTGGTAGCCTGGTCAAAAAATTAGTATTGCCACGGGATTCTAGTCGCATTCCCTTAGTACCAATTATATTTAATGTCGATCAAGCCTTAGACAGCGATCGACTTCCGTTTATCGGGTTAGAGGTAGAATTTTTCTCCAATCCCCGCGCATTCGAGAATTTTGAACTGTTTATCAATGCTACAGAATCGCATGGTGAACTTATCCTCGAATGCCAGTACAACACTAATTTATTTGACGCTGATACTATCCGCCGCCGGATGGCAGAGTTTGAAACTTTGTTGTTGGGCATAGTTGCTAACCCTAATCAAATTATTGCTAAATTGCCAATTTTGCCAGCAGTTGAGCAACAGTTATTAGCAACATGGAACAATACTCAAACAGCTTATCCCCAAAATATCTGCATTCACCAGTTGTTTGAAACTCAAGTGGAGAAGACTCCAGATGCGATCGCTGTAGTTTTTGAAGATCGACAAATTAGCTACCGCGAACTCAATCAGCAAGCCAATCAGCTAGCCCATTATCTCCAAAGCTTAGGAGTCGGGTCAGAAGTTCTGGTTGGTCTGTGTGTTGATCGCAGCTTGGAAATGGTTATAGGAGTTTTAGGCATTCTCAAAGCTGGGGGAGCCTACGTACCATTAGATTATGCTTATCCTCAAGAACGTTTAGCTTTCATGCTGCAAGATGCTCAGGTGTCAGTGCTACTAACGCAAGAGAAGCTAAAATCGGGGCTACCTAACCATCAAGCAGAGATTGTTTGCCTTGATAGCAACTGGCAATCCATAGATTACGGGTTAGATAACCCCACACCTAACGTCACTTCCCATAACTTAGCCTACGTCATCTATACATCTGGCTCCACAGGTCAGCCAAAAGGCGTTCAAATTCAACATCAGAGTGCTGTTAATCTCCTGAATGCGATCGCTAAAGAACCCGGTTTAACCGCTGAAGATACTCTCCTCTCTGTTACTAGCCTATCCTTTGATATTGCCGTTTCAGAAATTTTTCTACCCCTGTCTGTAGGTGCGAAGTTAGTGTTGGTAAGCCGTGAAGTTGCGGCTGACGGCACACAACTGTTAAAAGCCCTAACCACCTCCGGGGCAACCTTTATGCAACCGACACCAGTTACTTGGCGGCTATTACTGGCAGCCGGATGGCAAGGTAGTCCTCAACTGAAGATGATTTCCACAGGTGAAGCCTTACCTAAAGACCTCGCCAATCAATTATTACCGAAGGGAGCTTGTCTGTGGAACCTCTACGGCCCTACAGAAACAACGATTTGGTCAACAGGCTACAAGGTGACAACAGCAAATAAAGCAATAGGCATTGGTTGCCCTCTAGCTAATACGCAAATCTACATTTTAGACTCCCATTTACAACCTGTTCCCATTGGTATATCAGGTGAGTTGTATATTGGTGGCGAAGGACTAGCAAGGGGATATCTGAATCGTCCCGAACTGACTGCTGAAAGATTTATTTCTAATCCCTTCAGTTCAAACCCGAAATCGCGCTTATACAAAACTGGAGATTTAGCTCGTTATTTACCAGATGGACATATTGAATACTTGGGTCGTATCGACTATCAGGTAAAATTGCGTGGTTTCCGCATAGAGTTGGGTGAAATTGAAACTGCACTTCTGCAACATCCAGGAGTAAAAGAAGCCGTTGTAATTGTTCGAGAAGACATTCCTAATGAGACTAGTTTAGTCGGTTATATTGTTGCCGAAACTGGTCAAGATAGCTTGGAAGTGATTTCGCAATTGCGTCGATTCTTGAAACAACAGCTTCCTGACTTTATGGTGCCAACAATTTTTATGGCACTAGAAGCTATGCCGTTAACCCCCAATGGCAAAGTCGATCGCAAGGCATTGCCACAGCCAGATGCTTCCCGCCCGGAACTGGAGGCAAATTATGTAGCGCCTCGCACTCCCATTGAGCAGCAGATTGCAGATATTTGGGCGCAGGTTCTTAATGTCAAGCAGGTTGGAATTAACGACAACTTTTTTGAATTGGGTGGATATTCTCTGCTAGGAATTCAAGTGGTTTCTCGAGTCCGTCAAGCCTTGCAAGCAGAAATTTTGATGTCCAATTTATTTGAATTACCAACGGTAGCGGATTTGGCTGAACGAGTGGAGACTCTGCGGTGGGCAACTCAAGGTGTTCAGGCTGCTGAGAGTGAAACAGCTGATGATTACGAGGAAGGTGAGCTATGAAAACATTAGATGAACTACTATCTGAGCTACGTCAGCGCAATGTTAAACTTTGGCTAGAGGGCGAACGCTTACGTTATCGGGCGGCAAAAGATAGTCTCACACCAGAATTGCTGACCGAGTTAAAAACTCAAAAAGCCGAAATCATCAACTTTCTCCGACAAATTAACACAGCTGCCAGTTCACAGATTCCCCCAATTGTCGCTTGTGAACGGAATGGCAACTTGCCGCTTTCCTTTGGTCAGCAACGAATATGGTTCCTCCATCAGTTTGAACCTGATAGTTCCTCAAATAATATGCCAGTTGTGGTGCGTTTTACGGGCAATCTGAATGTTGCTGTCTTAGAGGAAAGTTTAAGAGAAGTTGTCCGTCGCCATGAAGTCCTGCGGACAACTTTTCCAGCGGTGAATGGAAAAGCCACTCAAGTCATCGCCACCGATGTTTCCTTGGCATTGCCAATAATTGACTTGCGGCAAGTACCAGATGAACAACGAGAGGCGGAAGCTCACCTACTGGCAACTAAAGAAGCTCATCAACCCTTTGATTTAGGCAATGGGCCAATTTTGCGGGTGTTATTGCTGCGGTTGAGCGATCGCGAACATCTGCTAATTTGGAATATGCACTGCATAGTTTGTGATGGAGCTTCGTCCGATCTTTTCTATCAAGACTTCACTACCATCTATAAAGCATTATCAGCAGGAAAAGCTTCTCCTTTAACTCCCTTACCAGTGCAGTATGCTGATTTTACCAATTGGCAATATCAATGGCTCCAGGGAGAAGTTTTAGAGTCACAGGTCAACTACTGGAAGCAAAAGCTAGAAGGCAATTTACCGATCGTTGAGTTACCTTACGATCGCCCCCGGCCTCAAAGTGTGCAAACCTATCGAGGCGATCGCGCCGCCCTGCTGCTATCAAAGGCGCTGAACCATGCTCTGACAGACATGAGTCAAAAATGGGGTGTCACCCTGTTCATGACTCTACTGGCAGCATTCGAGCTATTGCTCTACCGTTATTCTGGACAAGAAGACTTACTAATTAACTTTGCAAGTGCAGGTCGAGGACAAGTTGAAACCGAGGGGCTGATTGGATTTTTTTCTAATACTCTTGTACTGCGGAGTAACTTTGCAGGCAACCCAACTTTCCGAGAATTATTAGACCGAGTGCGTAAGGATTGTTTAGAGGCTTATACCCATCAAGACCTACCCTTTGAAAAGCTAATTGAAGAACTTAGACCAGAACAGCGAAGTCGCAATAGCTCACCTCTGTTCCAGGTAAAATTCTCCCTCAATCCTCCTTGGTCGAATGGTCGTGGCATGGCATCAGTGCAACTACCTGATTTGACTATCACTTCTCTATTTGGCTACATCTATCATGGCAAGACCAAATACGATCTGACATTGGTCTTGCGAGAACAGGATAACGGTCTGGGTATGGTATTTGATTACAATGCCGAGATGTTTGATGCCAGTACCATAGAGCGGATGTTGGGACACTTCAAAACTTTACTCGAAGGTATTGTTGCTAATCCCAATCGCCCAATTGCTGAATTACCTCTGTTGACAGCACCTGAACAACATCAATTGTTAGTTGAGTGGAATAGCAAACAAGCTGATTATCCCCAGCATACTTGTATCCATCAGTGGTTTGAAACTCAAGCTAAAAGAACTCCAAATAATATTGCAGTCAGTTTTAAAAATCAGCAACTAACTTATCAGGAACTTAACCAGCGGGCAAATCAACTAGCCTACTATTTGCAAACTTTAGGGGTAGAATCGGGGGTACTTATCGGTCTTTATCTAGAGCCTTCCCTGGAGATGATTGTGGGGCTGTTGGGTATTTTGAAAGTCGGTGGAACTTACGTACCGATCGCTCCGACATCTGGGCAAGATCGTCTGGCTGTCATTTTAGAAGATGCCCAAATATCTTTGGTGTTAACCCAAAGCTCATTGCTTGAGAAGCTCTCCGAGCATCAAGCACAAGCTATCTGTTTGGATAGTGATTGGGAAGTTATTGCCGTACACGTGACTGAAAATCCAGAAAGTTATGGCACAGATCGGACTCTCGCCTGTGTAATGTATGTGTCCGGCTGCAATGGAAAACCAAACGGTATAGCTATTACCCACCATAATCTTGTCAGCCACAGCTTGGCAATTAGCGAAACTTGGGAGTTGACTCAGAGCGATCGCTTACTACTCATACCCAGCTACGATACTTTCATTGAATCACTTTTTCCCAGTTGGATTACTGGTGCTACCGCAATCCTCCAATCTCAGGAGATGCAATCGACGGGGCAGTTTTTCCCGTTCATTGCTCAACAACAGATTACCGTTGTCAATTTACCGACTGCTTTTTGGTATGAGTTAATTAAAGAGCCATCTATATCTCCACAAACTTTACCAGCCAGCTTGCGCTTAGTTATAGTTGGTGGTGAAAAAGTCTCACGCCAGGCTTATCTAACTTGGGTAGAAAAAGTTGGCAAGCAAGTACGCTGGCTGAATGCTTATGGAGCGCTAGAAACAACTTTAACAGCCACGGTTTACGATCCAGAGACTGCAACTGAAGCCAGTAACACTCGGTCAGAAATTCCCATAGGAAAAGCGATCGCCAATACCCAAATCTACATCCTCGATCGGCGATCGCAACTCCTCCCTATTGGTGTAACTGGTGAAATCTACATCAGCGGTATCGGTGTTACCCAAGGCTACTTTAAGCGTCCCGAATTAACATCTGAGAAATTTATCCCGAATCCCTTTAACAGCGAATCTGGGGCATACCTTTACAGAACTGGTGATTTAGGACGCTACTTAAGTGACGGTAATATTGAGTTTTTAGGCCGCTTAGACAATCAGGTAAAAATTCGCGGCTTTCGCATTGAGTTGGCTGAAATTGAAACAATTTTGGGTCAATATCCAGGCGTACAAAAAACTGTGGTGATTGCCAAAGAAGATGTTCTTGGCGAGAAAAGTTTAGTTGCTTATGTTATCCCCAAACAAGGAGAGACTTTTGGGAGCGAGCAACTGCTGAGTTTTCTCCAGCAAAAGTTACCTGAATATTTGTTGCCTTCTGCCTTTTTTATAGTCGATTCTCTGCCATTGAATGCTAATGGTCAAGTCGATCGCAAAGCCTTATCTGCGCTGAATCCAACTAATTCTAAAATAGAAAAAATATTTGCCACAGCAGAAGAACCATTACAATTTCAGTTAACTAAAATCTGGGAAAACCTTTTAGGTATTCATCCTATTGGCATAAAAGACAACTTTTTTGATTTGGGTGGAAACTCACTACTTGCAGTACATCTGTTTTCTCAGATTGAAAAGACATTTGGCTTAAATCTGCCCTTAGCCATTCTCTTGCAATCTTCAACCATTGAGCAATTAACTAATATTATTCGCCAGCAAGGATTTTTGCCAGAAAGCCATAATCAGGTTGAGAGCAATAGTAGTATCAACTCAGAAAAATCGATGCCTTGGTCATCACTAGTACCAATGCAGCCCAATGGTTCCAAGCCACCTATATTTTGCATCCATGCAATTGGTTTAAGTGTTCTCTACTACCGAGATTTATCACTTCATTTGGGTGAAAATCAACCATTTTATGCACTACAAGCACGAGGATTAAATGGGAAAGACGCTCCCTTTACCAAGCTTGCACAAATGGCGGCTCATTACATCAAAGAGATACAAACTATTCAACCTGAAGGCCCTTATTTTTTGGGTGGCTATTCCTTAGGCGGACTAGTAGCTTGGGAAATGGCTCAACAACTCCTAAGGCAAGGTCAAAAAGTAGCTCTGTTAGTTTTATTTGATACCACTGGCCCAAATTACATTAAACAAGCGCCATTAGAAAAGCGAGTTTCTCAGCATTGGGACAATCTGACTAAACTTGGGACTAATTACGTGCTTGAGCAAATCAGGAACAAAAGCTCTTGGCTGAAGTATAAACTTCAAGAAAAGTTCCGAAAATTGATCTTTAAGTTTTGCTTAAGAATCTGGCGGACTGTACCTTATAACTACCGTAAATTAACAATCGAAGAGGCCAATAAACAGGCAGCCAGAGAATACGTTCTACAAGCTTATCCAGGTCGAGTCACTGTATTCCGAGCAGAAGAGCGCTTTGCATTGGAAAAACGGGAGGTTGATCCCAATATGGGTTGGAGTGAAATGGTCTTAGGAGGTTTGGATATTCAAAATGTCCCAGGAAACCACAACTCTATTTTTAGAGAACCTCATGTCCGAACTCTATCTGAAAAGATGAGGGCTTGTATAGATCGAGCTATTGTAGACATCTAAAATTCATTTAATTTGCAGAAATAGTTATAGCTTTCAACCTCATCTCGCTTCCGGGATGGGGTTGTTTTATTTGCGGGTAATAACTTTAACTATGTATGTATAAATTCGATTGCCACTCAAGCCCTTACATCAGTCAGAAGCGGAAAATTGCTTAGTATATATACTGATGTTGTAATAAAAATCAGACAATAAGCTATATAGTACATTCTTCACTTTGCTAGAAAAGAACATTACTTTTACAAACTATTTTGCAATCTCAAGGGAAATATGACGCAGAAAATCCTGAATTTTGTAGAAGTTCAAATAGATGGTACAAATGGTGTCGATGGACTTGCTGGTGCTAAATCCCTCACCGTCAGCCCCGATGGAAAATTCCTCTATGCTACTGGATATGATGACTCGGCTGTAGCGGTATTTGAGCGGGATACAACCACAGGCGCACTGAGTTTTGTCGAAGTTCAAATAGATGGTACAAATGGTGTCGATGGGCTTGCTGGTGCTGAATCTCTCACAGTCAGCCCCGATGGAAAATTCCTGTATGCATCTGGATATAGTGACTCGGCAATAGCAGTATTTGAGCGGGATATAACCACAGGCGCACTGAGTTTTGTCGAAGTTCAAATAGATGGTACAAATGGTGTCGATGGGCTTGCTGGTGCTAAATCTCTCATCGTCAGCCCCGATGGAAAATTCCTGTATGCTACTGGATATGATGACTCAGCTGTAGCGGTATTTGATCGGGATACAACCACAGGCGCACTGAGTTTTGTCGAAGTTCAAATAGATAATACAAATGGTGTCGATGGGCTTGCTGGTGCTGAATTCCTCACCGTCAGCCCCGATGGCAAATTCCTCTATGCTGCTGGATATGATGACTCGGCTGTAGCTGTGTTTGAGCGGGATACAACCACAGGTGCACTGAGTTTCGTAGAAGTTCAAAAAGATGATACAAATGGTGTCGATGGACTTGCTGGTGCTAAATCCCTCACAGTCAGCCCCGATGGCAAATTCCTGTATGCTGCTGGATATGATGACTCGGCTGTAGCTGTGTTTGAGCGGGATACAACCACAGGCAAACTAAGTTTTGTCGAAGTTCAAAAAGATGGTATCAGTAGTGTCGATGGGCTTGGTGGTGTCTCTTCCATTACTGTCAGCCCCGATGGAAAATATCTCTATGCTGCTGGATATGATGACTCGGCGGTGGCGGTGTTTGAGCGGGATACAACCACAGGCAAACTAAGTTTTGTAGAATTTCAAAAAGATGATACAGATGGTGTCGATGGACTTGGTGGTGCGGTTTCTGTAACTCTCAGCTCCGATGGCAAATATCTCTATACTGCTGGATATGATGACTCGGCGGTGGCGTTGTTTAGTGCGCCTTTCAATCATACGCCAGAAGTGGCAAATGAAATTCTTGACCAAGAAACCACCGAAGATAGTGTCTTCAACTTCACCCTTCCAGTTGACACCTTCAGCGATGTAGATGTTGAAGATACCCTGACTTACACTGCAACTCTAGAAAACGATAATCTACTGCCTACTTGGTTGAAGTTTGATCCTGCTACTCTTACCTTCAGTGGGACTCCCAAAAATAAGGATGTAGGTAATCTAAACATCAAAGTCACTGCTAAAGATATTGCTGGAGAGGAAGCCAGTGATATATTTACGCTTGGGGTTGCCGATAAAAAGACTCCTACGACTCTATTCACATTAATTACAGGCGATATCTTTAGTGTCAAGACTAAGCTGAAGACTAAAGGCAATAAAGCAAAAATCTCCATCAAAATTAAAACCAGCACTTCTAAAGAGGTGAATGAACTGTGTGTATTTAATGTTGATGATGATGAAGGTAAGATTGATGGCATAGCCCCTGGTGCACAAGGCTATACACAAGCTGCTCTTTTACGCTCCAAGGTGATTTTCTTCTCCCTTGCTAATATGCCCAAGGGTTTCAAGCATGACGATGTGAATAACGTCTTAGAATTTGACTCTGATACCAAACTCCGATTCTATAGCGTATCCAACAGTACTACTCAGGCTGTACTGTCTGGAAAAGCATCTTTTTCAAGTATCGTTTTTTCCTCAGCCACAAATACCAACACAGGAGAAGAAGGCTTTTCTCTCAACTTCCAAAATTTTGCTGTAACGGTTCAGGCAACAAATCAAGAAATATCTTTGGGTACAAGTTTGCAAGGCAAAAAGGAAGGCGAACTGATTGATTTACGGGGTGTAGGACAATCGGTAAAAGCTGACTTCAAGGTTTATAGAGAAGCTGCATTGAACAACTTTGTCGGTTTTTATCAGGTGGCTGATGAAAATGGTGGCATTGACACCAATAGCGATGGGAAAGCAGATATTCTTGTTGGACAAGCAGGTTATGCCGAAGCCGCTGTACGTGGACGTGTTACAGGCGTTGACTTGACGGTGAGCAATCAAGGTTCGGCAACATCTACCAGCACTTTCGGAACTGATTCGCTATTTGCACCCTTTATTATTATCAATGGTAAAGCGGATAAGTTTCTCGATAATAATGCCAATAACGATCCGAAGATTTACTTCTCATTTTTGGGTGCTAACTCAGATAAGGTAGATCACATTCGACTGTTGGGAAATAACACCTTTGGTTTTGAAGATTTAGCCAATGGTGGTGATAAAGATTATAACGATATGATTGTGCAGATCAATTTGAGTGTCAATATTGCCTAGTATCAACTACGTGCAATTACTTGGATAAATAACACAACCTCATCCCGGTTGCGGGATGAGGTTATTTTATGCATAGCGATTAGATGGACTCGCTATTAATTAAACTAGTAATTTTACTGAAGGCAGTTGTCGTCTTTCCTTCATAAATTTAATAGTTGATTCATCTAGGGTGACAAAAAATTTTCAGCTTTACTTTTCCAGTTAATTTTTATTAAATTAAGCCAGCAAAAAATTGATGGAGAATTATTTCATAAATAGGTATAGGTGATGTTTAACGAGGAAAGCTCCTATTTTTCGCCATTAGTGATATTGTCAATACCTGTATTCAAGAATTTGTAAAAAATAATTCAGAAATTTAAAGTTTTTTTTATTACATAATTCTTAACTAGGGTATTTACTTAGGAAAGCATCCATGATATTTTCATGTTGACCATCATAAAGTAAAATATGCAGCGCTAAATTTAACAACCACGTTTATGTGTTTTGGTTTGATGATGAGTATCCATATTGCATAGTTGCAATACTAAATATTGATTGATATTGATTTTAATTTTGTATAAATTATGTAGCGTTAACCAAGTGATAACTTGTCGTCGATCTATTTACAGTATGCTTTATTTTGAAAAACGCGTAACAATCGTAACCGTGTGATATAAATACAGGTCTGCAATTAGACTAAATTTCCCTCTGTGCTGTTACACATTTAAACACCTAAATTCCACAGAAGTCTTGTCACTGATGGCATAAAACCAAACACTGCCACTGTTAGTAAAAGAGATACTCCCTAATATTTTCGACTTAATTACTCACTTTAACTCGTTTTATATGACTTATATTAAGAACACTTTTCCCGAATTTCTCACCACCCTAGAGGGGTTTGAGCAGTTGCCAGATGGAGCGATCGCTAATCTATCAGAACAACTGCAAGCCTGGCGCTATCGCATAGGCCAGAAAATCATCGGTAAAGAAAGTCTCCCGGAACGCATCACTATCATTTATGAGGGACAAGTGCGCCTGTTGGGATACGACCCCCAGACGCAATTGCCAATCACCCTAAAATTACTGCAACCTGGGGAAATTATCGGCGAAATTGGTTTGTTACGCGATATCGCTTGTGAAACAGCGATCGCTTCCACCGAAGTAGTATGTTTAACCTTGAGTGCATCAGCATATTTTAGCTTTCTGGCTTCATACCCAGCTTTTGCCGAAGCTCGGAAGAACCGCAGTTATTTGGTAGAAGTTTTCGATATTCTCGGTTCCTATTGGCAAAAGCAAGCGATCGCTACTTTAAATCTCAGAGAACTGGCAGAAAAAGCCTTACCCCAGGCGAAAATACACTATCTCCCTTCAGGAAAAACTCCCTTCCACCAACTGGATAGCAAAAGCGTTTGGTTTGTGAGTGGCGGTGGTACAGTCACGAATTTTTCACCTAGCGATCGCCTAGAATCAGACGATGACAGAGATAAGATTCAGGTTATCGGTCAAAACCCCGCACGGTTGCTTGGTATACATCCGTCAGATTTGATCTTAGAAGATAGTGATGAGATAGAACTTGCAGTAACTGAAACTAGAGTAGATAGAAATAGCGCTGACGACCTAGATATTATTCCCTACGCATCAGACGAAATAGTTCCACAGACAGCGCCCCAAAACTCAAAGAACTCATCAAAACAAAAATACCCATTTTTTGGCGGTAAAGGAGAACTAAATTCAGCCTTCGCCTGCTTCCAAATGATCGCGAAGTACCTAGAAATGCCGTTTCGTCGAGAGGTGGTTCGCCGCATCTTAACTGAGCAAGTCAAACGTCAGGGGACTATATCGTTTCAAGTTACTGCTTACCTGGCAGAGTTAATCGGACTGAAGGCGCAGTTGATAGAGTTACCAGTCGCTTCAGTGACCCGCATTCCGACACCAGCGCTGATTCGCTACGGTGATAATTTTGCCGTTTTATATGAAGCGGATGCAAATACGATGGTTGTCGGTGTGCCATCTCAAGGAATTGTGCGCTGCAAACCCGCTCAATTGATTGAACAATTAGATGTCGATCCGACTGACTTTCCGCCCAAAGTTAGGGTATTACTGCTGACTGCTACCAACCAAACACCCCAAGAGCGCTTTAGTTTACGGTGGTTTCTGCCCTATTTATCAAAGCACCGTCGAGTCCTGATAGAGGTCTTTATTGCCTCCTTTTTCGTGCAGTTGGCAGCGTTGGCAAATCCGCTAGTCGTTCAGTTAATTATCGATAAAGTTATCACTCAAAATAGTATTGGCACACTACATATTTTGGGGGTTTTGCTATTAGTAGTCGGGCTATTTGAAGCAGTGCTGACTACCTTACGAACCTACCTATTTGTCGATACTACTAACCGGATCGATATGGGTTTAGGGTCGGAAATCATCGACCACTTACTACGTCTACCACTGCGCTATTTTGAACGCCGACCGGTGGGTGAACTTTCCACTCGCATCAACGAACTAGAAAATATCCGCCAATTCCTCACGGGTACTGCCTTAACAGTGGGGTTAGATGCTCTATTCTCGGTGGTTTATATCGGTGTGATGCTGATTTATAGTTGGCAACTCACGTTAGTCGGCTTAAGCACAATTCCCGTGTTTATTGTGATTACCTTAATTGCTTCTCCCACCATTAGCAGACAGTTACGTGCCAAAGCCGAACGCAATGCCGAAACTCAATCTTATTTAGTGGAGGTGATGTCAGGTATTCAAACAGTAAAAGCGCAAAATATCGAATTGCGATCGCGCTTTTCCTGGCAAGAGCGTTACGCCCGATTTGTCGCCGCTGGTTTTAAAACAGTTGTGACTTCTACTCTCGCTAACTCTACGAGCAACTTTCTCAACAAACTTAGCAGCTTACTTGTTTTGTGGGTAGGAGCTTATTTAGTACTGCAACAACAATTAACTTTAGGTGAATTAATTGCTTTTAGGATTATATCGGGTTACGTGACCAGCCCAATATTACGTTTAGCTCAACTCTGGCAAAGCTTCCAAGAAACAGCCTTGTCTTTAGAGCGTTTAAGCGATATTGTCGATACACCACAAGAAGGAGAAACAGACCGCTACAATATACCCTTACCTACCATTAAGGGAGCAGTGAAATATGAAAATGTTTCCTTCCGCTTTGGCACAAGTGGCCCTCTGCAACTTTCTAATGTCAACCTCGAATTTGAGCCAGGGAAATTTGTCGGCATTGTCGGACAAAGTGGGTCTGGTAAAAGTACGATGATGAAATTACTGCTGAGACTTTACGAAACTGAGTCCGGCAGAATTTTAATTGATGGTTATGATATCGCCAAAGTAGAACTTTATTCGCTGCGACGACAAATTGGCGTAGTTCCCCAAGAAACATTATTGTTTGACGGCAGCGTTCAGGAAAATATTGCCCTAACCAATCCCGATGCCACAACCGAAGAAATTATTGAAGCGGCTCAGGTTGCGTGCGCCCACGAGTTTATCATGAACTTACCCAACGGTTACAACACGAGGGTGGGAGAACGGGGTTCTGCACTTTCAGGTGGACAACGACAAAGAATTGCGATCGCTCGTTCAGTTTTACAACGACCAAAATTATTAGTTTTAGATGAAGCAACTAGCGCATTAGACTATCCCACAGAACGGCAAATATGTCTCAACTTAGCCAAAGCATTCAAGGGTGATACAGTATTTTTTATTACCCACCGACTGAATACCGTCAGTAATGCAGACATGATTGTTGTGATGGATAACAGCAGGGTTATAGAACAAGGTAGCCATCAAGAATTAATGGCTACCAAGGGTCATTATTATTACCTGTATCAGCAACAAGATGTAAACTTGTAATTAGTCATTCTTGAGGGCAAAGATTTTTGGCATCGGGAAACATTGCCCACTCTACAAAAAAGTCAAAATCCAAAATCCAAAATCGTTATGACTCAACTTAATGGGAATCACCTCAACGGCAATCACAAAAACGGCAATCACAAAAACGGCAATCACAAAAATGGAGTGAAGCACGATTCACAGGTACTGACAAAACAACAGAAGGCTGCTCAAGAGTCTTTCACTAACTTAAACAATCAGGAATTTGAGCAATCTATTGTCTTGCGCCAATCTCCAATTTGGTCGCGTACAATCATGATTACACTAGTGGGGCTAGCCTGCTTTGGTATTGCTTGGACTTATTTTGCAAAAATTGAGCAAGTAGTGCCAGCAACCGGGCAATTAAAACCCCAAGGAACAGTCAAAGAAGTTCAGGCTCCTGTGAGCGGAGTGGTGAAAACAGTTAATGTAAAAGATGGACAAGAAGTGAAGCCAGGTGATTTACTGCTAACTTTTGATTCCATAGCCTCTGTTGCCGAATTAAATTCTTTGAATAAAATTCGCCTTGCATTAATGAAAGAAAACCAGATTTATCGCCGATTGATGGGTGCAAGCACGGGCACTGGCTCTGAACTGTTATATTTGCGCGGTAATTTGCCACAAGAAACTGCTTTTCTGTTGAAAAGTCGGGCAGCATTAGTAGCAGAAAATGAATTATTCCGCACTCAATTAAAAAATTCTGGTCAAGATTCTGGAGTAGGAATTGATGAGCAGCAACTTCTCCGAGTTGCCAAACAGGAATTAGACTCTCGGTCTTCCGCAGCGCGATTAGAAGTAGAAAAGACCAAAAAACAACTGACTCAAAATCAAATTAAGCTGGAAGATAGTAAATCAAGTTTAGCTATTCAAGAGGGAATTTTAACTAAGCTGAAGATATTAGCAGAAGAAGGTGGGATTTCTCAACTTCAGTATCTCAATCAGCAACAAGAAGTTCAAAACCGCACGGCAGAAGTAGCGCAACTAGGTGAAGAACTGAAACGTCTCCAGTTTGATATAGAAAAAGGACAACAAGAGTTAAGCAATACGGTGGCTGTTTCTGATAAAAACATTTTGGATAAGATAGCCCAAAACAAACAGCAGATTGCCACAATCGATAGCCAATTCATGAAAGTTGTGCTGGAAAATGAGCAGCGTTTGGCAGATGTCAATAGTAAAATATCTCAATCGCAGTTAAACGTTAAATATCAAGAACTCCGCGCACCTGTAGCTGGAACAGTTTTCGATTTGCAAGCAAAAAATCCTGGATTTGTCGCAACTCCAACGACAAAACTGTTGCAAATAGTCCCCAAGGAAAACTATATCGCTGAAGTTTTCATCACTAACAAAGATATTGGCTTTGTGCGAAAAGGTATGAAAGTAGATGTCAGAATTGACTCCTTTCCTTACAGCGAGTTTGGCGATATTAAGGGAAAAGTGAATGACATAGGTTCAGACGCATTACCGCCAGACCAAACCCATCAGTTTTACAGATTTCCGGCAAAAGTCTCATTAGATAAACAATCCCTCGTGATTAAGGGCAAAAAAGTTAACTTGCAATCAGGTATGTCCATCAGTGCCAATATAAAAGTGCGCGAAGAACGGACTGTGCTTAGTTTATTCACGGAGTTGTTTACCAAGCAAGTTGATGCTCTTAAAGAGGTACGATAAAGAGGGTTGAGTTAAAAGACCGCAGTGACTCTACAAGGAGAGTTGCTACTTCACTGAGTACATCAGTACTGATTACTTTTTTCTCTCTCAGCACTCCACACTCTTGATAATGGTTAATTTTCAACGCATCGAACCCGCTCCTGGACAAGAATCAGTTTGGGATTATCCCCGTCCTCCTCTTTTGGAGGACACAAGCAAACATATCCAAATAGTCTTTAACGGAGTAGTAATTGTAGATACTCACAGCCCCAAACGTGTTTTAGAAACTAGTCATCCTCCTTCTTACTACATTCCCCCAGCGGATATCAAAATGGAATATCTACAGATGACTCCGCAATCTAGCTTTTGTGAGTGGAAGGGAAGTGCTGGTTACTACACAATCCGAGTTGGTGATAAAGAAGTCCATAATGCTGCCTGGTTCTACCCCAAACCCACACCAGTCTTTGAATCTATCAAGGACTATGTAGCTTTTTATGCTCATTTAATGGATAAATGCTACGTTAATGGCGAAGAGGTGCAACCACAACCAGGTAACTTCTACGGTGGTTGGATAACCAGTGATATTGTAGGGCCATTTAAAGGCGCTCCTGGTACTTGGGGATGGTGAATCGATTTTGGATTTTAGATTTTCCTGCGGAACGCTACGCGTAGCTTGCTTCCCCAGAGGGTTACGGCTACGCTCAGTCGAACGATTTTAGATTTTGGACTTGTCGTGAGCGTTGAGTCTAACGATTTTTAATTTTGGATAATAAAATCTATCAATGTAGGTTGGGTTGTAGCTTGCTTCCCCGTAGGGGTACGGCAATGAAACCCAACATAAACAAGGATTAAATGTTGGTTTACCCTACCCTTCCCTTCGGGACGCTACGCGTAGCTTGCTTCCACGAAGTGGTACGGGAAGCAAGCTACGTTCCTCAACCCAACTTACTACTAATAAACTGAGTTTTTAGGATTACTGAATTGATGTTCTAGCTACCTAGCAGCTTTCGTTTCAAACATCAAATACGTCCCTCCTAGCCCTTCTACAATTGTGCGTGTATTGGCAATCATCATTTTCTGATAAGTGTCCGCGTCGCTTTCTGGTTCACCAAGTCCCTCAGCATATATCTTTCTGTTAGAAATGTTTACTTCAGCAACTCTTGCTACTGATTGAATCAAATTAGGATTGATTTCCACCTCAGAAAAAATCGTTGATACTTTAGCCCGTTTAATGTTGGTAGCCAAATTGCTGACTCGTTCTGCCGTCAGTTTTTCATTAGTATTAATACTTTGCAATCCTCCTGCCAATGAAATACGGTATGCTTTGGCGTAATAACTCAGTGCATCAGAGGTTGTAACTAATTTACGTTCTTTGGTAGGAATACTGGCAATTCTTGACTTAATCCAGCTATCTAGCTGAGTGAGTTCATTGGTAATTTTTTTAGTATTACTGCTATAAGCCTCTGCATCACTAGATTGTAATTTTCTCAAATTACTATTAATTACCTCCACCATTCTGATAGCATTTTTGGTATTGTGCCAAACATGAGGATCGGTTATATTTTTACCACCTGCCTGAAATTTTTGTGGCTTAGGCACTGCCAGTTGAGCAACAGCTATTTTTGGTGTAGGGTTTTTAGTCGCTTTAATTAACTTGATCAGATTTGGTTCAAAATTGTAGCCATTATAAAGAATAAGATTAGCTTGTTCAATGGCTTTACGATCTTCCGGTTTTGGTTTATAAAATTGGGGGTCGGCGGTAGGAGAAATTAAGCAGGTGAGGTTAACTGTATTTCCAGCAACCTGCCTGGTTAAGTCACACAGTACGCTTGTAGTCGCTACAACTTGGGGAAGATTCTCATTTACCTGGGTGTTAGTCTGAGTGAATGTAGTTCTTACAGCTTGATTTCCACACCCAACAAATCCAATTGTCAAGGCAGCAAGAATAGCTGGGAAGAAATTATTCAATGGTGATTTTTTTGACATCCTCAACTCCTACTGGATGTATAAAAAAAGATAATCATTATTGGTAAAGTATTAGTAAAATACCAGGGGAAAGTCTTCAGCAGGGAAGAGGTTAATAGCTGAGGGGGAAGCCTTCGGCAAAGAAAGGGGTAAAGGTTAAGGGAAGAGGAATTAAGAGACTTTCTCTTCTATCACTTATCTGTTTCCCAAGTTCACACCCAGCAATTTTTGGTTAGTGAACCACTAGTGAGGTTTTTGCAGGCAAAATATTAGTTAACTGCACACGACAGACTGGAAAACTGGTAGAGGTAGAAGCACAATAATAAAGGCAATGCTGGAGAGTCTCCAAGGAGTGTAGTGTAGTTCTCTCACCATCTGTTGAAGGGTCTATACCATTGTGCTTACATCCCACAAAGCTCTCAAATTGGCTAGGATTATCAGGTTAAGGAGTGGGAGGTAGTAATGATGGGGCTTATGGAGCATACGGGTTGATTTCGCAAACCAAGTCGTGAATCTAAGGCAATTGTAGCTGTGGTTTTGCGAGGAGTGGACATATCATTGTTACAAAATTGGCAAATTGGCGATTTTTTAGCCATCAGCCTTTGTTACACTAATTTTCACCTAGTAAAGTCTTTCAATATCGCTTAGAGCATTATCTAACTACTTTTTATTGCCAGAATACAGATGTACTTTGTGCCACAAATTTTATCCTTTAATTTCTTCATGATTAAATAAGAGCCAAATCAAGTATATAGAACAATTCCTCAAAGCTAATATTAGTCAAGATAAACAATGGTAATTTTAGTTGTCATAATTAACACCCTGATTTCACTGGTACTACTCTATGTGGCTTGGCGGGTGTGGCAACTTAAGCAGCAGCTAGCATATATAGCAGATAGGTTAACCGCCTATGAAAGTTGTACCAATGCAGCACTGAATAAAGCACCCGAAAATATTTATCTCAGCCAACAGAATATTTATAACTTACGGCAGAGAAATCAAGCGCTACAAATACAAATTCAACAAGTGCGGCAAATTATCAGTCTACTTTTGCTAGGGCGGCAAATCTGGCAGCGTTATTTTCCGAAGCTAGAGTTAATATCTGGGAAAAGAAAAGTTGCAAAATGAGTTATATCATGTCCGCTTGATTACTTACTAAACCCCAAGAACCCCACCCCGCCAAAGCTGCGCTTTGTCTCCCCTCCCCGCTTGCGGGGAGGGGCTGGGGGTGGGGTGCAATGACTTTGGGAATCATAACTAATTATACGGACATGATATTATGTCAGGTTCACATAACATCACTATCCACATCTGGATTCACAAAATATTCAAAATATTATTAGTGGGATAGGTTTTTGTATAACGACGCTCAAATTCGTGGCAGGTTAAGCGATCGCCACTTTCTAAGGGAGGGATAAAAACGCTATTATTTAAGCTATGTTCCACAAAAGCCGTAAAAAGCGCCCCCCATTTCTGGAGGGCGCTTTTTATTTAGCTAATACTTAAGTATTAGCCGTTGATAGCAGGAGCAGTCATTGCTACAGGAGTAACTTCACCAGCAGCTAAGTCTAGGGGGAAGTTGTGAGCGTTACGCTCGTGCATTACTTCCATACCCAAGTTAGCGCGGTTGATTACATCTGCCCAGGTGCTGATAACGCGACCTTGGGAATCAATGATTGATTGGTTGAAGTTGAAACCGTTCAGGTTGAATGCCATCGTGCTGATACCCAAAGCGGTGAACCAGATACCGACGACAGGCCATGCTGCTAGGAAGAAGTGCAGTGAACGGCTGTTGTTGAAGGAAGCGTATTGGAAGATTAGACGACCGAAGTAGCCGTGGGCTGCAACGATGTTGTAGGTTTCTTCTTCTTGACCGAATTTGTAACCGTAGTTAAGGGATTCGGTTTCTGTGGTTTCACGCACCAAGGAAGAAGTTACTAGAGAACCGTGCATTGCTGAGAACAATGAACCGCCAAATACACCAGCCACACCTAACATGTGGAAGGGGTGCATCAAGATGTTATGTTCTGCTTGGAACACAATCATGAAGTTGAAGGTTCCAGAGATACCCAAAGGCATACCATCAGAGAAAGAACCTTGACCAATTGGGTAGATCAAGAATACTGCGGTAGCGGAAGCCAAAGGTGCGCTATAAGCTACGCAGATCCAAGGACGCATACCTAAGCGGAAAGAAAGTTCCCACTGACGACCGAGGTATGCAGCACAACCGATCAAGAAGTGGAAAACTACCAACTGGTAAGGACCACCGTTGTACAACCACTCATCTAAGGAAGCTGCTTCCCAGATTGGGTAGAAGTGCAAGCCGATAGCGTTTGAAGAAGGAACAACTGCACCAGAGATGATGTTGTTTCCGTAGATCAAAGAACCTGCAACTGGTTCGCGGATACCGTCGATGTCCACGGGAGGAGCAGCGATGAAAGCAATCACGAAGCAAGTTGTAGCAGCTAGTAGGGTGGGGATCATGAGAACACCAAACCAACCGATGTAAATACGGTTGTCGGTGCTGGTGATCCACTCGCAAAAGCGATCCCATACATTAGCGTCGGAGCGCCGTTGTAAGGTTGTGGTCATGGTTTTATAAGTGCTATGGGTTGTTGAATATGGAACAAGCATTATTTATTTTTGCTTGTTGAAATACAGTCTACATGAATTTACTTTGACGCGAACTGTGACTTAATACTCTGTAATAAAATACTTTAACAAAGCTCATCAAACTGTAAAGTTTTTCTACTATAAACAATAGTCATGAAAGTAATGGATTGAGGCTTTTTAAGCCATTGTAAATACAATATAGCTATTACTTTGAATGACGCGATCGCCTAGCTATCTACCTTTACACTTCTTTACAATTAGCCGATGAAAAACATTTTAAGTCTTGTCGATTTGTAACTAAATAATAAGCTCTATATTGTCTGATAGTCCAGTTAAAAATCAAAGTAAATGTAGGGCAAACTGCCTTCAGGAGCTAATAACCAAACAGCGTAAAAACATAGAGGGACGAATACAAGCTTAATAGGCCAGTTAAACTCTAACTTCAGCATTCGATTGAAGGCATAGACTACAGCCATAAGAGCTGCTAAACCTATAAGTACCCAAGCGAGTTGGGATTGGCTCATATTTAAGGCTTCCACATAGACCTTTTCAGCAAACTGGGCGTCAGCCGGATAACCCCAAAGATGTCGAATTACCAAAGAAGAGTCTTGGAGATTAGGTAGACGGAACCAAATCCAAGAGGTAAAAACCATCAGTTGAGTTAAGAACCAAGCGACAAAGATACCTAGAGGATTTTGCCAGAATTGTTCTAGATTTTCAAAGCGATCGCTTATAGAATCTGTAAGTCGATGAACCACCAAAGCTAATCCGTGGAGTATACCCCAAACGACATAACCCAAAGCAGCACCATGCCAGATACCAGCAATTAGCATCACAAGAAATAAATTCCAGCAGGTACGGACTAAACCCCGACGGGAACCACCCAACGGAAAGTAGACATAGTTACGTAGCCAATCTCCCAGAGTTATATGCCAGCGCCGCCAAAATTCGGAAATATTGGTGCTGAAATAAGGAAAGTCGAAATTTTCAGGTAGAACCAAGCCGAAAAGCATAGCACTACCACGGGCAATGTCTACGTAACCGTTGAAATCTAGATATAACTGCAAACCATAAGCGAATGTAGCTAACCAGAGATCCGTACTACCGGCCCGTTGCAAATTACCGAAACATAAATCTACAAAAATTCCCAAGTGGTCTGCAAAAATACCTTTTTTGACTGCGCCCCTAGCAATCAACCACAGCGCTTCAGCAACTTTACTAGTACTAGGTAATTCTAGTGTATTAAATTGATTTGCTAAGTTGTGATAGCGCGTAATCGGCCCTGAAATCAGTTTAGCGAAGAATAATTTGTATGTAGCAAATTTAAGAAAATTATCAGTAGCAGGGGCACCGCGATAGACATCTATTAAATAAGCAATACATTCAAAGGTGAAAAATGAAATTCCCAAAGGTGCAATTAACTTAAAAGAGCTATCTGGTGAGTTTGTTTGGACATGAAAAACAAACTTGAATAAAGGGGTAAAATACTTAAAAGCTAATAGCAGCAAAACATTGAGAATTATACCCACCCACAAAACTTTTAGACGGCGACGATTCCAATCAACTTGAGCAAATTGCCACTCTTCATTAGAAATTTGCCAGTCAAGAGAATGTTTTCCTGGTGATGTGTTGTTACCAATTTCCAGCCCTATACGGAAATTGATAAACGTTAATGCTAATAGTAATGGTATGTATTGAATGTGCAAAGATGAATAGAAAACCAAACTAGCAATTAGCAGCGTCCACAATCGCAATTTATGTTGTGCTAAAGACCAGTAAATTCCTAACACACTTAATAGGAACAGCCCATAAAAAATTGATATAAAGTTCATTTTTTAGTCATTTGTCATTTGTCATTTGTCATTTGTCATTTGTCATTTGTCATTTGTCATTTGTCATTTGTCATTAGGCTTTGGGTATTAATCGATAATTCTTCTTCCCCTGCCTCCCCTGCCTCCCCTGCTCCCCCATCTCCCTACTTCACTGGCCAAGGAATCATCGGATCGTTAGCTAGCTTTTTCGAGACTTCGTATGCACCAAACCGATTGAGGTGGCTAGGATCGGAAAAGAAATCGTTTACTTTTGGCCACTGTTGACTCAAATCACGATAAATAAAGTTGGGATTAGTAGCCAAACGCAACATATATTGCTGAAATTGTTGCTCATATTGTTTACGCACTGGATCTAAATAATCTGCCGTCAGAGGCATATTGACAAACACTAAGGAGATTTTCTGAGACTGGGTAAACTGAAGCACTTCTTGAAAAGCAGTATCTTGCTGTCCTTCTACTTGGAAAGATTTATAGTCGTTGTCATAATTTCCGGGAACTCTAGAATGTTTTTGATAGTATCTCGCGGGATTAAAGCGAATAGACAAGGGTAGAAAGCCATCAAAGTCAACGGCTTGCTGGGAAATACTTTCATCTGAAGTCCCGTCTGTCAACTGTTTTTGTGATGCAACTGTCTGATTCTTACCAAATAAGAGCAGTTGTTTTTGCAGTAAACTTTTAATTTGGTCGCGGTTTTGATAGCTACTAGAAACAGATGCTAGAGCCTGATTTAACGACTGATTGACGGCTTCATAAGTACTAATTTCCTGTTTTTCTTCGTTTGTCTTTTGTTCTTCCGAATTTACTGTATTTTCTGGTAAATCATTGCTATTTGCAGTGGTTGCTGTTTTTTGGAATGATTGCTTATAACCAACGGATGCAGCAAGCGATTTAAAGGTAATATCCTCGCGTCCACCGTTGAAAGCACGCGCCCCATCTGCCCAGATAATTATTTTGGGTAGTTCTGATGGTTCTAGTACGTGACGAATCACAAAGTCTACAACTTGTGCTGTAGCACCGTTGATCCCGAAGTTAAACACGTCAAGATTTGGATAGCCTTGAGTTGCTAAAGCTTTAGAAAGTGCTGCGGGATCTACTCCTCTGAGGGCACGGGAGGAGCCAATAATCAATACATCTGGAGGACTACCAGTTCTCGCTAAACGCTGTTTATAGAGTGCTAGTTGCTCGTCTAACTGCCTGACATTAAAACTTGGCATCTGCGATCGCGCTGCTAAAAGAATAGCTGTTGCGGTTGCTTTTTCCTTCAGTGGTGCGGCTGCTAAATTATTTTTTGGGGTATCATCACTCTGGGTAAATTCCGAAGCATTAAATACAGAACTCTGATTTGGAGGAGATTTTGTTTTGGAAGTGCTGCTAAAAAATGTTGTTTTCTCAGTCTGATTTTTCCCAGATGTCAAAGATGCCTTTGGCTCGGAAGATGAAGATGGGAGGGTAGCACTAGCTACTTTTGGCGTGGGCGTATTAAGTGCAATAATTCGACCCAATACCCAATCAGTTTGGAGGGTGAGCAATAATCCGAGTGTTCCCCAAACCAGAGCAATTTTAATTCCTTGAACATCGTGATTGGGTTCTGCTGACTCGTTGCTTTCGGTAAATAGCTGGCTTTTCAACAGGAATTTTCTCGCAGTTGAACTCGCCGTTGCTATCCAATCTCGCGCTACTTCTGTTACAAAATTTTGAACTTCTTCTGTCGTTAAGTCTGGGCGCAAAATTGGCTCACTAGTCTCAGATGTTACTAAATCGTTAATGTATATAGAAGTAGCAGCAAATTCTGGGGTTGCTTCTGGTACTAAACGTTGGCGATGTTCAAGATCGACGCCATAATGCCAAAAAGGTTCTTTATTCCCAGCCCGGCGACCGTAGATACGTACTCCCATAATACCGGAAATTTTTAACTGGCGGATAAACTGCGTAATTTTACTTGCTACTTGTTGTCGTTGTGGACAAACAGGTGCATCACACATAATGTGCAATAAACGATTTTTGTTCAGTAGAAGTACGCGAATTCCACCTGTCAATAGTCGCCAATCCAAATCAGGATTGAGTAAGCGCTCTAGTAAAAATACCATTGCTGGTTCATCGCCAGTATTTGCCAAATCTAGTGGTGATAAGGCAAAGGTGGGATAGTTGGCTGCGGGTAAAGCCAGCCAATCAATCCAAGTAGGTTCCTTGTCGCCTGCTTTTTGTCCGTATATAGTGGCGGCGAGAATGCCTTGAGGAGCGATCGCTTCTAGTTGCGGTAAAATTGCCTCTAAGCACACTGCCTTATCTGGAATTGGGGCAGTTCCTAAAGGATCGAAAGCTGGGATACAAAAAATATGTAGCGTTGATTCTTTCAAAGAAACTTGGACACCAACTTTTAACCCTGATAGTACCTCAGTTAATAATCGCGCGATCGCTTGGATATCTCCCCAACGCGCCCACTCCTTCAGCATCACCTCTGGTGGCGTCAAATCTACCCGCAACAGCCAATCAGGGGCAGTTTCGCCGCTCACCTGAGAAACAATTACGGCATCTTGGTAGCCGGAAAGCTTGAGATAACGCAACTTTTGTGCTATCGGTTCGGCAAGCAACGATGCATCAGGGCTATAGCTTGACTGGCAAAATATCCACAGGCGATTTTCTTCTGGCTGAGAATTCTTGGGCTTATATAGCTTAATCTTTACTTGTACTGATACACCTAGCGTACTCAGAGTTTCGCTCAGATATCGAGCGATCGCTTCTGGATTGCCTTGGCGTGCCAAACTTTCGTTAGAGACAATTAGCGCCCCACCCGGTTGTTTTGATTTTTCCGAGTCTGCTAGCAGCGCTTGTTGCACCTGATCGAGATGCTTATCTATTTGATTCAAGTGAACTCGATGGCACCATGAGGGGCGCTGTTCCCCTTTTCTGCGGCCATAGACAAATACTTGATATATTGAAGTTTGTTCGCTGCTTGTGAGGATATCTAAGTTTGTTTGCTGTAGTGCTTGCAGCAAATCAGACAAAGTACGCCAACGCTGCGGACATTCTGTACCTTCACAAAGAATATGAAGGTCATTTCCCCGCAACCGGACTTTCACTCCGAAAGTGTTGATCCCTGTTGCTTGGCTCACCCATTGCACTAGGGATTGCTGGCGATCTGGTAATACTGTTTTCATGCTCAGTTAACTTTACAGGAAGCGATGGTTGGGGGATAGTGCCTGCACTTGTAAACTAGAACCATAGGTCTATCACACTCTGACGTTTTTTTTTAACAATTTTGTTACCTTCGTAGCTCACAAAATCGGACAAGATAGTCTTGTATAGGTTGCAAGTCTGACTAATGTTGAGTTTTGCGTTTATTTTACTAATAGGGAGTCAAAAATCAGAAGTTAGGAGTTAGGGGTTAAAAGTTAGGAGCCAGGAGTCAGAATAATTCTATATGACTGGTTGATAACTTTTCCTTGAAAGTCGGATTTGCGTCCCACTGCTCTAATGCCCCTGATGGGCGAAACAAACAATAAGCTTATCTCATTAAACTCCCTTCCTTTATCGTTGGAGTCATCTTAACTCCTAACTCCTGACTCATAACTCCTAACTTTTTCTTACTCATGCTTCCCATAACCAAAAATTAGCAATGCCTCCTACCAACCAACAGTCTTCAGCTAAACCCGCATCCAATCTGGATTTATTTCCCATTCCTCAATCGTTCCTTTTACAAATAGGTACAGCGTCTATATTACTGCTGCTGATTACTGGAAAAACCACAGTAAGAGCACTAGAAGCCGTAGGAGAAGCTAGTGAAGAATTATTTCGAGGCGATCGCCTACCCAATTTAGACTTCCCAGATGAACCCGAAATCAATCAAGATGAGAAGATATACACTAAATAATTATTTGCTCAGGAACAACCCGGTGAGCATTAAGTGCAAAACCTAGAACCGTAAACAGTAATTAGCTTTACAAGAATAGAGAATATGGGTTCCCTTTTATACTCTTCGTCTCAAACTGCTGATATATACCCGGTGTCAGAATTATTTTTGCGCCATCGTCTCCAGGTAGTGGAAGAATTGTGGGAGTCAGTTCTCCGGCAAGAATGTGGTCAAAATATGGTGGACTTGTTGCGTCAGTTGCGCGATTTATGTTCGCCAGAAGGACAAGCAACAAATGACCAAGCATCTTCAGCCGTCAAATTAATTGAACAACTAAATATCAACGAAGCAATACGCGCGGCTCGTGCTTTCGCTCTGTATTTTCAGCTGATTAACATCATAGAGCAGGAATACGAACAACGGCAGCAATTGAGCCGTTATGAAGCAGAAACAGAGGAAATAGAGCCGGAAACACCGTCTAATGTTAACTATTCCTCCAATCAAAGAGAAGATGACGCGCCTGTTAGCAAGGGAATAGCAGCAGCCTTCCTCAGAAAGAATTATCTCGAAAAGGCGCAAGTCAAACCAAAAGGTACTTTTGCTGCCTTGTTTCCCTATTTATTCAAACTGAATGTACCACCCCAGCAAATTCAACGTTTAATTGCACATCTGGATGTACGCTTAGTTTTTACAGCGCATCCGACGGAAATTGTTCGTCATACCATCCGCGATAAGCAGCGACAGGTGGTACAACTTTTGCAAAAACTGGATACCTTGGAAAATCACTCTGGGACTACGCCAGGAGCGTATCCTTGGGAAGCAGTAGATGTCCGCGAACAATTGCTCGAAGAGATTCGCCTGTGGTGGCGTACAGACGAACTTCACCAGTTCAAACCCACAGTGCTAGATGAAGTAGATTATGCCCTGCACTACTTCCAAGAAGTTTTATTTGATGGCATTCCCCAACTGTATAAACGTTTCAAACACACTCTATCCAATACCTTTCCTTGGCTAGAACCACCGAGTAAAAACTTTTGCTCTTTTGGCTCGTGGGTAGGCTCAGACAGAGATGGAAACCCATCAGTTACACCCGAAATCACCTGGAAAACAGCTTGCTATCAGCGCAAAATGGTGCTAGGGAGATATATTCAGTCAGTGAAAAATCTGATTGAATTATTGAGTGTGTCGATGCATTGGAGTGATGTTTTACCAGACTTACTGGAATCTCTAGAATTGGATCAGTCCCATTTGAGTGAAGTTTACGACGCACTGGCACTGCGTTATCGACAAGAACCTTATCGGCTGAAACTGGCTTACGTACTGAAACGGCTGGAAAATACTCGCGATCGCAATCTCGCTTTGTACAATCGGGAAACGCCGACAAATCAAGATAGCCCCCTGTATCGTTCGGGAGCCGATTTTTTAGCAGAACTGCGCATGATTCAGCGCAACTTGACAGAAACAGGTTTAAGTTGTCGAGAATTAGAAAATCTCATCTGTCAGGTAGAAATTTTTGGCTTTAACTTGACACAGTTAGATATCCGCCAAGAATCATCTCGCCACGCCGACGCGCTGAATGAGATCCTGGAATATCTGCAAATATTACCTCAACCTTACAACGAACTATCCGAGGAGCAAAGAGTTGCTTGGCTCACAGGAGAACTGCAAACCCGTCGGCCATTAATTCCGGCAGAATTGCCATTTTCGGAAAAAACCAACGATGTCATTGAAACCTTTCGCGTCGTGCGATCGCTCCAACAAGAATTTGGTCTAAATATCTGCCAAACTTACATTATCAGCATGTGCCGCGACGTGAGCGACGTGCTAGAAGTACTACTGTTAGCCAAAGAAGCCAGACTTTTTGACCCCGCCATTGCCGTCGGAACTATTCAAGTAGTCCCCCTATTTGAGACAGTCGAAGATTTACAACGCTCCAGAAGCGTTATGCGGAAACTGTTTGAACTCCCCTTATATCGTGCTTTATTAGCCGGCGGCTACGAACAGACAAAAGCAGAGAGTGTTGTGGATGAAAACTCATCCCCCCCTGCCTCCCCTGCTCCCCTGCTCCCCTGCTCCCCTACTTCCTCCCCACTTCCCACAAACTTGCAAGAAGTAATGCTGGGGTATTCTGACAGCAACAAAGACTCTGGTTTTTTAAGCAGCAATTGGGAAATTCATAAAGCTCAAAAATCACTGCAACAAATAGCAGAAAACTACGATCTAAGTTTGCGAATTTTCCACGGACGCGGCGGTTCTGTGGGACGCGGTGGCGGGCCCGCTTACGAAGCGATTCTGGCTCAACCGGGTCATAGTATTAATGGGCGAATCAAGATTACCGAACAAGGAGAAGTTTTAGCTTCCAAATATTCCTTGGTGGACTTGGCATTATACCACATGGAAACCATCACCACTGCGGTGATTCAAGCCAGCCTGCTGCGAACAGGGTTTGATGATATTGAACCTTGGAATGAAATTATGGAAGAATTAGCAGCGCGATCGCGTCAACATTATCGAGCTTTAATCTACGAACAGCCTGATTTTGTTGATTTCTTCCACGAAGTAACCCCCATTGAAGAAATTAGCCAACTCCAAATTAGTTCCCGTCCCGCACGCCGTCCATCTGGTAAGAAAGATTTAAGCAGTCTGCGAGCTATTCCTTGGGTATTTAGCTGGACGCAAACTCGTTTTTTACTTCCTTCGTGGTATGGCGTTGGCACAGCCTTACAAGAATTCCTGAACGCAGAGCCAGAAGAACACTTGAAATTACTGCGCTACTTTTACGTTAAGTGGCCCTTCTTCAAGATGGTGATTTCTAAAGCCGAGATGACTTTGGCAAAAGTAGATATGCAAATGGCACACCACTACGTCCAAGAACTCTCAAAACCAGAAGATCAAGTTCGTTTTGCCAAGGTTTTTGACCAAATTGCTAGCGAGTTCTATCTGACAAGGGATTTGGTGTTAAAAATCACCGATCACAATCGACTGTTAGATGGCGATCCGGTATTGCAACGATCTGTGCAGTTACGTAATGGGACAATTGTCCCCTTGGGATTTATCCAAGTTTCACTACTCAAGCGTCTACGACAATCCCAAAATACTGCTGCTACTTCTGGAGTCATTCATTCTCGTTACAGCAAAGGCGAGTTACTGCGAGGAGCATTGTTAACTATTAATGGTATTGCAGCCGGGATGAGAAATACAGGTTGATTGGGAATTGGGAATTGGGCATGGGGCAGGGGAGCAGAGGAGCAGGGGAGCAGAGGAGCAGGAGAGACAAGGTAACTGAAGTGATAATTTGCAACAAGTCTTTCCCATGACTAATGACTAATGACAAATGACCAATGACAAATGACAAATGACAAAAAACAGAATTTTAATTTGCACTTTCTTGGCACTGTCATCAGGTTTTTTTGGCGCTTACACCAGTGGGCAAATCACTATGATGCTGCATAGCCAAAAGTGCCAAAACCAACCTTGGGGTTTAAAGGAGATGTGCAACGCTTGGATGACACCAGGAGCAATATGGCAAGGTAGCACAGCAGGACTTTGGACAGGCACTATCTTAGGGGCGTTTGTTGGTGGTGTGGTGACGCGACAAGCTCGTGATTAGTCTAACTTCAGGAGCGCTGATTACTGAGTTACCCCATAGTTAAAACGTTGAGTACAATTATTACTTTTTTACTCAGCACTCGTTACGGGTTAAACGCCCCGCTATCGCTAACAGCACTCAGCACTGTTTCTGTGAGTTTGAAGGTTGGCAGCTTTGGTGTCAGCAAGGCTGGTAAAATCTACCCATAGCGAAGAAGAGTAAATCACCATGCCTACCGAAACTAACCCAGGGAATCAAACTACTACAGGAGCTGATGCGATTGATGAAGCGATCACACAGGGAATTGATTTTGATGGTTCTCCCATTCCCCCTGCCAAGCTAGAACTTTATGGTAAAGTTATGGCGCTAGAAGGCAATAGACAGCGCAGTGGTGTATCTAATACGATGCGATCGCGCATTGTGCGAATTGGTGCAAAGCATATTCCCCAAGCAGAACTCGACCAATTACTTGTAGATGCTGATTTTGCACCCCTAAAAGAAAAAGAAATTGCCTTTTTCTATAGCGGTAAATAATTGTTGGTATTTTACAACAGTTTTCATTTATTTGAACCAAATATGTTGTAGGGGCACAGCATTGCTGTGCCCTTAATACTGTTCGGTTAAGGCAAGAGACGCGATGAATCACAGGCAAAAGACGCGATGAATCGCCGTCTCTACAATAATCTCAATTCTCTACCTCACATATCCTAAATTGCCATCGGTATTTTGGCTTCTTGAGTCTTTTCCCGATCGCGTTGAAAAGTGTATCTACAGCAAGATATTGTCAGCTTTGCCTTGTGTTTGAATTGGCAGATGGCTATATGTACTTGAGTAATAGCTGAAATTGATGCAGTGCAGATGCCGCTAAATGTCATGGATGCCCACTACCGGAGCTTTGCAAAGCTGGTTGTGCCAGAACTTGTGAAACAAAACATTGGCGTTTTGGGGATGAAAAGCTTGGCAAACGGTATTCTTTTACAGTCAAAAACTGTAACACCAATTGAGTGTTTACATTATGCTTTGAATCTGCCGACATCGGTTGTGATTACCGGAATTGACAGCATGGAAATTCTAGAGCAAGCTTTTGAAGCAGTGCGGACATTCCAGCCAATGAATGAGGAACAGGTGCGATCGCTCTTAGCAAAAACGGCAGAAGCGGCATCACGCGGCGAGTTTGAGCCGTTCAAAACCTCATCAATCTTCGACAGCACTGCCCAAAATCCAGATTGGCTAGGAGAAGAACCACAGCGTATCCAGCAATTGATGTCAGCATAATGCTTTCTTAGTGTTGTCTGTGGAGGAACTTCACACATCGACTATGCTACCACAGAGCTTAGGAGCCACCTATCATTGATAAATTCAAGTAGCAGTTCCATTAGTGTTGCCACTGCAAGTCACTGAGGGACTTTCAGTTGAAGAATTCAGAAGTCAGAATTCAGAAGTCAGAATTCAGAAGTCAGAATTCAGAAGTCAGAATTCAGAAGTCAGAATCAAGACGCTCTCTACGTTCGCGCAGCGTGTCGCAGACAGACGCTAAAAGCGTAGCTTGCAACTCTTACAGAGTACGCGCACTCGCTTGCCGCCGGCTCTATCCGCCAGTCATACAGAATACCCAACTGAATTCTGACTCCTGACTCCTGAATTCTGTTCGATAAAACTTTAGCGTATGATTACTATTGTCATGAATTCTGCGACTTTCTTCCTATCTAAGTTTAATTAGTAATATTTAATACATTACCTCATTAACCATCAGCCATTCTATGCCTATCCATCAGTACAATTAATCACGGGATCGCTTGCTGTATTCTTCATGATTTGTTACAAAAGTACAAAGAACTTCTAGAGACCCAAAACCACATGTTCGGCGGACTTACTGGTTTACAAGATCCTAAAGGCACAGATTGGGGAGAGCGAATGCTCAATACAGTCGCCAGCCAAACGATTCGCCACCTGTTTACTGAAAGCGAGTCAGTAGAAGTCTTTGTGCGCTGCTACCCCTCCAGCAAGCTCTTGCAAGGCAGCATTGATAGCTTCAAAATGAGCGGTCGTGGCTTAGTGATTCGGAGAGATTTCGCGGTTGAGGAGATGTCGTTTGAAACTGATGCAGTTTCCATTGACTTCGGCTCGGTTTTAAGTGGCAAACTTAGCCTTAAGCAGCCCACTCAAGCGATCGCTCAAGTCATATTATCAGAAGCAGGCATAAACCAAGCCTTTAATGCGGAACTGGTGAAAAAGCGCCTGCTTAACCTCACCGTACCATCACTGACAGAATTATCTGGCGGTGAACCAGTCTCCTTTACAGATGTCCAGATACAGCTATTGCCAGAAAATCGCTTACAGCTTGTAGCAAAAGCAGATTTAAATAATGGTGAACTCGTACCACTGAGCATGATTTTAACTGTAGGTATTGAAAGACGGCGGCGAGTTTCTTTCAAAGATCCGAAAATTCAACTTGACCAAGTGCCAGAAGCACAACGGGAAATCTCGCAAACCTTGAGCGTAGCGCTGGTAGAAATTTTAGATAATATGGTCGATTTAGATCGTTTTGACCTTGATGGAGTGAAAATGCGCCTCAACCGATTAGAAACTGAAGGTCAAAAAATTATTTTCAGTGGATATGCTGAAATTGAACGTATTCCACATAGCGCTTGATGCAAGATTACACGCAAAAAGTTAATGTAAAATGAAGCTTTAAACAAATTAAATACCGCCTAGAATCATCTAGGCGGTAGTTTAAATCTTTAGGTTTTGAAAGGAGTTAGGAGTTGTTAATTATAGATTGTAATTAATTTTTATTTGTCACTCCTAACTCCTAACTGCTAACTTTCTATCTTCCCACACCTACATATTGGAATCCTGCACGTATCATTGCTTCGGGGTCGAGGAAGTTACGACCATCGATGATAACGGGGTGGACCATCAGTTTCGCCATCTTCACATAATCCAGAGTGCTGAACTGCTGCCATTCGGTGACGAGTACTAAAGCATCACAGCCATCAGCTAGTCTTTCAGCATCGGTTTCTACTAACACCCCAGAAAGACCATGACGCATACCTGTTTGAGAAATAATGGGGTCGTAGGCTTTGACTTTGGCTCCCAGTCGGTTTAGCTGCTCAATTAGGATGAGTGCTGGGGCGTCTCGCAAGTCGTCGGTATCTGGCTTGAAGGTCAGTCCGAGTAGTCCGACTGTTTTGCCTTTGAGAATTTTCAGAACTTGTTGGAGTTTTTCCAAAGCAATCAACCGCTGACGTTCGTTGACACTAACAGCGGATTTCAGTAGCTGGGCTTCATAACCATAGTCATCAGCAGTGTGAATCAGAGCTGAGACATCTTTGGGAAAACAAGAACCACCCCAACCAATACCAGCTTGTAAAAACTTGTTACCAATGCGGGAATCTAGACCGATACCTTTGGCTACTTGGGTGACATCAGCACCGACGCGATCGCAAATATTAGCAACTTCGTTAATAAAACTAATCTTAGTGGCTAAAAAGGCATTAGCGGCGTATTTGATCATCTCCGCCGAGCTCAGGTCTGTTGCCAGAATTGGTACTGGGGGTAAAGATTGATCCTCAGCGTACTTGCGTTCCACAATTGGGGCATACAGTTGTTGCATTAAGGCTACTGCTCTTTGGCTATTGCCTCCTAGTACAATGCGATCGGGGTTAAAGGTGTCGTGAACCGCCGAACCTTCGCGCAAAAACTCTGGATTGCTGACTACATCAAACTCGGCTACAAATTCAGGTAATTTCTCATCACTTGGCACTCCACCCGCGGGTATCAGTGCTTTCTGCCGCTCTGCAACACCATCTAGAACAAGCATCCGCACCCAGTCACCTGAGCCAATGGGTACTGTAGATTTATTCACTATGACTTTATAACCACCGTTGAGATTTTCCCCAATCCCACGGGCTACAGCTTCGACGTAACGAGTATCACTTTCACCAGTGGGTAAAGGTGGCGTTCCCACAGCAATAAACAGAATTTCTCCGTGTGAAACTCCAGCCGCAAGATCGCTAGTAAAATGAATCTTCTCTGTTTGAATGGCAGATTGCATAATTTCTGAGAGTCCCGGCTCAAAAATTGGAGACTGCCCAGACTTCATTAACTTAACTTTTTCTTCGTTGTTGTCTACGCAAATTACATCATGCCCAATATGAGCCAAGCAAGCGCCTGTAACTAAACCAACGTAACCAGTACCAATCACGCAAACACGCATTTATTTAATTCCTCACTTATTTGGGCTTAATCTTCAAAAAGAAGTTCTCAACTTTACACTTACATACTTGTGAAAACTCAGCAACTAAATATACTAGCTACCGATGGGTTAGCCTGGATGAAAATTTAGAGCGACGCTAGACGTAACTCAGGTGGTTGAATTATTGACATCGCTTTGGATGCGATCGCGAAAATCTTCTATTGTTAGTTTTAAACCCTCTTGCAGAGGAATGGTAGGTTCCCAATTTAACCAAGTTTTTGCCTTTGTAATATCCGGCTGGCGACGCCGGGGATCGTCCGAAGGTAGTGCCTCGAATTTAATCTGCGCGTCTGGATTGATCATATTTTGCACTGCTTGTGCCAATTGTAAAATCGTGTATTCACCAGGATTACCCAGGTTCATTGGGCCAATGTAGTCGCTATTCATTAGGCGGATGAATCCTTCTACCAAATCCGAAACGTAGCAGAAACTACGAGTTTGCGAACCATCACCGTACACGGTTAAAGGATTACCCTGCAAGGCTTGAACTATAAAGTTGCTCACCACCCGACCATCATTTTCTAACATTCTCGGCCCGTAGGTGTTGAATATCCGCACAACTCGAATATCAACTTTATTTTGCCTGTAGTAATCAAATGCTAGAGTCTCAGCAATTCTTTTACCTTCGTCATAGCATGAACGTATTCCAATGGGATTGACGCTACCTCTATACTCTTCAGTTTGGGGATGAACTTCTGGATCTCCGTATACTTCACTAGTAGAAGCTAAGAAAAACCTTGCTTTGACACGTTTAGCTAGCCCCAACATATTCAGTGTTCCCATCACGTTAGTTTTAACGGTTTTAACTGGGTTGTACTGGTAATGTACTGGTGAAGCAGGACAAGCTAAATGATAAATTTGATCCACTTCTAACCGAATTGGTTCGGTAATATCGTGGCGGATCAATTCAAAGTACGGATGGCCTAACCATTTCAGAATGTTGCGTTTATGACCAGTGTAAAAATTATCCAAGCATATTATTTCATGCCCAGCAGCCATTAGTCGGTCGATGAGATGGGAACCAATAAACCCAGCACCGCCCGTCACCAAAATTCTCATAGTTTCCCAGTTACTTACAAATATTTTCAGTAGCTATTGCACTTACTTTTAGATTACCCAGCTTGGGTGCAAAAATACAAAACAAAAAAAAGAATAAGGCTCAATCAAAAATTATTGTTGAACTTACCTATTTTTTCACGGTTGTAGTTTTGTTATATTTTTACCTGTTTTCTTAAGAATTCAATTAGCAAAATAACAAAAATTGTTTAAAAGTTGTTTGTTGTTCAGCCGTTCTTTATCAAATCTTCAAAAACATAAAGTATTTTTACGGCTATTACGTTTTTAATTGGATACCAAAAATTAGTCGAGATCGGGTTGACACTCGCGCTACAAATATATGCAAATAATACAGATGTAAATCCCTACAGCCGATTCATTTATTGCCAATATTTTCGGAAATTTGATGTCTTCGGTGGTCACTGAGCTTGTCGTACCACTTCGTGGAAGCAAGCTACGTGCAGCGTCTCGTAAGAGAAGTGCGGACTACGCTAAGGCAGCCCAAGTCCACTTACTTGAACTGTATTCTGCCTTACATCATACAGCAGATGTAATGCTGCTAACCGTGGTAGACATAATCAAATTTGTGCTTTGAGTGCGTTGCGGTTCTCCAAGCATGATAATTGAGCAGGTGAGTTGTCTGGCTAACTGGGTTGTGACATCGCTAATGGCTAACCCTCCAGGACTGGTACGATTACGTATAAAAGGTAAAACTACTAAATCATATAATCTTGCTGCCTGCAAAATTGCTTGGGCAACATTTTCGTGAGCGATGATTTGAATTTCTGGGGCATTGGCTAAAGCCAATTTAGATACCAATAGGGAGAGATGCGATCGCCTCCAAGCAATTTTACTAGAACTAGTGCGGCGATCGCACACATTCAGCACAGTAATGTGGCTCTGATTTGCCTCTGCTAGCATCTGGGCAAATTGTACAGGTTGTAATGTTGGTGCTGTTAAATTTTCGATTGGTACTAAGATCCGCTGAATTTTTTTCGGTGATTCTACTAGACGTGTCACTGCTACTGGACAATGAGATGCCCAAAGCACACCATCAATCACATTCCCAAATAAACGCGCTCGTAACCCAGTCCGTTTACCCCAACCCATAACAATTAAATTAGCCTTTTGTTCGCGGGCTGCTCTACTAATTCCTTGAGCAAAGGCATCATCAATTCGCAGCATTGGTTCTGCGGCTACGCCCAAGGTTCGACTTTGTGTCGTGGCTTTATTCAATAACCACTCACTCCGTTGTAGAGACGCTTCTAACTGGGGCGCATCCATCTGAGCAGCAGCAGTAGCGATCGCCAGGGGTATAATTTTGCCATGAGACTGACGTGCTAATAACGCTGCCATTTCAATCAAATACTGCTGGGTCTGAGGATTATATATAGGTACGACTATAGTAAAAGCACTGTCTATTTCTGATGCGTTTTCCTCAGCTAGGGGTGGTGCTGGGTCTTCATCTGGTGGGGAATTCAAACCAACAGCTATTCGACTGGTTATCAACGGCCCCAAGGTCGATGTGACAAGCATTAAGACAATCACACTGTGTAATACTTCTAGTGGTAGCAACCCAGCCTGATATCCCACTAACGTTGCTGCTAACGTTGTACCAACCTGGGGAAGTGACAGCGACCACATCGTTAGCATTTCTTGCCATTTATAGCGGTAAACCAGTTTTGTCAACAAAGCTGCGATCAATTTACTGATAATCAAACCAACTACGAGCAACAGCGTTAACTTGAGCGTGTTCAGATTATTCACAAAGGCGGGTAAATCGATCAGTAAGCCAAGGTCAACAAAGAAAATGGGAATGAATAGCACACTGCCAATAAAGACCACCTTTTCTTTGACTGGGCCTTCACCCACAGCTTCATTCACCGCCAAACCCGCTAAAAAAGCACCAACAATTTTTT
Organism: Nostoc sp.; assembly: GCF_036918015.1. Taxonomy (GTDB): domain Bacteria; phylum Cyanobacteriota; class Cyanobacteriia; order Cyanobacteriales; family Nostocaceae; genus Nostoc. The sequence continues at coordinate 132,253 of NZ_JBALEO010000093.1, forward strand.
CTACCCCAATCAATTGAGCGCCCACAGCTGCCAGAAACACAGAAAGCAATACAAACAAAAACTTGTTTCCTTCATCGTCTCCAGACCGTTTGAAAAATTCTTTGCCTGCCCAATCAAAGCCTGTCACAACGGCCACAGAGTAAATAATTAGCCAACCCGACAAAGTGAGTAGTTTCGCAAAGCTGAATGCTTCAGTATGAGAGACAGCTACACAAATGGCTAATATCAGTACTGCGCCAATGTTTGTAAAAATTGTAGCTCCGATGGTGACAGTAACAGCTTCGTTGTTTACCACTCCCAAGCGGCTGATTATGGGGTATGCCAAAAGGGTATAGGAAGCGAATAAAGAGCCAATTAAGATTGAAGTATTCCAGCCATAGCCTAAAATCAGCCCTACTAAGGTTCCCATGAGTATGGGTACACAGAAAGTAAAGCTAGCAAACCCAAAGGCACGACTTTTTTTCCGGCGAAACTGTTCTAAATCAATTTCTAGCCCAGCGACAAACAGCAAATAAATTAACCCAATGTCTGATAGTAGGTTAATCATCGGTGAGTCAGACTGAAAAAGATTCCAACCTGAAGGCCCAAGTACTAGCCCTGAGAAAACCAAACCCACCAATCCTGGTAATCTTAGCCGCTCAAACATGATGGGTATAACTAAGATGACCACCAGCAAAATAGCAAAGGGAACAATTGGTTCTTTGCTAAGAACTTGGGAAGTTGGTTCCAGAACAAGAACTTGTGATATGAGTTCCATGATTTAGGAATTGAAGGGGCTATGGTAAAACAGCGATTACCTTGGGGGCGATCGCCCGATCAATATGAATAAATAGAGAAGCCACCTGACGAAAAATCAAAAATCTTCTTAATTTACACTAACTAGGCGATTATTTAAGAATTAACTACCTACGGGTGGATTTGACTCAAGATGAACCGTAAGCGATCGTAGTCATCTTTCAGTAGCACACTTAAGCTACGTCCAGCTTTAATTAGCCATTGTCGGTCAGCTTTGCGTAACTGGTATACATCTCGAATGGCAGCTGCGGTTAAAGACTCTATTGGCGCACCATTTATACACAGCAGTGTCCGTAAAAAATCTAGTTCTTCAGTAAATTTAATGATAGCTTCTGGTTCACATCGATAAACAGCTTGATGAATTTGGGGGGGACGGGGTGGAAGATACTGATATACTCTTTGGTTATAACTTTGATTTTGCGAAGATAGTTCAAATCCCACGATCGCAGCCCGGAATTCTGTGCGGAGCATGGCAAATATTTGGGGTTGTTCTTCCCGTAAGTCTTGCAAGGATAACCCTAATGCTCTCGCCCGGTGTACGGAATCTATGGGCATAGTGGTGGCATAATACACTACAGCATAAATTTGATTGCCAGATTCTTCATCTACAGAACAGACCCAACTACCAAAGGGTGGCATCGAGGGAAAGCTTAAATCTTCCGGTTCCAAACACTGAGCTAAAAATTCAGTACTAGTAGTTTCAATCACCTCCGCAATGTGGTTCGGATGGCGATCGCCAGTGGCAAACTGTGGTAGGGGGAGGCGCATGGGAGTGCTGAGTTAAGAGTTAGGAGTTAGGAGTTAAGAGTTATGAGTTGAGGAATCATAACTCCTAACTCCTAACTTCTCACTCCTAACTAAGTCTTATTTGGCTTTTTTACGTCCGGCGGTGGTTTCTACGAGTGACAATTCGCTCAGGCGGAAGGTAACTAATTTATCCCAGTTACCACCTTCAAATAATACGGCTACTTTGCCATCAGTCAGTCTTTGTACGAGTCCTTCGTAGCGATAATAGGTATCTGCGGGATTATTGACGCGAACAGTTGCTCCAGGCAGAATCATTTTTTTTAGCCTCGCTTGTTTCCTTTTAATAGCTTAATACTTGTTAATGGTCATTGGTCATTGGTCATTAGTCATTGGGCAAAGGACAAAGGACAAATGACAAATGACGAATGACGAATCAATAATACTTCTGCCTTTGTCGAAAATTTGCTACTGATTCTACTATTCCCAAGGAAATGAAGTTAGTCAGCATCGCAGAACGCCCATAACTCATCCAAGGTAGGGGAATTCCTGCCACAGGTGCTAAACCAACAGTCATGCCAATGTTGACAATCAGCTGAAACACAATCATGGACAAAACGCCAATAGCCAACAAAGAACCAAAGTTATCTTTGGCGGTTTGGGCAACATGCAGTAGACGCAAGCAAATTAAGCAGAAGACAAACAGCACTAACAAACAACCGACAAAACCAAATTCTTCCCCCACTGCGGAGAAAATAAAGTCTGTATGCTGTTCTGGTACAAAATTCAGTTGTGTCATGGGCCCCTTAAAAAGACCCCATCCCCAAATTTCACCAGCACCAATAGCAATGCGAGATTGGATTAAGTGATATCCAGCACCAAGTGGATCGTGATCGGGATTCATGAATACAGTCAGTCGGTCTTTTTGATACTCTTTCAAAACATGGTTCCAGGCGAAGACTCCTAATTCGCCACCCAGTATATTGAGAGTCCATGCACCGATAGCACCTAAACCAAATCGACGCCAGGGAAGAGTTTGCCAGCCGACAATAGCCATTGCAACTGACCAAATTAATCCTAATGGGCCAAAAGATAGTTCTTTGAATAAAACTATTGGCTCTGTTAAAGGCCAAGAGATACTAAACAAAATGGCGGCAACCACCGGAGAAATCATCAGAATTAACCAGCCTGGGTTAGCATTTGCCCAATAAAGCATTCCTAAGACGATCGCACCAAATACCAGTGATGTTGCTAAATCTGGCTGCAAAAATACTAGTCCCCAAGGTATAGCGGTGATTGCCAGAACGCGGAAAACACCTTCGAGGCTAGAAGCAGTCCGCCTGTGTAGTAAGGCTGCTAAGGTGATAATCATGCCGACTTTGGCAAATTCTGAGGGTTGCACGTTAAAGCCGGCGATACTAATCCACCGCTGCGCCCCTTTGGCACTAGTACCAGCAATCATCACGGCGATTAAGCTGAAATTCGTTAATGAATAAGTTACCCAGTGCCACTGCATCAAGAGTTCGTAACGGATGCGAGATAAAAATAGGGCTATAAGCACGCCGATACCTGCTACCATCCAGTGCCACCACCAGTCAGTTACTGGCTGCTTCAGTTCCGTACTGAGAATCATCAGGCCGCCAAAAATACTGACAGCAATCGGCAGACAGAAAAGTAGCCAATCTACATTCTGCCAGGGCTTAACCCAAGACTTCCAGCGAATTTTGGGGAGCGATCGTTTTAACAACATTGTGCCAGTTTAGACTTTAGCTTTAATTTTTGGGAATTGGGAATTGGGAATCCCTTCGGCTTCTCCTAACGGAGACGCTGCGCGAACGCTCAGGGCAAGTGGGCATTGGGCATTGGTTATTCTCCCTTGCTTCCCCACTTCCTAATACCCAGTCCCTAGTATTCCCAAGCTATAGCCCAGGAAGTAGATAGAAATCAAAATTTATAATTATGTCAGGGCAGCAACTGATACTTTACCAGCAATAGTAAGAGCGATCGCTGTTAATGCTTTTGCTGAAGCTGAATCTGGATCGCCAACAACTATCGGTACACCACTGTCACCACCAACTCGCGTGGAAATCTCTAGCGGCACGCACCCCAACAGTGGCACTCCCAATTCCGCAGCTGTTTTGGAGCCACCACCGGAACCAAAGATGTCATATTGCTTATCTGGTTGATCCGGAGGGATAAAATAGCTCATATTTTCCACGATCCCCAATACCGGAACATTCATTTGCTGGAACATCCGCAATCCCTTGCGAGAATCTAACAGAGCTACGTTTTGCGGTGTGGTGACAATTACTGCCCCAGCCATCGGTACTGCTTGCGTTAAAGTTAACTGAGCGTCTCCTGTTCCCGGTGGCATATCTACAATCAGATAGTCCAGTTCACCCCATTCAACTTGATAGAGAAACTGGCGAATTACACCATTGAGCATAGGCCCCCGCCAAATTACTGGTTGATCTCGGTCAATCAAAAAGCCCATTGAAACTAATTTGACGCCGTGATTAAAAGCAGGTTCCAGGATGTCACCTGTTTCAGTAGAACGCACAGTAATTTGAGCATCAGATAGACCCAGCATGGTGGGATCATTGGGCCCGTAAATATCAGCATCTAGCAAGCCGACTTTCGCCCCAGTTTGGGCTAGAGCCACTGCTACATTCACTGCAACTGTACTTTTACCAACGCCACCTTTGCCGCTGGAAACAGCAATGATATTTTTGACTCCAGAAATACCAGTGCGATCGGGTAAACTTTTTTGTTGCGGTGTTTCTGCCGTCACTTCTATGCTGACATCTGTAACGCCTGGGAGTTTTTTGACAGCTTTCTGACAGTCTTCGACAATAAATTCACGTAAAGGACAGGCAGGAGTGGTTAATACTAAAGTGAAACTAACCTTACCACCGTCAATTTTTACGTTGCGAATCATATTCAGTTCTACCAGACTTTTGCGGAGTTCTGGGTCTTCCACTGGTCGCAAAATTTCTAATACAGAGCGGGAATCTAGGACATCGTACATAAAAATTCAAAATTCAAAATGAATAAATACACTTGTGGGGAACATCTTAGCTATTAACTGGATGCTTTCTTAAGTAAGGTCAGCTTAGTGTTATCACTGTCACTGCCGTAATAAAACTTAGCAAATAGCATTATTACCTAATAGAATCTTAACTTTCTTTGGTCATTGGGCATTTAAAAGAGACAGAAGGGCACGCTGCTACTCTTGCTGAGGGGAAAACTCTTCTCCCCTGCTCCCTTGCTCCCCTGCTCCCCTGCTCCCCTGCTCCCTTTCCCTTGCTTCTTCCCCCATCCCCAGTACCTAAAAATCAAAACAACTATCATTAAGGGATTTTTTATTACCAGATACCGCTGGTAATGCCGTCTTTTCTACTGCCTCAACTAAAGATCGTGCAACGCGGTCTGCATAAGGACGGGATAAAGACCAAATCAGGGGCGATAACCAACCTCGTAGAGTTACAGAATAAGACAAACAAGTACCACAAACTGTTGACTCTACTTGGTAAGTTACCCGTTCCTCTATTCCAGGAATCGCCATCACTCGGATACTCAGCATCTCTCTGGGATTGACGCGTTCCACAAAAATTCTGATGGGTATCGGCGAAAAGCGTGTTACAGCTTGAAAAATTAATCCTGGTTTGGGTACTAATCCGTGAGGAACATTAGTACTCTTAAGTTGTGGATGCCAGGAAACATCTGTTAAGTCAACCACTTTTTGCCACAGTTCATCTACAGAAGCAGAACTAATCTCTCGATACGTCCACACCAGAGAAGCGCAAAACCGACGACGTTTGCGGTGGATGAATTTGGATAACCAACCTTGCATTTTCCTAATCCTCCTCCCTAGATACTTTCTGGGAAATCTGGTATGGTGTGCAACTACGCTTTACTGCTAAATTAAAACTTTCTCAAAAATGCGCTAAACATAGCAAGCCTCGATTCGATACAGACCCAAACAGCCGACATCAGCAATATGGCAAAAAAGTTTTGAGTAGACCAGTCAAATTCTTGATACTTCAAGCTTAAGACTAAAATTTAGTCTTTATACCAGAATATTCCAATTAAGAATTTCAAAAAAAACTAATTCAATATACAAGCCTATACGCATTTGAGGGAAAATAACTTTAGTGATGCCCATCAATCGGATAAATGCTTAACCCAGGAAGAAAAAAGCGGGTTGGGCAAATAGAGCTAGATTGTTGGCGCGTGTTTCCCCCAAATTTTAAAATGAAAAATTTGTGGCTTTCTGGAAATTGTAATTTAGGTTCGGGAATCTATGTTGACCAACTCGCAAATACCAACTGTAGAAGCAGAATCATCCAAGTCTTTGCCCGCAGCTGACGCCCAGATTAGGGTCAGTCAGTTTATGAAACAACTGCAAGACGAAATTACCGAATCATTGGCAAAACTAGATGGTGTGGCTAAATTTAATGAAGATAGTTGGGAACGCCCAGAAGGAGGAGGAGGAGGGCGATCGCGCGTGCTGCGAGATGGTGCAATATTTGAACAAGCAGGTGTAAATTTTTCTGAAGTTCAGGGTTCCCATTTGCCACCCTCAATTTTAACCCAACGCCCTGAAGCCGCAGGGCATGGCTTTTATGCCACAGGCACTTCAATGGTATTACATCCTCGCAATCCTTATGTGCCCACGGTTCATCTCAATTATCGCTACTTTGAAGCGGGGCCAGTGTGGTGGTTTGGTGGCGGTCTTGACTTGACACCTTATTACCCCTTTGCTGAAGATGCGGCACATCTACACAAAACGTTAAAACAGGCTTGCGACCAACACCACCCAGAGTATTACCCAGTGTTTAAGAAGTGGTGTGATGAATATTTCTACCTCAAGCATCGTGACGAGACACGGGGTGTAGGTGGTCTGTTTTTTGATTACCAAGATGGCCAGGGTGCTTTATATCGCGGGCCAAATCCCAATGGGGAAGCGGCTATTTATAGCAACCAGGTGGGAACACCAGCAACCCGCAATTGGGAAGATTTGTTTGGCTTTGTACAAGACTGTGGTAGAGCATTTTTACCAGCCTACGTACCAATTGTAGAACGGCGCAATGGGATAGAGTATGGCGATCGCCAACGGAATTTTCAACTCTACCGCCGGGGACGTTATGTAGAATTTAACTTGGTTTATGACCGAGGCACTATTTTTGGTCTACAAACCAACGGACGCACCGAATCTATTCTCATGTCCCTACCTCCCCTAGTGCGCTGGGAATACGGCTATCAACCGGAACCCAATTCCCCTGAAGCCGAGTTGTATGAAACTTTCCTTAAACCTCAAGATTGGATCAACTGGACACCCAAATAGTGCTGAGTGCTGAGTGCTGAGTGCTGAGTTAGGAGTTAGGAGTTTGGAGTTAGGAGTTTGGAGTTTGGAGTTTGGAGTTTGGAGTTTGGAGTTTGGAGTTATAAGAAAGTGATCTTCCCCCGCTGTCTCATTTCCCTCATCTCCCCACTATTTTGGTGACTTATAACTACTAAAGTTAAGCACTTAGCCGAAAAGGGTGACAAATTTAGCTATAGCTTGTTAATCTCAAGTGACAGCATTAGAAAATTCTGTCACTTGTTAATCTTAAAAGGAATGCCACGGGGAGGGCTTTAGTGATTCATATAGACCAAAAAACTTATACAACCCAAGACGGAAACACCGTTATCGTCTTGACACCATCAGGCCGTCTGGATATCACCACGGCTTGGCAATTTCGCCTGAAGTTACAAGAGTGTATTTCCAAACTCAGTCGCCATGTAGTTGTAAATCTGGCTCAGGTAAATTTTATTGATAGTTCTGGTCTTACATCTTTGGTAGCTGGAATGCGTGATGCTGATAAAGTCAAAGGCAGTTTCCGCATCTGTAATGTACACCCAGAAGCCAAACTCGTGTTTGAAGTGACGATGATGGATACTGTTTTTGAAATCTTTGAAACAGAAGAGGAAGCTTTAGAAGGTGTGCCTCGTAGCATTGCCAGCTAAAAAATAGTTAGAAGTTAAGAGTGAGGAGTTAATTCATAACTCAATAACTCATAACTTTATTTTATTGAATACTGATTTCGCTTGGTGTAGCGATAAGGCCCCATAATCGCTCCCCAGGTTGCTTTTCCAGTTGCGGGATCAATTCCTTTGTCGTAGCTGTGAAATTCTGTCGCTGTAGCTGCAAAACCTAAAGAAACATGGATGCTATTGCCAAGATAAGTAAAGCTACAACTAGTCTCTGGTAGTGGGGTAGCGGTAAACTTATAGCGATCGCCAGCTAGTTTTTCCTGAGTAACTGTTAGGATACAACCTGGTAGTAAATCTAATTGTTCAGATGTCAGTGTGTTTAGTAGAGCAGGATTATCACCTGCGCCTTTTAATGCACCTGGATCTTGAGGCATATAATATTGAACTTCCACAGTTGCGTCAGAGTCGCTGCTTTGACGCAACCGGATAATTCGCTGGCGATAAGGTTGATCTAAGGTAATAACGTTAGCCTGTTCGGCAAATAAGGTGATGCTATCTTCTGCGAACAGATTAACTGGTCTTTGCCACAGGCACAGGTGGACATACCAAACTGGTTCTGCTATGGCTTGTTCCCGATTATCAAATTCACCAGCTAGGTACTCACCTAAAGCAATTAACTGTGGCGAGAAGTTCATAAGTACAATAAATAAATCATTAAGGATAATAATTTTTAGCTAGTTTTTTAGGAGAAAAGGTCTGATTTCCTGTAGCTATCAGTTTATAAAATACTTCTAATGTGTATATATTGTAAATGAAACCGTCACCCGCTAAAAGCTCAACTTGGCAAAGTAGCCTTTAAGCGAGAAAATAAAGATACGTCGCCCTTAACATTTCTTTTTTCTTTGTGAATAACGTCCGTACAGTCTCTGATACAAAGCGAACTTTCTACAATCTTCACACCCGTCCGATCAACACTATTTATCGTCGGGTAGTAGAAGAATTGATGGTGGAAATGCATCTGCTGTCAGTAAATATCGATTTTAGCTACAATCCAATTTATGCCTTGGGTGTCGTCACTACTTTTGATCGCTTCATGGAAGGCTATCAACCAGAACGGGATCAAGAATCAATTTTTAACGCCTTATGTCAGGCTATAGAAAAAGATCCGCAACAATATCGACAGGATGCCCAAAGATTGCAAGCTGTAGCTAAAGGTTTGCCAGTTAAAGATTTAATTGGGTGGCTGGGCCAAACTACTTACTTAGATAGAGATGCTGACTTGCAAGCAAACCTACAAGCGATCGCCAATAATCCTAACTTTAAATACAGCCGTTTGTTCGCAATTGGTGTATTTTCGTTATTAGAACAGTCAGATCCCGAATTAGTCAAAGACGAAAAGCAACTCACTGAGGCGCTAAAAGCGATCGCTACTGGCTTGCACCTTTCTGATGACAAACTCAACAAGGATTTGGAGTTATACCGTTCTAACCTAGATAAAATGGCGCAAGCGCTAATAGTGATGGCAGATATCCTCTCAGCCGATCGCAAAAAACGCGAGCAACGTAAACAACAATCAACTACCCCAGTTGCTCCCCCAAGTTCCAACGAATAGTTAAGAGTTAGGAGATGGGAGTTATTCAATTTTAGATTTTAGATTTTTACTTTAATCCAAAATTCAAAATCTAAAATTGCCAGAGTTGAGAGTTACTAATAACTCATCACTCCTAACTCCTAACTCTTAGCTTTAGACGCCCAATATTTTGTAAATCAAGCTGTTAATTATAGTCAGCGTAAATGCCCCAATAACAGCACTCCAAATCCCGTAGCGCAAGCGAAAGCCCTCTACTAACCAAGCAGCAATACTAAAACAAACCACGGCAATCATAAATGTGAAAATGCCGGATAATAAGTCCAAAGTGAGTAGATTTGGTACTGCAAAAATGAGGCTTAAAATCGGTCTGACTATTGCCGTCACGATACCAAGCACTGCGGCAGAAAGAAACGCTTTACCAGGAGTATCAATTTCAACTCCCAAAGGCAACTTACTAATTATCAACAAGCTGATAGCTGTTACTACCCAAACAATTAAAAGCGTCACGATATTCATGCCACAACCCCTGATACTAATTAGTAATTTGTAATTCGTAATTAGGACACGCTGAAAGACGCTTGATACAAGCGCTTTTCAATCTGTTAACCTATTTGGACATCCTTCCCCAATTTGGTATGAAATGTGGATGGTAATTGGTGATAAATTGCTCAGTCTATAGGTGGAAAAATCTTTAAAGCTCAACCAATTATTTGTAAATTAGCAGTTTTTTTTTATCTAGCCGAAATTTATTATAGATATCTTTAGGTTTGGGAAAAAAAAGGCTTGAAGGGTGAATGCGGAGTGAGGAGTGGGGGACAAGGGAAATAGGGAGACAAAAGAGAATAACCCATGCCCAATGCCCCTTACCCCTTATCCCCAGAGGGGGCCCCACCATCCCCAATTCCCCATTCCCTTATCTCATCTTTTAAGAGGAGGTTGCGTTTGTTTGGGTGCTACAGGCGCTTTAGGCGCTGTTGAGTTAGGAACCACGGGAGAAATACCAGGATTGATAGGACTGATGCCTTGCCCAGTTGGAGGCTGAGTGATGCTAGGAAAGGGTACAGAATTAGGTGCTAAGGGGAATTTTGGGGTAATATTCCCTTCGGGATTGATTCCTGGAAGTGGCGCAGCACCAGGATTGATTGGAAAAGAGGGGACAGCAGGCTGGTTAAGCGAGTCTATGGATGGTTGAGATGGGCCAGGAATAATTCCCAAAGAAACGCGATCGCCCCCTACTTGTCGTAGCAAATCCAATGTCTCAATCACATCATTGTAAGTCGCTGTGCGCGAAGCATTCAGCACAACAACAGCATTAGGGTTTGCTTGCAGATACTGTTTTAAACTCTGTCTCAAATCTTCCTGTTTTACAGGCTGTTTTTCTATGTAAGTATTCCCCACAGCATCGATGGTCACAATCACACTTCCACTCTGTGATGTTATTCCAGAAACTGTACTGGGGCTGGCTTTAGGCAAATCAACATTTATTGCCTGTTGGCGTGTAAATTGTAAAGCTGCTAATAAAAAAAATGTCAGGATACAAAAAACGACATCAATTAAAGGAATGATTTGAATTTGGACTTCTTCAATTGGAGTATGTAGATTAACTTTCATGTCTCACTCTCAAGCCTGGTTTAGGGATTGAATTATTGACTATTAATTAGGTGTATTCGGAGGTTCAGGAGGTTCAGAAACTCTAGTCTTTCCTGGCTTGCGGGGTGGAGTAAAATTTTCTCGCACAATTGCTGATGTCCTATTGCTAAAGTCAGGAGGAGACTGGCGATAGAGCAATTCCATCTCATTCCCTGCCTTCCGAAAAACTTTGACTTGGTTGACTACAAAACTTTGAAATAGGCGGTAAAATACCAAACTAATAATGGCAACTATTAGCCCACTTGCCGTACTAATTAAGGATTCACCAATACCAGTAGTTACCCCAGCAGTAGATTCAGTTCCCAAATCGCCAATCCGAATTGAGCGAAGAGAGTGGATTAAACCCAAAACTGTACCCAACAATCCTAGCAACGGCGCTAGAGCAATCACGGCTTCTAAAAGTTTTTCGCCCCGCCGCATCCCAGCTAATTCGTCTTCTGCTGTAGCCTCCAGTGCTAGTCGAAAGGTTTCTGCATCACTTTTCGCTAAACGTAGAGGGGCGTAGAGAAAACGCCCGACAGGCTGATGGCTTGCTTGTCTTGCAATGTCCGCAGCTACTTCCCAATTATCCTGAGCAGCATCCAGGATGCGATCGACTATTTGCTTTTCCTGAGTCAACATTCGCAACCAGAACCACAAACGCTCGAAAATCACACTCAAAGCCAAAATCGACAGAATTAGCAAAGGCCACATTGCTGGCCCACCCTTATAAAACAAATCTAAAATATCCACTGTTTAAATTTCCTCCCTCCACGACTAGAGCAAATGTGTTAAGGCATTTTAATTCTAGAGATTAATGCAAAATGAGGGACTTCCAAAATATAAATTTCTCGAAAATCTAAAAAAACAGTGCAAAGATGGTACAAACCTGCTGCTGGGTAGGCAATTGAATGATAGACCGATAATTTTTGGCATACTTTTGCTAGACTTCCTTGTAATACCAATTTGAAAAAAGAATGCAATACATAGATAAGACCTTACCCAACCCTCTACAAGGCTTCGGGGAGGGTGTGCATCAGTGAGGGTAGGGTGTCTGGTCGCAAACATTTTTTGAATTGATATAACCTGAATCACCATAGGATATTTTCACGTAAAGGAGAACAAATTTTGGCAGCAGTCCGAGTCCGCCAGCACGTCAATCCACTTGGTAAAAAGTATCAAACACCAGCAAGTCCCCAAGACTTGGAAAAAATTTATGCAAAGCCAAATCAACCACTACATTTAGATATTGGCTGCGCTAAGGGACTGTTTTTATTGAATATGGCCAAGATAGAACCCAACTGGAATTTTCTCGGCTTGGAAATTCGGGAACCGCTGGTGGTGGAGGCGAATAAGTTACGTTCTGAATTAGGTTTAACAAACCTGTACTATTTATTTTGCAATGTGAATAACTCAGTGCATTCACTTTTATCTTCCCTGCCTCCAGGAAGTTTACAACGCGTTACTATTCAATTTCCCGATCCTTGGTTTAAAACCCGCCACGCTAAACGTCGTGTAGTCCAACCAGAACTAGTGGCAGACTTAGCTAATTATCTCGCGGTTGGAGGATTGGTATTTATGCAATCAGATATGGAATTTGTGGCTGTGGAAATGCGCGATCGCTTTGCTGCTAATTCAGCTTTTCAGAAAGTTGGTACAGGAGAATGGCTAGCCGAAAATCCGCTGCCAGTACCCACAGAACGGGAAATAGGCACGCAAAAAAAGGGTGAGCCTGTCTATCGAGCTTTGTTTGAAAGGGTGAGAAGTACAGAATAGAGATGTTTATAATATCAACTCTATTCCCCAATTTTGAATTTGAAGTTTTATTGAGCAGCCTTATAAATATTTATTAATATTACTTAAGTCTTGCTTGTTATATTTTTATTAAACATTGCCCAGAATTGGAAAGTTTTTTGGGACATAAATGTTTTATTAAGGGTGAAAAGTTTGAATTGGTATTACTCAAAAAGTCAGATAGCGCAATCAAGCAGACAAAAATCAATACTTAGTTTCCTGTGTCTGTGCGTCGATAATTACACTCCAGTCATCGTTGTTCACAGCAGCTTCAAGTTGACGCTGACGTTCGGCTTCACTCGCATCTATTGTTTCTAACTCTTTAGAAAGAGTTGTATCAGCCATTGCTTTCCGCAGTTTTAGCTTTTTCTCCTCGTAGGCTTGAAGTTGGGCTTCTGACATTACCGCCTTAGTCGCTTCACCTACCGTACTAGCCCACATTCCGCAATCATTTGCATTACCAGGTGGCGTACTTTCGAGTTCTGCTATCCACGCATCTCGCAAATCTTCCATTTCTTGACGCTTGGGAAACTTGAATGCTTGCACACGTACAAAAGCACACTTTTGTTCGCCATTTTGGCGAAGATGGCCGTTTAGGGAAAGCAACACATTCCGAGAATAGCCAATGTACTCCGTGCGGCGTTCTGCATCTAATACTGCGTAAACTCCGGCAATTTTAGCGTTCTGAGCAGCCACACTCCAAGTCTCAAGGTCAATGATTTCAGTACCATTATTTGCCAGTTCAGGAGTTATACTCACCTCAATGGCGGCGTGTTCGTTGTCAGAACTATACAAAAAATCATGCAGTCCACGGTGGTTTATGGGGACATTTTGATGTTCAATTGGCGGATTGTGCTGAGTTTCCATTGCAGTTGATCTCCAAGTTATTAATTAGTGATGTTCTACGACGAGCTTCTCTACGTTCGCGTAGCGTGTCGTAGACAGAGGCTACGCCAATGCTTACACAAGCAAATAATGCCCTTAAAATATTGAAGCTTAAATCTACTCACATTTCCAAATTCTTTTTCTGACAAAGTGAAAATAACTATTAAACTTCCTATGAATCAATTGATACCTAAAAATTGGATATTTATTAAACAGCGGCTTACCCCTTATTTATTTTTATTACCCGCCTTAGTTCTTTTAGGCTTAACTGTCTTTTGGCCTGCACTACAAGCGTTTTACCTCAGTTTTACCAGCTATGAAGATATTGCCCAGCCACCACAATGGATAGGTTTCGCCAACTTCCTCAAGCTTTGGAAGGATGTAGTTTTTTGGAAAACCTTGGAAAACACTTTTTTATATCTTGTGGGTGTAGTACCAATTTTAGTAATTGCTCCTTTAATACTGGCAATTTTAGTAAATCAGAAACTGCGGGGGATGAATTGGTTTAGAGCAGCTTACTATACTCCAGTGGTAATTTCAATGGTGGTTGCAGGAATCGCTTGGAAATGGCTGTATGCAGAAAACGGATTACTGAATCAGTTATTTAAAGCTTTAGGTCTTTTTCCAGAAGGTATTCCTTGGCTAACTAGCCCAGCAAAAATTTTTGGCATTGTACCAATTTCTCTTGCCAGCGTCATGGCTGTCACCGTGTGGAAGGGGCTAGGCTACTACATGGTGATTTATTTAGCGGGGTTGCAATCAATTCCTGCTGATGTTTACGAAGCTGCTGCGATCGATGGCTCTGATGGTATCAGTAAACATTGGGATATTACCATACCTTTAATGAAGCCATATCTAGCACTAGTGGCGGTAATTTCGGCTATTTCTGCAACCAAAGTGTTTGAAGAAGTCTACATTATGACTCAAGGAGGCCCACTCAGTAGCTCGAAGACGATTGTTTATTACTTATATGAGCAAGCCTTCAATAACTTGGAAATTAGCTATGCTTGCACGATTGGACTAGTGCTATTTTTAATAATTTTAGGCTTGTCAATTTTGCGATTAGCTATTAATCAGCAAGGTGATGATATCACAATTTAATAAATTTATAAAAATCATCCTCTCTCATCTCCGAGAATCTGAAAATATTCAAATATCGACAGTGCATGAAAACAGACACGATTTTTTACACCTTATTCCAAACTCTTCCAGGTGTCTTATTTGAACTTTTGGAACAATCGCAATCTTTAGCATTACACTACCAATTTACCTCAGTAGAAATCAAAGAACTAGCACGTCGTATCGATGGCTTATTCTTACCCAAACCTGACTACCCAGAAGATACAATCTATTTTGTTGAGGTACAGTTTCAGCGCGACGATGATATTTACTGGCGAATAATTACAGAAGCTTTCCTCTATATCAATCAATATAAACCTCAACGTCGCTGGCAAGCAGTATTACTTTTTGCCCAACGTAGTCTCGATCCAGGTATACCATTCATTTATCAAACATCATTAGCTCCACAGCAAATTCGTATAATTTATTTAGATGAATTAGATAATGTACCATCGTCTTCGATTGGGCTAGGCATAATTAAGTTAGTAGTTGCAGCCGAAGATCAAGCCGTACAGCAAGCGAAAAACTTGATAAAACAAGTACAACAAACGGATGAAGCTAACCGTAGCAATCTTTTAGAATTAGTAGAGAGAATGCTTATTTATAAATTTGTAAACAAAAGTCAGCAGGAGTTAGAAGCAATGTTTGGATTAACCGATTGGAGACAAACTAAATTTTACCAGGAAGTAAAGGAAGAAACAAAGCAGGAAGTAAAAAAAGAGGTTCGCGAAGAAACAAAGCTGGAGACTATACCCCGTCTACTTAAGTTTGGTTTAAGTATAGAGCAAATTGCTGAAGCATTAGAATTGGATGTTAAACAAGTACAACAAACTATTGAGAAGCAAGGAAAAGAGGGAACAGGAAGTAATTCGTAATTGAAGAGATTTCTTTAAAACCGCTTTTGATATTCCACTACAGCACGACTGTCATCGGTTAAATTAGTGGAGGCACGCACACGAAATTCATTGTTTATCCGGTAATTAATACCCCATTGGAAGGGGTCATTTGTTGTCAAAATTTTGATACTGGAAACGGATATTTTGGAAGAAATGTCAACCCCAGCCTCCGCGGCTAATTCTAAAGTTGAATTGCTTCTTCCAGCTTCAGGATTCTCAGATATCACGGTAGGAAATATCCGCAGTTCACTTAAGCCAAAGGTACTCCCAATTTGGTTAAAAGCTGACTGAAAATTGTTAAACACAGCCGAACCTGCAATGTTAATCAGACCTAAAGTACTGTCTGCACGTCCTTGGGTGTCTACAAACCCACCTCCTAAAAGAGCAACAATTTCGGTTTGACTACGTGATGGACTACTTGTTAATTCTATATTTTCATTCAGTTTGCTAGCTAAACCGTTAATAGTAGCTTCGACTCGAACACTCTCTAACGCTGATAAACCTGTAGAATTTACTCGGCTGAAGTCATTGCTTTGAGTTACATCTAGTACTTTGGCAAATAGCCGAATATCTAAGTTGGGGTCGCGGGGTTGAGAAGGACTAAAAGTTGCAGTGTGTTTATAGCCACGTGCAAGATTAAATTGGGTAGTAAATAAATTTACCCCACCTTTTTCTAACTGGATGGTGCCATCGGGTATAGGCTGATTGATTAAGCCGTTAACTATGAGATTACCGCTGGCGCGGAAGTTGAGAATAGGGTCACGGGTAATTTGGACGTTTTTACCTAATTCCAAATCTAAATTATTAAATCTGGCGTTAGTATTTCCTGTCCCATTTCCAATTTCAGATTTGCTCTGCTTATTGTCTTTTGTGGGTGATACGCCAATACTACCATTTTCAGATTTTGTAGCGTCGGTAGATTCTGCCAGCAATACTTTACCATCAAATAAATTTACTCTACCGCCAATTATGGGATTAAGGGCAGAACCAGTAATCTGCAAATTGCCACTAGCGCCTCCCTGATAAAGTCCCTTGAGATTCAACGCAAGCTGATCGAGATTAACAGTCAGGGGATTTTTGATAGTTACGTTCTCATTGTTGAAGATGGGAATTTCTCCAGCAGCTTCTACCTTTCCACGACTAAATCTACCTTGAAGATTTTCTACTAAGATGCTGTCAAAATTAAACAGCACTCTACCTGTGACGCGTCTCAGCTTACCTGGCAAAGCCTGGGCTGAAAAAGTCGCATTATTGACAGTAGCAATTCCATTTACTTCGGGTTTTTGCAGTGTTCCCCGCACCTTGAGGTCTACTTCTCCTTCACCTTTTTCAAATACCACTTGATTAGTCAATGCATTTAACAGCCCCAATCCCTCGTTTTCCAACTTCATATCCAAACTGATTTGATCGCTGTCTGGTGCGACGGAAGCAAAAGGTAATTTATAAGGGATGCTGCCAGTAATATCAACAGGTTTTGGCCCAGCAACTGCTACAGTACTACCAAAGTTTAAGCGTCCGTTGGCATAGCTGAAACTTGCTGTTGCTGACTCTATTTTGCTCTGATTTAGTATTCCTTCTGTGATTTGCAATTCCCCTCTAGCTTGGGGATTAGCAATGCTGCCTGCTAAAGCTGCTGTACCGTTAAGATTACCTGTGATTCCAACTGGTAGTTTGACAACATTATTCAATAGTTGTACTGGAAAATTATTCACCCGCAATTGACCAGATTGTTCATCACCACCAACGTTACCCGTAAACGCAATCAGCCTGTTTTGAGATTCGATTCGTAATGGTCGCAAACTTAAAACACCGTTCTCAAAGTTGCCTTCGGCAATCACTTTTTCGGCAGTATAAAAACGATTTCGTTCTTCCTTTTTACCCCAGGCAAAGTCTTGTCCATTCAAATTAAAATCCACTGATAATCCATTGGCTGTAGCTGTATTTACAGCCACTTCCCCATTGAAAGTCCCCTTTAAGTCTGCCAAATCTGGTATTGGAGTGGAATTAAGTCGCTGTTCTTCCTGTTCTGCAACCAAAGCTTCAATTTCAGAAAACCGTTGGATTTGGGTTAATAAGGGTTCATTTGGCGTTCCTTGGGGGTTGGTAGTCAGATCCGCTGCTGTGCCGTATATCTCTGCTGAACCACCTGGCAAATTTTGTAAATCAAATACCTTTGCTACAGCTAGAACATCTTGGATCTCACCCTGCTTGACGTTCAGTTTACCTTGTAATTTAGGCCCTTTAGGGCTTTGAGCCACAGTACCAACAAGGGCGTAGCTACTTTTTCCTTTGACAAATTCGCTACTAGTGAGTGTAGCTTTACCCTCACCGTAGCGGAATTGAGCAGCTATTCGATCGCCTTTAACCCGGCCAATTTGCGGATTTGCGATCGCTAAATTTCCCGTTGTTGCCAATGTCTGCTGATTAAACAGCAAATCCCCAGTTAACAACCCAGCTATCTTACCAGCACCCAATCGAGTAATGGGTGGCGGAGTCAAATTCAATATTTGTAAGGGGAAATTGGCAACTTTCAGCGCCCAATCATTCCCTTGAACATTACCTGTGGCTGATGCTTGCTGCCATTTGACTAAGAAAGATTTCGGGCGATTATTGGCATCTAAATTGAAGTTCAGGCGATCGCTATTACCTGCCAAGTTTAAACTCAAACCGCGTCCCTGTACTGAATCGATATTTCCAGTTAACAACGACTCAAAAGCAATATCTTGAACAACCAAGTCTCGTAAGTTGATTTGCCCGACGACATTTGGCAAGGGCAACTTACCAGTGATTTGACCATTAAAATCTACTCTCCCCGCCACAGCAACTTGATTGGGAAGATTAATCGGTAACTGTTTTAAGTTGTAATTCTGCGCCTGGACGTTGAGATTGAGGGCAGTAATTTCCGGTATACCTGCTTTTTTCGCATTGGCTAATATGTTACCAGTAACACTTAAACCGGGAGCCGTTGCTCGTTCAATGGTCAGCCTTTCACCACTCCAAGCGATCGCAGCACTCAAAGGTTGCTCTAAACCAGGGATACCTTGGGATAGTTGCACCTGTCCAGCAGCACGCACATCAGCTAATTTGGACGATCCAAGCGTACCGGCTAATTGTAACTGACCGCCAAACTGACCCCGCAATTGCTGATTTAACCGATTTAATTCCACACCAGCAGCATCAACTACAGCTTGATAGCGACCATTAGCTACTTGGATATTAGAGGCTGTAATATTTCCACCGGCAACATCCAGCCGTCCCTGACCGTTAGCTTGGATAGTTTGCGGTTGGAACGATTCAACAGAACCCGCCACGTTTGCTTGACCAGTTAACGTCCCTCGAAACTGCGGTGGTACTGCTGCCAACTGCTGCAAAGGTACATTAGTTGCCTGAACTTGCACCTGGTATAGACCATTACCCACTTGGATATTAGAGGCTGTAATAGTTCCACCTGCAACATTGACCCGCGCCTGACCCATCGCTTGGATAGTTTGCGGTTGGAAGGATTCAACAGAACCTGCCACATTTACTTGACCAGTTAACGTCCCTCGAAACTGCGGTGGTACTGCTGCCAACTGCCGCACAGGTACATTATTCGCTTGAACTTGCGCCTGATAGACACCGTTAGCAAGTTGGATATTAGAGGCCGTAATAGTTCCAGCGGCAACATTTACCCGCGCCTGACCATTGGCTTGAATAGTTTGCGGTTTAAAAGACTCAACAGAACCCGCTACGTTGAACTGACCATTTAATGCGCCTTGAAATTGCTTTGGTACTTTTCCCAACTTCTGCACAGGCACATTCTTAGCCTGAACTTGTGCCTGATAGACACCATTCGCCACTTGGATATTAGAGGCTGTAACCGTACCCCTGCCAATAGCAAGACGACCCTCACCACTCCCACGCATGGTTTTCAGGCTGAAATCATCTCTGCTACCTGCGATTTGGAATGTTCCCGCCAAAGGATTATCTAAAGCAGGAGGAGACTGTTTCAATATTTGTCCCAACCGCACACCATTAGCTACAAGTTGAGCCGAGAAACTTTGGTCTTGCAGTTGGATATTAGAAACTGCAACTGTGCCGCCACCAATTTGAACTCCTGCACCATCACTGCGAATTGTGGCAATTTCAAATGGTGCTGTGCTGCCTGAGAGGATGAGACGACCATTGAACTGTGCCCCAGCCAAAGAGACATTTTGCAGTTGACTCTTGTCTACAAAGGGTTCTAATTTTACCCCAGAGGAAACAGCCACAGCTTGCCAACGCTCATTGGCATAACTACCAGTTGCCCGAACTGTCCCACCACTTACATTCAGAGCTACATTGCGGAAAGATACGTTGCGATTTGGAGCGATCGCAACTTCACCAGTTCCAGGATAAGTTCCATTGGGAGCTTGGAACTGTACTACAGTTTGGACATTGGTAGGAGCGCCAGTTAGTTGAGCTGTACCTGAGACATTGCCGATTTGAAAGCTAGGTGTTGTTTCGTAGACTTTGGCGATCGCATCTCCTGGAACATTCTTGGCGGCAAAATTTAAATCCAGTCGCGGACTTTTACCAAGTTGAATTGTGCCACCGCCCGTGATTTCACCACCAACTTTAGCTTTACCTTGAATATCTTTTAGGGTAATTAAAGAAGAACTAGTAACAAGCTCAAACTTACTACTGATGCTATTAAAATCAACTTTATCAATCCGAGCAGTTTGAATCGTGGCAACTGAGCCGGAGAGAATTGGTTCTTTTGTCGATCCAGTAATTTGCAAAGAAGCTTGTACTTGTCCAGCGATCGCTACAGGTAATTTTACCTTGAGAGTCTCCTGGGCATTCGCCAAACTCACCGCATTTACACGCGCTGCCAACTTCAAGCCTGCTTGAGTGTCGACGATTCCCGTAGCCACTAAAGGAATTTTGCCATAGTTGCTAGTCACATTATTTAACTGCAACTCCGTTCCTTGGAAGTGCAGGTTTCCTTGGCTATTGCTCAACAGTTGCGGGACTTTGGGTATTTGCAGCGTTACCCCTTGCACAGTAGCGTTGCCAAACAATAAAGTTTGCTGTCCTGGTGTCAACCGAACTAACAAATCGCCATTGGCTCGACCCGCTTGTAAGTTCACTGGTAACTTAATCAACCGAGTAATATTCTCAGCCAAAAAATCTTGTGCTTGCACCTGAAAAGTCCCTGCTAGCACCTTAGAACGTGTCTCTCCCTGAATGGAAATATTGCCACCACTATCCGCTTGACCTCCGACTTCAAACCGGATCAACTGGTTATTTGCTAAAAGTTGAGCAGATCCATTAAGTTGAGAAAATAGCACCGGCAATTGCTGAGTGTTGTTAGGAGTAGCAGGGCGTTTATCCAGTACTGATTTAGAAGCTGGATATTCTCCCTTGCCCCCCTGCCCCTCTGCTCCCCTGCCCCCCTGCCCCTCTTCCCCCTCATCTCCCTCGACTCTCTCATCCGGCATCAAGGCCAGCTTGGCATTCCGAAACCGCAGGTAGTCCAAATCGGTTTTAATTGCACTGCTTCCACCTGACGACGTGATGGTAGTGGAAACCCAACGCCCTTGGTCATCCTGGTCAATATAAATATCTGGATTGACTAAGGTTACATCTAGCTTTAGATGGCGATTAAAAATTAGTTGTAACAAATCAAAACCCACCTCTACAGATTCGACTGTGGCCCGATCTGCATCTGTGGGTGTGGCTGGGATAGCTGAAGCCCCAAACTGTACTCCTGTCAACGAAAATTGTGTGACTCTTCCCAGTTTTACCGGACGGTTGAGTGTAGTAGTGAGACTTTGTTGTGCTAACGGCGTTAACTCTGTTTGAACAAAAGTCCACAACCGCCAAATACCAACGATAACTCCTAACAGCAAAAGTCCACTCAAGGCAATGCTACCCCGGCTCAACACCAGCAACCACATACGTTTGCGGATAGGGGAGGGGGAATTAATATCTTGATTGGTAGATTTAGTCATTTGCTTTCACTGTATTAATTGCCGGATGTCGCTGGCACACACAAGCATTAACTGGCACATTGGTTCAGTATGCCATTTCCAGGATACGCCAACTAAACCCAAGACCCCATTGGTTGAGTTACGGTATTTTCTCGATCCAATACTTATGCTTAATAATATTGGCGTTTTCAGGAAAATCTGAATAGAGTGAAAATTATTCCTGTGACTTTCCTTGAGGCACAATCTCGAACTTTAATATGAATAAACCTTAAAAAGGACAGATGATTACACCTATGCGTGTTTTTGTGTTAATTTTTAACGCTCGAACGGAAAATGAGGGGATTCACACGATTCGGGAAGGCGATGCCTACAGCGGCAAGCTACGCAATAAAATTCTGATGTTCGAGTCGGAAGACGATGCGACGCGCTTTGCCCTGATGTTAGAAGCTCAGGATTTCCCCGCACCCACACCGGAGCCGATGGATGCTGAAGAAATCAAGGAATTTTGCGAAAGTGCTGGATATGAATGGGAAATCATCCCAGAAAACAGCAATTTAGTTGTAACTCCCCCAGAACTTAACGTCGAAAAAACTGACTGGCAAGAAGATGCCCAGAAGGAGGATACTGTTGAAGACACCTTCCCTCTCAATCAACAGCCGCTAGAAGAACCAGAATTGTCTGATTCTGAACTAGAGAAGATGCGTCGCAAATTGGAAGGATTGTTGTAATTAGTCATTGGTCATTAGTCATTGGTCACTGGTCGCTAACTGACAAATGACAAATGACAACGGACAAATGACAACGGACAAATGACAAAGGACAAATGACAAATGACAAATTTGCAAGAACGCGGGCATCTTTTAACTGAGCTGGTAAATCCTAACAGTCTGAACTTAGACCAGCTCAGTTCTCTGGAATTGGTGGAGTTGTTTAATGACGAAGACCAAAAAGCTGTCGCAGCAGTTGCAGCGGCGAGAATTCAGTTGGCAGAGGCAATTGAGCGCACCGCAGAGCGTTTGCGCCACGGAGGACGCCTATTTTATATTGGTGCGGGTACAAGTGGCAGGTTAGGGGTGTTAGATGCTGCTGAGTGTCCACCTACTTTTTGTACACCCCCAGAGTTGGTACAGGGGATTATTGCTGGTGGTGCTGGCGCACTAGTACGTAGTTCTGAAGATTTAGAAGACAGCATTGAAGATGGCGAGGCTGCGATCGCTAGCCGACATATTACCCAATTAGATGTCGTAGTTGGCATTACCGCTGGTGGGACAACGCCTTATGTCCACGGTGCGCTTCATGCTGCTCGTCAGCGAGGAGCTACAACTATTTTTATCGCCTGTGTTCCTGCTGAACAAGTTAGCTTTGATGCCGATATTGACATTCGTCTATTGACAGGGCCAGAAATAATCGCCGGTTCAACTCGCCTGAAAGCTGGTACAGCCACTAAATTAGCTTTAAATATCCTTTCTAGCGGCGTGATGGTTAAGCTAGGCAAAGTTTATGGCAATCGCATGGTGGATGTAGCAGTAACAAATCAAAAATTACGCGATCGCGCTTTGCGAATTTTGCAAGACCTCACAGGTTTAAGTCGGGAAACTGCTGGTTTTTTACTAGAACGTAGTGGTAAATGGGTTAAGCTGGCGCTATTAATGCACTGGACTGGTTTGGAAAAAGACGAAGGCGATCGTCTACTTTCAGAACACCAAAGTAATCTCAGGGCAGCTGTTGTCAGCTATCAAAACCATAAGCAACCTTGAATAAATTTTCTAAATAAATACTTTATAATCTGGCTGTTACTTGTTTTAGTAGCACGCCTTTTTTTTTAAATATTCCTTAGAAAAGCTGCTATTAATTAGCATAATTAAGAATAGTAAACTTAAATAAATATTTTTAACCTGATATTGTCAATGTGAATAACTAAAGCAAGTCTATTTGGAGACTGCTAATCTTTTTTAAACAAAAGTTCAGAATTTATACGGATAGGATTCAGTATCAAAATTCTTAAAATGAGATATAATTACACTATGATATCGACTATGACAACCTACTTTAGTCATAAATATTAGCACAAAAGTAAACTCTGCCAATAAAGACTTTATGCTAGATAAATTCTTTCCTAGCAATAGTTTTGCTATCTTAACATCTGGCTTGCTTTTAATAATCTTGATTTAGACTGCTATATACCAAATCCATTTGCACTGATTCACATATCTGCCAATCGCTATATAGCTAGAACACTGTGACAGAAGTGTTGACTACCTTTAACAAGTGACTTCAGAAATTTGTCTGGTTAATTGAGATGGTAGGTGAATTGACACCTTGCTCTACTAGTATCGGTTTTTAATGGCTAGCTTTTTAATAAAAGGAACAAACTATGGCTCATCAAGAACTTATTTCAAATAATCTAGTAAATGAATTTAAAACTTGTACTCAGTTGCAATATAATGGCAAATTAAATATTAAGAGTTCAAAGGGCAGCCAATGGACTTTTTACTATCGACTGGGGCGGATAGTTTGGGCAACAGGAGGAACTCATCCCTTCCGACGTTGGCGTAGACATATAGCCCAGAATTGTCCCCAGATTGATGTTGATAAGTTGCAGTTACGTGGGCAAGACCTATCAATTGATTACTGGGACTATAAACTGATAGAAGTATTTTATAAAAAACAGAAAATTCAGAGAGAACAGATTCAATCTATTGCGGAAAATACGATAGCAGAACTATTGTTTGACCTAGCTTTGCAAGGACACTTTGCTTCTCTAACTTGCAATCGCAACCAAGAAGTTATCTTAGAAACCCCAATGAGCTTCACGAGTGCAGAAATGTCTGTAAAGCACATGCAAGACTCATGGAAAATTTGGTCAGAAGCAGGTTTAGCAAATTTTTCTCCTGACTTAGCACCAATTCTACGGCGACCAGAACAACTTGAGCAGATGGTAAGTCCATCTGTCTACAAAAACTTTGTAAATTTAATCAATGGTAAATTCACTCTGCGAGATTTAGCCATGAAAATGAAGCAGAGTGTACTACCACTCACCCGTTCGTTGCTTCCTTATATCCTTAAAGGAATCATTGAATTGGTAGAAGTACCTGACTTGCCTTTCGGAATTACTGAAATCAACAATAATACCACTACACAAGCCAAGAAGCGGATTGCTCCACTAGTGGCTTGCGTCGATGATAGCCCTCAAGTATGTAAAATGGTAGAGGATATTGTCACTTCCAATGGATTTAGGTTTGTCAAAATTCAAGATGCTGTACAAGCTCTACCAACTCTGATTCAGGATAAACCAGACCTGATTTTTTTGGATTTGATTATGCCAGTTGCTAGTGGTTACGAAATTTGTACTCAGTTACGAAGAATATCTACATTTTCCAACACACCAATAATTATATTAACAGGCAGTGATGGTCTTTTAGATAGAGTTCGTGCCAAAGTAGTTGGTTCTACAGATTTTCTCACTAAACCTGTAATGACTGATAAGGTAATGAGTATAATACGTAAACATTTACCTACACAGAGCGTATCCAATGAAAAGAGTAAATCTAATTTAGAAGTTTGTAATTAGGGAAAGTTAGAGGCAATTTTTGGCTCTGAATTATTCCTCAATTTTTGTAGACTTTTCCACCTCAGTAAAAATTAGATTATTGAGGTTAAACAATTTTAAATTAACTCTGCTATTAAAATCATGTATTTGCGATTTTAGATATATTCTCACCTTTAAACTCTTTTGCTATCAGTCATTTTTACATTTTGAATCTTCAATCAAAAATGTAAAATCTAAAATTAGGTTATCAAACTATTTTATATTCAAAAAACTTATATTAAATTACGTTTATTAAGTACTTTCTCTGAGGTTGATAAATAAAGATTGAATCAAAATTAGACAAATACAAATTTTTGTATTTATAGCAGTCCTATTTGATTTGTGAATATTGTTTAGGTCAAAGGGGTTAGGGTTAGTCTCTAGTCCCTTCCATGTCTTTTTGAGGAATCATTTAGGATTTGTCTATTTTGTTTACATTTTGAGAAAAAGTTAACGAGTAATTGCCATGAATACTGTTTTAGTTGTTGAAGATGGCTTAACAGATATGGAAATAATCAGCCGTTACTTGCAACAGGCAGGTTATTCTGTGATTAGCGCCACCAGTAGTGAAGAGGCTCAAGACAAAATAGATGAAAATAAGCCAGACTTAATATTTCTTGATGTAATTTTACCGGGTAAAAGTGGCTTTGAAATTTGCCGAGAACTGAAAAATAATCCTGACACTAGCAATATACCTGTAGTTTTTTGCTCTACAAAAAATAGTGATGTAGATAAAATTTGGGGTAATATGTTAGGCGCTGATGGTTATCTATCAAAACCGATCGATCGAGACGAACTAGTGTTAATTTTAAAGCGGTTACTTAATTAGTAAAATATCATAAATCAACAAATCCTAGAAGTCACTATTTTTTAGATGAATCTCTCCAAGAATAAACAATAACTGCAAATAGTGGCTAAAGATAAATAATCAAGGACAAAGGATCGATAGCTTTGGAAACCCAGGAAAAGTTTTTAAGTTTTAATTTGGGAGTAACTGATACAGCCGTAATTTCTTTACAACACATCGCAGAAGTTTTGCAAGTATCATTACCAGAAATATGTGGCGTTCCTCAGATGCCAAGTAGTGTCTTGGGTATTTATAATTGGCGCGGTGAGATGCTTTGGTTAGTCGATTTAGAGGCAATGTTAGGTTATCCTCCAATTTCACAAGGGTCAAATTTAGTTTCAAGAATGATGGCAATTGTTCTAGAAAATAAAGGTAAGTATTTGGGACTATTGGTGCGACAACTTATAGATATTGAATGGCTGGATAGTAAAGAAATGAAACCCGCAAGTGCTGAATTATTTTATCCGAAAATCTCACCTTTTTTACAGGGATATTTTATTAATGATTCGGAGGAGATAATTTTTAATTTGGATGCCACAACTATTATTCAATCTCCAGCATGGGGAATTCATAATTGAATATTTAGTAAGGTGTGATTAGGTAGATTGTTTTGAAAACTCCTAATCCTTAATGAGGAAATACCAGATAAATATCGCTTGCCACATATCCATTTATTACCAATCACAATTCTGAGGTTAATCAAATGACATTTTTGTATAACAATAGCCATGAGAACGAGCATCTAATTTCTGAATTAGAAAATCAGAATGGTAACGCTCATATAGCAAATATTGCTAGTAGTGAAATATCTTTATTAAATGCGATCGCTCTAGAATTTAAAACTTGGCGGCGACAGTTAAAAGACATCGCAACTCACATGCGCCAAGCCCCAGACCTTGATACATTATTGAAAATTACTGTAGCACAAGTTAGAGAAAAGATTGGCTGCGATCGCGCCTTAATTTATCAGTTTACTTCGCGAGAATCAGGTAATGTTTTAGCCGAATCGAGAACACTAGGTTGGACACCAACTTTAGGCGAAAATATTCCTGGAATTATTTTTGGCTTATATACCAATCAAGACTATATAGAAGCTGTAGTTATTGACGATATCAATCAGATTCAACTTACCCCTTATCAAAAGCAACTGCTAGATAAATTTCAAATTAAAGCTAGTTTGAGTTTACCGATTGTAGTAGAAGGTAAAGTGTGGGGTTTATTAGTAGTCAATAATTGCTACTCAACGCGGCGGTGGCAAGAAGTAGAAATTAGCCTACTATCTCAACTGACAACAGAACTAATTTACAAATTACAGAGCTTTGAATTCCAAAAAGAACAGCAACAGCGGCTACTAGCAAAAAAATCGGTAGCTAAAGTCATCGACAAAATTTTGCGGATATCAAATGTCGATAAGCTTTTTCAAACAACCACTCAAGAAGTACGTCAATTACTAAAATGCGATCGCGTCGGTGTTTATCGCTTCAAACCTGACTGGAGTGGCGAGTTTGTATCTGAGTCAGTGGGTAACGGTTGGATAAAAATGGTCGGCCCTGATTTTTACATGGTCTGGGAAGATACCCACTTACAAGACACTCAAGGAGGACGTTATGCCAAGGGTGAAAGCTTTGTGGTCAATGACATTTATCAAATGGGCCATTCTCAATGTCATATTGACATTTTAGAGCAGTATGAAATGAAGGCTTACATCATTGCGCCCATATTTGCTGGAGAAAAATTATGGGGTTTGCTGGCAACTTATCAAAATTCTGGGCCTCGTGATTGGCAACCTTGGGAAGAAACCTTTGTAACTCAAATTGGATTGCAATTTGGTGTAGCTATCACACAAGGGGAATATCTCGAACAAGTGCAGATGAAATCTGAGCAACTAGCTCAAATCGTTGAACAAGAGAAAGTTTTCACTAAGATAGTCAACCGTATCAGACAATCTTCAGATGTAGAAAGCGTCTTTAAAACAACTACTCAAGAAGTGCGTCAATCACTACAATGCGATCGCGTCGCTGTTTATCGTTTTAACCCTGACTGGGGTGGTGAATTTGTGGCTGAGTCAGTGGTTACTGGTTGGACAAAACTGGTAGGCCCTGATATCAAAACCGTTTTGGATGATACCTACTTGCAAGAAACGAAGGGAGGTAGGTATGTCAGAGGTGAAAACTTTATCGTTAATAATATCTATGAAGTAGGATTAGCTCCCTGTCATATTGAGATTTTAGAGCAGTTTGAAGCCAAAGCTTACATAATTGTTCCGATATTTTTCGCGGATAAATTGTGGGGATTACTGGCAGCTTATCAAAATTCTAGCTCCCGTGAATGGCAAAGCTGGGAAGTGAACTTTTTGGTTCAGACTAGCTTGCAATTTAGTTTAGCTAAATCACAGATAGATTATTTGGAATTAGTGCGAGTCAAATCTGAGAAACTAGCTCAAATAGCAGAACAAGAGAAAGCTGTCACCAAGATCAGTAACCGCATCCGCCAATCTTTAGATGTAGAAGAAATCTTCAAAACAACGACTCAAGAAGTCAGGCAATTATTGCGATGCGATCGCGTTGCCGTATATCGCTTCAATCCTAACTGGAGTGGGGAATTTGTCGCAGAGTCAGCAGGTCATCTTTGGGTAAAACTGGTAGGCCCTGATATCAAAACCGTCTGGGAAGATACCCACTTACAAGAAACTCAAGGAGGTCGATATGCCCAAGGAGAAAACTTTGTTGTAAATGATATCTATCAAGTAGGTCATTCTCCTTGCCACATTGAAGTTTTAGAGCAATTTGAAGCCAAAGCTTATGTAATTGTTCCTGTATTTGCTGGGGAACAATTGTGGGGATTGCTGGCAGCTTATCAAAATTCGGGAACTCGTGATTGGGAAGAATCGGAAGTCACTTTGTTAGCACGTATTGGTAGCCAGTTAGGACTAGCATTACAACACACCGAATATTTGCAACAAGTACAAGCGCAGTCAGCAAAATTAGCAGAAGCCGCAACACGAGAAAAGGCAGCTAAGGAGTTACTACAACAACGATCAATTCAACTCTTAAAAGCCCTTAGACCCGCCCTTGACGGCGACTTAACAGTACGCGCACCGATTACAGAAGACGAGCTAGGCACGATCGCTGATGCTTACAATAATACTCTGCAAGCACTGCGGCAAATTGTTGTTCAAGTACAAGGAGCTGCTCAACAAGTTGCCCAAACTTCTAGCAATAGCGAGTCTTCACTAGCGGGACTGACTAATTTGGCACAACAACAATCTGAGGAGATTACCGCAGCCTTAGATGACATTCAAAAGATGGTGGACTCTACTCAAGCTGTAGTAGCGAATGCTGAGTTAGTACAACTAGCAGTGCAAAAAGCCAATCAAACTGTAGAGTCTGGCGATACTGCCATGAACCTGACTGTAAAAGCAATCCAAGGAATTCGTGAAACCGTTGCTCAAACCAGCAAAAAGATTAAACGCCTCAGCGAATCCTCGCAAAAAATCTCCAAAGTGGTGAATTTGATTGGTAATTTTGCCACACAGACAAACGTACTCGCTTTGAATGCAGCCATTGAAGCTACTCGTGCTGGTGAATATGGCAAAGGCTTTGCAGTTGTAGCTGATGAAGTCCGTTCTTTATCTCGCCAATCAGCAGCAGCAACCATCGAAATTGAAAAATTAGTTCAGGAAATTCAAGCAGAAACTGGGGAAGTTGCAGTAGCAATGGAAACTGGTATTCAGCAGGTAGTAGAAGGTACAAATCTTGTTAGTGACACTCGCCAAAACTTAAATGCGATCGTTTCTGCAACTGCCGAAATTAGTCAGCTAATAGAGCGAATTACCGCAGCGACTCAAAAACAAATGGCGCAATCTGTAACAGTCACTAAATCAATGCAAGATGTCGCAGAAATTGCCGATAAAACTTTTGCTGAATCTCAAGAAATTGCAACTGTGTTCCAAGATTTATCAGGAATGGCACAAGAGCTATTAACAACTGCTAGTAAGTTTAAAGTGAAATGAAAAATAGTTAGGAGTTAGGAGTTAAGAGTTTTTAGGTCAAAGCATTAATTATATAAGGCACTATGTTATTGGCAAATGTAAAATGCTTTGACCTTAATAACTTATAACTTTTTAGTTAAAGAGAGGAGAAGAGTAATTGGCAGAGAGTGTTATTCAACAGAAGAGTTTTAAATTTGCTTTATAAATTATTCACCTATATATCAAACTGCAAGAGCAACGTGAATATGTGCTTTCTAAGCAATTACTACGAAGTGGGACAAGTATTGGCGCGAATGTTGAAGAGGCTATATGATCACAGATAACGAAATCCGCGAACAAGGGTACATCTATTTTCTGGCTGAAGCCCCGGAATTAGTCCAAATTATTGAACAAGAACTATTTAGCTTATCGGAAGATTATAGCATTGCTAAAATTCACAATTTAATGCGGGCTACTCATACACTTAAAGGTGGTGCAGCTAACGTTGGGCTAGAATTAATTAAGACGATCGCCCATTTTTTAGAAGATGTATTTAATGCTTTATACAATCCAAAAGTAGTCGTAGATGCAGAATTACAAACACTTTTATTACAAGCTTATGAGTGTTTGAGCATAGCATTAAATACTGAACTAATAGGTAGTACTGTTAATGATGAAGAACTGCTTCACCGAGCGACTTCAGTGTTCGCACAATTGCAAGAAAATCTGGGTGATGCATTTGGTGCTGAATCTCATATTCCCACTTCTGAAGAATTGGGATTTGATATTGTGCAATCTGTTTTTGAAGTAGGAGTAGAACAACGTCTAAACAGTATTGCTGACTTTGTTAACAATCCACCAAATAATGACGAATTTATCGAGTTTTTACACTCTCAAGCTGAAGTATTTCTTGGCTTGGCAGAATCTCTAAATTTACCTGGATTGGGAGAAATTTCCCAAACGATTCTCTTAGCGCTGCAAGCAAATCCCAGCCAAGTACAGCAAATTGCAGAAATTGCCCTTGCAGATTTACAACAAGCAAAAAAATTAGTATTAGAAGGCGATCGCACATCTGGTGGAGAACCGTCTTCAGGTTTACAAAAACTCACAATAGTGGCAAATAATGAGTTATCTGAAGAATTGCCAAATAATTCATTTGCTGACACATTTATCATCGATGTAGAACAATTTTATCAATTTCTCACTACATCTGATAACAATAAAAATGAATCGGTAAAGCCAACAACTGCCAAATTCTATTTAAAAGTAATTCGCTACATTTTTGGCTGGTTTAATCACCAGATGCAAATACCAGAGACGGAACTAAATTTAACTTTACTAGTTCCCAGATTAGAAAGAAGAAGTCTGCTTAATTATATCGAAAACTGGCTGAAAGACTTTCTTGATTTTGTTCGCGATGAAGAAGATAGTCAAAGTCTTTGTATTTATCGACGTGGGATTATCTTAATCATTTTATTTGCAGTTGCAAAATTTCAATATTCTCTGAAAGCATCTGATAGCTACCTCTCAGGAATTAAAATATTACAAAACCAAATTCATAAATTAGCAAAAGAATATAAAAGTTATCCTCCTGTTACTAGTGAAGAGAAAAATTGGCTTGATAGTCTCAAGTTGCAAAAACTGTTAGTTATTAAAGAGATTGTATCTTCTCAATCAACTGATAACTTACTAGAAGCAATATGGGGAGAAGAAGCTAGGCAGAACCATGTTGTTGAAGTCGTGACAACCCAAGCTGATAATTCTTCAGAAAAGCTTGATTCATTAACTGTCAGCGAGCAAGTAGTTATAGACGTTCCGAAAACAGCTATTGAAGTCATCCCTGATATAGCTACACAAATCAACAAAGAAATAGACGATAAATCGGAGTATGTTCAAACTAAAAACTTTCGTCAACCTTCATTTATTCGGGTAGATACAGAGAGACTGCAACACCTCAATTATCTGGCAGGAGAATTGCTGATTTACCAAAAACGGCATAGTTTACAAAATGAACAGGTCAAAGAAATAATTGAGCAACTAGTACAGCAACTCACTAGACATCAAACAACTTTAAACGATTTACGCGATCTACCTTTACAAATACAAAATATTACCTCACAACAAACGCAAAGTTTTGCAGTGGATTTTGACTCTCTAGAAATGGATGTATATACAGAATTTAACATGACATTGCATGAAGCAATAGAAGAGACACTGCAACTACAAGAAACCACAGAGTCTCTCGATTTGCTTGTGACACAAGCTACTCAAATTAGTGATAAACAAGAGAATTTAACTCTTAATATTATAGATAGCTTAGTCGAAGCACGAATGTCGCCTTTAGGCAATATCCTGAATCGCTTCCCCCACATGGTAAATAAATTGGGGAATGTTCATGCCAAACTTGTAGAATTGAAACTTACTGGTAGTGAAGTACTAGTAGATAAAGCGATCGCAGAAAAGCTCTACGATCCCTTGTTACACTTAGTGCGTAATGCTTTTGACCACGGTATTGAAGCTCCGCAAGTTCGCCGAGAGCTTGGTAAACCAGAAGAAGGTTTAATCGAAATCTGCGCTTATCATCAGGGTAGCCAAACTATTATCGAAGTTCGTGATGATGGTCAAGGATTGAATTTAGATAGAATTCGCAGAAAAGCTGCTGAACTTTATCCCATACAAACTGAAGAAAAAACTAGAAACTATGCTTCTAGTCTGGCTGAACCTGAACTTTTAGATTTGATATTTTCGCCTGGATTTACTACTGCAAATAAAGTAAGTGAAATTTCTGGGCGTGGCATGGGTTTAGATATTGTGCGTACTCAGATGCACGCACTCAACGGCTCGATTTCAGTTCAATCCTTACCCAACCAAGGAACAATATTCATACTCAAAATTCCTTTTTCTATGACTACAGAAAAGTTAATGCTAGTTCAAGCCAAAGGTGTTGTTTATGGTCTGATGTTAGACAGTATCGAAAGAATATTGATTCCCTCCGAACAACAGATTAAAGAAATTGAAGGAAAAAAAGTCTTGTATTGGAATATAGACAATGATGAGACTATGGTCAGCCTTCGTCAACTTTCAAAATTGATTAATTATAATGGTTCATTCATTAATAATGAGACTGCATACAACACTTTAAATACTCATGACCCAAGTGTAGCGAAAAATCCGGTGCTTTTGCTACAGCGAAATCAGGGAAAGGTTGCTTTAGAAGTTGACCAAATAATCGGCGAACAAGAACTGGTAATCAGACCTTTAGGAAATGCGATCGCACCGCCAAAATACATTTATGGTTGTAGTAGTTTAGCCAATGGTAATCTCATCTTAGTAATTGATGCTTTGTTACTGGTAAAATCTAGCGAAATCCAACAAACAACACTTGATATCAGGGCGCTACCAGTAGCTTCTTCGTCAAATAAAAAAGCCTTGCCGATATCAGGGCATACTTTTTCATCTACACCATTACTTGCGGCATCGACTTCCACAACAACTATCGAAACCCAACCCAGTTATTCTCAAGAGCCAGATTATAAATCACCAAAAGTTGTTTTAGTAGTAGATGATGCAATTAGTCTCCGGCAAACCCTCTCTCTGACTCTCCAAAAATCTGGCTATCAAGTAATACAAGCTCAAAATGGTGTAGAAGCTCTAGAAAAATTGCAGTTACATCCTGAAATTAAAGTTGTCGTCTCCGATTTAGAGATGCCAAGAATGAATGGTTTTGAGTTGTTGAGCAATTTCCGCCAATACACAAATTTAGCAAAAATTCCTGTTGTGATTCTCACTTCTCGCAGCGCTGAAAAACATCGCCAGCTTGCCCAAGAATTGGGTGCAAAAGCTTACTTAACCAAGCCTTTTTTAGAGCATGAGTTTATCTCTAAAATTAAGGAGTTAATTAACAATAATACAAATGATTTAGATCATTTACTCATAGTGAAAAATAATTGATAATTTGTCATTACGAATTACGAACTTGTACTGAGCGCAGCCTCTCGTAGAGAAGTATAGGATTACTATTTGATTTTTGAACAACACATAGGGTGTGTTATCGCGAAGCGTAACGCACCATTTTCAAGGGTTTGGTGCGTTAGACTAAAGTCATAACGCACCCTACAAATACTTAATTTTTTTCAGAAATCAAACCGGATTCCTATATTACGAATTACGAATTATCAGGTAGATTATTTGGATCTACACCTAGAGAACGTAAATACTCGGCTAATTGTTCAGCCCTTTGCCGTTCTTGTTCAGCCCGCGATCGCTCTTGTTGTGCCTGTTCTGCATCTGTAAAATAGCGGTTTCCTTGCTCGTCATACCAACATAAAAACTCCTGTTGTATCCCACCAATTACAGCTTGGTGTCGCCCAATACCTAAACCCACCTCTGGCATCAAATAAGGTTCACCTATTTGTAACTGGTAGTTTCCATCGAGCAACTTATACACTTCAAAAGGTTGATGTTGGTCGCGTCGCCAAAACTCAGGGTTATAAATTACGTAGTACAATACACCAAGTTTTCTATATATATCTAGCTTTTCGTCGTATTCACCTCCTGGAGTATGGGATACCATTTCTAAGGTGAATATTGGAACTATCCCATTTTCTTCCCAAACCGCGTAACTTTTGCGTGATTTACCACCCTTTTTCCGTTCTACTCCCAGACTTAAAAAAGCATCTGGGACTACAGGTACTCTGGGATTTACTCCTGTGGTGTGATACACTCCCATATCTACTCCGAAGTACCAATCCATGCGATTTGCCCAAATGGAGTTAAGTAAGAAGAGTAAAATATTGGGCAAAAAGTTTTGATCTTCGTTATCCACTGGGGTATCGTCTGAACAGGGAAGTTCGTCGGTAGTTGGTAACGCATTTTTGAGATCGGGTGAGAGCATAACCGTTGTCTCGCTGGCGTTTGATGCCTTTATTATAAATGAGCCAACAAAAGTTTAGCGTTTGAGTGCAGGTTCGCCAAACTTAATTAAAAGTGCGATCGCAATACTAACAAACAAAATTAACGTCATACTCAAGGCTGAACCGAATCCCCAATTTTGGGTTGCTCCAAGAAACTGGTTATAAACTAACCGCGCCGCCGTCATACTAGAAGCACCACCGAGTAATTCTGGATCGACAAAATCCCCCAAGCCTGTGATGAATACAAGCATGGAAGCAGCCGCAATTCCCGAAAAAATTTGCGGTACGGTTACTTGGAAAAAAGTTTCCACCGGATTTGCACCTAAATCGGCCGCAGCTTCTAGCAACCGCTTATCTAGCTTTTCGAGAGAAGCATATAAAATCAAAACCATATAGGGTAATAAGCTGTAACTCATGCCAATTAATACAGCTTGACTATTGTTGAGTAATTCCCAAGTAGGCAAGCCTAAATTGCTGAATAAACTGTTCAATAAACCAGTAGGACGAAGAATTGTAATCCAAGCATAAGAACGGAGTAAGGAAGAAGTCCACAAAGGTAAGACAAAGCCTAATAGCAGTAAATTGCGCCAACGCTGCGGCGCTATCTGAGCAATCCAATAGGCGACGGGGAAGCCCAAAATTAAACAAATTACCGTAGTGCCAAAGGCAAAAAATAGCGATCGCCCAATTACTTGCACGTAAAGTGAGTCAAATATTCGGATGTAGTTTTTGAACCCGTTGGGATTGACCAAATCTCCCGGTCGGATGTCTGCAACTAAACTTAACTCGAAAATGATCAAAGATGGTAGCACCAACAAAAGTAATAACCAAATCGCAGATGGTGCCAGCAATACCATAGGTTGCAGCCAATTTCTGACGGGGTTCTGCAATTTTTCTATTTTAGAAATCTCATTTTTTTCCAAATTAATCACTCCTAACTCCTAACTCCTAACTCCTAACTCAATTAACTGCTAGTTAATTGAGTCCAATAACGATCGTAAACCTCTTCAAATTCTCTTACAGGTGTAACACGTTCACAATTTTTTAACAGTGACTCTGGTGGAAACAAATTAGTGTTGTTTTGGATTATTTTTGGCAATTGCTCAAATGCGGCGCTATTCGGCGTAGAAATATTTAGGCGTTGAGTGATTTGGGATGCTATTTCTGGTTGCAAAATCATGTTAATCCAAGCATAAGCTCCAGCTTGGTTGGGGGCTGTTTTGGGAATTACAATAGTGTCTGTCCATAATGAAGAACCACTGCGAGGAATCACATATTTGAGTTTAGGGTTTTCTTGAGAGATTTTCACCGCATCTGCTGAATAACACATTGCCAATAGTAAATCTCCTGCCAGAATTTGATTTTGCCAAGCGTCGGTGTCAAAACGGGCGATCGCAGGTTTTAGCACCTTCAATTTTTCATAAGCTTGTTTGATTTCTTGTTCATTTTTTGAGTTGTAAGAATAACCGAGCATTCGTAAGGTTGCACCCATAACTTCTCGAACATCATTGAGCAAGGTCATCCGCTGATTCAGTTGCTCTTGATTTTGCCAAAGATAATCCCAGTCTTGTGGTGCATCTTTAATTTTTTCGGAATTGTAAAGTAAACCTGTTGTCCCCCAATTAAAAGGGATACTATAGCGGTTCTTGGGGTCATAACTAGGATTTTGAAAACGGGGAAATAAATTCTCTAGACCGATTAAGCGATCGTGATTTATTTCTGTTAACAAGCCTTTGTCTACCATCTTCTGCACCATATAATCAGATGGGTTGATGATGCTGTAAGTGCCACCGCCTCCAGCTTGGAATTTAGCCAACATCACATCATTGGAATCATACACATCCGCTAGGACTTTCATGCCAGTTTGGGCGCTAAAAGTTTTCAGTAATTGATTGTCAGTATATTGTGTCCAGGTAAAGATATAAAGTTGGTCACGCTGACCATTCGTATTAGAATTAGCACGTACTTCTGCCAGCCTCCAGCCACAACCACCTAAAGATAAGCTAGAAAGTGCTGCCACCCCTTTTAAAAATTGGCGTCTGTTAGTCATTAAGTTAATAGTTAATCATCTTTTGTATTGTTGCCGATTGGTTCTAAATATGCCTTTAATTGGAGTGCCCATAGGTAGTTTAAAGATTAACTTAAGTGTATCTACCTGTGCAACTGTTAATAATTTACTCCTGTTAGCTAGTGTTAGGCATGGTTTTTAATCAAGCTTGAGTTATAAAAATTAACAAAGCGAGCGATCGCCAACCAAATTATCCAGGAAACTCAGTATGGCAAGCTGTACTGCACTTCTGTACTAGCAAAAATCACAGGGTTTGTCCTTACCTTACCAGTTAAAACTGTTACAGGAGTTTTGGATTCATAACTGTAAGGAGGAATCATACAAGTGTCTTATTGGCAAAACTTTCGCTCTCAGTGGCAGCGAGTTCGATATTATTTGATTTTTCTGACTGCCATCTGGTTGAGCTTAGGGGTTCCAGGTTGCAGTTTCTCCCCATCCAATTCTCAAACAGCTTCATCTCCAGGGCCTACCCAGATAAACCCGGCTGTACAACGTTTTGACGGTGTGACGATTAACGTCATTACCCAAAAAGGGGTGCTGGATGTTGCACTTAATCGGCATATCGGTAAGTTTGAATCTCTGACTGGTGCAAAGGTGAATATGGTAGCTTTTCCGTTTGGAGACCTCTACCAACAACTACAACAGGACTGGTCGAGCCGCACTCCTAAGTACGATATGGCAGTAATTCTTTCTAAATGGTTAATTGACTTTATCAATACCAACGATCTAGAAGATTTAACCAATCGGGTTCAGTCTGACT
The DNA here is from genome assembly GCF_036918015.1 of Nostoc sp. Classification (GTDB taxonomy): domain Bacteria; phylum Cyanobacteriota; class Cyanobacteriia; order Cyanobacteriales; family Nostocaceae; genus Nostoc. Next base: position 169,783 of record NZ_JBALEO010000093.1, read on the forward strand.
CGGCTTTGCAATGGCAGGATATTGCTCCCATTTTTCGAGATGTGAGTGCAAGGTATAAACAGCGCATTTACGCGATCCCGTTGGATGGTGATTTTCAGATGGTGTACTATCGCAGCGATCTCCTCAAAACCGCTGGATTAGAGCCTCCGACAACTTGGGACGATTATCTGGCGATCGCTAAACAGTTTCATGGCAAAGACTTAAATAATGATGGAGAATCCGATTACGGCTCTTGTATGGCAAAAGGCCCTCGCTTTGCCGGTTACTTGTTGTTTGCCTCAATTGCTAGTTCCTGGCTGCAATCTCAGGGAACAACACAAGGAATATTTTTTGATCTGGAAACCATGAAACCTTTGGTTCGCAATCCAGCGTTTGCTAAGGCGTTAAATATCTATAAAAAAACGATGGAGTATGGCCCGCCCAATGAAGCAAACTTGAGTCTGTTTGAAGAAAGACGATTGTTTACGAGTGGCAGATGCGCCTTGACCCTGGAATCGGGAGATATTGGCACATTAGCAATCAATCCGGCTACATCGAAAGTGATTGACAAAGTAGGCGCTGTTGTGACTCCGGGCAGCACTCAGGTACTCGATCGTCAAACAGGGAAATTAGTTGCTTGCGATAAGTTTAACTGTCCATATAGCATTGCTGGGGTTAATCATGCGCCTTTTACTGCCTTCGTGGGTTGGTCTGGTGTTGTCTATGCAAAGGCAGCACCAACAGTCAAGGATGCTGCATATTCGTTCCTTTCCTATATGAGTCAGCCTGCTCAGGCAAATGTGGATGTCACTATCGGCGAGACAGGTATCAACCCTTACCGGATTTCTCAATTTCAAACCATTGATTCTTGGCTCAAAGCAGGGATGTCGTCCGATGCTGCCAACAACTATTTAGGTGCGATCGGTGTCAGCCTGAATAGTCCAAACATGGTTTTGGATCTGAGGATTCCTCATAACCAGCAATATCAATTGGATGTCCTCGATGCTGTTCTCGCCGATTTCTTAGCAAGCAAACTGACGACACAGGAGGCAATGCAGGAGATTGAACAGGGATGGGAGCAGATTACCAACAAAGTGGGGCGTGAGTCTCAACACGCCGCTTACCGCGCTAGCCTTGGGCTAACCCCATAAGGGGGCAGTGGTAGATAAAAAAGCTTAACGATCGCTCGTCAGATTGTCAAATCAACCCACAGTGGAAAATTAAAGCCAATTATATACCGATTACAACTATGAAAAATAGAATGTCTCATTGGCGGAGCTTTTGCTCCCACTTTCAGGTAGTTCGATATGGTCTGATTTTCTTGGCTGCCCTCTGGTTGAGCTTAGGAGTTCCAGGTTGCAGTTTTTACCCACCCAATTCTCAAACAGCTTCATCTCCTGGGCCTACCCAGACCAACGCGACTGCACAACGCTTTGACGGTGTGACGATTAACGTCATTACCCATGATGAAGCAATTTATACGGGGACTAAGCGACATATTGCTGAATTTGAATCGCTAACTGGAGCGAAGGTCAATCTAACGGGTATTCCCTTTAAAAATCTTTACACCATATTGGAAAAGAACTGGTCTGGTAACAATTCAAAGTACGATATAGCGGTTATCTTGCCTCAATGGTTGATTGACTTTATCAACGCTGGCTATCTGGAAGATTTAACTGCACGAGTAAAGACTGATGCTGCTTTGCGGTGGGATGATATCGCTCCGATCTTTCGGAATGTCAGTGCGACTTATAAAGGGCGCACCTACAGTATTCCATTGGATGGCGATTTTCACATGGTTTATTACCGCAGCGATCTGTTAAAGGAAGTTGGTTTAACGCCTCCAGAAACGTGGGATCAGTATTTGGCGATCGCTAAACGGTTTCACGGTAAAGACCTCAATGGCGATGGTAAAGCAGACTATGGCTCTTGTGTTTCAAAGCGTGCTCATGAAAATAGCACAAGTATGTTGATATCTATTGCTACTCCTTTTTTGCAATCTCAGGGAACAGTACAAGGGGCATTTTTTGATCCAGATACGATGAAACCCCTAGTAAACAATCCAGCTTTTGCCAAAGCACTGGATATTTACAAAAAAACGATGGATTATGGAGTTCCCCAGGATGAAAATCTGGGTGGTTCTAAAGCTAGAGAATTATTTATCACTGGCAGGTGCGCTCTGACTATTGATTGGGGCGATGTCGGGCCTCTAGCTATAGATTTGTCTGTGTCTAAAGTGATGGATAAAGTCGGTGCTGTCATCACTCCAGGTACTACTCAAGTCCTCGATCGCAAGACCAACAAATTGGTCGCCTGTGATAAGTTTACCTGTCCTTATGCTATTGATGGTGTCAATCACGCGCCCTACGCAGCCAATGTCGGTTGGACTGGTGTGATTCATGCCAAGGTAGCACCGAGGGTGCAGGATGCCGCATATGCGTTTCTCTCCTATATGAGTCAACCTACTCAGTCCAATGTAGATGTAACCATTGGTACAACTGGCTTCAATCCCTACCGAATTTCGCAATTTGAAAACTCAGATCCCTGGATTAAAGCAGGACTGTCGTCCGAAGCTGCCAACAACTATCTTGGAGCAATTGGGGTAAGCCTGAACAGCCCCAACATAGTTTTGAATTTGAGCATTCCCCATAATCAGGAATATCAATTTGAAGTCCTTGATGCGGCTGTATCTGATTTTTTAGCGAACAAACTTACCACAGAGAAAACAATGCAGCAAATTGAACAGGGATGGGAGCAGATTACTAACACAGTTGGGCGTGAGTCTCAACGCGCCGCTTACCGCGCCAGCCTTGGGCTATGATATCATGCCCGCTTGATTACTTACTAAACCCCAAGAACCCCACCCCGCCCGAAGAGCGGGCAGGGTGGTTTCATACAACCAGAGAAAAACTAAAACTGGGTTTCAAAGCCTCTCGACCTTTCGGGGAGAGGTTTGGAGAGGGGTAAAAAGCCATGCTACAAAACAAGAAATCAAGGCTATGTATTTTTCTTATTTCGTATGAAACCACCCTACCTCTTTTTCAACCCAACTGTTCATTTCACAAATGAAGTGGGCATCTTAAAAATAATTGAGTAAAAATGATCTCGAATATGATTTGTAATACACTGCCAATATCAGTAGCTTGAGACTGTAAAAGGAGCCACGCTAGTGCGAAATTGGAACCTCAGCACAAAAATTATTGCTTCCTATTCAGTGCTAATCGCAGTAATGGCTGGAACAATAGCTTCGGGGATGTACTGGCAGTTGTACTCTAGTCAACGGCAAGCAATCCGTAATCGTCTTTTGGCGGTTGTCAGTCTAGCTGTTCCACAAATCGATAGCGATTATCACGGATTGATTGTTAAACCAAGCGATCGCACCTCAGCCTTTTACAAAATTAATCAAGATAGACTTGTAGCAATTCAAGCAACCAGTAAAGATATTAAGCGTATTTATACGGTACGCCAACAACCAAATAAAAAATTTGTCTATGTCTTAAACTACGACCCTACCGATCAAGGCAAAGGTGTATTGATTGGCATGGATTACACAAAGTCATTAGATGATTTGTATGCAGCCATTGCCCACAATGCACCGTTTGTTGAGCAGGAATTTCACCAAACGGCAAATGGTGAAACCATTCTTTACGGCTATGCCCCAATTACCAATCTCCAGGGGCGGGTAAATGGATTCTTGGTGGTTGAACTGGACGCAAGTTCTGTAGTTCGCCAGGAATATTCGGTAGCCGGATTTGCTCTGATAAATTTTTTCGCTGTGTTGTTAGTAACTGTAGTTTTAGTGCGTTGGCTATCGCGATCGCTGGTAGTGCTACCTATTTTACAACTCAATAGCGCTGCCAAGCAATTAGAAACGGGGAATTGGAATGCTACTCTACCAAGCAATCGCACCGATGAGCTTGGAGAACTCTCCGTATCTTTTAACAGCATGGCCAAACAGTTGCAAACCTCCTTTGCCACCTTAGAACAAAAGGTAGAAGAACGGACATTACAACTAGCAGAAGCAAAAGAAAAAGCCGATACTGCAAACCTTGCCAAGAGTGAGTTTCTTGCTAACATGAGCCATGAACTGCGAACTCCGCTCAATGGCATCCTGGGCTATGCCCAAATTCTCCAAAATGGTGAACCCTTAACAGAACGAGCTAAAAAAGGTGTAGATATCATCTATCAGTGCGGCAATCATTTGCTTAATCTGATTAATGATATCCTTGACCTCGCCAAAATCGAAGCCCGCAAGTTGGAATTATATCCTGACGATGCTTATTTCCCGGCACTTTTAGAAGGCATTGCGGAGATGATGCGCGTGCGTGCGAGTCAAAAAGGAATTTCCTTTACCTATCAACCTGATTCTAATTTACCTGTTGGCATTACAGTCGATGAAAAACGCCTCCGCCAAGTGTTGATTAACTTATTGGGCAATGCGATTAAGTTTACTGACGAAGGCGGAGTTACATTTCGCGTTAAAACTCACAAACTGGAAACTGCAACCTATCAAATTCGCTTTGAGGTTGAAGATACAGGTGTCGGGATATCGCCAATCGGACTTACAAAAATCTTCCAACCCTTTGAACAAGTGGGTGATGTGAAGAAACAAGGAGAAGGTACTGGATTAGGACTAGCAATCAGTCTGCAAATCGTTTCTCTGATGGGTAGCACCCTAAATGTGGACAGCCAACTTGGACAAGGTAGCACCTTCTGGTTTGAGGTTGAACTTCCCGAAGCTCAAGAATGGGCAGCAAGTCTGCGAACAACTAAGCAAGGGAAGATTATCGGATTTGAAGGCAGCAAGCGCCAGCTATTGGTAGTCGACGATCGTTGGGAGAATCGGTCAGTTTTGGTCAGTTTACTGGAACCTTTGGGTTTTGCAGTGATTGCCGTCAGCAACGGTAAAGAAGGATTGGACAAGGCACAGGAGATTCATCCTGACCTGATTATTACAGACTTGATGATGCCAGAAATGGATGGCTACGAGATGTTGCGACATTTGCGACAGATTCCTGAGTTGCAGAATATTCCAGCGATCGCTTCTTCAGCTAGTGTATTTGAAAGTAATCAAAATGAGAGTATCGCAGCCGGAGCCGATGCGTTTTTACCCAAGCCTGTAGAAGCCTCAGCGCTGCTGAAGTTGTTGGAAAAATATCTGAATCTAAAATGGATTTATGAGCAAAACTCCATTGCTGTGGAGCCGATGAAAGCCAACTCAGAGGCAATATCTTCATCCACTCCAGATGAGATCGTTCCCCCAAGCGAGGAGGTTTTGTCGCAGTTGCACACATTGGCGTTGCAGGGACGCTTGATGGCGATCGAGCAACAGCTAAAAACTTTGGAAAAAACAGATGAGCGATACCAACCATTTGTTAAAGCAGTACGTGAGTATGCAGATAATTTCCAGACTGAAAAAATCCGAACATTCATTGAACAATATCTTCCGCAATCAAAGGGGATAGGGATTAGGGACTAGGGACTAGAAAAGAATTCTTGCAATCCCAATCCCAATCCCAATCCCAATCCCAATCCCCAATCCCAATCCCAATCCCCAATCCCCATTTTTCCTATGACAGTATTCTCTACAAATTCCATTACATTTAACAGTCCCGTTACCAACCAGTTTGACAATGGCATTATCCTGATTGTCGATGATGTGCCAAATAACTTGAAGGTGCTTTCAGATACCTTAGCCAATGCTGGTTTTGAAGTTGCGATCGCCACTAGTGGTGAAAGTGCGCTACAGCAATTAGAACATACTCCAGTCTCTTTGATTTTACTGGATGTGATGATGCCGGGGATGGATGGCTTTGAAACCTGTCAGCACATCAAAGCCAATGCAAAAACCCGAAATATTCCCATTATCTTTATCACAGCCCTTTCGGAATCGGTGAATAAAGTCACAGGTTTTGAACTAGGAGCCGTTGACTACATTACCAAACCGTTTCAACAAGGTGAAGTGTTAGCGCGGGTGCGATCGCACTTAAAGCTTAACCACTTGAGTCAGTCTCTTGAAACCAGAAATACAGAACTGCAACAACTCACCCAGCAACTAGAGCAACGAGTTACTGAACGAACCCAGGAACTATTTGGATCGATTGAAACCCTCAAACAAACTCAACAATTGATGCGCTTAGTATTTGATACTATTCCCCACTGGGTAGGTTGGAAAGATATCAATTCAGTTTATTTGGGCTGTAATCAAAGTTTGGCTAATGCACTAAATTTAAGTTCACCTGATGAAATTGTGGGTAAAAATGACTATGATTTACTGATAAGCAAAGAAGAATCCGATTGGTATCGTGTGTGCGATCGCCGCGTTATGGAATCTGGTAAAGCAGAACTCCACATAATTGAACAATGGCAACGGGCGGATGGTCAGCAAATTTGGTTAGATACGAGCAAGATACCTTTACGCGATGCCAAGGGAAATGTGTTCGGCATTTTATTGGTGACAGAAGACATTACTGAACGTCAACTGGCACAAGAAGAACTCAAACAACAAAAACAAAATCTAGAACAAGCACTAACAGAACTTCAAGGCACTCAAGTGCAATTGGTGCAAAGTGAAAAAATGTCGGCGCTGGGAAACCTTGTAGCGGGGGTAGCGCATGAAATTAATAACCCTGTTGGCTTCCTGGGCGGCAATATTCAACCAGCTTTAGATTATATCAAGGATATATTTGGCTTAATTGATTTATATCAACAGGAATATTCTCCTCCCAGTGGAGTAATTCAAGATGAAATCGAAGCAATTGACCTCGATTACATCCGCGAAGATTTACCGAAGTTAGTGGGTTCTATGCAAGAAGGTGTGAAGCGAATTCGAGATATTAGTACTTCTCTACGAACCTTCTCTCGTGCTGATAGCGATCGCCCCGTTGCTTGCAATATTCATGATGGCATCGACAGCACCATTTTGATTCTCAAACATCGTCTCAAATCCTCAGAAACCCGCCCCGAAATTCAAGTTATCAAAGAATATGGTCAGCTACCATTAGTAGAATGCTTTGCTGGGCAGTTGAATCAGGTGTTTATGAATATTTTAGCGAATGCTATTGATGCTTTGGAAGAGTCAAATATTGGACGCGCTTTTGAAGATATAAAAGCTCATCCTAATCTTATTACAATTATTACTCAAGTTAGTGAAAATAAGCAAAAAGTAATTATTAAGATTAAAGATAATGGTAAGGGAATGAATGAACAAATAAAATCAAAAGTATTTGACCATTTATTTACGACCAAAGCCGTTGGTAAAGGCACAGGGTTAGGATTAGCGATCGCTCGTCAAATCGTTGAAGAAACCCACGGTGGAAGATTGAGTTTTAACTCAGTTCTCGGTGAAGGTACGGAGTTTATTCTTGAGATATCAGTGTAATTTTGGCTCGTTTAGTAAACAATTTCAAGCATCTGGGAATACTAAATCTGGAAACCTTAAAGATTTAGTAGTATGGTTAGCACTCTTGTCAATATTCCTGGATACAAGGTTAGCGAAGAACTCTACAATGGTTCTAGAACCATTGTTTATCGAGGGTATCGAGAGACTGACTCATTACCTGTAGTTATCAAACTGCTGAAAAATCCTCATCCCACTTTCAGCGAACTCTTGTCGTTTCGGAATCAGTACACCATAGCTAAAAATCTTAACTCACCGCTAATCGTCCAAACTTATAGCCTGGAACCCTACCAAAATGGCTATGCGCTGGTGATGGAAGACTTTGGGGGGATTTCCCTCAAGGAATGGGGAATCAAGGGAAGGGGAAAATCTCTACAGGAGTTTTTAGAAATTGCGATCGCACTGTGTAATACCTTAGATATATTATATCACGAACGGATTATTCACAAAGACATTAAACCTAGCAATATTCTCATTAATCCCGAAACCAAACAAGTTAAATTAATTGACTTTAGTATTGCATCTTTACTACCACGGGAAACCCAAACGCTAGTCAATCCCAATATCTTAGAAGGAACACTCGCTTATATTTCCCCAGAACAAACAGGAAGAATGAATCGGGGGATTGACTACCGAACTGATTTTTATTCTTTGGGTGTGACATTTTACGAGTTACTTACAGGAAATTTACCTTTTGCATCAAATGAGCCAATGGAATTGGTGCATTGTCATATTGCGAAACTTCCACCACTTTTAAGAAATAGAGAAGATATTCCCCAAGTTATTTGTGATATTGTGATGAAATTGATGGCAAAAAATGCCGAAGATCGATATCAAAGTGCTTTGGGACTGAAGTTTGATTTAGAAAATTGTTTACATCAGCTACAAGTTGATAGGGAAATTCCGAGTTTTGAAATTGCTCGTAGGGATGTGTGCGATCGCTTCATCATTCCTGATAAACTTTATGGAAGAGAAACCGAAATATTAACTTTACTCCAAGCCTTTGAGAGAGTCAGCCTTGGTGCAACAGAAATGATGCTGGTAGCAGGTTTTTCGGGAATTGGAAAAACTGCGGTTGTCAACGAAGTTCATAAACCGATTGTTCGCCAACGCGGTTATTTTATCAAGGGCAAATACGACCAATTTCAACGGAATATTCCCTTCAGTGCATTTGTACAAGCATTCCGGGATTTAATGGGGCAATTATTAACAGAAAGTGATGCACAGATTCAGGAATGGAAAAGCAAGATTTTAGATGCTGTTGGAGAGAATGGACAGGTAATTATTGAAGTCATCCCCGAATTATCAAGAATTATTGGCGAACAACCACCCGCCATAGAATTATCAGGAACGGCGGCACAAAATAGATTTAATTTATTATTTCAACAATTTACCCAAGTTTTCACCCGTGTTGAACATCCATTAGTGATGTTTTTAGATGATTTGCAATGGGCAGATTCGGCATCATTGAAGTTAATGCAGCTATTAATGGCTGATACAGGTCATCTTTTATTAATTGGTGCATACCGTGATAATGAAGTCAATCTAGGACATCCATTGATGTTGGCTTTGAGTGAAATCAAAAAAAACAAAACGACTATTAATACAATTACCTTAGCACCACTGAGTCAACTCAAAGTGAATCAGTTAGTTGGTGACACACTTAAATGTACAGAAACTTCGGCATGGACTCTTTCTCAATTAATCTATCAGAAAACTCAAGGAAATCCATTTTTTGCAATCCAGTTTCTCAAAGCATTGCATCAAGAAAATCTGATTCAATTTGATATTGAGTTAGGCTGTTGGCAATGTGACATTACCCAAGTGATGACTGAAGCCGTTACAGATGATGTTGTTGCCTTTATGGGTTTTCAATTGCGAAAACTAGCGCTATCAACTCAACAGGTGTTACAGCTAGCTGCTTGTATTGGGAATCAGTTTGATTTAGCAAGTTTGGCAATTGTTTCTAAACAATCTCAAATCGAAACGGCTGCGGCTTTGTGGAAAGGATTACAAGAAGGATTGATTTTACCGAACGGTGATGTTTATAAATTTTATCAACAAGAGTCATTAGTCACTTGTACTGAGCGTAGTCGAAGTATTAGTCATCTGTCATTAGTAGATAGTCAAAAACAAATGACCAATGACATAGACGCCCTAGCGGCTTCCCGCAGGGTAGGACAAATGACAGTTTCTTATAAATTTTTACACGATCGCGTCCAACAAGCCGCTTATTCTCTGATTCCCGATGACCAAAAACAACTGACGCACTTAAAAATTGGGCAATTGCTTTTAAGTGTAATGAGCGAGACGGAAAAAGAGGAAAAAATCTTTGAGATTGTCAATCAATTAAATAAAGGAGCCGATTTAATTGTTGCAGAAACTGAACGTGAGGAATTAGCAAAGTTAAATCTAGTTGCTGCCCAAAGAGCTAAATCTGCAACCGCTTACGTCGCAGCAATTGAATACGCCACTAAAGGTATACAACTTCTCCCAACAAGTTGTTGGCAGCAATGCTATGAACTAACGTTATCTCTGCATGATTTAGCCGCAGAAGTAGCCTGTCTAAGTGGTGATTTTAGGCAAATGGAGCAGATAGTTGACGAAGTAGTGCAAAATGCCCGTCAATTACTAGACAAAGTGAAAGTCTATGAAGTAAGAATTTTGGCCGAGGTGGCCCAGAGTCAACAGCCCAAAGCGATTAAAACCGCTCTTTCGACTTTGGAATTATTTGGAGTATTGTTTCCAAAGCAGCCGACTGACGCAGATATTACTGAAAGTTTGCAACAGACTCAGGATGTATTAAAAGGAAAACATTTAGAAGATTTCTTGGAACTGCCGGAAATGACAGACCTCCAAGCCTTGGCAGCGATCCGAATTTTAGCGGCGGTGACAGCAGCAATCTATCAAGCGGTTCCAGAATTACTGCCATTAATCGTGTGTAAGCAGATTAGGTTATCAGTGGAATACGGTAATGCTGCGGTATCAGCACAGGCTTATGCTTGGTATGGAGTAATTTTGTGTGGTGTTGGAGAAATAGATTTAGGCGATCGCATTGGTGAACTGGCAATGGGACTACTATCACGCTTCCAAAGCAGAGAATTTAAAGCCAGCACGATTAACATGGTTTATCCCTTCGTGAAGCCTTGGAAACATCATATTCAAAATTCACTCGCTCCTTTACTCGACGGATACCACAGCGGTCTGGAAATGGGTACTTTAGAGTATGCTGCCTACTGTGCCTACAATTACTGTTCGCTTTCCTTTTTTCTCGGAAAAGATTTGTCAATCCTAGAACCAGAGATGAAGGTTTACAATCAGGCATTGGCTCAACTCAAGCAGGAAGTTGCTCATAATTATCTGAGAGTCTTTTACCAATCCGTTTTAAATTTACTCGCCCAGAGCAAGTGTCCTTGGGAAATTCAAGGTGTAATCTATGACGAACAAATCATGTTGCCTTTGCATCAGAAGGCAAACGATCTTTATGCAATGGGAACACTGTATATCAATAAATTAATTCTTTGTTACTTGTTTAATGAGTGGGAACAAGCTATCAAAGTCGCGGCTGATGCCAAACAATATTTAAGTGGAGTATCCGGCTGTTTTATGGTGCCGGTGTTTCACTTTTACGATTCATTGACTCATCTGGCGATGTTACCCAACGCCCAAGGTAAGGAATGTCTGCCCCAGCAAGTTGTTGACAACCAGAAGAAGCTGGAACAATGGGCAAACCACGCACCCACAAACCATTTACACAAATTTTATTTGGTTGAAGCAGAGCAGTATCGGGTATTGGGGCAGATGTATGAAGCAATGGATTACTACGATCGCGCGATCGCCTCTGCCAAAGCAAATGCATATATCCAAGAAGAAGCCCTAGCGAATGAACTTGCTGGCAAATTTTACCTCAACTGGGGGAAAGAAAAAGTCGCCCAAGCATATATGCAAGAAGCATATTACTGTTACGCACGTTGGGGGGCAAAAGCCAAGGTTGCCGATCTGGAAAGACGCTATCCGCAACTGCTAGCCCCTATCCTCCACCAAACCCATTCTCCTTTCTCCACTAACGAAACAATCTTCTCGTTAGCAAGTGTTACACCCACGAATTCCGACACTACCCACAGTAGCAGTGCCTCTGTTGCTTTAGATTTAGCTGCTATTCTCAAAGCCTCTCACACTCTTTCCGGCGAAATCGAATTTGAAAAACTGCTTTCATCGTTGCTTGAAATCGTCATTGAAAATGCTGGGGCTGATAAATGCGTGTTCATGCTGTTGCGAAACGATTCGCTAGGCGATGCCAAAGGTGAGCGCCTGCTAATTAAAGGGTCAATTACCTTGGGGATGCAGCCAGTTGTATTGCAGCGCCTTCCCGTTGAGGAAAGTCAAGACATTCCCCTGAAACTGATTTACAAAGTGAAGCACGATAGGCAGACTGCTGTGATACTTGATGCAAGCACCGATCCGATCTTAGCTAACGACCCGTATATCATGCGTCAGCAGCCGAAAAGTATCTTGTGTAGCCCGATTTTGCATCAAGGTAAGTTGATGGGCATTTTATATCTAGAAAATCATTTAGCAACGGGGGCGTTTACTAGCGATCGCGTTGAACTCCTGAATTTACTTTGCGCTCAAGCCGCGATTTCTTTAGAAAATGCCCGACTTTATGAGCGATCGCTAGAATATGCTCAACAACTAGAGCGATCGCTTGAGGAGTTAAGCGCCGCCCAGTCTGTCTTGCAATCATCCCAGCAACGACTCCAGCTATTGGTTCAGCAAACTCCATTAGCAGTTATAGAGTGGGATACCAATTATCAAGTTACTGACTGGAACCCAGCCGCAGAAAGAATCTTTGGCTACAGCAAACAAGAGGCTTTGGGTTGTGGATTCAAATTCATCATTCCTGAAATAATTCAAGCAGAAATGGAGCGAGTCAGCGTCGAAATTAAATCGCAGGAGGGCGGCAATTACAGTATCAATGAAAATGTGACAAAGGATGGTAAAATTATCATTTGTGCTTGGTATAACAATCCGCTTGTAAGTGCAGATGGCGAGTTAATCGGAGTTGCTTCCCTAGCAGATGATATTACAGAACAGCAAACTGCGCTACGCGAACGCAAAGTTGCCGAAGTCCAACTTCAAGAAAAAGCACAAGAGCTAGAAACTGCTTTACAAAATCTGCAACAAGCACAATTACAAATGGTGCAAACTGAGAAAATGTCTGCACTAGGTAACTTAGTTGCTGGTGTAGCTCACGAAATGAATAATCCCCTTGGTTTTATTGCTGCTAGTCTCAAACAAGCGAAACCTACTATTGCTGAGATTGTTGAACATCTCAGACTATATCAAGAAAGTTTACCCAATAAAAGCGATAAAATCGAAGAACACGCCGAAGAAATCGACTTGGATTACAGCTTAGAAGACTTACCCAAGATGATTGATTCTATGTCTATGGCGTGTGACAGGCTAAAGAACATCAGCACCAGTTTGAGAACTTTCTCTCGTGCCGATCAAGACTACAAAGTACCTTTCAATATCCACCAAGGCATTGATAGCACTATTCTCATTCTCAAACATCGTCTTAAGGCCAATGAACAACGTCCGGCGATTCAAGTTGTTGCAAACTACGGTAATTTACCTCAAGTAGAATGTTTCCCCGGTCAATTAAATCAGGTATTTATGAATCTTCTCGCAAATGCTATTGATGCATTAGATGAATCTAATTATGGACTCAGCTTTGAAGAAATTAAAGCCAATCCTAACTGCATTACAATTACAACTTCAGTCGAAAATAATCTCGTTAAAGTTGCCATTCGGGATAATGGTAAGGGAATTAACGAACAAGTTAAACAAAAAATATTTGACCATTTATTTACGACAAAAGCGGTTGGTAAAGGTACAGGGTTGGGGTTGGCGATCGCTCGTCAAATTGTTGAAGAAACCCACGGTGGAAAATTAAGTTTTAACTCGGTTATAGGTGAGGGGACAGAATTTATGATTGAAATTCCGGTATAATAGGCTCTTTTTGATAAACAGCTTTAGATATCTGGGAATACTAAATCTGGAAGTTTCACAGATTTAGCAGTATGGTTAGCACAACAGTTAATATTCCTGGATATCGCATCTATGATTTACTCTACAATGGTTCGAGAACCCTAGTTTATCGCGGGTATCGAGAGAGTGACTCATTACCTGTAGTGATTAAACTACTAAAAAATCCTTATCCGAGTTTCAACGAACTCTTGTCGTTTCGCAATCAGTACACCATTGCCAAAAATCTCAACTCACCACTAATTGTCCAAACCTATAGCCTCCAAGCCTATCAGAATGGCTATGCGTTGGTGATGGAAGACTTTGGGGGGATTTCTCTGAAAAATTATTTCACCTCTGAACAGGGGCGATATATCGCGTCTGGTGAAGAGTTTTTACGGATTGCGATCGCACTTTGCAATGCCTTAGATATATTGTATCGCGAGCGGATTATTCATAAAGATATCAAACCTGCCAATATTTTAATTAACCCAGAAACCAAACAAGTTAAATTAATTGATTTTAGTATTGCATCTTTACTACCACGAGAAACCCAAACCCTAATCAATCCCAATGTCTTAGAAGGGACACTAGCTTATATTTCCCCAGAACAAACAGGAAGAATGAATCGGGGGATTGACTACCGGACTGATTTTTATTCTTTAGGTGTGACTTTCTACGAATTACTTACAGGAAAGTTACCTTTTGCGTCAAACGATCCAATGGAGTTGGTGCATTGTCATATTGCTAAAATGCCTATGGCATTAGAGAACAGGTTCACCCTGAGCGGAGCCGAAGGGGAAGAGATTCCGCAAGTACTCTCAGATATCGTCATGAAATTGATGGCAAAAAATGCGGAAGACAGATATCAAAGTGCATTGGGTTTGAAATTTGATTTAGAAAATTGTTTACATCAGCTACAAGTTGATGGTATAATTGGGGATTTTGAAATTGCTCGTAGGGATGTGTGCGATCGCTTCATCATCCCTGATAAACTTTATGGCAGAGAAACCGAGGTATCAACTCTACTGGAAGCCTTTGAAAGAGTCAGCCTTGGTGCAACAGAAATGATGCTGGTAGCTGGGTTTTCAGGCATTGGGAAAACTGCGGTTGTCAACGAAGTTCATAAACCGATTGTTAGACAACGTGGTTATTTTATCAAAGGGAAATATGACCAATTTCAACGCAA